>NZ_JAGGJY010000039.1 GCF_017873245.1 Clostridium tertium | reverse complement strand
TAAAGGAGGATTTTACAATGGCAAAGCAAAAATTCGAAAGAAGTAAACCACACGTAAACATTGGAACAATCGGTCACGTTGACCACGGTAAGACAACTTTAACAGCTGCAATCACAACAGTATTAGCAAACAGAGGATTAGCAGAATCATTCAAATATGATGAAATTGATAAGGCTCCAGAAGAAAAAGAAAGAGGAATCACAATCAATACAGCACACGTTGAATACCAAACAGACAACAGACACTATGCACACGTTGACTGTCCAGGACATGCTGACTATGTTAAGAACATGATCACAGGAGCTGCTCAAATGGACGGAGCTATATTAGTTTGTTCAGCAGCAGATGGTCCAATGCCTCAAACAAGAGAACACATACTACTAGCTTCAAGAGTTGGTGTTGACTACATAGTTGTTTTCTTAAACAAGGCAGATATGGTAGATGACGAAGAATTATTAGAATTAGTTGAAATGGAAGTAAGAGAATTATTATCAGAATACAACTTCCCAGGAGATGATATTCCAGTAATAAAGGGTTCAGCTTTACAAGCATTAGAAAACCCAACAGATGAAAAAGCAATCGCTCCAATCCTTGAGTTAATGGAAGCTGTAGATAGCTACATTCCAACTCCAGAAAGAGCAACAGATAAGCCATTCTTAATGCCAGTAGAAGATGTATTCACAATCACTGGTAGAGGAACAGTTGCTACAGGAAGAGTTGAAAGAGGAGTTCTTCACGTAGGAGACGAAGTAGAAATCGTTGGATTATCAGAAGACAGCAGAAAAGTAGTAGTAACAGGAATAGAAATGTTCAGAAAGTTACTAGACGAAGCGCAAGCTGGAGACAACGTAGGAGTTCTTTTAAGAGGAGTTCAAAGAACTGACATCGAAAGAGGTCAAGTTTTAGCAAAAGTTGGATCAGTTAAGCCACACAAGAAATTTGTAGGTCAAGTATACGTACTTAAAAAAGAAGAAGGTGGAAGACATACTCCATTCTTCGATGGATACAGACCACAATTCTACTTCAGAACAACAGA
>NZ_JAGGJY010000037.1 GCF_017873245.1 Clostridium tertium | reverse complement strand
TTAGCTATTGTTGAAGCAAATCCAAAGAAGAATGTTGCTCCTAATATTCCAAGTGGTTTCCATTGTCCAAATATTAATGCTGCTAATGCTAGGAATCCAAGACCTGCAACATTTCCATTAAATTCTCCTGAGTATGTTACCAAAATTATAGCTCCACCTAAAGCTGATAATCCACCTGATACCATAACTCCTATATATCTCATTTTAAATACACTTACTCCAGCTGCTGCTGCCGCTTGCGGATGCTCACCACAAGCTCTTAATCTTAATCCAAAGCTTGTTTTATATAATAAGAATGCACTAACCAATAAAATTACTATTACAAGCCATGTTGTTGCATAAGTTTTTGTAAAGAAAAGTGGTCCTATTATTGGAATTTGTGACAATACTGGAATATCCTTTGGAATAAATCCATTTGTAACTCTTATATTACCACTACCTGTAATATTTCTTGCTAAGAATACTGTTAATGCTCCTGCTATCATATTTATAGCAGTACCACTAATTACTTGATTTGCATTTAAGTTTATACTTGCAAATGCATGTAGTAACGAGAATAAAACTCCAACTAAAGTTGCTACTAATAATCCTATCCATAAAGCTCCTGCTACTCCATTTGCTTGTAGCTTTGAAACTGTTAATGCTCCTGCAAATGAACCTATTATCATAAGTCCATCTAAACCTATATTTACAATTCCACTTCTTTCACAATAAAGTGCTCCTAACGCTGTTATTAAAAGAGGCACTGTATATGAAATTGCATATGGAAAAATTTGTTCTATTATACTCCACATTATTTTTCCACCACCCTTTCAGAAGAACTATTTTTACCTTGTGAATCATCTTTTTTTGTTTTTTTGAATCTTTTTATTACTTTATCCATTATCATACTTGTTGCTGCAAAGTAAATTATTGTAGCCATTATAGTATCTGCAAGTTCTGGTGGTACCTTTACTGCTGCATTCATAAAGCCTTTTCCAACATATAATACTCCAAAGAATAATGCTGAGAAGAAAACTCCAATTGGATTGCTTGCTCCAAGCAATGCTACTGCTATACCGTCGAAGCCTTGGCTTGGCATAACACCAATTTGCATTATGTTTGCATTACCAGTATATTGTATAGCTCCTGCAAGACCAGATAAAGCACCAGCTATCATCATAGAAATAACTATATTTCTATTAACTGGCATACCCGCATATTCAGCTCCAAATCTGTTAAATCCAACAGCCTTTAACTCATATCCTAAAACTGTTTTATTTAATATAAACCAAACAATGAAAACTGCTATCATAGCTAAGAAAATACCTAAGTTTATATATGATCCTTCAAAAATATTTGATAACCAAGAAGCTTTTAAAGTTGCTGAATCTGATAACATTTTTGATTCAGTTTCTAAGAATTCACCTTTAAAATATTTTGGAATATTATAATAAACTATCCAATAAGCAACCCAGTTCATCATTATTGATGATACAACTTCATGAACATTAAATTTAGCTTTTAAAATCCCTGGAACTGTAGCCCATAGTGCTCCACCTAATATCCCAGCTAATACAACAATAGGAACAAGGATTGCTTTTGGTAAATCTAATGATAACCCTACCGCTATTGAACAAAATCCTCCAAATAACATTTGTCCCGGTGCCCCTATGTTAAATAATCCTGTCTTAAATGCAAAGGCAACTGAAAGTCCTGTTAGCATTAATGGTGTTGCAGTAGCTATTGTATTACCTATTCT
>NZ_JAGGJY010000036.1 GCF_017873245.1 Clostridium tertium | reverse complement strand
AACTGCATAAATGAATTTAATAAAGCTAGAAAGAAAGTTGAGGAGTTGAGATAGAAGTGTATGTATTAAAAATATACCTATTAACTTTACTTAAGATAAGTTACGAAGTAGGAATATGTTTAATAGTATCAGTTACTAGTATGGCTTTAATAACTTACTTAAAAGGGGATAAGGCTATCTTTACAAAGCAAATAGACAAGCTAAGGGGGTATTTATATGGAAGGAGCATATAGGAAACTCACACAAAGGCAAAGAAGATTCTTAACAGAATATGGAGTTAATCCAGAGGAATTTTTAAGTGTGTCAACATCAGCAGAAGGTTATACATTCTATCATATTAAAAAGAGGAAGGAGGTCAGCTTAAGAAGATGATTGAGTACGATAATCAAGGCAGAATGAAATATAATCCAGAACTACATTTTAACCAAGGACAAAAATGGAGCAAAGAAGATACAGATTACTTAATAAATTGGTATCACATTGTTGGGGTAGAGGAAATGTCTTTAGCTTTAGGTAGATCTGAACAAACTATATTTGAAAAAGTATGTAAATTAAGAAAAAAGGGTATCATGCCTAAAGGGAAAAATAGCTACAATTTAAGATTATTAAGGTTAGATGATAAAGAAACTATTATAGCTTAGAAAGGAGGAATAGGAGTTGGGTAAGCTTATGCAAGAAATTCTTAAGAGGGATGCTTATCAAAAGAGATTAGCCAAAATAGAAAATGATATTGAGTTAGATATGTCAAAAGAAGTTGATTTGCTTATGCGAGAAGGATTAAGTTATCAAGCAGCATTAAGACAAGTTAAAGAAATGTATTAAAAAGCTCATTCTCTATGCGACCAAACAAAAGAGAACGAGCCAATGAAACCACTACAAAATATTATAACAGATAAAGAAAATATAGACAATGGAGAAGTTTATAACATAGATAGTGTACAAACTATAAGAGAGTTAATTTAGGAGGATATAAGAATGAATAAAAAAGATTTATTAGAGTTTATAGATAGAGTTGAAAGAAAGGCTATATCTAGCGTAGAGGATAGATTTAACAAAGCAATAGAAGTTAAAAAGAATGAAGTATTAGCTAAATATGAGGATAGTATCGACCTTCTACAAGATACATTTAATAGATTTTCAGTTAATTTAACTAATCTTTTAACAGATATGAGTGAAGATTTAGAAGTAGCCTATAGTGGTAATTATTATATTAAAGATGGATTGAAATATTTAAGTAATATTAAAAATAGAATTTCATCAAGTTGTGATTTTAAAGGTGAAGTTCAAAAACTTGAAGATCAAAAGAAAAAAGAAATAGAAGAAGTAAGGGCTAATTATAAGAAGGTTTATGTAGTATCTAAAAGTATGAGTAGTGCTAAGAAGATAGCTGAATACTTAGAAGGTTTAGGCTTTGACCTATCAAGCTTAAAAGAAGACGAAATTAACGCATTAGTTGCTGATATAGATAAATCAAAATTATTTGTTTGTGGAGAAAGAAAATAATGAGAGAAATATTAGAAACTTTTGTAGTTTCTTTAATAGGAAGTTTATTATTAGTTTTCTTTATATGGATGTTTTTAAACTATCCTAGTTTGGTTATTGCATACTGGCTAGGAGTAATAACAGTAATATTTATAAATTTGAGGGGGATATGAGAATGGAAAACACATTATTACAAAATGATTTAGTAGAACAAAGAGAAGGTTTTAAAATAGAAAATTTAGAGGGTGCTACATGGGCATTTAGAAAGCT
>NZ_JAGGJY010000035.1 GCF_017873245.1 Clostridium tertium | reverse complement strand
ATATTTTAAAATTGACTCTTATATTCATTGTTTTTATTTTTTATTCTTTAATATTAATTTAGTAAATATATTAGATTTGAAAGTATCTATTATTTGAGTTTTATTCAATTACTGAAATTCTAACTTTATTTATATTATATAAGCCACCTTGAGCTTTATTAAAATATTAAGCCTTTATTGTAATTTATACTAATTGCTATTTAGTTATTAATTAATAAAGTGTTTTTTAATATTTTCAATATAATCCCTTAATACGATAAAAAACCACCAGCTTAACTGGTGGTTTTTTAGTGTGGACAAAGTCTATACTATGACTATCAGTTTAACAACTAATAGTTTTTTATTCTATAATTTTTTATTATTAATTTAATTAAATTGCTTCTTCATGACAAAATGGACATGGTATTGATTTATTGTTATCTATAGATTCTTTTTCAACAAAAAGAGGCTTATTACAACTCTTGCAATTTACTTCGATATACTCATCTTCCATTTCTATAAGATCTTCTATTGAAACTTCTTCAAATAATTCATCTTGCAATCCTGTAAGATCTTCGTCTATATACTGAACATTTTCTTCTAAATAATCTTGTCTATTGTTCATATCTTCAATTACATTTGACATATCATCTAAAACCGATAAAATGCTACTAAAAATATTATCATATTTATCATCATTTATATTAGCAACATTAGTTTTAATATTTTCTATTTTTTCTTTTATATTTTTCACATCTTCACTTCCTTTAAATAGAAATATTGTCTATTCAAATTATACCCTAATATTGGATATTTTATATATAAATTTTTGTTTATTTAACTTTTATTGTAATCCTTATAGAATAAAAAAGCTAAGTAAAAACTTAGCTTTTGTTATTATACTCTTTCCATGTATTCACCAGTTCTAGTGTCTACTCTGATTACGTCTCCTTCATTAACAAACATAGGAACATTTACAACTGCACCTGTTTCTAATGTAGCAGGTTTCATTGCATTTGTAGCAGTGTTTCCTTTTATTCCTGGGTCTGCTTGAGTTATTAGTAATTCAACAAAGTTTGGAGCCTCTACTGAGAAAGCCTCTCCTTTGTAGAACTTTATTACAGCAAACATATTTTCTTTTATGAACTTTATAGCATCTTCTACTTTTTCGTAGTTTAATGGAATTTGTTCAAAAGTTTCTTGATCCATGAAGTAGTATAGTTCTCCATCTGAATAAAGGTATTGCATTTCTTTTCTTTCAATTACTGCTTCTTGTAATTTAGCTGTTGGGTTAAAAGTTGTATCAGTAACACCACCAGAAATAACATTTCTTAATTTTGTTCTTACAAATGCTGCACCTTTACCTGGTTTAACATGTAAGAAGTCTATTACTGTATAAACTTGTCCTTCATGCTCGAAAGTAGTACCTTTTCTTAAATCTCCTGCTGATATCATTAAATATCCCTCCAAAAACTTTATTCCATATATTTAGTATAACTCGTTGTTACCTAAATAGTCATAACTTCAACAATGTTTATGACATAACAAAAATATTTTATCAAAATTCACAAATAAATGCAATTACTTATAATAACTTCTAAAAAATATTGTCATTATTTACTTTTTAATTCTAGCTCTAACAAGATATTTTCTTTATCATAATTCAAATTATAATTATTTATATAGTAATTATCTATTTTATTCAATGCATCCAACACCTGAATTTTATTACCATTTAAGGTGCATTTTACTATCCAACTACTTTCATCTATCTTATTATAACTTAATATTGTTGAATTATTTATATTATTAAAATCCTTCTCTATGTCTTTTATATATTTAACATTTTTCACTTCTGTTATACATGGTACAACATCTTTAGGGGAATCTTTTTTATTAAAAATCATTATGCAAATTTGGAGAATTGTTATAAATATAACTATTAAATGTAATATTTTAATTTTTTTCATAACCTAACCTCTAATGTAAAATAATTTTCTTCATTTTTAATAATAGAATTTATCTTTATTTTATCATTTTCCTCTATTTTAAAAACTTCTTCTTTATTTTTCACCTTAATAGATCCATTATTATTTTGTATATTCATGTATAGAATATTAGGAGTGATATTATTTATCCATTCCTCTATATTTTCTTTTTTAATCCTTTCTTC
>NZ_JAGGJY010000034.1 GCF_017873245.1 Clostridium tertium | reverse complement strand
TTTTTATTGGTCAAGCCCTCGACCTATTAGTATCAGTCAGCTAAATATGTTACCACACTTACACCTCTGACCTATCAACCTTGTGTTCTTCAAGGGGTCTTACTAGCTTATGCTATGGGAAATCTCATCTTGAGGGGGGCTTCACGCTTAGATGCTTTCAGCGTTTATCCCTTCCCGACTTAGCTACCCAGCTATGCTCCTGGCGGAACAACTGGTGCACCAGAGGTCAGTCCATCCCGGTCCTCTCGTACTAAGGACAGCTCCTCTCAAATTTCCTACGCCCGCGACGGATAGGGACCGAACTGTCTCACGACGTTCTGAACCCAGCTCGCGTGCCGCTTTAATGGGCGAACAGCCCAACCCTTGGGACCTACTACAGCCCCAGGATGCGACGAGCCGACATCGAGGTGCCAAACCTCCCCGTCGATGTGGACTCTTGGGGGAGATCAGCCTGTTATCCCCGAGGTAGCTTTTATCCGTTGAGCGATGGCCCTCCCACGAGGTACCACCGGATCACTAAGCCCGACTTTCGTCCCTGCTCCACTTGTGGGTGTCGCAGTCAGGCTCCCTTCTGCCTTTGCACTCTTCGAACGATTTCCGACCGTTCTGAGGGAACCTTTGGGCGCCTCCGTTACTTTTTAGGAGGCGACCGCCCCAGTCAAACTGCCCACCTAACAATGTCCCGTCACCAGATTCATGGCGTCCGGTTAGAATCCCAATACTGTCAGGGTGGTATCCCAAGGTTGACTCCACTAAGGCTGACGCCCTAGCTTCTCAGTCTCCCACCTATCCTGTACAGACAATATCGAAACTCAATGCTAAGCTACAGTAAAGCTCTACGGGGTCTTTCCGTCCAATCGCGGGTAGCGAGCATCTTCACTCGCACTACAACTTCGCCGGATTTGCAGTTGAGACAGTGCCCAAGTCATTACGCCATTCGTGCGGGTCAGAACTTACCTGACAAGGAATTTCGCTACCTTAGGACCGTTATAGTTACGGCCGCCGTTTACTGGGGCTTAAGTTCACACCTTCGCTTGCGCTAAGTGTTCCCCTTAACCTTCCAGCACCGGGCAGGCGTCAGCCCCTATACATCAGCTTACGCTTTAGCAGAGACCTGTGTTTTTGCTAAACAGTTGCTTGGGCCTATTCTCTGCGGCCTGCTCTCACAGGCACCCCTTCTCGCGAACTTACGGGGTCAATTTGCCTAGTTCCTTAACTGCAATTCTTCCGATGGCCTTAGGATTCTCTCCTCATCTACCTGTGTCGGTTTGCGGTACGGGCACTACTTCTCTCTCTAGATGCTTTTCTTGGAAGCATGGAATCAGATACTTCAGTCAAAATGACCTTCCCCATCACACCTCAGAATTGTTAAAGCGGATTTGCCTACTTTAACTCCCTAAATGCTTAGACTAGCATTTCCAATCGCTAGCACATCCTATCCTTCTCCGTCACACCATCGATAATAACGATAATAGTGGTATTGGAATATCAACCAATTGTCCATCACCTACGCCTTTCGGCCTCGGCTTAGGTCCCGACTAACCCTGGGCGGACGAGCCTTCCCCAGGAAACCTTAGATTTTCGGCCTGTAAGATTCTCACTTACATCTCGCTACTAATGCCAACATTCTCACTCGTAATCAGTCCACCGCTCCTTACGGTACGACTTCAGCCCGATTACGACGCTCCTCTACCGCTCAAGTAAACTTGAGCCCGTAGCTTCGGTGGTAAGTTTGAGCCCCGGACATTTTCGGCGCAGGATCTCTCGACTAGTGAGCTATTACGCACTCTTTAAATGAGTGGCTGCTTCTAAGCCAACATCCTAGTTGTCTTAGAAATCCCACATCCTTTACCACTTAACTTACACTTTGGGACCTTAGCTGACGATCTGGGCTTTTTCCCTTTTGACCACGGATCTTATCATTCGTAGTCTGACTGCCGGACTCATAGTATATGGCATTCGGAGTTTGATAAGGTTCGGTAAGCGATACGCCCCCTAGCCCATTCAGTGCTCTACCTCCATTACTCATATCCGACGCTAGCCCTAAAGCTATTTCGAGGAGAACCAGCTATCTCCGAGTTCGATTGGAATTTCTCCGCTATCCACAGCTCATCCCATGCTTTTTCAACAGCAACGTGGTTCGGTCCTCCACGGGGTTTTACCCCCGCTTCAACCTGGCCATGGATAGGTCACCCGGTTTCGGGTCTACGGCATGCAACTAGTCGCCCTATTAAGACTCGGTTTCCCTTAGGCTCCGTACCTTAAGTACTTAACCTTGCTACATACCGTAACTCGTTGGCTCGTTCTACAAAAAGCACGTCATCACCCTCATAAGGGGCTTTGACCGGTTGTAGGCACACGGTTTCAGGTTCTATTTCACTCCCCTCCCGGGGTTCTTTTCACCTTTCCCTCACGGTACTGCTTCACTATCGGTCATCAGGTAGTATTTAGCCTTGGGAGGTGGTCCTCCCTGCTTCCCACAAGGTTTCACGTGTCTCGTGGTACTCTGGATCA
>NZ_JAGGJY010000033.1 GCF_017873245.1 Clostridium tertium | reverse complement strand
CACTCCTTTCCATTCCGAACAGGAAAGTTAAGCTCTACAGCGTCGATGGTACTGCATGGGCGACTGTGTGGGAGAGTAGAACGTTGCCAGGTTATATATGCGTTATTAGCTCAGTTGGTAGAGCACCTGACTCTTAATCAGGGTGTCCCGGGTTCGATCCCCTGATAACGCACCAAATCCTAAACAAATGTTTAGGATTTTTTTATTTTAAACTTTTTTAGAATTTCTTTAAAATTTACTAGAATATGAAATTTTATAATTATTGATTAGTTAATTTATAATAAATAATATTTATAATTTAGGGTATATAAAAAAATGAAAATAACTTTTAGATAATGTAAATTTAAATTATTTTAATATTACGAAAAGATGATATATAATTTAAAAAGGAAGTAGACTGGAGGGAAAATATATGTTTTCAAAAACAAGGAAAGTAGCTATAGTAGGAACAGGATTAGTTGGATCTAGTACAGCGTTTAGTTTAATAACACAAGGGGTCTGTGATGAAGTTTTAATGATAGATATTAATAGAGAAAAGGCTCTTGGAGAAGTGATGGACTTAAAGCATTGTATAGAATATTTAAATAGGAATACAAAGATAAGAGTTGGATCATATGAAGAATGCGGTGATGTAGATATAGTTGTAATAACTGCTGGCGCTCCACCAAAACCAGGACAAACAAGATTAGATTCACTAGATTTATCAGCTAAGATAGCGGAATCAATAGTGAACCCTATTATGGAAAGTGGATTTAACGGACATTTTATAATAATATCAAATCCTGTAGATATAATAGCTCATTATGTATATAAGATATCTGGATTACCTAAAAGCCATGTTATAGGAACAGGGACATCAGTTGATTCAGCAAGATTAAAGAATTTTATAGGGGATTTATTTAATGTAGACCCTAGAAGTGTTCAGGCTTATTCTATGGGTGAACATGGAGACTCTCAGATGGTTCCATGGTCTCATGTCTATATAGGAGGAAAGCCTTTTAGTAAGGTTATACAAGATAATAAAGATAGAGTTGGGGATGTAGATTTAGATAAATTAGTTTTAGAAACAGCTCAGGCTGGATGGGAAGTATATAATAGAAAGGGAACAACATATTATGCTATAGCATCTTCTACTGTAGGGATAATAAAAGCAATTATAAATGATGAGAATAAGATAATACCTGTATCTACATTGTTAGAAGGTGAGTACGGTGAATATAATGTATTTAGTGGCGTACCTGCAGTTCTTAATAGTGAGGGTGTAAAAGAAGTAGTAGAAATAGATATGACAGATGAAGAGCTTAAAAGATTTAAAAAGTCTAATGATGTTATAAGAGAGTACACAGAAAAATTAAATAAATAATTTAAGTGCTATTTATAAAGATATTAATATTTTTATAAATAGCATTATTTAATTTTTTAGCCTATGTATAAAAAGTTTATTATATAAATAACTTTCTATAATTTAATTTTTTATTTTTTAAGTAAACATATATGGATTTATATTGATTTAAGATGGAGGATTAAATAAAAAAATCTATGTATAGCCGCTTTCTATATTGAATATAAATTTTAAAGTTACATAAAATAGAATCGAATTAAAGGCGCATATTTACAGATAAAATTGAATTAATTTATATTAATAAGAAAAAAATAAAATAATTTTAAAAAATATGTTGACATATGGACAATATGTCTATATAATAAATTCTTGTTGAGAGAAAAATATCTGGTGATGATGGCGTAAAGGAAACACTCCTTCCCATTCCGAACAGGAAAGTTAAGCTTTATAGCGCCGATGGTACTGCATGGGAGACTGTGTGGGAGAGTAGGACGTTGCCAGGTTCATACGGTTTACTAGCTCAATCGGTAGAGCACTTGACTTTTAATCAAGGTGTACCGGGTTCGATTCCCGGGTAAGCCACCAAAAAATCACTTCAGTAATGAAGTGATTTTTTTATAAGAACTTGCTTAGCATTACATAAAAAAAGAAAGGATTTTATTCCTTTCTTTTTTATTTTCTAAATATATCATTTTTCATAAATTTAAAAAACTTCTTTACAGATTGTAAATCATCTTTTAAAGTTGAAGAATCTTCTTCTTTGAAGTAACCCTTTATATAGATTAGCATTATAAAAAATAATATTCCTAAATTAATATATATATCTTTTATATCAGCTATAAATAAATTACTAATTCCTATAAAGTCCAGACTACCACCATAAAAGGTCTTATCTATCAATGAACATAGGGCTCCGGATAGAATAAATAAAAATGCCATATCAGACCAGAAGTCTTTATTTCCTTTAGATAAATAATACCTATATACCTCTATAAATAATATTACTGCTAATGCATTTAATATTATTAAAGAAGAAAATCCTACTCCAAGTCCAAATCTAGCATTAAGCCAAGAGCCATCTGTATTAATTATAGGATCAAAGGAAAGAAACTTTGGTATGATTTCAAAATAATTATCAAAATAAAAAAGTTTTATTATAAGTTTTATACCTTGATCTATTAACATAAGCACAAGGAAAATTATAAAAACTACTTTGCGAGTAAATCCATTAGAATATTTTTGGGATGTAATGTATATTATCCAGCCTGTAAATGCAAATACGATGGTTAATAATAAATTCATACTTAAAGTATAAAAACTATCTACTCTACCAGTGATAATTTCAAATGCAAAGTATAACAACCACATTATAGGGAGTAATCCTATTGTTAGCCATTTATCTTTATTAAATTTGTTAGTCATTTTATCCTCCTACAGAAAACTTAAGATATTAAGATTTTATCATATATAGATAGAAATTACATATAAGGATAACAAATTATTTTAAATACTGATATAATTAAAGTGAAAATACTGAATATTTACGTTATTTAGATAAATAATAAAATAACGGCATGCAACATAGGAGGGGATTGAAGTGTTAAAAATTTTTGCAGTATCAGATTCAATAGGGGAAACAGCTGAGCAAGTTGCACTAGCAGCAGCAAGTCAATTCAAAGGAGACGTAGAGGTAAAGAGGGTTCCATATATTAAAGGATTAGAAGATATAGAAGATTTAATGAGAGAGGTTAGTAGTTGTGAAAATTGTATGATAGTATCAACTATAATAACTGTAAGTGTAAGAGAATATCTAACACAAAAGTGCTTAGAAAAAAATATATCAGTAGTAAATGTACTTGGACCAATAATAAATGTAGCTTCATCAATATTAAATAAAATGCCAGATAATAATCCAGGAGCTATGTGGAAAACAGATGAAGTTTATTTTAAGAGGATTGAGGCAATGGAATTTGCCATGCAATATGATGATAGTAAAGACTATAGAGGACTAAAAAATGCAGATGTTGTACTAATAGGATTATCAAGAACATCAAAGACACCATTATGCATGTATTTAGCTAATAAGGGAATAAAGGCTATAAACATACCTCTTATGCCTGAAGTAGAAATACCAGCTGAACTTTTTGAAGTAGATAAAAAGAAGATATTTGGATTAGTAATAAATCCGTTACAATTAATAGAAATAAGGAAAAGAAGATTAGATAAGTTTCATAGAATGCCTACGGGAATTGAGTATGCGAGTGATGCTAGAATTTTAGAAGAATTTGATTTTGCAGATAGAATAATGAGACGACTAGGATGTAAAACTATAGATGTTACTCAAAGAGCAATAGAAGATACTGCATTAATAATAATAAAAGCGCTAGGGCATGAAAAGTAAGACACAGAATGTAAAATCTGTTATCTAGAGCTAAGATAAAGTTTTAGATAACAGATGGTTAATTATATTTATATAAGTCTATAAAAAGACAAAAAGTAGTAGTGAAATAATAACTTTCAAAATATAATTATAATTTTATTAAAAAATACAATAAAATATGTTGACAATGCCTTTTTTTAGTGATAATATTTATTCATCGCCTAAGTCAGTCAAGTGTTTCTAAGAAATAATAAAAAAAACATGTTGACATAAATAACTTATGGTGATAAGATAAAAAAGTCGCTTGAGGGCGATGAAGAAAATGGTCTTTGAAAATTGAACAGAAAATAAGTTAAGTAAACAAACCAGCAATTCTTTT
>NZ_JAGGJY010000032.1 GCF_017873245.1 Clostridium tertium | reverse complement strand
AACACTCCTTTCCATTCCGAACAGGAAAGTTAAGCTCTACAGCGTCGATGGTACTGCATGGGCGACTGTGTGGGAGAGTAGAACGTTGCCAGGTTGTTAAAAAGACTTAAGAATTTATTCTTAAGTCTTTTTTTTATATATAAATTTCCTTTGAATTTTATTATTTATAAACAGATGTAGATAAATTGTAGCATAATATAATATCAAAAGTTTCTAATATAATAATTTACTCAATCTTCCTATCATAGTACTTATATAAGGATAGTTTTTGATAGGAATATTATTCAATAAATTTCATAAATTTAAACTTTTTAATTTATATAAGAAGTGCTATGAGAGTATTAAGGGTATCATTTGAGGCATACAATTTACTTATAGGCGGAATGTGAATAAGTAATATTGCTTTAATGGGAGGAGAATTTATGCTAGATGTAGATAAGAATTTCTTAAAAAGGGATTATAGAAAAAAGTTTCTTGAAGTAAACGGAAAGGATTTAGAGGACGGAACTAAGAAACAACAGTATGAAGCATTGGGAAGCTTGGTTAGAGATTATGTTGCAGAAGAATGGCTTAATACTAACAATAAGTACAAGGAAACAGGAGAGAAGCAAGTATATTATTTTTCAATGGAGTTTCTACTTGGAAGATTATTAGGGGATGCTTTAATGAATTTAGGTATAAGAGAAACTTGTAGAGAAGCGCTTGCTGATTTAAATATAGATTTAGATGAGCTTGAAAATTTAGAACAGGATCAAGGTCTGGGTAATGGTGGTCTAGGTAGACTAGCAGCTTGTTTTTTAGATTCTATGGCATCTTTAAATATACCAGGACACGGGTGTGGAATAAGATATAAATATGGATTTTTCGAGCAAAAAATAATAGATGGAAAGCAAGTAGAAGTTCCTGATAATTGGTTAAGGTCAGGCAATGTATGGGAAATACCTAAAAGAGATAAATCTGAGATAGTAAAGTTTGGTGGAGAAGTAAAAGTTAAAACTGTGAATGGAAGACTGACATTTATTCACGTTAATTATGAACCAGTACTAGCAGTTCCTTATGATACCCCAATAGTTGGATATAAAAATGAAATAGTTAATACTTTAAGGTTATGGTCTGCAGAGCCTGTAAACAATGAATTCGATTTTTCATCATTTAGTAGGGGTGAATTTTTAAAGGCAATTGAATATAAAAATTCTGTTGAATCAATATCATTAGTTTTATATCCAGAAGACTCATTTTACGAAGGGAAAATGTTAAGATTAAAGCAACAATACTTTTTTGTATCTGCTGGCTTACAAAGCATTATAAGACATTATAAAAAGTATAATAATAATATACATGAAATAGATGAAAAGGTGGCAATTCATATAAATGATACTCATCCAACGTTAGCTATACCGGAGCTTATGAGAATATTAATGGACGAAGAACAATTGTCATGGGAAGAAGCATGGCGAATTACCCAAAATACAATTTCGTATACAAATCATACTATACTTGCAGAAGCATTAGAGAAATGGCCCATAAATATGTTCAAGGAGATATTACCTAGAATATATATGATAGTTGAAGAAATAAACGAGAGATATTGTAAGGAATTGTGGAATAAATATACAGCACAGTGGGATAAGATTTCTAGAATGGCTATAATTGGAGATAATTTTGTTAGAATGGCTAATCTAGCTATAGTAGGAAGCCATAGTGTAAATGGAGTTGCTAAACTTCACACAGAAATACTTAAGAAAAAGGAAATGTCAGATTTTTATTATTTCTATCCAAATAAATTTAATAATAAAACTAATGGAATAACTCATAGAAGATGGCTATTGAAGAGCAATCCAGAACTAACCAATCTTCTTAAGGAAACTCTAGGAGAGAGTTTTATTAGACATCCAATGGATTTGCTTAATTTTGAAAAGTATCTAAATGACAATAATGTATTAAATAAGCTTAGTAGTATAAAGTTAAATAATAAAATTAAGTTATCTAATGAGATTTATAATTCAACAGGTATAAAGGTAAATCATGATTCTATATTTGATGTTCAAGTAAAAAGAATTCATGCTTATAAGAGACAAACTTTAAATTGCTTAAGAATTATGGATTTATATAATAAATTAATAGAAAATCCCAATATGGATATAAATCCAAGAACATTTATCTTTGCTGGAAAAGCAGCACCAGGATATCTTTTAGCTAAGAATACAATAGAACTTATAACATCAATAGCTAATAAAGTAAATAATGATCCTAGAGTTAATGATAAAATAAAGGTTGTTATGATGGAGAATTATAGAGTATCTTTAGCAGAAAAAATAATTCCAGCAGCTGATTTAAGTGAGCAAATATCAACAACTACAAAGGAAGCCTCTGGAACATCTAATATGAAGTTTATGATGAATGGAGCAGTTACGATAGCTACATTAGATGGAGCTAATATAGAAATAAGAGATGAAGTTAAAGATGATAATATAGTTATATTTGGGTTAACTGCAAGTGAAGTTTTAGATTATTATAAAAATGGTGGATATTCAGCATGGGATATATATGATAATGATAATAGAATAAAAAGAGTTATAGATAATTTAATTGATGGAACCTATTCTTATGATAAGGATAAGTTTAGAACAATATATGATAGCTTATTAAAATATAATGATGAGTTCTTTGTTTTAAAAGATTTTGATAGCTATATAAAAGCTCAAATAAAGGTAAATGAATTATATAGCAATAAGTATAATTGGCAAAGAATGTGTGGAGTAAATATAGCCCATTCTGGAATTTTTTCATCTGATAGAACAATAAAAGAATATGCAACAGGAATCTGGGGATCTGGAGTATTATATAAAAATTTATAAGATTATTAAAACACCTAAAAATCAATTAGGTGTTTTTTAATAAATATAATATTACTCAACATATAATTAATAGTTTACTCATATGTATATTCTAAGAGATACTTTGTGTAATAGATTATAGATACTTGGAGATTTTAATAATTATTTATATATAAGCAAAGGTAAGGAGAGTAGGATAGATGGGTAAGAAAGAAATTGTAGCAATGATTCTAGCTGGAGGACAAGGGTCACGTTTAGGAGTATTAACAAAAAGATTAGCAAAGCCGGCAGTACCTTTTGGTGGAAAGTACAGAATTATTGATTTCCCATTAAGCAATTGTTCTAATTCAGGTATATATACGGTGGGAGTATTAACACAGTACAAGCCATTAGAATTAAATACACACATAGGTATAGGATCGCCTTGGGATCTAGATAGGAGAGATGGTGGAGTAAGAGTATTGCCACCATATCAAGAGGAAAAGGGAGGCAAATGGTATAAAGGAACAGCAAATGCCATTTATCAAAATATTGAATATGTAGATAGATATAATCCAGAGTATATATTAATATTGTCAGGTGATCATATTTATAAAATGAATTATGATAAAATGTTAGAATTTCATAAGCAAAAAAAAGCTGATGCTACAATAGCCGTAATAGATGTACCTATAGAAGAGGCTAGTAGATTTGGAATTATGAATACAAGAGATGATTTATCAATATATGAATTTGAAGAAAAGCCTCAAAATCCTAAAAGTACAAAGGCATCTATGGGAATATACATTTTTAATTGGAGTATCTTAAAAAGGTTTTTAATTGAAGATGAAAATAATATAGACTCTAGTAATGATTTTGGCAAAGATATTATTCCAAATATGTTAAATAATAAAATGAAATTATTAGCTTATCCTTTTGAAGGATATTGGAAGGATGTTGGAACTATAAGAAGCTTATGGGAAGCTAATATGGATTTATTAAATACAGATAATAAATTAAGTTTATATGATAATGAATGGAAGATATATTCAGAGAACATAGCAAGACCAGCTCAGTATATAGGAAGTAACTCAAATGTTAATGAATCTCTTGTAGTAGAAGGGTGTATAGTTGAGGGAGATGTAGAACACTCAGTAATATTTCAAGGGGTAAGCATTGGGAGAAATTCAATAATCAGAGATTCAGTAATAATGTCAGATACTAAGATTGAAGATAATGTAGTAATAAATAAGGCTATAGTAGGAAGTAATGCAATAATAAGAAGTGGCTGCAAAATTGGGGATGGTAAAAAAATAGCAGTTATAGCATCTAAAGAAGAACTTAAAAATGGTACAACATTAGAGCCTGCTGAAGCATTATAAATTAGGGGGAAATTAAATGAAGGATTGTATAGGAATAATAAACTTAGACGAAAAGGAAGATTATTTAAAAGAATTAATAGGTTCTAATACAATATCTGCAATACCTATAGCGGGAAGATATAGAATAATAGATTTTATTCTATCAAATTTGACTAATTCAGGGGTAGAGTGTATCGGGATATTTACAAAAAGAAAGTCCTATTCTCTTATGAAGCACTTAAGCAATGGAAGACCGTGGGATCTTCATAGGAAGCATGATGCTTTAAAAGTATTCAATTACAGTGAATATGATCCAGTATATGATGATATCCATAGTTTTATAGAGAATATTGAATTTATAAAATATAGTAGAAAAGAATATATAATTATATCTCCATCATATATGATATGTAATATCAATTATAGAGAAGCATTAGAAAAACATAAAACTTCAGGGGATGATATTACGGTAATATATAAGAATGAAGATAATTCTAGTAATAAATTTATAAAGTGTGAAGAAATAATAATAGATGATAATGGAAAAGTAAAAAGTATAAAGACTATTTTAGAAGGAAGAGGAAGTACTAATGTAAATATGGAAATGTATATAATGAAAACAAGTTTATTTATAGATATAATAAGGGGGAGTATAACTACTGGACTATATAAGAAAGTAAAAGAATATATAGTAGATAACTTGGAAAATTTAAATGTAGGAATCTTTGAATTTAAAGGATATCTATCTTGTATAAATTCGCTGGAATCATATTTTAATACAAATAAGGAAATATTGAATGTAAAAATAAATAGAGAATTATTCTACGAGAATAATCCTATATATACAAAGCAAAAGGATGAGTCTCCAACATATTATTCAAAGGAAAGTAAAGTAAATAATTCTATAATAGCAAATGGATCATATATAGAAGGTAAAGTAGAAAATTGTATAATTGGAAGAAAAGTAAAAATAGCAAAAGGCGCTATAGTTAAAAATAGTATAGTGATGGAAAACTGTATAGTACAAAATAATACAATAATAAATAATGCTATATTGAATTCTGGAAATATAGTAGTAGAAAATAATGTGATAAACGGCTCTAGCGATTATCCAACTATAATATAGTTAATAATATAATATAAAATAATAGAAAAAGATAATAAAAGGTGCTTAATATTTTATATTCTTTTATAAGATATTAAGCACCTTTTACATACAAGAAAATAATGTTTTGTAGTAATAAGATATAATTTAAATAACAACTAATCCACACGTATCAATATAAGATAATATAAGTAAAATAAAGATATTTAGATGATTTATAAGTATAATTATCATATTTAATAAATTAAGGTGTAATTTATTAAAAGAAAGCATGATATCATACTTTATGTCCTAAGGGACAAGAGGTTTTACAAAAAAGATTTGAAAGTCAAAAAAAGATGTTGACAAACAAATCGAAAGATAGTAAGATAAGAAAGTCGCTTGAGGGCGATGAAGAAAATGGTCTTTGAAAATTGAACAGAATATAAGTTAAGTAAACAAACCAGCAATTCTTTTAGACGTCTTAACA
>NZ_JAGGJY010000031.1 GCF_017873245.1 Clostridium tertium | reverse complement strand
AAATTACATACTATATATAGTTTCAATTTTTATGCCTTAATTAACTAAAAATATAAAATCTTTAATGCACTTATAATTTCAATTATTTTATTATTAATTGAAACATATATATGATAAATTGATTTAAAAGTAAAAAATAGTATATAACTAATATATAAGCAATAAAAAGATAAATTTATATAGGAGAGGTATTCGTATGTCAAATGAAATTAATTCATCAAATTTTATAAGAAATATAATAATTGAAGATTTAGAAACAAAAAAACATGATGAGATTATAACTCGTTTTCCACCTGAGCCAAATGGATATTTACACATAGGTCATGCTAAATCAATAGTCCTAAATTCAGGTCTTGCAAAAGAATTTAACGGAAAGTTCAACTTAAGATTCGATGATACAAATCCAACTAAAGAAGATACTGAGTATGTTGAATCTATTAAAGAAGATGTTAAGTGGCTTGGCGGAGATTGGGATAGTATTTACTTTGCTTCAAATTACTTTGATATAATGTATGATAAAGCAAAACTTTTAATAAGAAAAGGATTAGCTTATGTATGTGATTTAACACCTGACGAAATAAAAGAATATAGAGGAACTTTAACTGAACCAGGTAAAGAAAGTCCTTATAGAAATAGATCAGTTGAAGAGAACCTTGATTTATTAGAAAGAATGAAAAAAGGTGAATTTAAAGATGGAGAAAAAGTATTAAGAGCTAAAATCGATATGACTTCTCCTAATATAAATATGAGGGATCCTATAATATACAGAATTGCACATGCTACCCATCATAATACTGGTGACAATTGGTGTATATATCCTATGTATGATTTTGCTCATCCACTTGAAGATGCAATAGAAGGTATAACTCATTCAATTTGTACTTTAGAATTCGAAGATCACAGACCTCTTTATGATTGGTTTGTAAGAGAATGTGAAATGGAAAGCACTCCAAGACAAATAGAATTTGCTAGACTTAACATTACTAACACTGTTATGAGTAAGAGAAAGCTTAAACAACTAGTAGATGAAAATATAGTTGATGGTTGGGATGATCCAAGAATGCCTACAGTATCTGGTTTAAGAAGAAAAGGCTATACTCCTGAAGCTATCAGAAACTTCTGTAGTGCAATTGGTGTTTCTAAAGCTAATTCAGTTGTAGATTCTCAAATGCTTGAATATTTTATAAGAGAAGATTTACAACTTAAAGCTAATGCTGCAATGGCTGTTATGAGACCATTAAAGGTTGTTATCACTAACTATCCAGAAGGTCAAACAGAAATGCTACCAGTTCCAAACAATGCAAAAAATGAAGCTGCTGGTACAAGAGAAGTTCCATTCTCAAGAGAAATATATATAGAGCAAGAAGACTTTATGGAAATACCTGTTAAAAAGTATTTCAGACTATTCCCAGGTAACGAAGTTAGATTAATTGGTGCTTATTTTATAAAATGTAATGATGTTATAAAAGATGAAAATGGTAATGTTGTAGAATTACATTGTACTTATGATCCTGAAACTAAGAGTGGATCTGGCTTCACCGGAAGAAAAGTTAAAGGAACTATTCACTGGGTAGATGCAAAAACTGCTAAGCCTGCTGAATTTAGACTTTATGAACCATTAATATTAGATGATGCTCCTGAAAATGAAGGTAAGCACTTCTTAGAACAAATAAATCCTAATTCATTAGAGGTACTACAAGGATATATTGAAGAAACTACTGCTAATATAGCTAAACCACAAGATAAATTCCAATTAGTAAGAAATGGTTTCTTTAATGTAGATCCTAAGTACACTACTGATGATAAATTAGTATTTAATAGGATAGTATCTTTAAAGAGTTCATTTAAAATTAATAATTAAAGAATGAAAAAATGAAAAAACGAAAAAATTATTGATGTAATTCAGCATAGCTGAATTACTGGATTTTTAAAGAGTTGCATTTGCAACTCTTTTTGTTTTATATAAATTATATTTTAAGTAGTCTCAAAATTACTTCTTTATCTATTTTTAATTTTTTACTCTTAATTTTATAATCTTTATATTCTTCATATAAATTTGTACTAATTAGTCAACCTTCTATTGAAATAATTTTATATTCCTTATAAAATTATCTATAGATTTAAATACTCTTTATATTAAATCTAATTATAAATTTTTATAATATTATGCTATTACAGTTTACATAATTAGGAGGTACTTATGAATAATTTTATTACTATTTTAATATTAACAATTGTTGGCGGACTTATTGGATGGATAACTAATATCTTGGCAATAAAGCTTTTGTTTAGACCAATTAAACCTGTTAAGATTCCTATTTTAAATATTGAAATATTAGGATTAATTCCTAAAAGAAAAAACGAAATTGCTGCTAATATTGGTGAAGTAATTTCTAATGAATTACTTTCAATGGATGACATATTAGATCAAGCTTTAAGCAATTCAAATGGAGAAAATTTTAATTCTTACATAACAGATAAAATTAAAAACATTATAAATGAAAAGCTTAATATTATTCCTATGCCATTTAGAATTATGGCTGCTCCTTATATTGATGAAATTTTAAATAAAGAAGTACCTAATGCAGTTGATGAAATTAGCATTGATCTATTAGATAAGGCTAAAGAAAATGTTAATATTCAAGAAATTGTTGAAGAAAAAATTAATCAATTAGATTTAGAAAAATTAGAAGATATCATAATTAAGGTTGCTAAAAAGGAGCTAAAGCATATTGAAATTTTAGGCCTTGTCCTTGGAGCTATTATTGGAGTACTTCAAGGTGTTTTAGTTATTTTTCTTTAATCTCTAAAAACATCCTTTAAAACTATATAACTTTATGGATTACTACTAAATAATTCAATAAAAAAATACTGTATTACTTAGTATTGTAATACAGTATTTTTATCTTAATTCTATTTTATATTAGTAGAATTTATTTATCTAAATTAATAGTTATCTTTTCATCTTCTAATATTTTATCTCCACTACTCATCTTAGTGATAAAGTACTCTTTATTTTTATCCAATGCTGGTAATATTAGTGTAAAGTTATAGCCATCATCAATTCCGTTAAATTTAGTTTCTAGAATCTCTATATCCATTGTGTCTTTATACCAATCTTCTTCTTGACCATTATTAGAGTTTTTATATTTATTGATTTTATCTTCATCCCAAATTTCAACTTCTAAATTCTCTAATCTATATATATATTTTTTAACTTTTACCTCTATTACAGTTTTATCTTCTTTGAATTCAATATTTTTTATAATATATTCTTGTTCATCTCCTATCTTTATAGCTGTTTCACCATTTCTATTTATTTTCTCCATCATTAACTCTCTGCTATAATCACTTTTACTTATAACAGGTATAATAGTCATTGATTTTGTTTCTTCAGGAATACCTTCATATCTCCAATAATAATTACCTTTAACTCTTTCATCATTTACATTTTTTCCTCTACCAGATCCACCTATCATACTTAAAGGAAGCCCTTTATCATCCTGTATAAAAAACTTCAATGTATACTTCTCCCAAAAATTTTCTGAATTATTTTCAGTATCCTTTAAAAGTTCTATATCTGTATCTAAATAAATAATAGTGTTTAATTTTGATGTAATTAACTCATTAATCTTAAACATACTATCATCATATTTTATTTCTTTGTTTACTTTATATTCTTCTTTCCCCATATCCTTAGAATCTATAGAAAACTTAAATTTAAGCTTTTTAGGATAACTTCCTACCCAATTTCCATATAAATCATTAACTATAAATTCTATTTTTGCCTTATCTGATAATTCATTTTCTGTAAATGCATAAGATGCTAATCCAACATAAGTATTTTCATCTATGAACTCACCATCATTTTCTTCATTTTTATAATTTATATTTTTAAAACCACTTTTTATAATAGGAAATATTATAGGTTTATCATCAAATCCACTTTCTGACTTTAGCTCATATGCTATAGCAAGTTCAACTCCATCATAGTAAATATTTTTAATTGTCATTGTAATATCTTCATATTTTTTTGCTATATTTATATCCTTGGCTCCTTTTATATATTGATTTCCAACACCTATAGCATCATTTATACTTTTAAAAGTAGACCCTATTATTGGTAAGCTTTCTGCATATGCAGGCATAAATGTATTTAAAGTTAATATACCAACTATGATTATCGCTGCTACTTTGGATATATTTTTCAGCTTGCTTTTTTTCTTTATTTTTCTTTCAGGTAATTCATCTAAAGTTTTTAATATATTATTCTTCAATGTGTCTGGAATATCTATTTTAATATCATTTACTTTATCTTTAATAACTTTATTAAATTTATCATTTTCATAATTATTCATGATTATCACCCTCACTCATAATATTATAAATTTTTTCTCTACCTCTATTAAGCCTAGACTTTATAGTTCCCTTAGGAATTTTTAAGGCATTACTTATTTCTTCTATTGCCATATCATCGAAATAAAATAACCACATAGTTATTCTTAAATCAGAACTCAATGAATCAATAGCCCTAATTAAATCTATATTTTTATATTTATCCTCATAAACCTCATTGTTAATTTGTGAATCTTCAATATAAGTAACCTTTTTATTTTTTCTTATTATATTATTACATTCATTTATCAAAATCCTTGTTAACCATGTTTTAAAAAACTCTTCATTTTTTAAACCTGAAATTTTTTCATAAGCTTTAAGTATAGTATTTTGAAAAGCATCCTCAATATCATATTCACTATTTAGCATGCCTCTAGCTACTATATATAAAGACTTTAAGTTCTCTTGAACTAAGATATTAAATGCTTCCTTATCTCCATCTATGGCTAATCTAACATTATTTTTCTTAAGCTTTCCATCTTTATATTTATTGAATACCCCTATAGGAATAATATTAGACATATTCATTATATTTCTCCTTCCCATCTAACATAGCTATGTTAACTTACCTTCACTTAATTAGACGCATATCTTAATTTAAAGGTTCCATTTATATTTTTTATTTTATTAATTATTTTTGTTGGTTTACTCTATTTTCATAATCTTCATTAATCTACTCATAGTAGAAAATTTATAATATCTTTTTTAAGTTTAACGTAATAAAATAATAATTTTCTAGATATTCTTACTTATTATATCAAAAAAGATAGTAAACACTTTTTGTGTTTACTATCTTTTTTGATATAATAGTTAAGTTATTTGACTTTAATTATATTTCTTTCTTTTCTCTTCAACTTTACTTCCAAACATACTCTTTAACTTTTGTCTTTCTTGTTGCTTAGATTTTGATAAGTTGTATTCTTCTTCTCTTTTTAGCTTTCTATATCTTTCTAGCCTTTCTGGATCTAAAGTTCCATTTTCCATGGCTTCTCTTACTGCACACTTAGGCTCATTTTTATGAGTACAATCAGAAAACTTACATTGCTTTTCTAAATCTTCAATATTACTAAAAGATTTACCTACATCTGATGATATTAATCCAAGCTCCCTCATTCCAGGTGTATCAATTATTACTCCACCAGACTCTATAGCAAATAGCTCTCTATGTGTTGTAGTATGTCGTCCCTTATCATTTTCACTAATTGAATTAATTTTTAAAACTTCTTTATTCATTATCTTGTTAATAAGAGTGGACTTTCCTACCCCTGATGATCCTATAAAGGCTATTGTTATTCCAGACTTTATATATTTTTTAACTTCATCATATCCATCTTCATTAATGCTTGATGTTACTATTATATCTATTCCTATAGCTATATCTTCTATCTGTTTTACTTTGTCATTTATGTCTTCACACAAATCTGATTTAGTCAATATTATAACTGGTGTAGCCATGCTCTCCCAAGCTACTGCAATATATCTTTCCAGCCTATTTATATTAAAATCATTATTTAATGACATACATATAAAAACATAATCTATATTAGATGCAACTATTTGCTTATCATATCTATTTCCTGCAGCCTTTCGTGAAAAATAGCTTTTTCTACTTAATATATTATGAATTATTGCATCTCCACTTTTATTATTTATCCTATCTAATAGTACCCAATCTCCAACAACAGGATAATCAAATATACTATTTGAAGAATATGCTAACTTCCCTGATACCTTTGCAAGTATTTCTCCCTCTACTGTTATTACCTTATACATATCTTTATATTGTACTGCTACTCTAGCAATATATAAATTACTATCATACATACTTGCTTCGTTAATATATCTTTGATTTAATCCTAAATTTAATAAGTTATTATTATTCAATTCTTAATCCTCCAAAATACTTTTTTAATATGGAGGAAAGTACTAATTGATAATTAATAATTCAAATAAAACTTATTATGCATTTTTACTATCCTACTAATAAATCATATTTAATCAAAAAAACTCAATTATCCATTATGCATTCTTAATTATCAATTATACTGAAGTTTCCTCCTTGTTTAATGCATTATCCATTTTAAAATTACTTAAAATATACACCATAAAACATCACATCCTTTCAAATAATTAATGGTATAAACACTGCATAGATATATAATAAAGAATTACATCATTACCATTATTTATATAATATATTTTATATGAATATTTGTATACAAATTTTTTCAATTAACTTTAATAAGATATATTACTAAAAATCAAACTAAGACATTATAAAATAAATCCCATTTTCAGATATTAAGATATCAAATTATTATATACTTATACTTTCAAGATTTTAAATTATAATAATTCCTTGTAAATAAAAAAAGACTACTTATTTAAATAGTCCTTTTAAAGCATTTTAGTCGTTCTTTATTTGCCAATAACATCTTTTTGGAGAATAAATCTTTTCTTCCTTTTTAAGTTTATCCATAACCTTTGAAACTTCTTTTTTGTCTATTCCTGTTCCTTCTGCAACTGCAGTAGCATTTAATGGCTTATCGTTTTTAGTAAAGAAATCTAAAACTACATCATAATTTTCCATATGTTCATCTCCTTTTATATTCATTAATATAATTTTACATAATAATATACATAAATTTCAATAATTATTTTTAGTTTTTTTAAAATTATTAACTAATATTTAATATCTACAATTGTAATATTATAAAACTAATTTTTTCATACTTTATTTCGATTTTCTTATAAGTATTTATATGTTTTATAATAATATTCAAATTATATACATCTTTAAATGATTTTAAGCTTCATTGTTAAATTATTTTTATTTTCATATATAATTTAGTCTATATAAAATATTCGAAAAGGGCGTCGCGTAATGGTCATAACCCTATTATGTAGACAATCGACAAAGGGTCGAGTACAATCTACATAATGGGGTGATTTTTTATGTCAATAAAGCACAAAGCTTATA
>NZ_JAGGJY010000030.1 GCF_017873245.1 Clostridium tertium | reverse complement strand
ATATTTAGCTGACTGATACTAATAGGTCGAGGGCTTGACCAATAAAAATAGGCTTGAAATTAATTCATGTGCAATTTTCAGAGAACACTCTGAAATCTGGTGATGATGGCGTAGAGGAAACACTCCTTTCCATTCCGAACAGGAAAGTTAAGCTCTACAGCGTCGATGGTACTGCACGGGCGACTGTGTGGGAGAGTAGAACGTTGCCAGGTTATTAAAAAGACTTAAGAATTTATTCTTAAGTCTTTTTTATTGCCTTATCATTGTTTTATCCTTCAAGAGATAGTTATTTTCAAAGTGTGGTAACATATTTAACCGACTGATACTAATAGGTTGAGGGTTTGACCAATAAAAATAGGTTTAAATTTATTGTAATAATAACAGTTCTCTGAACTAAGTGCACTTAATTCAGAATCAGATGCTATCATATTCAAATTAGATTCATAATTTAATATAGTATTTTTATAAAGAATAGATTAAAAGAAATATAGATAAGAATGTTAGAGTATTTATATATATTAAATAAAGAATTATTATATATACAAATAAACAAAAAGTTATCAACATTAATTGCTTTATTATCATATATAATGTTGATAACTTTATATATATGTGGATAATAGTTTATTAGTTGTGGACTATATTATTAGTTGAGGATAAATAAAATGAATACAATATAAAATTTAAATAGATAATTATTTAAAGAATTTATTTATGGCCTTTAACTTAGATTATAAAACTATACAAGATAGTACTTATTTAATATATTTTTTTTATTTTATATTTACAAGAAAAATAATTTAAAAAGGATTTTCTTATTGCATATTTTAATAGTAGAAAGTTATTATAATTAGTAAATTTGATAATATACAAAGGGGGTCGCGTTTCGCGACCCCCTTTATGTTTATATATTATACTCTGCATTAATGGGTTTATTAATATAGATTCATGCTATCTAAAGTTATTATATTTATTATATTAAAATATCTTTTTTAGTAAAATTAATATGTGCTATTATATAAGCTATTATTGCCGTTATAATCATACAAACTATTCCATTGGTTGTTGTTAATTTAGGGTTTTGATACATTAATGCTAAGTCAGAAGTTACTAAGCTGCCTGCATCAGCATAAGTTGTAAAGAGAAGATGACTAATATCTCTTATTGAACTAATTGCTTGAGTTCCTATTGCTAAGAAGATAGTTGATATTACTGAGACAGCCATTGAGATCATACTACTTTTAAATATAGTTGATATCATAAAAATAACGGAGCAAGCTGATAAAATAAATAATGCTTGATAACCTATAGTTCTTACAGCACTTTCATTATTAGTGACCATTTTTGATGTATCTGGAATTTGTTTCATTATCATTTCTCCAGAGCCTTGATCAAAAACTTTTTCATATTTTTGTTCGATTCTGACTGGATAATCTGATGCATCAACATTACTTGTCATATTAACAACTGTCATTCCAACTAACTGAGGTATTAATATTAATGATAATACTGTAATAACTGAAACGATGAACTTAGATAATAGAATTTTACCTCTTTTAACTGGTTGCACAAGTAGGAATTTTAATGTTGCAGGTGTACATTCACCTGAAACAATATCACTCATGAATACAGCAATTCCTGCTATTAATACTCCTAATCCAAAGAAGCTATTAAGTGTTCTTAGGAAGTTAAAAGCATGATATTCCCAACCTTGCAAAGGTTTTATGTTATTATCCTTTAAATATTTTAAGTCATCTAACTGTTGTTTTGATTGGGCATACCATCTTTTATTCCATTCATTTATACCATCTTCTTCATATTGTTTAATCATATTTTCAGTAGATTTTATTGACTCGTCTAATTGCTTTTTCCATGCATCTTCAGAGATACCATTTTTGATTATTTCGTTATTATCTTCTATTTGCTTTAAAAGACTAGTTTCTATGTCTTTGGAGTTTTGAATCCATTGCGGGTCTCCATCGGCTTCAGCTCTTTTTATATCATTTCTTATATGAACTAATTGTTCTTCAGCTTGCTTTATTTGATATTCAGGAGAAGTCCATTCCTTCATATGCTTGTCATTCATCCATGTACCAAAGGCAGTTATTCCAATGAATGCTATAAATAATCCAAAGACGATCCAAGTTTTAGATCTTTTAAAAATTTTAATAAATTCATTTTTTATAAGAGTTAATAACATTATCTAATTCCTCCTTCAACTAATTCCATATATCTTTGTTCTAGGCCTTTACGTATCTTAAATACCTCTTGTACATCATAGTTGCTATTAACAAGATATTTAATTAATTCAGGAGTCTTATTGGATAATAATATTATTTCTATTCCATCATCAGTTTTCCTAGCAGAATTTATATAGTCAACAGATAATAATTTGTTAGTATCTATTTCTTGTAATAGTTTTAAGCAAATTATATCAGTATCAGTTTCCATAGACTCATTCATTACATTTTCTACTGATTTTATAGTTCCATGATTTATAAATGCTACCCTATCACAAAGATGTTGAACTTCTGAAAGTATATGTGAAGATATAAATACAGCCATCCCTCTTTCTTTGGCAGCTTTCTTAACTACTTCCCTAAAGTCTAATATTCCTGATGGATCTAACCCATTAGTAGGTTCATCTAAAATAAGAAGTTTTGGATTTGATAGGAGTGAAGCAGCCAAACCTAAGCGCTGTTTCATACCTAGTGAGTATTTTCTAACCTTATCGTCTATTCTATTTTCAAGGCCTACTAATTTTATGGTTTCATCTACTTGCGTTTTAGGAATGTTTCTAATTCTAGCAATTTGCATTAAATTTTCTCTTCCTGATAAGTATTTATATAATTCAGGATTTTCAACTACAGCACCAACTTCCTTTAAGGCTTTTTCCGTATCATTTTTTAAATCGTGCCCACAGATACTGATGCTACCTCCGTTTGGATTTATAAGTCCTACTAACATTCTTATAGTTGTTGTCTTTCCGGCTCCATTTGGCCCCAAGAAGCCAAATATTTCACCTTCTTCTACAGAAAAAGAGATATCTTTTATTATTTCTCTTTTTCCAAGTTTCTTTTTAAGTCCTTTTACCTCTAAAACCTTCAATTTGTTACCTCCCTTAAGTTATCTATTAATAATTTTAGAATCAAAATCTTAATTTAAAGAGGTATAAAACCTTAATAAAACCTTAATATAGTTTTAATATATATTGATAGTGAAAATTCGAGTTGAAATTGTAAAAATGCCATAGATATTATATTAAATAGTCGTATGGCAGTAGTTCTTAATATATTAAAACCTGTTGGCTGTAAATATATGAAGAAAAATAATAGATAGTAACGATTATAGTATTACGGAAAAAATGGAAAATAATGTAATGAGGTGATATAATTATCAACATGAGAATTATGTTAACTTCAAGGGGAGGGGTTGTATGACTAAAGTGGCAAAGGATAAAGTTAAAAATGGACAGCTTATAGATATAGACATTGATTTATTTCATAAAGGCAAAAATTATAGTAGTTATAGATTTATGGGAGCTCATTTAGTTACTGAAAAGAGAAAAAGGGGAATAAGATTTACAACTTGGGCACCGAATGCAAGCAAAATCTATGTTGTTGGAGATTTTTGTGATTTTAAACCAGAAGATGAATTTAAAATGGAAAAGGTTAATAAAAGAGGAGTATGGTCAATATTTATACCAGGGTTAAAAGAAGGTACTAAATATAAATATTTTATTATAAATAAGAATAGTTCAAATGGGGTATATAAAGCAGACCCTTATGCAATGTTTTCAGAGCTTAGGCCTAATACTGCATCAATAATTACAGATGAATGTAAGTTTAGGTGGTCAGATAAAAGATGGACAAATAAAAGAGAAAAAACAGATATTTTAAAGTCACCAGTAAATATTTATGAGATGCATTTAGGTTCATGGAAAACTAAGGAGGGCGAGTTTCTTACATATAAAGAGTTATGTGATGAGCTACCTAAGTACTTAACAGAAATGGGTTATACTCACGTAGAGTTTATGCCATTAATAGAACATCCATTAGATGCTTCTTGGGGGTATCAAGGAACGGGATATTATTCTGTTACTAGTAGATATGGCAATCCAGAAGGTCTAAAAGAATTAATAAATGTACTTCATAAAAATAATATTGGAGTTATTCTTGATTGGGTACCAGGACATTTTTGTAAAGATGAACATGGTTTATATCATTTTGATGGTAGCCCAACTTATGAATATCAAGAAGGATGGAAGGCTGAGAACAAAGGATGGGGAACAGCTAATTTTGATTTGGGTAGGCCTGAAGTAAAAAGTTTCCTAATCTCCAATGCACTATTTTGGATAAGAGAGTTTCATATAGATGGATTAAGAGTAGATGCAGTATCTAATATGCTTTACTTGAATTATGGAAGAAATGATGGTGAATGGAGACCAAATAAATTTGGTGGAGATGGTTGTTTAGAAGGTATAGAGTTTATAAAAGAATTAAATAAAGCTGTGTTTAGCGAATTTAAGAATGTTCTTATGATTGCTGAAGAATCAACATCATGGGCAGGTGTCTGTAAGCCAATAGAAGATGGTGGATTAGGATTTAACTTTAAGTGGAATATGGGATGGATGAATGATACGTTGAGGTATGTAGAAATAGATCCTATATATAGAAAACATCATCATAATAATATGAATTTTTCTATGATGTATAACTACTCAGAAAATTTTATATTACCAATATCACATGATGAAGTAGTACATGGTAAGAAATCCTTGATAGATAAAATGTGGGGAGATTATTGGAATAAATTCGCCGGGTTAAGATTATATTTAGCTTATATGATGGGGCATCCAGGAAAGAAATTAACGTTTATGGGATACGAATTTGCTCAATTTATAGAGTGGAGGGAGTATGAACAGCTAGAATGGAAATTAATTGAGAATTTTGAGATGCATAAAGTAACTCAAGATTATTGTAAGACTTTAAATAGGTTTTATAAAGAACATAATGCTCTTTGGGAATTAGATTATGATACTAATGGGTTTGAGTGGATAGATGCAGATAATGCTAATCAAAGCATATTTACATTTATAAGAAAAGGAAATAAGACTAAAGATGCATTAATATTTGTTTGTAACTTTACACCTGTTGTATATCATGATTTTAGAATTGGAGTACCATATAATGCAGAATATAGCGAGATATTTAATTCTGATAAAAGGGAGTTTGGAGGATCAAATCAATTAAATGAGGATGTCATATTATCAGAAAAAATAGAGTATCATAATAAGCCATACTCTATTGCATTAAAAGTACCACCTATGGCTGTTTCAATATTATCTATTAAAGAACTAGTTAAGAGTTCTGAAAGAAATGCCATAGAAAGTAAGGAGATAATAGAAAGTTAAAAAAATAACATGAGATTTAATTGGGGGGATAAATTTGAATATTTTAATAGTAGCATCAGAGGCACATCCGTTTATTAAAACTGGTGGATTAGGAGATGTTATTGGGGCTTTGCCGGTAGCATTAAATGATCTAGGTGCAGATGTAAGAGTAGTAATTCCTAATTATAGGGATATAAAAAAGGAGATAAAAGAAAACTTAAAGTATATTGATAATTTTACTGTAAATGTGGGATGGAGAAATCAATACTGTGGAATCTTGGAATATGAACATGAAGGAGTAAAGTTTTATCTTTTAGATAATGAATACTACTTTAATAGAGGTGGATTGTATGGATATTATGATGATGGCGAAAAATTTGCTTTTTTTGATAGAGCAGTTTTAGAATTCGTAAAACATATAGATTGGGTTCCAGATATATTACATTGTAATGATTGGCAAACTGGAATGGTACCAGTACTTCTTAAATTAGAATATTCAAAGGAAGAAAAGTTCAAAAATATGAAAACAATGTTTTCAATTCACAACTTATTTTTTAAAGGGATGTTTGATCCTAAAGTTTTACCAGAGCTATTTGGTTATGATTATGAATCCTTTAATAATGGGAGTTTAGAACATTATGGTGCAGTTAGTTTTCTAAAGGGTGGAATTAACTATGCAGATAAAGTTACTACAGTAAGTAAGAGTTATGCAGAGGAAATTAAAACTCCAGAGTATGGAGAACAGTTAGAGGGGTTACTTAGATATAGAAGCTCTGTATTAGAAGGAATAGTAAATGGAATAGACTATAAGGAGTATAATCCAGAAGAGGACAAGTATATATACTCTACTTATAGTGTTAATGATTTAGAAAATAAAAAAATTAATAAAGAAGAATTACAAAAAGAATTAGGGTTAACAGTAAATAAGGATGTTCCAATGATTGGATTAGTATCTAGGCTAACACATCAAAAGGGTTGTGACTTAATTATTAATATATTAGAAGAATTATTAAAAGAAGATATTCAAGTTGTGGTACTAGGTACTGGAGATTATATGTATGAAGAAAGTTTTAAAAGTTTCCAAGGAAGGCATCCTAATAAGATTAGTGCAAATATAAAATTTAGTAATGAATTAGCACATAAGATTTATGCTGCATCTGATATGTTTTTAATGCCTTCATTATTTGAACCTTGTGGACTTGGACAATTAATTGCACTTAGATATGGAAGTATTCCTATAGTTAGAGAAACTGGAGGGCTTAAGGATACAGTAACTCCTTATAATGAGTATGATGAGACTGGAAATGGATTTGGTTTTAAGAATTACAGATTTGAAGAACTTCTTAATATAATAAAATATGCCCTAAAGATTTATGAAAATAAAGATAAATGGAATAACATTGTTAGACAAGCTATGAGTGCAGATAATAGTTGGGAAAAGTCTGCAAAGGAATATATTGAAATATATAACAAATTAATTACTAACAATGATAATAAATAAATTTTTCTAAAATTAATATATGAGTATAGGAGAGAGAGTATGGGAAAAAAAGAAATTGTAGCAATGGTTTTAGCAGGTGGACAAGGATCTAGGTTGGGAATATTAACTAAAAATATAGCAAAACCTGCAGTACCATTTGGTGGGAAATATAGGATTATAGATTTTCCTTTAAGTAATTGTTCCAATTCGGGTATTTACAAAGTAGGTGTATTAACTCAATACAAGCCGTTAGATTTAAATTCCCATATAGGAATAGGTGATCCATGGGATTTAGATAGAAGAGATGGAGGAGTATCCATATTGCCACCATACCAAGAAGAAAAGGGGGGGGATTGGTATAAGGGAACTGCTAATGCAATTTATCAAAATATAGAGTATGTGGATAGATATGATCCAGAATATGTTTTAATACTGTCAGGTGATCATATTTATAAAATGAATTATGATAATATGTTAGAGTTTCATAAAGATAATGGTGCAGATGCAACAATTGCAGTTATAGATGTTCCACTAGAAGAAGCTAGTAGATTTGGAATAATGAATACTAGAGAAGATAACACAATATATGAATTTGAAGAAAAGCCTAGTGAACCTAAGAGTACTAATGCATCAATGGGAATATATATCTTCAATTGGGCAGTATTAAAGAAATTCCTAAGAGAAGATGAAAATGATTTATCTTCAAGTAATGATTTTGGTAAAAATATAATACCTAAAATGCTTAATGAAGGAAGAAAGCTAATTGCATATCCATTTAAAGGATATTGGAAGGATGTAGGAACTATAGATAGCTTATGGGAAGCTAATATGGATCTATTGAAAATAGATAATGATTTAAATTTATACGATAGTGAATGGAAAATATATTCGCAGAATCAAGTAAGGCCAGCCCATTATATAGGGGAAGAGGCTAAGATAGTAAATTCTTTAATAGTAGAAGGTTGTATAATCAATGGTAAAATAGAAAATTCCGTATTATCTCAAGGTGTGTATGTTGGTAAAAATACAGTAATAAGGGATTCTGTAATAATGCCCAATGCACAAATTGGAGATAATGTTGTAATAGATAAAACTATAGTTGGAAGCAATGCAATAATAAATCATGGCTGTAGAATTGGTAATGGGGCTTCAATAGAAGTTGTTGGGGCTTATCAATATATAGTTAATGAATCAACTATAACTTTAAAAGAGATATGTTTAGATGATGAAGTGATTAATATTTAAGGAGGCTGAGAGAATGAATAATTGTTTAGGGATAATAAATTTAGATGAAAACCAAAGTAGGATGGGAGAATTAGTAAGGTATAGAACTTTAGCATCAGTGCCTCTTTCTGCAAGATATAGAGTTATTGATTTTGTGCTATCTAATATGGCTAATTCAGGAATAGAGGGAATAGGAATATTCACAGCTAATAAATCAAGATCATTAATAAATCATCTAACTAATGGTAGACCATGGGACTTGCATAGAAAAAAAGATGGGCTTAGAGTGTTTAACTTTGGAGATTATGACCCTAACTATGATGATGTTCATAATTTTCTAGATAATATTGAGTTTATTGAGCAAAGTAGGAGGGAATACGTATTAATAAGTCCATCATATATGATATGCAATATAGATTATAATGAAGCGTTAAGATATCATAAGAAATCTAAAAATGATATAACTATAGTATATAAAGAAGTAGAAGAGGCAGATAAAAAGTTTATAGAGTGTGAAGTTTTAAATATAGATAATAATAATAGAGTAATTAGCATTGGTGAAAATATAGGTAGAGAGAAAAATGCCAAAATAAATATGGAAATGTATATTATGAAGAGGGAGTTATTTACTAATATAATTCATGAATGCATAAAAACTGGAATCCATAGAAAAATAAGAGGATATATAGCTTCAAATCTTAATAAATTTGAAGTTGGAGCATTTGAGTTTGATGGATATTTATCTTGTATAAATTCTATTAAATCATATTTTGATACTAATCTAGATATACTAGATCAAAATATAAATAAAGAGTTGTTTTATAATAAAAAACCTATATATACAAAATCACAAGATGAACCTCCAACACAATATACAGATATGAGCCTAGTATCAAACTCTATAATTGCAAATGGATCATATATAGAGGGAGAAATAAAAAATTGTATAATTGGTAGAAGAGTTGTTATTGGAAGAGGAGCAAAGCTTGAGAATTGCGTTATAATGCAAAACACAATAATTGGTTCTGATGCCATAATGGATAGTGTTATAGCTGATAAAGGAACTGTAGTAAATGAAAGTCAAGTAATTAAGGGGACAAGTAATTATCCCGTAACTATTCAAAGAGCAAAAGTTGTTTAAGAAAGAAATATAAAAATAAATATTAAATATTAAATATATAAATCTATATAGTAGCTATAGAAATAGGGCTAATGGCTACTATATAGATAAAATATAATAACAAATGTTCCTGGTGTATCAATAGTATTATATATTAGAAATAAAGAGTTTTATTAAGTATTAGTAATATAATTTAATATAAATATCATATTTTGTAGAAATAAGTATTAATATAAGTGGTAAGATTAATCTCGTTCCAAGCGAGGAACGAAACAAATTAAAGAAATCATAAAAACAATAAAAATGTGTTGACAATGATAACTTTAAATGATAAAATAATTAAGTCGCTTGAGGGCGATGAAGAAAATGGTCTTTGAAAATTGAACAGAATATAAGTTAAGTAAACAAACCAGCAATTCTTTTAGACGTCTTAACATTAAGACTCA
>NZ_JAGGJY010000029.1 GCF_017873245.1 Clostridium tertium | reverse complement strand
AAACACTCCTTTCCATTCCGAACAGGAAAGTTAAGCTCTACAGCGTCGATGGTACTGCATGGGCGACTGTGTGGGAGAGTAGAACGTTGCCAGGTATTATGGATCTTTAGCTCAGTTGGTTAGAGCAACCGGCTCATAACCGGTAGGTCCGGGGTTCGAGTCCCTGAAGGTCCACCATATTTGGGGGTATAGCTCAGTTGGGAGAGCACTTGCCTTGCACGCAAGGGGTCAAGGGTTCGAATCCCTTTACCTCCACCAAAAGAAGTTATGTTATCATAACTTCTTTTTTTATAACTTAAAATTACAAGGAATATTTCAAGCTATTTAATAATAATATAATATATGGATATAGTTTCTAAATGTCGAAAAAGTTTTAAAAATTTCTAAAATTTTAATTAGGAATAGAATGAAAAATAATATATAATTAATATATGATAAACTATTTAATTTTTAATGTAAAAGTTTTAAGGTCTTATCCTTAGATGGGGAGTGTTGGTATGGGTAAGAAGGATGAGTTAGAGCAAAAATTAATAAAATTAAAATTAGAAAAGCGAGAATTAGTATTAGCCGGTAAGAATACAAGTAGGATAGATGAGCTTATAAAAGAAGTAGAAGTAGCATTAAAGGAAGCAGATGAATTTTGTAATAGTGAAAATATTTAATAGACCTAACTTATAAGTTTAGGTCTATTTTACTTTTTACAATATATGTAGTTGAAATTAATATAAATAATAAGAATAAAGTTATATAGTTTAGCATATTAAATTATAGAAGGGTATTCTTTCTAAATGAGGAGGGGGATTAGGAAATGATAAGAACTTTTGTATGCGAAAAAGATGGATGTAGTGGAAATAAATTTTTTTTAGAAAGTGAAGAAGATAACTTGCATTTAATTTGTGCTCAGTGTAAGTCAAAATATGATATTGATGTAAGTAATCAAGATTTTATAATGTTACCTAATTGTTCTAACTGTAATAATGATACATTCAAAATATTTAGAGATGCTGAAAAGAAGGGGATATATGCTAAGTGCTCTAAATGTGGGGCTGTTCCAGAAAAAATTTATGTGGATTCTGATGGAGTACAAGTTTCATATGAGGCTAAATTATTAAATGATATAAAGCAAATAATGAATTTGGTAGAACAAAGAATATATAACCTAGAAGTTAATGTTAAAGATTTAGAAAGAGGTCAAAGTATGCTAGAACAATCACTAGCATATATTAATAGATATTTGGTTGAAAAAGATTGATACAAAAGAATAAAGTATTTTATTATATAAAAAAATTAAATATATTTAATTAACATAGGGAGAGAGTAATGAATAAAAACAAGAAGATGATATCGTGGATTATGCTGATAGCTTGTATGGGAATAATATTTTTTATGTCACATCAACCAGGTGAGGTTTCTAGTAGCCAAAGTGAATTAGTTTTAAAAATTTTTAGCTTTCTTGGAATAGAATTAAATCAATATTTTGGTGAGCTAGCAACTTTAGTAATTAGAAAGACTGCACACTTCTCAGAATATCTAATATTATTTTTATTTGCATATAATGTGAGTAGATTTTATTTCACTACTAAAAAAGCTAGATTATATTCAATAATCTTTGTATTTTTATATGCGAGTACAGATGAATTTCATCAATATTTTATTCCAGGGAGAAACATGGCATTTAAGGATGTATTAATTGATACTTCCGGAGGTGTTATTGGTTATTTAATAATGAAGATAGTAGAGATAGTAAAATTAAATAAGTAAAATATAATTTTTATTTAATGCTATAAAAGGATATTCAATAATACTTGGATATCCTTTTATAGTATTGAAGAAAGAAGTCTAGAAATTCCATCTATTAATTTATTAGTTAAAGATCTGGATTCATACTCTTTTAAGTTAAACTCTGTACAAGATATTAATAAATCAGAAAAGATTTTATTAAATTCTTGAGTTATACCTTCATCATATATTAGTGTATTGATCTCATAATTTAATTCAAAACTCCTTATATCCATATTTGCTGTTCCTATGGTACATATTTTTTTATCTACAGTTAAGATTTTAGAATGAATGAATCCTGAATTATTATATAAATAAACTTTAACTCCAGCCCTTACTAGTTCAGCTAAGTAAGTTTGAGAGGCTTTATTTACAGTAAAATGATCAGCTTTTTTAGGAAAGATTAATGAAATTTTAATACCACTTAATGAAGCTATTTTTAAAGAATCCATCAAGCCTTCAGATGGTATAAAATAGGGTGTTATTATATTAATACTTTCTTTAGCAGTACTAATCATTTTTATAAAGCATTGAAGGATACTAGGGAATTCAGAATCGGGTCCACTTTTTATTAATTGCATTGGTATATTGCCACTAAATTTATTATTTTTAAAATAATTCTCAATATTTGCTAAGGTTAAAATTTGCTCATTATTATATTTTTTTATACTTGAAAAATCATCTAAGAAAACTGATTGTAAACCAAGTACACAGTCACCTTCAATCATTATATGACAATCCTTCCAATCCCCTAATTTTCCTAACCCTAGATATTCATCTCCTATATTAATTCCGCCTAGGAATGCTATAGTTCCATCTATAACTACTATTTTTCTATGATTTCTATAATTCACTTGAGTATTAATTAATCTAAAAAAGGGAGCTAACACATAAGAGTAAAATGCAACATCAACTCCAGCATTTTTTAAATCTTTAATATATCGAGAGCTTAACTTTATAGATCCCATCTTATCGATTATAAATTTCACCTTTATGCCTTCTTTAGATTTTTTTATCAATATATCTTTTATTTCATTTCCGATATTATCATTTTTAACAATATAGTACTCTAAATGAATATGATCCTTTGCTTCTAATAACTTACTTTTTAAAATTTCAAATTTGCTAGCTCCGCCATCTAAAATGGTAATAGTATTATTTACAAAGAGTGGAGAAGATGAATTTGATACTAGTAAATTTATAATGGGTTCATATTCATTGGTTATATTATATTTATTTAATAACGAAGGAGTAATTAAGTTACTAACCTTTTGCCGTGATTTTTTATCTAACGTATTTACTTTCCAATTCCTACCTAAAAGCACAAAAAGAATTAATCCAAGAGGGGGAAATATAATTAAAATTAATATCCATGATAAAGTTTTTTCAGGTCGCTTCTTTGCAAATATAATTAATATAAGTATTATAAAGAGATTTATTATTAATGATAGATAAAAAATTATATTAAATGCAATTATATCAAAAACCTCCTTCAAAAAAATAATTCCATATTATATATTATTGACTAAAATGTAGAATTTAATGAATTAGAAAACAATATAGAAATACTTATATAATAATTATATATTTTCAAATTAATAATATATTTTATAAAAGTTTAATAATTCAAATGTAGCATTTTTAATAAATTTTAATTAAATACATATAAAATCTTGCAAAAAGGTTATTATGACTATATAATAGTTATAGAATTGAGTGAAAAATATGTAAAATGAAATATAAAGATGTAGAAAAATTTACTATTATGTATTTACTATTTAAGGGGGATAACGAATGAGATCAAAAGATAAAAGTACTAACTCGAGCAAGGGTATCTTATCCGCAATAGAAAGAGTTGGTAATAAGCTACCTCATCCAGCAACTATATTTGTAATTCTTTGTGCAATTATAGTAGTGGTTTCAGCGATAATGGCTAAAATGGGGGTATCTGTAACATATACAGGATTAGATAGAAGCACAATGGAAATAAAAGAAATGACTGCTTCTGTTGTTAGTTTGCTTACTCCAGAAGGAATTAGGTATATGTTCACATCAGCAGTAAGTAATTTTACTAGTTTTGCTCCTCTTGGAACAGTTCTAGTAGCATTATTAGGAGTTGGTGTTGCGGAAGGGACAGGCCTTATAGGAACTTTATTAACAAAGCTAGTTACAAGTACTCCTAAAAGATTAATCACAGTAGTAGTAGTATTTGCAGGTGTTATGTCAAGTATAGCATCAGATGCAGGATATGTAGTTTTAGTACCTTTAGGTGCTATTGTTTTCTTAAGCTTTGGAAGACATCCAATGGCTGGGTTAGCTGCAGCTTTTGCAGGAGTATCAGGTGGATATAGTGCAAACTTATTAGCAGGACCAACTGATGCATTATTAGCAGGGATTTCTACAGAAGGTGCTAAGTTATTTTCAGATTCAGCATCTGTAGGGGCCGCTGATAACTGGTATTTTATATTTGTATCAACTTTTGTAATAACAATTATAGGTACAATTGTCACTGAAAAAATAGTTGAACCAAAGCTTGGTGAGTACAAAGGTGATGAAAAGGCAACTATATCTGAGATAACTCCTGAACAAAAAAGAGGATTAAAATTTGCTGGAATTGCAATTTTAATATTTTTAGCATTAATTAGCATATGTTTACTTCCAAATGGAGTTCTAAGAAATCCAGAAACTAATGAAATTCTTAAATCACCTTTTATGGATTCTATAGTTCTTATAATATCTTTATTATTCTTTATTCCTGGTGTAGCGTATGGAGTTGGATGCAAAACAGTTAGAAATGATAAAGATGTAATTAGTCTTATGGGAAAAAGTATGTCGACAATGGGAGGATACATAGTATTAGTATTCTTTGCGGCGCAGTTTGTTCAATATTTTAGTTATACTAATATCGGTATAGTAATAGCTGTTAATGGAGCTAACTTCTTAGAAGGAGCTGGATTCACTGGTATTCCGCTAATAGTATCTTTTGTATTACTTACAGCATTTATAAATCTATTCATGGGATCAGCTTCAGCTAAATGGGCAATAATGGCTCCTGTATTTATACCAATGTTGATGAAACTAGGTAATTCACCAGCATTAGTGCAAATGGCATATAGAATAGGTGATTCTACTACAAATATAATATCTCCACTAATGAGTTACTTTGCATTAATAGTAGCATTTGCAGAAAAGTATGATAAAAAATCGGGGGTAGGAACATTAATAACTACAATGGTACCATATTCAATTGCATTCTTAATTGGATGGACAATATTGCTAATAATATGGTTTATATTTAACTTACCTTTAGGACCTGGTGTCGGAGTAATGATGTAAATCTTATAATAGAATGAATTTATATATTAAAAGAACTATATTTATAGACTGTAATTGTCTTAATATAGTTCTTTTGCTTTTAAAATATTATAACTAATGTTGGAACAATATATTATATATATATTTCAAACAAATTATAAAATTAGTAGTACAGAGATAACTAATAAAGAGAACTCTTTTATTAAGTTGAGTATGAATTATTTTGTATTATTAATTAATTTTATTGGTAATAGGTTACATGCATTTAAGAAGTAAAAAAATTATATATATATATGAATAACCATAAATAATATGTCAACAATTAAGATAACAGAAGGTGTAGCTATAATATAAATTATAGGTGCACTTTTTTGTACTTAATCCTATATGCAAAGCATAAAAATAAATATATAATAGAATGAAAATAAATAATCTGAATATTCTGGAAAAGAAAAATCCTTTATGGTATTCTATAATTAATAAAATACAATAAAGAAATTACCCGAACTTAGGATGTTTTATTAGAGCAAGTTATAAACCAGAGATTTAAAATTTATAAACATAGGAATTTGATAAGAAAACTAATTCAAAAATTATTTAGATTTTAAATGAAAGGTGGTGTAATCATAATATTATATTAAATATTATGAGATTGTATGAAAAATTACACAATAAAAAATTTAAGAAATATTGGTCTAATAGGTCATGGAGCATCAGGAAAAACATCTTTAGTGGAAGCTTTACTTTTTAATACTGGTAATACTGATAGGTTAGGAAGAGTAGAAGACGGAACAACAGTTACAGATTTTGATCAAGAAGAAAAAAAGAGGGGAATTTCATTATCAGTTTCCATTGCTCCGATAGAAGCAGATGAAACAAAAATAAATTTAGTAGATATACCAGGATATTTTGATTTTTCAGGAGAACTAATACAAGGAATGAGAGCTGTAGATGTAGCAACTATAGTTGTATGTGGTGTATCAGGAGTTCAGGTAGGAACAGAAAAGGCATGGGATTATTGCAATAAAATAAAACTACCAAGAACATTTTTTATTAATAAGTTAGATAGAGAAAATTCAAGTTATGATAAAACTTTAGCCCAATTAAAAGAAAAATTCGGAATTAGTGTAGTTCCAATTCAATATCCTATAGGAACAGAAGAGGACTTCAAAGGAGTAGTTAATGTTATATCAAAAAGAGTTAGAATCCATGATCCCAAAACTAATAAAATTCAAGAAATGGATGCTCCAGAAGAGCTGTTAGAGAAAATAGATGAATGTAAAAGAATGATTATGGAGGCTGTTGCCGAAACTAGTGAAGAACTTTTAGATAAATATTTTAGTGAAGGTGAATTAAGTGATGAAGAAATATATAATGGACTTATAGAAGGATGCGCAAGTGGAGAAATAGCACCGGTAATGTGCGGAAGTGCTTCAAAAGTTATAGGTATGAGATGTTTTTTAGAAGATGTAGTAGAATGCTTTCCATCACCTAAATATTCAATTCCACAAAAAGCAATAAATACACAAAATAGTGAAGAGGTTTTCATAGGGCTGGATGAAAATAAGCCATTTTCAGCATTAGTTTTTAAAACTATAGCAGATCCTTTTGTAGGTAAAATATCATTATTTAGAGTTATAACAGGAAAACTTTCAAATGAGGTTACTGTTATTAATAGCAATAAGGATAAAACAGAGAAATTAGCAAATGTATTTTTCATGAGAGGTAAAAATCAGATACCGACGAAGGAGGTTGTGGCTGGAGATATAGCTGCTGTTGCAAAGCTACAATATACTGAAACAGGAGATACCTTGTGTGATATAAATAATAAAGTTATATATGATAAAATGAACTTCCCTAAGCCAGCAATATCGATGGCTGTATTACCAAAAGCTAAGGGAGATGAGGATAAAATATCAGCAGCATTACAAAGGTTATTAGAAGAAGACCCAACATTCACAATAACACGGGATACAGAAAATGCCGAAACTATAATATCTGGAGTTGGTGAAACCCATTTAGATGTAATAGCTAGTAGGTTGAGAAATAAATTTGGGGCAGAAGTTATATTAAGACTTCCTAAGATACCATATAGAGAAACAATAAAAGGAATTGCTGATGTTCAAGGTAAACATAAAAAGCAATCAGGTGGACATGGACAATACGGAGATGTAAAAATAAAGTTTGAGCCAAGAAAAGATGGAGAAAGTGATCTTGAGTTTGTAGATAATGTTGTAGGCGGGGTTGTACCAAGAAACTTTATACCTGCAGTAGAAAAAGGTCTTAGAGAATGTATTGAAAAAGGTGTTTTAGCTGGATATCCAGTAGTTGGATTAAGAGCAATACTTCATGATGGGTCTTATCATCCAGTAGATTCTTCAGAAATGGCTTTTAAAATGGCTACTTCTATTGCATATAAGAAGGGGCTTGAACAAGCAAAGGCTATTTTATTAGAACCTATTATGCACGTGGAGATATTTATTCCAGATGAATACATGGGAGATGTCATTGGGGATATAAATAAGAGAAGAGGAAGAGTTTTAGGAATGGAGCCAGATGGAAATCTACAAAAAATTATTGCAGAAGTTCCTTTAGCAGAAATGTTTAAGTATTCCACTGATTTGAGGTCAATGACTCAAGCAAGAGGAAGCTTTACAAGTGAAATTGAAAGATATGAGGAAGTTCCTGAATTAGAGGTTAAAAAAATAATAGAGGAATCTAGAAAAAATTAACTTTTGGCATAGTGAATAAATGAGAGATTAATGAGAAAAAATAAAATAAATGTTATAGAGAATATCTTAAACAAAAGAAAAACGTTGGAGGGATACTATGCCAGATTATAAGATGGATGTAAATGGGGGATTAGGTCTTAGTGATTATAGTAATATATTTGACTATATGGGGGTTGTAGATAGAAATGATAATTTTACAATAACATTAGATAGTGTTGACAAAAATGATATTAACATCATTACATCTATGCTTAAAGATAGCAATTTCTCAATATTAGATGAAGGGGTTAATCAAACAGGAAAATATTATATAAATGCTAATAAACAGAAGTAAATAAAAGGCTATTAATCTATCGATTAGTAGTCTTTTATAATTTATGGTAAAATATTTAATATGTATGTTTTAGTTTATAATCTAAATAACTAAAATTAAGAGTATATTAAATGTTTAATATACTAATTCCAATAAAGTAGTAAAAATAAAAAAATAAATTATTTAATTTTTATATAATTTATTAAAATACTAACTTTATTTATATACAATCAATGCTTAGATATTTTATTAAAATATTAAGTTTTCATTATAGGTTATATAAATAAACTATATAGGAGGAATAAAATGAAAGCAGAAATAATAGCAATTGGAACAGAAATACTTTTAGGAGATATAGTTAATACAAATGCACAGTTTTTAGCTAAGGAGTTAGCAGCTTTAGGAATAGATGTATATCATCAAAGTGTTATTGGTGATAACGAGGAGAGAATAATAGAATCATTTGAAAAAGCTTTTGAAAGATGTGATTTAGTTATTACAACAGGCGGGTTAGGACCAACACAGGATGATTTAACTAAAGAATTAGGAGCAAAATATTTTAATAAAAAATTGGTGCTTCATGAACCTTCTTTAGACTGGATTAAAACATATTTAGATATGAAAGATGAGGCTATAGTAGAAGCAAATAAAAAGCAAGCATATTTTCCAGAAGGATCTATTATATTACCTAATCCTAATGGGACAGCACCTGGATCTATAGTATCTGAAAATAATAAGATTTTAATAATTTTACCAGGCCCTCCAAGAGAAATGAAACCAATGTTTAATGATCATGTTAAAAAATACTTAGAAGGCATAACAGGAGAGATTATAAAATCTAAAATCTTAAGATTATTTGGTATAGGTGAAAGCCTTATGGCGCAAAAATTAAACAACTTAATTCAAAATAGTAAAAATCCTACAGTAGCGCCATACGCAAAAGATAATGATGTAACATTAAGAATTACAGCTAAGGGAAATAGTGAAAAAGAATGTGATGATTTAATAAATCCTGTAGATAAAGAAATAAAAGATGCACTTGGAGAGTATATATATGGAGAAGGTGAAACTTCTCTAGAAAATGTTGTTTCAGAAATATTATGCAATAACAAATTAAGTGTTTCGACTGCAGAATCATGTACAGGTGGTATGATTGCTGCAAGTTTAATTTCATATCCTGGAATATCAGATGTATTTAAGGAGGGGGCTGTAACTTATTCGAATGAATCTAAAATGAAGAGGCTTGGAGTTAGAAAAGAAACTTTAGATAGATATGGAGCAGTAAGTGAAGAAACAGCAAGAGAAATGGCAATAGGTATAGCTAGAGAGGCTAATACTGATATTTCAATTTCTACTACAGGAATAGCAGGACCAGGTGGTGGAACAGATGAAAAGCCAGTTGGATTGGTTTATATAGGAGTATTTATTAAAGGGAAAGTTGTTGTAAATAAATTTAATTTTACTGGAAATAGAGAAAGAATTAGAAGAAAAACTACTATGAATGCACTGAATATTTTAAGAAAAGAGTTGTTGAAAATATAAGACTAAAAAGGGGATAAAATAATCCCCTTCTATACTTTTAAGTAAGTTGGGGATTATTTCTGTATATAAATAAAATGGGGGAGAGGCGATTAACTGTGGAAGCCTTCTCGCTTCATTATAATTATGTCCATTAAATTAATAAGTTATACAATATTTATAATAAATTTATAGTAAAAGAATAAAATATTAAGAAGCCAAAAGAAAGGATATGGATATGACAAAAGTTTTTAAAGCAAATATGTATTTTTTAATTATATTACTGATAGAAATATTTGGTCCATTATTATTAAGACCATTTTATCTTGTACTTGGATTAAGTGATACAAGAATTATATTATTTTTAAATCATGTAATATTATTTTTACTACCAGCAGTTATATATATAATTGCAACAAAGTCTTCTTTCAAGGAAACTCTTAAATTAAACAAGTTACATTGGCAAGATACGCTTTTAATTATACTGTTAGCATTTGTAGTTCAACCAATAATGACGTTCTTCTCGTTAATTGCAACATTTTTCTTTAATAATGAAATTGGATCGTTTATATCAGAAATAACATCAACTCCATATGTATTTCTATTAGCATTAGTAGCACTACTTCCAGCAATAACAGAGGAAGTAACAATAAGGGGAATAGTACTTTCGGGTTATGAAAATAAAAATAAATACGTATCAGCTATAGTAACAGGATTATTTTTTGGTATTCTTCATTTAGATCCACAACAATTTTTATATGCAGCAGTATTGGGATTTATATTGGCATTAGTAGTGAGAGTAACAAATAGTATATTTTCATCAATGATAATGCACTTTATTATAAATGGAACATCAGTAACTATGGCAAAATTAGTAGATTATATTACTAAGGGATTACCAGTTACTAATCAAAGTGCGGAATTAACGCTTAAAAATATATCATCATCAGAAAAATTAGTTTTATTTATAATGTATGGTGCTATAGCAGTAACATTTTCAATATTTGTTTTTCTTATAATATACTGGCTGGAAAAGCTTAATTCAAAAAGAAGAGTTCAAAATTATAATTATAGAGCTCAGGAAGCATCAGAAACAGTTGAAAGGAAGGATAGGATAATAAATATTCCATTCATACTATCAATAGGAATATATATCTTTTTTATGATTAGAACTGTTGCATTATAAAAAAAGTTAGGAGAATGTTGCTCCTAACTTTTCTATTTAATTTGATTTAGATATAGAAGCCGATTCGCTATAAAACATTGATACATCTTTAGAATTAATCCATCCCCTACAGTTTATACAGTTATCAATAGGTAGATTAACGTAATACCAAGTTTGATTATTTGATTCAGCCGAATCTAAAACTGATACTTCCATACGTATATTTGTTTTTCTAATTATCTGAGAAGAATCCAGTGGTGCTATATATAACTTAGAATCAGTATTTATTATTCCAGTTTTATAAGAGGGTGTAATAAATCTAATAGATAAATTATTATTGGCTTTTTTAGGTACATCATATTTGTTTCTTATGTTATTATATTGGTGTGAAGTAATCATTAATTGTTTTCTCATTAATTCTAATTTTTTTTCATAATAAAAATAAAGCACTATCAAGGATAGTATTAGTATAATAAATAATATATATTTCATAAAGCACTCCTATTAATACTATATTTTATTATATTTCTATGTTTTTATAAAAATAACTTAAATTTAATATTCTTTATAGATTAAAAATATTAATTAAAAAAATAATAAAAACGTTGACATATTATAAAAAATTATATAAAATATAAATCGTTAAGGCTCGATAGCTCAGTCGGTAGAGCAGAGGACTGAAAATCCTCGTGTCCCTGGTTCGATTCCTGGTCGAGCCACCAGGAAAGCTAACTAATTAATTAGTTAGCTTTTTTTATGTGTATGAATATGTGTATGAAAATATAAAACTTAAAGTTTTGAAGTTGTGATTATATAGAATATTAGTATTTTAGTTACCAAAAAGTGTATTGGTTTTATACATTTGCGTTTAGCTTCCAAGTAGATATATAAGGTTACATTGATAACAAGTAAAGTAATACAGTAAGCAAATTTATATAGGTATATATTTTGTTACATTATTAAGATAAATCACTATGAAATAATACATAATATAGGATACGTAATTATTATATCTAAATCGGTAATTACTAAGAAAAATAGAATCCCTATTAGATTGAAATATATGAATATTTGTTACGTAAAAATAAACCTATAAAAAGGTTGTTTAAAATAAATTAAGATGTATAAAATAACTCTTTACAAGTTAAGGAATAATGGATATAATATTATTATAATTAATTATACTTTAAGTTTTAGTTAAGAAATATTTAAGAAGTAAGTATTAGAATAAATGTATAGGGATTTGATTTATAAGATTTTAATATGTAAGGAGTGTTAATGTTGGAAAAGTTAGTTTTATCTGATCAAGATTATGATTATTTAGCAAAGGGGATAGCGGTAGGAGCAGGAATTGGTATATTGCTAGGCTTTTTTATCGATAATATAATATTAACATTTTCAGCATGCTCAGTTATAGGAATAATTTCATCGCTAGGATATTCATTTTATAAGAAGTCAAAAAGTAAATTTAATTAAAATAAAAAGGCACAGGTGGTGCCTTTTATTTATATATTTTCTATTTGCCAGTTTATAGGCTTTTTATTAATAGATTTTAAAAATTCATTTGTCTTAGAAAATGGTTTACTTCCAAAGAAACCCCTATAAGCTGAAAGTGGGCTTGGATGTGGGGAATTAATTATAAAATGCTTCTTATTTGTTATAAGTTTGCTTTTAGCTATTGCAGGATTGCCCCATAAAATAAATACAATAGGATCTTCTCTTTTATTAAGTAAAGAAATAATTTGATCTGTTAGCATTTCCCATCCCATATTCCTATGAGAATTTGCTTCATGAGCTCTAACCGTTAGTACTGTATTTAACAGTAATACGCCTTGATCAGTCCAGCTTTTTAGAAAGCCATTATTTGGTATGTAGCATCCTAGATCATCATGCAGTTCTTTATAAATATTAATTAAAGAAGGGGGAACCTTAACTCCCTTATTAACAGAAAAAGAAAGACCGTGAGCTTGATTTGGACCGTGATAAGGATCTTGCCCAAGTATAACAACCTTAACATCCTTGTATGCAGTAAATTTTAATGCATTGAAAATATCATTCATATCAGGATAGATAGTTTTTGATTTATACTCTGATATTAAAAATCGCCTAAGATTTTGATAATAATCCTTTTCAAACTCATCTTGTAATAATTGTTGCCAATCATTATTTAATATATTTCTCAAAGTATCACCTCCATATATAGTATTCGGTTATTAATTCAATACTATTAATAATTATTTTTCACTTAAAAAGAATATTTTATTTTTAAAACACTTAATAAATGAAAAGAAATTATATCTTAATAATAATATATATATTACATTTTTGGAATATATTAAGATTAACTAGGCACAAACGTTACCTAGAATATCTTTATAAGTAAATTAGATTAAAATAAAGGATAATAAAGAAAATATAATATAAATATGAATAAAAAAGATAATAATAGAAATACTAAAGATTGAAAGATGATATTATGTAAATCGTTCCTTGTGAATGCAGTGATTTCCAACAAGATAACTTGAAAAAAGTTAAAAAACATTGTTGACAATGAGATGCATAAGTGATAAGATAAGGAAGTCGCTTAAGGGCGATGAAGAAAATGGTCTTTGAAAATTGAACAGAATATAAGTTAAGTAAACAAACCAGCAATTCTTTTAGACGTCTTAACATTAAGACTCAAAGTAATTTGAGCAAAGATTAAACTTTTTATTGAGAGTTT
>NZ_JAGGJY010000028.1 GCF_017873245.1 Clostridium tertium | reverse complement strand
TGTCTTACCGTGGTCAACGTGACCGATTGTTCCAATGTTTACGTGTGGTTTACTTCTTTCGAATTTTTGCTTTGCCATTGTAAAATCCTCCTTTATGGAAATTAATTATATGAACCTTCTTAGTTATTATATCTAATTTAGTTCTATTTTTCTATACTTATATAAATTTTCCTTATATTATTTAATATACTTAAATTTATATTTTTTAACGTTGCTCATATTTTAATTATGAGCAACATTAATCACATTTATAACTAAAGTGAATTAATTTCTTTCACTCTTAATTTTTTCTTGAACACTCTTTGGAACTTCTTCGAAGTGATCGAATACCATTGAGTATACACCTCTACCTTGAGTTCTTGATCTTAAAGTAGTTGCATATCCAAACATTTCTGAAAGTGGAACCATAGCTCTGATAATTTGAGCTCCGTTTATAGCTTCCATACCTTCTATTCTACCCCTTCTTGAGTTAAGGTCTCCCATTACATCTCCCATATATTCTTCTGGTACTGTAACTTCAACCTTTTCCATTGGCTCAAGTAATACTGGATCTGCTTTTGTCATAGCATTTTTAAATGCCATAGAACCAGCAATCTTAAACGCCATTTCAGATGAGTCAACTTCATGGTATGAACCGTGAACTAATTTAACTTTGAAGTTAATAGTTTCATATCCAGCTATAACACCATTTTTAGCTGCTTCTTGAATACCATTGTCTATTGCAGGAATATATTCTCTAGGAACAGCTCCTCCTACTATAGCATTTTCAAATACGTATTCTCCTTCAGTAGGTTCCATTTCGATCACACAGTGACCATATTGACCCTTACCACCTGATTGCTTAGCATACTTAGCTTCAGCTTTAACAGCTTTTCTAATTGTTTCTTTATAAGCAACTTGAGGTGCTCCAACGTTACATTCAACTTTGAATTCTCTAGTTAATCTGTCAACGATGATATCTAAGTGAAGCTCTCCCATACCTGCAATTATTGTTTGACCAGTTTCTTGATCAGTATGAGTTCTGAAAGTAGGATCTTCCTCAGCAAGTTTAGCTAAAGCTAAGCCCATTTTTTCTTGACCAGCTTTTGTCTTTGGCTCGATAGCTACAGATATAACTGGTTCTGGGAATTCCATAGATTCTAATACTATCGGATTGCTTTCTACGCAAAGAGTATCTCCTGTTGTAGTATTCTTTAATCCAATAACAGCTCCTAATTCACCTGCTTCTAATGCTTCAACTTCTTCTCTTGAATTAGCGTGCATCTTAACAAGTCTTCCTATTCTTTCTTTTTTGCCCTTTGTTGAATTTAATACGTATGTTCCACTTTGCATAATTCCTGAATAAATTCTAGTAAATGCAAGTTTTCCAACGAATGGGTCAGTAGCTATTTTAAATGCTAAAGCTGACATTGGAGCTTCATCTGAAGCTTCTCTTTTATCTGCTTCACCTTCTAAAGTAGTTCCTTCAACTGCTGGAATATCTAATGGTGATGGTAAGAAGTTAACAACACCATCAATCATTTGTTGAACACCCTTATTCTTATATGATGATCCACAAATACATGGAACTACTTCATTAGCTATAGTAGCTTTTCTTAGTCCAGTCATTATTTCTTCTTGTGTTAATTCTTCACCTTCAAGATATTTTTCCATTAGGTCTTCGTTAGTTTCAGCTACAGCTTCAATCATAGCCATTCTATATTCTTCAGCTTGATCAGCTAAATCTGCTGGAATTTCTTCTTCTCTAACATCTTTTCCTAGATCATCATAGAACATAATAGCCTTATTAGTTACTAAGTCTACCATTCCCTTGAATTGATCTTCTGATCCGATTGGAATTTGTATTGGAACTGCATTAGCCTTTAATCTATCTCTTACAGTGTTGATACATCTAAAGAAGTCTGCACCTGTAGCATCCATCTTATTAACATATATCATTCTTGGTACACCGTATTTATCCGCCTGTCTCCAAACAGTTTCAGTTTGTGGTTCAACCCCACTTTTTGCATCTAGAACTGTAACAGCTCCATCAAGAACTCTTAATGATCTTTCAACTTCAACTGTAAAGTCTACGTGTCCTGGAGTATCTATGATATTTAATTCATGACCTTTCCATTCACATGTTGTAGCGGCAGAAGTAATTGTTATACCTCTTTCTTTTTCTTGCTCCATCCAGTCCATTTGTGAAGCACCTTCGTGTGTTTCACCTATCTTATGTGTTTTACCTGCATAAAATAGTATACGTTCAGTAGTTGTAGTTTTACCCGCATCTATATGAGCCATTATTCCAAAGTTACGGAATTTGTCTAACGGATATTTTCTAGCCATTTGTATGTCCTCCTCTCAACGAGTAATTTTAAATTCGACAAAACTGCTTTGGCAGAAGCCAAAACAGTTTGTTTATTAGTATCTGTAATGAGCGAATGCTTTGTTTGCTTCAGCCATTTTATGAGTATCTTCTCTCTTCTTAACAGCTGCTCCAGTATTATTAGCTGCATCCATTAATTCTCCAGCTAATCTTTGAGCCATTACTTTCTCGCCTCTTTTTCTAGCAGCATCTAGCATCCATCTGATTCCTAGAGTCTGTCTTCTTTCTGGTCTTACTTCGATAGGAACTTGGTAGTTAGCACCACCTATTCTTCTAGCTTTAACCTCTAATAAAGGCATTACATTGTTCATAGCTTCTTCAAATACTTCTAAAGCATCTTTGCCTGTTTTTTGCGCCATTATTTCAAACGCGTCGTAGCATATTTTTTGTGCTACTCCTTTTTTACCATCTTCCATTACATTGTTTATTAACTTTGTAACAACTTTTGAATTGTACATTGGATCTGGTAATACATCTCTCTTTGCAATATGTCCTTTTCTTGGCACTTTTCTTCCCTCCTTAACATGATAAATTTAAGTTCATTGGTACTCTGCAATTAAACATTGCCGTAAAGTGCTTTACTCCTTCATCTATATAAACTTAATTTATAAATCTATGTAAATGCTGAAGACAAGCACTAGCGTAGCTTATGATTTAAACTACTTTTTTGCCTTCGGCTTTTTAGCACCGTACTTTGATCTTCCTTGCATTCTGTTAGCTACTCCAGCACAGTCAAGTGCTCCTCTTACGATATGGTATCTAACACCAGGAAGGTCCTTAACTCTACCACCTCTTATAAGAACAACACTATGCTCTTGTAAGTTGTGTCCTACACCACCAATGTATGCAGTAACTTCGAATCCATTTGTAAGTCTTACTCTTGCGATTTTTCTTAAAGCTGAGTTAGGCTTCTTTGGAGTTGTTGTTTTAACAACTGTACAAACTCCTCTTCTTTGTGGACACTCGTTAAGTGCTGGTGCTGTTGACTTGTTGATAACAGTTTTTCTGCCTTTTCTTACTAATTGGCTAATAGTTGGCATTTTTTCACCTCCTGAAATTTTTTTATCTATATATCTAATATTTAAGATAAAAGCTTATTAATGAATTATTCTAAAACTAGTACTGCAGATGCTTTAACATCTATACTACACATTTTTCCTAATTCTTTCATTGTATTAATGTAAATAATTTTTACATTTTTTTCAATTCCCAAATCAATTAATGATTTAGTTAAATTAATCTCTGCGTCTTTAGCTACATATAAAACAGTTCCTTTTCCATTTTTAATAGATTTAGTACATTGTTTTATACCAATTAATTTATTTCCTACAATGCTATCTATCATGAAATCACTCCCTATATAAAAGTTCATAGAGGCTCAGTTCATGACTTTGCCTCCATGAATTCATGTAGACAATTATATTGTAGTGTAGCTTTAAAATCACACAATTCGTATTTTATCATTTAAGCATACACATGTCAATAAAATTGCAATGTATTATTCAATTGATTCTAATGCATCATCTTCCACTAAAACGTCCTCGACATCTAGCTTTACATTCCTATATCTCATCATTCCAGTACCTGCTGGTATTAACTTACCAATAATAACATTTTCTTTCAGACCTACTAAAGGATCTATCTTTCCTTTTATAGCAGCTTCTGTAAGAACTCTTGTCGTTTCTTGGAATGATGCAGCTGATAAGAAACTATCTGTAGCTAAAGCAGCCTTAGTTATACCAAGTAATGCTTGCTCGCCTTTAGCTTCTTCTCCACCAAATTCTCTTACTCTTGCATTTTCTTCTTCGAAGTCAAACATATCTATCATAGTTCCTGGTAATAGTTCAGTATCTCCTGAATCTAGTACTTTAACTTTTCTAGTCATTTGTCTAACAACTACCTCTAAGTGCTTATCATTGATATCAACACCTTGAAGTCTATAAACTTTTTGAACTTCAGATAATAGATATTTTCTAGCTCCATCTATACCTTTAATTGCAGCTATGTCATGAGGATTTACTGAACCCTCAGTAATCTCATCTCCAGCTTCAATAAGATCATCATCAGATACCTTTAGTCTTGAACCAAATGGTATTTCATAGCTACGTTCTTCTCCATCATTAGCCATCACAAATACAGTTCTCTTTTTCTTAGTTTCTTCAACTCTAACTGTACCAGTTATTTCACTAACTATAGCTAATCCTTTAGGTTTTCTAGCTTCGAATAATTCTTCAACTCTAGGAAGACCTTGTGTAATATCGGCTCCAACAACTCCCCCTGTATGGAATGTTCTCATTGTAAGCTGAGTTCCTGGTTCCCCGATTGATTGTGCTGCAATTATACCAACAGCTTCCCCTATATTGATCTTTTGTGCTGTTGCCATGTTCATACCATAACACTTCGAACATACACCAACCTTACATTTACATGTAAATACAGATCTAATTTTTACTTTCTTAACACCTGCTGCTGCAACTTTTTCTGCAACATCAAGTTCCATATATTGATCAGCTTCTACCATAACCTCACCAGTTTCTGGATGAATTATTGGTTCTGCTGTATATCTACCATAAAGTCTTTCTGCTAATCCTTCGATTGCTTCATTACCTTCTTTAATTTCTGAAACATAGATACCTTCTGTTGTTCCACAATCTATTTCTCTTACAATAACATCTTGTGATACGTCAACTAGTCTTCTTGTTAAATATCCAGAGTCAGCTGTCTTAAGAGCTGTATCGGCATTACCTTTTCTAGCTCCGTGGGTAGATATAAAGTACTCTACCACTTCAAGACCTTCTCTAAATGAAGCTCTAATTGGTAATTCTATAATTTTACCAGTTGGACTTGCCATAAGTCCTCTCATACCAGCTAATTGCTTAATTTGAGACTTAGATCCTCTGGCTCCAGAGTCAGCCATCATGAATATCGGATTGAATTTATCCAAACTATTCATAAGTGCATCCGCAACATCTTCTGTTGTTTTAGTCCATTTTTCAATAACTCTTTCATATCTTTCTTCTTCTGATATGAAGCCTCTCTTATACATCTTTTCGATCTTATCAACAGTTTCATCAGCTTCTTTAAGTAGTCTATACTTAGCTTCTGGTACTATCATATCAGAAGCAGCTACTGTTACAGCTCCAATTGATGAATAGTGATATCCTAATGCTTTAATTTTATCAAGCATTATTGATGTATTGGTTGGACCATGCACTGCATAACACTTATCGATTATCTTACCTAATGACTTTTTAGTTATTAAGAAATCTACTTCTAAGTTGAATTCTTCATCTTTATTGCTTCTATCTACAAATCCTAAGTCTTGAGGAATTGATTCATTAAAGATCAGTTTACCAACTGTAGTTTTTATTATACCTGATTTCTTTTCACCATTAACATCTTTAAATATTCTTACATTAATTTCTGCATGAATAGCTATTTCTCCAACTTCATAAGCCATAATAGCTTCATCTTTGGAAGCAAATACTTTTCCTTCACCTTTAGCTCCAGCCTTATCCATAGTTAAATAGTATGATCCTAATACCATATCCTGTGTAGGTACACAAACCGGCTTACCATCTGAAGGCTTCATTATATTTCCTGCTGCAAGCATTAAGAATCTTGCTTCTGCTTGTGCTTCAACTGACAATGGAACGTGAACCGCCATTTGGTCTCCGTCGAAGTCAGCATTATATGCAGTACATACAAGTGGATGTAGTTTTATAGCTCTACCTTCTACTAATATTGGTTGGAAAGCTTGAATTCCTAATCTATGTAGAGTAGGAGCACGGTTTAGTAAAACCGGATGATCAGTAATAACTTCTTCAAGTACGTCCCATACTTGATTATTTACTCTTTCAACCATTCTTTTAGCACTCTTTATGTTATGAGCTACTCCATCTTCAACCAACTTCTTCATTACAAATGGCTTGAATAACTCTAAAGCCATTTCTTTTGGAAGTCCACATTGATACATCTTTAATTCAGGACCTACAACGATAACTGATCTTCCTGAGTAGTCAACTCTCTTACCAAGTAAGTTTTGTCTGAATCTACCTTGCTTACCTTTAAGCATATCTGATAATGATTTAAGTGGTCTATTTCCTGGTCCTGTAACCGGTCTTCCTCTTCTACCATTATCTATAAGTGCATCTACTGCTTCTTGAAGCATTCTCTTTTCATTTCTAACAATTATATCTGGAGCACCTAAGTCTAAAAGCTTCTTCAATCTGTTATTTCTATTTATAACTCTTCTATATAAATCATTTAAGTCTGAAGTAGCAAATCTTCCCCCATCTAATTGAACCATTGGTCTTAAATCTGGCGGAATTACAGGTATAACATTAATAACCATCCATCTCGGATCATTACCTGATTTTCTAAAAGATTCAACAACTTCTAATCTTCTTATAATCCTAACTTTCTTTTGTCCAGTGCTTGTTTTTAATTCTTCTTTAAGTTCCTTAGATTGACCTTCTAAATTAATTTCTCCAAGTAGCTCTTGAACAGCTTCAGCTCCCATTCCAGCTATAAAGCTTTCTTCACCATACTTATCAACAGCTTCTCTGTATTCTTTTTCGTTAAGAAGTTGTTTCTTTAATAATGGTGTTTCTTTAGGATCTATTACTACATATGAAGCAAAGTATAATATTTTTTCTAAGGCTCTTGGTGACATATCTAAAAGTAATCCCATTCTTGATGGAATTCCTTTAAAGTACCAAATGTGAGAAACTGGGGCAGCCAGTTCAATATGCCCCATTCTTTCTCTTCTTACCTTAGCTTTTGTAACTTCAACTCCACATCTGTCACAAACTATTCCCTTATATCTAACTCTCTTGTATTTACCACAATGACATTCCCAATCTTTAATAGGTCCAAATATTCTTTCACAGAACAGACCATCTCTTTCTGGTTTCAAAGTTCTATAGTTTATAGTTTCAGGCTTTTTAACTTCTCCTCTTGACCATTCTCTTATTTGACTAGGTGAAGCTAAGCCTATTTGTATAGCATCAAAATTATTCAATTCAAACAAGGGTATATCCTCCCTTCAAATTTAGTGTTCATCATTTACAAAATCATCAAGTTCTAAGTCTTCCTCATGGAATCCATCTAAAGCAAAGTTGTCAAATTCAACTTCTTCCTCAATTTCTTCCTCTGATGTTGTATAACTATCATCTACATTAACCTCTTCTGAAACAACATCTTCTGTTCCTTCAATGTTAACTTCTAAATCTTCCATATCTTCTTCTGCAAATTCTTTAAGTCTAACTTCTTCATTTTCATCATTTAACACTTTTACATCTAAACATAAAGCTTGAAGTTCTTTAATTAGAACCTTAAATGATTCAGGAACTCCAGGTTCAGGTATATTTTCACCCTTAACAATAGCTTCATATGTTTTAACTCTACCTACAACATCATCTGATTTAACAGTTAATATTTCTTGTAGTGTGTGAGCTGCTCCATATGCTTCTAAAGCCCAAACTTCCATTTCTCCAAATCTTTGACCACCGAATTGCGCTTTACCACCAAGTGGTTGTTGAGTTACTAATGAGTATGGACCTGTTGATCTTGCATGGATCTTATCGTCAACTAAGTGAGCTAGCTTTAAGATATACATTATTCCAACAGTTACTTCATTATCAAAAGCTTCTCCTGTTCTACCATCATATAAAACAGTCTTTCCATTTGCATTGTATCCTGCTTTTTCTAAGCAATCCTCAATGTCTTTTTCAGTAGCACCATCAAATACAGGAGTAGCTATGTGCCATCCTAATTGACTTGCTGCCCATCCTAAGTGAACCTCTAGTACCTGACCGATGTTCATACGTGATGGAACCCCCAATGGGTTTAAGCAAATTTGTAATGGTCTACCATCTGGTAAGAATGGCATATCTTCTTCTGGTAATACTCTTGAGATAACCCCCTTATTACCATGACGTCCAGCCATTTTATCCCCAACAGAGATTTTTCTCTTTTGAGCTATATAACATCTAACTAGTTCATTTACACCTGGATTTAATTCATCACCGTTTTCTCTAGTAAACACTTTAACATCTACTATTATTCCAGCTTCTCCATGTGGTACTCTTAATGAAGTATCTCTTACTTCTCTAGCTTTCTCTCCAAATATAGCTCTTAATAATCTTTCTTCTGCTGTTAATTCAGTTTCTCCCTTAGGTGTAACTTTACCTACAAGAATATCCCCTGATCTAACCTCAGCACCTATTCTTATTATTCCTCTGTCATCTATATCCTTTAATGCATCTTCACTTACGTTTGGAATATCTCTAGTTATTTCTTCAGGTCCTAGCTTTGTATCTCTAGCTTCACATTCATATTCTTCTATATGAATTGAAGTAAATACATCTTCTCTAACCAGTTCTTCAGAAATAAGCATAGCATCTTCGTAGTTATATCCTTCCCAAGTTATGAAGCCCATTCTAATGTTTTTACCTAATGCTATTTCACCTAAATCAGTTGATGGACCATCAGCTAACACTTGGTTCTTAAACACTATTTCGCCTTTATCTACTAAAGGTCTTTGGTTTATACATGTACCTTGGTTACTTCTCTTGAACTTAAGAAGATTATAAGTATCTATTCCACCGTCTACGTCTCTCTTGATTCTAATTTCATTAGAACTTACGTAAACTACCTTACCCGCATTTTTAGCCTTTGGAAGAACTCCAGAGTCCACTGCAGCTTTAAATTCTATTCCAGTACCAACTACTGGTGCTTGAGGTTTTAATAATGGAACCGCTTGACGTTGCATGTTTGATCCCATAAGAGCTCTTGAAGCATCGTCATTTTCAAGGAACGGTATCATCGCTGTAGCTACTGATACTATTTGCCTTGGTGATACATCTATTAAATCAACCTCATCAGCATTAACTACTAATATATCATGTTTACTTCTAACAGTAACTCTGCTATCAACAAACTTTCTATCTTCTCCTATAGGTTCTTTTGCTTGAGCTACAAGGTATAAATCTTCTTCATCTGCTGTAAAGTATCTTATTTCGTCTGTTATTATACCTTTTTCTTTATCAATAACTCTATAAGGAGTCTCTATAAATCCATATTCATTAACTTTAGCATATGTTGCTAATGAGTTAATAAGCCCTATATTTGGTCCTTCTGGAGTTTCTATAGGACACATTCTACCATAATGAGAATGGTGAACGTCTCTAACTTCAAAGCCAGCTCTTTCTCTTGAAAGACCTCCTGGTCCTAAAGCTGATAATCTTCTCTTATGTGTTAATTCTGATAATGGATTTACTTGATCCATGAATTGTGATAATTGTGAACTACCAAAGAATTCTTTAATAGCAGCTGCAACAGGTCTTATGTTAATTAACATTTGAGGTGTTATAGCTTCTTGATCTTGAATAGTCATTCTTTCCTTAACTACTCTTTCCATTCTTGATAAACCAATTCTAAATTGATTTTGTAGTAATTCACCTACTGATCTTAATCTTCTATTTCCTAAGTGATCTATATCATCAACATAACCTACTGAATAAGGTAATCCTAATTCGTAACTTATAGTTGCAAATATATCATCTCTTATTATATGTTTAGGAATAAGTCTATTTAAGTTTTTCTTTATTTCTTCTTTTATAGTGTCTTCATCATCATAGTTGTCTAATATTTCTTTTAATGTTGGATAGTGAACAAGTTCTCTGATATTTAAATCTTCTATATTAAATGATACAAAATTCTTAATATCAACAAAATGGTTACCAATTACTCTAACCACTCTATCCTCAACTAATATATCAACTGAGTTTATACCAACGTTTTGAATTTCTTCTGCAAGAGATCTACTAATCTTCTTACCTTGCTCAACCATAATTTCTCCTGTTTGAGGATTAACTATGTCTGTAGCTGCAACTTGGTTAACCAATCTTAAGTTTAAAGCTAACTTCTTATTAAACTTATATCTACCAACTCTTGATAAATCGTATCTCTTTGCATCAAAGAATAATGAATCTATAAGAGATATAGCACTATCAACCGTAGGTGGCTCACCTGGTCTTAATCTTTTATATATCTCTAATAAAGCTTCTTCTTTAGTCTTAGTATTATCTTTTTCTATTGTAGCTTTAAATCTTTCATCTTCTCCAAAATAGTCTAAAAGCTCTTGATCACTTCCAAATCCCATAGCTCTTGCTAAGATAGATATTGGAAGTTTCCTTGTTTTATCTATTCTTACATAGATAATATCGTTAGAATCTGTTTCATATTCTAACCATGCCCCCCTATTTGGAATAACTGTTGATGAATATAATTTTTCACCAGTTTTATCAACATTAAAACTGTAATAAACACCCGGTGATCTTACTAATTGACTGACAATAACTCTTTCAGCACCATTTATGATGAAAGTTCCTTGTTCTGTCATTAACGGGAAATCACCCATAAATACTTCTTGTTCTTTGATTTCTCCAGTTTCATTATTTTGTAATCTTACAGAAACCTTTAGTGGCGCAGCATAAGTAGCATCTCTCTCTTTACACTTCTCCACTGAATACTTAATATTATCCATATCAAGCTTATAATCTACAAACTCAAGAACAAGATTTCCAGTAAAGTTTGTGATAGGATTAATGTCTTCAAAAACTTCATGAAGACCTTCTTTTAAAAACCATTGATATGAATCTAATTGTACCTCAATAAGATTTGGCATTTCAGTTACATCTTTAACTTTACCAAAACTCATTCTAGTTCTTTTTCCGACTTGGACAGGATGTACCATGAATTTTCACCCCTTGTATAAAACTAAAATAACCAAAAGCACACTTTCCCTAAGGACTTATGCTTTCGGATAGCATCACTTATTAGTATAACCATCTTTTGTTCGATTATACATTTTTTTCATATGAATATATACCTACCCATATTGAATAGTACATTTAATGATACTATCATACTATTCTTTTAATGTCAATTATTTTATTGTATAACTTATGTTAATCTATAATATTCTACATTTCAAGCAATTTTTATATAAAACTATATAAAGTATCCCAGGAATTTGATATTTTATATAGTTTCATTTAGACAATTAAAAAGGTGCCTTTAACAGCACCTTTTCAATTTAGAAGTTAATTACTTAACTTCTACTTCAGCTCCAACTTCAGCTAATTTAGCTTTCATGTCTTCAGCTTCTTCTTTTGATACGCCTTCTTTTAATGTCTTAGGAGCTCCATCAACTATTTCCTTAGCTTCTTTTAATCCTAATCCAGTTAATTCTCTAACAACTTTGATAACTTTGATCTTTTGTGATCCAGCGCTAGCTAATACTACGTCGAATTCAGTCTTTTCTTCTGCAGCTGCAGCACCACCTGCAACAGCTCCTGCAACTGCTACTGGAGCAGCAGCACTTACACCAAATTCTTCTTCACAAGCTTTAACTAGCTCGTTTAATTCTAAAACAGTCATTTCTTTTATAGCTTGAATTATATCTTCTCTTGTCATTTTAATTGCACCTCCAAATTTTTATCAGTTATTATTCAGCTGACTCTGATTCTTTTTTTTCTTTAATTGCATTTAATAAGTATGCAACGTTTGATAATGGAGCTTTGAAGCTTCCAAGAAGTTTTGCGATAAGAACTTCTTTTGATGGTATTGTAGCAAGTTTTTCAACTTCTTCTTTATTATATAAAGTTCCTTCTACCATACCTGCTTTTAATTCTAGTTTCTTGTGATCCTTAGCAAATGTATGTAATACTCTTGCTGGAGCAGTAGCATCTTCATATCCGAATGCTATAGAAACTGGTCCTTCTAAGTATGAATCAAGACCTTCAATTCCTAATTCTTTAGCAGCTAATGTTACAAGGTTATTTTTATAAACCTTATATTCAACACCTGCTTCTCTTAAAGTTTTTCTTAAAGCTGTATCTTCTTCAACTGTTAAACCTTGATAGTCTGCTAAAACGATCGCTTGAGCTTTTTCTAATTTTTCTCTAATCTCAGCAACTTTAGCTTCTTTAATTTGTCTATTCTTGTTCATTACTGTGTGTCCACCTCCTCACAGTTTTTTAACTGCAAATTTATATTAAGAAAGGCCTTCCCATAGACATAGGAAGACCAAATAATTACTTACCTTGGTATTCCTCGGTAGGCAATTATTTAAACCTTTCGGCACCTACTGTCTTTGGAATCAGTATTCTCTTTAACAACAGATTACATTTTACAACATAATTTTCTGTTTGTCAATACTAATCTAAAACTTTTGTTGGGTTAACTTTAGCTCCAGGACCCATAGTGCTTGAAACAGATACTGACTTAACGTATTGTCCTTTAGCAGCTGCTGGTTTCGCCTTTATTAAAGCATCCATTAAAGCATGGAAGTTTTGTTGTAACTTCTCAACTCCAAATGATTTCTTTCCGATTGGGCAGTGAACTATAGCAGTCTTATCTACTCTATATTCAACTTTACCAGCTTTTATTTCAGCTATTGCTTTAGCAACATCAAATGTAACTGTTCCTGATTTTGGGTTTGGCATTAATCCTTTAGGTCCTAAAACTCTACCAATTCTACCAACAACACCCATCATATCTGGTGTAGCAACTACTACATCATAGTCAAACCAGTTTTCACTTTGGATCTTTTGAACTAATTCTTCAGCTCCTACGAAATCTGCACCAGCTTCTTGAGCTTCCTTAGCTTTTTCTCCCTTTGCAAACACTAAAACTCTTACAGTTCTACCTGTTCCATTCGGAAGAACAACAGCTCCTCTAACTTGTTGATCTGCATGTCTTGGGTCAACCCCTAATCTAACATGTAGTTCTATTGTTTCATCAAATTTTGCTTTTGCAGTCTTTACTGCTAAATCTAAAGCTTCAGATGGAGTGTATAATGCACTCTTATCTATTAATTTTGCGCTTTCAATATAATTCTTTCCCATAATATGCCTCCTTTGTGGTGTTAACGGTTTTTACCTCCCACTTTTTTACGAATTACTCTTCAATAGTTACTCCCATACTTCTTGCAGTACCTTCGATCATGCTCATAGCAGTTTCGATTGTAGCTGCATTTAAGTCAGGCATCTTTAATTCAGCAATTTTTCTTACTTGATCCTTAGTTAACTTACCAACTTTAGTTCTGTTTGGAACTCCTGAACCACTTTCGATTCCTAATTCCTTCTTTATAAGAACTGCTGCTGGTGGAGTTTTTAGTATAAAACTAAAAGATCTATCTTGGTAAACTGTTATAACAACTGGAATTATTAATCCAGCTTGGTTAGCAGTCTTTGCATTGAACTCCTTACAGAATCCCATAATATTAACACCATGTTGACCTAATGCTGGTCCTACTGGTGGTGCTGGTGTCGCCTTACCTGCAGGAAGTTGAAGTTTGATCATTCCTGTTACTTTCTTAGCCATGTATTATTCCTCCTATACTGTGGTAATACGGACCTTAGTCCTCCCACTTTATTAAAACATTAGCTTATATTAAACTAATTTTTCAACTTGTGTAAATTCTAGTTCAGCTAGAGTTTCTCTGCCAAACATATCAATTAATGCTTTTATTTTGCGCTTTTCTAGATTTATCTCTTGTATTATAGCTACAAATTCCCTTAAAGGACCTGAGATAACTCTTACGCTTTCCCCTACTTCTAGATCTATTTCTACAGGTGCTTCTTGAACTCCCATAGATTCTACCTCTTCATCTGTAAGGGGAACTGGTTTAGAAGCTGGGCCAACAAATCCTGTTACACCCCTAGTATTTCTAACCACATACCATGACTCATCTGTCATTAGCATTTTTACTAACACATATCCAGGAAACTTCTTTTTAAGAGAAATCTTTTGTTTCCCATCTTTTTCTTCTACAACCTCTTCCATAGGCACTTGAATGTCTTGAAGTAAGCTTTGAAGATTTCTATTTTCAATGGTTTTTTCAAGATTCGCTTTAACCTTGTTTTCGTAGCCTGAGTATGTGTGTACAACATACCATCTTGCTCTTTCGCTCATATTTTCTTATAGGTGACTAACACCTAAACCTCCTTATTTTAGTTTAAAAATGAATTCAAAGAGGTTTTGAAAAATATAATCTAACCCGCCTACTAATACTATATATATTAGCACAACTACGCCAACTGCAATTAACGCCTTTTTAGTGTCATTTTTAGAAGGCCAAGTTATTCTTTTAACTTCTGCCTTAACCTCTCTAAAAAACTTAAATATGCCACCTTTACTAGGTGAGTTCTTAGTTAAATTTACATTTTCCTTAACAGCCATTACTTCACATCCTTAATCTTTGTGAGTATGTGTCACTACTATATTAGCTAATTATTTAGTTTCTTTATGAAGTGTATGTTTTTTACAGAACTTGCAGTATTTATGCATTTCTAATCTGTCTGGGTTATTTTTTTTATTTTTCATTGAATTATAATTTCTTTGCTTACACTCTGTGCATGCTAAAGTTATCTTTACTCTCACAGTCTGCACCTCCAGTTTACCGTAAATAATATAAAACCTTACTACTTTATGTTAATTTAATTTCGTTAATTACCTAAACACATTATCATAAAACATGTATTATGTCAATATATGTGCCTTTGTAAAGGACTAGGTAATGAAACCCAGTCCCTACATATATACTAAGAACTACTATTACTCGATTATGCTAGTAACAACTCCTGAACCTACAGTTCTTCCACCTTCTCTGATAGCGAATCTTAATCCTTCGTCCATAGCTACTTGAGTGATTAATTCAACGTTCATATCAATGTGGTCTCCTGGCATAACCATTTCCATTCCATCTGGTAACTTGATTGAACCAGT
>NZ_JAGGJY010000027.1 GCF_017873245.1 Clostridium tertium | reverse complement strand
ATAGAATAAATAAGTCACTGATTTAAGAAAATATTCGTATGAATTTTATAGTATATTAAATGCAAATGTTAACAATGAATAAATTTACTACTTTTTCAGAAATATATAATATTGTATTAAAATAATTGTAAAAAAATATTAACAAATGTTAAAATTTATTTATTTAAAGTTAAAAATGCGAATAAATATTGTGTGGAATTAATAAATTTAGTATATTATATTTGTATTTAAATTTAGAATTTAACATAAAAAATAAACACTAGAGGTGAAACATGATACATATTGAAGAACTTAGAAAAGTTTATAACAATGGTTATGAAGCTTTAAAAAGCATTAATCTTGAGATTAACGAGGGTGAACTTGTTTGTCTATTAGGACCTAGTGGTTGTGGAAAAACAACTATATTAAATTTACTTGCAGGACTTTTAGATCCTACTAGTGGAGATATCAAATTTGATAATGAATCTATCATTGGAAAACATCCTAAAGATAGAAATATTGGTTTAGTATTTCAAAACTATGCGCTTTATCCTCACATGACAGTTTTAGAAAATGTTATGTTCCCTCTTACAGTTGGAAAGAAGAAAAAGCCTAAAAGTGAAGCAATTGAAATAGCTAAAAAGTATATGAAAATTACAAGTATCGAAGAGTTAGCTAATAAGAAGCCAGGAGAAATGTCAGGTGGACAACAACAAAGAGTTGCTATAACAAGGGCATTAGTTCAAAATCCAAAAATCTTATTATTAGACGAGCCTTTAAGTAATTTAGATGCAAGATTAAGACTTAAAATAAGAGAAGAAATAAGAAGGCTTGTAAAAGAAATAGGGATTACTACTATTTTTGTTACTCATGATCAAGAAGAGGCATTATCTATAAGTGATAGGATAGTGTTAATGAATGAAGGTGTAGTTCAACAATTTGATATACCTCAAAATTTATATTTAGAGCCTGCAAACTTATTTGTAGCTAAGTTTATGGGAAATCCTATAATTAATATATTTGAGGTTAAAAAAGAAGGAAATATATTAAAGACAAGGGATTTCAATATTGATTTAAATTTATTAAATAAAGATAGATTTAAGCAAGATTTAAGTGGAAATAAGTATTTTGTTGGAATAAGACCAGAATACTTTGAAATGAGTGAAAATCCATTATTTAAAGTTAAAGTTGAATCTGTTGAGTTAATAGGAAAAGACTGTATAGTGAACTTCAATGTGAATGATGTAAACTCAAAATCAATTACTGATATAAGTAAAAGAGTACTTGAAGGCGACGAATTAGGGCTTGATATCGACTATAATGGAATCTATATATTCCAAGAGAATGGAGTTAGAGTATACTAATGAGAAAGTTAAAGTATAGAGCAGAAAATTCACCACAAGCATGGTTATTTCTTTTACCTGCTTTAATAGTAATTGGAATATTTAATGTATTACCATTAATCAAAACATTTATTATGTCTTTTCAAAAGGGAACTTTAAATAATTTAACACTTAATGGATTTAAAAATTATGAGATTGTTTTAAAAGATCCAAAGTTTCATACTGCATTAGGAAATACAGCTATTTTTGCTTTTGTAGTTGTACCTGTAGGATTAATTATTTCAATGTTTATTGCAATTACAATTTATGAAAGAATTAAACATAAAGATATTTTTGAAACCATATTCTTTATACCGTATTTAACAAGTGTAATAGCGGTTGGTATAGTTTTTAGATTTTTATTAAATGGTGAATATGGATTTATAAATTATATATTAGGACTTTTTAATGTTGGACCAATAAATTTTTTAGATGATCCTAATATGAGCATGATAACATTAGTTATATTTGGTATATGGTCAGGACTTGCATTTAATATAATTATATTACTTTCAGGTTTAAGAAATATTGATAAAAGTTATTATAAAGTTGCAGATATGTTTGGAGCAACAAAGATTGAACAATTTTTTAGAATAACGTTACCTCAAATGATACCAATTATTACGTTTTTATTAATGGTTAATTTTATTAGTGCATTTAAGGTTTATGCTCAAGTGTTTGCAATATTTAATGGAAAAGCAGGTATTGCAGATAGTGCTACTACAGCCGTGTTCTATATATTCAATAAGTTCTATGTTGAAAACCGTTATGGACAAGGAATGGCAGCAGCAGTTATCTTATTTGGTTTAATTTTAATTTTTACATTAATTCAAAATCGTATATTAAAAAGATTATCTAAGTAGGTGAAGTGATGAAAAAAGTTAATTTAGTTCTATCAAAGACGTTTATTGTTATTATGGCGTTGATTACATTATTTCCTTTTGTATATATGATTTTATCAAGTTTAATGACATACCAAGAGGCAACTAGTATTCCACCAACGCTATTTCCAGAGAAGTTTCAATGGGGAAACTTTGCTTTAGCAATGGAGCAAGCTCCTTTTGTTAGATATTTCTTTAATACGATTTTAGTTGCTGGAGTATCAACAATTGGAACAATAATAACTTCAATATTAGCAGGCTTTGCTTTAGTGAAGTTAGAGTTTAAATATAAAAATGCTTTAGTGCTTGGTATGGCAGCATTACTGATGGTACCATATGAAGTTACAGTTTTTACAAATTATCAAACAATTGCTCAGCTTGGATTATTAGATACATATACAGCATTAATAGTTCCATCATTAGCAAGCGTGTTTTACATATTTTATTTGAAAGAGTACTTAACAAGTATTCCTATTTCGTACTATAAAGCGGCAAAAGTTGATGGATGTAGTGACTTGGAATTTGTTAATAGAATTTTAATTCCTTTAGCAAAACCAGCCTTATTTACAATGGGTATTTTAAGCTTTATTAATGGATGGAATTCTTTCTTATGGCCAATACTAGTAACAAATAGTAAAGAAATGAGATTACTAAGTAATGGATTAAGTTCCTTTGCTACTGAAAGCGGTTCAAATGTTCATTTACAAATGGCTGCATCAACAATTGCTATAGTTCCAATTTTAATTTTATATTTAGTCTTCAGAAAACAAATTATTAGAGGAGTTGTTAAGAGTGGCGTTAAAGGATAAGAAAACGAAGATTACGTTTCACAATGGGATTTTAACTATTGGAGGAACAATAATAGAAATAACATATGAAGATAGTCATATATTCTTTGATTTTGGAAGCGAATATAATCCAAAATCACCAGTACAACCAACGAATTTACAAGAATTATTAGATGAGAATTTAGTTCCATATTTAAATAACATGTTTGATCCTAAAATTCCACTTAAAGGTTATGAATCAAAAGAGGATAATTTTAAAAATACAGCGGTATTTTTATCACATGTTCATTTAGATCATTCAAAGATAGTAAATTATTTAAATCCAGAAATACCTCTATATACATTAGAAGGTACTAAGTCTCTATTAAATACTTTAAATATAAATAATGATTTCCTTTTCCCTCTTCATGAGAATAAAGGAAAGAATACAAGAGATATAGTTGGAGTTAAAGAAAATGAAGTTATTGAAATTGGTAAGATAAAAGTTAAAGTGATGCCAGTTGATCATGATGCTTACGGGGCATGTGGATTATTAATTGAAACTCCTGATTTAGTAATATCTTATACGGGAGATATTAGACTTCATGGATATAGAAAAGAAGCTACCTTAAATTTCTGTAAGGAAAGTGAAAACTGTGATGTTTTATTGATAGAAGGTGTAAGTGTTTCTTTCCAAGAGTTTGATGATGATGTTAGCGATAAAGAAATATCAAATGAGCCTGAGTTAATAGAAAAGATAAATGAAATTATCAATAATAATCCTAATAAGCAAATAACATTTAATTATTATATTTCTAATATAGAAAGAATTTTAAATATAATAAAAACTAATTCAAGAAAAGTTGTCTTAGATGCATATTATTCTTATGTATTAAAGGAAGCAACAGGATATGAATCTTATTATTATCAATTAGATAATGGAGATTATGGATTAGATGAAAATCTTAAAATTGATTTTGAAGCCTTATTAAATGATGAAGGTAGCTTTTTCTGGCAATTAGATAAACTTGCCATTGAACATATGGATAAATTAAAAGAAGGTGGAATTTATATTCACTCAAATGCAGTACCATTAGGTGATTTTGATCCTGCATACACACCATTTGTAAACAAATTCGAAGAAATGAATATTAAATTTGAAAGAGTTTCATGTAGTGGTCATGCTCATCCTTATGATTTAATAAAGATAATTAACTTAATTAAACCTAAGTTATTAGTTCCAATTCATTCATATCGTCCTGAAAAACTTTATAATGAATCTGGAGATAGATTATTACCAGAGAAAAAGCAAACAATTTAACAACAATGGAGGGTAAAAAATGAAGTTTAAAAAATTATTAGCATTAGCCCTATCAGTAGGATTATTAACTGGATGTTCTACTAAAGGTGCTGGAACAGGAAATGAAGACATAGTAACAGAAATAAAAGATCCAGTAGAGATAACATTCTGGCATGCTATGAGCGGAGATTTAGAAAAGTCTCTACAAAAATTAACAGATGAGTTTACTGCTCAGAATCCTAATATTAAGGTTACTTTACAAAATCAATCAAGTTATCCAGACTTACAACAAAAAATAACTGCAACAGTTGCAAGTCCAAAGGACTTACCAACAATAACTCAAGCATATCCTGATTGGATGTTTAACCCAATACAAGATGGATTAGTTACTGACCTAACTCCATACATAGAAAATGAAACTCTTAAGTTTGATAATTATGATGATATATTACCAAGCCTTAGAGAAGCAGCTAAAATAGATGGAAAGATATATGGAATGCCATTTAATAAATCAACAGAAGTTATTTGGTATAACAAAACATTATTTGATGAATTAAATTTAACACCTCCAACAAATTATGATGAACTTGTAAAAGTTGCAAAAGAAATCAAAGATAAAAAAGGTATTCCAGGAGCTGGATTTGATTCTTTAAATACTTATTATACTACATTCTTAAAATCAGAAGGTAAAACTTTTGATAATAACTTTGACGTTACAAGTGATGCATCAGTTAAAGCAGTTAATTACTACTTAGATGGTGTAAAAGAGGGTTACTTCAGAATTGCAGGAACAGATAAATATTTATCAGGACCATTTGGAAATGAAACTATAGGTATGTATGTTGGTTCAAATGCAGGTGAAAACTTTGTTAAACAAGGTGTTGGTGACAAATTTGAAGTAGGCGCTGCTCCATATCCAACAAATGCTTCACTACAACAAGGTACTGATTTATATGTATTCTCAAGTGCAACACCAGAACAAAAGACTGCTGCATACGAATTCTTAAAATTCTTAACTAGCAAAGAAAAACAAATTCAATGGGCTTCAGAAACTGGATATATGCCAGTAAGACAAAGTGCTATTGAATCAGAAGAATATAAAAATTCTGGAAGCTTAATAGCTCCAATATTAGCAGATGCAACTAAAAACTTATATACAAATCCAGTAATGAGTGGTGCTGATGCTGCATATCGTGAAGCAGGTACAGTTTTAGAATCAGTATTAGCTGATACTAAAACAGATGTTACTAAAAAGTTAGAAGAATTTAAAACAACTTTAAATTCAATTTGGGAGTAATATAATATTATTTCTATATAAATGGAGCTGTCTAAAGGCAGCTCCAAATTAAAATGTAGAATATGAGATTTATAGAAGTTGAAAATATTTTATATTATGCATAAAACTCCGTAAGGAGTTTTTTCTTTAATTCTAAATTCTACATTATTCATTTTACATTGTGTCACAGGACATTAAGGAGGTACTATGAAATTAGTTATTTATCAAACTAGTGATTTACATGGATTTGTATATCCAACTAATTATGTAACTGAAAAGTCTCTTGGAATATTAAAAATAGGAACTTATATCTTAAAGGATGAAAAAAATTATGATGAATCTTTAAAGATAGATTGTGGTGATTTAATTCAAGGCTCAGCTTTAACTCATTATTTATCTAAGCAAAAAATAGATACTAATCCAATTACAGAGCTTTTAGAAGATATAGGATATGACGCATATACTTTAGGTAATCATGAATTTAATTATGGATTAGATTATTTAAATACTGCTTATAAAACAATTTCAAATAAGATTATAAATTCTAATATTAAAGGTTTAGCATTTGATAGTAAGCCTTATAAGATTTTTGATTTTAATGGCTTTAAGGTAGGATGTATAGGATTTACAACATCATTCATACCTAATTGGGAGCAGGAGAAGAATATAAAAAACTTAGAGTTCTTAGATCCAGTTAAAGTTTATGGAGAATACGAAAATGAACTAAAAGAAAAATCAGATATGATAATAGTTTGTTATCATGGAGGTTTTGAAAAAAGTTTAGATGGTAATAATACTCCTACAGAAAAGTTAACCAAAGAAAATCAGGCTAGTGAATTACTAGAAAATTATGATTCAATAGATATAGTTTTAAGTGGACATCAACATAGATCTTTCATAACAAAAGTTAATGGAGTTATATGCACACAACCTATGCATAATGGACAAAATTTTACTAAGATAGTTATAGATACAGAAACTAAAGAATCAACTTATGAATTAGTAGATGTATCAAAATTAAATGATGAAATAAATATTGAATTAGAGAAGAGATTTACTAATTTAAATAAAGAGTTACAAGAGTATTTAGATAAGGAAATAGGTCATTTTAAAAATGATATAATACTAGATGATATATTTATAGCAAGGCTTAAGGGTCATCCTTTTATAAATTTCTTACATGAAGTTCAATTAGATATTTCTAATGCTGACTTTTCGGCTTTATCGTTATTTGATACTGCCATTGGATTTAAGAAAAATGTTTCAATTAGAGATGTACTAATTAATTATCCATATCCAAACACATTAAAGGTACTTAAGATTAAAGGCAGCAAAGTTAAAGAAGCTATTGAAAAAAGTTCTACATATTTTGTTTTAGAAAATAATGAAGTTAAAATTAATAATGAATTCTTAGTGCCAAAGATACAAAACTATAATTATGATACATTTGCAGGTTTAACTTATGAAATAGATTTAAATAAAGATTTCGGAAATCGTGTTGTTTCAATGAAGAAAGATGGAAAAGAAATAGATTTAAATGAATATTACACAATAGTTTTAAATAATTATCGTGCAAGCAATACAGCTATTTATCCAGCTTACGAAAATGCCGAAGTGGTAAAAGAAATAAATATGGATATGAGTGAGCTTATAATAGACTATTTCCAAAGAAATTGCGAAGTGGATATTCCATCTGATAGTAGTTATATAATTAAATATTAATATATTATTTAGAGTTCAAGGATATTATAAAATTAAGATATCCTTGAACTTTTTTAAAATTAAAATATAGGAATTATTTTTTTATAATATCAAATAATAAAGCTTATCAAGATTTATGAAAATAACAAGGAGAATATTGATGAGTGAACAAATTAATACCGTGAAAAATCAAGATTACTATAAATTAATACGAAAAATATTTAAGTGGGTTATATTAAGTGTTACTATGGCTATTCCTATTGGAATTATAGTCGGCTTGTTTAATAGGATTTTATCAGCAGCAAATAACTATAGAAAGGAACATGAGTACTTAATATATTTTCTTCCTGTAGCAGGATTAATAATAACATTTATGTATTTAAAAACAAAAAGAAATGCGTATTCAGGTGAGAATTTACTTAAATCTGAAGTTCAATCGGCAGCTAAAGATCTTCCATTTTATATGACATTTGTAGTGTTTTTAGGATCTTTATTAACTACAGTTTGTGGTGGATCTGCAGGTAAAGAAGGATCGGCAGTGGCAATGGGGGGAACTTTAGGAGACTTTATAGCTAGAAAATTTAAGTTATCTGATGATGAGCAAAGAACATTAGTAATATGTGGAGTTGGAAGTGCTTTTGGAGTAATATATGATGTCCCTTTTGCAGGAGCAATCTTAGGAATGGAGCTAATATTAAAAGGCAGGTTTCATTATGAAGCGCTAATTCCTGCATTTTTAACAACTGTAGTATCTAATGAAATAGCAATTATAGTAGGAAGTAAGGCTATAGAGTATCCTAATTTAATCTTAGATGATTTAAGTTTTATAGTTCTTATGAAATTAATATTGCTAGGGATAATATTTGGAATAGGTGGATTTATATTTAATTTAGCACTAGATAATAGCAGTAAAATTTATAATAAATTTACTAAAAATCCATATATAAAAGCTATTTTAGGTGGAGTTATAACAATAATTCTATTTTTAATAGTTGGAGATAATTATAATGGATTAGGTCAGTCTTTTATAAATGAATCATTTATAAGTCATGTAAGTATAATGGATTCTATATGGAAGGTTGTATTTACAGCTGTTGCATTAGGTTCAGTCTTCCAAGGTGGGAGAGGAAATCCAACATTTTTTGTAGGAGCAACTTTAGGAAGCTTTCTTTCTAAAGTTATTAATTTACCCCTTGAATCTGTAACATCATTAGGGATGATAGGTTTATTTTGTAGTGCAACTTCTCTCCCTATTACGTCTATAGCAATGTCATTAGAATACTTTGGAGGAGAAGAAATGGTGGCAATTATAATTGTTATGACAATTAGCTATATAATTTCTGGATTCTATGATATTTTAACTAAAAGAAAATTACCAAAAGAAAAAGAAAAAATATTTGAAGGAAATGTTAATAAAAATGATTAATTTTTATTGAGATTATTTTATTTAAATTTTAGTATATACTTTGAATTTTAGGTTATAAGATAATAATGAAAGGGATATAACCTTAATCTTAAATGCATATATAATATATACTTAAAATTGATATAAGGAAGGTAAACTAATGAAGAATTTGACTATTAAATTTTGGAAATTTATTTCTTTAATTGTACTAGCTATATTAATATCTTCTTCAATAATTACTCATAAAAATAAGGAAGAAGTACAATCAGTATATATAGCGGAAAGTAGTAATAATTATATTATTCCAAAGCCATTAAGTTATGAAAAAGGAACTGGAAACTTTTTAATTACTAAGGACTCTTCAATTTATGTAAAAGGAAATAATGATGCCGAAACAGAGGAGCTTAGTAAAATTGCAGAATTATTAAAAGAAAAATTAAAACCTTCAACAGGATTTGAGTTGAATATCATAAAGGGTGAAAATCCTCCTAGTTCAAGTGTATATTTAACCACTGCTGGGGGGGAAGAAGACCAAGGAAATGAAGGCTATAAAATGATAACTACTTCTGAAAATGTTAAGATAATAGGATATAAGCCGGAAGGTGTTTATAGAGGAACTCAAACAGTGAGACAATTATTGCCGCCAGATATTTCAAAAAACACTGTGGTCAATAATGTTGAATGGAGTATTCCAGTTTCAACTATAAATGATAAACCTTTATATCAATATAGAGGATTAATGATTGATGTTGCAAGGCATTTTTTTACTGAAGATGAGATTAAACGTCAAATAGATAATGCAGCACAATATAAAATAAATAAATTACATTTGCATCTTACTGATGACCAAGGGTGGCGTATAGAGATAAAAAAATATCCAAATTTAACATTTATAGGAGGAAGTACAGACGTTGGTGGGGGACAAGGAGGATACTATACACAGGAGCAGTTCAAAAGTATAGTTAAATATGCAGCTGATAGATATATAGAAATAGTCCCTGAAATTGATATGCCAGGACATAGTAATGCGGCATTGGCATCTTATGGATTTCTAAATCCAGATGGAAAAAGGAGACCACTATATACAGGAACAAATGTAGGATTTAGTTCTTTCATGACTCGTAGTGAAGAAACATATGTATTTCTTGATGATGTAATTAGAGAAGTTTCAGCAATATCACCTTCAATATATTTTCATATAGGAGGAGATGAGGCTGATAACACTAAAAAGGAGGACTATGATTACTTTGTAGGAAGAGTAACTAAAATAGTCAAAAGTTATGGAAAAACACCAATAGGCTGGGATCCAATAGATACAGCTCCAACTATAGATTCAAGTGTAATATTGCAAAATTGGAAGGATTCAAACGAGGCAGCTAGGGAAAAAAAGATGAAAATGATAATTTCAATTGCACATAAAGCTTATTTAGATATGAAATATAATGAAAATACACCATATGGATTAACTTGGGCAGGATATATACCCGTAGATGTTGCGTATAAGTGGGATCCAACAGAATATGCACCTAAGGATTTGATTCTAGGAGTAGAAGCTCCATTGTGGACGGAAACTATTTCGACTGTAGAACAAATGGATTTTATGATATATCCAAGATTACCAGGTTATGCTGAAATTGGTTGGACTCCTAAAGACCTTAGAAATTGGAATGAATATAAAATTAGGTTAGAAAAGCAAGGAGAAAGATTTACAAATCAAGGTATAAATTATTATAGAGATAATACTATATGGAAATAAAATTGAAGTATATTAATTTATTTTTTATGTTAAAATTATAGTATATTATCAAATAAGGGGAGAATTATCATGTGTAGTAGAGTAGAATTGGTTATTAGATTAGGCTCTAAGCAAGGACTGTAAGATTAATTATTACAATTTTGTTTAGAGCCGTATAAGGAATATAGATGAGGTTTAAATGTTTTGTGCAGTCTTTGCTTTTTATTTATAAATTAAGTAGTAGATAGGAGCAACAAATATGAAGTATAAAAAAAAGCACAGGATGTATTACCAGAGGAGATTATAAAAATAATTCAAGAATATGTAGATGGAGGATATCTATATATTCCTGCAAAGTTTGAAAAAAGAAAATCTTGGGGATCTCAAAGTGGATTAAAGGATGAATTAAAGCAAAGAAATAGAGAGATTTATTACAAATATAGCAAAGGAATGTCTATTAATGAACTTATTAAATGTTACTATCTTACCGAAAGTAGCATTAGAAGAATAATTAGGCAACAAAAAGACATAATATAAATTAAAAAAATAGTATCCATATAATTTTTATATGGATACTATTTTTTGTATAATCAAAATTTATTCATAAGTATTTTTAAACTTGTTATACAAATTTGTTAAATGATATTATCGTATAGAAAGTATTGATTTAGATAAAAAATAAGTTATTCTTTGAATAATATAAATAAAGATATTATTTATATTATCTATAAAATTAAGTTTTAAATGTATTTATAAGGAGAAATAAAGATGAATATAGTAACGGTATTAGATATTAATTTTGAGTTTGGGAGAATGGTTAATACTATTTTTCCCGTAATAATAAGTGATGAGAACAATATGATTTTAATTGATTGTGGATATCCTAACTTTCTATCATTAATAGAAGAGTGCGCTAGAAAAAAGAAAATTAACTTGGATAGGCTTACAAAAATAATTATAACTCATCATGACTATGATCATATGGGATCATTAGCAGATTTTAAAAGAAAATATCCTACTATAGAAATAGTAGCATCATATATTGAAGAAAAGTACATAAGTGGAGAAAAAAAGTCGTTAAGGTTAAAGCAAGAAGAATTAATATATGACACTATTCCTGAAGATGGTAAAGAGGAAGCAAGAAAGTTTCAACATATGCTTGAATCTATAGAAAATGTTAATGTAGATATAATAGTTAAGGATAAAGATAAATTAAATTGTTGTGGAGAAATAGAGATAATTGAGACTCCAGGACATATGCCAGGGCATATATATATATATATTTAAAAGAAAGTAAAACATTAATAGCAGGGGATGCTTTAGTAATTGAGAATGATGAATTAGTAATTGCAAATCCTCAGTATATACTAGATATGGAGAAAGCTAAAAATTCTATAAGAAAACTATTAGATTATGATATAGAAAAAATCATATGTTACCATGGAGGAGTGTATACAAAAAATATAAGAGAATCCCTTATGAAAATATAATAAAAAACATATACTATTGATGAAGAAAGTTGGATTTATGCTAGTGTTTAACAAAAATTTAACATTTGTAAATTTAATCTTCTGAAACTGTTGTTGTTACAAAGTTGAGCCGTTTAACAAGAATTTAACACGGATTTAAGGGCATAAACTGTGTATTTCTCTTGTATTTTTAAGATTAAATATTATATAATCACATTGTAAAAATTTTATGAATAATATTATTACAATACTGAAGAATATTATATATGTATATTTATTTCTGAGATAAAATTTGAATTTTATACCATATATAGATGAAAAATTAACGTAAAAATGAAAGGGGATATTTCATGACTATTTCTTTCTTTGAATTTATAAGACAAGTAATAGAAAATCCTACATTATTAATAACAGTAATTTTAACATTAGGAGTAATTTTAGTAAATGGATGGACAGATGCTCCTAATGCTATTGCAACATGTGTATCTACAAGAGCAATAGGTCCTCGTGCAGCAATATTAATGGCAGCTATCTTTAATTTTCTAGGTGTTTTTGTAATGACAATGGTAAATGCAAATGTAGCAATGACCATTTATAATATGGTTGATTTTGGAGGAAACTCTGGCGATGCATTGGTTGCTTTATGTGCTTCATTATTTGCTATAGTAGTTTGGGCAACTACTGCTTGGTATTTTGGAATTCCTACAAGCGAAAGCCATGCATTAATTGCTGGCATATCAGGGGCGGCAATTGCTCTTCAGGGTGGATTTAGCGGAATTAATGGAGGCGAGTGGATAAAAGTAATTTATGGACTAGTACTTTCTACCGGATTAGGTTTTGGAATGGGATGGGTAACAGTTAAGATTATAGAATTTATATTTAAAGGGTTTGATCGTAGAAAAACAAGTGGTTTCTTTAAATATTCACAAATTGGTGGAGGAGCTGCAATGGCATTTATGCATGGAGCTCAAGATGGACAAAAGTTTATGGGCGTATTTATGCTTGGAATATTCTTAGCAAATGGACAAGGTGGAGTTGAAAGCTTTGTTATACCAGTATGGTTAATGATAGTTTGTTCTTTAGTTATGGCTTTAGGTACTTCTATAGGAGGATATAAAATTATAAAAGCTGTTGGTATGGATATGGTTAAATTGGAGCAATATCAAGGATTTTCAGCAGATGTAGCGGCAGCAGGGTGCCTTCTTATTTCTTCAGTAACAGGAATTCCTGTAAGCACAACTCATACTAAAACAACTTCAATAATGGGAGTCGGGGCAGCAAAGAGATTAAGTTCTGTAAACTGGGGTGTTGTTAAAGAGATGGTTTGGACATGGGTTCTTACTTTCCCAGGTTGTGGTATTATCGGATTTTTAATGGCGAAGTTTTTCATTTGGATTTTTTAATAAAATAAAACTACAAAGGAGTAGGATTAAAAATGGCAACTAAAAAAGGAAATGATTATTTTGAAATGTTATCTGAGTTAGTAGATTATTCATGTAGTGCAGCAAATTTACTTTATGATACTTTATTAAATTTTGAGGTAAATAAAATAGAAAATAAAATAGAAGAGATGCACAAGATTGAGCATTCAGCAGACTTAAAAAAACACGATATGATGGATAAATTACTTAAGGAGTTTATTACACCTATCGAAAGAGGAGATATTGCAGAATTAGCTCATGAAATTGATAATGTAACGGATGCTATAGAAGATATCTTAGCGAGAATATACATGTTTAATATTACTTCTATGAGAAAAGAAGCTTTAGATTTTTCTAATGTAATAATAAAAAATTGTAATGAGTTAAAAGGTTTAATGAAAGAATTCCGTAATTATAAAAAATCACAAGAAATTCAGAAATTAATAGTAAATATAAATGGATTAGAAGAAGAAGGAGATAAGTTATATATTATGAGTATAAGAAATCTTTATACTACTTCAAAAGATCCCATTGAATTAATGACATGGACAGATACTTTTAAGTATTTTGAAAGATGTTGTGATGCTTGCGAAACTGCAGCAAATGTAGTTGAAAGTGTAATAATGAAGAATTCATAATAAATATATAAAATATAATAAAAGGCTGTTAAGTTTCAACAGCCTTACTTTATTTCTATTTAAAATTCATTTATTTTTTTAGATGTTATTGCAGGTACTTTAATATATTCGTCTCTAATATATACTACTGAAAAATATATATAATAATTGGATGCAAAACAGCATTAGATTTACTTACAATATTTTAGCCATCTAGAATAAATCTCAGGTCTTTCAGTTTCAACGAAATTTAAAAAATCTTCTTTGTAGCCAAGATTGTTTAATCCCTTAATAATTAACTTAGGATATACGGTTTTCTTTTTCATTGCTTTTGCGGTATCTATAAGTTTAACATCATTTAATGGTGTTAAAAATATATGGAATAAAGCAGAATCTAATCGTGTATATCCTATAGAATACATGGCCTCATAAATCTCTATGATTTTACTTGAGATATCTGATGTAAGAGGACGAGATAATAAATATTTATTTAACTCTGTTCCATCTATATATTCTCGTATGATGTGCTTTTCACCATATGAGTATATTTTAGGGAAATGTGAATTTGTTTGAGCCATAAGTAAGGTGTGGATTTCATTCCTACAAGATTGTTTCTTTTTAAAAATTTTTATGCACTTTTCTGTATCTATTTTGTACACTTTTCCTTGAGTTCCACTACCAAGTAATTGTAATTCATTTATATTTATTCCGTCGTAGAGTTTAATGATAATCACCTAACCAAAAAGTAATAACAATATTATTATATGAAAAATAATAAATTTGACTTACTTTATTTTGCATTTTTATAACTCTATTTCTTCAGCTTTTATCTTAAAATTAGCATCTTTATAGGACTTTTTTATATATGATGCTGAACCTATAAATGTTAAAAGATAACCAATAAGTAAATTTTTCATAAACTCGACTTTAATTGAAGGTTCTGATAAAAAATCTGGAACAGATTTTAATGCGTCGAAAAATGTTATTTCATAATATGCTTTAAATTCTGAATAAATATCTATAGCTAATGAAATATGGTTTGCTAAATATACCATTATAATAGTGATTATAGAGGTGATAATAACTCCTGTTATATTAAGCTTTCCACCAAGCAACTGATAACCTTTAATGCAACATATAGCAATAGCTAGTCCGGCAATTGCAGCTATATAATTCATTTGGTATATTAAGATCCAAACTATGGAGCCAAGTAGAGCTCTTATAAATCCACCTACAACTCCTCCGATTATATTATTATTTGTATTTTGAATGTTATTTTGATTTTCACTTATAGTATTTTTAATTTCTAATTGGCAGTTTTTGCAACAAGGAATAACAGTAGTGCCTAGTAAAAATGGAGATACTTCAGTATTTTCTCCACAAGAGCTACAGCCGGTAACTAAATTATGCATAATAGAAAAATCTATTAGTTTATTTAATATTGACAATATAATTTCTGGATTTCTATATTTTCTATAGTTTGGATTATATTGAAGTTGGATACTGGAAGGTTTATAAGATGCATAATTAAGTTTTTTAAATTCTTTTGTTAAATCATTAAGAAAAGAATTAATTTTATCTACCTCAAATTCATTATTAAGTTTTATAGGGAAATCAATATAATATATATAGTTAATTGAGTTGACTGAAATATTATATCCCCTGTATACTCCAAATAAAGCTTCTTGCTTATTAACGGGATTTAAATGTGTTAAATTTTCAACACCTAAAAGTAGTTTATCCTTCATTATTAAGTACTCCTTTCATTTTATTTTCTTAAATTATCCACAATTATACCAATAACTGGATTGAGTATCAATTAATAAATATAATCTTATAATAATTCATATTTATATTAGGAAATTAATCTTATACAATTTGTGTAATATTAATCAAAGAGGTGAATATTTAGAAGGGGGTTTTTATGTTGAAAAATTTAGGTCCCAATCCAAATAATATATATCCAAATGCAAATATTAAAACTGTATGCTTTATAAAAAATACTAATATTGAAGTTGGAGATTATTATTATTATTATTATTATTTCTCATGAGAAGACTTTGAAAAGCATGTAACTCATCATTATGAGTTTATTGGTGATAAGTTAGTTATAGTAAAATTTTGTGCTATTGCAAGTGGTGTAGAATTTATTATGAATGGTGCAAATCATAGAATGAATAGTGTAACTACCTATCCATTTAACATTATGGGTAATGGATAGGAAAAATCCACTCCTGCAATAGAAGATTTACCTTATAAGGGTGATACTATAGTGTGGAATGATGTCTGGATAGGACAAAATGTAACAATAATGACAGGTGTTAAAATTGGTGATGGAGCTATTATAGCTGCTAATTGAGTTGTTACAAAAAATGTTGACTCATATAGTATTGTAGGCGGAAATCCTGCTAAATTTATAAAGAAAAGATTTGATGATGAGTTAATAGAATATCTTTTAGAATTAAAGTGGTGGAACTGGCCCAAAGAAAAAATATCTGAAAATCTAGAAGTGTTGTGTAGTTCTGATTTAAATAGTATACGGAGCATAAAGTAAAGAACATAAAAATTAATAATATTAAAAGTAGTATTATGAAATTTTCGTAGAAAAGTGTACTATCTAGATAAACTTAATTTCTAATAATATTGAATGAAATAATATAAGATGTCAATAGTATAAATTATAGTGAAATATTAATTGTTAAGAGTTATAGAATATATATTAATGTATTATGAACATACTATATTTGTATCAATTTTGAAAGGAGATATAATATGGAAAGATTACATTGTAATATTAGTGGAATAGCTAATGAAAATATGAAAACACAATTAAAAAATTCATTAGAAAAAGTTGAAGGTGTTAATCAAGTTTGTGTTGATATGGAAAGAGGTTCAGTCGAAGTTATGTATAATAAACCAGCTACACAACAAGGAATAAGAGCTTGTATAGAGAATTCAGGACATACAATTGAATAGTTAATGAAAAAAGTAGTATATAGTTTTGTTAAGTTATATACTGCTTTTTCTATTTTATTTAGAACTATAATATTCGATTTATTATTTTAATGAGAGCTTTAGTTTGGGATGGAGAAAATTATTATTTATATTTTAAATAATAAATAGAAGTTTAAATAGAACTTTTAGGGATTTATTTTGAAAAAGGTATATTAAGGATATATAAAATTATTAAATAGAATTTAGATATTAAGGAGGAGAGGTGATAATATGGATTATACATTTAAATTTACTGAAGAATAATATACTTAGTTATTTTTCATCTACAGAAAGTATAATGTTTAAAGTAATTAATATTAGCCATATAAAA
>NZ_JAGGJY010000026.1 GCF_017873245.1 Clostridium tertium | reverse complement strand
CCCAAAAAACATAAAAACAAAAAAATCAAAAAATCAATAAATAACTATAATATACCTAATATAATAATTAAATAAGCAATAATTAATTGAAAAATGTAGTAAAATATAATAATTAATTAAAATATAGAAACTTATATAATCTAAAAATAAAAATATAACAATTTTATAATATCAATTATCAAGTTTTTAATTGATTAGGAGGAAAAATAATGTCAGTTTTAAAAGATGAATTATTACAAAAAATAAATAATAAAACTGCAAAAGTTGGTGTAGTAGGTCTAGGTTATGTTGGATTACCTTTAGCAGTTGAAAAAGCAAATGCAGGATATCAAACAATAGGGTTTGATGTTCAAGATCAAAAGGTAGAAATGGTTAATAAGGGTCAAAACTATATTGGAGATGTTGTAGATGATGAATTAAAAGAATTAACAGAAAAAGGGCTTTTAAGAGCAACTACAGATTTTAGCTTTATAAGAGATGTAGATACAGTTTGTATTTGTGTACCAACTCCACTTGATTTATATAAGCAACCAGATTTATCATACGTTGTAAATTCAACAAAAGATGTTGCAAAGTATTTACATAAAGGTATGATAGTAATATTAGAAAGTACTACTTATCCAGGAACTACTGAAGAAGTACTTAAGCCAATATTAGAAGAAAGTGGATTAAAGTGTGGAGAAGATTTCTTCTTAGCATTCTCTCCAGAAAGAGTAGACCCAGGTAACAAGAGCTATAATACTAAAAATACTCCGAAAGTAGTTGGTGGATGCACCGCGGAGTGTACAGAAATAGCAGCTGCTTTATATGAAAATGTGTTAGAAGGGGAAATTCATAAAGTTTCTTCACCAGCAGTAGCTGAAATGGAAAAGATATTAGAAAATACATTTAGAAATATAAATATAGGTTTAGCAAATGAAATGGCTATTCTTTGTAACAGAATGGGAATAGATGTATGGGAAGTTATAGATGCTGCTAAAACTAAGCCATATGGATTTATGCCATTTTATCCAGGTCCAGGGCTTGGTGGACACTGTATTCCATTAGATCCTTTCTACTTAGAATGGAAAGCTAAGGAATACGATTATCATACTAAGCTTATTGAAACATCAGGAATCATCAACGATTCTATGCCAGATTTTGTTTTAGAAAATATCATGAAGATATTAAATAAGCATAAAAAGGCTTTAAATGGATCAAAAGTATTAGTTATGGGGTTAGCATATAAGAATGATATCGATGATTATAGAGAATCACCATCATTTAAAGTTATAGAATTATTAGAAAAGAATGGTGCAGAAGTTATAGTTAATGATCCTTTCTGTGATACTGCTAAATACAAAGGAAAAACTTATTATTCAGTAGATTGGAAAGAAGTTATAGATGAAGCAGATATGGTAGTTATAACAACAGGCCATAGTGTTTATGACTATGAACAAATAGTTGATAGAGCTAAAGTTGTTTACGATACAAGAAATGCAACTAAAGAAGTTGTTAATAATAGAGAAAAGATTTATAAATTATAATTTAAAATTTTTTAAAAAGCTATGAGAAAACTCATAGCTTTTTATTAAGTTATTAAGATTATTTTAAGACAAACATTTCAATTGCTTTAGCTACACCATCGTTATTATTAGTGTCAGTAACGAAATCTGCAATATCTTTTACCATTTGAAGGCCATTTCCCATAGCAACACTAACTCCAGCAAATTTAAGCATTGAAATATCATTTTCAGAATCACCTATACACATAACTTCTTCTGGATTTATATTAAAAGTATCAGCTAAATGCGCAACTGCATTTCCTTTAGAAGTAGTTCCAACCATAACTTCAAAGTTATCAGTTCCAGAACTAACAACATGAAGTCTATCACCAAATGTTTCTTTAAGTTCATCTTTAGCTGCCCATAAGTTATCCTTATTTTCAGCTTCCTCAATAACAATACCTTTAAGAATTTTTCCGTCAAAGTTACTTATTGTTTCAATCACATCACTATTAACTATAAATTTAACTTTTTTATCATCTGGTAAATCCTTATTCATTATAGTATAAGCATGAGTTGCAGGAACTTCATCCTCCCTAATAAGTGTATCCCAACTATTAAAGTTAACAGTTAATCCATGCTTCTTAACAATTTTATAAATTTCAATAGCTATATTTTTAGGAATAGGATTTTCTAAAATAGCTATATCATCATATTTATGTTTTATATATGCTCCATTAGAGCCTATAACTGGAGAATCAATTCCAATTAAATCAGCGTAATATCTTGCAGAACAAAAAAGTCTTCCAGTAGTAATAGCAATCTTAACGCCTAAGCTATTTGCCTTTTTTAGAGCTTCCTTATTTCTTTCACTAATTTCGTGTTTGCTATTTAATAAAGTTCCATCCATATCGATGCAAATTAATTTTATATTATGGTTCATATGTATCTCCTTCCAAGAAAATAAATTAAGTAAAAAATAACTCTTTATATCTAGTATAATCTATAATGCAAAAAAATGAAAATTTTATTGAAATAAAATTTCACTGTCAGAAATTGCGATAAGAAATTATAGCATGACGAACGTGCGTTTGATATAATTTAATTATAAATTATTGAGGAGATGAATTTATGAATCAATTAATAGTGAGGGCTAAACATGGGGATAAAAAGTCAATGGAAGAAATATTAAAAAACTTTGAACCACTAGTTTACAAAACTTCAATTAGCTATTATATTTACGGGTATAGTGAAGAGGATATTAAGCAAATAGCGAGGCTTACAATTATTGAATCCGTAGAAAAATTTAATACTGATTTAAGTGATTCTTTTCCTGCTTACGTACAAAAATGCATAAAAAATAAGATGTACAAAGAAATAGAAAAAGCAACTAATAAGTACTATGAGAATAAGCTAAATAGAGAAATAACCAATTCAATAGACGTAGAAGAAATCATAGATAAAGATACAGATGTTTCAGAAGAGTGTATTAAAAAGGAGTTGAGTGGCATTCTATTTAAATCCATAGAGAAGCTTAATAAAGAAGAAAAAGCTTTACTTAATACTATTTATGTACAAGGTATAACTTTAAAAGAGTATTCTAAAAGAACAAATATCGAATACCATAAGCTTAGATATATGAAGGATAAAATAATGGAAAAGCTAAGAAATGATTCAAATCTATTAAAAATAAGATAGCATCAAAAGAAGATAGTAGTAAAATATAAAAACTACAAAGGCAACAGGAGACAATGATAAAGCTATGGATAAAACTTTAAAATTCAGCATTAGATATAATATTATTTATAATAAAAAAGCCAATATTAAAAGGTTTGATTATTATTTGAATTTATTTAAGCTTAACGTAAACTTTTATAATTTTTTATACAATGAAATATAAAAAGGACTATTGAAAGAAAAATCAATAGTCCTTTTTACTTTATATAATAATAATTATGTTTAAAGATAATTACTAATAAAAATTAAGCATCATATTTTTAAGCTTCTTCAGAGCTCTTTTTTTCAAACAACAACAATAGTAATAATCCTTTTCTTTTAATGCACAATATCGAGATAGATTAGGTTTATCATTTGATATATACAAAAAGTCAATAAGATCTCTTTCTTCATAATCAAGCTTTTTTAAAGCTAAATGAAGATTTTCATTTACAGCACTTTTAATAACAGTATCTTCAACATTTATATTTTCATCTATTATACTATCTCCAAGCTCACGCCCATCCTCATTAACATTATTTAAACTAAATTCAGAATTATATTTAATTTGACTTCTGCAAAGATATTTATAACCATTTTTTATTGCCCAAAGGGCATAAGATGGAAACTTATCAACATTCTTAGATAAATCAAAAACATCTATAACATGAAGCAAATTTATAACACCGATTTGAACAATATCTTCAAAGGATTTATTCTTTAGATAAATTGTTTTAGCTTCTTTTATAATTAATGGATAATACATCTTTATAATTTCTTCTTTTGAACTAGAGTCATTATTTTTAGCTTTTAATAACAAATCTCTCATTAACAAATCTTCCATAAAATTTTCTCCTCCGCCTTTATAAGTTCTTTCATTAAGTAAATATCTTTGAAAAAGAAAAATTGAGAAAAAAATATAAGAAATTTTTTGCCCAAAAAGTACAAAAAATAAGAATAATTATTTCATTCAAGTTAATTTCATTATAAGATCAATTAAAGGTAACTAAGATATGAACAAAATATGTCTATTCAAATCCTTAATTTAACATTTAAAGGGATAAAATTACATATAATAAATAAACTTACTTATATACTGTCTAAAACTGTAGAAGAAAATGTGTGGTTTAAATGAATTTTTGGATTTATAATTAAAATTATAAAAAATGGAATGAGGGGATAAAATGGTATTTGTAAACTTAATTTTTAAGGAATTAGTTATACATGGAGATTTTAAGTCAACAGTTCTACTTAAAAAAATAGAGGAAGCAGCAAAATGCAATATAAAAAGACTTGTTTTAGCTCCTGCATATTATGATGAAGATAGCAAAACTACAATAGAAGAAGTTAAAAAAATAGTAGAAGAATTAAATTCATATTTAAAAGTGAAAAATATAGATTTAACTTTATATTCAGGAAATTTACTAAGAGATAATTATGAAAATGTAAAATACTATATAGATGAAATTTTAGGTGGTATAAATGAAACTAATTTTGTTTTACTAGATGTTGAAGAATCAAATAAGATAGATGATTTATTAGAAATAGTTTTTGAATATAAAATACGAAATTTAACACCTATAATAATTAGTCCAGAAAAAATGGAAGAAATAATAAAAGATAATAAAAAAATAGACAAACTATTAAATGAAGAATGTCTATTTCAATTAGATCCAGGAAGCTTAAAAGGGATTCATGGAAAAAAGATTCAAAAAACAGCCAAGGCTTTATTAAAAAAAGATATATATAATTTTGTTGGTTTTGAGGAGAAGATAGAAGAAGCTTATATAGATAAATCAATAGAAGATTTAAGTAAAAAAAGCTTATTCATACTAAATCCAGAAGGCTCAAGGGCAAAAAGAATTTTAAAAAGTCCTAAAAAGAAAAAAGTGGGTATTTTTAGATAGATATTCAGAAGTTACTGAGTATCTTATTTTAAACATTAAATATAAGCATAAATATGAAGAATATATGAATATTTATGGGGATTGATAATGCATTTAATATAAGGTAATTAAACGACAAAAAATGATAAATTTAATATATATTTAAATAATATTAAAATTGAAATTAAATATATAATAATTGACTTAACGTTGATAGAATCAAATATAAGTTAAATTATTTGATTTAAGATAAGTTCTAAGATAAATAATATATTATTAAAAACATTAAAAAATATTATTCAAATAAAATATATATTTTTAGCTAAATTTTAAAATAACTAAATAAAATATACAAAAAAATCTTAAGACAACATTAAAAAATGTAGTTTACATTAGAATAGTTGAAATTTAGCTAAATATGTTGACGAAAAAATAAAACATAAATATGCAAATGTGCTATAATTTTATACTGTTAATATAATTTAACATATTTTAAAATAATTTAACAAAGTGTAGGTTTTAGAATTATGATTAAATATTCAAGTTATTATATATAAATAAAAAATAGTGATGTATAGAAAAATTAATAAAAAGTTTAATAGGAATATAAATTTTACTTAAATTCATCTAAAAATATGTAAATAATATAGTTTTTAATGGTATAATAAACTGAAAATGTGATTATTTAGTAGGAGGAATTAAGTTGGAAGAACAAGTAATAAGATTAGATGAATTGTTTGAAGCCTTAAAAAAGAGATGGTTAATGATAGTTTCAATTACATTAATAGCTACAATTATATCAGCTGTATTAAGCTTTTTTGTAATTAAGCCACAGTATGAGGCTAGTACAAAAGTTTTTATAGGTAAAGATGACAGTGATACACAGGGTTATAATCAAAATGATGTAATTATGTATCAAAAGCTTATGAAAACTTACTCAGAAACAATAAAAACAAGAGATTTAGTTTCTAAGGCTTTAAATAAGACAAGTTATGATTTAGATGCAGAAAATGTTTTGAAAAGTTTAACTGTACTTTCAGTTACAGATACACAAATTCTACAAATACAATATAAAAGCAATAGTCCAGAAGAAGCAAAGGATGTAATCAAAGAAGTATCTAAGGAGTTTATAAGAACATCCAAGGATTTAGTTCCAAATGGAAATATAAGAGTAATAGAAGAAGTTCAATTACCAGAAAAGCCAGTAAGTCCAAATAAAAAAATGAACATTGCAATAGCATTTTTATTAGGGCTAATGGCAAGTGTAGGATTAGCATTCTTACTAGAATTCTTAGATAATACATTTAAAACTAAAGAACAATTAGAAAGAGAACTAGAAGTACCAGTAATTGGTTTAATTCCTACAGTAAAGGAACTTTAGGAGGATGTTATGTTTATAGTAGAAAAACAACCAAAGTCTATAGCAGCAGAAAGTTATAGAACATTAAGAACAAATATACAATACTCATCTTTTGATAAAGAATATAAAGTAATAATGGTAACAAGCTCTGAGCCAGGAGAAGGAAAATCAACAACAGCAGGCAATCTTGCTTTATGTTTGGCTCAAGGAGATAAAAAAGTAATATTAGTAGATTGTGATTTAAGAAAACCATCGTTACATAAAAAATTTAAAGTTTCAAATATAATAGGTTTATCAGATGTAATAATAGGTAAAGAAGAATTAGTTACAGCAATTCATAGATATAATAAAAACTTAGTAATACTAACTTCAGGGAAAATACCACCTAATCCATCTGAAATGCTTTCATCTAAGACAATGACTGTATTATTAGAAGAACTTAAAAATAATTTCGATTATATAATTTTAGATACTCCGCCTGTACAAGCTGTTACAGATTCACAAATACTTTCTACAAAGTCAGATGGAACAATAATAGTGGTTAAAGCAGAAAGAACAAAAAAGGATTCGGTAGAAAATGCAATAAACCTTTTAAAGAAGGTAAATGCAAATATTATTGGAACAGTATTAAATGGAGTAGATAATAGTAGAAATAAATATTATTACTACTACGGAGAAAAGTAAGGACAATGGACATTTGTCAATTATTAATTATCAATTGAATTTCGGAGGTTTTTTTATGGTAGATTTACATTCTCATTTAATTTGGGAAATTGATGATGGATCTAAATCTAGGGACATGACTTTGAATATGTTAAGACAAGCTGTTGAGGGTGGAACTACTAAGTTAGTTCTTACTCCTCATTATATGCCAGGGTATTTTGAGGCGACCTTAGATGAAGTGAAAAAGAGAACAGAAGATATAATGAAACTAGCTATAAGAGAAGAAATAAATCTTGATATTTATCAAGGGCAAGAGGTTTATTATACAGACAAAATATATGAAAACTACATTAATAATTATATAGGGACCATAAATAATTCAAGATACATGCTAATTGAATTCAACATGAGGGATTTTTCTATTAAAGAAGCTATTGAGAATATTTATGAGTTACAACTAAAGGGAATAGTACCAGTTATAGCTCATCCAGAAAGATATCAAAAGTTTATAAAAAATCCTTCTTTGATAAATGAATTTATTAAGGAAGGATTTCTTTTTCAGGTAAATAAGGATAGTTTAACAGGAGATTTTGGAAAAGAAGTTAAAAAAACTACAGAGATATATTTAAAAAATAATATATACAGCTTTGTTGGTTCAGATGCACATAGAGATACAAAAAGAAATGCAAATATGCAAAATGCCATAAATTACTTGGAGAGTTTTAATAAAAAATATGCAAATTATTTACTAGATTCTGGGGAAAATCTTTTGAATAATAAAGAAATTAAATTTGGGGGAAGTTTAATAAAAGAGAAAAAAGGGTTATTTGGTATATTTAATAAAGTTTAAATTAGATGGAAATAAATTTTAAGGGATGGGATTTAATCATGGAAAGACTTCAAATTGAAGAGCAAGAAATTATTCAGATTGAAAGAAAAGAGAATATTTTATATGAAGTATCTAAAAGGGCTTTAGATGTTATAGCTTCATTTTTAGGATTAGTAATTTTAAGCCCTATATTATTAATTGTGGCTATTTTAATAAAATTAGAATCAAAGGGACCAGCAATATTTTCACAAAGTAGAATAGGTCTAAATGGGAAAGAATTTAAAATGTACAAATTTAGATCAATGGTACAAAATGCTGAAGAGTTAAAAGAAAAGTTAGCAAAACAAAATGAAATGTCAGGTCCAATGTTTAAAATGAAAAATGATCCTAGAATTACTAAAGTAGGTAAGTTTATAAGAAAAACAAGTATAGATGAGCTTCCACAATTATTAAATGTTTTAAAAGGTGATATGACTTTAGTTGGGCCAAGGCCAAGTCTTCCAAGAGAAGTAGAAAAATTTGAATCTTGGATGTTAAAAAGACTAGAAGTAAAACCAGGGCTAACATGCTACTGGCAAGTTTCAGGTAGAAATAATATAGATTTTTATGAATGGATGAAGCTTGATTTAAAATATGCAAATGATATGAATTTTTGGTTGGATATTAAATTGATTTTTAAGACAGTAGCTGTACTATTTGGAGATAAAAATGCTTGTTAGTAGAGGGGGGATGATAATATGTTATGTGCTTTAATTATGGCAGGAGGTAAAGGAACTAGATTTTGGCCTTTATCAACAGAAGAAAAGCCAAAACAATTTTTAAATTTAATAGATAAAGAAACTATGATACAAATGACTGTTAATAGAATAAAGCCTATTATACCAATAGAAAGAATATTTGTATGTACTGGAGAAAGTTATGTTGACTTGATAAATGAACAATTACCTGAGTTGCCAAAAAGAAATATAATTATTGAACCAGAAGGAAGAAATACTGCTCCATGTATAGCATTATCAGCATTTGTTATAGAAAAATATTACAAAGATGCAACTATGGTTGTATTGCCTTCTGATCATCTTATTAAAAATGAAGAAGAGTTTAGAAATATTATATTAGATGCAGATAAATTCTTAGAAGAAAATAACGAAGCAATAATAACATTAGGAATGTATCCATCAAGACCAGAAACAGGCTATGGATATATAAAATGCAGTAACAACAAAAATCAAGGACTAGAACATGAGGTTATAAAGGTAGATAAATTTGTAGAAAAGCCAAACAAGGAATTAGCAGTAGAGTATATATCTGAAGGTAATTATCTGTGGAATGGTGGAATGTTTGTATGGAGAGTAGAAAATATACTAGAGCAAATAAGTAAATATTCTTCAAGTACTTATGAAGCCCTACATAAGATACCATATGTAGAACTTAAAAGTTTACAAGCTTTAATTAATGAAAATTATAAAAATACAGAATCAATATCAATAGATTATTCTGTATTAGAAAATTCAAAGGATGTATATGTTATTCCAAGTGATATTGGATGGGATGATGTAGGTAGCTGGGAAGCGATAGACAGATATAGAGAAAAAGACAATTTGGGAAATGTAGTCATTGGACAAGGCAAATCTATAAAAGGTGAAAATAATTTATTAGTTTCTTCTAATTATAAGGTTGTTGTAGAAGGGCTAAGTGATATATATGTTATAGAAAATGATGGAAAAATTATAATAGGGAAAAAATCAAATGTTGTTAATGTTAAAGAGTTAAAAAGTATTGTTTGAAAATAAATTTAGGTGGAGGAATAATTTAAGTGAAAAAGGTTGCTTTGATTACAGGTATAACAGGTCAAGATGGTTCATATTTAGCAGAATTATTATTAGAAAAAGGATATGAAGTTCATGGGATAGTTAGAAGACATTCAACTATAAATACTTCAAGGATAGATCATTTATTTGAGAATCCAGACATAGGAAATAAAAAGTTATTCCTACATCATGGGGATTTAACAGATTCATCAAATTTAAATAGATTAATAGAAAAAATTAAGCCAGTTGAAATATATAATTTAGCAGCTCAATCTCACGTTGCTGTATCCTTTGAAGTTCCAGAATACACAGCAGAAGCTACAGGAGTTGGAACATTAAGACTTTTAGATGCAATAAGAGAAAGTGGAGTTAAGTGTAAATTTTATCAAGCTTCAACTTCAGAATTATTTGGAGGGCTTCCAGAATCAGCACCACAAAGCGAAAAAACACCATTTTATCCAAAGAGTCCATATGGAGTAGCAAAATTATATTCATATTGGATAACAGTAAATTATAGAGAAAGCTATGATATGTTTGCATGTAATGGAGTTTTATTTAACCATGAATCGCCAAGAAGAGGAGAAACTTTTGTTACAAGAAAAATTACAAGAGCAGTAGCTTCAATAATGTCAGAAAAGCAAGAAAAACTATCTCTTGGAAATTTAGATGCAAAGAGAGATTGGGGCTTTGCAGGAGATTATGTTTATGGAATGTGGCTTATACTTCAACAAGAAAAACCTCAAGATTATGTTTTAGCAACAAATGAAACTCATACAGTAAGAGAATTTGTTGAACTTGCATTTGCTGAGGTTGGAATAGAAATAGAATGGAGAGGTACTGGAGTAAATGAAAAGGGATATGATAAAGAAACTGGTAAGTTACTAGTAGATGTTAATCCAAGATACTTTAGACCAGCAGAAGTTGAACTTTTATGGGGAGATGCAACTAAAGCAGAAAGAGAATTAGGTTGGGAAAGAAAGATAAGCTTTAAAAATCTAGTTTCAATTATGGTAGATGCTGATATGAAAGAAATTGCAGGTTTAGGTTCACAAGAATTTATTGCAAGAAATGAAGCAGCAGCAACAAAGTAAGAAGGTGAATTATATGAATAAAGATAGCAAAATTTATGTTGCAGGACATAGAGGTCTTGTAGGTTCAGCTATAGTAAGAGAATTAAAGAAAAAAGGTTGCACAAATATAATAGGAAAAACACATAAAGAATTAGATCTTATGGATGCTTTAGCAGTAGAAAACTTTTTTAAAGAAGAAAGACCAGAATATGTATTTTTAGCAGCTGCAAAGGTTGGAGGAATATATGCAAATTCAACTTATCCAGCAGATTTTATATTTGAAAACCTACAGATTCAAAACAATGTAATAGGAAACGCATATAAATATGGAGTTAAAAAGCTTATGTTTTTAGGAAGTTCTTGTATTTATCCTAAAATGTGTCCTCAACCAATAAAGGAAGAATACTTACTTTCAGGATATTTAGAAGAAACTAATGAAGCATATGCACTTGCAAAAATATCAGGGTTAAAGATGTGCCAGTATTTTAATAAGCAATATGGAACAAACTTTATAAGTGTTATGCCAACTAACCTTTATGGACCATATGATAATTTTCATCCAGAACATTCTCATGTAATGCCAGCACTTATAAGAAGATTCCATGAAGCAAAAGTAAATGGAGCAAAAGAAGTAGTAGTATGGGGAAGTGGCAAACCACTTAGAGAATTTTTATATTCAGAAGATATGGCAGATGCATGTATTTACTTAATGGAAAACTATGGAGGAAATGACTTCTTTAATATAGGAACAGGAAAAGAAATAACTATAAAAGCTTTAGCAGAACTTATAAAAGAAGTAGTTGGATATGGCGGAGAAATAGTTTGGGATTCTTCAAAACCAGATGGAACTCCAAGAAAGCTTCTTGATGTAAGTAGATTAGAAAGCCAAGGCTGGAAATATAAAATGGAACTTAAAGATGGAATAAAAGAAGCATATAAGTGGTATTTAGAAAATTATGAAGCTTAAAGATTAGAAAGGTGACTAAAATATGGAGGAGAGAAAAAAACTATTAGTTTATGCACACTATTATTACCCAGATGTAGCATCAACAGGGCAAATATTAAAAGAGCTATGTGAAGGATTGAAAAAAAACTTCGATATTACAGTTATATGTGTTGTTCCTAGCTACACTGGAAAGATAGATAATGATTATAAAAAAGAAAAATACTACTTTGAAAATATCAATGATATAAAGGTAATAAGAGTTAGGGTGCCAGAGTTTAGCAAAGAAAATAAGAAAAGTAGAATATTAAATTTACTAGCTTATTTCTTTAGAGCAATAGTTGCTACATTAAAAAGTGGTAAACAAGATTATGTTTTCTCAATATCTCAACCTCCAATTTTAGGTGGGATGCTAGGAGTAATTGGTAAGTATATAAAAAGTGCAAAATTTATATATAATATTCAAGATTTTAATCCAGAGCAAATTATGGCTGTTGGATATAGTAAAAATAAATTGCTACTTGGCTTTGTTATGTGGTTAGACAAACTATCATGTAGGATATCAAATAAAGTTATTGTTGTTGGAAGGGATATGCAACAAACTTTAAAAGATAGATTTAAAAATAAAAAGGTTCCCAATAATACTTTTATAAATAATTGGATAAATGAAAAAGAAATTTACCCATTACCAAGTGATAATGAAAAAGTATTAGAATTTAAAAAAAAATATTCTTTAGAAAATAAAACTATAATAATGTACTCAGGAAATATTGGGCTTTATTATGATTTAGAAAATCTTATAAAAGTAATAGGAAGATTTAGTGATAGAGAAGATGTAGTATTTGCTTTTATTGGAGATGGAACTGTAAAGCAAAAGCTTGTTGATTATGTTAATGAAAATAACTTAACAAACGTTAAGTTTATTCCATACCAATCAAAAGAAGATTTAAACTACTCATTAAATGCAGGGGATGTACATTGGGTTGTTAATGCAAAAGGAATAAAAGGAGTTTCTGTTCCAAGCAAGCTTTATGGAGTTATGGCAGCGGGGAAAACAGTGCTTGGAGTATTGGAAGAAGGCTCAGAAGCAAGACTTATCATTGAAGAAGGTGGATGTGGAGTTTGCATTGAGCCAAGCCAATATGAAGTTATTTATGAAAAAATAGTTGATATTTTAAATGATATTGATAACTATAAAAAGATTGGATTTAGGGGTAAAGAATACGTTGATAAATTTATTAAAAAAGATGTGGCTATTGGAAAATATAAGAAAGAAATAGATTTAATAAATAAAGAAATAGTAAATAGAAGTATCTTTAGTGGAGTGGGGGTAAATAAAAATGTCTGAAAGAATTTTAGTTACAGGTGGTTCTGGATTTATTGGAACTAATATTATAGAAGATTTAATACAAAAAGGATATTTAATAAAGAATATTGATATTGAAGAACCCAAAATTAAAGAACGAAAAAATATATGGAGCAAAATAGATATTAGAGATTATATAAATTTTGAAAAGGAGGTGCTAGCTTTTAATCCGGATTATATCGTTCACTTAGCGGCTCGTACAGATCTTGAAGGTAAGACACTAGATGATTATTCTTCTAATACGATAGGCGTTGAGAATATGATGAGAATAGCAATGAAAGTTCCAACATTAAAAAAGATAATTGTTACATCTTCTAAGTTTGTAAATCCTAATGGATATATACCAGTTAATCAACGTGATTATAATCCTCATACAGTTTATGGAGAAAGTAAAGTAATTACAGAAAATAAAGTTTGGGAGAATAGACCTACTTGTGATTGGTGTATTATTAGACCAACATCTATTTGGGGGCCATGGTTTGCAGTACCATATAGAAATTTTTTTGATATGGTTATGAAGAGATTGTATTTCCACATAGGCAATACAAAGTGTTATAAAACATATGGATATATTGGTAATAGCATTTATCAAGTTGAATCATTACTTTTTACGAATACTTTAGATGAAGATAATAAAGTATTTTACATAGGAGACGAACCAGCTTATGAAATTAATGAATGGGCAGATGAAATAGCAAAAGAGTTAGGATTTAAAATTCCAAGAATGCCTGCTTGGATTATAAAAAGTGTAGCTATTTTTGGAGATTTTTTGAAATTATTTAAAATAAAATTTCCTATGACTAGCTTTAGATATGGAAATATGACAAATGACGGAGTAAATGATATGAGTAATACTTTAAAGATTGCACCAAATCAGCCATATACAAGAATTGAAGGAGTAAAAGAAACATTAAAGTGGATTAAAAAATATGAAAATAGAAAATAAGTTTAAGAAAAGCTTATAAATTAATAATAAATTTGAGGTGAATTATGACTAAGCCTATAAGAGTTTTAATGGTAAATTATAAGATGCAATGTGCTGGAATAGAATCATTTATTATGAATATGTATAGGAATATTGACAGAGAAAAAGTGAAAATAGATTTTTTAGTGCATTATTCAGAAAGGCAATTTTATGATGATGAAATTGAAAGAATGGGTGGTAAAATTTATAGGTTGTCTATTAGAGAAGATAATAACTTTATTAAGTATAAATTAGAATTAAATAAATTTTTTAATAATCATCCTGAGTATAAAATAGTTCATGGGCATATGGAGAGTTTTGGAGTATTTTATCTTAGAGAAGCGAAAAAAAATGGAATTCCAATTAGGGTAGCACATAGTCATATTGCAAAAAGAAATAGTGGAATAAAAGGATATATGAAAAGTGTTTTGAATATGTTTTATAAAACTTATGCAACACATTTATTTGCATGTTCAATTGATTCTGGGAAGTTTATTTTTGGAAGGAAAGAGAATTTTATAGTATACAATAACGCAATAGATGTTGATAAATTTAAATTTAATAAAGATGTGAGTGATAATATAAGAACAGAGTTTGATATTAATAATAATTTTGTAATTGGGCATGTAGGTAGATTTAACACTCAAAAAAATCATATTTTTCTAATTAAAGTATTTAATGAGGTTCATAAAAGAAATGATAAAGTAACCTTGTTATTATTAGGTGAAGGAGAACTTGAAAATGAAATAAAGAATATGGTTAAAAAATTAGGTCTAGAAAATAATATTAAGTTCTTAGGTGTAAGAAGTGATATGGATAGGATATATCAAGCTATGGATTTGTTTATATTACCATCATTATTTGAAGGATTACCAGTTTCAGCTATTGAAGCTCAAGCAGCAGGACTTAAATGTATTTTATCAGATAGAATTACTAAAGAAACTACTATGACTGATAATATAGAATATCTTTCTCTAAATAGTGGTTTAAGTAAGTGGGCTAACGAGATATTAAAATATAACAATAATTATGAAAGAAAAGATACATCTAAATTAATTAAGCTTTCAGGATATGATATAAAAAGTCAAGCTAAGCAGCTGCAGGATTTTTATTGTGATTCATACAAGGAATGGTGCGAAAATGAATGAGCTAATATCAGTAATCATTCCAATTTATAATGCTAAGGAGTATCTTAACAAATGTGTTGATAGTGTAATAAATCAGACTTATAAAAATATAGAAATAATACTAGTTGATGATGGTTCAAATGATGGAAGTGAGGAGATATGCAAAACCTATTCTCAAAATTATAAAAATATATCATGTATCCATATAGAAAATAACGGTGTTTCTAATGCTAGAAATCAAGGAATTAAAATTTCTAAGGGAAAATATATTGGATTTGTAGATGCGGATGATTATATAGATGATGGTATGTATGAGGTACTGCATAACCTGATAAATTATGATATTAAGTATGATATGTCAGTTTGTGAGATTTATGATAGAAAGAGTAATGGAGTTCAAAAATTAAATTCCCAGGAAGCTATATATAATTTGTTTAATATAAATAGTTTTGGAGGATATGCTTGTAATAAGTTATTTAGGAAAGAAAAAATAGATTTGTTAAATTTAGAATTTAGGGAAAATATAAGCATGTGTGAGGATTTATTATTTACATATATCTATTGTAAAAATTCTAACAATATTATTTATACAAGTGAAAAATATTATTTCTATATTAATAATGATCATAGTTTGGTAAATAATAGTTTTAATGTGAAGCAAATGTCGGTAATAGATACATTTAATATAATATTAAAAGATGAAAGTATGTATGGGGAAAATATTAGAGCATGCATCAAATCAAATTATGTAGTAATACTATTAAAAATATATGTAAAGTTATTAATTCAAAAAAGTAATTCAAATATAGAAAATATATCATATATAAAGGATATAATTAATAAGAATTTTAAAGTTTTTATAAAAACAAATAATATACCTTTTAAATATAAATTATACAGTATTATTATCATGTATTTTCCTGTAATAATTAGATTATTAAAATAGTGGGTGGTTTATATGTTAAGTATTATAGTACCAGTTTATAATAGTGAAAATTATTTAGAAGAGTGTTTAGAGAGTTTAGTTTTACAAGATTTTAAAGATTTTGAAGTGATACTTGTGGATGATGGCTCAACAGATAGAAGTTTAGATATATGTAGTAGATATAGTGATAGATATAGTAATATTAAAGTATTCCATCAAGAAAATAAAGGAGTTAGTTCAGCACGACAAAATGGTTTAGAAAAGGCAGAAGGTGATTGGATAATATTTGTTGATTCTGATGATTTTGTTGAAAAAAATATGTGTAACATTATTAATGAAAGCATATATGAAACTAATTGTGATGTAATAGTTTTTGACAAAGGATTTAATGAGAAATATTTTTATAAAGGAAATAAATCAGAACTAGTAAAAGGAATATTAGGATTTGAGGCCAAGTTTGATTTGAATAATAGAAAATTATTTAGTGTGTGTAGTAAAGCTTATAATAAAGGCTTCCTTTCAAAAAATAAAGCAGTATTTGAACATAATCTATTTAACGGAGAGGATATGATTTTTAATATTAATGTATTTACTAAAGCAAATAGTATTAAATTTGTCGATGAGGAATTTTATTATTATAGAAAAAATATAAGTTCTATTACTCATTCGTATAATAAGAAAATACTAAAAAATGATGAGTACTTTCTTAAAAAGTTGAATGATATATGCAAAGAAGTTTTTGATAATACTGAATTAAAAATTATATATAATGAAACAGTACTAAATGGATTATTTATATGTATTAGAAGATATTTTGCAAATTCAAAAAATGAAAATAATATATTAGCGAAGCGAAAAGAATTACAGAATTATTTATTAAAGAAACCTTATTATGAAGAATTAAAAAGTTTTCAATATTTGTATAGTAAATTAAGTATAAAAAAGAAAATAATTTTATTATTATTAAAATATAGAATGATTATACCTGTATTAATTATATGTAAGAATTAATTAAGTGTAAAGGTGAGGGTGAAGAATGGATAACAGGATTGGATTAATTACATTTCATAGTTCATATAACTGTGGATCAATGTTACAAGCATACGCATTGCAACAAGTATTAAATAATATTCCCAATAGCAATAATGAGTTAATAAATTTTGTAGGAGAAGGTCAAAAAAGATTTTATTCTATATTAGTAAAACCTAAAAATATAAAAGAGATTATAAAAAATATAATGTTTGGAATATTCTATAAGAAAATAAATAGTAATTATGAAGATTATAGAAAATTTATAAATGAATATTTGAATTTATCAGAAAAAGAATATGGTAGTACGGAAGAGTTAGAGAAATCTCACTTAGATTATAATATATTAATTTGTGGAAGTGATCAGGTATGGAATACTAAATGTTTAGATTTTGAAGATGCTTATTTTTTATCGTTCAAAAATAATGTTAAGAAGATAGCATATGCAACAAGTATGGCAGCAAATAATATAATTGGACAAGGGAAGGAAATAGAAAATAGATATAGAAAATATTTAATGGATTTTGACAATATTTCAGTTAGAGAAAGAAATGCTAAATTATGGCTGGAAGAACTTGCTGGAAGAAAAATAGATATTACTGCAGATCCTACGTTATTAATATCATCAGATGAATGGTCTAAATTAGCATTTCCAAAGATGGAAGAAGAATATATATTTTACTATTCAATGTGGTACACAAAAGAGATTAATAAGGAAATACAAAAAATATCAAAAAAATACAATATGCCTGTATACGTAATTGATGCAAAAGAGTGGGTTAGAAGAGGATTGTGGAACTACGGATTCAAACTAGCACCAAACGGTGGTCCTAGAATGTTTTTATCTTTAATTAAAGATGCAAAATTAGTATTTACATCTTCCTTTCACGGAACAGTATTTGCATCAATATTTAAAAGAAATTTTTGGTATATAAAAAGTAATATAGCCAATAGTAATGATGATAGAGCTTCATTTATATTAGAGCAATTAGGTTTAGAAGAAAAATTAATAACGAAAGAAAAAATACAAGTTATTGATTTATGGGAAAAAGTTGATTTTATCGAAGTTCATAAAAAAATTGATGCCTTAAAAGAATATTCTAATAAATATTTATATGAATCATTAGAAGAACAGTATAATAAAGAGAAGAAAGTGATTAAAGATGAAAATAAGTAAAGATAAAATTTCTATTTTATTAATTATAATCTTTTTATTACCCTACTTTACAACGTATTTATCCATTACTAATGAATTTATTTATAAGGTGACTGTAGTATTTAGAATAATATCATTTATAGTAATTACTATTGCCAATGTTTTGGATTTATCTAAAAAATTAGAGATTTCTAATATTACAATTATATCTATATTAAGCGTAATATTACTATTTATATCTACTATTATAAATAGAGGAAGTTACTCAAAATTTTTAGGATATTTAGTAACGAGTTTAGGTATATTGTTTACAATTTCATATTATATAAAAAGAAATAAAGAAAATTTATTAACAGGAATAGTATATACATTTAGGATTATGATATATATTAATTTTATTACTATGATTTTGTATCCAGATGGATTATATAAAGTATATGATATATACTCATCAGCAGTAATAAGATATAATTTTTTAGGTTTAGATAATGGAATTAGCCCTTATTTTATAACTATGATGGGATTTAGCTTATGTAGAGAATACAATTTTAAAAGTAAAATTGGATTAATGTGTAAAGTAGATATTATAATTTCGGTGATAAGTATTATATTTTATTGGAGTGCTACTGCTATTATTGGATTTATGGCATTTATAATATTTATTTTACTTGCTAAATTTTTGAAGAGGATAATTAACTTGAATACATTATATAAACTAATTTTAATTTTATCTATAGTTTTGGTTGTTTTTGGAGGAACAGGTGTTTTAGCTCCGTTTTTGGAAAATTTTCTTAAAAGAGATATAACTTTGACTGGGAGAACTTATATATGGAAGGAAGCTATTACAATGATATTAAAAAAAACTTGTTTAGGATACGGAATACAAAATACGCCTAATATAGTTTATTTTTTTATTTATAATGATTATAGAACTGCGCATAATGAATATTTACAAGTTTTATTAAATGGTGGCTTATTTTATTTTTTATGTTTAGTTTTTCAATTAGTAATAGTAAAAAATAATATTGTAAAGTTTGGTCAAAATAATTTAACCTGTGTGATTATGAGTTCAACAATCGTAAGTTTAATGGTAATGATGATTGCAGAATCATATGGACAAATGTTATGTCTATATATGGTATTATATTTTTCATATTACTTTTTTAGAAAAATAAGATTATAAAAAAGTAAATTAAAGAATTTTTAATAAGGTAATAGTGAGTTGTTTAAAAATAAATACATAAGTTAGTTTTGAATTTAATTATTTTTATATAATCATATAGATAATATGATTTAAGTAATTATAAAAAAATGTACAATTATCTTGCGTATTAATCTAATAGTATAACTTAATAATTATATTATAAATTTATTAATAACAATTTTAAATTACTTCATAAAATATAATACTATATAGCATATGTTGAAAAATAGTACATAAGTTATTATTTTTATTACTTTTAATGTATATAATTTTAAATTTTTTAATAATAATAAAGTTTTTGTATAATTTAATATACATTTAAACTAATTAGGAGAAAATAATGAACTCAATTAAAAAGAATTTATTCTATAATGTTTTTTATCAATTTTTATCGTTAATACTTCCTATGATAACGTCACCTTATATTTCTAGGATTCTAGGGGTTGAAGCATTAGGAACATATTCATATTCATATTCAGTTGCTTCATATTTTTTATTATTTGCCATGTTAGGAATATCCAATCATGGTAACAGAAGTATTGCAGCATGTAGAGATGATAAGGGTAAAATGAGTCAAACATTCTCAAATATATATATAATCCAATTTATTAATTCAATATTAATTATTTTTATATATACAATATATTCAGTTATTTTTTCAGAAAATAATCAAATTGCATTGATACAAGAGATAATAGTAATATCAGCTTTATTTGATATAAGTTGGTTTTATTTTGGAATAGAGCAATTTAAAGTTACAGTTATGAGAAATACTATTTGTAAGATATTAACAGTAGTTGCTGTTTTTATTTTTGTTAAAAAACCTGAAGATTTATTTATATATGCATTTATAATGGCAACTTCCGTTTTAGTTAGTCAGATATTATTATGGAGTTTTCTAAAAAAATATATAAATTTATCCAAGCCAACATTTATTAATTTGAAAAAAGATATTAAAGAAATTATGGTGCTTTTTTTACCTGTATTAGCGTATAGTTTTTATAGAATTATGAGTAAAATAATGCTTGGGAATATGTCAAATATGACTGAGGTAGGGTACTTTGAAAATGCAGATAAAATTATTGTTATGCCAATGGGGATAATAACAGCTCTTGGAACTGTTATGTTGCCACGTATTTCTAATTTAATATCCAAAGGACAACATAAACTTCAAAAGTTATATATAGAGAATTCTTTTCAGTTTGTTACAATTACAGCTTCAGCATTATGTTTTGGTTTAGCTGGAATATCAAATATTTTTGCACCAATATTTTTTGGAGATGAGTTTATTAAGTCTGGTAATTTAATAGCGCTTCTATCAATTACAATATTATTTGCATCATGGGCAAGTGTAATTAGAACTCAATATTTAATTCCTAATAAATTGGATAAAATATATGTTCTATCGATGAGTATAGGGGCTATTTCAAACATATTAATTAACTTAGTTCTTATACCGAAGTTTAAATCTTATGGTGCATCAATTGGAACTATATCAGCAGAATTTTTAGTTATGTTTGTTCAATTTTGGTGTGTCAGACGAGATTTAAATATAAAAATATATATAAAAAGAAATAGTATTTACTTATTATTTGGATTTATAATGTTTTTATTAGTAAGGTTAATTGGATATCATATGAGTCAAAACATAATTACATTAATTATAATAATTGCTTTTGGAGCTATAATTTATATAGGTTTAGTTTTAGTACACCTATTATATAAAAAAAGGTAAAAATATGATAGTAGATTAGTACATTTTGTAAAAAGTGTAATGATCCACAACCAACAAGAAACATCTGGCATAAAAGAACACCTGATTATAGCAAGTGGATTGCAAGGCATCCCACAAGCACCACTGGGAATGCTTACAGGATATCTCTATATTCTTTTACAGCATCTTTTACTATTATTTTAGATATGTTTTTTAGTTTATTGTTTATAATCTTGTTTCCATACGGTAATCTAGTATCACTAGTATCTAAAGTTTGTATTTCAGAATATTTTTCAATCCAAACTTTACCATTGTAAGGAACATCAGTTAATCTTGATTTTAATGTATCGTAATTTGAGCCTGATAAACCTCTGTAATCAAAGCTTATTGATTTTGCGCAGTTGTTTATTAGGTTTTTTTCTATTATATTATCGCGTCCCCATCTAGCTAGTATGCTAGTGGTACATTTTCTATTTTTGCAGTACTATCACTCCAATCGTGAAACCAATATCCATTTACATATGCATTATCATAATTGAAATTTTTAGGTAGCTCATCTTTTATATTAAATATATATTTTTCATTTCCTTTTAAATCTTTGTTATTAATAATATTGTTAGTTAATATGAAATCATTATTTGGATATCTAGCTAAGCTTAAGGCTCTATCATCTGAAAAGACTTCAGGAGCTTTTTCTATAGAACTATCTTTTAAGTTAAAATTTATATTTTCTTGTGACAAATCATAGCTGTATATTTTATCTTTAAATATATTGAGGATATTATTATTGATAGATTTTAATTTTTTATTATCTAAGGTAATGCCACCTGAAAAAAATACTTTATTTTTATTTTCACCTATAAAGGAAATAGATATATCCTTATTTAACAAGTCTGTATTAGCTAGTTTAAAGCCTTCAGAAAAATTGTATGTTCCATTGTCTATATAAACTTTTATTGAGCCATGAGTTATTTTTTTATTATTAATATCTTTAATTAACAAGTCTTTAAATTCATTAAGGCTTTGTAATGGATTATCCTTATTGACAATATTATTATCATTTCCTTTTTCTGAAATATAGTATATATAATCAGCTTTAACGAAGATATCTTTTAGGTATAGGGGACAAATAGCAATTAAGATAATTATTATAATAGAAATAAAAATTAAGTTATTAAGATATTTTTTATATAATTTATGTTTTTTATTAATTATAAAAGTACTATATCTCATAATATCTCCTTATTATTATTCCTTAAATATTAATATAAAAGTGCATATTAAATTCTATTAAAGAAGAGTAGAGATTATAAGTAAAAACTAAATTAATTACAGTGCCATTTAATTCATAGATATTTGGTAAAATATTGATAAATTAATATGAATATATATATTTATAAAGTATAATTTATATATACTATAAATTATACTTTATGAGAGGTACAAAATGGCTTTATTCAACAAACTAGATAAACCTATATTTTTAAAGGAAGAGAGTGAAGCAAAATATTATATTTTTAAACTACAGGAATTACATAGCAGAGCACCAGAAGGGCTAAAGGGAAGAATAGAAAAGGAGTTGAAAATTGCAACTCTTGGAGAATTAGGAGAAAATAATATAGCTTTTGAGCTGGAAAATAGTGGAATACAAATGTACATATTGCATGATATATGCTTAGAAACTAATGAATTATCTGCACAAATTGATTATATAGTTGTAACAAGAAAAGTAATATTTATAATTGAATGTAAGAACCTTATAGGAAATATAGAAATAAACTCACAAGGAAATTTCATAAGAACTTATAATTTTAATGGTAAGTTTATAAAAGAAGGAATATATTCTCCAATAACTCAAAATGAAAGGCATTTGGAAGTGTTAAAGAGAATAAAGAAAGAGTCTAAAAGTAATTTTATTTCTAAGATGCTTTTTGATAAATATTTTAATGATAATTATAAATCACTAGTAGTACTAGCAAATCCTAAAACTGTTTTAAATTCAAGATATGCTAAGAAGGAAATTAAGGATAAGGTTATTAAAGCAGATCAACTTATTAATTACATAAAAGAAGTTAATTCTAAATATGATTTAATGTCTTTAAGCGATAAGGAAATGAAAGAGATTGCAGATAGGTTACTTGCCTTACATAAATCAAGTAAATTAAGCTTCTTAAAAAAGTATCGTGAATTAATAGAGTTGGTTGATAATTATGATTATAAGAATGATGTTAAAACTGTATTTAATAATAAAGAAATAATAAATGATAGCAGTATTAATAATGCTAAAAGTAATATAATAAATGAAGATAAAAGTTCTGTTACCAATAATATTGATAAAAGTAACAATATAAATAATATATACAATACAAAGAATATAAATGTTAATATAAATAATACTGTTATTAATAATAGTATAGGCAATAAAATCAATAATAATAGTGATATTATAAATGATAATGAAAACTTAATAAAGAAATTAAAGGAATACAGACTTCAAATGAGTAGAGCAGAAAATACAAAACCATATTTTATTTTTAATGATAAACAAATGACTGGTTTATTAGAAAAAATGCCTAAGACAAAATCAGAGCTTAAAGAAGTTTCAGGTTTTGGAGAAGTGAAGGTTGAAAAATATGGTGATTTTATTTTGAAAATTTTAAATGACTAAGTTTTTAAATCTCTAAAAGACTTTTATTAAAAATTCAAGGACCTAACGTTTTGGTCTGCCCCCTAAAAAGTAGACATTGTTAAAAAGGATATATCATTGTGAATTACAAAAATGGCTTCGATATTTAATTGGAGCCATATTTTTTA
>NZ_JAGGJY010000025.1 GCF_017873245.1 Clostridium tertium | reverse complement strand
TGTCTTACCGTGGTCAACGTGACCGATTGTTCCAATGTTTACGTGTGGTTTACTTCTTTCGAATTTTTGCTTTGCCATTGTAAAATCCTCCTTTAATCTTTGTAATAAACTTTGCCTAGCGTTTTCTAGCTTTTGGGTAATATATTGAGCTCACCACAAAGACTAAAGCAATTTATAATTACAATAATCGCTACTAGTGAGCGCTCAACTATATTGGAGCTCACGATCGGGATTGAACCGACGACCTCCGCCTTACCAAGGCGACGCTCTGCCTACTGAGCTACGTGAGCATTGCCATCATAATGTGGTTTATAGTTTAATATACCAATTATAAAGTTTACTATTGTTCAAAAAATTTGTCAATAAGAATTTAGCGACTTATTTTTCGGTATATAGACATTTTTCAAGCTTTCGTTTAACTCTTTGTAATGCATTATCTATAGACTTAGCCTGCCTATCTAAATCGCAGGCTATTTCCTGATAAGACTTCCCATCTAAATAAGATTGAAGTACTTCCATTTCTAAATGAGATAAAACTTTCGCCATCTCTCCCTCTATATGTTTTAACTGCTCTTTCCCTATTATAAGTTCCTCTGGATTAGTTATTTTTAATCCTGATAAAACATCAATTAAAGTCCTATCTGATTCTTCCTCATAAATCGGCTTATTTAAAGATATATATGTGTTCAATGGTATATGTTTTTGCCTTGTAGCTGTCTTAATAGCAGTTATTATTTGTCTCGTAATACATAATTCTGCAAAAGCCTTAAAACTTGTTAGCCTATCAGATTTAAAATCTCTTATAGCTTTATATAACCCTATCATGCCCTCTTGATAAATGTCTTCTTTATCTGCTCCAATGAGAAAATAAGACTTGGCTTTAGCCTTTACAAAATTCTCATATTTTGATATTAAATAATCTTGTGCCCTACTATTTCCTTTTTTTGCTTCATCAACCACTTCTTCGTCTAACTTATTTTGAAATTCCACAAACAAGCTTACCTCTTTTTTGGTACTCTCCACTATATATCACCCCTTTAAGCCATATAATATAATAAGTATATATACTAGTCAAACGCTTATTCACTCCGTCTTATAGCTTCTAACTTTTTAAAGATGTCTTCATCTATGTTATCCCCCAAATGATTTTTAGATGAAGACATATTTTTCAATGTTTTCTTTTTTATCCTTCCTTGAGTTTCAATAACTTCGTTATAAAATTCAAGAGCAGATATTCTTACTGCACCTCTTTGAAAAATAGTCTGTTGTTCAAGCCAATCTGATGTAACAACATAGACCTCAAATCTTCTACCTAAATTATGAACTTCTCTTTCTATGTAAGAATCAGCGGTTTCACCATCTTTAGTAAATACTATACTTATATTACTGTTTATATCTTCTTTCTTTTCAATGCTTCTAGTTACCTTATGCGCATCAAACACTATTATTATCTTACAATCTTCATAAACTGAATAATTATGTAAACTATCTATTAAGCTTTGTCTTGCCCCATCAAAGCTGTAGTCCTTTTGCTTCTTTAGGTTCGGCCAACTATTTATAACATTATATCCATCAACAAATATTATTTTCACATATTACCTCTTTAACTATGCTATTTTAATAGTCTTCCCTTTAATATTTCATACATCATTATACCACCAGCAACTGAAGCATTTAAAGAGTTAATTTTTCCTACCATCGGAATTTTCACTAACTTATCACACTTTTTTAAAGTAAGTTTAGATATACCTCTTCCTTCACTACCTATAACCATAGCACATGGACCATTAAAGTCAACTTGATAGCTGTATTCTTCTCCTGCTATATCTGCACCATATACCCATAGCCCTGATTCTTTAAGTTCATCTATAGCTGAATTAATATTTGTTACTTTTGCTATCTTCATATGCTCTATAGCTCCTACAGAACACTTGTATACAGTAGATGTTATTCCCACATTTCTTCTTTTTGGTATTATTATTCCATGAACTCCGCATAATTCAGCTGTTCTTATTATAGAACCTAAATTATGTGGATCTTCTATTTCATCTAGTACAATTATAAATGGATCTTCACCTTTTTCCTTTGCATCATTTAGCATATCTGCAATTTGGCAGTACTTAAATGGTGTAACTAAAGCAATAACTCCTTGATGATTTGTACCATTACTCATAGCATCTAGTTTTTTTCTATCTACTTCCTTTAATACTAATCCCTTTTCTCTTGCAATATTTATTATTACTTTTATAGATCCCTCCATATTACCATTTGCTATATATACACACTCTATAGTTCGATCACTTTTTAATACTTCCATAACGGCATTTCTACCTATAATTAAATCTTCCCTAGTCTCTAATTCGCTAGCATTAGAAACATTTTCTCTAATATATTCTCCGCCATTTTTATTCTCCTTAACAAATTGTCTCTTACCTCTTACAGGTCCATTTTCAAGCATTTGTCTTTCCATTCTAGCTTTCATTCTAGCTTCTCTGTTTCCCTTAGTCATAAAAATCACTCCTTATTTCTATTATATACTTTTCCTTAGTTATGTTAACTGTATTTCTGTAGATTTTTCTAATATATTATATAGTCTTTCTTTATTTCCTATTAAATATAAATATCCTAATAGAGCCTCAAAGCCTGTTGCATTTCTATAATCTATAACATCAGCATTTTTAGGAACAGTTGCAGATTTTGTATTTCTTCCTCTTTTGTAAATATACAATTCATCTTCTGTTAAAGTATCTTCTATATTATACATTATTGCCGATTGACTCTTAGCTTTAACGTATCCAATTGCTTTTACATGCATTTTATGTGCAGATAACTCTGTATTATTAGATAATATAAAATTTCTTATATATATCTCATATACTCCATCTCCTATTAAAGCTAACTGCAAAGGATTTAATCTCCTAGCTTCCTCTTTACTAAATTCCCTAACTCTTAAATCCTCTAACATATTTTTCTCTCCTTTAAATAAAGGCTGCACAATTGCAGCCTTTTAGACTAATTTACTTTTTTCCATCTAACCCCTTGAGGAGTATCTTCTAAAACTATATTTCTAGCTTTTAAATCATCTCTAATTTTATCAGCTAAAGCAAAATTTCTATCTTTTCTTGCTTGTTGTCTTTCCGCTATTAATCTTTCTATTTCTTCCTCTAAACTTCCCTTAGTGGAGTTTTGAAGAATACCTAACGGATTTCCTAACTCTCTTATCAAGCTCAATGCTGCTTCACAAAGCTCTCTAGATGATTCTATAGATACATTAGTATTTATATCTTTTATAAGATCAAAAATTGCTGTAATTGCATCTGCTGTATTAAAATCATCATCCATTTTTTCTATATATCTTTGTCTATATACATCTAAAGATTCTAAGTAAGCTTTTTCTTTATCATCCATAGATTCTTTCTTAACTTCATCAATTAGATTTTCTAAATTAGAAACGGCATTATATAATCTTTCTACTGATGCCTTTGCTGATTCTAATAAATCATCACTAAAGTTTAATTGTACTCTATAATGTCCTGATAACATTAAGAATCTAACTACATCAGCATCATATTGTTTTAATATATCTCTTGCAGTTAAAAAGTTATTTAATGATTTAGACATTTTTTGGTTATTAATATTTAAAAAGGCTCCATGTAACCAATATCTTGCAAATGTTTTTCCTGTTAAGGCTTCACTTTGTGCAATTTCATTTTCATGGTGTGGAAATGCTAAGTCCATTCCACCTGCATGTATATCAATTGTATCACCTAGTATCTTCTTTGCCATGCATGAACACTCTATGTGCCATCCTGGTCTACCCATTCCCCATGGACTTTCCCAGGCCGGTTCACCTGGTTTTTGAGCCTTCCATACCGCAAAATCCATTGGATCTTCTTTTCTTTCATCTACATTTATTCTTGCTCCAGCTTGCAAGTCTTCTAAATTTTGACCTATTAACTTTCCATAACTCTCAAACTTCTTCGTCCTAAAATAAACATCCCCATCTACTTCATAGGCATAACCCTTTTCTATTAGCCCCTTTACAAACTCTATTATATCTTGAATATATTCAGTAGCTCTTGGATTTATTGAGGCTCTCATTATATTTAACCCATCAGCATCTTTATAGTATTCATCAATATATCTATCCCCTATATCTGAAACTGTAGTCCCTTCTTCATTTGCTTTTTTTATCATTTTATCATCTATATCTGTAAAATTTTGAACAAATTTAACTTTATATCCTCTGTACTCAAAATATCTTCTTATTGTATCAAAAATTATGAAAGTTCTACCATTACCTATATGAAAGTAGTTATATACGGTAGGTCCGCATACGTACATTTTAATTTCTCCTGGTGTTAATGGTATAAATTCTTCTTTTTTTCTAGTTAAGCTATTATAAACTCTCATTTAATTACCTCCTATCTTACAGATAATTTATTTTTCTTAAACTCTTCTCTAACTCTATCTACAGCTTCTTCTATTTTTATATTTTCCATATCTGATGTTCTAAGTTTAAATTCTACTTCTCCATCAACAATCTTCTTACCAACTGTTATTCTCATTGGTATTCCCATAAGGTCTGAATCCTTAAATTTAACTCCTGCTCTCTCATTTCTATCATCTAGTATCGCATCAACACCTATAGATTTTAAATCTTCATAGATCTCATTAGCAATCTTCATTTGTTCTTCATCTTTAATATTTACAGGAATAATATTAACATGATATGGTGCTACAGATAAAGGCCAAACTATTCCATTCTCATCATTATGTTGTTCTATTATTGATGCCATTGTTCTTGTTACACCAATACCATAACAACCCATTATAAATGGTTTTTCTTTTCCATTTTCATCTATAAAATTAGCATTCATGGCTTCTGAATATTTTGTTCCTAATTTAAATATATGCCCAACTTCTGTTCCTCTTGAAATAGTTACTTTTCCCCCACAAACTGGACACTTTTCACCTTCAGTTATATTTCTATAATCTCCAACTACCCCTTGAAAGTCTCTTCCATAATTTACATTTTCAATATGATATCCAGTTTTATTAGCTCCAACAATAAAATTGTACATATTTACAATTTCCTCATCAACTAATAAAGTATCTACATTTATATTTATAGGTCCAGCAAATCCAACTTGTGCATTAGTTGCTTTAAATACTTCTTCTGGAGCAGCCATATTTAAATTTACAACTCCACCTAAAGCATTTGAAACCTTAACTTCATTCACTTCTCTATCGCCTCTAACCATAACTGCTACTATCTTACCATCAGCATTATATATTAAAGTTTTAGCAAATTTCTTCTCTGTTGTATTGAAGAATTTAACTAATTCTTCTATTGTCTTAACATTTGGCGTTTCAGTTTTAACTAAATCTTTTAATTCTTCTGCATCTGCTTTTTCAACTGTTGATGGTGCCTTTTCCATATTAGCTGCATAATCACAAGCTGTACAAAATACAACATCGTCTTCTCCTACTTCTGATCTTACCATGAATTCAGCTGAATTTGATCCCCCAATTGCTCCTGAATCTGCTTCAACTGGTTTAGCATCTATTCCACATCTATTAAATATTTTAATATATGCTTCTCTCATTTTATTATAAGAAACATCTAACCCCTCTTGATCCTTATCAAAACTATATGCATCTTTCATTATGAATTCCCTTGATCTCATAACACCAAATCTTGGTCTTCTTTCATCTCTATATTTAGTTTGTATTTGATAAAGATTTACTGGTAATTGCTTGTATGATTTAATTTCATTTCTTGCAATATCAGTAAATACTTCTTCGTGAGTTGGTCCAAGGCAGAACTCTCTATTATTTCTATCTTTAAGTCTAATAAGTTCAGCTCCATAAACATCCCATCTTCCTGATTCTTGCCAAAGTTCTGCTGGTTGCACTGCTGATGCTAGGAATTCTTGTGCCCCTGCGTTATTCATTTCTTCTCTTACTATATTCTCTACATTTTTTAAAACCTTTAATCCTAGAGGCATATAATTATATATCCCTGATGCCATTTTTCTTATCATCCCAGCTCTTAGCATTAATTTATGGCTATCTATCTCAGCTTCTGCTGGAACCTCTCTTAATGTTGATATTAACATATTAGACATTTTCATTTCTACTTCCTCCTATTAATGTTGTTATTTTAAATATTTTTAATTCTTGCTAATCGGTATATCTTTATAAATAATAAAAAAAGCCCACCCTAATTGCTTAGGGCGAACTTATATCGCGGTACCACCTAAATTTGTTCTCGAAAATGATAACGGTATTAAACCGATAGTTTTTACCTATAACTCCAAAGCTGGTTCAAATCCTATTGAAAATTTTACAGCCTATGAATTTTCTCTCTGAACGTCGGATTTTACTATTCTTCTTCACTGTTTTAAGTCTATTAATTTTTAGCTTAATTAATTATATATTCTAGTAAAAATTATGTCAATATAATAAACTATGTATTATATTAGCCTTTCTGCAAGTATTAAATCCTCTGGGGTAGTCACTTTTATATTGGTATATTCACCATTGTATAAATATACTTTGTTATTATACATTTCTACCACCATTGTATCATCTGTAACACTAATATTATTTTCTTTAACTTTCTCATGACACTCTTTTATTATTTCTAACTTAAAAGTTTGTGGAGTTTGAATTGCAAGTAATTTACTTCTATCTGGAGTTGAATCAGAAAATCCATTTTCATCAACAACCTTTATAGTATCTTTGGGCATTACCCCTGGTGCTGCTGCTCCATAAATCTTTGCATACTTTATACCATCTTTTATAACTCTTTCAGATACAAATGCTCTTGCTCCATCATGGATAAGAACAATCTCAGAATCATTTATTTTTTGTAATGCATTATAAACTGAGTCCTGTCTTTCTTTTCCACCTTCAACTATCATATCAACTTTTAAAGAGTATTTTTCCAATATTTCTTTATTACAATATTCTATTTCATCTTTGGGTAAAACTAGAATTATTTTATCTATTCCTTCACAATCAACAAATTTCTTTAAAGTGTAATACAAAATAGGTTTACCATTAAGCTCTATATATTGCTTACTAATTTTAGCACCCATTCTTTTTCCTTTTCCACCCGCTAAAATTATAGCACTTATCATATAAACACCTACTTACTATTCCTTTGGTTTTGCAAATATCATTCTTCCAGCTGCTGTTTGTAATACAGATGTTACTATAACTATGATTTGTTCTCCCATAAATCTTCTTCCACCTTCTACAACTATCATAGTTCCATCATCTAAGTAACCAATTCCTTGAGTTGCCTCTTTACCATCTTTAACAACAATAACCTTCATTTCTTCACCTGGAAGAACAATAGGTTTTATTGCATTTGCTAATTCATTTATATTTAAAACAGGCACTCCTTGGAATTCAGCAACCTTATTTAAATTAAAGTCATTTGTCACAACTTTTCCTTTAAGAGTTTGTGCAAGCTTTAATAACTTACTATCAACTTCTTGTATTTCAGGAAAGTCACCTTCCCAAATCTGAGTTTCAATTTCAAGTTCTTTTTGAATTTTATTTAGTATGTCAAGCCCTCTTCTTCCCCTATTCCTTTTAAGAGAATCAGCTGAGTCTGAGATATGCCTAAGTTCGTCTAGAACAAAGCTTGGTATAACTAATGGTCCTTCAACAAATCCAGTTTGACATATATCAAAAATTCTACCATCTATTATTACAGATGTATCCAGTACCTTGGGATTATTTTTCACACTTACTTTTGACTTTTTTTCTTTAGCATTACTTTTCCTAAGGTTTACAAGAAGATTTGATATGTCATCCTTCTTTTCAACGAATATACTTGCAAATATTATTGCAAATATTAAATTTAAAAGCACAAATAGTATTGGACCCAATCCATATAAATCTATACGATTTAATGGTAGTCCTATAAGAGACGTTAGTATTAACGATATCAATGCACCTAGTCCACCATAAAGAAGTTCTGCTGCCGTAAGCCTTTGGATATTTTTTTCAATATATTCAATAACTTTAACAATAGAGTCATAAATACGCGGTGAAACAAAATATAATATAAGTCCAAATAATAAAGTTAAAATAATACGTACTGATATAATTGCAAATGGTTTAGATAAAAAAGATATTTCTTTTAAAATAAAGATGTTTAGTAGTATTCCACTAATGATATATCCACTAATAAATCCTATTATAGTAAATATAACTCTTATAATCTTTTTTAACATAATGTCACCTCCCTGTATTATCATTTTATTTTTATTCATTTACCTACTTCACTAGAAGCTTATACCATTATACCATATAAAGGTATCATCTAAAATGAAGAATTCTTAAAATCTTATTAATTTAAAATACCCCCTATAAAAAAACAAGCATATTAGATATTATTATATTGAAGTTCGGCGAATAATTAATCTTACTAGAAATAATTATATTTTAAAAACAGCCATAATTTTTTTTAAGGAGTTGAGGCATATGAAGGATATAATTTTTGATAATTTTCAAAATGATGTTAATGAATCATTGCTACGTCATAAAAGTATTCTAGATATAATAACTAAGTATAGTGAATCTAGTTCCAGAGTTAATAGAGCCCTAGCTAAGGCTGTAACTAATTGTGGTTGTATTAAAATTTCAGCTAAAAAACAAGAAAACATATCTTCTAATAATGATGATATAAATAATTTTAATTATTCGTTAAATAATCACCTTGAAGGAGAACTTTGTGATAATTGTCGTGATATTATTGAAAATGAAATCGGAAATAATTTATTTTATCTTACCTCTTTGTGTAATTGCCTAGATTTAAACTTATATGACATATTATTAAAAGAAGAAAATAAAATGAATCTTCTGGGTAAATTTACACTTAGATAAACTCAAAGCAGGTCAGAACGCCTGCTTTTGTATTATTATCTATTTGTTTTACTTTTATACATTATTTTACTAAATTTCATTTTTTAAATATATTTGTTCCTTTATTCTTCTTAAGCCATTTTTAATAGCTTTAGCTCTTGCTTCTCCTATTCCATCAACTTTATCTAACTCATCGGTATCTGCTTCAATAACATACTTAAGTTCTTTAAAATGTTTTACTAAATTTTCAATTACTGATACAGGAATTCTTGGAACTTTAAATAATATTCTAAATCCTTTTGGAGAAATTAAGGAATCAATTAATGACGCTCCTGAATATCCTAAAACCTTAGCTATTAGATCTAAATCAACTAATTCTTCTGAGCTAAGCTTTTGAATTTCGTTATATATTTCGTTATAATCCATACCCTCTCTACAATAATCTCTTATTAATAAAATACCATCTCTCTCTATAAATCTTATAAGTTCACTGAGCTGCATAGAAATAAGTCTTCCTTCATTTCCAAGTTCAACTATATACCTTTGTATCTCTTCCACGACTCTCATAACCATCTCAGTTCTTTGTATTGCAGTTACAACATCAAAAATAGTAGTTAGATCTTGAAATTCTAATAAGTTTAAATTATTTATTACTCTCTCTAATACATTAACATATTTCTCTAATGTTTGTATTGCTTGATTTGCTCTTGCAAGTATTATGCTACTTTCTTGAAGCACATACTTTAAATCCCCTTTATAAATAGTTATTATATTTCTTCTTTGAGAGATTGCCACTACTATATTTCCAGTTTGTTTTGCTACTCTATTTGCAGTTCTGTGCCTAGTTCCTGTTTCATATGTCGTAAGTGCATGATCTGGTACAAGTTGCGTATTAGCACAAATAATTCTTCTTAAATCTCCACTTAGTACAATAGCTCCATCCATCTTGGCTAATTCATAAACATAGGCTGGTGAGTATTCTGAATTAATATTGAATCCCCCATCAACAAGATTCATTACTTCTTCACCATCACCAATGACTACCAAACCTCCAGTTTTAGCCCTTAATATATTATCTAATCCTTCTCTTAAAGCAGTTCCTGGACTCATAAGTTTTAATATATTTTTTATTTCTTCATCATCTTTTATTCTCATACACTCACCCAATCCACTAGAATATCTTACTAATAGCCTCTCTTAAATTGCTTACCCCTATTATATTTGTAGTTTTACTACTAACCTTATCTTTATTTCTTTCTGGAATTATAGCGTTTTTAAAGCCCATTTTTTCGGCTTCTTTAATTAACCTATCACATGACGAAACCGGTCTTATCTCTCCAGTAAGCCCAACTTCACCAACGATAACCATTCTTTCTAACTTAAATCCTGTATTTTTTACACTTGATAACAATGCTAATGCTAAACCTAGATCCCCTGTAGTTCCGTCTAGGGTAAGACCACCAACTACATTTACATATACATCATATTTATAAAATGGAACCCTTAACTTTTTCTCTAATACAGCAAGTATAAGCCTTAACCTTTGATTATCTATTCCAACCGCTGTCCTACTCGCCATATGAGTATTACTTTCACTGACTAATGCTTGCATTTCAACAAGTATAGGTCTGGTTCCTTCCATTATTCCTATAACAGCAGAACCCTCTTGATTAAAATTAGTATCCTCTAGAAATATTCTCGAAGGATCATATATTTCCTTTAATCCTTCTTCAGCCATTTCAAAAACTCCAATTTCACTAGTTGTTCCAAAACGATTTTTCATAGTTCTTAAAACTCTAAATTCTTCAGTACGCTCACCTTCAAAATACAATACTGTATCAACCATATGTTCAAGAACCCTTGGTCCTGCGAGTTCACCCTGCTTAGTAACATGCGCCACTATAAATAATGGTATATTCTGGTTCTTTCCTATCCTCATTATAGCATTAGAGCATTCCTTTACTTGCGATACACTTCCCGGAGCAGAAGTTACTGATTCTTTAAAGACAGTTTGTATGGAATCAATTATTACAAAAACAGGCTTCAACTCATTTATATATGCCTCTATTAAATCAAGATTAGTTTCAGATAAAATGTATAATTGTTCCGCATTTACACTTAACCTATCTCCTCTTATCTTAATTTGTTCCTCTGATTCTTCTCCAGAGACATACAATACTTTCCCATAGGATTTTGATATTGAATTTGCTGTTTGCAGTAATAAAGTAGATTTACCTATTCCAGGATCTCCAGATATTAAAGTTAACGATCCTCTTACTAATCCTCCACCTAAGACTCTATTTAACTCTTTTAAACCAGTATCATATCTTTGCTTTTCTCCTGATTTAATCTGTCCTATACTTTTAGGCATATTATCTATAACTCTTATAGTATTTACCTTACTTTTTATTTCTTTTTGGGTTTCCCTTACCTCTTCTACCAGGGTATTCCACTTATTACAATCTGGACATTTGCCTAACCATTTAGGAGACTCATATCCACATTCTTGACAAACAAACATGGATTTAATCTTAGCCATAAAATTTACCTACCAATCTTATTAATTTCTATAATAAATACATAAATGTCAGTATAATAATAAATCTAATATACCATTTAAGTATCATATGTTTTTAATTTGAATGTATTTTTTAATTCAATAATTTACATAGTTAAAATTAACAATAATACTATACATTACTTTAGTGTTTCTTAAAGCTTTAAACCCTTATTATAAATTATTTACTAATTCTACTTAATCATTATCTATAATTAAAATGTTTTAACTCTATTGCAACTTATATACATATAATTATTAAAATTACTATATTTAATATATCATAACAATATTATAAAAACCAATGATTATAAAAAAAGAATTGTAATCTATTTATAGTATTACAATTCTTATATATTCTTAGTATTCAAATATAAATTTTATAATAATTTTGCAGCAGCTTCATCAACTATAACTACAACATCTCTGTGCATTTGTAGCATTGATGCTGGCATGTTTGTGCTTATCTTTCCACTTACCATTGCTTTTACAGCATCAGCTTTTCCTTCACCACTTGCTATAACTATTATCTTCTTTGATTTCATTATTCCACCAAGTCCCATTGTTAAAGCTTGTGTTGGAACTTCATCAATTGAGTTGAAAAATCTAGCATTTGCTTTTATAGTATCTTCTGTTAATCCTGTTAAATGAGTTCCTGATACTAATGTTTCATCTGGCTCGTTGAATGCTATATGTCCATTATTACCAATACCTAGTAACTGTAAATCCGTACCACCTAATTCTGCTATTTTAGCATCATATCTTTTACACTCTTCTTCTATGTTTTCAGCTAAACCATTTGGAACATAAGTATTTTTCTTATCTATATTAATGTGGTTAAATAAATTTTCATTCATGAAGTATCTATAGCTTTGAGGATGATCTCCACTTAATCCTATATATTCATCCAAATTAACTGTAGTAACTTGTGAGAAATCTATTTCCCCTTCTTTATTCATTCTGATTAATTCTTTATACATTCCTATTGGAGATCCACCAGTTGCTAAACCTAATATAGCGTTAGGTTTATCTTTTACTACTTTAGCCATTTCATTAGCTGCTTCCTTGCTTAATTCTTCATAGTTTTTAGTTATTATTAGTTTCATCTTATTTTCCCCTCTCGTCTAGATATATTAACTTGCAAAATAAATTTATCTGATCTATATACTGCTTCTTCTAAGAAAATCATTTTATTATTATGATCATAAGTCTTACTTATAATCTTTAACATAGGTACTTGCTTATCCACACTAAATATCTCTTTTAATTCATCATCCATTATTACTGATGCTATTGAAGATTGTGAATAATCAACTACATAACCAAAGCCTTCTAATATCTTAAATAATGAGCCATTTAGCATTTCTTCATCAATATACCCACAGTAATCAACAGGTATAAATACTGTCTCTAACGCTACACATTCATCATCAACTATACGCTTTCTTTTAATTTTATATATCTCATCCAAAGAAAATATATCTGCTAGGTGCTCCGGAGTATTTATTTTACAAAACTCAACAACCTCTGATCTTAAATTTTTTCCCATTTGCTTTATTATCTCTGTAAAGCTCATCATATCTTGTTGTTTAAATGTTTGTTCACATACAAATGTTCCTTTACCTTTAATTCTTAAAAGAACACCTTCTTGTACCAGTTCTCCTATCGCTTGTCTAATTGTCATTCTACTAACACCATATATTTCACATAGTTCTCTTTCGCTTGCTATGCATTCACCTGGCTTCCATACGCCTTCGGATATTTTTGATATTAAATCATTTTTTAGTTGATAATAAACTGGAATTGGACTACTTTTATCTATCATTATTAAGCCTCCTATCAATATTATATTAAAAATTGTTATAGATGTCTAGACCAGTTGTATAATTTTTTTTATTTGTTATAAAAATTAAAATTTTGCAAAAAATAATCTTATAAACCATCAAGGAGATGATTTTATGATTAATAAAACTTACTTTTCTAATATCCAATCTAGAAATATTATAAAAGATGATAATAAGAAAAATTTATCTGAAGATTTCATATCTAACCATATAGATAATTCTTTGGATAATATGGTTCTTAATTCAAATCTAGAAAATCAAGATATTATAAAGTAAATTTATATTTTCCCATTGATATAATACCATATTCTTTATTTTAATAAAATATAGGATATTTATTGTATTTAGTACTCAAATGGTGTAAAATTTATGTTAAACAATATTAATTATCTATTGATAATAGCAAAGGAGTGTTTACCTAATGGTTAAAGTTTATAGTACAAATTCTTGTCCATGGTGCGTAAAAGCAAAAAATTATTTAAAATCAGTTAATATTGAATTTGAAGATTTAAATGTACAAGAAGATATGACTGCTAGAGATGAAATGATTAGCAAATCAAAACAAATGGGAGTTCCTGTTTTAGATATAAACGGAACAATTATTGTAGGATTTGATAAAAATGCTATAGATTCAGCTTTAAATATTTAATATTTGAACATAAGGGAGGTTTAATATACCTCCCTTTAATAAAAAGTAGATATATAATAAAATAGAGGAGTGATTGTATCACTCCTCTATTTTAATTAGATATTATCTAACTAAATTAATTACTGTAGCCTTAGGTCTTGACATAGATTCTATTGAATATCTGATTCCTTGAGTTCCGATTCCTGAAGCCTTAACTCCTAAGAATGGGAAATGGTCTGGTCCTCTTTCAGTTTTGTTATTAACTTGAACTGTACCAACTTCTAGTCTATCTGCTACATAAAATGCTTCATTTATATTTTCAGTAAATACAGATGATTGTAATCCATATTCTGATTTATTAGCAATTTCTATAGCCTCATCTTTATCCTTAACTCTTATGATAGGTAAAACCGGACCAAATGGTTCTTCCCAAGCCAATCTCATATCTGTTGTTACATTATCGAAAAGAGTTGGATAAATCATATTTTCTTCTCTAGTTCCTCCAACAAGTAAATGAGCACCTTTTTCTCTTGCATCATCTATAAGTTCCCAAACAAAATCTGCTGCTTTACTATCAATTAGTGGAACTATATCCACATCCTCTTCTAATGGATTTCCTATTTTTAAATTTTGAACTTTTTCCTTAACTTTTTCAACTAGCTTATCTGCTACTTTGTTAACAACCAAAATTCTTTTAACTGCTGTACATCTTTGTCCTGAATAAGAATATGCTCCAGCAACTATATTAGATGCCGCAAGATCTAAATCTGCATCCGCTAATACTATAGCTGCATCTTTACCTCCAAGCTCCATAAGTAACGGAACCATTGTTGTTATTCTTGATATTCTAGTACCAACTTCTGTACTTCCAGTAAAGTTAATAAAATCTATTTCAGGATGTGTAACGATATAATCTCCTATTTCACTACCTCTTCCTGTGACAGTATTTAATACTCCTGCTGGAACACCTGCTTGCTCAAATACCTTAGCTAAATATAATCCACATAAACTTCCTTGAGTAGCAGGTTTTAAAACTACAGAATTACCTGCAACTAATGCTGGTGCTATCTTTGATGCTGCTAAATTTATTGGATAGTTAAATGGAGATATGGCTAACACTACTCCTAGTGGCTCTCTTGTTACTAATGATATTTTATTTCTTTTAAATCCTGGAAAACTATCTCCTGGAATGCTTTCTCCTGACAAGTTCTTCGCCGTATCAGCTGTAAACTTTATATAATCAGCTGATCTTAGGATTTCTGATTCAGCACTCTTTTTGTCTTTACCGATCTCTCTCATCATTATTTCAGCAATATCTTCAACTTTTTCTATTAGTATATCAGCAGCCTTATATAATATTTCTGCTCTCTTATTAACTGGAACATTTCTCCATACCTTTTGTGCCTCTTTTGCACTCTTTATAGCAAGATCAACTTCATCTGTAGTCATTGCTGGTACCTTTCCAACTAAGCAATTCCCTACAGGTGAATATATATCTATAAACTTATCACTTGAGCTATTAATCCATTCCCCATTTATTAAATTTCTAAAAGTTCTTTCTTTTCCCTTTATACAACTAAACACTTGATCACCTCTACTTAATTTTAGCTAGTTCTATCTTATTCCTATCAAAACCAACTATTATCTCTCCATCTATATCAATTACTGGTACAGTTCTTTGACCTGATACCTTAAAAACTTCTTCTCTATCCTCATGCTTATCAGCTACATTTATTTCTTTATAATCCCATCCCTTCATTTCGAAAAATCTTTTCGCCTTTATACATGATGGGCACCATGATGTTGAATATATTTTTATCATAATATCTCTCCTTTAACATTCCTTGAATTTTCTCAATTATTTTTTCTTTTCTACTACGTACTTTTCTGCTTGTAATGCTGCTATAGTTCCATCTGCAACAGCTGTTGTTATTTGTCTATATTCTTTTTCCCTAACATCTCCTGCTGCATAAACTCCTTCAACGTTAGTTCTCATACCTTCATCAGCTTTTATATAGCCATTAGATGTTAAATTTATATAATCTTTAAAATGATCTGTCTTTGGCACTGTTCCTATAAATCCAAATACAGCATCCATTGGTATTTCTTTTTCAGATCCATCTTTAGAATTTTTTATTATAGCCTTTTCTACAAAGTCAGTTCCATCAACATTAACTAAATCTTCATTAAATAAAATTTCTATCTTAGGATGATTCATAACTTCTTCAATTGTAGCTTTTTCACCATTAAAGTAATTATGTCTTCTTATCATAACTACCTTTGAAGCAAATTTTGTTAAAAATAAAGCTTCTTCTAAGGCAGAATTTCCTCCACCTACAACTCCAATTATCTTTCCTTCATACATTGCTCCATCACAAACTGCACAATAGTGGATTCCTTTTCCTGAAAACTTTTCTTCATTTGGAATAGGTAATTTTTTAGGAGTTGCACCAGTTGCTATTATTACAGTTTTTGTTTTATATATATAACTATTAGTTTCAATTATTTTTTCTTCTCCGCTAAAATCAACCTTTTCCACCATATCGAATTCATCTATTTCAGCTCCAAGCTCTTCAGCTTGTTGTTGCATTAAATCAGCAAGTTCTGTACCTGAAACTTTTTTAAAGCCAGGATAATTTTCTATTGTATAGCTATTTCTAACTTGACCCCCAAGTATTTGGTCTTCTAGTAAAAGCATGTCTAGCTTAGCTCTTGTTGCATATATTGCTGCAGTTAAACCCGCTGGTCCGCCACCTATTATAATCAACTCTTTATGTTTAACTTCTTTACTCATGACTCACTCCTTCTACCCCCCCGGGGTATTATCTTTAATTTAATTATATGCTTCTATAAAATAAAATGCAACTATTTTTAAATAATAATTTTTATTAATTATATCCACTTAGCTTTTCTTCTCTTAATATTATTACTCGTTCTCTAATAAATTATTAATAAATAAAAAAATAAGAGAAGATTTTTTCAAAAAGAAAATCTTCTCTCTATACTATGATATATGCTTAAAATAAAGTTCCTCTCCATTGCAATATACTTCTAAGTTATCTCCGCCCTTAATGTAGCCTTTTAACATCTCTTCACTTAACTTATCTTCTAATTCCTTTGTTATTATTCTCCTTAAAGGTCTTGCACCATAATTAGTATCTACACCTTTATTTACTAAGAACCTTTTACTTTCTTCATTTAAGTTAATTGTTATTTTTCTATCTTTAAGCTTATCTATGGTATTATTTAACATTAAATTTACAATTTTTAATATATCACTATCTTCTAATTTATGAAAAACAATTATATCATCAATTCTATTTATAAATTCCGGTTTGAATTGTTTCTTAATTTCTTCCATAATATTTTTCTTCATCTTTTCATATTCACTATCAACTAAACTATTTGAAGCTGAAAATCCAAGAGTATTTTGTTTTTTTATATCATGAGCTCCTACATTAGATGTCATTATAACTATTGTATTTTTAAAGTTTATAATTTTCCCCTTACTATCTGTAAGTCTTCCATCCTCCATTATTTGTAGTAATATATTAAATACATCCGGATGAGCCTTCTCTATTTCGTCTAATAATATAACTGAATAAGGGTTTCTTCTAACAGCTTCTGTCAACTGTCCACCTTCATCATGACCAATATATCCAGGTGGAGCTCCTATTAGCCTTGCTACAGAATGCTTTTCCATATACTCTGACATATCTATTCTAATTAAATTTTTCTTATCTCCAAACATAGCTTCTGCTAAGGCATTGGATAGTTCTGTTTTTCCAACACCTGTTGGTCCACAAAATATAAATGTTCCTATAGGCCTATTGGGATCCTTCAGCCCTACTCTTGCCCTTCTTACAGCTTTAGATACAGCCATTACAGCTTCCTTTTGACCTATCACCCTTTTATGAAGTATATCTTCAAGTTGTAATAATTTTTCTGATTCTTGCTCTGTTAATTTCTCTAGAGGAATTTTAGCCCAACTTGATACTACCTTTGCAATTTGTTCACTATTAACAATATAATTATTACACTCATTATTTGTTAAATCTATCTTTAAACTATTCAATTTATTTTTTAATTGTCTTTCCTTATCTCTTAACTCTGCTGCTTTTTCAAAGTTTTGATTTCTTATTGCCTCTTCTTTTTCCTTAGAATTATTCTCTAATTGAAGTTGTAAATTCATTATATCCGGTGGTGAAGTTAAATTTTCTATTCTTACCTTTGCTGATGCTTCATCAATTAGATCTATAGCTTTATCCGGCATAAATCTATCTGTTATATATCTATCTGATAACTCTACAGCTGCTTCTAAAGCTTCGTCCTCTATCCTTACCATATGATGTGCTTCGTATCTTTCCCTAAGTCCTTTTAATATATCTAAAGTCTCTTCTTTTGATGGCTCTTCAACTCTAACCGGTTGAAATCTTCTTTCTAGAGCTGAATCCTTTTCTATATGTTTTCTATATTCATCTATAGTTGTAGCTCCAATACATTTTATTTCACCTCTTGCTAAAGCAGGTTTTAAAATATTTGATGCATCTATAGCACCTTCTGCACCACCCGCTCCAACAATTGTATGAATTTCATCTATAAATATTATTATATCTTTAGAATTTCTTATTTCATCCATTACTTTTTTTAATCTATCTTCAAATTCTCCTCTATATTTAGCTCCTGCTAACATAGAAGTTAAATCTAATGAAATTATTACTTTATCCTTTAGTATTTCTGGCACATTTCCATTTATTATTCTTTGGGCTAGCCCTTCAATAACTGCTGTTTTACCTACTCCAGGTTCTCCAATTAAACAAGGATTATTTTTTATCCTTCTACACAGTATCTCTAAAATTCTTCTATTTTCATTTTCCCTTCCTACTACTGGATCCAATTTTCCTTCCTTAGCCATCATAGTTAGATTTCTTCCATATTGGCTTAATAGAGGAGTTTTAACAGTTTTTTTCTTATCCTTCTCTTCAACTTTTATTTCCTCTACCTCCTTCTCATATAGATAATTACTTATATCAGTCTTTATTAATTTCAAATCTAACTTTAAGGTAGAAAGTATTGTATAAGCTACACCCTCTGTATCATCTAATAAAGCTAATAAAATATGCTCTGGATTTATATAATTATGATCATATATTCTTGCCTTTACTAAGCTATCATCAAATAATCTCTTTGTTCTAGGATTCAGTAACATCTCACCTACTGATATATCTATATCTCCAAAACCAAGATAATCTTCTATAAGCTTTCTTACTTTATCAATAGTAGCTCCATTAATATATAATACTTGCTTTGCATATCCACCCTCTTTTAATAACCCTAAAAGAATATGTTCAGTACCTATATATCCATGTTTAAAATATTGTGACTCTTTTTGAGCCTCTACTAGTACTAATTGTGCCCTCTCTGTTAACTTCCCAAAAATCATATATACCTCCATACCCTATTGCTAAAATTAACAACTATACAGATAAACCTTGGCCACTTAAAATATTTTACGATAATATAACTGTAATAATTCCTTTTAACATATCAGCCCTTAATTTATTTTTGTCTTCCACAGATACTAATGTTCTATCATTTAAAGATATTTTTATTATTTCATATTCCTTTTCAGTAATATTTTTAGTATCTTTTAAATGATCTAGTATAGATAAAGCGCCTCCATATGTTATACTTTCTCCTATTGAAGTATTTATTAATAACAGTCTTTCATCCTTATCATCGTATGTTATTTTTTTAATTACTATGCACCCTCCGCCACCTCTTTTACTTTCTATTATATAACCTTTTTCATAAGTAAACCTTGTTGTGAGCACATAATTGATTTGCGATGGTGCACATGAAAATTTATCTGCTAATTCATTCCTTTGAATTAATACTTGTCTTTCTCTTTCTTCATTTATCATATCTTTAATAAAATTTTCTATTGTATCTGAAATTCTTGCCATATTTTCACCTTCTTAAACTTATTTTCCTGATTGACCTTCTTTGACTTTTATTATATATTATAAATTTTAATATGTCCATTTCACTGCTTTTATTTTCTAAAATAAAAGCGAATGATATTGCATTTTTTTATCCAAACTATATATTAAGAGGTGATCAAATATGGAAATTAAATGGATTGGTAATACAAGTTTTTTAATAAAAAATTCTACTGGTAAAAGAATTCTTTTAGATCCAATACAAATATACCCTTATATAGAAAAATATGATTTGAATCCAAATATAATTACATTTAGCCATACTCATAATAATGAAATTATTAATAAGCATGTTGATAAAAATTGTATAATAGTAAATTCAACTTGTTCTTTTTCAAATGATTTTGTTACCTTAGAGGGATATAAAACATTTAAAGATGATCTTTCTGGATATAAACGAGGTGAAAATATAATTTATTTGTTAAACATAGATGAATTTAAAGTTTGTCATCTTGGTTCTTTAGGTCATCAGTTGAATGATGACTTATTAGATAAGCTAACTGATTTAGATTTTTTATTCATTCCAATAGGCGGACATTTTTGTTTAGATGGATTTTCTGCTGCTAAACTCGCCTTAAGTTTAAAACCTAAGTATATAATTCCAATGTTTTTTAAAACATCTTCTGAATATTTTTATTTAGATGGTCCTCATAAATTTTTATCTTCGTTAAAAAATATTTTATCTTATAATACAAATACTATATATTCTAATGATTTATCTTTTAAAGATAGATGTTCTGTAATACTATTATCTGCATAAAAATAAAGAACCGCTATAATTAGCGGTTCTTTATGTAAAATTATGCTTGTACTGGAGCTCCTACTGGACAAACATTTGCACAGTTTCCACAATCTATGCAAGTGTCTTCATCGATAACGAATTGAGTATCTCCTTGGCTTATAGCATTAACTGGACATTCTGCAGCGCAAGCACCACAGTTTACACATGAATCTTCAATTTTGAATGCCATAAAAAGCACCTCCTAATATTATGAATTTATTTCACAATCTATTTTATCATAAGCATTTAAATTTTTAAAGGCTTAAGAAGAATTTATATAATATGATATTTCACTTTATTTTATCTATCATTTTATTTAGCTTATACTATATCCTACTTCTTCAATAGATATAATTATTTTATCTTCAGTTATACTTTTATCATCATATACTACACTTACTTCTTTTTTAGATAAACTTACCTCACAAGCTATAACCCCTTCATTATGTGCCACAGCTTCTCTTATGCTAATAACATCATCATTTGTATTAAGATTAGCAACCTTTAATAGTGATTTCATTAAGATTTCCCCCCTTAATTATCCTTTATAAGATCCTTTATTAATTTTTTATCTTCTGGTGATTCTATTTCTAGTTTTATGTCTGATTCATCTACTGAATCTTCATAGCTACCTTCAACAAGCTCAATATCATCTATTTTAAATTCTTCTACTACTTCCTCATCGCCTCTTCTATATTTGACCTTCACACTTTCCTTAACAGTACTATTGCTTACAACTTCACCAGTAGTATCGCCCATAGAAACGATAGAACCTGCTCTAGGCAATCTTTTTCTTATATCTTCATATGTGCTTTGTTCATAATTTAAACAGCACATTAACCTACCACATATTCCTGATATCTTCGTTGGATTTAAAGATAGATTTTGTTCCTTTGCCATCTTTATAGATACAGATGCGAAATCACCAAGGAATGTAGAACAACATAATGGTCTTCCACATGGTCCTAGTCCTCCTAACATTTTAGCTTCATCTCTGACCCCTATCTGCCTCAATTCTATTCTTGTCTTAAATATAGTTGCTAAATCCTTTACTAATTCTCTAAAGTCTACTCTTCCATCAGCTGTAAAATAGAATATAACTTTATTATTATCAAAAGTATATTCTACATCGATTAACTTCATGTTTAATCCATGTTCTTCTATTTTTTTTAAGCATATCTCTAAAGCATCTTTTTCCTTTACTTTATTATCCTTATGTTTATTTATGTCTTCTTCTTCTGCAATCCTTATAACACTCTTTAATGGTGCCACTATATCAGTTTCTGGTATTTCCTTAATACCAATAACACATTCTCCAAACTCTATTCCTCTTGCTGTTTCTACAACAACAAAGTCTCCTTTTTTTACATTTAAATCGCTTGGATCAAAATAATATATTTTACCGGCTTTCTTGAATCTTACGCCTACAACTTTTATCATTATTTAAACCTCCATAAAACCTATAAGCATTACTCTAATCGTTAATTGGAAGTTAGAATTACTTAATAATGTCAATCTAGCATCTCCAATCTTATCAATTATTTTGTTAAGCCTCTTATAGGACATTTCAATAGCTAATTGTTTTATATTTTCTATTTTATCCCCATTTATTATTCCACTAGTATCGCTTATTTCTTTATAGACAATTACGTCTCTTATAAAGGAGGCTAAAATGTTCAGTATTTCTTCTTTTTTATCTTTAAATGATAATATTTTATCTTCAAAATCTAAAAGATTTTTCGTATTACCATTAACTAATGTATATAATAAATCAATTAATATATTTCTTAGATCTTTTAATGAGGAATCCCTTAGAAAATTCTCAGCTTTTCCTGGGATTCCTTCACTATATGCAATAGCTGCTTTTATTTCATCACTACTATAATCATCAATACCCAAACTTTCTATATAAATCTTAACTTCATTCTTTGTTAATGGAGTTAGCTTATATACTTGGCATCTTGATTTTATAGTATCTAAAATAAGCTCTAAACTCTCACATAATAAAATAATAAAAACACCTTTTGGTGGTTCTTCTATAGTCTTTAAAAGAGCATTCTGTGCTTGTACTGTCAATTTATTTCCATCATAAATTATAATAACTTTTTTATCACTCTCAAAGGGCTTCTTATTTATTTCATCAACAATTTCTCTTACATCATCTACCCCAAAAGAGGATTTTCTAGATCTATAATTTACAATATCTATAGAATTTCTATCTTCATTTACGCCTAATATAGTTTTGGCTAATATCTTAGCTAAATTGCTCTTTCCAATTCCATCTTCTCCTACAATTATATGTGCATGGGAAATTTCATCTTTTTCTATTCTTTTTTTAAAACTATCAATTATTCTTTCGTGTCCAATAAATTGTCCCATTACACCCTCCAATGTAATTATATTTTAATAAATTGATCTACATCTATAACAAATATAGTAGCTCCCCCAACTTCAATTTCTATAGGGTATGACATATACATATCAACATTTCCTGTAATAGGGGTTGGCGTTGTTATAACTTGTTTCCTAGTTTTGCAAACATCTTCTACAACATCTATAACTGTTTGAACTTTATCTTTTTCAACACCTATAATTAAAGTTGTATTTCCTGATTTTAAAAAACCTCCAGTTGATGCTAACTTAGTAACTCTAAAGCCTGCTTCTGTGATTGCATCTACTAAATCTAAAGCATCGTCATCTTGTACCATAGCTATTACTAATTTCATATTAACCCCTCCAATAAAATTATACTCCTATAATAATATTCTATCATAAAAGCTATATAAATTGATTAAATTTTTTTTCTCTCAATACATTTTATTTAATAAAATCAGTAATTATTTCTTTTACAACATTAAAAACTTCTTCTATTGATTTTTCTGCATTTATTTTTACAAACTTCTCTTTATTTTCTTCATATAATTTAAGATATCCATCTCTTACTTTATTATGAAAATCAATTTTTTCTAAATCTAATCTATTTATTTCTCTCTCTTTATTTTTGTTTATTCTCTCCAATCCTATTTCTGGTGATAAGTCAAATAATATATTTAAGTCTGGCATATATTCACCTACTGTAAATTTATTTATTTGATATATTTCATCTATTCCTATATTCCTAGCATATCCCTGATAAGCTAGTGATGAATATATAAATCTATCACATAATACTATAGCTCCTCTATCAATCTCAGGAATAACTTTTTCAACTAAGTGTTGTCTTCTAGCAGCAGCATATAGTAATGCCTCAGTTCTACTATCCATTTTTGTATTCTTAGTATCTAATATTACTTCTCGTATATCTTCTGATATTTTAATTCCACCTGGTTCTCTTGTCTTAATGCACTCTATATTATTTTCTATAAAATAATCATATACCATGTCCAATATTGTGCTTTTACCAGATCCGTCTCCACCTTCAAATACTATAAATTTTCCTTTATCCATTTATTTATACCTCATGCTATTTAAAAATTATAGTTGCTTAATAGCCAATCTCTTATTCTATCTTTATAAAAGTTATACTCAAAATCATCAACTGTCATTGTTGCTATCTTCTCATTACAATAATGGCATAATAAGCTTTTTTCTATAATTATATCACTATATACTTCTTTTCCACAAACCTTACATTTATTTTCATTTTTATCTATTCCTTTTATTAATAAATCCATACTATCCCATCCTTTTATAATAATTTTATTATAATTCTCACCAAATAATAGTATTTCTATACTTTCAAAAAATTATATATGATTATAAAAATGCTTTATGGTTAGTCTACTTGAATATATGAATAAGAATATTTACATAACTCAATGATTTTGTAATTTATATGGAACATTAGATATATGTTTTTAATTTACTGTCTTATTAAATTAATATATTAGTTATTTTATAAATAATTATTTGCATTTAAGGGAAAATTAAAAACAAGATAATTTGGGAGGAATATAATATGAAACAAGAAATGATTTGTTATTTAGAAAAAAATAAAGATGATATAAAGAAATTAAATGATTATTTATATAATAATCCTGAAGAAAGCTACAATGAATATACTAGTTATAATTATATTTGTAACTTCTTAATTGATCATGAATTTACTGTAAAAAAGGAATTTTTAGATTTAAAAACATCCTTCTATGCATCTAAAGGAAATGGTTATCCTAAAATATGTTTTTTATGTGAATATGATGCTGTTCCTGGCGATGGGCATTTAACCGGTCATAACTTATTAACATCGACTTCAATTGCCGCTGCTTTAACATTAAGTTCTGTTATTGAAAAAATAGGTGGCACCATAATATTAATAGGTTGCCCTGGTGAATATCTAGGTGGAACAAAATCAGTTATGGTAAAACAAGGTGTGTTTGATGATATTGATGTTGTTTTAGTTGCACATCCAGATACTATAACATCAGAGAGTGGAAGTTCATCTGCTATAATACCATTAAGCATCAAATTTATAGGGCATAGTGGATTAAGCTTCTTAAATAAAGGATCATATACTTCGCTAGATGGTATTCTTTTAACATTTAATATCTTAAATTCATTATTAAAAGGATTTCCTGAAGACGTAGAAGTGAACTCAATATTATCTAATGGTGGCTTTACTCCTTTACTATTGCCATTAGAATCTGAAGCTAAATTTTATATTAGAGCTAAGGAAATGGATATTGCTAAAATTGCAGAAAGCAAATTAAGGGAAATTGCAATTTATGTTTCAAAACTTATACGAGTTCAATATTCATTTTCTTTATATGAACCTGAAAATGAAGAATTAATAACCAATAGAACTTTAAATAGATTGTTTAGCCATAATTTAAAGGAAAATGGCATAATAAATATTTCTGGTCCAAGGGATATTTATTCTGGATTAAGCTTAGGTATTGTTAGCAAAAAAGTTCCTTGCATTCATCCTTATATTTCAATAGTTACAGATGATAGCATAAGGTATGGTACAAAAGAATTCGCTAATGCTACAATATCTGATTATGCTTTTAATGAAGCAATGAAAGCAGCTTTATCTTTATCATTTACTGGATATGATATCATATTAAATGAAAATCTTTTGTCAGAAGTAAAAAATGAATTTTATAAAAAATAGGCTCTATATAGAGTCTATTTTTCTATATAGAGCCATTTATTATATAACTTTTCTTTCTAATAACCTACATTTCAACTCTCCGTGCTTTATTAGCTTAGTAATAAGTTTATCACTTGGTTGAAATTTGATCTTTTCAATTCTATCTCCATTTTTAAAAATGCAATAATATGATTTTGAATTAATTCTGTTACATAAGTACTTTTTTGATTTTTTTATAAATTGATACTCTTTAGGTATAGATGATCTTTCACCTATATATAGTACATCAGAGATTCTTATACTTTCTAAATTCTTTTCTTCTTTATTATTAATTAGATTTATTATAAGCTTGTCTGCTATTACTGCATACTTATAAGATACTGAACAACTTCTAATTTCTTTAACAATTAAAATTATAGTTGTTAATACTAGAGCTACATTAAATATATGACCAATTATATGTCTATTATATTTAGATCTTTCTACTGCTTCCCCCAAATATAATGTAGCTGTTATCACAAATAAAATCATTGAAATAACCGGTACTCTCTTTTTAGCAACAACTTCTCTATGCATCATTTTGTATTTATCCCCCATTAAGACATTACTCTATTCATTTAAGCAATATTGTGATTATACTAATTATTTATACTTTTATCCATATTAATATTTAATAATTAATAGTCATATTTTTATCTTCTCTTTTGGTTAAATCAGATTACTTTCTTAATATACATTTTTTCTTTTAATATCTTCATTTATCTATATCAATAATTTTTTTTAATAAAAATTTATTTATCATATTACAAATAATCATATTAATAGTATAATTATCTTTGAAACTTAACTAAGGAGGTTAATTATGATACAAATTTATAAAAGTATTAGTGAACAAAATCCATCACTAAAAATTCTCGATAATCTAGAGCCAGGTTGTTGGATTAATATTATAGCGCCTTCTGACGAAGAGTTAATTTTAATTTCAAAGAAGACTGGTGTTCCATTATCATTTTTAAAAGCTCCATTAGATGATGAAGAAACTTCTCGTATAGATATAGAAGAGAATTGTTTATTAGTTGTAGTAGATATCCCATTTACCGAAATGGAAGATAATTCTCTTACATATGATACATACCCTTTAGCAATTATTCATACCGAAAAACAAATTATAACAGTATGCTTAAAAAATAGTCGTATTTTAACTGATTTTATAAACGGTAAAGTAAAATCATTTTATTCATTTAAGAAATCAAGATTTATATTACAAATTTTAAATAGAATATCAAATTCTTACTTAATTTATTTAAGACAAATAGATAAAAAGAGTTTAATGATAGAAAAAAGATTGCATAAATCTATGAAAAATAGAGAACTTATTCAATTACATTCATTAGAGAAATCTTTGGTATACTTCTCTACATCACTTAAGGCAAATGAAATTACTCTTGAAAAAATGCTAAAACTAGATATAATGCAAAAATATGAAGAAGACCAAGATGTTCTAGAAGATGTTATAATTGAAAATAAGCAAGCTATTGAAATGACTGAAATATATAGCAATATTCTTGCAAGTACAATGGATTTCTTTGCTTCTGTTATTTCAAATAACCTAAATATAGTTATGAAGGTTTTAGCTTCTGTTACAATATTAATGGCAATACCTACTCTTATTGGTGGCATATTTGGAATGAATTTTATAAAAATGCCACTAATTAATAATGAATATGGTTTTGAGATTACAATGGTTATTACCTTAGTATTAACATTCGGTGCAGCATACTTATTGTATAGAAAAGATATGTTTTCATAGAAATAAAGCTAGTTATAAGTACTAGCTTTATTTTTTTTGTAGTATATTTACATATAAATAATTTTAAGTAGGTGTATATAGTGTTAAAATTAAAATCATTAAATAATTCTGCTACTATTGGTATTATTGCTCCAGCTTCACCAGAATCTAAAGAATTTATAGATAAAAAAATTGATGTATTTAAAAAGCTAGGGTTTAAAATAAAAAAAGGCAAGCATTTATATGATTCTTATGGATATTTGGCTGGAACTGATAAAGATCGTGCAGACGATCTTAATTCTATGTTTGCTGATAAGGAAGTAGATGCCATAGTTTGTCTTAGAGGCGGCTACGGATCAATTCGAATGGTTTCTTATTTAGATTTAAAACTTATAAAAAGTAATCCTAAGCCCTTATGCGGATATAGTGATATCACCTTATTATTAAATTATATTAGTAAAACCTGTAAGTTTGCTACATTTCATGGCCCAATGATAACTTCAAATTTTGATGATATCATGACTAAAGAATATTTTTTAAGTGTTTTTACAAATAAAAACTCTAAAATAATATACAATTTGAAAGATATCTGCGGAGAAAATTATCTAGTATGGAATAAACAAAATTTTAAAGGTAATATAGTTGGAGGGAACTTATCTATAATTTGTTCCACAATTGGGACTCCATATGAAATAGATTTTAAGAATAATATCTTACTCATCGAAGATGTTAATGAAAGCCCTTATGCTGTGGATAGAATGTTATCTCAACTAATTTCCTGTGGAAAGCTCCAAAAGCTTTGTGGAATAATAATAGGATATTTTACCGATTGTACAAATAAAGATACTGATTTTTCAATATATGAGATTATAAAACAAAAATTACTGCCTTTAAATATACCTATTATTCAATATCTTCCTATAGGTCATGATTATCCTAATATAACTATACCAATAGGTTCAGCATTTGAATTCCTATCTGATGATGATTTACTTATCCAGAAAAAGATAATTTTTAAATAAAAAAATCCTACAAGATTACTTGTAGGATTTTTTTGGAGGCGCCACCCGGATTTGAACCGGGGAATAAAGGTTTTGCAGACCTCTGCCTTACCACTTGGCTATAGCGCCATACCTGGTGGCTCGACCAGGAATCGAACCAGGGACACGAGGATTTTCAGTCCTCTGCTCTACCGACTGAGCTATCGAGCCACATTACCTGGCAACGTTCTACTCTCCCACACAGTCACCCATGCAGTACCATCGACGCTGTAGAGCTTAACTTTCCTGTTCGGAATGGAAAGGAGTGTTTCCTCTACGCCATCATCACCAGATTTCATTTTCAGAGTGTTCTCTGAAAATTGCATACGAATTAATTTTAAGCCTATTTTTATTGGTCAAGCCCTCGACCTATTAGTATCAGTCAGCTAAATATGTTACCACACTTACACCTCTGACCTATCAACCTTGTGTTC
>NZ_JAGGJY010000024.1 GCF_017873245.1 Clostridium tertium | reverse complement strand
GTTAAGACGTCTAAAAGAATTGCTGGTTTGTTTACTTAACTTATTTTCTGTTCAATTTTCAAAGACCATTTTCTTCATCGCCCTCAAGCGACTTTTTTATCTTATCATTTGTTTCATTTCTTGTCAATAACTTTTTTTCAAAGTTTTTTTGACTTTTTTCATCGCGTCTCTCAGCGACGAGATTTATCTTAACATGTAAATCCAACTAAGTTTTGTATAATACATTATATTTTAATAAATTATATTTACTTTTCTTAATATTTCTAGTAATATCTAATTTTTTCTACTAATGATACACCAGGATATGGTTACGTTAAATTAATTAATTATAACTGAATTTCTCAATATTCTTTATAGCTTATAAAAAAATAAATTGCAATTATCCCTATATTGAATAATAATAATTGCAATTTATTTTTATTTAAGTTTATATATTTTATTCCTCTTCTTCAGCTGTATCTTCTTCTTCAGCTCTATCTAATAATTCATTTAAACTATTATCAGAATCACTTACAACTGCTATTTCACTTTTAACTTCATCGTTTATATCTTCACTATCTAAAGTTAATTGCTCTTCTTTATCATCAATACTTCCTGATATTTTAGCAATTGCAGCTATCTTTTCTTCTTCTGTAGTTCTCATAAGAGTTACTCCCATTGTAGATCTACTAGTTACTGATATATCAGATACATTTATTCTTATAGCTACACCACTTGTATTTATTAACATAAGTTCATCGTCAATTTTACATATAGTTGCACCTATAACTTTACCTGTCTTCTCAGATAATTTATATGTTATTAATCCTGTTCCGCCTCTTTTTTGTCTCTTGTATTCTGTTATAGGAGTTCTTTTTCCAAATCCATTCTCACTAATAACAAGTAAGTCTTCTCCTTCTACAGCTATATCCATGCATACAGCAATATCATCTTTTCTTAAATTGATTGACCTTACTCCTGATGCTGTTCTTCCCATAGGTCTTACATCAGTCTCGTTGAATCTTATTGCATTTCCGTCTTGTGTTACTATAACAATATCTGCATCACCACGAGTTATCTTAACTTTTAGAAGTTCATCTCCATCTCTTAGGTTTATAGCTATTAATCCATTCTTTCTAAGATTCTTAAATTCAGATAAAGGTGTTTTCTTTACTAACCCTTGCTTAGTTCCCATAAATAAGAATCCTTCATTTACATCATCTTTAACTGAAAGTACAGTCTCAATTTTTTCATCTTGTTCTATAGCTATAAGATTTATAATATTTGTTCCCTTTGCTGTTCTTCCTGCATCAGGTATTTCATATGCTCTTAACTTATAAACTCTTCCTCTGTTTGTAAAGAATAATACATCTGAATGAGTCGATACCACATTTACATGTTCTACAAAATCATCTTCCTTTGTAGACATTGCTTGTATTCCTCTTCCCCCTCTTCTTTGAGAAGAGTATGTATCAGCAGATATTCTCTTAATGTATCCTGAATGTGTTAAAGTAATTACAACCTCTTCTTCTTGAATAAGGTCTTCAATATCTATATCATTAACTACTTTTTCTATTGATGTTCTTCTTTCATCATTATATCTATTCTTTATTTCTATAAGCTCATCTTTTATTACAGATAAAAGTTTTTCTTCACTTGCCAATATTGAATTTAAATAATCTATTAATTTCATAAGTTCAGCAAACTCTTCCTCTATCTTGTCTCTTTCTAGACCTGTTAATCTTCTTAATCTCATTTCTAGAATTGCCTGTGCTTGCTTCTCACTTAATTGGAATCTTTCTATAAGTGTATTTTTAGCAATTTCAGTAGTCTTTGATGATCTTATTATATTTATAACTTCATCAATATTATCAAGAGCAATTCTTAATCCCTCAAGTATATGAGCTCTAGCTTCAGCCTTGTTTAATTCGAATACAGTTCTCCTAGTAACTACTTCCTTTTGGAATTCTATATAATTAGCTAATACTTGTTTAAGATTTAATACTTGAGGCTCATTATTAACTAACGCTAACATTATTACCCCAAACGTATCTTGCATTTTTGTATGTTTATATAATAGATTTAATATTACATTCGGATTTGCATCTTTCTTAAGCTCTATTACAATTCTCATACCATCTCTATCAGATTCATCTCTTAAATCTGATATTCCAACTATCTTCTTATCTTTAACTAAATCAGCTATATTTTCTATAAGTTTAGCCTTATTTACTTGATATGGTATTTCAGTAACTATTATTTTATGCCTATTATTTTCCTCTTCTATTTCAGCTTTTGCTCTAACTATTATTCTTCCCTTACCAGTCTCGTAAGCAGCTCTTATTCCTGATTTCCCCATTATTGTAGCTCCAGTTGGAAAATCAGGACCCTTAATAGCAGTCATTAATTCTAAAACAGTTGTTTCAGGATTATCTATAAGCATAATTGTTCCATCTATTACTTCTCCTAGATTATGAGGAGGAATATTAGTTGCCATACCAACAGCTATACCTGATGAACCATTAACTAAAAGATTAGGATATCTTGATGGTAGTACAACTGGTTCTTTTTCTTCACCATCAAAGTTAGGAATAAAATCTACTGTATTTTTTGATATATCTCTTAACATTTCTGCAGCAATTTTATTCATCTTGGCTTCTGTATATCTCATAGCAGCAGCACTATCACCATCAACTGATCCGAAGTTTCCGTGACCATCTACAAGCATATATCTCATAGAAAAATCCTGTGCCATTCTTACAAGTGCATCATAAACTGATGAATCACCATGTGGATGATACTTACCTAAAACTTCTCCGACTATTCTTGCACATTTTCTATATCCCTTTTCAGGTGCTAATCCTAATTCACTCATAGAGAACAATATTCTTCTATGTACAGGCTTTAGACCATCTCTAACATCTGGAAGAGCACGACCAACTATAACACTCATTGCATAATCGATGTAGCATCTTTTCATTTCTTTATTTATATCAATAGATATAACTTTTCCCTCGTTTAAACTCATGTACCTCACCTCGTTTTAGTACTAAACATCTAAATTGCTTACTTTTTTAGCATTCTTTTGGATAAATTCTCTTCTTGGTTCAACCTTATCTCCCATTAATATAGTAAATATTTCGTCCGCTGCTATAGCATCTTCTACAGTAGCCTTTAATAATACTCTCTTTTCAGGGTCCATAGTTGTATCCCATAATTGATTTGCATTCATTTCTCCAAGACCTTTGTATCTTTGTATATTTGTTGAATTATCTTTTCCACCAATTTCGCTTAATAATTTTTCAAGTTCTGCGTCTGAATAAGCGTAATATTCCTTCTTATTCTTTTTTACTTGATAAAGTGGTGGTTGAGCTATATATACATGTCCTCCATCTAATAGTCCTCTCATATATCTAAAGAAGAATGTTAATAATAAAGTTCTTATATGAGCTCCATCAACATCAGCATCTGTCATTATTATTATTCTGTTATATCTTAACTTTTCTTCATCAAAATCATCTCCAATTCCAGCACCAAAAGCTGTAACCATTGATTTTATTGAATCAGCTGTTAATATTCTATCTAGTCTTTGTTTTTCAACATTTAATATTTTACCTCTTAGAGGAAGTATCGCTTGGAATCTTCTATTTCTTCCCTGTTTAGCTGAACCACCAGCTGAATCTCCCTCAACTATATAAATTTCACATTCTAAAGGATCTTTTGATGAACAATCTGCTAATTTTCCTGGTAATGATGAACGTTCTAATACTGATTTTCTTGTTAATTCTCTAGCTTTTCTTGCAGCATCCCTAGCTCTAGCAGCCATTAATGCTTTATCTATTATAATTTTACCTATACCTGGGTTTTCCTCTAAGAATATAGAAACTCCTTCACCAACTATAGAATCTACTACGCCTCTAACTTCTGAGTTCCCAAGTTTAGTTTTTGTTTGTCCTTCAAATTGAGGTTCAGATATCTTTACAGAAACTACTGCCGTTAATCCTTCTCTAATGTCATCTCCTGATAAGTTTTTATCATTTTCTTTCAAATGATTAAACTTCTTACCATAATCATTTATTACTCTTGTTAATGCTGTTTTAAATCCAGATAAGTGAGTACCACCCTCTATAGTATCTATGTTGTTAGCAAATGAATATAGATTTTCTGTATAACTATCATTATATTGAAGTGATATTTCAACTATTATACCATCTTTTTCCCCCTCAATATAAATTGGATCCTGATGTAAAACTTCCTTGTTCCTACTTAAATAAGATACAAACTCTTTTATACCACCTTCATAGTGATATACTTCAGTTTTACCTTCTTCTCTAGCATCAGATAATATGATTTTAATTCCCTTGTTTAAGAATGCTAATTCCCTAAGCCTATTTGCTAATATATCAAAATCATATTCTGTTTCCTCAAATATCTCTGTATCTGGCTTAAATGAAACTTTTGTACCATGCTCTTCAGTTTTACCTATTTTACTTAAATCAGTTACAGCATTCCCTCTAGAATATTTTTGTTGCCATATATCCCCTTCTCTCAATACTGTTACTTCACACCATTCTGATAATGCATTAACAACAGATGCACCAACACCATGTAATCCTCCAGAGACCTTGTAACCTCCGCCTCCAAACTTTCCTCCAGCATGTAGAACTGTCATTATAACTTCTACTGTTGATTTTCCCATTTTAGGATGTATTCCAGTTGGCATACCCCTTCCATTATCAATTACAGTAATTGAATTATCCTCGTTTATTGCAACTGATATCTCTGTACAGAATCCTGCTAAAGCCTCATCTATACTGTTATCAACTATTTCATATACAAGATGATGTAATCCTCTTGAACTAGTACTTCCTATATACATTCCTGGTCTTTTTCTAACAGCCTCTAATCCTTCTAATACCTGAATTTGACTTTCATCATAGCTTTGATTGCTTTTTTCCAACATAATCTCCTCCTTAATGAAGTTTTATTATAATCACATGAAGATTTAACATTGGAGTTATGGATTATAATCTATATTTGTTCTCTTTGTTAAAGTTGAAGATGATATTGGAGATAAATAAACTTTACTCATTTTATTAACTTCAGCTATAACAAATGATTTTGGTTTTTCTTTAGAAATTCTCTCTACAAACCCATCTTCTTCTGCCATTCTTATGAATGCACTAGTATCCGAACTATACATTGTAGTTTGCAAATCAAAAATTCCAATTATATCTTTAATTGGAACAACAACATTTTCTCCTAAATGTAAAAACATAAGAATTCCTCCTTTTAATTTAGGATTTCTCCTTCTTTGACCTTAAAGACCCTGGAGCTATTATCTAAATAATTTGTAAGATCTTCTATTCCTGTGCACGTTATTATAGTTTGGATTTCTCCAATCGTACTTAGAATATATCTCTTTCTATTAAAATCTAATTCTGATAAAACATCATCTAATAATAAAACTGGATACTCTGATGTCATTTCCTTTATTATTTTTAAAGATGAAAACTTTATTGTAAGGACAGCACTTCTTTGCTGTCCTTGTGACCCAAAGCTTTTAGTATCTACATCATTAATTAGCACAATAAAATCATCTCTATGAGGTCCTATACTAGTAGTTCCCTTTTCAATATCCTTTTTTCTATTTCTTCTTAGTAATTCATAAAAACTATTTTCTATATCTTCTAGATCCTTTATTGTACTTATGTATTTAAACTCTACATTTTCTTTTCCTGAAGATATATCTTTATGAATATCCTTTCCATAGAAATTCAACTTATTGATATATTTAAGTCTTTCTATTATTATATGATACCCAAAATTTGCTAATTGTATATCATATATATCTAAAATTTCTGAATCTAGCTTTCTATTTTTTAATACAACATTACGTTCATTCAAAACCTTATTATATTGTACTAGATTATAATAGTATTTAGAATTTAATTGACATAGCTCCATATCAATAAACTTTCTTCTTACTCCAGGAGAATCTTTTATAATCTTTAAATCTTCTGGGGAAAACATAACAACATTAAAATTTCCAAACAACTCCCCTATTTTAGATACCTTAATTTTGTTAATCTTGATGGCTTTTTTTCCATCCTTTAGTATATTTATATCGATATTTTTATCAAGTCTATCTTTACCTACCAATAAACTTACATATGCACTATCTGAGTTCCAATTTATTAATTCTCTATCTTTTGAAGTTCTATGTGATTTTGCAAAAGCACAATAATAAATTGCTTCAAGAATATTTGTTTTCCCTTGAGCATTATCCCCCATAAATACATTTACATTTTTACCAAGTGTTATATTTAAAGATTTATAATTTCTATAATTTAACATCTGTAGTCTTTTAATATACATTTTTACACCTATTTTAATTATAACATATTAGAGGAATAAAAGTAATTATTAGGTTAATGGTAATAAATATTTATTATTATTAAATAATTTTATACTTTTCTCCATTGAACTCTACTATATCACCTTGTTTTAATTTTTTTCCTCTTTGAGTACAAACTTCACCATTCACTTTAACCATCTCATCTAAAATATACATTTTAGCTTCTGATCCTAAAGATGCAGCTCCACACCACTTTAAAAATGAATCTAATTTTATAAACTCAGTATTTATTTTAATTTCATCCATTTCCAGTTTTATGCATATTAATTCATTCTTTATGCATAATCTCCTTTCTATCTTATTAATCTAACCGGTAGAACAAGATACTTTGAATTGTCTGTATTTTTACATTTTATCACACAAGGACTAACACTTGATGTCATCTCTAATTTAACTTCATCATCATCTACATTCTTTAATACATCTAATAAATATCTAGAGTTAAATGCAATTTGTATTGGTTCTCCTTGCAGATTTATAGTAAGTTCTTCCCTAACCTTTCCCAATTGAGAATTAGATGTTATTATCATATTCTCTTCTTGAACTTCTAATTTTATTAAATTACTATTGCTGTCCTTAGCCATTAAGGAAGCTCTCTCTATACAACTTTGTAATTGTTGCTTATTCACATCTACTAATATTTTGTGCTCTTGAGGCAATAAAGATGAATAATTTACAAATTTACCATCTAATAATCTAGAGATAACTTTTGTATTATTTAAATTAAATAATATATGATTGTTAGTAAATGTTATTTTTACTATATCAGAAACATCTTCTAATATTTTTGAAACTTCATTTAATGTTTTTCCTGGAATAACTACTTCTATTTCATTATCATTATCTAGGAACTCACTTCTTACTGCCAATCTATATCCATCTAATGCTACTAAATTTAAATTTTTATTTTTAACCTCAAATAAAATTCCTTGTAATATTGGTCTAGTTTCATCTTGAGCTATTGCAAATGATGTTCCTTTAATCATATTTTTTAATATATTTTGAGAAACTTCAACTGAAAGATTTTCATTTATGCTAGGTAAAGCTGGATAATCTTCTCCATTCATATAAACCAAGTTAAATACTGATTTTTCACATGTTATTTGTATTATATCATTTTCTAAAGTTTCTATTTTTATATCTGAATTAGGTAATTTTCTTATTATCTCTCCAAATATTCTTGCATCTATTACGATCATACCTTCTTCTAATATATCAGCATCTACTTTTGTTTCAATAGATACATCCATATCAGATCCTATTAATGTTAATCCTTCATTTTTAGCATTTATATAGATTCCTTCTAAAATAGGCATTGTTGTTTTACCAGTTATAGCTTTATTGGCAATCGATATACCTTCTTGTAGTTTTTGTTTTTCACAGATAAATATCATATAAAAACCTCCTTAAGTTATATACATTAGATATCTATAGATATAGATAAATATATAGATATAAATTAATAATAGTAGTAGTAGGGGCTGTTGATATGTTAATAAGTACTTAAACCCCTTGAAAATACTAAATTACTTATAAAAAAATATTGTGGATAAGTTGAACAAAAATCATATACCTTATCCACAGTATTAACAATCAATATTGATTTTAGTAGTTATCCACAAACAATTCAATATATTTATGTACAGTTGTTAATTAATTTTGAGTTAGCTTCTTTGTTATATCATTTACTGTGTGTTGTAGGCTTTCATCTGTATTTAAACTATCAGATATTTTTTCATAAGCATGTATAACAGTAGTATGATCCCTGCCCCCAAACTCTTCACCTATTTTAGGTAAAGACATATCAGTTAGCTTTCTGCTTAAATACATTGCAATTTGTCTAGGATAGGCTACATTCCTAGTCCTTCTTTGAGATTTTAAGTCTTCTATTCTAAGGTTAAAATATCCAGCAACAACATCCTGTATAACGTCTATAGTTACATTCCTGTTTTGCTTATTTGATATTATATCTTTAAGGGCTTCACTTGCTAACTCAACAGTAATCGGCCTATTAGTAAGTGACGAGTAAGCGACAATTCTAATTAAAGCTCCTTCTAACTCCCTAATATTAGACTTAATTTTAGTTGCAATATAAACCATAACTTCATTTGCAACATTTAGTTTTTCTACATCAGCTTTCTTTTTTAATATTGCCATTCTAGTTTCAAAATCTGGCGCTTGAATATCAGCAATTAAGCCCCATTCAAATCTAGAACGTAATCTATCCTCCAAAGTAGGAATTTCTTTAGGGGGTCTATCAGATGATAGAATTATTTGTTTATTAGCATCATGTAATGCATTGAATGTATGGAAAAACTCCTCTTGAGTTCTTTCCTTTCCAGCTATAAATTGAATATCATCTATAAGTAAAATGTCTACATTTCTATACTTATTTCTAAATTCTTCATTTTTATCATCTCTTATTGCATTAATAAGCTCATTAGTAAATTTTTCTGAAGATACATATACAACTTTAGCATTAGAATTATTTTGTAAAACATAATGACCAATTGCGTGCATTAAATGTGTTTTACCGAGACCAACGCCTCCATATATAAATAGAGGATTATAGGCTTTTGCAGGTGATTCGGCTACTGCTAATGAAGCTGCATGAGCAAATCTATTACTATTACCAATAACGAAAGAAGCAAATGTATACTTTGGATTTAATAAACTAGACATTTCATCATTTACAGTAATAGATCCTCTATCATCAATTTTTGATTTTTTTTCTTCCTTTTCTTCGGCTTCCTGAATATCAGATGCTACCATGAATTCTACAGTGTAAACTTTTGAGCAAGCAGCTTCTATAGAATTTACAACTAAGTCCTTATATCTCTTTTCCAATATATCTTGAGTAAAGGAATTTGGAACACTGATTCTTATTATATTGGAAGATATAGAAATAGGTTCGCAACTTTTAATCCATGTATTAAAACTAACTTCACTCATTTCACCCTTGATTATATTTAATGTTTTTTCCCATAATGATTTTAGATCATTATTCATTTTATATCCTCCATAAAATAAATTTTAAATTTAAATATTAAATAGTTAATAACAACATATCAACACACTTATTAACATATGAAAGTGCATGTTAATAAATATAATAAAAATATTCACATGTTAATAATTATGTTGATATTTTTTATAAATAAAAGTTATCCACAATATAAGTATGTACCTTTTTTCACATTATTAACATGGTATAAAAGCAATATTTTAGCTAAAAATATATATAAACAGATAAGTAATAGAGAAAAAGTAAACAAGTTATGCACAATTTAATCCACAGGTGTGGATAACTTGTTGTAAAAGTAAAATTATTCACATTCAATATTTATAATAACATAAGTCAAATAGAGTATTCAAGGAGTTATCCACAAAAAACTGTGGTAAATTCTTATATTTATCAACAGAATTTGAAAATTATAGTGTATTGACATAAAAACATGATATATATATAATGATAAGGTAAATTTAAAATAGGAATTATAGTTTTTACTATAGAAATTACAATTTAAAGGGGGTGTAGTGAAATGTTCATGACATACCAACCAAAAAAGAGACAAAGAAAAAAAGAACATGGATTCAGAAAGAGAATGAAAACTTCATCAGGAAGAACTGTTCTTAAGAAAAGAAGACAAAAAGGTAGAAAAAGATTAACAGCATAAGGGCCGCAAATAGTGGCCTTTTTTCTGCAATAGCAGGAAAAAAGGAGTATAGAGTTTCCAATGGTATACAGATTAAGAAAAAATAATGAGTTTAAATTAGTATATAGAAGGGGAAAGTCTTTAGCTAATAACCTTTTAGTTTTATACACTTTTAATAATAGAAAAAATAAAACAGAAGATAATCTTACTTATAATAAGGTAGGAATTTCAGTAAGTAAGAAAGTTGGAAATAGCGTAGTTAGAAGTAGAAGTAAACGATTGATAACCGAAAGCTATAGACTTAATGAAAAGGACCTTAAGAGTGGCTACGATTTTGTGTTTGTAGCAAGAAGCGCGATAAAAGGAAAAAGTTTCTCAGAAGTTGAAAATGCAATGAAAAAACTTTTTTTAAAGGCAGGCTTATATAAATAATGAAGAAGATAATGTTAAGATCTATATATTTATATAGAAAATATATTTCGCCAATGAGACCACCAACATGTATTTATGTTCCTACATGTTCACAATATGCAATAGATGCTATTAATAAATATGGAGCAATAAAGGGTGGTTTTTTAGCTATAAAGAGAATTTTAAGGTGTCATCCATTTGCTAAGGGTGGATACGACCCTGTAAAATAAGGAGGTTACGCATAAAAGATGATGAGTTTCTTATCACCAATAACAAATTTCTTGACAGGTATATTTAATGTTCTACATGATTTTATTCTTTCAGTATTTAATATGGAACCAAGTGGGGTTTCATATGTATTAGCAATCGCAATATTTACAATAATAATTAGATTATTAATACTTCCATTAAATATAAAGGCTAATAGATCAAATGCTAGAATGCAAGAAATTCAACCAGAATTAAATGCAATACAAAAGAAATATGCAAATGATCCTCAAAAGATGCAAGCTGAGTATTCAAAATGCATGAAAGAAAATAATGTAAGTATGTTTGGTGGATGTCTTCCAACATTATTACCATTACCAATACTATTTGCGTTATATTATGTGTTTATGAATATAGATAAGGGATCAGTAGTACATCCATCATTTTTATGGATACCAAATGTATTTGAAAAAGATCCTTACTTTATAATGCCGGTATTAGCTTTCTTAAGTACTTATTTACCAAGTTTACTTTTAACTAAGTCAATGCCTAAAAATGAAAATAGTCCTATGAATATGGGAAGTATGAATATCATGATGGCAGGTATGATGGGGGTAATGGCTATCAACTTTAGTTCCCTTCTAGTTATTTATTGGGTAATAGGTGGAGTTATACAATTAGCACAAACTTATTTCTTAAATTACTTGCCAGCTAAAAAGAAAAAGGTAGCAAAAGAAGAAGAAGAAAAGTTAAAAACTATTCAAAACGCAAAAAAAGCAACACCAAAGACTAAGAAAAAAAATTAAGATTATTATATTTAGTATTTACTAGGTGGTGAATAGGGTATGAAAACATTAGAAATGACAGGGAAAAGCGTAAGTGAAGCATTGCAAAGCGCTTTAAAAGAATTAAATCTTACAGAAGATAAGGTTGAATATGAGATTTTAGATGAAGGATCAAAAGGATTTCTAAATATTATAGGAACAAAGCCAGCAAAAATATTAGTTAAAGTTAAAAGAGATTATAAGGAAGATGTAAGAGTATTTTTAAGAAGTATTCTTGATAATATGAAAGTACAAGCTGAAATAAGGATTAGAGAAGTTAATGATGTTGTTCATATAGATTTAAATGGTCCTAAAATGGGATTAATTATTGGATATAGAGGAGAAACTTTAGATTCTCTACAATATTTAGCTTCGCTAGTTGTTAATAAGGGGCATGATATTCCTTATAAAAAAGTGGTTTTGGATACTGAGAATTATAGAAGCAAAAGGGAAGATACTTTAAAAAGAGTTGCTGAAAAAACTGCATATAAAGTTAGAAAGACTAGAAGACCTTATAAGTTAGAACCAATGAATCCTTATGAAAGAAGAGTAATACATTCTGCTTTACAAGATAATGAATATGTCTACACATTTAGCGAAGGTGATGAGCCTTACAGAAGAGTTGTAGTGGATATAAATAAATAAAAGGTAAGAAGGCCAATTGGCTTTCTTACCTTTTATTTATTTTGACTTAATTCAAATAGTTTTGTAAAATGAATATTAGTTAAAATGGGGTATAATATAAATATACCTGATATATTGAACGAAAGAATTTATCTAAAATACTTTAAGGAGGATAGATGATGAAAGAATTTGATACAATTTGCGCTATATCCACAGCAATTGGAGAAGGTGGAATTGCAATTATAAGAGTATCTGGTGATAAGGCATTAGAGATAGTCTCTAAAATTTTTAGGGCCAAAAGTGGAAAAGATATAAGAGATATGAAGACTTATACTATGAGATATGGTCATATAGTTGATATAGATAAAGAAGATCTAATAGATGAAGTAATTATAAGCTATATGAAGGGGCCGAAAAGTTTCACAGCAGAAGATACTGTAGAAATAAATTGTCATGGCGGAGTAACATCAACAAATAAGGTTCTAGAAATGGTTATAAAGGCTGGAGCAAGGATAGCAGATCCAGGTGAATTTACTAAAAGAGCATTTTTGAACGGAAGAATAGATTTATCTCAAGCAGAGGCAGTTATGGATTTGATCACAGCTAAAACTGAATTAGCAATGAAATCAGCATTAATGCAAAGTACAGGTTCATTATCTAAAAAAATCAATAAGCTTAGAGAATATCTATTAAATGTATTAGCTCTAATAGAATATGCTGTAGATTTTACAGAAGATGATGAGGAAGTTGACCCGACTATTCCATTGAGAGTAAAAGATAGTCTTGAAAAAGCATGCGATGATATGAGTAAACTACTTAAAGGTGCAGATGAAGGTAAGATAATAAGAGATGGATTAAGTTTAGCTATAGTAGGTAAACCAAATGTAGGAAAGTCATCTTTATTAAATGTCCTTTTGAAAGAAAAAAGAGCAATTGTTACAGATATTGCTGGAACTACTAGAGATGTAATAGAAGAATATATAAATCTTGATGGAATACCAGTAAAGATAATAGATACGGCGGGAATAAGGGAAACTGAAGATATAGTTGAAAAAATTGGAGTTGAAAAATCAAAAGAAAAAATAAATGAGGCAGATTTAGTTTTATTAGTATTAGATTCTTCTAGGGAATTAGATAAAGAAGATATTGAAATAATAGAAGCTATAAAAAATAAAAATTCTATAGTTTTATTAAATAAAATAGATTTAGAAAATAAATTAGATAAATCTTTATTAAATAATTTTAAAAATATAATAAAAATTTCCGCAAAAGAAGATGTTGGAATAGATGGATTAAAAAATGAGATTAAGAATATGTTCTTTAATGGTAAAATAGATAGCGAAAGTTTAATAATATCTAACTCAAGACATAAGCAAGCTTTAATTAGAGCAAAGGAAAATTGTGATGATGCTCTAATAAGAGTTAAAAATAATGAGTTTCTTGATTTAATTTCAATATATGTAACTGCAGCCTTAAAAGCTTTAGGAGAAATTACTGGTTCAGAGTTAGAAGAAGACTTAGTTAATAAAATATTTAAAGAATTTTGTTGTGGAAAGTAGGAGAAATATAAATATGAAATATAATGCGGGAGAATACGATGTAGTAGTTGTTGGTGCTGGTCATGCTGGTTGTGAAGCAGCACTTGCAGCAGCTAGAATGGGATTAAAAACATTAATTTGTACTACTAATCTTGATTCTGTAGCTATGATGCCTTGTAATCCTAATATAGGAGGTACTGCAAAAGGTCACTTGGTAAGAGAAATAGATGCATTAGGTGGAGAGATGGGGGTTAATATAGACAACACATTTATTCAATCAAGAATGCTAAATACGTCAAAGGGGCCTGCTGTACATTCTTTAAGAGCGCAAGCAGATAAAAAGAAATACCAAAATAGAATGAAGAATGTACTTGAAAATCAAGAAAACCTTAGTTTGAGGCAATTAGAAGTTATAGAAGTAGATATAGAAGATGGAAAAGTTAAAGGTGTACTTACAAAGAATGGTGGATACTTCAGTTGTAAGGCTATTATATTAACTACAGGTACATATCTTAGAGCAAGAATAATAATAGGTGAGGTTACTTATAATAGTGGACCAAATGGATTAGCAGCTGCTAATGAATTATCACAATCATTAATCGATTTAGGAATATCATTAAGAAGATTTAAAACTGGTACTCCAGCGAGAATAAATAAAAGATCTGTTGATTTTTCAAAAATGGTAGAGCAACCAGGAGATGAAAAGATAGTTCCATTTTCATTTATGAGTGATGATATATCTAGGGAACAAGTTTCTTGTTGGTTAACTTATACAAGTGGAGAAACACATAAAATAATACAAGAAAACATAGAAAGATCTCCAATGTATAATGGATTAATCGAGGGGGTAGGACCTAGATATTGTCCATCAATAGAGGATAAAGTTATGAGATTCCCAGATAGGGAAAGACATCAATTATTTATAGAACCAGAAGGTGAAGATACTCAAGAGATGTATATTGGAGGAATGTCTTCATCACTTCCAGAAGATGTACAGTTACAAATGCTAAGAACTGTTCCTGGACTAGAAAATGTAGAGATAATGAGGACTGCATATGCAATAGAATATGATTCAATTGATCCAACTCAGTTAAAACCAACATTAGAATTTAAAAATTTCGATGGATTATATGGAGCTGGGCAATTAAATGGTAGTTCAGGTTATGAAGAAGCAGCTGCACAAGGGATAGTTGCTGGAATAAACGCGTCTTTAAAGATTAAAGATAAAGAGCCTATGATATTAACTAGATCTGATGGGTATATGGGCGTACTTATCGATGATTTAGTTACTAAAGGCACTAATGAACCATATAGAATGATGACATCAAGAGCTGAGTATAGATTATTATTAAGACAAGATAATGCCGATTTTAGATTAACTGAAATTGGGTACAAAGTTGGCCTTGCAACAGAAAAAAGATATCAAAGGTTCCTAACAAGAAAGAATAATATAGAAAATGAAGCAAAGAGATTAAAGGAACTTCAAATAACCAATAAGAAAGAAACAAATGAATTCTTAGTTTCAATGGGCTCAACAGAGCTTAAGAAGCCTATAAGCTTCTATGAATTAATTAAAAGACCAGAATTAGATTATTTTAGCTTAGCAAGCTTAGATATTGATAGACCTGACTATGAAGATGATATCGGGGAACAAATAAATATAATTGCTAAATATGAAGGTTATATAGATAGTCAATTGGATCAAGTAAGACAATTTAAAAAGTTTGAGAAGAAATTAATTCCTGAAGATCTAGAATATGCGGACGTAAAGGGATTAAGAACAGAAGCAATTCAAAAGCTATCTAATATTAGACCTGTAAGTATAGGGCAAGCATCAAGAATATCAGGGGTATCACCAGCTGATATATCAGTACTATTAATTTATTTAGAACATCAATATAAGAAATAAATTTCTTTGGAGGAACTATGGAATATTTTCAATTAATGAAAGAGGCTTCTTTAGAAGTAGGAATGGAATTATCAGAGAATCAATATGAGAAATTTATAAAATATATGAGATTACTTCAAGAGTGGAATGAAAAGATTAATCTTACTGCAATAACAGAAGATGAGGAAGTAATAAAAAAACATTTTATAGATTGTATTAAGGCTTTTAAATCAGATGCTATTAAGAATGCAAAAACTATAATAGATGTAGGAACAGGAGCAGGCTTTCCAGGTTTACCTATAGCTATAATGAATCCAAATGTTCAAGTAACATTATTAGATTCATTGAATAAGAGAATTAATTTTTTAAATACAGTTATTAATAATATAGGGTTAAAAAATGTAGCTACAATTCATTCAAGAGCAGAAGATGGTGCAAGAAAACCAGAATTAAGAGAAAAGTTTGATGTAGCCACATCAAGGGCAGTAGCAAATATGGCGGTCTTATCGGAGTTTTGTATGCCTTACATAAAAGTAGGTGGACACTTTGTAGCATTAAAGGGCCCTGCTATAGAAGAAGAAATTAAAGATGGACACAAGGCAATAGCAGTTTTAGGTGGAGAATTAAAAGAGATAATTGAGGTAAATATAGAAGAATCTAACCTGAAGCATAATATTGTAGAAATTAAAAAAATTAATAAATGCTCAAAGGTATATCCTAGAAAGGCAGGAACAATAAACAAAAAACCTATAAAATAGAATTAAATTCTACAATATAACTAAATAAAAATAGTCGATTAATAAAAATTTATTGATATATATGAGTCCATTTGTAATTTATTAAATTATAATAAACTAATTTGTCTTATAATATTAGATAATAAAAAGAAGGAAATTAGAGAAGAAAATAGAATTTTTACTTTATTGAATAAAATGGTAACTTAGAATAATAGGGGATGGTTGGGTGCATATGAATAGAGAAATTACAAGTATAAGTGTAAATAAGATATTTCCAAATACTTATCAGCCTAGAAGATTTTTTAACGAAGAAGCATTAGAAGAATTATCTCAATCTATAAAGGAACATGGAATAATTCAACCTATTACTGTTAGAAGAAGGGGAGAAAACTTTGAATTAGTAGCAGGTGAAAGAAGATGGAGAGCTGCAAGAATGGCAGAATTAGAAAATGTACCATGTAATATTATTGAAATAACTGATACACAATCTGCTGAAATAGCTTTGTTAGAGAATTTACAAAGAGAGGATTTAAATTTTATAGAAGAAGCTGAGGCTTATTATAATCTTATAAATGATCATAAATTTACCCAAGATGAATTAGCTAAAAGAATGGGTAAAAAACAATCAACTATAGCTAATAAGCTAAGATTATTAAAACTTACTCCGAGTGTTAGATCGGTTTGTATAGAAAATAAATTAACAGAGAGGCATGCAAGAGCGTTACTATCATTACCTAATGAAGAACTACAATTAAAGGTTGTAGAAAAGGTAATAAAGAATTCTCTTAATGTTAAAGCTACAGAAGAAGCAGTTAATAAAGAACTGTTAAAATTAGCTGGAGAAGAATTAAATAACAAAGAGAAGAAAAGGGTTAAGAGTGTATTTCCGGCAAAACTGTATGTAAACACTATAAAGCAAGTATTTGATAAGTTTAATATACCAGCTGAATATAAGTTTAAGGATGATGAGGAGTTTATACAAATAACAGTTTCTATACCTAAAAAATAACTTTAATAAGTATATTCTTATTTAATAAGAATATACTTATTTTTTTATGAATTTAAATTTGATTATTAATTTAATCAATTTTTATTATGTTAATCTTTTAATATTAGTAAAAAGTATATATAATATTAATATGAGAAGGGGGGTGAAGCTCTAAAATAGAGCTTTTATATGAAAAAGGTTTGTATATTTAATCAAAAGGGCGGAGTTGGAAAAACGACTACAAACATAAACTTATGCGCATATCTAGCTATGGAGGGTTATAAGGTATTAACAATAGATATAGATCCCCAAGGAAATACAACAAGTGGGTTAGGCTTAGATAAGAGAAATTTAGAATTATCAATGTATGATGTATTAACATCAGATGCCTCATTAAGAGAGGTTATATTAAAAAGTGAATTAGTACAAAATTTATTTATAGCTCCATCAACAATGGAGTTAGCAGGTGCGGAAGTTGAGATCATAGGTAAAGAAGATAGAGAAACTATTTTAACAAATAAAATTAAAGAAGTAGAGGATGAATATGATTTTATTTTCATAGATTGTCCACCATCATTAGGAGTATTAACAATTAATGCATTAACATCAGTTGAATCAGTATTAATACCAATTCAATGTGAGTTTTATGCACTTGAAGGAGTAGGACAGCTTATAAATACTATTCAATTAGTTAAAAAATCATTAAATAAAAACCTTGAAATAGAAGGTGTTGTAATGACTATGTATGATTATAGAACTAATTTAAGTAATGAAGTTCTTGAAGAAGTGAAGAACTTCTTTAATGAGAAGGTTTATGAAACTAAAATATCAAGAAATATAAGATTAGCAGAGGCTCCTAGTTTTGGATTGCCAATAATGCTATACGATGAAAAGTGCAAGGGCGCTGAATCTTATAAGTCATTAACAAAAGAGTTTTTAAGTAGGCAGTAAGTAGGTGAATAATTATGAATAAAAAATCAGCATTGGGAAAAGGGTTAGGTGCATTAATTCCTAATGATAACGGAAGTAAAGAAAATAATAAACCATCAGTTATATCTATAAATTTAATTAGAAGCAATGAAGATCAGCCAAGAAAGGCTTTTGATGATGAAAAGATAGCAGAATTAGCTCAATCAATTAAAGAACATGGAATAATACAACCTATAATTTTAAATAAAAAAGATAACAGTTATATAATAGTTGCTGGTGAAAGAAGATGGAGAGCTGCAAAGTTATTAGGATTAAAAGAAATACCAGCTATAATAATGGAGTTAACTGAAAAAAATATATTAGAGGTATCTTTAATAGAAAATATTCAAAGACAAGACTTAAATCCTATTGAAGAAGCTATAGCATATAAAAAATTATTAAGTGATTTCAATTTAACTCAAGAAGAACTTAGTAAAAGAGTAGGAAAGTCTAGAGTTGCAATAAGTAATGTAATAAGACTTACTAATCTTTGTGAAACTGTAAAGCAATATTTAATTGATGAAGTTATTACAGAAGGACATGGAAGGGTATTATTATCAATTGAAGACCCTGAAATTCAATGCGAAGTAGCTCAAAAGGTTATAGATGAAAAGCTATCTGTCAGAGAATTAGAAAGATTGGTAAGATATTTAGGATCTGAGAAAAAGGAAAAAGATAAAGAAAAAGTAAGGGAGATAAATCCATATTATAAGGATGTAACGGAAAGATTGCAAAATTATTTTGGAACTAAAGTAAGTATTAGCAATAAAAATAATAAAGGGAAAATAGAAATAGAATATTATTCAAATGAAGATTTACAAAGGATACTAGAAATAATTAATTTATAAGTGTTTCACGTGAAACATTATGAAATATATAAATTATGTTTCACGTGAAACATTTTATATTATTTCCTTATAAGATTTAGAGAGGAGCATTAAAAGTGGAAGATGTACTTAAAATAATAAATGAAAATTCACCTTTTATTATTGTTGGATTACTTATTATAATGTTACTACTTTTTATAATTGTAATTTATTTAATAAGATCTATAAATAAACTTGAAAAGAAATATAGAAGAATGATGAGAGGCGTAAATAATAAAAATTTAGAAGAACTTATATCTTCTAAGTTAGATGAAATAGATAAGGCTATGGAGTTTTCAAATGAGGCCCTTAATAAGTGTGACGTAATAAGGGAAGAAATGAAAGGGTGTGTAAATAAAATAGCTATAATGAGATATAAGGCTTTTCCTGATGTAGGAAGCGATTTAAGCTTTTCAATAGCAATATTAGATTCATATAATGATGGTGTTCTAATTACTGGAATTTATTCAAGACAAGATAGTACTACATATGCAAAACCAGTTGATAAGGGAATTTCAAGATATGAGTTATCTGAAGAAGAGTCATATGTCTTAAACGAAGCAATTAATAAAAAATAAAAAAATGAGAGTCTTATAGGCTCTCATTTTCTTGTAAATAATTTAATTTAGAAGGTTTATTAATATATTCAAATTCTTTAGATACTTTCAATATGAAATGATAAATACCTTTATATATGCAATCAGCTAGGCTCATTACTGTATACAATCGTGTATTTTGTAAAACTATAAACTCAAAGCTTCCTCCAATATTTACAATTCCTGTGATACTTAAATCTCCTATAGGGGGGAGGTTTTTATTTAAGGCTAATCCAGGTTGAAGAGGCTTTTTATCAATAAAAACTTTCCCTATATTGCTTATTTTTCCTAAACATGAATCTATAGCAATAATATAGGGGTTATCAAAATTCAAATTAATTTTATTTATTATTTCAATAAGGTTCTTAGAGTGAACAGGAGTTTCTAATGACCCATAAATGTGAATTTTATTTTTTGAAATGTTCTTTAATTTATATCCAATTAGTGGACCTAGGGAATCACCTGTACATCTATCGGTTCCTATGCAAATGAAGATTATATCTCTATTTGAGTGAAGTATATCCTTTAGGTTGTTATATAAATAATCTCTAATTTCCATATAAGAATTAGGCGATAATGAATCGATTGAAAATGGTTCATTCATAGAAAAACCTCCTTTATTGAAATTATTGACAATAAGGGAGGTTTATATTCAAGGTTATTTTGACTTTATTATTTTATTTATGCAGTCTATTGTGTAATTAATATCTGATTTTTCATTAAAGTAACTAAGGCTTAATCTTACAGTACCTGATGGGAAACTTCCTATAGTCTTATGTGCAAGTGGAGCACAATGAAGACCAGATCTATTTTTTATTCCAAAATCATTATCAAGAGCAAAGGATAATTCAGCAGTATCAATATTATTAATATTAAATGAAACGCATGAGGTATAATTGCTATTATTAATATCTTCGTAAAGAATTATATCTTTGATGTTAGAAATTTCGTTGACAAGATGATTCCTTAAAAATTTATTTTTATTATAAATAGTATTTATCCCTTCATTCTTAATAAATTTAATCCCTTCAACTAAGCCTACTATTCCAGGCATATTAAGAGTACCAGATTCAAATTTATCAGGTAAAAAATCAGGTTGTTCTAATGAATGAGACAAACTTCCAGTTCCTCCTAAAATAAATGGCTTACATATATTATTAAGACTATCATCTATTATAAAACCACCAATTCCTTGAGGACCAAATAAACTTTTATGTCCAGTAAAAGCTAGTGCACTTAAGTTAAGATCTGTAAAGTCTATATCTAATACTCCTGCTCCCTGAGCAGTATCTAATAAAAAAAATATATTTTTGCTTTTACATAAAGTTCCAATTTTCTTAATTGGTTGAATACTTCCTATTACATTAGAAGCTTGGCTAAGAACTACCATTTTAGTATTTATTTTTATGTTACTTCTAATTTCTTCAACAGAAACAAAACCAAATTTATCAGCATTTATAATATCTAATTCTATTATTCCTTTATTTTTTAAATTGACTAATGGTCTCAAAACAGAGTTATGTTCCATAGAAGATGTTATTACATGGTCTCCAGCTACAAGTGATCCATTTATTAATATATTTAATGAAGTGGTTATGTTATTAGTAAATATTACATTTTCAATAGAATTAAATTTGAAAAAATCAGATATAATTTCTCTTGCCTCAAATAAAAGTCTATTAGTTTGTAGAGCATTATTATGGTTAGAGCGGCCAGGGTTTCCTCCAATGTTAGTTAGAAAGTTGCATATAGAATCAACAACATTTTTAGGCTTAGGAAATGTTGTACTTGCATTATCTAAATATATATTCATAATTTACTCCTTTTAATTTATATAAGCTTAATTTTATAATAAAATTATAAGATACTTTAATAGTATTTACAAAATAATAAATTTATAAAATAAGGGGATTTTAAATGTAATAGAAGAGAAAGTCTTAAGTAAATTGGCTTTTGATAAAAAATACATATATTTAAATATAGTGAGTATTTTTATAAATGAATAAGATTATATAAAGTTATTAATATAGATTCTTAATTAAAACATATATATAATATAATTAAACATAAATAAACTTGAAAAGGGAGGACATTATGAAGTACTATATTATAGTTTTTAAAAATACGCTAGATGCTATGAATGGAGAAAAAGTGTTAAAGGAAGAAAATATGATCTTTAAGATGATGCCAACTCCTACAGCAATTACACAAAGCTGTGGAATTTGCATTAGAATAGAAGAAAAAAAATACATAGATGAAATTATATCAAGGGATAGTATAAGATATAAACATATATATGAGAAAGAGCAAAATGAGTTTAAAGAAATAATTTAATAGTATTAGAGGTGAGGTATGCAAAACTTATTAACATGGGTTAGTCCTGGTATAAATGATAATGGAAAGATTATTTTAAATGTGAATTGGGAAGAGGTCATGGGAAATGCAGTAAGTACTCTGGAATTTATACTTAATAAAGGAATAAGATTAATATTACTTATAGTTGCTATGTATCTTGCTATAAAAATAGGAGATAAGTTAATTGATAAGTTTGTAAAAAATCAGATTGAAAGTAAATTAAGCTTTTCAATGAATAGACAAAAGGCAATTACTGTAGGAGCTATACTAAAAAGTTCACTTAAATATGCTGTTTACATATCAGGAGCAGCAATAATAATAGGAAGTACATTTAAGGTATCAGCAGCTGTGTTGAGTGCTGTTGGTTTTGTAGTTGGTATAGGAGCACAAAGTTTAGTTAAGGATTTAATAAACGGTTTTTTTATACTTTTTGAAGATCAATATGGAGTTGGAGATTACGTAACTATAGGTGTTTATAGTGGTATAGTAGAAAATATTGGAATAAGATCTACTGTTTTAAAGGATTTTAGTGGAGATGTTCATGTTTTACCTAATGGAGCTGTGTTAGAAGTAACTAATCATTCAAGAGGAAATATGAGATTTATGGTTGATGTAGAAATTGCATATGAAGAAGATGTAGATAATGCAATTAGCTTAATCGAAGATACATGTAAAAATTTTGAAGAAAAAAATAAAGATGAAGTTAAGGAAGAGATAGAAGTATTAGGTGTTATATCATTAAATGCATCAGGAGTTACAATAAGAGTAGTTGGAAAATCAAAGCCTTTATCTCAATGGAAGATGGAAAGAGAATTAAGAAAAGAAATAAAGAAGACATTAGATGAGGCTGGGGTAGAGATACCATATCCAAAGACTCAAATAGTAAATAATAAATTTGTTTAATTTAAATGGTTGGAGGTTTAATTATGATAGAAACTTTTGATTTAGGTGATATAGTAGAAATGAAAAAGCAACATCCGTGTGGAAGTAAGGAATTTGAGGTTATACGACTTGGAGCAGATATCAAAATTAAGTGTACTGGTTGTGGACGAATAATAATGTTACCAAGAAGCAAATTTCAAAAAGATGCTAAAAAAATCGTTAATTTATAGTAATTAAATTTAAAACTTGCAAAAGAAAATGAATAATGTTACAATATTTAATTGTAATCCCTGCTGTGCAAAGCACAGCCAATGTCCGAGGGGAGGAGGTGAAAATGATGAGAAAGTACGAAACTATATTCATACTACACCCATCATTAGATGAAGAAGCTTGCAAAGCTAACATCGAAAAGTTTAAGGGTGTAATAGAAAACGGTGGAGGAACTATAGAAAATGTTGACGTTTGGGGTAGAAGAAAGCTTGCTTACGAAATCGCAAAAGTTAACGAAGGTTTCTATACATTAATCAACTTTAATGCTGATTCAGAACTACCTAAAGAGTTAGACAGAATATTCAGAATTACTGATGGTGTTTTAAGACACATCATAGTTAAACAAGAAGCGTAAGAGGTGATATTGTCATGAATAAGGTAATACTTATTGGAAGACTAACAAAAGATCCAGAGCTTAATTTTGCTGCTGGAAGTGGTACTGCTGTAACAAGATTTTCTTTAGCAGTAACAAGACCTTTTAAAAAGGATGAAACTGATTTTATCAATTGTATAGCTTTTGGTAAAACTGGTGAAACAATAGCACAATATCTTACAAAGGGCAGACAACTAGCTGTTACTGGAAGCATCAGAACTGGAAGTTATGATGCTAAAGATGGAACTAAAAGATATACAACTGATATAGTTGTAGATTCATTTGAGTTTATAGGATCAGGTAACAATGGGGGTGCTGGAAGAGACCAAGGTTCATATAACAATGGATATGGTTCTTCAAATACTGGTTCTGATTATTCAAATTCATCAAATAATTTTGGTGGAATGAATTTTGAGGAAGACATGACTCCTGTAGATGATGGAGATATGCCTTTCTAATTAGTCTAATAAGAAGGAGGGAATTAGCATGAAAGACATGAAGAGATCTGGAAAAATGAGAAGATCTAAGAGAAAAGTATGTGCTTTTTGTGTAGAAAAGGCTGAAGCAATAGATTACAAAGATATTACTAAGCTAAGAAAGTTCGTAACAGAAAGAGGTAAGATATTACCAAGAAGAATTTCTGGAACTTGCGCTAAGCACCAAAGAGAATTAACAACTGCTATAAAGAGATCAAGAAATATAGCATTATTACCATTCACAACTGAGTAGTATAATCAACCCCTGACATATCAGGGGTTTTTTATTATATTAATACAATTAATATTTTACAAAAATTGTAAAAGGCTTCATAATTTGTTGCAATAAAAGTAATTTATAATTAAAATATAAATACAAGGGTATTAGTATAGGGGTGAGCAGGGTGAAGAGAGATGATTTAAATATAATGGCTAATATAAAAATGATAGAAAAATTAAAAGCAAATTTATTATGTATAATAGGTGAATTCTATCATTTACTTACTAAGGGAAGTAATGTAGCTCAAGATGCAATTTTAAATTGCATATCAGGTGCTATACTCGTATTATATGTATTGGCTCAAAAATTAGGATATTCATGTCAAGATGTAGATGATGATATGAAAAAGAAATTACAAGTTGGTATAGCAGAAGGACATGAGTATGAAAAGGATGGGAGAAGCTTAAGTAAACTTCAATTACATTTAAAGGAGCACCATTAATCTTATGATATGGAATGATTTAATAAAAACAAGGCTTAAAAGTATTAAGCCTATAATTACACCACTTATTTTTGTAGGCGCATGTATAGGGTTTTATTATATAAAAAGCACTCTTTTAGGATCTATATTGTTAATTTTATTTATTATATTTAGCTTAAGTGAATATATGGTAAAAGGTAAATCTGATGATAATATAGAAAGAATCAAAGAAAATATAAATAGAGATATAAATAGTAATATATTAAATTTAATATTTCCGTTAGCCCTAATAAAAGAATCGGGAGAGATTTTTTGGAGTAATAAAGAATTCCAAAAATTTGTACCAAATGAAAATCCTATAGGATTAAATGTAGTTAGTATTGCTAGAGGGCTAAATTTATCTAGACTATTAACTTGTGATAGAGACTTGCATCAAAAAATAAAAATATTAGATTCTTTATATAAGGTATATGCAACTAAAATAGAAAAATATGATTTAAATGAAGAATTATATATAGTTTATTTTAATGATATAAGTAATTTGAAAAATATAGATAATACTAAAGAGAGTATAATGCTTATAGAAGTAGATAACCTAGCAGAAGCTTTAGAAACTACATTAGATAGCGATAGACCAATGTTAGTTGCTGAGATTGAAAAAACAATAAATTTATATGCTCAAAAACTTAAGGCAATGATAACAAAATATGACTCTAATAAATATGTCCTTTCAGTACAAGATAAATATATAGATGAAGAGATAAATAATAAGTTTTCTATATTAGAAGATATATCAAAAATAGATAGGGGAAATAAATTTGAAGTTACTTTAAGTATTGGTATCGGAAGAGGTGGAACTTGTCCTCTAGAAAATAATACATTTGCTGTTACTGCAAAAGAGTTAGCACTAGGTAGAGGCGGGGATCAGGTAGTTATAAAAAATAATGAAAAAATAAAATTTTTTGGTGGAAATACTAGAGAAATAGAAAAGAGAACTAGAGTAAGGGCAAGAGTTATATCTCATGCATTAAAGGAATTAATATATGAGAGTAGTAATGTTTTTATTATAGGTCATAAAAATCCTGATATGGATTGTTTCGGCTCATCTGTAGGAATATCATCTGTAGTAAAACAGTTAGGAAAGCCATGTAAAATCATATTAGGAGCGGATACTACAGCTATTGATTATTTCTTATCTAAACTAAAAAGTGATCCTAAATATGATAACTTATTTATTTCTAAAGAAGAAGCTTATGAACAAATTAATGAAAAAACTTTATTAATTATAGTAGATGTTCATAATAAAGGATATATATTAGATACAAGTATTGTTGAGAAGGCACAAAGAAAAATAATTATAGATCATCATAGAAGAAGCCCAGATATAGTTGAAGGTGCAATTTTAAATTATATAGAAGTATATGCCTCATCTACATCTGAAATGGTTACAGAAATTATTCAGTATATGGTTCAAAAGCCTAACTTATATAGATTGGAAGCAGAAGGTTTACTTGCAGGAATATTTATGGATACAAAGGGCTTTTCCTTTAAAGCTGGTGTTAGAACTTTTGATGCTGCATCATTTTTAAGAGGACTTGGAGCTGATACAATTGAAGTTAAGAAGATGTTTATGGATGATCTTGAGGATTATTTAGTTATTGCAGACACAATAAGGTCTGCAGAAGTTAAGAATGGTTTAGCTATTGCAGTTGCTCCTAAAAGAATAAAAAAGGGATTTATGGCAGCTAGAGCTGCCGATGAGCTACTAAATATATCTGGAATAAATGTATGCTTTGTATTAGCAGAGATAAATGGAGATATAACTATTAGTGGTAGATCTATAGGAGAAACTAATGTTCAAGTAATACTTGAAGCAATAGGTGGTGGTGGTCATATGAATATGGCTGGAGCTCAATTAAATAATACATCAATAGAAAGTGCTATAAAAATACTAAAACGATCAATAGAAGAACATTTAAAGGTGGGTGAATAACATGAAAGTAATATTATTACAAGATGTTAAAAAAGTAGGAAAAAAAGGAGACGTTGTTGATATATCAGACGGATATGCAAGAAACTTTTTATTTCCAAGAAAGTTAGCAGAAGAAGCAAATAACAATAACATGCACATCCTAAACACTAAGAAGGAAAATGAAAGAAAGAAGAAATTAGCAGAAATTGAAGCCGCACAAAAGTTAGCATCTGAATTAAAGGGCAAGGAAATTAAGATTGAAGCTAAAAGTGGAAATGGTGGAAGATTATTTGGAGCTATAACAAGTAAAGATGTAGCTGAATTAATAAATAAACAATTTAAATTATCAGTGGATAAGAAAAAAATAGTTATGGATACAATAAAGGTTGCTGGTAGTTACGATATAGAAATAAAGCTATATCCAGAAGTTTCAACTAAGATGAAAGTAATAATCACGCCGCAATCATAAGGAGGACTAAGTTTGAAGACTTATGACGAAACAAATATAGAAAGTATATTAGATAGTGAGTTATCTTTAGATGCACAAGTAAATGTTATAAATCAAATATTAAATAATGTATTAGATGAGGGAGCGGTAAGAGCAAGAATTGTAAGATTCAAACTTCAAAAGTATGCGAATTCTCCTAATATATGTGAAAGAGTATATGCATTAAATGTAATTGCCTCAGATGGAAAAGGTATAAAATCTGTACCAAGCGATGAGGAATTAAGAGGTGTACTAGAAGATACAATTTATTATATATCAGAAAACATAGCTAGAAAGTATGTTCAAAACAAAGTGGAAACACAAGTTGAAAAGGCACTTCAAGAAAGACAAGATAAATTTATGGATGATATTAAATTATCTATATTAAAAAAGCAAAAAGGTCCTGAAAGTGCAAAAACTACTAAGAAGCTAGAAAGATTAGAAGAACTAGATTCAAAAAAGATTAATAAAAACGTAATGAGTCTTTTAAGGCCTGAAACCTTTGATGAAGTAGTAGGGCAGGAGAGAGCAATAAAATCACTTATATCTAAAATGGCATCTCCATATCCTCAGCATATAATTTTATATGGACCACCTGGAGTTGGTAAAACTTCAGCAGCAAGATTAGCGTTAGAAGAAGCTAAGAAGTTACAGTCTACTCCATTTGATGGAGATTCTAAGTTTGTTGAGGTTGATGGAACTACGTTAAGATGGGATCCAAGAGAAATAACAAATCCATTACTAGGATCAGTTCATGATCCTATATATCAAGGTAGTAAGAAGGATTTAGCTGAGATAGGTGTTCCAGAACCTAAGACTGGACTAGTAACTGAAGCTCATGGAGGAGTTTTATTTATAGATGAAATTGGTGAATTAGATGAAATTCTTCAAAATAAGTTGCTAAAAGTATTAGAAGATAAAAGAGTTGAGTACTCATCATCTTATTATGACCCAGATGATGAAAACACACCTGAATATATAAAATATCTTTTTGAAAAGGGTGCCCCAGCAGACTTTGTTTTAATTGGTGCAACTACAAGAGAACCAGGGAAAATAAATCCAGCATTAAGATCTAGATGCACAGAGGTTTATTTTGAGCCATTATCACCTAGTGATATTAAAGGAATAATAGACAATGCATCTAAAAAATTAAATGTTCAATTGGAAGATGGAATTGCTGATCTTATAAGCAGATATACAATAGAAGGAAGAAAAGCTGTTAATATATTAGCAGATGCTTATGGCTATTCATTGTATCACTCAAAGGATAAAGGCAGCAATATAATTACACTTAAGGATGTAGAAGAAGTTATTTCTATAGGGAGATATGTACCTTATGAAATATTTGAGGATATAGATAAATCTCAAATAGGCCATACATATGGATTAGGAGTAAGTGGATTCTTAGGCTCAACACTAGAAATAGAAACTGTTGTATTTGAATCTAAAAAACCAGGAATGGGAACTATAAAGTTTAATGATACAGCAGGTTCAATGGCGAAGGATTCTGTATTTAACGCAGCATCAGTAATAAGAAGAATTACTGACAAAGATATAAAGGATTATGATATACATGTAAATGTAGTTGGTGGAGGAAAAATTGATGGACCATCAGCAGGAGCAGCAATTACTATTTCAATAATAAGTGCTTTACTAGAAAAACCTATAAGACAAGATATAGCTATAACAGGTGAAATATCATTAAGAGGAAATATTAAACCTGTTGGTGGAATATTTGAGAAGATATATGGTGCTAGAAGAAAAGGAATAAAACTTGTTGTTATTCCTAAGGCAAATGAAAAAGAAATACCATTAGAGTTAAAAGATATAGAAGTTAAAGCTATAAGTCATATAGAAGAATTGATGGGAATAGTATTTGAAAAGTAAATTATTAATTAAGCTTCCTTTTGGAAGCTTAATTTTATTTTATATAATATAAAAGTTTGATATAATATATTATTATGAAAAGGAAGGAGGTTACATATGGAAGCACCAATAATGAGGAGTTTACCTCAAAGTTTAGAAGCAGAACAGTCTGTAATTGGGTCCATGATAATAGATAAAAGTGCTATTGCTAAGTCTTTAGAAAAATTAAATGATGAAGACTTTTATAGAGATGGGCACAAGGTTATATTTAAGGCTATTAGAGAAATGTTCTCACAAGATATGGCTGTTGACCTTGTAACCTTATTAGAATATTTAAAATCAACAGATAACCTAGATAAGGCTGGTGGAGTTACTTATATATCAGAAATAAGTTCATCAGTAATTACGACTGCTAATTTAGAAGCCTATATAAAAATAGTAGAAGATAAATCACTATTGAGAAAGTTAATAAAATCATCTACAGCTATTATAGAAGAAAGTTACAATAAACAAGATAAAGTTGATGATGTATTAGATTTAGCTCAAAAAAAGATTTTTGATTTAGCAGAAAAACAAGGATCAAATGATTATGAACCACTTTCTACAGTTTTGGAAAGAGGATTTATAGAAATTGAAAGATTATTTAATAATAAGGGGTCAATAACTGGTGTTGGTTCAGGAATAAGAGATTTAGATGCTAAGACATCAGGATTCCAAAAAGGAGATATGGTTCTTATTGCAGCTAGACCATCTATGGGAAAAACTACATTTTCATTAAATATAGCAGAAAATGCAGCATTAAGGGAAGGAAAAAGTGTAGTTATATTTTCTTTAGAAATGCCTAAGGAGCAATTAGCATATAAATTGCTTTGCTCTGAAGCTAATGTTGATATGTTAAAGCTTAGAACTGGTAATTTAGATGATGATGATTGGGAAAGAATAGCTAGAGCTACGGGTCCTTTATCTAAAGCTAAAATCTATATAGATGATACGGCTGGTTTAAGTGTAATGGAAATGAGATCTAAATGTAGAAAGATAAAAATGGAACATGGAATAGATATGATTCTTATAGACTATTTACAACTAATGAGTGGTAGCGCTGGAAGTGAAAGTAGACAACAAGAAGTTTCAGAAATATCTAGATCTATAAAGGCTCTTGCAAAAGAAATGGAATGCCCTATAATTGCATTATCTCAGTTATCACGTGCCCCAGAGCAAAGAGCTGATCATAGACCAATGCTTTCGGATTTAAGAGAATCAGGGTCAATAGAGCAGGATGCTGACGTTGTTATGTTCTTATATAGAGATGAGTATTATAATAAGGAAACAGAAGAAAAGAACATAGGTGAATGTATTATAGCAAAACAAAGAAATGGCCCAGTGGGAACTGTTAAAATGGCTTGGATAGGATCACAAAGTAAATTTGCCAATTTAGAGCTAGTTTATAAAGAATAAAATAAGGCTATGCTTATGCATAGCTTTATTTTAAAATTTAATTTTGAGTTTTAGGAATTTTAAAGTAAATTAAATTAGCACAGGCAATATTTTCAGTATTGTTTATATCTACATTTTTTAAATAAAATGATCTTTTAAAATTTACTTTATTATTGTATTTATTTTTTAAGGAGAGATTTAAAATAAGAAAGTTGTTTATATACTTTATTAAAATTTCTTCCTTAGTTAAACCTCTAAGTAAAATATAAATGTCGTAGAACTTGTCTCTATTTACTACTTTAATAATAGGTTTTATATTTTCTTTTGAAGGATTAAACTCTAATAAATTATTTATTTTATTTTCTCTATCTGTGAGCAATAAATTATTTGTCATAACTATCCCTCCTTTATAGCTAGTTTATGTTTAAAATATAAAGCTATCCTATGAGTATAATGGTGAAACTTATAAATAATAATTAATTAAGAAATTTATTTACAATGAATTAAAGAGAAGGTGAAAGTAATGAATAAAAAAATAGGATTTATAGGTTGTGGAAATATGGGAAAAGCAATGCTTAATGGACTTATAAGTTCAAATTATATAAATATTGATAATATTATGGTATCAACAAGAAGTGAAGAATCAAAGAGTAATATAATAGATGAGTTTAAGGTAAAATGTACATTAGATAATATAGAGGTAGCAAAGTTTTCTGATATATTATTTTTGGCTATAAAGCCTAATATGTATAAAAAGGTTATTAACGAAATAAAAGGAAATTTAAAAAAGGATATTATAATAGTATCTATAGCTGCAGGAATAAATCTATCTGACTTAGAAGAATGGTTAGATAAAGATTATAAAATAGTAAAAACTATGCCAAATACACCAGCTTTAGTTGGTGAGGGAATGTCAGCTATTTGTCCTAATTTAAATGTAAATAAAGAAGAATTAAGACTTATATGCAATATTTTTAAAAATTTTGGTAAATATGAAATATTAGAAGAAAAGTATTTTGATGGATTTATTGCATTATGTGGATCATCTCCAGCTTATGTATTTATGTTTATAGAAGCTATGGCAGACGCTGCTGTAAAACTTGGAATACCAAGAAATAAGGCATATAAAATGGCGGAGCAAAGTATATTGGGATCGGCAAAATTGGCTTTAGATACAGGTAAGCATCCAGCTGAATTAAAGGATATGGTTTGTTCTCCAGGAGGAACAACTATAGAAGCTGTAACAGAGTTAGAAAGTAATGGATTTAGAAATGCAGTAATAAAGGCAATGGAAAAGTGCGCCGAAAAATCTAAAAATATGCAATAACAAGAGGAGATTTATTAAATCTCCTCTTGTTATTTTTAATTATAAAAATACTAAATTTATATAGTAAATAATAAAATATTATATTCTAGCAATCCCACTTTTAATTGCAGCTTTTCTAACTGCTTCAGCAACTGCTTTTTGAACATTTAAATCAAATGCCTTAGGTAATATAAAATCAAAATTCAGATCATTCTTATCTACAGAATTAGCAATAGCATATGCAGCTGAAATTTTCATTTCCTCATTAATATCGGAGGCTCTTACATCCAAAGCACCTCTAAAAATCCCAGGAAAGGCTAATACATTATTAACTTGATTTGGAAAGTCTGATCTTCCTGTACCTATTATTTTTACCCCAGCTTCCTTTGCATCATCTGGGAATATTTCTGGAATAGGATTTGCCATAGCGAAAATTATTGAGTCTGAATTCATGCTATTAGCCATTTCTTGTGTGATTAAGTTAGGAGCAGAAACCCCTATAAATACATCAGCACCAATTAAGGCATCTTTTAAATTGCCACTTATGTTATCTTTGTTAGTAATTAGGGCTAATTCTTTCATTGAATCATTTAAATTTGGATTATAAGAGCTAATTATTCCTGACTTATCGCATACTATTATATTTTTTGCGCCAAAGGAAACCAATAACTTGCATATAGCAGTTCCAGCAGAGCCAGCACCATTTATAACAATTTTTATATTTTTAATATCTTTATTAACTAATTTTAATGAATTTATTAAGCCTGCTAATACAACTATAGCTGTACCATGTTGATCATCATGAAAAACAGGTATATCTAATTTTTCTTTAAGTCTTTTTTCTATTTCAAAACATCTAGGAGCAGATATATCTTCTAAATTTATTCCTCCTAGGCCTTTAGATATCCTTATAATTGTTTCAACTATTTCATCAACATCTTTAGTATCTAAAACTAATGGAAAGGCATCTACATTTCCAAATTCTTTAAACAATATAGATTTACCCTCCATGACAGGAAGAGATGCTAAAGGACCAATGTCACCTAATCCAAGCACAGCTGTTCCATCAGATATTACTGCAACAGTATTCCATTTTCTTGTATAGATATAGGCATCATTAGGATCTTTATGTATTTTTCTACATGGTTCAGCTACTCCAGGAGTATATGCTAAACTTAAATCATTTTCATTAGATATTTTACATCTTGATGTTATTTCAATTTTACCTCTCAAGTTTTCATGATATTTTAGGGATTTCTCATAAATATTCATATTAATACTCCTTTTTATAGAATAAATTATTTATTTTAATCAAAAATATAAGTAATTACTATCTTCATTATACGAATTATATTAAATTAATGCAAAAAAATATTCGCAAATTAGTTGAAAGTTCATTTATGCTTTGATAATATGTTATGTGGAGATTAATATTAATTAATTTTATTAATGAAGGACTCATAGGTCCTTTAACAAGGAGGCAATGTAAATGTCAGCATTTGTTGTTCTAGGAGCTCAATGGGGAGATGAAGGAAAAGGAAAGATGACGGATTACCTTGCAGAAGAAGCAGAGGTAATAGTTAGATTCCAAGGGGGAAATAATGCAGGTCATACAGTTGAAGTTGGAGATAAGCAATATAAACTTCATTTAATCCCATCAGGAATATTATATGATAATAAATTAAATATTATAGGAAATGGTGTTGTTGTAGATCCTAAGGCTTTATTTACAGAGATAGATTACCTAGAAGGTGAGGGTGTTAAAGTTACACCAGAAAAACTTATAGTAAGTGATAGAGCGCATGTTATAATGCCATATCATAAGATTTTAGATAAACTAAAGGAAAAAGCTAGAGGGAAAAATGACATAGGTACAACAGGAAAAGGAATAGGACCTTGTTATACAGATAAGTTTGAAAGATCTGGAATAAGAGTATGTGATCTTATAAAGGAAAATATATTTAAAGAAAAATTAAAGGAAAATATAGATTCTAAAAATAAATATATAGTAAATGTCTTAGGTGGAGAAGAATTAAATTATAATGAGATACTTTCAGAATATCTAGAACTTGCAGAAAGATTAAAACCATATGTACAAGATACTTCAGTAAGGTTATATGATGAAATAAAACAAGATAAAACAGTTTTATTTGAAGGCGCTCAGGGAATGCTTTTAGATATAGATTATGGAACATATCCATATGTTACATCATCAAACACTACAGCCTGCGGTGTAGCTAGTGGCTCTGGAATTGGACCAACCATGGTTACTAATGCAGTAGGAATTGCAAAGGCATATACAACAAGAGTTGGCAAGGGGCCGTTTCCAACTGAATTAGATAATGAAATCGGTGGATGGATAAGAGAAAAGGGTCATGAATATGGAGTAACTACAGGAAGATCTAGAAGGTGTGGATGGTTAGATGCTGTCATATTAAAGACAACAGTAAGAGTATCAGGATTAACATCATTATGTGTGACTAAGATAGATACTTTAGCTGGATTAGAAAAACTTAAAATTTGTGTAGGATATAAGTTTAATGATAAAGTTATAGATTACTTCCCTGCAAGTTTAGATGATTTAGCAAAGTGCGAACCTATATATGAAGAGTTCGATGGTTGGAGTGAAGAAGTAGCAAATGCTAGAAGTTATGATGAATTTCCTGAAAATGCTAAAAAGTATCTAACAAGAATTGAAGAACTTACAGGTACAAAGATATCAATAGTTGGTGTAGGTCCAAGAAGAGATCAAACAATAAGAGTAACAAAAGAATTATAAAATATATAGGAGAGTATTAACTTTTATAATACTCTCCTTAATTATTTATGATATTGTATAAAAAAGAATATATTTAATAAATATTGTAAATAAATTGTGGTAAAATTAATATATATGTTAATATGATTTAAATATAGGAGGTGAATTTATGGAAGAGGGGAAAATTCATTTATCAGTTTCAGAAATATTATCGAGAGCATTTAATTTATGTAAAAATAATGTGTTAGAAATTTTAAAGGTTATTGGAATATTTATCGTTCCTACAATTGTAGTTTTATTTGGAGTAATCATAGGGATAGTTTTTTCAAGCTTAATAAATATTTCATACTCATACTCGTATTCATATTCTTATTTTGATGAAGCAATACCGTTCATAGGAATAGGAACAATATTTCTTATAATTTTAATAGCATTAATATCATCAGTATTGATGTTATATGCAAATGGAATTATAACTAAAATACTAGATGATGCTAATAAAGGAAATGAAGTAAGTTGGAGATCTGCCAATAAATATGTTTGGAAAAGAAAATGGAGTATTTTAGGATTAAATATATTAGTTTGGTTAATGACTTTTGCATTTGTGGTAGTAATAGCCTTATTAACAATGCTATTAGCTTTATTAACTGTTGGAATTGGATTAATAATATTAATTCCTTTAATAATTGCAATAATTGTTATTTTGACACCATTAACATCTTTATTTACTTCAATGCTAATAGTAAGGGATTTAACTATTACTGAAGCAATAGGGGAAACATTTATGCTATTTAAAAAGGGATATTTCTGGTCAACTATAGGGAAATTGGCAGCTATATCTGGAATAACAATTGGTATTGGATTAGTTTTAGCTATCATTCAAGTAATACCTTTAGTTGGGATAGTAATAGCTATAATAGGACAATATTCAATTCAAGCATATACAATATCTTATTTAAATATACTATCATTAGATAGAAGTAATATTGTAGAAAATTTTATAGATCCTATAATGTAAATTGAGAAAGGTTTATTTAACTAGATTATATTTAGTTAAATAGGCCTTTTATTTGTATTATTATGTATAAATGACCTTATACAAAACTAATACTATAAAAAGAAAACATAGTAGAGGTGAGTATATGATAAATAAAGATATGACCGTATTAGAGGCTATACAAGAAAATCCTCAAGTTGAACAAATATTATTAAGCTTTGGGATAGGATGTGGAATTTTTAGTAGTAATAGTAGAATTACAATAGAAGATATGTGCATAAAAAAGGGAATAGATATAGAGAGATTAATCAATGAATTGAATTATAATAGATTCTATTAAAATGAAGTTATAATAATCTTTAAGTATAGTTTTTTCAAAATTATATAAAAAGTGCTATAATTATAATAATACATCAACTCTGTAGAAATACAAGGTTTTGATGTTTGGATTAGGAGGATATTATGGGGAAAAGTTATAGTAAGGAATATGAATTGCATTATTATGATGTAGATAGCAATTTAAGATGTACAATGTCAACTATAATAAATATTTTATCTGATATAGGTACAAAACAATCAGAAGAGCTTGGTTCAGGTATGGAAAGTTTACTAGAAAATAATATGACATGGGTATTTTATAACTATCATGTAAAAGTATTTAGACATCCAATGTATGGAGAAAAATTATCAGTGAAAACTGAAGCAGTAGGGTTTAAGAAATTTTATGCTTTGAGGAATTATGAAATTAAAGATAGTAGTGGAAATATAGTTGTATCTGCTAATGCTATATTTTTATTAGTTAACTTAGAAAAAAGAAGAATGATGAGAATACCACAGGAACAATATAATGTTTATGGTGTGGATGGCGATATGAAAGAGGAATTTAAGCTTCCTAGATTAGAAAAGATTGATGAACATAAGTATCAAAGAAACTTCAAGATAAGATATACAGATATAGATTTTAATAAGCATGTAAATAATACTAAATACATTGATTGGGCTGTTGAGACATTACCAGAAGATATTGTAAATAATTATGTATTAAGTGAAGTTAAGGTAACATTTGAGAAGGAATGTAAATATGGCGAAGAAGTTAAGGTATTTACAGATGTTAGAGTAGAAGAGGGAGATGAAATAGTTACTATTCACAAAATAGAAACTGTTGATGGAAAAGAATTAACGAGATTAATTGGTCGTTGGAATAAGTGCTAGATTATAAAAGGAGTAATAAGCTGATTGTTTATTACTCCTTTTTTTATATTAAGAATTAGCTATATTTTTTGAAACAAAATTGCCTGAACTCCAAGCCCAATGGAGATTAAAGCCACCACAGTCGCCATCTACATCTAGTATTTCTCCACAAAAATATAAATTTTTAACTAGCTTAGATTCAAGTGTTTTTGGATCAACCTCTTTAGTGTTTATTCCTCCAATAGTAACTTGTGCTTGATTGAATCCATTAGTATCAATACATTTAAATTTCCAATTCTTTAATAAGTTAATAAGTCTTTTCTTCTCATCCCACTGTAAGTCATAGCAAGGCTTATGTAAATTTTCTATCTTAGCTTCCTTTAATAACGTTGGAATTAATTTTTTATTTACTATTCCAATTAAAGAATTTATAACAGGTCTATGAGAAAACATTGCAAAATGACTTTCCATAAAATCTTCTATTTCAGATAATGATTGATTAGGCATCATATCTACAATAATTTCAATGTTTTTTTTCTTTAATAAAGCTTTAGATGCATGACCTGAAATTTGAAGAATTGGAGGGCCTGATATTCCGTAATCAGTAAAGAGAATTTCTCCAAATTCTTTTCTTATGGGATCACCATCAACTAATAATGTTGCATACCCATCAAATTTTACTCCTGTTATGGATTTTAAATAAGGGTAACTCAACTTTAATTGAACTATTCCAGGAATGGTTTCAATTATTGAATGCCCAAATGATTTTGCTAAGTTATAAGCAGAACCATCAGATCCTGTTTTCACTGCTGATTTTCCTCCACAAGCTAAAATTAATTTGTTACATGTGAATAACTTATTTTCTTCGTTACTTGTGGATAACTTAAAAACATTTTTCTTGTGGATATCTTTTACTTTACAATCTGTGTATAAAGGAATACTTCGATCTTCTAAAGCTAATTTTAATATATCTACAACTGAAGATGCTTGAAGTGATTTAGGATACATTTTACCATTTTTTAATTCTACAATTGGAAGTCCTAATGATAAAAAGAAATTTTCAGTGTCATTTACACTAAAACTTGATAAAACATTTGTAAAAAAGCCAGGATTTTCGCTATGGTAGGAAAGGAAAGGAAATGAAATTGTTCTATTAGAGATGTTACAACGACCATTTCCTGTAGTTAATATTTTTTTTCCTATCCTATCAGTACCTTCGACTATGGCAACATCCAATCCAAAATCTTTAGCAGTAATAGCTGCTGATAAGCCAGAAGCACCACCACCAACTATAATTAAATCATGATGAATCATAATAAATCTCCTTAATAAATTAATAATTTTAATTTTATCATATTATAAATTTTTTGGTTAATATAATAATATTCTATATATGTAAAATTTTTTAGTAGCTCTTAAGTTTAGATATAAATTCTATTATATAAACCAGTAAATATGAGTTAATACACATTATAATATAAGTTCTTTAAAACTGTAATATTAAAAAAATATATATAATATAAATTTATAAATATGGAATAATAAAATAAGTAAAGAGATAAATAAATAAGGAATAAATGAAATACGGTTAGCTTAAATTACATGAGATATAGTAATGAGGTGAAATTATGATAGTTAAAGTAATTAATGAAGATAATGAAGATTATAATAAAGAATTTAAGTTAAGAAGAATGAACTATGATCAATGTGTAGTAAATTATCCTAACTCTAAGGGAATTAATATATTTTTAAATAAGGATTTGAGATTCATTCCAGAATCAGACGTAGATGAATTTTTAATAAATAATAAGGACTTTCTAAAAATAAAATTAAATAGGGGAATATCTTTACAATTTTATAAAATATTATTTGATAGTTTTAAGAATCAATTTAAAGAGTGTGTAGAAGAAATAAACTTATTAAAGGATAAGTACTCAGTAAATAAGAGAGGAATATGGGAAAAGGAGATAATCTGTATAATAAATAATAAGATTCCTATAAGGATAATTGCTAGTGGACAAAATTTTAGGAAAAGTAACTATAATATAAATATAGAAGAAATAAAGAAAGAAGAATTTTTAGAATTTTGTAATTTTGAAATGAATAAAATAAAAAAAGAAATAAAAGAAAATCAATCCCATTTATTAAGATATGAAAAGGTTATAAATGTAGTAAAGTTCGATAATGAAGGTACTAAATTATTGACTTAAATGCGCGTATAAATAAAGTAATTTAAAAATAAAAAAAAAAGTTGTTAAAAAGTGTTGACACTATATTAAAATTTATGTATTATAGTTAATGTGCTCGCCGACAGAACAGCTCGGTTGACAAAAGCAAAAAGAAACATGGCTCCTTGGTCAAGCGGTCAAGACACCACCCTTTCACGGTGGTAACAGGGGTTCGATTCCCCTAGGAGTCACCATTATGGAAGCATAGCTCAGCTGGGAGAGCATCTGCCTTACAAGCAGAGGGTCACAGGTTCGATCCCTGTTGTTTCCACCATAAATTTGGCTCAGTAGCTCAGTTGGTTAGAGTGCCGGCCTGTCACGCCGGAGGTCGAGGGTTCGAGCCCCTTCTGAGTCGCCACTTTAAAGTGCGATAAAAATTATTTGGCTCCTTGGTCAAGCGGTTAAGACACCACCCTTTCACGGTGGTAACAGGGGTTCGATTCCCCTAGGAGTCACCATATGGAAGCATAGCTCAGCTGGGAGAGCATCTGCCTTACAAGCAGAGGGTCACAGGTTCGATCCCTGTTGTTTCCACCATAAATTTTGGCTCAGTAGCTCAGTTGGTTAGAGTGCCGGCCTGTCACGCCGGAGGTCGAGGGTTCGAGCCCCTTCTGAGTCGCCACTTTAAAGTGAAATA
>NZ_JAGGJY010000023.1 GCF_017873245.1 Clostridium tertium | reverse complement strand
TCCGATCTTATAAATATATAATTATCAAAATATTTAATAATATAAAAAATAGCAGACAAATCTTTATATTATTAAGTATAAGTTTATCATTAGATATTATAATAAAGATATATTTATATGAGAATTTAATAGCTAATGAAGGATTAATTTATATAATATTATTATGCTTATTTATTATGTACATAAATTTATTTAAGTTAAGAGATTTATATAATATTGCTATATTGGAAGAAAAAAATATGCTATTAGAAACTAATCATTTAATGCAAAAAAAATATTATGAAATATATATAAATAGATATAATAAATATAAAGTTTTTAAGCATGATATAAAAAATCATTTATTATCAATAAAGATATTACTTACTAGAAAAGATTATAATAGTATTGAAAAATACATAGAAAGTTTAGAAGGAAATCTAAGTAATATAAATAAGATATATTATACAAATAACTTAGTTATAGATTCTATTTTACATAACATTGAAGAAATATGTAAGGTAAAATCTATTAAATTAGTTTTTGAAGGAAGTATAGATAATAGTAATAAAATAATAGATTTAGCTGATTTATTAATGAAGACTATGTATATATGTATTAATTTAATAGAAAATGGAGATTATGAAAAAAAAATAGAGTGTCAATTAAAGAGTGTAGAGAGGCAATATTGTTTTTATATAAAATTATCTACTTTTACTAATGAATATAGTGAATTAGAAAGCAAAATAGTAAATGAATTAGATCAAAAAGCAAAAGAATTAAAAGCTATAATAAATTATAACAAGGAAAATTATAAATTTACAATTAAGTGTATGTTGTAGAAAGGATAAAAAGTATTAAAGCTTTTTATCTTTTTTTACATTTCACATCAAAAAAATATCTTTTTATGTTCTGATTATGTTCTTAAATTATATACATGATATAATTAATCTGTATAGGAGTTGTATAAATTTAATTTCCCTAAAATAAAACAAACCAGTTATTTCATCCATAATAAATATATTACAGCTCCTACAAATTCGATTTTAGAAATACTATAATTATTTAATAGACTAATTAAGTAATAGGGAAGTTTAATTATATTTAACTGAAGTAAATTATTACTTAAAGGATAATAATGATGAATTTTAAAAAGATAGGAAAAGAATTTTATAAAAAGAATATAATAAAATTTTCAATATTAATAATAATAATAATTTTAATTATACTTATAAGGATCTATATTAATTACATAAAAAGTATATTAATTGAAGATGCGTATAGGTTTGTAAAAACTACATCAGTAAAAGAGTCTAGCTCTATATCTAATTTATTTAATATAAGAAAAGAAATATTAAAATCAATATTAATATCGAATTCAGATATATTAAGTGATTATAATAATAATAAAGAAGAACTGGCAGTTTTATTGAAAGATGAAGCCACACTAAGAGGGTTCAAAAGGATAGGTATATCAGATATAGATGGTAACGCAATTACTACAGATGATAAGCGGTATTCTATTAAGGATAGATGGGATTTTAAAGAAGTAATGTCGGGAAAAGGTCCTGTTTACTATAAAACAAGAGATAAAATTGATAATAGCATAGTTGTTATTAGTACAATGCCAATAATTAATAATGGAGCTATAAAAGGTATTTTATTTGCAACAGATAGTATAGAAAATTTAATTAATTTATCTAATATAGAAAATTATTTTGGGCAAGTATCAACATATGTAGTTGATTCTAAGGGAGATATTCTAGTTACAAATAATGATGCTGTGTTTCTTAAAAATGAAAATATGTTTAATACGCTTTTAGAACAAAATAATATAGATGTGGCTGAGGAAATAATTAGCGATATGGATTATGGCGAAGATGGTATAGAAATTGTTAGCCATAAAAATCAAAAATATTATTTGGGATATTCAAAAATAGAAAATTCAATGGATTTATATGTAGTAGTTTCTTTATCTAGAAACTCAGTATTAGCAAACTCAAATAAAATATTAATATCTAGTATATTGTTAGTTGTAGCAATAATGATTGTAACTATATCAGCATTTATTTTATTAATAAGATATAATCAAAAATATGCTCAATTAGAAGAAGCTAACTTAGCTAAAAGAATATTTTTAGCTAATATAAGCCATGAGATTAGGACTCCATTGTATGGAATAATGGGATTGACTTCGGCTACAATAAAATTAAGTGATAGTAATTTAAAGGTTAAAGAATATCTTAAAAAAATAGATGTATTATCAAATCATTTATTAAGTTTACTTAATGATGTTATAGATATTTCTAAGATAGAAGCAAGGGTAATAAGAATAGAAAAACAAAAAGTAAAGATTAATAATATTTTGAGTGATATTAATGTCATTATCAAAGATAAAATAGATGAAAAAAATCAAAATTATAAAATAGTCACAGAGGGGATAGATGATCTAACTATAATAGGAGATGAACTGAAGCTTAAGCAGATTATACTAAATTTATTAATAAATGCAATTAAATATACTTCCAATGAAGGTACTATATCATTATTCATAAAACTAATAAGTAAAGACTTAGATGGAAATGTAAAAATTATGTTTAAGGTAAGTGATAATGGTATTGGTATGAGTGAAGAATTTATGGATAAAATGTTTTTACCATTTGCGCAAGAAGATAATTCCAATAGCAGACAATTTGGTGGAAGTGGATTAGGGCTATCCATATGCAAGGAGTTTATAGAGGCAATGGGGGGAGAACTGATAGTAGAAAGTAAATTGGGATATGGAAGTATATTTACATTTAACTTAGAATTTAAGCAATATATGAATGAACAAGAAGAAGATAATATACAAGATATTGATGAAAAGTTATTAAAAGATAAGAATATTCTATTAGTAGAAGACAATGAGATAAATCGAATGATAACAAAGGAGATTTTGACAGAGTTAGGGTTAAATGTAAAGTGTGCTACAAATGGGGAAGAAGCAATAGGAATGTTTTATAAATCAGAAGTTAATTATTATAGCTATATACTAATGGATATTAAAATTCCCATTATTGATGGATATAAGGCAACTAAAATAATAAGAAGTTTTGAAAGAGAAGATTCAAAATCAATAAAAATAATAGCTATGTCTGCTAATGATTTTAAAGAAGATAAAGAAGAAGCCATAAAGTCAGGGATGAATTGGTATACTTCAAAACCGATAAGTAGAGAAGGCATAATTAAAGCTTTACTATAAATATTCTAGTTTAAGATATTTATTGAAATATATAAATGTATTACAGAAAATTTGTCGTTGAGGTGATAAAATGCATGAGGGAGTTATAATATTTATAATTTCATGTTTATTTATTGTAACATTATTAATAAGCTTAATGCTATTTATAATAGAAATTATAATTAAAAGAAAAGTAATAATGAATTATGATGATTTTATTAGAATAATAGATAAAGATATAAAGAAGTTAGATATTAATATAAATCTAAAAGAATTGTTAGACAAATACGAATATGAAAAAGTAAAAGTTTCAAGTGATTATATTAATAAATTAAAAGATTCTAATATAAATCAAATAGAACTATTTGGAAGAAGAAAACAAAAGCAAATGAGTAATTATAAGAATACCTTAGAGATAACTTCATATGAAAATGATATTAATAATAAAAATAATACTGATAAAGAAAAAGGAAAATTTATTGATATAATATTATAGATGAAAAAAGGTGATATGGTTGGTTGAATTTGTTATAATCTTCTTGCTAATATTAGTTATAGTATTATTTATTAGTTATATTTATAGAGATATTTTTAAAAAATATTATAAAAGGGAAATTTATTTACATAGTGCTTTAAGAAATAATGAATTTGATATATATATTCAACCAAAATATAGTTTGAAAAGTGAATCTATAGTTGGAGCTGAATGTTTAGTTAGAGTGAATAGTAAAAATAAAAGGGTGATTAACACAGAAAGGTTTATTTGCATATTAGAAAAAGATAAGTCCATAATAGAGCTTGATCTTTATATTTTAGAAGAAGCTTGCAAAATTATTAATAGATGGTCAGATAATAAGTTTAAATTAGTTCCTATATCAGTAAATATATCGAGAGTAACTTTAATTGAAGATGATACCTTCATAACAAAATTAAATGATATTATAAATAATTATAATATAGATACTAGATTTTTAGAAATAGAAGTAACGGAAAGAGTAATGCTCAAAGATACAAACAAGATAATTTCTGTTATAAAAGAAATAAAGGATTTAGGAATAAAGGTATCTTTAGATGATTTTGGGTATGGATACTCATCATTAACTATACTAAAAAATCTTCCAATAGATACAATAAAACTAGATAAATTATTTTTAGATAAGAAAGATATATCAGAAAAAGGGAAAATAGTTATAGAAAGTATTATTAATATGGCCAATAGGTTAGGCTTAGAAGTTGTTGCTGAAGGAGTAGAATACTTTGAGCAAGCACAAGTCCTAAAAAATTTAGGTTGTGAAATTGTACAAGGATATTTGTATGGACGTCCTACAAATATAAGCGATTTTGAGAAGTTAGAAATATTTAATTAGAAAAGAATATGTTAATAAATAACTGATATATGATACATAAATGGAAGTGAAATCTCTAGGATAATACCCTAGGGATTTTTTATTAATATTTTTATAAGTTGCAATAAGTAGGAAAGGTTAGAGATATCATGTATGATAAGTATTTTATAATAATTAGAAGATAAAGATCTGTAAGAAATATAAGGATTATTATGATAAATTATTAGATTATATAGATATATTAAGCAAGCGTTAAAAATTAAAATATGTAATAAAATTTAATTTTAGGCATACTTGAGAGCAAATATAAGAAAACTTTTAAAGTAAATAAGTATATGATATTATATACTAAAAAGTTAAGATATAAGTTAATAAAAAATTGAAGAATACGCAAATTGAAATTTAAGTTTTAAATAATATATAGTTACATAGTAAATGAAACAGGACTTTATATAAATTAATAGCTATATAAATTTATTTGGCGACATAATTACAAGGGGGAAGAATGATGAATAACAAGGGAATAGTTTTTTTTGATGTAGATGGAACTTTAATAGATTGGACAAAAAGTATATATGCTCCAACAAATGCTACAAAGGAAGCTATAAATAAATTAAAGGCAAATGGTTATTTAACTGTTTTAGCAACAGGAAGACCTAAGAGTTCTATTACTAATGAAATAGTTGATTTAGGTTTAAATGGTTATATAGCATCTAATGGAGCTTATGCAGAAATTGAAAATGAATTAATATTTAATGAATGTATAAATAATAAAAAGCTTGAGGATATACTAAGTTTTCTTGAAGAGAATGATATAGTATACATTTTAGAGGGACAAGAAAATAATTATGTATTAGATATAAATAATGAAAAAGTTAGAGATCTTGTAATTAAAGCTAATCTTGGAATAGAAAACTTTACAGAAGATTGGGAAAAAGATACTGTAAAAACAAGCAAAATAATAGCTATAGGAAAAGATATAAACTCTTATAAGTTAGTTTGTGATAAATACAAAGATGAAGGCCTTGCATTTATGGCAAATCAATTTGGTGATACATTTGAAATATATGTATCAAAATACACAAAAGGTTATGGAGTTGATCATCTACTAGAAAAGCTAGGAATAGATAGAGAAAATGCTTATGCCTTTGGAGATGGAGAAAATGATATAGAAATGTTCCAGGTTGTAAAGCATGGTATAGCTATGGGAGGATATCATAAGGGGTTAGAGGAGCATGCCTTTGATTTTACAGAGGATGTTGAAAATGAAGGTATAGCAAAGGGATTAAAGAAATTAGAATTAATATAAACAAAATGTATATTATATAGAATTTGATAAATAAGATTAATTATATAGTTATATTATCTAGGCTTAATTATATTACCAATGAAATTATATCAAATATTATTTAGATTTAAGTTATCATAGAAGAATTATAATGTATAATAAATAGTAATATTATACAAATTATTATGCTATATATGGAGGGATTTTATGAGACTTGCAATAATTGGTTTAGGGGCAATAGCTAAAAAAGCTTATTTACCCATTTTAACAGTAAAAGAAGATGTGGAACTTTTAATTTCCACTAGAAATAAGGCTGTGTTAGAAGAAATATCAAATAAGTATAACATAGATAGAGCATATACTAATATTGAAAATTTATTAAAAGAAGATATAGATGCAGCAATAATTTCAACACATGCAGATGGACACTATGAAATAGCTAAAAAATTAATAAAGCAAGGTATTAGTGTATATATAGATAAGCCTATTAGTTTTAATTTTGAAGAAGCCAAAGAGATAGAGAGTTTAGCAAAAGAACGCAATGTTATTGCTATGGTTGGATTCAATAGAAGATTTTGTCCTAAAGTTAAAGAACTTAAGGGCAGAGGAAAAGCAGATATAATTGTAATGCAAAAAAATAGGGAATATCCACCTGGTGATATAAGAAGGTTTATTGTGGAAGATTTTATACATGTTGTGGATACATTAAGATTTTTAATGGATGAAGAAGTTAAAAATATTGATGTTAATTATCTAAAGGATAGAAATGATCTTCATAATGTAGTGGTAACATTAAAAGGTAATGATACAACTGCAGTTGGAATAATGAATAGAACTGCAGGGATAACTGAAGAAAATATTGAATATATGATAAAAGGAAATAAATATATTGTTGAAGATTTAGTTGATACTATAGAAGTAAACAATAGTGGTAGAACAAAGACTAGCTTTGGAGGTTGGGATACAACATTATATAAAAGAGGCTTTGAAGATATAATAGATCATTTTATAGAATCAGTAAAAAATAAATCTATTCCAAATCCATCAATAAGTGATTCTGTAAGAACACATGAAATTTGTGAGAATATAGTTAAGTTTATAACTACTAATGAATAGATAAAACTATTAAAAATGAATATTAAAAGTAAGATAATAGAAGAAATATATAAGTAGATTTATAAAAAGACTAATTAGAATTTAAATTTTAGTTAGTCTTTTTATAATTTTATTCTTTCGTTTTTTAAGTGAACATATATATGCAAGATTGCATTAATTTTAATAAATATACGAGAGGTAAAATAAGCAAAGTTAAGTACGTTTGCTTATTATATAAAAGTAATATATAGTAAAGAAATATTTGGGGATAAAATATTTTAAATTTAAAGAATCCATTTGCGTTAAACTAGAATATAACTAGCTTTGTATAAGAAATGGATTGATAAAATCAACAATTTAAAAGATGAAATAAATACCAAATATTCAGAAAATAATTTGACAATCTGACAACTTAGTGTTAGTATAAGGTTGTTACTGAGTTTAGGAGGTAATTTATGATTGAATTTAGAAATGTTAAAAAAAGCTATAAGAATAACGTTATATTAGAAGATTTTAATTTAAATATAGAGGATGGAAATCTAGTAGTTTTAATAGGATCAAGTGGTTGTGGTAAAACTACTTTATTAAAAATGATAAATAGATTAATAGAATCTACTTCAGGAGAAATATTAGTTAATGGGAAAAATATAAAAGAAATGGATCCAATATTACTTAGAAGAAGTATTGGTTATGTAATTCAACAAACAGGTTTATTTCCACACATGACAGTAAAAGAAAATATAGAAATAATACCTAAGCTTATGGGAAAAACTCAAGAGGAAATTGATCAAAAGACAATAGATTTATTAAATATGGTTGGATTAGAGCCGGAAAAGTATAGTGATAGGTATCCAGTAGAATTAAGTGGTGGACAACAGCAAAGAGTTGGAGTTGCAAGAGCTTTTGCAGCAGATGCTGAAATAATACTAATGGACGAGCCTTTTAGTGCATTAGATCCAATAACAAGAGCGGAGCTTCAAGAAGAGTTATTTAATATTCAAAAGGAATATAGGAAGACTATAGTTTTCGTAACTCATGATATGGATGAAGCTATAAATTTAGCAGATAAGATATGTATATTAAAAGAAGGAAAAATACTTCAATATGATACTCCGGAAAATATATTAAAAAATCCAGCAGGAGAATATGTTGAAGAATTTGTTGGTAAAAATAAGATTTGGACAAAACCAGAAATGATTAAAGCAGAAGATGTTATGATATCAAAACCAGTAACAGTTAGTCCAAAGAGAAACTTGCTTCAAGCAAGAGAAATAATGAGAGAAAAGAAAGTAGATAGTTTACTTGTAATAAATAAACTAGGAACATTATTAGGATATATTACATTGGAAAATATTCAAAAGATAGAAGAAAAAAATAAATTAGTTGAAGAAGTTATGAATAAAGAGCCTATATTGGTTTCAGGAGATACTAGCTTACCAGAGTTATTAGAAGTATTCAATAATTTAAAGAAAGGATACTTACCAGTTTGTGATGAAGCTTATAGATTGTTAGGATTAGTAACAAGAAGTAGTTTAATATCAGTTTTAAGTAGTCAATACATTGAGATGGGAGGCGATAATTAATGAGTACTTTTATGGAACAATTAATGACAAAGAAATCGGAAATTCTATCTCTTTTATTAGAGCACGTACAGCTTACAGTTATAGCAGTTTTAATAGCAGTAGTAATTGGTGTACCTTTAGGTATATTTATAACTAAGAATAAAAAGCTAGCTAGTGGCGTAATTGGATTTGCAAATTTAACTCAAGCTATACCAAGTTTAGCTATATTAGGTTTCTTGATACCTGTTATAGGTATAGGATCAGCACCAGCTATAACAATGGTAGTGCTATATTCAATGTTACCTATAATAAAAAATACTTATACAGGTATTACAAATATAAATCCAGATATGCTAGAAGCAGCAAAAGGTTTAGGTATGACTAGTGGACAAACTCTTAAGCTTATAAAGATTCCTCTAGCAATGCCAGTTATGATGGCAGGTATAAGAATGGCAGCAGTTACGGCTGTTGGACTTATGACAATAGCAGCCTTTGTAGGGGCAGGTGGTCTTGGATATTTAGTATTCTCAGGTATCCAAACAGTAGATAATAACCTTATACTATTTGGTGCGATTCCAGCAGCTATTTTAGCTTTAGTAATAGACTGGATAACAGGAAAAATAGAAGCAGCTACAATGCCAAATGGAATTAGAAAATCAGATGGAACTATGAAGGTAAAAAGAAATAGTTCAAATAAAAATAAAAAGAGAAATATAATTATAGCTTCAGTTTTAGCAGTGATTGTTATAGGTGGAGTAATAGGTACAAGTATTATAAATAGAAATGAAAAGAAAATAACAATAGCATCTAAAAATTATACAGAGCAACTTATTGTAGGAAATATATTATCAGAGTTAGTTAAAGCAAATACAGATATAAAAGTAGAAGAAAAGTTTAACTTAGGTGGAAGCCAAGTAACCTTTAATGCATTAAAATCAGGAGCAGCAGATGTATATGTAGAATATTTAGGAACTGGTTATGTAAATATACTTAATATTTCAGAACCAAATTCAAATAGAGAAGAAGTTTATAATATAGTTCAAGAAAGATTTAAGAATGATTATAATATAGAATTATTAAACCCATTAGGTTTTAATAACACATATGCAATGGCAATTACAAAAGAAACAGCAGAAAAGTATAACTTAAAGACAGTTTCAGATTTAGCAAAGGTTGCAGGAGACTTAGTAATAGGGCCAACAATAGAATTCCCTAATAGGGAAGATGGTTTAATAGGTTTAGAAAAGGCTTATAATATGAAGTTCAAGCAAGTTAAACCTGTTGATGGAGGTTTAAGATATACAGCTTTAGTAAATAATGAAACACAAGTTATAGATGCATTTACAACAGATGGTTTAATTGACAAATTTCAATTAGTTGTGTTAGAAGATGATAAAGAATTCTTTCCACCATATGATGCAGTTCCAATTATAAGAGAGGATACTTTAAAGGAGTTTCCAGAATTAAAGGATATATTAGGAAAGCTAGATGGAAAATTAACAGAAGAAAAAATGAGAAAATTAAACTATGAAGTCGATATAAATAAAAGAGACGTAAAAACTGTTGCTATAGAATTCTTAAAATCAGAAGGGCTGATTGAATAGGGAAGAGGTAATAGTGAAAAAGTGAAAGAATTCCGCTTCAAGGTGGGATTCTTTTTTTATAAAAAGATAACGAAATTTAGGTTTCACAATTATTACTAATTATAAAACATGAATATTACCTTCAATATACATTGAAATTTATGTCGATTGTTGATATAATTAAAATCTATTTTGAAAAATTATTTAGTTTTATATAGAAATTTTTGGAGGGTTTGCAATGCCAAAGAGAATTGCCATTTTAGGTGGACCAAGATGTGGGAAAACTACATTAATACAACAACTTTATGTGGATATGAAAATTAGAGATTTAAATGTAGGTGTAGCAACAGAGTATAGTACAGATTACCTAAGAGATAAAGGTATGATAGAAAACATAGCTGAGCAATATGGAATTTATTTAGGACAACTTCATTTAGAAGAGAGCTTAAATGACTTCGATTATGCATTAACAGACTATGCAACATTTGTACCATACATATATGCTAGATTTATGCTTGGTGATAAGAAAAGAACAACAAAAGAAATAGAAATATTAAAAGATCTTTATGTGTTAGCTTTAAGAGATTTACCAAAGTATGATCACATATTCTTTGTGCCAAGAGAATTTGGTTATTCAAAAGATGGAGTAAGATGGCAGGATGAAGAATTAGCACAAGCAGTGGACAAGGCTATCTTAAGCTTTTTAGAAGCAGAAAATGTTAGGTATACGGAAATAACAGGATCAACAAAAGAAAGAGCAGAAAAAATATTAGATATTGTGGGAATTTCTCAGGAAATAAATCTAGATATGGCGAAGTAAAAGATTCCTCTTAGAGGGATCTTTTTTTTTGGCGCAAAAACAATTAGATTATTTGAAAATAGAATTTGAAATATAAGTTTATGAAATGAAAATTCAAGAATATTGTTGTTTAAGGTAATATTTAAAATCTTAGCAAATATACAATATTTTTATGCAATAAAGCTTTTTAATAAAAAAGATGTCGTAAAAACAAATATGAAAACGGTTGAAATGATAAGGGGGATTGGTATAATTTATGTAAAAGGTGAAATGAAATTTCACTTGTTAAGGGGGATGAGAAAGTAGTATGAAAAAGAAAAAAATAGTAGCAATTTTGAGTGCCTTAGCTGTTACAAGCACTTTAGTATTAGGGAATATTAAGATGGTACATGCAAATACTTTAAATTCAAAAGCTGAGGCAGAGAAAATTGTAAGTCAAATGACCTTAGAGGAAAAAATAGGGCAAATGTTAATGCCTGATTTTAGACAATGGAAACAAGAAGGACAAGCCACGGTTCAAGATCTGACAGAAATGAATGATGAAGTGGCAGAAATTATAGATGAATTTGACCTAGGTGGAGTTATATTATTTGCTCAAAACGTAAAAACAACGGAGCAAACAACTAAATTAATTCATGACATGCAGCAAGTTGCAATAAATGATCAAGATGGGAATCTACCATTATTAACAACAATAGACCAAGAAGGAGGAATTGTTACAAGATTAGGAACAGGAACAAATTTTCCAGGAAACATGGCTATAGGTGCAACTAAAAATGAACAAAGTTCTTATGACACAGGATTAGTAATAGGAAGAGAATTAAATTCATTAGGAATAAATGTTAATTTTGCTCCATCAGTAGATATTAATAATAATCCATTAAATCCTGTTATAGGACTAAGATCATTTTCGAGCAATCCGGATTTAGTTGCAAAGCTTGGAGTTAAAATGATAAAAGGAATTCAAGAAAATGGTGTATCAGTAGCAGCTAAACACTTCCCAGGGCATGGAGATACAGCAACAGATTCTCATTATGGTTTACCAAAAGTTGACAAATCGCTTGAAGAATTAAAAGAAGCTGAGTTAAAACCATTTCAAGCCGCTATAGATAATGGTGTTGATATGATAATGACAGCTCATATTCAATTTCCACAAATTGAAAAAGATACCTATACGTCTATAAAGGATGGACAAGAGATACAGATTCCAGCAACTTTATCAGATGACATATTAACAGGATTGCTAAGAGAAGACATGAATTTTGACGGTGTTATTATAACAGATGCTCTGAATATGGCTGCAATTTCAGAAAATTTTGGAGAAGTTGAAACTGTAAAAATTGCATTTGATGCTGGTGTTGATATAGCTTTAATGCCAACTATTTTAAGAAGTAAAGCGGATGTTCCAAAGCTTAGAGCAATAGTTGAAGGAGTTAAGGAAGCTGTTGCTAAAGGAGAAATATCAGAAGAAAGAATAAATGAATCAGCAGCTAGAGTAGTTAAGCTAAAAATAGATAGAGGAATAATTAACGTTGAAAATGATAATAGAACAGCCGAAGAAAAAATTGAAAATGCAAAAAGTGTGGTTGGTTCCAAGGAAAATAGAGATGTTGAAAGACGAGTTTCAGCAGAAGCTATAACTGTAGTTAAAAATGAAAATAATGTGTTACCTCTAAATCCTAAAGAAGGAGAAAAAGTTTTACTTGTAGCTCCATATGATAATGAATTACCAGGTATGAAATTTGGATTAAATAGACTTATGAAAGAAGGAAAAGTTGATTCAGTCGAATTAGATACCTATTGCTATTTGAAAGAGAATGAAATAACAGATGAATTAAAAAGTAAAATTGATGAAGCAGATTACGTAATAGTTTTATCAGAAATGGGAAATTACACACATTTAAATAGTACCCATTGGATAACAGCAATACCAAATGCAGTAACTTCTTATGCAAATGAATTAAATAAAGATTCAGTAGTTGTAAGTATTGGTAAGCCGTATGATGTAGCTGCACATAAAAATGCAAAAGCAGAAGTAATAGCTTATGGATATAAAGGCATGGATCCAACGGAAGCAGATGGAGGATTATCACCAGTACAAGCTTTTGGACCCAATATCCCAGCAGCAATAGAAGTTGTCTTTGGAGGATCAGAAGCAAGAGGAACATTACCAGTTAGTATTCCAACAGTTAATGAAAATGGAGTAGCTAACTTAGATGTAAATGCTTTTGAATATGGATATGGTATAACGAATTTAATATCGGTAGGAACAACTACAATTGAAGCACCAGCAGAAGTTAAATCAGGTGAAGAAATAGAAGTAAAAGTTAATGTAAATGAAATAGAAGGCTTAAAATCAGAAAATTACTTAGAAAAAATAAACTTTAATAGTGATGCTTTTGAAGTAGTATCAGTAAAATCAGCTGATGAAAAGGTTGAAGTGAAAAAGGTAGAAGTAAAAGATTCTGAAATAAATATATCCTTAAGTGATAAATCTATAGAAAAATCCATTGAGTCACAAACAAGTTTAGTAGTGACATTAAAAGCAATTGCAGAAGAAGGGCAAGATGTTAATATTATTCATTCTGTAGAAATTGTAGATTCAAAAGACAGAACATTTAATACAACATTGGAAAATAGATATATTAATATTATAAAAGTAGAAGCTCCAGAAGAAGAAAATAAACCAGGGAATGAAGAAAATAAGCCGGATGATGGCAATAAGCCAGGGAATGAAGAAAAGCCAGAAGATACGAATAAACCAGAAACAAATAATAATAATGGAGGCAAGTTACCAAACACAGGAGTTGTAGTTACACCAATAGCAACAGGGGCTCTAGGTTTAGCAATGACTGCTTTAGGATTTGTTTTGAACAAAAAAAGAAATAAAAAGTAATTAATATATAAATTAAGGCAAAGGACCTAACTAAACGTGAGGTCCTTTACTTTTAATTAAAATACTATATAATAATAAGACAAGCACATGGTAAAAAAGTAACGGACATACTAGAAAATCTAAATTATTATACAAGTAGTATTTATTAAAAAATATTAACAAGAAAATAAAATTTATAAACCAAAAACTGTTAATAAATAAAAGATAATTGTTGATAATTTTCAGATTTTTCGAATTTATAAAAATGTTTAATGGCTACTTAAATAGTAGTCTTTTTTGTTTATTAAACTAGATGTTAAAACAAAATGTATTAAACGTATTGATTTAAATTGTTAAATAATCTATAATGATTTTGTGCATATAATATGCAAATAATATGTATGTAAACAATTAAATAATAAGTAATGAAAAATTTTTTATCAAATATTGTTAAAAATATAACTTAATAAGGGTTGGTGTGTTAATAATGATGATTTTAGAGCACGGAAAAATTGGGAATTTAACATTAAAGAACAGAATTGTAATGGCTCCAATGGGAATTGATTATGTTGATGAGGATTTCGGATTCTCTGAAAGATCAATTGATTATTATGTAGCTAGAGCAGAAGGTGGGACAGGCTTAATCATGACTGGAGCTACTTTAGTTACAAGTGAATTCCAAAAACCTAATAGTATGTTCTTGTTAGACAATGAGGATAAAATAGATAGAATAAAAAAATTAGCAGATAAAATACATTCTTTTGGTTCAAAACTATGTATTCAACTTTCTTTAGGAGCTGGAAATATAGGATATGTAGGTAAAAATAATCCTCCATTTTCAATAGAAGAAATACATAAGCAAGTAGAAGCTTTTGGAAGAGCAGCAGCTTTAGCTAAAAGAGCTGGAGTGGATGCTATTGAAGTTCATGGGTATGGTGGATATTTAATTGATCAATTCCAAACAGAATTATGGAATTCTAGAGAAGACGAATATGGTGGTAGCTTTGAAGGAAGAATGAGAATATCTCTAGAAATAATTGAAGCAGTTAAAAAAAGTTGTGGAGAAGATTATCCTATAATTTATAAGTTTTCACCAACTCATCTTATAAGAGGTGGAAGAGAACCTGAAGAAGGAATTAAGATGGCAAAATTACTTGAAAATTTAGGAGTTTCTGCTCTTCATGTAGATATAGGATGTCATGCTTGCTGGCAAAATGCAATCCCAACAATATATCAAGAACCAGCGTTACATGAAAAATATATACAAGCTGTAAAAAAGGAAGTTAGTATCCCTGTTATTGGACATGGAAAGATGGGATACCCTGAAGTAGCAGAGAGAATAGTATCTAAGGGTATAGCAGATTTTGTAGCATTAGGGCATTATTTACTAGCTGATCCTGAGTGGGTTAATAAAGTGAAAGAAAACAGATCAGAAGATATTGTGCCATGTATTGGATGTAATGAATGTATGTTTTCAATACTTTCTGGTGAGCCAGTATCCTGTGGTGTTAATCCAAGATGCGGAAGAGAAGGGGAAAAGTTATCTGAGGCTGAAGTTAAAAAATCTGTACTTATTGTTGGAGGCGGGCCAGGAGGATTGGAAGCAGCAATAGTTGCAGCTAAAAGAGGACATAAGGTTACTCTATGGGAAAAAGGAGAAAAACTTGGCGGTAATTTAATACCAGCATCTGTACCAAAATTTAAAGATGACTTAAAGAGATTGATTAGGTATTATGAAATACAAATGGATAAGCTTGGAGTTAATGTAGTTACTGAAAAAAATAGTACTTCTAATGAAATACTTGAAGAAAATACAGATGTAGTAATCCTTGGAACTGGAAGTACTCCTTTAGTACCAAGACTTCCAGGTATAAATGGTAGCAATGTACATGCAGCTATAGATGTACTTTCAAATAATATTAATCTAGGAGAAAATGTTATTATTGCAGGCGGTGGATTTGTTGGCTGTGAAACTGCTGTACATTTAGCAGAGCAAGGCAAAGAAGTAACTATTATTGAAATGAAAGAGCGTATTTTAGAAGAGCCTATGCCATTCAATAATTTACTAGCTTTAAGTTCAATGGTAGCAGAAATTGGAATTAATATTTTAGCTAGCACAAAATTAGTTGAAATAAAGGACAATGAAGTTATTGTTGAAAAAGTAGATGGTACTATAGAAAATATTGTTTGCGATTCTGTAGTTATTGCTTTAGGTTTCAGATCTCAAGAAAATATTAAAGCTGAACTTGAAGGGAAAATAAAAGATATAAGAGTTATAGGAGATGCACTAGCACCACGTAAGGTTAAACATGCAGTTAATGAAGGCTTTGAAGTAGCAATAGTAATATAGATTAATAATACAAATTTATCAGATAGGAGCTAATGAAAAATTAGCTCCTTTACTTTTAATCATATTACTATATAATAGTAAGACAAGCATATAGTTGTAATGGCTAAAGGCCATACTAGAAAATCTAGAAATTATTGTACAAGTATAAATTATCCAGAAGTTATTAACAGAAAAATAAAAATTATAAACTGAAAATTGTGAGTAAATTAATATTAATTGTTGATAATTTTCAGATTTTTGAGAATAAGAATAAGATAGAATCAAAATTTTCTATATAAATAAAGTTATAAAAATTTATGGAGGGTATATGACTAAACTATATTTAACAAGACATGGAGAAACAGAATGGAATGAAAAAGGAATAATGCAAGGTTGGGGAGATTCTCCTTTAACAGAGCTTGGAATTAAACAAGCTGAATGGCTGAGAGATAGAATGAAGGATACACATATAGATGTTATATATGCTAGCCCAATAGGAAGGGCCTTTAATACTGCAAAAATAGTTAAAGGAGATAGAAACATACCTCTTAAAGCTAATGATGGTTTAAAAGAAATTAGAATAGGTGGATGGGAAGGCCTAAATCAAGAAGAAATGAAAAGCCTAAGTGAAGATAACTACTATAACTTTTGGAATGTTCCATCAAAATATATTCCAACAGGAGATGGAGAAAGTTTTTATGAAGTTAAAGAAAGAGCTTTCAAGTCAATTAATGAAATATTAGAAAAAGAAAAAGGAAAAAATATTTTAATCGTAACTCATACTATCACTTTAAAGTCATATTTATGTGAGCTAGAAAAAAGAGATATAGACACTTTATGGGATCCACCATTTATAAAGCAGACAAGCCTTACGGAGATAAACTTTACAGAAGATGGTTACGAAATGCCATTAGTTGCTTGCATGAAACATCATGAATATGCAAAAAAGGAATTTAATGAATTTAAATCTAATTAAATAATTTCACAAACAATCTTTTAAAACAGGAAGATATATTATGAAAATATAATCATCAACATGTTTTTAAAACAGAATAGTATGCAATAAAAATTTAGGAAACTATAATCTTTAAAAAAGAATAAGATAAAATTATATATGATTTAAAAACTTAAATGTAGAGATATACTTAACTTAATACTTGGGATAAAAAATAAAATGATAATAGTAAGGTTAAGAATATCTTGATGTATTTTCACACATCTCATACAATGAGGAAGAAAATGAATAATCTTATTTAAGAAGCTAAGAGAGCAACAAATTATAATTTATTGCTCTCTTATTTTTCTAAAGGCCAGTGGTGTTTTCCCATGAACTTTTTTAAACATTTTTACAAAGTTTCCGCAATAATTATATCCTATCATTTTGGAAATCTCTTCAATACTTAAATCTGTTGTAGATAATAAATTTTCGGCAATTGTCATTCTAATTGAGTTAGTGTATTGGCTAATTGACATATGGTATTTTGCTGAAAATCCTGCTTTTAATTTTTGTTCATTTAAAAATACCATCTTACTTAAGCTTTTTATAGTAGGAGGATTGAAAGCTTCCATTGTCAAAATTTCGTAAGCTCTTTGTATTGCATTAGCATCTGAAGCAGTTAGAGTAACTTTTCTATTTTTTCCTATAATGATTTCCCCATAATTTAATTGATTTGTAAAAGCATTTTCTGGAGAAGAGTGAACTTCCTTTGATATTAATGCAATAGATTCTAAAATTTTGCTCTCTAAATATATTGGAGTTAGTTCATCAGCTTGGGCTAAGCTTCTTAACTGCTGAATAATGGTTGCAATTTCAAGCGGAAGATATCTATATGTATAATTGAAAATAAAGTTATTAAAATCAATAATATTAGAAAAATTAGGTTTAAGAACTTCATCAAAGTATTTTTTATAAATTGTTATTTCTGCTCCATGAAAGTGTTGGCCTTTCTTCCAAGCTTGAGTTCCTTTCAAATTTTTTTCTACAACAAAAAATGAAGATGGAGTAAATGATGAAACGGGATTATTCTCTATTTTGAATTTTGTCACTCCTGTATAAACAGTTCCAAGCCTAATTATCTCATCTTGATGATCAAAAGAAAGAGAAAAATCTTGAGCAATAGTATAATCACCAATTCCAAAGTCATAATATCCTTCACGACTATATTTAATAAAATATCCAAGTTCAGGCCTGTCCTCATTTTTGTATATAGTGTAGTTACTCATAGGGTATGAAGAAAAGGTCATAGTATTTAATACCATATTTTGAAATTCATGAGTAGATTTTGATATCATTTGTTTTTCATCCCCCTAGTTATATTTGTATATTTAAAAGTAAATAAATTTTTCATAAAACTTTTTCTTTAGGTAATAATATAAATAAATTTTCAAAGAATTTATTTAGTGAAAATTTAAAAGTAATTTATAGTTAAAAGCGAAAATTTATAGCAAAAAGTTAAGGGTGTTGTATTCCGTAAAGCTTAAAAGAGTTCATAATTATTATAGCAGAAAATCTGCTTATTTTTATATAAAAATTATTCTATTAGATGATAAAATTATTAAATTAGTTGCAAACCTTGTATTGAGAATGAATCTCATATACAATTGGCAATGTAATAAATAAGATTAATTAATCAAAGCAATCAATAAGACTAATCAAAAAGGTAATAAAAAAGTAGTAAAAAGCAATAATAAGATTTACAAAACAAAATAATAATAAGGTTTCTTAAATTATCATAAGATAATGATTTAATAAATCTTAAAATATATGGAGGTAAGTTATGAAGAAGAATTTATTAAAAACATTAGTAGTTTCTTGTGTTACTGCATTTATGCTTGTAGGATGCGGAAATGGTGCTACAGCTGAAAATAAGTCAGAAGATAAAAAAGTAACAGTAACAGATGTTAGAGGAGAAGTTGAAATTCCGGCAGAACCTCAAAGAATAGTAGATTTAAGCGGAAACAGTGATATTTTATCAATATTAGGATATAAGGTAATAGGAACTGCAAATAGTGATGCTTATGATTACACTAAGTTCCCTTCATATTTAGAAGAAACATTAAAGGGTGCTGAAATCTTAGGATATAGCATGCAAGATACAATGGATGTTGAAGCTATAATGAACTTAAATCCAGATTTAATAGTTATATCAACAGTTCAAGAAAAAATGTATGATCAATTAAGTGAAATTGCTCCAACAGTTATGATTCAATTAGAAGCATTAAACTGGAAAGATGATGTTAAGGCATTTGCAAAGGTATTTGATAAAGAAGCAGAAGCAAATAAGTGGCTTGCAGATTATGAAGCAAAGGCTAAGGAAGCAGGCGATAAGATTAAAGCAGAATATGGCGAAGATACATCATATCTTTCATTCTTAGCTAGTGGTGGACAGTTCTTCATATTTGATGGTGCAGGATTTGGTAGCGTATTATATGAAGATATGGGACTTAAGAAACCAGAAGGAATGCCAGCACAAAGTGATATAAGCTTACCAGTTGTTACATACGAAGGTTTAGCAGCAATAAAATCAGATTATATATTCTTAATAGCAACAAAAGAAGATTTAGCTCAATTACAAAGCAATGCTATTTGGAACAACCTACCAGCAGTTAAAGCAGGTAAAGTAGTTGTTTTAGATTCATCACCATACTTTAACCAAGGATATAGCTCAATAGGTAGAGAATTATTAGTAGATGAAATAGGTGAAATGTTAAATGAAACAAAATAAGAGACATACAGTAATTTTTACAATAATTAGTATGTTACTCTTAGTAATAGGACTGGTTCTAGCCGTAAGGTTAGGATCCGTCCATATTTCCTTTTCAGACATTTGGGATAGTATCTTTAATTATAGTGAAACATTAGAACTTATGTTAGTTAGAGATGTAAGAATCCCAAGAGCATTATCAGTATTATTTACAGGGGGAATATTAGGGGTAACAGGTGCAATGATACAAGGGGTTACTAGAAATCCTATAGCAGAACCATCAATATTAGGAGTAAGCCAAGGAGCAACTTTAGTAATAGCAATTTTCTATGCACTAGGAATAACAATAAGTACAAGAAATGTTATGATAGCATCTTTTATTGGAGCACTTATAACAGGTCTTATAGTTTTAGCTTTTATATCAAAAAAAGCAAATAATAATTCAATTGCAAAGATACTTTTAGCAGGAACAGCCTTAAGCACATTCTTCATTTCATTAACAACAATAGTTGGACTTTTATCTAATCAATCACAAATGATAGGATTTTGGGTATCTGGAGGATTTAGAAATGCAGGATGGGCAGATTTTAAATTAGTATTTTTTGTTGGAGTTATAGGACTTATTATAGCAATTTTATTATCATCAAAGATAAATATTTTAAATCTTGGAGATGATGTTGCAATTGGACTTGGTGAAAATCCAGAAAAAATAAGATTTGCAACACTTATGGTTATGATACCAATGTGTGCAGCAGCAGTTGCAGTAGGAAAAAACATAGCCTTTGTTGGGCTTATAGTTCCTCAAATAGTTAGAAAAATACTAGGAGAGGATTATAGAAAAAACATACCATGCTCATTTTTAGTTGGTGCAGTACTTTTAACATATGCAGATATAGCAGCAAGAATGCTTTTAGATCCTTATGAAACTCCAATTGGAGTATTTACAGCACTTATAGGAATACCATTTTTCATATCATTAGTTAGAAAGGAGAGAGGATAATGAAGAAAAAAAGATTTAAAATAGTTTTAGTAATTTTAATAGCATTATTACTTGTCTCCTTTTTAATTACATTGTGCTGGGGTACATATAAGGTAACTCCATTAGAAGTAATAAATACGATACTTGGTAATGGAACAAAACTTCAAAATACAGCAGTTTTAACTTTAAGACTTCCAAGAATGCTTGTTGGAATATTTGTTGCCATAGGATTATCAACAGCAGGATGTATACTTCAAACAATAACTAAAAATGATTTAGCTGATACTGGAATAATAGGAATAAATGCAGGAGCTGCAGTTGCCGCAGTAATATTTATTTCATTTAAAACAGCAAATTACTATAGTGAACTTGGATCACTTTCTATATTTGTACTTCCATTTATGGCTATAGTTGGAGCTGCAATATCAGCAATTTTACTATATATGCTATCTAGCAAAAATGGAATAAAGCCGAATAGACTTCTTTTAATTGGTATAGGAATGAATGTAGCACTTAATGCATTTATAACTTTCGTTACATTTAGAGGTGGTGCTGGAGATTATAATAGAGTATTAGTTTGGACATCAGGAAGTTTATGGGGTTCAAGCTGGAGTTATGCAAAAGTGATAATTCCAATAATAACAGTGTTATTTATAATAGTTTTATTAAATTATAAAAAGTTAGATGTTTTAAATCTTTCTGATGAGCTATCAATATCACTTGGATTAAACATAGAAAAGGAAAGAAAGAAATTTTTAACTTATGTAGTTATATTAGCAGGAACTGCAACAGCATTTTCAGGAAACATTGGTTTCTTAGGTCTTGTTTCACCTCATATTGCAAGGAAGCTAGTTGGACCATATCATAAGAATTTTATTGCAATATCAGCAATTATAAGTACTATTATAATTCTTCTTGCAGATGCGGTTTCAAGAAATCTATTTTCTCCAATTGAAATTCCAGTTGGGATTACAGTATCAATATTTGGAGTACCATATTTTATTTATTTAATGATGAAGGAGAAATAATTATGGAAGCTATTAGTGTAAAGAACTTAAGTGTTGCATATGAAAGCAATGTAATAATTGAAAATATGAATCTTTGTATCCCAAAAGGAAAAATCAGTATTATAATTGGAGCAAATGGATGTGGAAAATCCACACTTCTAAAAACTATAGCAAGAATAAACAAGCTAAAGAACGGGGATATCTTTATAAACAATAAAAATATAAAGAAGGTAAAAGAAAAAGACATAGCAAGAGAAGTGGCATTTCTTCCTCAAGGACCAGTATGTCCAAGTGGTCTTACAGTAAGAGAACTTGTAGCATATGGAAGATTTCCACATCAAAAAATGATAGGTGGATTAAACTCACATGATAAAGAAGTTATCGACTGGGCAATAGAAGAAACAGGACTTTCAGAATTTGCAGATAGAGAAGTTGAAAACTTATCTGGAGGACAAAGACAAAGAGCATGGATAGCCATGACTTTGGCTCAAGAAACAGAAATTATCATGTTAGATGAGCCAACTACATATTTAGATATGTCATATCAACTTGAGGTATTAGAAGTATTAGAAAAATTAAATAAAGAAAAGCAAATTACAGTAGTAATAGTTCTTCATGAGCTTAACAATGCTTGTAGATTTGCAAATAATATAATTGGTCTTAAAAAAGGAAAAGTTATTTGTGAAGGAAGACCAATAGATGTAATAACAAAAGAATCATTGAAAGAAATATATGGGGTAGAAGCACATCTTCAAGTTAGTGAAAATGGTGAATACCCAATATGTATGGAATATGAACTTCTAAGGGGTGACTATGAAAAATAAAAACTTTATAATAATAGTTATAGGGCAAATTATATCTTTATTTGGTAATGCAATTCAAAGATTTAGTATGTCTCTATATCTACTAGAATTTACAGGTAGTACAGCTACCTTTGCAAATATATTAGCAATATCAACGATACCATATATTTTATTTGCACCTATTGCTGGAATGTTATCAGATCATGTAAATAAGAAAAAGATAATGGTTTACTTAGACTTTTTCTGCTCATTCTTAATTGGAGGATATGCAATAATACTACTTAATGGTAGAGACCATGAAGTAATTGTTGCTATAGTGATGTTTATGCTATCTATATGTTTTACTTTATATGGACCAGCAGTTACATCATCAATTCCTCAAATAGTTGAAGAAGATAAGTTAACAAGTGCTAATGGTGTAATAAATCAAGTAGGGTCAATAGTAAACTTTGCAGGACCAATACTTGCAGGTGTTCTTTATGGAATAGTTGGAATAAAAGCAATAGTTATAATAAATGCTATAAGCTTTTTTGCATCTGCAATAATGGAATTATTCTTAGATATTCCAGATTTAGTGGTAAACGAAGATGTAGAATCAAAACTACAATCAAAAGTAGAATCAAATAATGTAGTTACTTTAGAAAAAAATGCAGTACCTACAGAAGTAGAATCAAAAGTAAGATTAAATGATGTAGTTACTTTAGAGAAAAATATAGTAACTACAGAAGTAGCAGTATCAACCTTAGATATTAAAGAAAGTGCAAAAGTTACAGTTATATCTGAAAAAGTAAAAGAAGATATAAGAGGAAAGAAAGAAGTAGCAATAGCATCTGAAGTCATAAAAGAAAATAAAAAAGCAACAATGGCATCTGAAAATATAAAGGGAACTGCAAAGATGGAAGAAAAGATACTATCAATTGAGTTTATAAAAAATTCATTTATAGATATGGGTAAAACTTTCAAGTATTTATCAAAAGAGAAAAAAGTTGTTCTTGGAATCATAGCTTCATATGCATTATGTAATATATTTTTAGTTCCAGTATTAACAATTCTAGCACCATACTTCATAAACATTTTCTTAGGGCTACCTTCAGAAATATATGGAATAGTAGAAGGTATATGTGTCTTGGGAATGATATTAGGTGGATTCTGGATAAGTGTAAAACCAAATATGTTTAAAATAAAAAAGGTTCACTATACATATTTGCCAATGGTTGCAGGTGTTATATTAATGTCAACATTAGGTGGAATAAAAGCAAATAACTACACAATAGCGTTCCTATTTGCAATTGGTGGACTTGCAATAATGATGTCACTTTCATTATCAAATGTATTAACACTAACATTTATACAAAAAGAAGTACCACTAGAAATGCTAGGAAGAGTTTCAGCTTTTTCAACAGCAGTAGCAACAATAAGTGTAGCACCAGGACAATTGCTATATGGACAAATAATAGATACTGGAATGCCGATAGGCTTAATATTACTTATAACAGCAATAGCAAATATTGTACTTGTGATGTTTGTTAAGTGGAATGTAAGAGAAATAAATTAAAATAAAGTAATAGATAATTAAAAAAATAGCTCTAATTGGACATGAACTTACTTGCTTTATGTTCAATCAGAGCTATTTTTAATGTTAAATAATGAACCAAAGTTCTCAAAATAGATAGATAAATTAGCAAGATACTAATATATATTCATTAAAAACTAATATATAATGGATTTATACTTTATATAAAAACATACAAATATGGTATGTTTTTACATATTACAAAAAATAAAAGAAAAATGTAATGAGGTGGTAAAAATATAAAAAGAAGGGTGAAGAGTAATAATTACAAATTTAATAGAAGGGAAGGGTGTATTTATGGTTAATATCCTAAAAGGAAGTAAGAAAAGACTTGGAGCTGGAGTAATAGCCATTGCTGTATTTTGTACATGTATATTTCCATCTTTACATGTTTTAGCAGCACCAAAAACAATGGCACATATAAAGGCTGGAAGTGGTAATGGTAATGGGCATTTTGGGAGTGCAAACCCAGAATTATTTGTATTATCAGATAAAAAGGACATTAGAGATGAGTCAATTAGCTTTCAGATGAAAGTTGGAAGTGAAAAAAAAGATACAAGATTTCGTTTTGTAACAAAATATGTAGATGATAATCATTGGGGATATGTTGCATATGACGGAGCAACTGGATGGTTTATAGAATATAAGAATGGTAATAAAGGAGGATATCCAGGAATTACAGGGCTCCCAGGATTAAATCAAAATGATATCGTAAACATTAGTGCAGTATATGTGGAAAATGGACTTAAATTAAAAGTAGAGAATGAGATAAGTGGTGAGAGTGGAGAAGTACTAATTAATACAGCTGATTTTATTAGTTTAAAAAATGAAGCAGGAAAGATTGGATTTGGTGCAGCTGCATATGGAACTGCTTACACTGATATCTATTTTTCAGATGTAACAGTTGGAAGCGATAAGTATACAAATTACAATGCTTGGACATTATATAAAGATAACCTTGCAGGTCAAGTATGGGAACCATCAGTAGTAGTTACAGATAAAGAAGATCCAGAAGAACCATCTGAACAAGGTGAAAAGTGGTTTAAGTTGACAGGTGGATCTAACAATGGCGGTGGACATGCTTATGGTAATCCAGCTGCAGCAGCACCAGTTTTATTACTTAATAATAGTAGAAAAATGGAAGAGGCAGGGGAACTTTCTCTAAAATTAAAACCAAGTAATAACTGGGGAGTGTTTTACAGTTATGTAGACGATAACAATTGGCTGTATATAGGACATGATTCAAGTAGTAAGTGGTATTATCAATATAAGTTAAATGGTAGTGAATCTTACCCAAAGATTTCAGGTCTCCCAGAGCCTGTAGAGGGTCAAGAATTACAAATGTCTGTATCCTTAAATCGTGAGACATTATCAGTAACTGTTAATGGAACTACAGTTAGAGTTACTAATCAAGCTTTAATTTCATTTGCTGAAAAGACTTCCGGAAAAGGAAGATTTGGTGTAAAAACAAATGGAGCAACATCAATTTCTTTTGCAGATATGAAATATAATGATACAAACACTATGGAAGATAAGTGGGGATTTGCAGCAGAACGTCAAGGGCAAAAAGTGGAAGAAGAGTATTCAAAGCTTGTTCCTGTATCAGGAATTGTTTTAAATAAAGATGGGAATCCAATCCCTGAAGCAGTTATACGCATAGGAGCAAACTCATCTAATAGTGATGTAAATGGAAGGTATCAGTTCGATGGCTTAGAAATTGGAGAACATAATATGGCTGTTACAAAGCCAGGTTATGAGGCATATTCTAAAGTTATAAATATTGAAGATAAAAACAATGTAATAGATATTATATTAGAAGAAAAGGCTGGATTGGATTTAACACAATATGATAGTATTGCATCAGAAACAATGAAAGTATATATTGGAAAAACATTCCCAGTTGTGGCTAGATATCAAATTCTTAAAGATGGGGGAGAGGTTAAAGACCAATATTTCCGTGGTAACGAAACTAAACTTAATACTGTAGCAATCAATGGTATAAAAATTGAACCAACTGTTACAGTTGCAGAAGAAGGAAAAGATTTTAGAGTATATTCAATGCATGTTGAAAACACTGAAAACAACATAAATTTAGATATGAAAATAAAAGTAAGTGTAGAAGGAAATAATTTAACATGGGAAGTAACAGAGCTTAATAAGGCTGAAGGATCTGCAAAGATTGCAACTATTGATGTTCCACAATTAAATCTTTTAACAGTAGATGCTGTAGAAGAAGGTGCTAATTTTGCAGGAGCACAAACATCTACGACTACAACATCAAGTGGTGATGTATTTATTGATTTTGAAAATGGATTTGTTCCATCAAAAACAGATTCTTATTTATATGGATTCCTTACAAATAGCAAGTTAAGCGCAGGTCTTTTCAGTAATTCAGAAGCTGAAGGAGATAAGCGTGTTGTAAGGAACAATGGTGCAGATACAATGAGTCTTACAAGTGCACCATGGTACTATGAATTAGGAGATAAAAACGGACAAAAGGCGGCAGCAAAATATGAAGAATATCCAGTAAGTGATTTACCATGTACAAAAGTTGCTATTGCAGCAGATAAAAATGGAGATGGAGATATTGATTGGAATGATGGAGCCCTTGCATTCCGTGATATTATGAATATTCCTTATGGATCAGAAGTAATTAAGGATATGGTTAACTATCGTATTGTTATGAACTTTGCAAGTATGGCATCTAACCCTTACTTAACAACAGCTGATAATATTAAGAAAGTATATCTTGCAACAGATGGACTTCCACAATCAGTTATGTTAAAAGGATATGGAAATGAAGGCCATGATTCTGCCAATTCAGAATATGCAGATATTGCAGAGCGTGAAGGTGGAGTAGAAGATTTCCAAGATTTAATTAAAATTGCACACGATTATAACACAGAAATTGGTGTTCACGTTAATGCCCAAGAAATATATCCAGAAGCACCTTCATTTAATGAAAATATGTTACAAAAGCCATTAACAAATGGATGGGGCTGGTTAGATCAATCTCATGTAATTGATAAGCTTTGGGATTTATCAAGTGAAGCAAGATGGAAACGTCTTGTACAATTCTATGACCGTATAAATGAAACAAGCTTCTATAATAGAGAATGGCCATTAGCAGTAGGAAATTCTGAAGGCGAAGTAACTGCGACTAAAGAAGAAATTAAAGCAGATGCTGAAAGTCGTGAAAATAATATGGACTTTATTTATCTTGATGTATGGTATCAAGATGCATGGGAAACAAGAAATATTGCAAAAGAAATTAATTCTCTTGGCTGGAGATTCACAACAGAATTTAGTGCACAAGGTGAGTATGACTCAACATGGCAACACTGGTCAACAGATGCAGTTTATGGTGGTGCAACTTCAAAGGGATTTAATAGTGATATTATCCGTTTCATCAGAAATGACCATAGAGATTCTCAAGTGTTAAATTATCCTGCATTTGGAGGAACAGCAGATAATCCATTACTTGGAGGTTACAGATTGTATGGATTTGAAGGATGGGGTGGAGATAAAGATTATAATAACTACATCTTACAAACATTTAATCAAAACCTACCTACTAAGTTCTTACAACATTATATTGTAACCGATTGGGAAAATTACGAAAAAGGACAATCACCTGTAGGAAATCATGAAAAAGAAATTAAATTGAGAAATGATGCAGGAGATGAAGTTGTTGTAACAAGAAATGAAGAACAAAGAAGTGATGATAACATTGAGCGTACAATTACTTTAAATGGAAAAGTAGTATTAGATGATGTGACATATTTATTGCCATGGACAGAAGAAGATGGAACAGAAAAATTATATCATTGGAATTTAGATGGAGGAGAAACAACATGGGAACTTCCAAAAGGATGGGAAGGCCTTGGAAATGTTGTAATGTATGAATTATCTGACCAAGGACGTATAAATGAAATAAGTGTTCCTGTAACTAATGGTGCTATAACTTTAGAAGCTAAAGCAGCAACAGCATATGTATTAGCAAAAGGTTCAGAAATTAAAGAACTAAAAAATGATTTTGGTGAAGCAGATTATGTAGTAGATCCAGGATTCAATGGATATGCTGAAGGAGAAAAATTATCTTCTAATGAGTGGTCAGGAGATATTGAAGATGAATCAGTTGTAATAGAAAAGGCAAATACAGGAGATCAAAGACTAGCGTTTAACAATCCTTCTGAAGATGTATCTGTAACTACAACTATTACAGGATTAAAAAAGAATACAAACTATGTAGCAGAAGTATATGTAGAAAATAACAGTGATGAAAAGGCAACTATAGAAGTAAATACAGGAAAAGAAACAGTTTCTAATTACACTGAACGTTCTATTTTAAATAACTATGTAAAATCTGACCAAAAGAATGGAAGTAAAATGCAACGTATGCAAATTTCATTCACAGCCAAAAATGAGACAGCTGAATTAACTTTAGCTAGAGCAGCTGGAGAAGGCTCTACTTATATGGATGATATTCGTATAGTAGAAAAAACACTAAATAACTTCCAAAAAGATGGAACATTTAATCAGGATTTTGAAACAGTAGTACAAGGATTATATCCATTTGTATTAAGTTCTGCACAAGGAATATCAGATCCAGGAACACATTTATCACAATTAAATGAACCATATACACAAGCTGGATGGAATGGAAGAGTAATTAGTGATGTAATTTCAGGAAACTGGTCACTAAAACATCATAGTGCAAATACAGGAATAATTTATCAAACAATTCCACAAAATTTCCGATTTGAAGCAGGTAAAGTATACAATGTTGAATTTGATTATCAATCAGGACCGGATAAAGCATATGCTATGGTTATTGGAGATGGAACAAATTATACAGCTGCTTCAGGAGAACAATATCTTGAAGCAGCTCGTGGAGAGACAAAGCATGTAAAAATGCAGGTAATTGGTAATGGAAGTGGACAAACTTGGATTGGTCTTTATCAAAATGCAAGTAAAGCAGGCAGTGGTGCTATGGGACAAACAGATTTTGTTCTAGATAACCTTGTGATTAAAGAAGATAAAGATGCTATTGCAGTTACATTATCAAGTACAAATCTTTATAAGGGTGAGACTGCTACAATATATGGAAGTGGTCTAGATAAAATCGAATGGAATTCAAGTGATGAAAAGGTAGCAGTTGTAGATAAAGATGCAAATGTTGTAAAAGCATTATCAGCAGGACATTCAACTATTACAGCAACACTTCCAGATGGAAAAGAAGTTGTATTTGAAATGAATATCATAGACGATGTTGTAATAGATATTCCAAGAGAAGAATTCAGTGGAATAAGTTCTAGTGCAAATACTGAACAAGTATCAGGAGAGCCAGCAGGAAGTGGAGTAGCTTCTGCAGCTGCAGATGGAAACTCTTCTACTTATTGGCACTCAAATTGGAGTGGTGGAGTAAGTAAAGAGAATCCAGCAATTCTAACTGTAGATTTAGGTAAAGAAATGAAAATTGGCGGATTTAAATTCCAACAAAGACCAAGTGCAAATAATGGTATTGTACAACAATTCAAATATGAAGTATTAGATTCAGAAGGAAATGTTCTAGAAACTTCAGATTCTATTACTGCTTTAGTTTCAGAGATGCAAGGCGGAGCATGGGTAACAGCTAAATTTAAAGAAACACGTAATGCAAAAGCAATTAAGATTTATGTAGAAAAAGGTCAAGGTAATTTTGCAGCAATATCAGAAGTTGCACCAATTATTTTACACAAGGTTGCAGACACGGTAAGCTTAGAAGATGTAACAATGAATATAGGTGGAAAAGTTACATTAATTCCAAAGCATGCAGAAAATACTGTTTTAAAAGGTATTGTATGGAGCTCTTCTGACGAAAAGATAGTAAAAGTAAATCAAAATGGTCTTTTAACAGCAGTAAATTCAGGAACTGCTAAGGTTAAAATAACAAATGCAGCAGGCCTAATGGCAGAAGCTACAGTAACTGTTGAAAAGAAGAAACTAGACTATACTGAATTAGAAAAGACTATTAAAAATTCAGAAAAGCTTGATTTAAGTAAATATCAAGATGGAGCAGAGAAAGATGAATTTGTAGCAGCATTAGAATATGCAAAAGCTTTACTAGATAATGCAGCTTCACAAGATGAAATTGATAATGCAGTAAAAGCTCTTACAGAAGCGCAATCAGCATTAAAATTACTAGATGTAGAAGATGTAGATAGAAGTGAATTAGGCAATGTGATTGCAGAATACGAAAAGATTGACTTAGATAAATATAAAGATGGAGCAGAGAAAGATGCATTTATAAATGCATTGAAAGCAGCAAAAGATGCATATGATAAAGCATCAACACAAATAGAAGTAGATAATGCTCTATCAGAATTAAAGACAGCTAAAGGTAATTTAATAGAATTGCCAGGAGAAGAAAACGTTGATAGAAGTGAATTAGGAATTGTAATTGCAGAATATGAAAAGATTGACTTAGATAAATATAAAGATGGAGCAGAGAAAGATGCATTTATAAATGCATTGAAAGCAGCAAAAGATGCATATGATAAAGCATCAACACAAATAGAAATAGATAATGCTCTATCAGCATTAAAGACAGCTAAAGGTAATCTAGTAGAAGTGGAAACAGAAGAACCAGGAGCTTCTAAGGTAGATAAATCTAAGTTAGAAAAATTCTACAAAGAAATCCTAGAATATTATAAAGAAACAAACCATTCAAAAGAAAACTGGAAAAAATATCAGGATGCATTAAAAATAGCAGATAAAGTTATTAATGATAAAGATGCAACACAAGAAGAAGTAGATAATGCTTTAAATTCTCTTATTAATATTACAAAGTTAATGAATAAGGAGCTTGGTAATCCTTCTGATGTTCCAGAGTTACCTGAAACAGGTTCAAGAGTATCTAGCACAATAGTATTAGTTTTAGCAATAGGAATAGTTGCTATTGGTGGGGCTATGTTTATTAGAAAAAAGAAACAAGTTTAGAAGTATAAAATAAATAAAATCCATGCACTAGACTAATGTCTATGTGTATGGATTTTTTATTTAACTTTAAGAATTTAAATGAGTGCTGTATATAATGTAGTAAAGCATATAGATCTGTTTTAAAAACGTGTTGGTACTATAATTACTAAAAGAAATGTGAAATAATATTAAATTATATGGAATAGGTTTATCAGCATCTGTTTTAAAATAATGTTGGTGACATAATTTTAAAATGAAACACGAAATAATATTATATTATATTATATGTAATAAGATTATCGAAAACTGTTTAAAAACGTGTTGATGAAATGAATTTAATAAAAAGAAAGATGAAATAAGAGTATATTATGTGAAATAATACTATTAGAGTCTGTTTTAAAATAATGTTGGTATAATTTCTAAAAGAAGATAAATATAAATTTAGTTTTATAAATATTTATCTTATAAATATAAGGAATTAATTATTATATGTAGTAGAAAGCTAATAACTAAATTCCACCAACACGTTTTTAAAACACAATAAGATAGCTATTATTAATGAAGAGTGAAAGGGGAAAAAGTAAAAAGTTAATGAAAAAATCCCTAAGGGGTTTTTGAATAGAAAGTGATTAGCACCTATAGTTTAAGTTTTGCATAGCAAAACCACCTCGATTCTTTCATTCTTTAATTTTTCCATTCTTTCATTTGTAAATTGCTTTGCAATTAATAACAAATTTTCATTTTAAATTATTAAACTTTAGGGTATAATGAATAACTAGAGAAATAGAGATAAAACTTAATTTAATTTTAAGGAGGAAGCTACTTTGGCAGATTATATAAATGAAATAGAAAAAAGAAGAACCTTTGCTATTATATCTCACCCAGATGCAGGTAAAACAACTTTAACAGAAAAGTTCTTGTTATATGGAGGAGCAATAAGGCTTGCAGGTTCAGTTAAAGCAAGAAAAGCTTCTACTCATGCAGTATCAGACTGGATGGAAATAGAAAAGCAAAGAGGGATTTCAGTTACTTCCTCAGTAATGCAATTTAACTATAAAGACCACTGTATAAACATATTAGATACACCAGGGCACCAAGATTTCTCAGAAGATACATATAGAACTCTTATGGCGGCAGATAGCGCTGTTATGGTAGTGGATGGAGCAAAAGGTATAGAAGATCAAACAAGAAAACTATTCCATGTTGCATCTCTTAGAGAAATGCCTATATTTACATTTATTAATAAGATGGATAGAGAATCTAAAGATCCATTTGAATTATTAGAAGAAATAGAAAATGAACTTGGAATAAAGACATACCCAATGAACTGGCCAATAGGTTCTGGTAAGGATTTTAAAGGCGTTTATGAAAGAGATAACAATAGAATCATAGCATTCTCAGCAGGAAATCACGGTCAAAGTGCAGTAGATGCTGTTGAAGGTTCAGTAGATGATCCTAAATTTAGAGAAATATTAGGAGCAGCCCTACATGATAAGTTAATGGAAGATATAGAGCTTTTAGATATAGCTGGAGATGAACTTGATTTAGAAAAAGTTAAATCTGGAGAATTAACACCAGTATTCTTTGGATCAGCTTTAACAAACTTTGGTGTTGAGCCATTCTTAGAGCATTTCTTAGAAATGACAACAGCACCACTTCCAAGAAACTCAAGCATAGGAGAAATAGATCCATTTGATGATAACTTCTCTGCTTTTGTATTTAAGATACAAGCAAATATGAATAAGGCTCATAGAGATAGAATTGCATTTATGAGAATTTGTTCAGGTAAATTTGAAAAAGGTGAAGATGTATATCATATGCAAGGTGGTAAGAAGATTAAACTTTCTCAACCACAACAATTTATGGCTCAAGATAGAGAAATAGTTGAAGAAGCATATGCAGGAGATATAATTGGGGTATTTGACCCAGGTATATTCGCAATAGGAGATACTTTATGTTCACCATCAAATAAATTTAAATTTGAAGGTATTCCAACATTTGCGCCAGAACATTTTGCAAGAGTAAGACCAGTAGATACAATGAAGAGAAAACAATTCGTAAAAGGTGTTACTCAAATAGCTCAAGAAGGAGCAATTCAAGTATTTAGAGAACTATTTATAGGAATGGAAGAAATAATAGTTGGAGTTGTTGGTGTACTTCAATTTGAAGTTCTAGAATATAGATTAAAAAATGAATACAACGTTGATATAAAGATGGATAGACTTCCATTTAGATATGTTAGATGGATAGAAAACAAAGATGTAGATATGGAAAAACTAAACTTAACTTCAGATACAAAGAAAGTTAAAGACTTTAAAGATAGAAATATCCTTATATTCCAAAATGACTGGGGTATTAGTTGGGCATTAGATCATAATAAAGGATTAATATTATCTGGCGTTGCTAAGAGTGATGAATAAGGTATAAATAAAAAAGATGGCTAAATGGATTAGTCATCTTTTTTGATTCCTATAAATTAATATGAAAATTAATTTAATCATATAAGTAATATAAAAATTTAAGTAATTAATTAAATATTTTATTTGAATATATACTTTATTATTTTATATGATACATGTTAAAAAGTATCAGATTATATACTTTTTTAGTACGGGAATTTTCTTTATAAAATATGAAATTATTATGCATACTATAAAAATTATTATTGAAACAATGGGGACTGTAATTACTGGATATTTAATCGAAGTTGTTAATATACCTATTCTAGTAAAGAACTTAATAAATAAATCATGCATTAAAAATACGCCAAATGAGCATGAAGATAATATTGATATAAATTTGATTTTTCTATCAGTAAACTTAATCTTATCAAATATATCCTTTAAGAATAAGAATATTCCTATGCTATAAAAAAACATATTTATAGTAAATATTCCTTGCCATGAATCAATTGGTTTTGAATATTTTAATGATGAATATTGTGTAACTACAATAGTAAATAAGAGACCTGAAAGACCTAAAAAGTAAATAAGTTTCTTAGTTGTCTTTTTTAAATCATAATTAGTTAAATAAAAGCCCAGCAAGAAATATAATATATAAGCTCGTGGCATAAATATATACATCTTATTTATATTTTCTGAAATAAAGTTAAAAGGAAAATAATTAGATAGTGTTGGTACTACAACTGAAATAATAGCTCCAATTATTAAAAAATACTCTATTTGTTTTTTATTTCCATGTGATGTTATTATCCTCAAAACTGGGGTTATTATATATAAGCCTATTATCATGTAAAGAAACCATAAATGATAATTAGTTTGTCCTTTCAAAATTGAAATTATAATGTACTTGATATTTTCTAAGTTCAAAGGAAAGCTTATTAAATATATGCTACTCCAAAATAAAAGAGCAACTACCATTCTTGGTAAGTATTTAGTATAGATATTTCTAGTTGTAATATTCTTTTTAGGGCTTAATATAAACATACCACTTAACATAATAAATATTTGAACACAACATCTAGCAATAGAATTATAAATGTTTATTATAGCCCAATTGACAGAGTTGATATCTATTATAGTCCATATTAAGCCAGAAACATGTAGTATAACTACTAGAAAAGCAGATAAAATTCTAAGAATATCTGCAGAAATTATTCTATTATTTGTAAACAATTGTACCACCTCAAAACAATATTATTTTAATAAGTAATCAATGTCAATATAAAAAAATACAGTGTAAACTTTTTGTTTTGACATTCAAATATTAAGATATTATTAAAAAAGTATAAAAATGTATATTTATAGAGCAAAAGGTTGAAATAAATAACATAAGTTGATAAGCTATATAAGTGAGGGGGAGGTGAGAAGGTGTCATTTAAAAAAATAAAAAAGATAGTGGCGCAACTAGTGATAGTAGCATTTATAGTCCCAAATATAAGTGCAAAAGCAATAACAAATAATCCAGGCTCAGTTATTGAAGAAAAAAGTAGCAATAAGAAAACTGATTCAATAACTAATAATACAAAATCTTCTCAAGATAATGAGAAAGAAGATGCAAAGAAGGATAATAGCAATGGAGAAGAGCTTTTAACTGATGAAAAAGATTCAGCTAAAGATAATGAAGCTCAAAATAGTATTTTAAATAATTCTTCAGATGAAAAAACTTCAGTTGAGCAGAGTAAAACTGAAAGTAATAAAAAAGTAGAAGAAATTAAAGAAAATTCTGAGACGTCAAATAAGGAAGATTCTATTAAAGAAGAAGCTAATAAAAAGGAATCTGCTAATACTTTAAAAGGTACTAAATATAAGAAAGTAAAAGTAATAAATCCTGCATTAAGAAGTTACTCTGTAATTTCTTCAGAAAATTTAGAGAGAGAAGAGTTTAAATTAAAGCAAGAGGCTTTAGAGAACTTAGAAGTTTTAGAGCCAATGACTGATAAGAATTACGAGTTAACCATTGCTAATTCTGATGGAAGCTATGAGTTTGTTGAAGCTTATGATGATTTAGATGAAGCTGTTAATGCAGCTAAAAGTCTGGATTCTTCTACAAAAGAAAATCAAGATCCAGCAGTAATAAATTATTCTGGACAAGTTGTTTACTCAACAAATCAAATGGCAAGAGTAATAAAATATAGTAACAATAGTGTGATTTCTGGAACAGTAGATATGTATACAGAACCTAGTTTGCAAAATGCATTTACTTATGTAAATCCAGGGTATATGGATGATGCACCAATTTTAGATGTAAGTGGTACATCAGCAAAAATAATGATAAATGGATATGAAGGTTGGATAAATAACAACAAAGCTTCAGGTACATATGATATGCTTGTAGTGCCTTTAAGCCAAGTAAAAAATCCAAGCTATTATACAGTTCAAAATGGTGAACTAGTTCATTTCATAAGTTATGATTTAACTGGAGTTACAGGCTATAATAAGATTTTAGGAAAAGCACCATTTTTCTTAAAAGAAGGTGTTAGATATCTAAGCTACGATGGAAAGTACTTCTATCAATACAATCATAATAGCCAAACTGACATAGCAAATAAACTAGATATTTTAATAAAGGATTATAGATCAGGAGTAAGATCTAATTCTATTAATAGTGGAAGTCCATATTATATTTACTATTTAAATTTACCATTTAGAAGTCAAACCGTATATTCAGCAAACGATTTAAATAGATATATAAATGCATTTATTAATGGAGAAATTGATGGCATAAAGAGAGCAGGATCAAAACTTAAAGATTTAGGACAAGTCTTTAAAGATACTGAAAGTACTTATGGAGTAAATGCACTATTAGCATTAGGTGTTTCTATTAATGAATCAGCTTACGGAATGTCAACAATTGCTCAAACTAAAAATAATCTTTTTGGATTAAAAGCATATGATTCAGCTCCAGGAGAATCAGCAGATAGTTTTGCTACTCCAAAAGATTCAGTAATAGACTTTACAAAAAATTATATCTCAAGAGGATATGCAGATCCAGCAGATTGGAGATATTTTGGAGGTTTCTTAGGAAATAAAAATAGAGGAACAAATGTTAAGTATGCTTCAGATCCCTTCTGGGGAGAAAAAGCAACAAGCTTTGCTTATGAAATAGACAAGTATCTTTCAGGTGGAAATAGCAACTTAAAAGATACGAATTCTAAGCAAATTGGTGTTGCAACTTCAAATACTTCAGTAATAAAGAAAGATGGAACATTATTATATAATGTAACTAATGATACTAATCAATATGGTGGTTATATAAATACACCATTTGTAGTATCAAACTTACAACAAGTAACTATAAGTGGTAAAACTTATTATGAAATATATCCAGAAAGAAATACTCCAATAGGATTGGGTGGACCTGATAATAAATATCATGGAAGTTATAATTGGAATGATAAAGGATATATCTTAGCAAGTAATGTGAGCATGACAAATGAATATTTACCACCTGTTGAAGTTAAGTCTGGAATAAACAGATATGCAACAGCTGTGGAATTAAGTAAAAGTTCATTTAGTTCAGCAGAGACAATAGTTATTTCAAATGGTTATGCTATACCAGATGGATTAGCAGCTACTCCAATTGCTTCATATTATAAGGGACCTTTGTTGTTAGTTGAAAGTAATTCAATTCCATCAGCAACTCAAAATGAAATAAAAAGACTTGGAGCAAAAAATGTGATAATAGTTGGTGGAACAGGGGTAGTAACTCCAGCTGTTGAAAATCAATTACGTAATTTAGGTATTACTAAAATTACAAGATTAGGTGGAATAAATAGATATGAAACAGCTCTTCAAGTTGCTAAATACATTGATCAAAATCTTTATGATGTAGAAAATGTGGTTATATCAAATGGATATGGAGAAGCAGATTCACTATCAATAGCGCCAGTATCAGGTAGAGATAGGATGCCTATAATATTAGTAGAATCAAATAGTATTCCAAGTAGTGTAAATAGCTGGTTAAAGTCAGAAGAGTTAAATAATGCATACTTAATTGGTGGAACTGGAGTGTTAAGTAATAATGTTTTAAATCAAATAAATTCAATGACTAAACAAGATATTACTGGTAATAGATTAGGCGGAGCAAATAGATATGAGACAAATGCTAAAGTTATAGAAAGATTCTATGGAAATGTACTAAATAAGGTTTATGTTACAGAAGGATTAGAATTAGCAGATGCATTGACTTCGGGTCCGGTTGCAGGAGTTAATGAATCACCAGTAGTAATAACAGAAGCTCAACTAACTAGTACTCAAAAAATAGTATTGGATAAAAAGACTGCTAACAGCATTGTACAAGTTGGAGGGGTAGTTTCTAAGACTGCAATAAATAGCCTTAGACAATTACTAGCTACAGCTCAATAAAATATGATAATTTATATTTTTAAGAGTTATTAATTAAAAGATTTAAGAGTAACGTATAAAGCCTTACTATTTTAATATTAAAATAGTAAGGCTTTTTTTATATTTAGAATAATATAATTTAGAGTAAAGCATGAAAATGTAATTTAAGGTAAATAAGTAAAATACAGATTCAAAGTAAATTATAGAAATACCGATATAAGTTCTTATATTTATTTAATAATATGTTAATATAGTCAAATAATAATAAGCAGTCTTAACAAACTTGAACTTTAATGTAGATAAATATATAATTGTAAATAAAGCTGATATACTTAAAAATAGTTGATAAAGGTATCCAATACATGGGATATAGAATGAAAGGATTGAAAAAAATGGATAATGTAAAAAAAATACCGTTTTCTCCTCCAGATATAACTGAAGCAGAAATTAATGCAGTAGTAGAAGTTTTAAGATCAGGATGGATAACATCGGGACCAACTCTTGCTAAATTTGAAGAAGAATTAGCACAGTATTGTGAAGCAAATAAAGCTGTGGCATTAAATAGTGCAACAGCAGCAATGGAGCTTATATTAAAGGTTTTTGATATAAAGGAAGGAGATGAGATAATAACAACTCCTTACACATATACAGCAACAGCAAGTGTAGCAGTTCATAGAGGTATAAAACCTATATTTTGTGATGTAGCAAAGGATTCTTTCTTTATTGACTATGATAAAATAGGGGATTTAATAACAGAAAAAACAAAGGTTATAATGCCTGTTGATTTTGCAGGAGTACCTTGTGATTATGATAGAATAAAAGAAGTTTTAAAAGAAAAAAATAGAGAAGATATAATAATAATTGTAGATTCAGCTCATGCCTTTGGAGCAAAATATAAAGGTCAAAGAGTTGGAGCACAATGTGATTTCCATACATTCTCTTTTCATGCAGTTAAAAACTTTACAACTGCTGAAGGGGGAGCAATAACATATAATGATAATAACTTCAAAGGAAGGAAAAACTTATTTCAAGACTTTAAATTTACTTCATTACATGGACAATCAAAAGATGCATTATCCAAGATGAAGGCTGGAGCTTGGGAGTATGATATAATTACAGATGGTTTTAAATGCAATATGACAGATATAAATGCAGCCATTGGTAGAGTTCAATTAACAAGATATAAAGATATGCTAAAGTATAGAAAAGAAATTTTTAATACTTATACAAAAATATTAGAAAAAGAAGATTTTTCTATAATTCCAGTTACTGAATATGGTGAAGGTACAGAAAGTTCATATCACATATATCCATTAAGAATAAAAGGATTTAATGAAGAAAAGAGAAATGTACTTATTCAAAGATTAGCAGAAAAGGGAATTTCAACAAACGTTCATTTTAAGCCATTACCAATGTTTACACTTTATAGAAATCTAGGCTATAAAATACAAGATTATCCAAATGCATATGCTCAATATGCAAATGAAATTTCCCTACCTGTTTATAGTACATTAGAATTAAGTGATGTGGAATATATTGCAATTGAATTAATTAAAGAAGTTAAAAACATAATGAATAAGTAATTTTATGATATAAAAATAAAAAGCTAAGCTTTAAAATATAAAATAAATTTATATTTTAAAGTCTTAGCTTTTTTGAACTTAGTATTTTATATGATGAAGCTTTTAAGACGAAGTTTGTAATGATAAAGCTTTATATAACGAAACTTCTATGACAAAATGTGTAATAAATGTGGTTACTCTCATCTAAAATATAAATAAGATGTATACTACAAATTATAGTAAAAGGTTATAATAGAGTTATTCCTTATCTAAAATAGCAACAAGATATCCAGTATAAACCCAGAATATTATAGATATAAAACTTATTATATAAACTAAACTACTTTCCATAAGATTAATTACAGGAATTCCAAAAACAAGAGTTAATAAGACAGAGAAAAAATATTTTTCAGTTTTTGAATTTATTTTATCTATCTTTCTAATTAAAAACAAAAAAGTGCAAGATATAAACAAAAGAATTAAAGCAGTTGCAACTAGTCCGTTTACAGTAGCAATTTCAATATAAATATTATGAAGTCCACCAGCTTCAACACCCCTTAGTTCATGCTGTTGGTTAGCTATTAATGTAGATATTTTATTTGAATTTCCAATACCCACTAGAGGGAAAAATTTTATTATAGGCCATGCAGCTTGCCATATATATTCTCTACCAGTAAAGATATAATGTAATGTAGTATTACTCAATTTAAATAAAAATGGTATTAGAAGCGTTGGAGAAAATAACATTAATAATCTGATCCATACATTTTTAAATTTTACAAAAATCAATATGAATATTAAAGATAACACTAATAATAAGGCACTTCTTCCTCCAGATATAAGTAATGTTACTAACTGCAATATTGCATTGAAGCAATAAAAAATCTTTATCTTATTTGAGTGAGTACTTAATAAAATATATAAACTTATAATAAAAGACATTCCCGCAGCTATTCCAAGAGAATTTTCATTAGAAAATAGTCCACTAAAACTTATAGTTGTACTAATGCCATTACTAAAGGTTAGAACTCTTTCTATGGATTTATTACTAAATATAATAATTAATGAAATAAAAGATAAAATAAAAGTAATAAATGTGTATAAATATGAAAAAATATTTAATTCCTTAATAAGAACACTTTTACTTTTATATGTATCAATAGAAAAAATACTTTCTAGTATTATTAAGTTTACTAGCCAAATTTTTAGATTTTCAGATGTTGGATACCTAAAAAGATTAAGAGCTAATGTTAATATCAGAAACAAGTATAAAAAAAACTGAAAATAATAAACCTTATTTTTTCTAAAGATAATATCAAATATACTAGTGATAATGAGTAAAAGTCCCCAAGCTAAACAAAGTTTATTTAATAACTTAATTCCATAGAAATCATTTAATACTGTAGAAAAAGATAGGGCTACAAATAAATATAGCATCTTAAAATAAAATTTATTTGATAAAATGTTATAGAACTTATTCAGATAAACCTTCAAAATTTTCAACTCCTTTTACAATTAAAAATATAATAATTTATTATAATTTTAACATTTAGTTACACAATAGTCTAAGAATTTCAATTAAAAAAGTTTGTATCTATAAATAAATGTGGTAAAATATTAATATTAGTTTTATATTTAAATAAAAATATAAAGGAGCGTATAACAATGAATATACCTTTAATAGATTTAAAAGCTCAATATGAATCATTAGCAGAAGATTTAGATAAGGCTGCATTAGGAGTATTATCTTCAGCTAATTACATAATGGGAAAAACAGTAACAGATTTTGAAAAAGAATTTGCAGACTTCATAGGAGTTAAACATGCAATATCAGTAGGAAATGGAACAGATGCTTTAGTATTAGCTCTTAAATCAATGGGAATAGGAGAAGGAGATGAAGTAATAACAACTCCATTTACTTTTTTTGCAACAGCAGAGACTATTTCAGCAGTGGGAGCAACTCCGGTATTTGTAGATGTAGATAAAGAAACTTTTAATATAGATGTAACAAAAATAGAAGAAAAAATAACTTCAAAAACAAAAGCAATAATGCCTGTACATATATTTGGCCAATCTGCCGATATGGATGAAATAAATGAAATTGCTAAAAAGCATAATTTATATGTAATAGAAGATGCTTGTCAAGCTGTAGGTGGAAAATATAAAGGAAGAAAGATAGGCACATTAGGGGATGTTGCTTGCTTCTCATTCTTCCCAACAAAGAACTTAGGTTGTGCTGGCGATGGTGGAATGATAGTAACAGATAATGATGAAATAGCTATTATCGCAAGAGCATTAAGAACTCATGGAAGTGGGGAAAATGGTCAAAAGGCATATAATCTTTTAAATAATATAGAAGAAGAAATTAAAACTGCTGAAGGCGCAAATGATACAGTTTATAATCCACTTAAATACTATAACTATTTAATAGGATATAATACAAGATTAGATGCAATTCAAGCAGCGATATTAAGTGTAAAATTAAAAGAAATAGATAGCTGGAATGCAAAAAGAAGAGAAATAGTTCAGCTTTATAATGAAGCTTTACAGAATAGTGATTTAGTAACTCCAGTAGCAAGAGATTACAATGATCATGTATATCATATGTATATCTTACAATCTGAAAACAGAGAAGAAATTTTAACTAAGTTAAAAGAAGCTGGAATTGCAACAGGAGTATACTATCCAGTGCCATTACACCTTCAAAAGGTTTATAAGAATTTAGAATACAAAGAAGGAGATATGCCTGTATCTGAATACCTATCACATAGAACTTTTGCTATACCTGTATATCCAGAGTTAACAAAAGAACAAATTGATTATATAATTAGCAAAATTAAATAATATGTAAGTTGAAATAAAAAAATTAATTGAAAATGTAGTAAAATATTGATAATTAATTAAAAAATATAGAAGAACATAATAATTAAATAGTAATTAATTATAAAATGACTAATTAAAAATTTTTGAGGTACTATAAGAATTCATTAAGGAATAGTGATTGGATAATTGCGTA
>NZ_JAGGJY010000022.1 GCF_017873245.1 Clostridium tertium | reverse complement strand
ACAACTATTAAAGCTAAACCTATAATCTTCTTAAAGAATGAGATTTAATACTTTTTATACTTATAATAGTATGTTTCTTATGGCAAAGGACTTTTTAATTATTTATAGATATCTGGAGATATTATTTTAATGCAGATTTTCATTGATTATATAAAAATATTATTAAAGTGAAAACCTATGTTAAGTTGCTTAGCATAGGTTTTTCTATAAAGTAATAAACAATATTAATGTTTATATACTATTGTTTATTATCAATTTAGCTTTTATTAAAATGCTTTTTTAATTCGTCATACATCATTTGGGATATTTCTTCACTTTTAGTAGCTTTTCCTTCATATTGATTGAAGGCTACCCTTTTCATAACTTCTATGTAAGAAAAAGCTAAAGCTGTTGTTAATACACTTGCTGTTGTACCACTTATTGCTCCTCCAATAATAGTACCTGCAACTGGTATAAACTTAAGAAGGTTGCTTACTATTGTCTTTCCTGCAACAGTTGCTCCTGCAATGCCTCCAACTCCTGAGGCTATGGCTACTAGTATCTCTTTGTCTACTTTAACACCAAAAATAGTGGTTATATGTGCAAGCATACCTACTTGTGCGGGTATAAGAATAGCTGAATCTGAAAAAGGAATTGGAGAAAAACCAACTCCAAAAGAAGTACCAATATAGCCAAGAGCCCATTTAGTAGCTGCATCTACTTTTCTTTTTAAATCTACTTTCTGGGCATTATTAAAAGCCCTTCTTATCCCTTGAGGCAAAATTTGATAAGTTTTCTCGACAAGCTCATTTAATCCAAAGCTAGGTATCTCTATACTTCCAAATTTTATTGGCTCAGCAAGTATTCTTTGAATTCCCCTTATATCTAAATTCATGTTATCTATATATTTTTCAAGTTCTAAAGAGTTATCACTAAAACTTTGAGTTAATACTATAATAACAGGTACTTTTTTAGATAAATCTCGTATCCATTCAATTTCAAAATCTTCAATTCTATTTGAAGAAGAATTTAAACAATACCAAACCACATGTATTAAATCATCAGAATTTATATCTTTATTTCTATGTATTCTATCTATTTCAATATCTATATCATTTCTAACTTTTTCTTGAACATTTTTATCAAGCTCAAGTCCTCTACTATCATATAAATTTATTGGAACTCCTTCTTTAGTAATTTTTTTTAGATGCTGAGTAACTGGTCTTCCAATTCCTGTTTTAGCTAGCTCTTCCCTAAATATACTATTAATTAAAGTGCTTTTCCCGACTCCAGTCTTTCCAATTAACATGATATTAGCTGGTGTTATTTTATTGTTTTCTTCATTTATTTTATCAAACAAATCATTTATAAAATTGTAGTTATCCATTTAAACACCCCCTATATTATTATAATAATTATCTTTAGTAATATCTATAAGTATATTATTATTTTACTAGCTTATTAATATGTATGTAAAAAGAAGTAGATTATCTACTTCTTTTTACATACACAATATTATTTATTTATGAATGTTCCAGCATTTATTAATTTCTATTTTTAAAATCACTGTGTTGTGAGTTTATTTAATAAATAGATATGTAGAGCTAGCTTTTATTTTCTAAATTTTATATACGCAATCATAATTGTAAAAAAGGCACCAGTCAAAATAAAAATATAAAATACTGCTCCGAAATTCCCTTTTTTGCTTTCATTATAATTACCTTTATTATTTATTTCTTCATTATTTGTGCTAAATTTATTTTGATCTTCTCTATTTATTGAATCATTAATATCTTCATTTTCATCTATCATTAAAATGTTATTTAATGTTTCTCTGGATCCCCCAAACTCTTCTTCTACAACTTCTCCTATGTTATCAAGAATTTCTTTATTATCAATATTTCCTAGTACTTCTTTGGCAAATAGTTGAGTATTATTTTTATAAAACTCAAAATATTTCCCTAAATCATTCACATTCCCCTTAAATATTATATCATATCTATTTTTCTCTTTAAGGTTAAAATTTCCGTCTTTAAAACTGAAATCTATATTAAGATTTAAATTATTAGCTATTGAAGTTATTTCTTTATATATGTTTACTAACTCACTTATTTTAAATTCCTTAATATTGGTTTTATCTTTAATATTTTCTGATAACTCTTTACCCTTATCTACTATTTCCTCAATCTCTTCCTTACTTATATCTAAATTATTCATATATTCAACAAAACTTTCGCTATTTAATCCTATAGATTGGAGATCATTCGATGTATTTGCAGAAACTCTTATTATATCACTTATCAAAAAAACACTTATTGCTAAAATTATAATTGCTATCTTTTTGCTTACTTTCATATTCTAGCCCCCCTTATATTTAACTATTTAAATTATTGACAAGCAGAGGGCATTTTTAATCATTTAAAATGTGTTTTTTATCATTCACTTGTAGTTACTTTCTTTTTGTATAAAGTAACTACAAAATTTACAATTTTTATAGTTATTAATAAATTTATTTTAAGTTTCATTGGAATTAATCTTATAATCTGAAGGTATTGATATAATTATACTTGTTCCAATATCAACCTTACTTTTTATTTCTATACCATAGTTTTCTCCAAAACTAAGCTTTATCCTTTGATTAACATTTTTTATTCCAATATGGTTTTCCTCTTTTATGTATTCTGTCTTAAGTTCATTATTAATAGATCTACTAGTTTCTTCTTCCATCCCTGCACCATCATCATCTACCTCTATTAAAATTCTATCTTTTAAAAGAAAGGATCTTATTGTTACGGTACACTTCTTATTTGTTGGCTTTATTCCGTGATATATTGCATTTTCTACAATTGGCTGCAGAGTTATTTTGGGAAGCATGGCTTCTAAGGTTTCTTCTTGAATATTATAAACAACTTCAAACTTGTTATCATATCTTATTTTTTGTATTTCTAAATATATATTTACATGCTCAATTTCATTTTTCAAAGTATTCATATAACCCTTTGTATTAAGGCTTATTCTCAAAAGTTTTGATAAATTTGAAATCATATGACTTCCTTCATTTTCTCCATTGGTAAACTCCATAACCTTCCACTTTATATTCTCTAAAGTATTAAATAGAAAGTGAGAATTAATTTGTGATTGAAGTGCTATAGACCTAGCTTTTTTTAGTAAGCGCATCCTATTATTAAGCTCTTCCTTAAGATATTGAACATCACTTATAGAGTTTTCTAAACCTCTAGATATTATTTTGAGTTCATTTATATTCGATTTACTGTAAATTGGTATAATATCATAATTTTTCTTCTCCAATATTCTAACAATCTCTTCTATTGGGGTAAAAAGCTTAACAGCTATAAGAAATGAAATAATAAGCACTAAGCTTATGCTAAAAATTAAAAATCCAATCATTATATCTCTGATTCTATTCACTCTTAATTTATTATCTTTAGTACTTATAAGAGATATAAAGTTCCAGTCATTATAATTAGATTTGATATTATTTATGAAATATTCTCTTCCACCTATTGTAATTGTGTTTCCTTTTCCTAGATTTGATATATTTATTCCTTGAAGCGCTTTTACACTAGTAATTTTTTGGTTTAATAGCTTTGTATCTTTATTAAATATTATAGAGTCATTATTTAGTATATAGAAATCCTCAATAGTAAAATCCTTATTTTGATTTATAAGTTTATTAATCCTATCAATATCAATGCTAACTACAACAACTCCGCTCTTTTCATTAGAATATAGAGGTATTGCTCTAAAAAATGATATTGTATTCTTTTCAGGAATAACAGATGTCCAATAGCTTTTAGAGATGTTTTTATGGAACTCCTTTTCAAGAGTATCACTATACTTCCAGTCTATATAGGACATATTGCTTGTAACAACCTTATAATCACTTTTTTCAGAATAAATACAAATAGAGTTTATGAAATCTCCATAATACACATAGGTATTTATTACCTTTTCTATATTGTTTATACTTTTAAGCATATCTGAATTTTTTTCATCATAGTTTCTACTATTAAATCTTAATATATTTTCTACTTCTAAATCAGTGGCAAGACTTAAAAGAGTAGTCTCAACCTGTCTGCTTATCATATCAATGCTATCTTTTGTTCTTGATAAAGCAGCCAGGTTAGCATTCACTATCTGATCCTTATAAATATTATTTAAATGATAAAAAGCAATAAATAATGATAAAAATAGCGGAAAAGTTATAAAAAGATTAATAGTTATAAAATACTTTACTAAAATGCTGTTAAATCTGTACTCTTTTATATACTTCCATATATTCAAGCTCTTAATTTTCCCCATAAAAACACCTATTTATTTTCTTTATATTTAATACATTTATAGTTAACAATCATTTCCCTATACTTATTTGGAGTATATCCTGTATATCTTTTAAATACCTTGTAAAAGTATTTAAGATTTTTATATCCTACAAGTTCTGATATCTCATAGACTTTTAAATTTCTATTGATTAAAAGTTCTTTTGATCTTTCTATTCTTATTTTTGTTACATAATCAATAAAGTTAATTCCCATCTCTTTCTTATAAACCCTACTTAAATAAACGGGACTTAAGAATACGATTTCAGAAACCTTTTCTAAAGTTAAATCATACATAAAGTTTTTTTCAATATACTTATTTGCTTTTTTTATAATTAATTTAGAATTACTGTTATTATTTTCTTCAATTCCATTAACCGCTAAATTTATCCATAGTTCAAAAACTTCAAGTGCATTATTATAATTTTCAGATTCACTAATATTTTTTATTATATCTATCAAGTCTTCTTTTATATTTAAACCTAAATAAAAGCTAATTATTTTATTTAGCAAAAGCACTAAAGTGTTCTCTAAAAACTTTATTCCTGAATTAAAAGGCATATTGACTACTTTATTTGATATATCCTTAAAAATACTGTAGATAGAAATCTTATCAAAACTCAAAAAAGATTCTATTAAATTAGACTGCATATCTATAAGCACACTAAAATCCCGTTGGATTTCAATTGCTCTTTTCTTTTCCTCATGCATTTTTTTATTAATATTTTTCAAACCATCAAGATCGCTTCTTATTTTTATAAACTTTTCTTTAATCTCGCTCATTTCTATAGGCTTTACTATATAACAAACTACATTGTATTCTAAAGCTTTTTTAGCATATTCGAACTCCTGAAAACCACTCATTAAAACAACCTTTATATCCATAGAGTTTTCAAATACATATTTAGCTACATCAAGCCCAGATTTTCTATTCATTCTAATATCACAAAGTACTACATCTGCAGACATGGTATTTATATAATCTATTACATCTTCTCCGTCCTCACATTTCATTACAACATTGAACCCAAGATCTGCCCAGTCAATAAATCTGCTTAAGCCTTCCCTTATGTTCTTTTCATCATCTGCTATAACAAGATTATACACTTATATCACCACCAGTAATTCAAATAATTTTATCTAGTTTACATTTTATATTATTCTTCATACTACTCCAAAATCCTCTATATCTAATAGCTCTAATTTATCAAAATGTAAAAGACTATCAAAAGATAGTCTTTTTAATATATCCTAATCTCATAGATGCAAATATTATCAGATCCCCATGTATTTAAAGGTTTAACTCTTATTCTATTACAGCTAATATTATTAAACTTAGTATAACTAAGTCTCCTATGATTATCCCTAACTACTCTTTTTGATACTAATACTTCTCCATCATAAAACTCAATATCATAATCTCTTACTATTTCCTTTGGCGTGCCTTCTTCCTGACGTTTTCTAACACTATGAGTCAATGAAACCATTATTTCTTTTGAGAGATTTGAATTAAATTTTATTATTATTTCTTTAGGTGAAATATTATTATCAAAAGCTAATTCAATCCATGGATTCTTGTCATTAGAATCTGTAATCCATGCATTTATCTGATCTTTAACTGTTCTTTGGTATCCGTTTATGATATTTTCAGGTTCACAGTTTTTAATGAAGCTTGAAGCTCTTACTTTTGAAGCTAGTGCTAAGTCATCTTTATCTTCATTTCTAAATCCTGGTATATAGCAATCTTCCTTCATTAATATTTGCTGAAGTTCATGTATATGCTTATTAAGCTCTCTTGGCATAACTTGTTTACTTATACACATAGCAGCGGCTGTTCCTGAAGCTTGGCCAATAACTGCACAGGTTCCCATAACTCGTGTTGACCCAAATGCCATATGTGAAGCGCTTATATCTCTTCCTGCTACCATTAAATTATTTATATTTTTTGAGTAGATTGATCGATATGGTATTGTATATAAATCATCCATCATAATAAAATCATTTGGCTCTCTTCTAGTCCTTATGCCTCCTACAGTGTGCATATCCATAGGCCAGCCCCCATAAGCTATAGCATCTTCAAAGATTTTTCCATCAAATAAATCCTGTTCTTTTAAAACATAATCTCCTATTATTCTTCTACTTTCTCTTTTTCCTGGTAGAAATCCAATCCAGTCCAATGCAAAATTGTCTGCGTTGTGATTTCCTGAGTTTTTTATGTGATTCCATACTCCATACACAGCTTTTAGAAGTTTATCTCTTATTGCTTCACCATCCTGTATTACGTCCATATCATCTCCACCAATTTCAATCCACCAGTAGCCACTATTGATTTCGTGATGTTCTCTGTAAGCTAAATCTTCCTCATTATAGGTATTAGCCCAAGCTGGTTTTATAAATTCAACTTTTTTCCCCATATCTATAGCTGTAAACAAGAGCGTGCTTCCCATAGTATGATTATCTGATTGTTCAGGAGCAAACTTTTCTCCAAAAGTATCCTTTCCTTCTCTCCCTGACATGTATTCTGCACCAGATAAATAGCCAATAGTACCATCTCCTGTAGCATCTATAAATATTTCTCCATTCAATTTAAATACCATTTCAGTAGTTAACTGTTCTCCACTAACCATAATAATTTTATCTTTATCTTTAATTACTTTTGTAATATGTGTATTTAAATATAAATCAAGATTTTCTTGAAATCTTGTCTTTTCCCATAAGATGGTATCTAATATTGAAAAAGAATTGCTTCTATTAACTCTTTTATTGTCCAATAAAATTTCTTCTATTATTCCTGTTTCTCTAGCATTTTCTCTAAATCCATGATAATCAGCACCGCATATATGCATTCTTATTTCAGAGCTTGCATTACCTCCAAGTACTGGACGATTGCTTACAAGTGCAGTCTTTGCTCCATGTCTTGCACTTGCTATTGCAGCGCAGACCCCCGCCATCCCACCGCCGATAACTACTACTTCATAATCTTTAATTGTAATTTTTTTGTTCATTCTTATACCTCACAAATTTAACCTTTTACTGAACCAGAAGTAATACCTTGAATAAAGTACCTCTGCAAAAATATAAATATTAGAGCAACTGGTATTGATACAAATATTGAAGCTGCCATCATATTAGACCAGTTATTTTGAAATTCCCCCATATATGTTAGTGACAATCCTGGAGCTAAAGTCCTTTTTGCAGCTGAAGTAACAAGAGTCAATGAATATAAAAGGTCATTCCAGCTCCAAACAAATCCATATATTGCAGTAGATATTACTCCAGGCACTACTAACGGAAATATTATTTTGTGCATTATAGTCATTCTTGATGCTCCATCTATGCTGCCTGACTCTATTAAAGAATCTGGTATTTCATCAAAATATGATTTTAATGTTAGAGTACCCATTGGCAAAGTAAATGTAACAAATGACAGGATTAGTGATAGATAATTATCTAATAAATTAAATTTACGCATTACTGTATATATTGTTAAAAGAAGCACTGCAAAAGGAAACATTTGAGCTGTCATTACTAGCATCATAAATGACTTTCTTCCCTTATATCTAAACTTTGAAAAGCTATAGCCTGCATAAGTACATAAAACTGTAGATATAAAACAGCTTATGAAAGATACAAACAAGCTATTTTTAAGATATATGAGTATTCTCTTATCTGTAATTACCTGTATAAAATTATCAAAAGTTATTCTCTTAGGGAATAAACTTGGATTAACATTGAAGGCATCTTTTGCTGGCTTTAATGCTGTTATTATTATCCAATATAATGGTAAAAGCACAAACAATCCTACTATAATTAGTGAAACTATAAAAAATATTTTAAATCCTTTACTTTTACTATCAAACAATTTAAATTCTGACATAATAGTTTCCTCCTTTACTTTTCCCTCTGCATTTTTAAATATAAAAACATAAATACAGATAATATAGCAACCCATATTGTACCCATAGCAGAAGCCCTACCCAAATTCCAATTTTGGAAAGCAGTTTTGTATACTTCAACGGACAGTGTAGTTGTTGATATGCCTGGTCCTCCTGTAGTCATAACCCATATAATATCAAAATGTTGTAGTCCTGCTATAATACCTAAAAGTAAAATGAAGAATATAATATTTTTCATAGATGGAAGAACTATTTTTGTAAATACTTTAAAATTATTTGCACCATCTATTCTTGCTGCTTCAACCATATCATTTGATATACCTTTTAATCCCCCTATAAGAAGTGCCATAAACCAAGGCATATACTGCCAAGTTCTTGCTATTATAACTGCAAGCATTGAGAACTTAGGATCTGCTAACCATGTAATATTTTCCTTAATAATCCCTAAACTTCTTAATATATAGTTTAAAACTCCAAATTGACCATGAAATATCCACATCCATAAAAATCCTATAGCTGTTCCAGGTATTATCCAGTTAACAAGAGTAATACCTCTAAGGAATTCTGATCCCTTGAAGCCTTGGTTTAATATTATTGCCCATATAAATCCTAATATAAATGAAAGAATTGTTGTTCCAAAAACAAATATAAAAGTATTTATCAGTATTTTGGTAAAATTAGGATCTGAAATAATGCTCTTAAAATTATTTAATCCTATAAAACTTTTTTCAGTAGTTAACATTCCAGCCTTAAAAACACTATGTGAAACTGATGATAAAAAAGGATATAGTACTATTAGAGAAAAAACTATAAGAGCTGGGAGTACTAACAGAAAGCCAAATTGGCTATCTGTTAGTCTATTCTTTTTTATTCCATCATCAGATTTATTATTTAAAAATAAATTTGATTGCATATAGTAACCTCCTTAGTTGATGTTCTGTTCAAGCCTCATTTGTGCATCTTCTAAAGCTTTCTTAGGCGTTTTAGCTCCAAGTAGAGTATTTTGAATTTCTTCAGTAATTATAGTTGCTAACTGGCTATCATTCTCAAATTTTTGTGTTTCTGCTTTTTTCCCTGTTTCAGTTATCTTAATCCACTCACTTGACCAATTATCATTTTTAACCTTTTCACTGCTAATAGCTGACTTCATTACAGGAACAGATCCTGAAGTTTCAAAGTATTTAATAGAAGTCTCTTCACTTATTAAATATTTTATAAAATCTCCTGCCTTCTCTTTATCCTTAGCGCTCTTAAATATAACTAATTGATGCCCCCACAGTGTAGATTGAGGCTTGTCTCCTTCATTTAAAACAGGTCTTTCCATTGGCTTTATTGTTTCGTCAAGCTTATCTTCCTCAACCCCATTGCTCTTAGCAATACCTCTTGCAAGTATAGCATCATCATAAAAAGCAACTTTATTTTGAGCAAACAATTGTCTTGCATCAAATCTAGTTAAATCCATTGCTATATAGCCTTTGTCTTTTAGACCTTTATACCAAGTTAATGCTTTTTCATTTGCCTCACTATTTATTACAACTTTTCCAGAGTCATCTATATATTGACCACCAAAAGTCCAAAACCATGCATTTACATCTTTTGCTATACTTCCTGCTTCTTTAGTTGCAGCTGCATAAGGAATTATATCTTTATCGTATTCTTTTATCTTTTTAAGAGCCTCCTCAAACTCATCTACAGTTTCAGGAACTTTATCAATACCTGCATTTTTTAATATAGTTGGATTATAAACCATTCCTATAGATGCTTGTGTCCAAGGAACTGCAAGTTGCTTTCCGTCAATGTTCCCAGAATTTAATGATGTATCTGACAAATTTTCCTTCATCCAATCTTCTCCTAGTACCTCATTTAAATCTGCTAATACATCCATCTTTGCTAAAGTTGCAAGCCAAGCCATATCTACCTGCGCCACATCAAGATCTTGATCACTTTGGGTCCTTATTATTAACTGCTGCAATGTATTAGCCCAAGGCCATCCAACCCATGAAATTTCTGACGCATCTGTTGAAGTATTATAAGTATCAATAATTTCCTTTATTGTTTCTTTATTGGCTTCTTCTTCACCACTCCAACCTGCCCATACTAAATTAGTTTTTTCCTCTAGTTCGTTACTTACTTCGTCTGTATTATTTGAACATCCGACTCCAGCAAATATACTAAGTATTAAAAGGCTAGAAACTAAAATTTTAATTTTTTTCATTTTACCCCTCCATAAATTTTCTATAATTAAGTATCATCATTAATAACTTAATATTATTGTAAATGTTTTCTTAAAAGAATTAAATGGTACTATTTTTCAAATTTAGTATTGCAATTTTAACATAAAATAAAAAATTAAATTTTATAATACAAAAAGTATATTATTTTATCCATAAAGTACTGTTTTCTAGTCTGTAAAGTGATAATATTGATTTATAATTAATTTATATTAGTAAGATTATATAATTGTATCTATACACCATTTCGTATGGAATCATATATCATTTTAAGATAATATAAAGATAAGGCTATATACTGAACAATCTTTAACTATTCATATATAGCCCTATAATTACTTCTGGTATTTTAATTTAAATTAATCAGCAAGTTTTCAATATAACTTCAAATAGATTATAATAAAATTTTGATTTATTTGTTCTAAACTATAATATACATTATCTTACTCCTACTCTAATATTTTTAATTAAAAAATCTATTATATTTATAATCCACTCGCTTAACTTAGGATACTCTTCTTTTATTAATGTTTTCATATCATTTACTGAAGTTTCTAATGGAAGTGTTATAATTCCTTCTATCTTATTTCCTATAGCTATATTAGCCCTTGCATAATCACCTATAGCTATGTCTGTTGCTACTGCACTAGCCCCAACAGCATATTTTCCTATTGACAATGCTCCAAGAGAAAAAAAAACCTATAGATATTGCCCCAATTTAAAAGATTCCCAAAGAAATAACTCCTACTGCTAACAATAATCCTATTGATAAAACAGCTAATGTAATTAGACCAACAGACATTAAACCACAGCTTAAAATTCCAAAAGATATAAATCCTACTGATATTATTCCACATGAAATATTTCCTACAGAAATTATACCTTTTGCTTTTTTAAAACCTCTTCCAATATTAATATGAATTAATGGTAAGCCAAATAATATTCTCTTGCTTTTATACTCATACTCTAGTGAATAACCTCTATTTATATTAATAACTACCTGTGCATTTTTGTCAGATACTTTTTCTGATTTTTGTTCTTCACTAATTTCCATTTCGTTACTGTCTAAAATATAAAGTTCATCATTATCCTTAACTAAGCTATCAATAGTTACATTGTATAATTCAGATATTGCTACTAATTTATTTAAATCTGGTGTTGATTTACCAGACTCCCATTTTGAAACTGCTTGTCTTGATATTCCTAATTTTTCTGCTAATTCTTCTTGAGATAACCTATTATTATTTCTTAATAATTGCAATTTTTCTGCTAAATTCAATTTCTTCACCTCCATTAAGAATTATACAGAATGTTCCTATTTTAATCCACCAACCAAGGATTTCTTTTTATCAACCATAGGTTGCATTACTATATTCCCTATACTTATTTTCATTATTTTCCCTAGACTTAATGATCCTTTTATTCGTAAATTTATAGTCTCTTTATTTTCACCTAAGAACTCATCTACTTGTTCAATAGGAGACATATTAATATCCATATATCATTAATATAATTTTTATATTAGTAGTTATTTTATTTATATTTAAAGTAACTACTAAATCTATTTAAAACAATTTGAGATTCATGAAATAAAAAGCAGTATTACTATATATAATACTGCTATAAGTTATAAATTTGTATTAATTTTCATTTTAGCTATTAAAGCATCTCACCTTTATAAAAGGAGCTAACTAGCTTTCTAAAGTCATACTCCTTAAGTTCATCTAAAGTTATATTGGCGTGAGCCCCTTCATGAACCATAAGATTACTATCTTTACCAACATGAACTAAGATAACAGGTTTATCAGTAGCATACGCATAGCCAAGTTCCCATGCTGTTCCACTATCTGAATAGTTCCCATGATATATACCCACAACTATTTCGGACCACTTAATATGTTTTAAATCATTCATGAATGTTTCAATTGACCATTGACGAGAACCAACCTCAGCATGTTTATTCATTGGATTTCTCATAGGTGAAAACACCTCTAACCCTTTTTCTTCTAATATTTTCTCAACTATTTCTAAACATTCAACCTCTGTGTCATTAAAAAATGGGCTTGCTAAATAAACTCGTTTCATTTTCTTTTAACCTCCTTAAGTATTTCTTGAATTATTCTTTTGCTTGATAACTCTTTAAAATGATGTATATATACTGATCCACCTGAAAAGTTTCCCTTACCTCCTATTTAAGCTACTTTAAAAATCACATTTAATGCATTCATTTAAATTTCCAACTATTAAAAACTCTACCACATATGTAACAAGCAATCAATAATTGGCAATACTTAAAATATAGTATTTATATAAATATTTATTAATATTTCTCAAGTCCATTAATCTATATATATCCTGTAAAATATATGAAATTTCTAAAACTATGATACAATATTTAATATAAACATATGCAAACTTTATTAAAGGAGGAACTATAATTGAATGATATTTTCGAAAAGGAATATACAATAAATTTTTTTGATGTTGACTCTGAACATCAATGCAAATTTTCATCTTTAGGAGATTTCTTATGGGATGTTATTATATCCCAATCTGATTCTCTAGGAGAAACTAAGGAAGGCTTTGCTCAAAATAATTGTATTTGGGTACTTTTAAAATATGATATAACTATATATGAATACCCTAAGTTAAGGGATAAAATAACAGTTCAAACTAAGGTATTAGGTACAAAAAAATTCTATGGTTATAGGCAAAATACTATAAAGAACTCTGAAGGGAAAGTTATAGGAGAAGTTTTTTCAACTGCTATACTAATAGATTTTGAAAAGAGACGTCCTATGAGAATATCTTCTGAACAAAGCAAGATATATGGTCTAAAAAAAGAACTAGATGAAGTACCTATTTTAGATGATATTCCTAAGATTCAAAAAGCAGACTATCTAAAATACTATCCAGTTAGATATAGTGATATAGACTCTTATGGGCATGTTAATAATGTAAAGTATATTGAAATGGCTATGGATACTTTACCAAGATCTATTTTAAATGAATATAATTTATTTAACATTAAGGTATTATTCAAAAAGGAAACAACTGATGGAGATACACTACATATTTCATCTGAAGTAATTTATGATGAAATTAGCTATATTAATACAATTCACAATATTACAAGTGATACTGGAGTACTTCTTACAAAACTGCATATTATATGGAAGAAAAATTGATATCATTATATAATAAGACACCAAAAAAGGTTATAGTTTAAACTATAACCTCTAACAATCTAAAATTATCTTCTATTTTGTTCTTTTTTAGCTCTTCTACAAGATATACATCTTGTTGGCTCATTATCGAATCCTTTTTCTTTATAGAATTCTTGTTCTCCTACTGAAAATATGAATTCGCTTCCGCAATCTCTACATGTTATTGTCTTATCTGTCATAAATATTCCTCCTAAAATTAAAGATTCTAAATTGATATAATAATCTCTAATTTTTGAGAAACTATTTACCTAAATGAAACCTTTTTGTTAGCAACTTTGCTACTCATTTATAATAACATACTATTTATATCATTACAATACTTTTACTGAAAATATATATAAATAATTTAATTTCTTCTTCAATTATATGATCTATAGTATTAAAAATCATTTTTTGAAATTTCTCTAGGCCATGAAAGTAAACTCTTTCTTGATATTTTTAACTGCTTTTCATTTGGAAAATATAAGTCACAGAAATAATTATGATAATTAGCTGTCCATACATACTTATCCCATACTTTTATATTTTTTTTATTTAATTCTAGCATTTCTTCAACTTTAACTTTATGCCTAAGAAGCAATTCTATTTGCACTTTTTCAAATTCATATTCATTATTGCATTCTATGTAATATTTAAATATAGTATTTAAATAATTTAAAAACCACTGGCCATCACTATCAATAAGTATTTTCTTGTGTTGCGGCGCAACATCATAATTATTTATGTACTTTTGTAATCTACTTACTGTCTTATAATCTAATATAATTCTTGGATAGCAAGCTAGATTACTCTCAGCATCATGCGCATCCAAAAGAGCAGGTCCAAAAACAATATCTTCATTTATATAAAATTCACCTACACTTACTCCGCCTCTAACAAAAAGACCTTCTATTGCTAAGTTAAATTGATATTCTGATACATTATCCAATATTTCATTTAACTCTTCTTCTCCATCATCCTTTATAGGATATCCAACAATCATATTATCAGTATATATTTTTATCTTTCCTTGACTGTACTTATTTGGTATTATACATTGTTTGTTCTTATTTATAAGAAAGTTAACCTCATTAAGCAGCTTGTCTCCATATCCTTTACTACAAGAGTCTACTATCATTTGTGAAAATCCTAATATATCTATAGTGCATACCATAGAATTAATAAGCTGTGGATTATCCTGATTATATTTTTGCATACTTCTTCCAACACATCCTCACCTAATTTTTTCTATAGCTTTTATTTTAACATTTAAAGTAAGATATTGTGAAGATATTATGTCATTTAAATTAAAATTTATTCCAACCCTTTCATAATTTCATATCTATTTTATTTTTTCCACCAACATTTATTCCTCTTAGTAAAGCAACATAAACCATTTATCTATTCCCCTTTATTTTTATTTAATTAATTTATACATTTTTAAATATATAATTTTTAAAACCTCTTAATTTACATTTTACCATAATAGTTTTATAGTAAACTGTTCTATTTATATATATTATTAATTGTTTTATTTATATAAATCTGCTGCAAGATCTGTCAGCATACTATTATCTACTACTTCAAAGTAAGAGCTTTTCTTTTTAAGAATACCACTTTTACAAAGTGATTTTAATGTTCTTAAAAGATGTCTATAACTTGTACCTAAAAGTTTTGCTATTTCAGTTAAATTTTCATCAAATATTAGTACATCTACTCCATTAACATTTACCCTTTCCCCAGTCGCTAATATATAACTAGATAATCTATTTTCCAATGGATAAAGTAAGTTAATTGAACTATTTTTAGATAATTTTTTTAATTTTTCACTTAAAGACTCACACATAAAACGTAGAAACTTAACATCATCTAATAAATATTCCCTAACTTTTTGAATAGAAATACCTATACAATAACTATCTTCTAAAACTTGAATATTTGAATTAGCTGGCTCTAACTTCATAAATTCAATATCACCAATCATTTTTACTGAATTATAAAAACATATTAAAAGAGTTTTCCCATTGCTTAATGAGGAATAAACTTTTGCTTTTCCTTTTACTAAGAAAAAAAGATAGTTTGTACTTTCACCTTCTCTACAAATATGTTCTCCTTTCTTGAATAGGAAAAGTTCAGCATGAGAATTTATATCTTTACTGAAAAATTTATTTATATTGTACTTTTCTATATACTTACTTATAGTTTGAGAATCGCATATTTTTTTCATAATCTTATCCTTTACCATATTTGTATTATTTAAATGATAATTTTTTCCTATATTGTGACATATGTCATCATTACTTTCAACAATTTTATGATAAATTAAGTTTAAAAGTTAGTGGAGGTAATAAAATGAATAATATGTATGATAAAGTTGTAGAATCTACAAAATATATAAAAGATAAAATTACTAAATTCAACCCAAAGGTTGCAGTTATTCTTGGCTCAGGATTAGGTAATTTAGTTGATGTGTTAGAGGATAAAGAGTATATAGATTATAAAGATATTCCAAATTTTCCTCAATCAACAGTAGAAGGTCATGAAGGTAGATTAGTATTTGGAAAGATAAAAGGAATAGATGTATTAGCAATGCAAGGAAGATTTCATTATTATGAAGGATATACTATGAAGGAAGTTACATATCCTGTATATGTAATGCAACAATTAGGTATCCAAAAGCTTATAGTTACTAATGCTTGCGGAGGAATAAATACTGATTTTAAACCTGGTACATTAATGCTTATAAAGGATTTTATAAATCTATTTGGTGACAATCCTCTAATTGGAGTTAATGACAAAAGATTTGGAGTAAGATTCCCTGATATGTCTGAACCTTATAAATTAGAATTAATAGATAAAGCTAAATCAATAGCAGATGAAATTAATGTTGAATATAAAGAAGGCATTTATGCTGGTTTTATGGGCCCTTATTATGAAACTGCTGCTGAAATAGTTTCTATAGGCAGACAAGGTGCTGATGCTGTTGGCATGTCAACGGTTCCAGAAACGATAGCTGCTAATTATTTAGGAATAGATGTTCTTGGAATAGCTTGCATCACAAATATGGCAACAGGAATACAAAAACATAAACATTCACATGCAAGAGTTGTAGAAACAGCTGAAAAAGCCTCAGCTAATTTATGTGCATGGGTTGCTAAGATTATAGAAAATATAGAATAATAATTTTTTGAAGAATTTCTTAAAGTAATAGGAACTTATGAATAGTAGATGCTATTTTAAATTGTTCTTAGAATATGTTTAAAGGACTTGCTTATAACAGTAAGTCCTTTTTTGCCTAATTGTTTCACCATTCAATACAGATTTCCAAGATTCCTCAGCTTCCTCCATTAATCCTGATAATAAACACATCTATCTCCACATTCCAATTCAAGCATGTCATTTAATACACCCTTGAAGAATAAATAGATTGATGTACCTCTATAGCAAGATATATATCATACACAAAAATAGGACCTATTAATGGATCTTTAGCATATTCATATAAGCTTCATACAAAATGTTACTCTGTTATTTTCATACTTAATTATTCTATATTCCGCTATCTCGGCTCGAACAAAATATCGTCCTATCCCCTCCACATATTACACACCTATACTCCGCAAAGCCATATTTGATATCGCTACACATTAAAGCTTTATTTACCACATCATAAATATGCTCTCGCATATGTTTCGGAACTTGAAACCAATATTTATTTTTAAATTTATTATAGTTCTCCTTTAATATCTGTTTTACTGTTATCTTATCTTCAATTATCATATCTACATTTTATTAATTATCCACAGTTTTTAAAAATATAATTTTCTAAAGAATAAAAAAATAACACCTTAAAGTTACAATCTTCACACTGTAACTTTAAGGTGTTATGATTATCAAATACTATGTTAATACTAATATATTTTAATTACATCTATATTCTCACTAATAACTGAAGTTTTATTTCATGCAAGATATTATGAGTAATATTTATAACTACTCATAATATCTACAATAAATAATTTTTATAAACTAAACTATATTACTACTGTTAATAAATCTTCTTTAAAATCTATTTGCTTTTTATCTACTTCTACAACATCTAAATAATTATCTGAGTTTGTTATGATTACTGGTGTGATTAAAGAATATCCTTCTTTTTCAATTGCTTTAATATCAAACTCTACTAAAGTCTGTCCTTTTTTAATTGTGTCTCCTTGTTTAGCTTTTAATGTGAAGTGCTTTCCTTCTAATTTTACAGTATCCATACCAACATGTATTAATATTTCTGCTCCATTATTAGTTGTGATTCCCATAGCGTGTCCTGTTGGGAATAGTGTTGTAAGTATTCCATCTGCTGGAGCTACAACTTTCCCCTCTGTTGGTATTATTGCTATACCTTTACCTAATGCACCACAAGCAAATGCTTCATCTTCAACATTTTTTAGTTCTGTTAATTTTCCTTTTAATGGGCTTGAAATAACTTCTTGTTTAACTAATGTATTTTCACTATTTTGTGAAACATCTGTATTAGAATTATCATCTTCCATATCCTTTGGATCTAATTTTACAAATAACATTGCTAAAAATCCTAAAATCAAACCTGCTGCCATTGCTATAACAACTCCATAAAATCCCTTGTCAGGTCCATTTGGTCCTATAAAATTTGGTAAAACAAATATTCCTAAACCACCTGGCATATATTTTTTAGATTCAAAGAAACCAAGGATACCTCCTGTAACTGCACCTATTATACAGCTCACTATAAATGGTTTTTTTCTTGGTAATGTAATACCATAAATTGCTGGTTCAGTAACACCAAAGAATCCTGAAATGATTGATGGAACACATAATGATTTTAATTTCTTATTTTTTGCTTTTAATGCTATTGCTAAGACTACACCTGTTTGTGCAAAACATATTGCAACTGAAGTAGCTACAATTGGATCGTATCCTAAAACTGTGAAATTGTTCATTGCTATTGGAACTAATCCCCAATGTAAACCAAACATAATAAATATTTGATAGAATCCACCGATAAATAAACCTGCTATAGTTGAGTTTAAATTATAAATTGTTAATGTTAAATTTCCTAATATTTCACTAGCATATGATGCTACTGGTCCTATAGCTAAAAAAGTAACAGGAACTACTACTACTAAAGTTAACATTGGAACAATAAAAGATTTAACAATATCTGGAATAATTTTCTTAAATAACTTTTCAACATAAGATGCAAATACAATTGAAATTATAATTGGAATAACAGTTGAAGTATAACCACCTGAAGGCATTATAACTGGAATACCAAAGAATTCAATTGTCTTACCTGCAATTCCTGTTATTGTAGGATGAACAAGAGATGCACCTATTGCCATAGCTACAAATTGATTTACATTAAATTTCTTAGCTGCTGTAAGTCCTAAGAATATTGGAAAGAAATAGAATAAGCTGTCTCCAATTGTCTGTAGTATAGTATAAGCACCACTTTCAGGACTTAACCACCCCAAAGCAACAAACATTGATAAAAATCCTTTAATCATACCAGTTGCAGCTAATACTCCAAGTACTGGTTGAAAAACTCCTGATATAATATCAATTAATTTATCAAAAGTCTTCATCTTTTCTGAAGGATTATTTCCTGAACCTTCAGTAAGTCCTGCAACTGCAACTACATCTGCATAAACATCTGGAACATGATTTCCTATAACTACCTGATACTGTCCACCACTTTGAACAACTGTAACTACACCATCCATGTTTTTCAATACATCTGTGTTGGCTTTTTTTTCATCTTTTAACTTAAAACGTAATCTAGTTATACAATGAGTTAAACTGCTAACGTTTTCTTTACCTCCAACATTTTTAATTATTTCTTTTGCAAGATTTTCGTATTTCATAAGCAATCGCTCCTTTTAAATTAATCATAATCTTATATATAAAAAAGCAAGACCTAAAGTTTAATAATACTTAAATTACTTTTGTATTTTTAAACATATGGTCTTGCCTGATTTAACAGTAACAATCCTAAATATTTAATTGTTTCTATATTATCTATTTACAATACGCTTAATATGAAGTGTCAAATAAAGCTGTTCTTCATGACTTAACTCTATATTTAAATATTTTTCTATCTTAAGCATACATTTATAAGCATCTTTATATTTTTCTTTTACTTGTGGTAAAAGAAAGTCTTCATTTTCATTTCTATACTGTGTTTTATTATTAAGTCTTTTAAAGAAAAATCTTAAATGAGTAATAAACCTTTCATAGTTTAAAGATTGTTCATCTAATTCAATATCATATGTATATTTCACAATATTTAGTATATCCTGAATCTTTTTGGTCATACTGTAAGCAATATCAGTTTTATCGCTTTTTCCATTAATCTGAGCTGTTATCAAGTGAAGTGCAATATTTCCGGCTTCTTCTTCATTAATCTTTTTACCAAGCTCACTTTCAATAAACTCTAAAGCCTTTAAGCCAATATTATATTCTTTAGGATAAAACTTTTTTATTTCCCAAATCAATATATTTGGTCTTTCTATTCCTTCATCAAATAATTTTAATGTATAACTTATATGATCAGTTAATGTTACATAAATATAATCATTAAGTTCACAGTTTAACATGTTCTTAGCATATTCCACAATATCATAGCACAATGATATTTGTTCTGTAGGTATATGTTCTAAAATCATCTTAAACTTTTCTAAAGTATCTTTTTCCTTTAAAATAAAAGTTTTTTCAATTAATGATTCATCTACTTTATCGCCAACTTTTTTTCTAAATGCAAGTCCACATCCAATGATAACAGATTCTCGTCCATTGTCTTCTTTAACTATAACTGCATTGTTGTTAAAAATTTTATCTATCTTCAATGCACATCACCTCATACTCCATTCTATACTTGACTATATTAAAAAATAAAAAAACCTCAATTAATTTAAAGAAATAAATATCATATTTCTTCTACTTAATTAAGGTATAGCCTGATCGAATCAGTAACAATCCCAAGTTAATGTAACCGTTTATTTTCGACTTTATTATACTTTTTTCATGATAACTTGTCAATACTTTTTTATAACTTTATATGTTTTCATCAAAAATCTTCAAAAATTCGCTTTTGTTTTGCGTGACTATACTTTATTCTTCATTTTTGAATCAGCTTTTAAAATATAATAGAATTTAATATTAAGTCAGTTATAGTTCTTCTCCATTAGTTTTTATTACATTTTTGTACCATTCAAATGATTTTTTCTTCTTTCTGTCTAATGTACCTTCTCCTGCATTATCCTTATCTACATAAATAAAGCCATATCTCTTTTCCATTTCACCAGTACTTGCACTTACAAGATCAATACATCCCCAAGGAGTATATCCAATTAAGTCTACGCCATCTTTAACGGCTTCCTTCATTTGAATTATATGATCCTTTAAATATTCAATACGATAATCATCATTAATTGAGCCGTCTTCTTCAACTTTATCAAAAGCACCAATACCATTTTCAACTACCATAAGAGGTATATTGTATCTTCCATACAATTTATTTAAAACATATCTTAACCCTTTAGGATCAATCTGCCATCCCCAATCACTTGCTTTAAGATATGGGTTTTTAATTCCACTAACTAAATTTCCTGAAACTTTGTCTTTGCCACCCTCTGCTGATTCACAGTTACTCATATAATAACTGAATGTATAATAATCCACTGTTCCTTCTTTTAAAATCTTCTTATCTTCTTCAGTTATATCTAAAACAATATTATTTTCTTCAAAATATCTCTTAGCAAAGAAAGGATATTCACCTCTAACATGTACATCTCCACAAAGATCATTTGCCAATTGATTCATCTTCTGTGTAAGTAATATATCATCTGGATTACATGTATAAGGATATTTTGTCATATAAGCAATCATACAACCTATTTTAAAATCTTTATTAATACTATGACCAAGCTTTACTGCTTTTGCACTTGCTACAAATTGATGGTGAAGTGCTTGAAAACGAATCTGCTTATTATCATTTGGGTGTAAAAAGTCTTCTGTGCCTTCATTTAAAATACCAAGACTAAGATATCCTCCTACTGGTTTTGTACCACAATTAATTTCATTAAATGTAAGCCAGTATTTAACTTTATCCTTATATCTGTTAAATATTACGTTACAGTAGTTAACAAAAAAATCTATTACCTCTCTTGAAGCCCATCCATTATATTTTTTAGTTAAATTAAAAGGCATCTCATAATGTGAAATAGTAACTAATGGCTCTATATTATATTTTTTTAGTTCATCAAAAACATCATCATAAAACTTTAATCCTGCTTCATTAGGTTCTTTATCATCACCATTAGGGAATATACGTGTCCATGCTATAGACATTCTAAATACCTTAAAGCCCATTTCTGCAAATAACTTAATATCATCTTTATATCTGTGATAAAAATCAATAGCTTCATGACTTGGATAATTTAATCCATCAATAGTTTCTCTAGTAATTTTACGTGGAATAGTATGAGTTCCTGCTGTCAGCATATCACTTGTACTTATACCTTTTCCATCCAAATTCCATCCACCTTCAAATTGGTTAGCAGCTGTAGCACCGCCCCATAAAAAATCTTTACTGAATCCCATATAATGTTCCTCCTTATTTTTAGATAATTTAAATATACTTAGATTTACAAATTAAAATTATTTATTTAAAAATAAAAGACCCATCTGTAGAGATATAAGCAATTGCACAAAATACAATTCTTATAAACTCATACAAATAGGTCTAGCTTGTCTTTCAACAATAACCATCCAATTGTTATATTCACATTATAAAACATTTTAAACATCCTGTCAACGGTTTCACTTTTTTTCTTTTTAAACACCTCTCTTTTTGATTGTAATACAGCCAGTGGTGTTCTAAGCTCATGCGCTGCTACCAAAATTTTTTTGATTTACATATGAATTATGAATTTTCTCTAACATAATATTAAAAGCTTATGAAGATAACTAGTAAAACTTTTATAATTTTACTAGCTATCTTTTAAATATATAATGTGCCCAATTAGATATTTTTTATCTTTCAATGCTCCAATTATAGTTTCATAATAATAAAATTATTTTTTAATTATTCCTCATTTTATAGGCTACTTTAAATAAATCCGTAGTTATTTTTTACTGTTATATTAGAAGTATTCTCTTTCTCAAAATAAATTCCATTAGAATAAGTATCTACATATTCTATTCTTTCATTATTTTCTACTACTACGTCTTTGGCCTTAACTATTTCTATAGTTCCTTGATAATACTCATCATAGATTGGTAATTCATTTTGACTTGAGCCGTAAACTCTTCCATTAAAGGTTTCTGTATTAGGATTTATTATAGTATTGTTTAAAATAAAAATATCTGAGCATGAAAATAAGTAAAAAGCCAGTCTCGGACAATCTATTATAGTGTTATTTTCGAAAATTATATTATTAAATATTGGATAATTACATCTTCCATCTGGAAGATACACTCCCATATATATGACAGCCATAATCCACCTGTTTAAATCACAGCTTTCTATAAAGTTATTTCCCTCTATTAGCCCATTAGAGCCATGAATTAAAATTCCTCTCGCTCTATTTGAATGAAACTTATTGTTTCTTATAATATAGTTTTCAGTACAATATCTTCTGTTAAAAATAATAGTTTTTTCATTTAAAATTTCTGAAACTTTATCTTCAAGTTCAATAATACAGGTTACTTCTTCTTCATTATATTTTACAGACTTAACTTTTGAAGAATATCCAGTTTCAAAATTTATATTTATATTTGCAGAATGTAACATAAGCCAATGACACTTTTAATATCATTGGCTTAATATAAATCTTTTATAAACTTCTATTTATTTTGGTTATCCATATATACTGTTCAAATTACAATAAGTAAAAAAACTAGTTTTCAATTTAGTGCTAAGATAAATCAGTTCAATTTATTATTGCAATTTAGAAACTACTTTTATTAATAAGGAATAATAGGTATATAAAGATCAGCAACAAGTTTACCTTGATTATAATAATAATATTCAATATCATCAATGTTTCGATGTTTATATTTTGATTCACTAAGCCATACTGAATATATATAATCCCAAGTTTTTTGTACACTTTCTGTTATTGGTCCTATGACTCTAAAAACTGCATAAAGTGATGGTTCTAATCTATATATCACCATATCATCTGGAACATATTCTATAGAATTAACTTCATGACCTATCATATAATCAAATGCATCTTCTTCAGAAAATATACAAATTCCCATGATTTCATCAGCACACTTATTATTTATTATCTTTCCACTTTCTTTCTCATTATTCCACTTTTGCCACAATAATGGTATGTCTTGCAAATTGCTTCCATCTGCCTTTACCTTCCACTTCTTTCCTACTACATATCTTTCAGAAAGATTACGATACAAAGGAGTTAATCCTTCTGTAGTTAGTTTTAATTGAAACATCATATAATCAACATTTATTGGTTCTCTTATAAAATAAAGTAAATTATCTCGTCTTACCTCTGAAGGATTTCTTCCATAAACTTTTTCAAAAGCCCTACTAAATCCCTCTCTTGATTCGTAGCCATATTTTATACCTATTTCTACAATAGACTTATTTGTATATACCAATTCTTTTGCAGCTTCTGTAAATCTTCTCTTTCTAACGTAATTCTTTATTGAATCTCCCACTATACCTTTAAAAATACGGTGAAAATGATAAAGAGAATATCCCGCTTCTTTTGCGATTGCAGATAAATCAATATCTTCTAGCAAATTGTTTTCAATATAATTTAATGCTTTCTTTATGGAATTTATATAACACATATCCATCACCTTATTTTAAACTATTAATAACCTTATCAAAATCCTCAGGTACTTTTATTTTATCATTCCTTTGAACATAATTATATAAATCCTTAAAGTTATTATCAACATTCATGGCAAGCCTAGATAAATGATCCATTACTTCATAGTCTTTCTGTGTCCATTCTTCTATTGGCATACTTTTATATCCTTCCCACATATCCCATGGCTGCATTTCTAGCTTTAGTAGTGAATTAGCATCTAAGATTAAATTACATCTTAAATAATCATATCCCCACCATTTAAAAATCCCAAACAACTCAGGTTCAATTAAGCCTTCTCGGCACATCATCCAAGCTCTTGGCCCTGTTATGAAATACTCTTTGCTTATATCTAGAGGGTCAAAAGTCACTTTTAATTTATCTATCTGGATGTCATCTAGTTGTGCATCCACCATTACCCACCTTTTCTTATCTTCATTCCAATATTCAATAACCCAATGATCAATATATTTGCCTTTTTCTAAATAACTTGCAAAGCCACACCTTGCTCTAGCGGGAATACCTGCCTTCCTGAAAAGTGCAACTGCTGCTAAAGTAAAATCACGACATATCCCTATCATTTTATTTACATTTTGATTTTTATTAGATATATGATTATATCCAATATTTTTTAAAAAAATCAGTTTATCTTCAAACCTTCGTACAAATGGCTCTTCCTTTCTTTTATCGCTAAGCTTCACTCCATAAGCCTCACTCCAATGTTGATGGAGCAATATATTTTGTACATAAGATATAATAGTTTTTATATCCTTTGGTATATTGGTAACCATATCTTTCATGGTTTTTATTTCTGTCATAATACCATGCTCTTGATAAAATCTAAGATTATTTTTCATTATAATAATCACTCCTATCATTTTAATAAATCAGAATAGTTTTAAGACTATTTCTCTTCTACTTTAATGCAATTATACTATTCTTATAATTATATTGAGTGATATTTTGTGCTTTTTTAATAATAAAAAATTACTATTATTATGAACCTGCTAAATTAATTTTTTTAGATTTATAGAAGGTTATCATACTATTACCTATAACTTTTTCATGATATTTTGTAATACTAAATTAGCTAACGAACTCTATTTATTCCTCCAATCCGAATAAATAGAGTTCTGTTTAAACAAAATTAACTATTAACATTTCTCTTAAAAGTATAATATGTTCCTCCAAAGTAACATATATAAATTCCAAGCATTAAAACAATTCCAGTAACTATACTTAAAATAAATGTAATATCACCAATATAGATGCTAATTATATCTTTATAAATCAGATAATAGTTATATATAAAAATTACAACTCCAATCATGGCTATAGCAATAGGGATTATAAAATACAATGAAATTTGCTTTAATATAATCTTACTTATTTCCTTATCTTCAACACCTAATCTTTTTAGCACACTAAATCTATCTTTATGCTCAATAGAATCAACAAGCTGACTAAGTGATAAAACAGTTAAGCTTATCATAAGTAGTACTACACCTAAATATATTCCAAGAATTCTCATAGCTAAAGTCATATTTAAGATATTATTAGTTTCTGATGATTTTATTCTTACTCTAACTACACTAGATGATATATCATATTTTTCACTATATTTTTTAACGAATTCATCATTGCTTTTTCTAAACCACTTATTAACATACTTATATTGAAAATCATCAGCCTCTTCATAACTCATCTTATTATTAATATTAGCTACAAAATTTTTTTCTGCAAAAGTAAGCTTATTGCATACTTTATCTGGTAAAATTATAATATAGTTTGCATAAAATCCATAAAGACCTTCTCCAATAGATTCTTTATAGTATGAATTTTCACTAAGATTTAATTCTTCTCCATTAATATTCAAGTTAGAATATCCTTTAATATAATTACTTATTTCTTCATCATTGACTGCACTATGCTATTGAGTTGTAAACTCATTATCCTTAAGCTCTATTTCATCATACCCTAGCATGCTTCTTAATTTATTAAAATCACTTAATCTTAAAGCTATAGTTGAAACACCATTTTTATCTTTGTTATAAAAATCATCTTTATTTATAAAATACTTTTCTACCTCACAATAACTATTTGCATCATAACTCTTGGCATTTAAATAATCTATAATCTCACTGTAATCTAATTGAGGTACATCTTTAATATCAGTTATATTATTTTCCGTTAAAAATCCACTGCTATAATTATTTCTTATTTCTACATCATAAGGAACTCTCATATCTAAATATTCTAGCGCCTACTGAGCCATTACAAGTGTAATTATAAAACTTATCATTGCTCCTAAAAATGTCATTGCTATGGTAGCCATTAGTATTGGAGCTGACTTTATTTTAGATACTAATGTTACTATTAAAAATAAATTTGTTCCTTCATACTTGAAATTAATATACTTATGAATTAACTGATAAAATTAGCATAATAACTTATTATATCCATAATAAAGTAAAAAAGTAGTATTAGGAATTTATATAACTTGCCTAATACTACTTTTAATTTATTTAAAATGTTTATCAATTACATTAATATATAAAATATAAAAATTGTAGCGCCGACTATAAATTCGAAGTTACTATTTTTATAACATACTCTTAATCTACATTGCAGTCAATCCACCATCGATAACAAATTCCGATCCTGTTGAATAACTTGATTCATCTGAAGCAAGATAAAGTACTAGGTTTGAAACTTCTTCAGATTTAGCCATTCTTCTAATTGGAATTTGTTTAGAAAGTTTCTTAATTACCTCATATGAATCTCCTTCAGTAACCATCGGTGTTTCTATTACACCTGGATGTACTGAATTTACTCTAATTCCAAGTGGTGACAATTGAATTGCCGCTGCCTTTGTCATTCCACGAACTGCAAATTTTGTATCTGTATAACCAATTGCCCCACCCACTAATCCATTCATAGATGAAATATTTACTATTGAACCATTTCCTGATTTCTTCATAGAAGCCGCTACTGCCTTAGTCCCAAGAAAAACAGATACTTGATTTATATCTACAATTTTTCTATATTCATCTTCAGTAATTTCTAATAAAGGTTTATTTATACTTATACCAGCATTATTCACTAAAATATTAACTTGTCCAAATATTTTTTCAGTATCCTCTACAACCTTTTCCCAACTAGCGGCATCTGTAACATCTTGTTTTATAAATTTTACATTACCACCTATTTCTTTCTCTAGTATTCTACCTTGTTCTTCATTTAAGTCAGTAAAGACAACTTTTGCACCTTCACTTGCAAATAAACGTACATGGGATGCTCCCATGCCTCTTGCTCCACCAGTAATAATTGCCACTTTATTTTTTAAACGTTCCATTTATAATTTCTCCTTAACTAAATTTTTTATTTATATCATATTCATTAATTCATATCCATTTTTAGATATTACAATTTTTGAATTGAACCTACAGGATAATTATTGCTTTTTAATAAATATCATCCTGTAATTATATATTTTCTTTCTTACTAACAATATTTAGTTAGTTCAGCTTAAAGTATCTATAAGCTTATAACTAACACCAATATAAAAGAAGATTAATAAACTGTAGATTGGTCAATCACATAAATGTGAACAACAACCCTAAGGTTTTTTATTCTTTCTTTCCTATCTTAGATTATAAAATGCTAATTATTTTTAGACTTTTAAGAAACAAATAGATTTGCTAAAAGAGCACCATATATAATAGATACATATTTATTAGAAGTTATTGGACATGTTCCACTGGCACATCCAATTTTTTTATAGTATATATATCCTAATAAAGCACCAATAATTGAAGCAATAATATATTTTCCCATAATTAAAAATCTCCTTATTATAAAAGTATTTGTTATATCTAATATTAAGGTAAAAATAAATTTTTATATGTAACTTAGTCACTGAAATATATATTAAATTAAGTTATTATAATTTATATAATAAGCATGTATTTATTTTACTAAAAATAAACTATAACATTTCATTTAGTAAAGGAGACTATAAATGAATAATCATAAATTTGATGTAAAAAAATTAAGTAAACTAAATAATCCTGAAAGATTAAGTTTAATTGATTTAGATAAAATTATAGAAGAATTACAATTACCTAAAGATAGTACAATTGTAGATATTGGTATAGGTACTGGTATATTTTCTGAAGCCTTTTTAAGTAAATTACCAAATTCTAAGGGATTAGGATTTGATATTTCTGAAGATATGATTAAATGGGTAAAGGAAAATAGAAAGGATGCCTCAACTGGAAGGCTATCCATAGCAATAATGAGTGAAAATGAAATACCTTTAGCTGAAAATACTGCTGACTTAGTTTTTATGATCACAGTTCATCATGAACTAAAGGATCCTGTAAGTTTATTAAAAGATGCAAAAAGAGTTTTAAAAAATGATGGTAAGCTTTTAATTTGTGATTGGAAAGAGGGAGTTCATAAACACTTTGTAACAAAGGAAAGTATATTAGAAGACTTGGACTCGTCAGGATTTAAAAACATTAAAGAATTAAATAACTCAAATAAATTAATTTCTTTAATTGCCACTAAGTAGTTTTATTATATTAGATCTATGGAAATAGTATTTAAATATTATTTCCATAGCTTTATTTGTAAATTTAAGAGCGACTAGATAATTTTGTGTAGTTTTTATTTTTATTGTTTTTTATATTACTGGAAATTTTTATTTCCAGTAATATTTTTTTATCTAATTTGGTACATACAGTTTCATATTTTTTTATGATCTGTGGCTCAAGTTTTACATTTTTTAATTTCTTCATTGTAATCAAAGTTAATATCAATTCTATTGGTCATAATAATTTCGCCTATATTTGTATGGTATATTATTCCATTACACTATTTTCTCTTTACTGGAATCCAAACTTCACAATAGTAATTTTCATCTGAAATCCCTTTTTCATACTCACTTGGATCACTATACATTTCTACATTATAACCTGCAGCAATCTCATAATCTCTACAGTTTGGTAACCACTCTGAAAATATTTTCTTATTAGTTTCTTGAATTGATGTTTTTCCTTGTCCATAACAAGGGAAAATAGCCCAAGTAAACTTAGGAATTGTTTTAACTATATACCCTTCCAAGCCTTCCTTCTCTTTACAATAATCCTCTGCAATAAGGTACTCAAATTCATTACCGCCCATTTCCTCATCAATGTTAATACCATACATTCCGCATATATCCTTTAGCTTTCCTTGTGAAATATGCTCTTTCCAGAATAAAGGTACCTCTGTAAATGCTGTATCATATTTAAATTTCTTAGATGCTCCTATAACCTTAAATGAATCCTTCTCAACTATTTTATACTCCATGATATATCCACCTTCCAATGAAAATTTAATTTTAAGGGCAACAAATGACTTTATCATAGCACCCTCTTTACGAACTGCAGATGGTGTAACCCCATGAAATCGTGTAAAAGCTTTAGTAAAGCTATCTGGAGAATCATATCCATACTTTATTGCAATATCTATTATTTTTTCATTACTAGATAAGACTTCACTGCCGGCAAGTGCAAGTCTTCTTCGCTTAATGTATTCACTTACAGAATAGCCACATAACATTCCAAATCCCTTTTGAAAATAAAAAGGTGAAATATTTACTCTATCTGCAATTTCTTTAATAGATAAATCCTCTGTAATATTTTCTTCAATATAAGAAATAGCTTCTCTAATACTTTCAATCCATTCCATAATTTTAACCCCTTTCAATTCGTTAATCTAATCTTATCATCATTAAAGATTGACATCCCGACTTTTTAAGCTTTCATTTGTCCTATAATTATTATATCAAAAAGTGAATACGATAATTATCTTATAACAGGTATCTCGTATAATATTGAATTAATTTTCCAATTAAAATCTATTAATTAATCTATCTTTTTAGCTTACATAACGGTGTTTTTACTTATAAAAATAGTCTTAACCATTAATTTCACTTGTAAAAATAGTCTTAACCATTAATTTTACTTGATTAAGACTACTTTTCTTATTTATGATAGTTTCCAGTATCAGTAGAAAGTCATTTATTACTCTAATTTTATATAATGTGATTTTTTATTACGTTTAGAACAATTTCTTTTTACTATTGGTAAATTCTCAGGAACTATTTCCCATTGGTATTTTTTAAAATAGCTCACTTTGCTCCTCCTAGTCATTCAATTTTTAGGATTTGCAAAGGCTATTTCATTACATTTTTATAATAATGCAATAGCCTCTGCTATGCATTAAAAATATCTCTTGTCATAAACAGTTCCTCCTGTATCTTTTCTATATAAATTTTATCATCTCAATATAGTGCATAAAACCTCATTCTTATTTCATAAATAAAAATGAGCCAATATCATAATGACTCATTATTTTAAAATGAAATGTTATTTATTTATGGTATAGTTCTCCGTATTATAAATAAGTTTCTATACTTTTATTCTTCTGTACATATTCTACACGATCTCACTCTTACATATATTCGTAAACATTAATTGATTTCTATTTATTATTTGAGTTTTTTTCTGAATACTTTACCCATGTATAGAATATAAGAATTATTCCTATAATAAGGCATCCACCACTGATAGCTTCAATAAATCCTGAGAAAAATTGTTGATAAGCTTTTGCATCAGGTTGCCATATAACAGAATAAATTGCTGTAATAAATGATATTAATATGGCACATAAAGCCCCAACCAAGGATTCATTTCTTTTCAATTTTTGAATCTCATTAAGTAATGAGTTTATAGTTTTATTGCTTTCTACCTCTACATTTTCTTCTTCAATATATTCACCCTTTAATAATTCACTCATTGAAACCTCCAATACTTTACTTATCTTCTCAAATAATAAACTATCTGGTAGACACTTACCACACTCCCATTTTGAAACTGCTTTATCAGTTACATTTAGATATTCTCCAAGTTCTGCCTGCGTAAGTTTTTTCTTTTTTCTAGCATCTGCTATAAATCTTCCGATTTTTTTTGTATCCATGATTACACCACCTTTAATAGTATAATAATTCCAAAGTCACTATATTGAAACCCACCATAAGTAGAACTGGTAGAGTAAAAGTAGAATATTACAAGTTTAATAAAAAACTCATTTATGATACGATTCTACGCACAATTTAAAATACTCATATATGTCAATAGATTGATAATGATACTTGTAACTTAAATTTATTCTAAAATCATTTTTTCAAACTCATTATTATTTAAATTTTTGACCAATTTAACTCATATATTTTTTCTATTATAATTATAAATATTTCAATTCTAAGTTTTAATATATATTTTCATAAAAAATAAGCAGTAAAATTTGCTTAACATCTACTGCTTATTATTAAAATTCATATTTAACCAATTAGGACAATTTCTATCTTCCCAAATTATTTCTCCATTGTTAACAACCATTACCAACTTAAACATTTCAGTATTATCATATATATTAATTTTATCACATATATTAATTACTTTATTTAAATTTGCTAATGAATCACCATATCTTCTTTCTATAGCTTCATCTGGTATACCATGACCACCTTTACTCACTCGTATTGCAACTCTTTCTTTAGCAATATCAATGCTTTCAACTCCTATATAATTCATAGTAACATAAAACCCTTTTTCCTTCGCTAGTTTTATATTCCTAATTATACTCTTCCCTGATAAAGTAGTTTCTTGATTAAATGATATACCTTCAAGTATATATTTTTTTATTAATTTTACAGCTTCCCTTGCACATTTAATTTGGATATTATTATCTTGCCAAGAGCCTATTCTTGCAACCATTTCATCATGTTTATTCTTTTCTCATTCATATTTTCATTATAATAAATAGATTTATATATAGAAGTTTTTCCTGCTCCATTAACTCCAGCAAATATAGTGTAATTTTTCATATTACTTACCTATAACTTTCATTTGTTCTCGTTGTAATATGATGTTGGATAAATTTGCATAAAAATCTTGTTCTTCTTTACTTTTTGAGCTTTGAAGTAATTTCATAATATCATTATAGGAATATTTTGTGAAAATATCATATAAATTAATATCCTTATTTTTCATATAAAGTACCTCCTAGAAGAAAGTTATTTATATAATATTATATACCGAATTCATCAAATAATAAACATACTCTCTTTTAAATTACCTACTAATTTTTATTCTCCACAGATATACTTCTCTTTATATCTTGTAAATGATTTTTTTAAATTTTAAATGTTTTGAATAAAATTTAAAATGACTTTTTATATTTTTTAAAGTAGGCTGAACTTGAAAAAATAAAATAAACACCAAAAACTATAAAAAATACTGCGGAAAAATATAGTTTCCCAATTAAATGCCATATTCCTATAGCTAACCATAGAACGCCTGCAATTGCATATAATTTCCATGTGATTTTGTTATTTTCTGCTTCACTTTTACATTTACCATACTTTTTTATTCGCTTAATTCTAGAGTTATATGCTAAGTAAGGCATAAAATTAAAGATAAATATGAAAATATCAATTACTAATAACGCTAAGATAATCAGAAATATAGGTCTTATTGCTATTGCAGAAATAACTAACAAGCTTATCAATACTATAGCTATTATTAAAGAATAAATTGTTCCCATTCTTATTTGATCTCTTACACGTGTATATTTATCTATTTCCGATTTACTATCACTATAAATAGGCTTAGTCCCAGCTTTTGCTAAAAAAATATGCATTTGGTTATTGACAGAAAGAACAAGCTCCCAGCCTGCTTCTTTGAATATGGTAAAATACTCTCCATCGGCATCCAATTGATAATCTAAACTATACACTATATTTTGAGGCTTATCTTTTCTTAGTTTATAGAAAAAACCTCCTACTATGTCTTCCAGTATCCAACCTTCCTTTGCATAATTTCTTAGTTTTTCCATATCACTTTCTTCACTAAAAGCAAGACCATTAATCATTATATATTTACTTTTCAAGAATATCACCCTTTCCTAATCCAAAAAATTTTCAGCAAATTTAACCATCTGTTTTTTACGCTCAATCTCTTTTATTAGCATCTCTCGTCCTTTATTTGTTATTTTATATACTTTTTTATTATCATCTGTGTCAGAGCTTAACTCCACTAAATCTGCTGATAAAAGCTTTTTTAGTGTTGTATAAAGTGATGCAGGACCAATAGTAACTTCATTATTAGTAAACTTCTCAATAGTTTTCATAATTAGGTATCCGTGCTTTTCCTCAATAACACTAGATAAAATATAAAAAGCAGAATCTGTTAGTTCCCCAATATCAATAGAATCTTTTCTTGGCATAAAATTCTCCTTTCTATTATATATATCATTTATTGATATATCATTAAATATAATATATCAATAAATGATATAGTTGTCAAATATTCACATATATTATCTTTGTAAAATTATAAAAATAATTATAATGAAGCTTTCTCTTCTTAGTTCCATAAGCTAATTTATTAATAGTTATTAAAATCACCATGCCAGCTCCACACTTAGGATATATTAGTATTTCTGTTAGTAGATATTCTACATCATATATTCTTGATGATTTTCTTTATAAACCTTTTTCTTTATAAACCTTTTTCATTATACTTTTCTCCCTTCTAAATAAAAAAAACTCTTACCTGTACATATAAATACAAGTAAGAGTTTTACCAAATTTAGCTTTTATAGAATACTAGTTAATTATAATATATATTTATAATTCAACTTCATATATTTAAATCATATATCCATAACAATAAACTTATGTAGTTTAGTAACTATTAAAAGCTAAAACATATTTTAACTAATGTTTATACTAAATATAATCTATTTGTCACATTTAATGATTATAATTAATTATTAAAGTTGTTTATTCTTTTCTAAAACCAAGATATACTGACTAAGCTTCATTTTCTATTACTCACACACATTAATTATAATTTTTCCTATATTATGATTACCTTCCATATGTAAATGTGCCTTTCCAATGTCCTCTAAAGAAAACTTAGTATCAATAATAGGTCTTATTTTTTTATCTTCAAAGTACGATATTATATTTTCAGAAAACTCCTTTGTTAAAATAGCTTTATATTCATTACTTCTTGGAGTTAATAAAGTTCCTGTAAATTGAATACACTTTGACATAATTGATAGTAAATTTACTTTTTCAACCTCTGCTCCACCTAGTATACCAATAAGAACCCATCTTCCTTCTTTTTTAATACTAGCTAAGTTTTTATTCCAATAATCAGCTCCAATAAAATCTAAAATTAAATCTACACCTTTACCATTTGTTGCTTTTAAAACTTCTTTATCAAATGATTGTTCTTTATAATTTATAAGAACATCTGCTCCAAGTTCCCTACAAAAATCTAGTTTCCTTTTAGAACCAGCAGTAACAATGACTTTTGCATCACTAATATGTTTTGCCAATTGAATTGCTGCTGTTCCAACACCACTTGCACCTGCATGAATTAAAACAGTTTCATTTTTTTTAAGTTTACCAAGCCAAAATAATGTCTGATATGCAGTTAAAAATACTTCTGGAATTGCAGCTGCTTCATCAAATGATAAAGAATTAGGAATTTTTATAGCTCTATCTGATGGCATTACAGCAAATTCAGCATAACCACCACCATTAACTAATCCCATTACTCTATCTCCTATAGAAAAAGAGCTTTCCCCACTTATTTCAGTAACCACTCCTGAAATCTCCACTCCTAAAATAGGATTTTCAAGATAACCTACTTTTCCCTCTCTTGTTATAATATCTGTACGATTAACTGCTGCAGAATGTACTTTTATAAGTAATTCCCCTTCTTTTATTTTAGGTATATTCATATCAACAACCTCAAGTTGCTCATAACCTCCTGGTTTTTTTACAATAACACTTTTCATAAATAACACTTCCTATATTACTATTATTCTTGCCTTTATTTAAGTTACTTAAGTAAGTAATTTTCACTAAATATATTTATATATTATAATAGTAAATTAATATTATCAAGATACCGTTCTTTTATTTGCTATACTTACTAATAGTCTAGATATAAAAATTCTATACCTGAATCATTCTTTAATATTATCTATATATTTTATTAAAACCTTAAGATTATTTTATATGAAATGTAAAAATCGCACTTATTACTGATACGGTTCAAAGTAAATTATTCTAAATCTTCTCTTACTTAACCACAACCTCAAACCACTTCTCCCCACTACCAATTTCATTCCTACTCCTATCTACCGCTACAATTCTTAAGTTTGATGTATTATCTAGTCTCAACTTTTCTTTATATTCATTTATTACTGTTCTTGAGTTGAAGTGGCTTCCATCTACATAATGAAGTATGCATAAAGTTTTATTATAATCTTCTATTAATTCTCTAAATAATCCATTTATATGTCCATCATCACAATTGAAGGCAAATCCGCATACGCAAATAATATCTGATTCTTTAAACTTATTAAACATATCTACGTATCTTTTAGACATCTTAACAGAAGTTAATGGTTTTATACCACTTTGGGTAAATAAGAAAGGGACTATTATATGATTTTTCTCCTTGTTTTCATCAAAGGATATTATTTTATTTAAATATGGATCATAGTAATCATTTATACATCCATTTAGGTAATACACCTCTTCCTTAGTTATATCTTCTATAAATGAGTTATAGTTTGTTGTTCCTATTGCATTTATATCTACAAATTCTTTTAGATATAAAACATCATGATAGTATCCATTACCTTCTTTTATTTTCTCTGTATTACTTTTAGCTATTGATTCTATATATCTTTTTACTGTATATAAAAATATAACTATTTTATTGAATTTACCCCAATCTGTTTTAGGACTATAAATGTATCTCCAATTAGAATCAATTAATGTTTGATAATCTAATGCTCTTGAATATATATCTTCTAATATCTGCAATCCAAATTTAGTTATTTTCTCTTCATTATTGTAGTGTTCTTTAATATCTAAGTCCTCATTTTCTATTAATAGTTCTAGGCCCTTCATACCTGTGTTTGTATAATCTAATGTAAATATTGCTCCAAGATCATCAAATAAATCTATGCTTTCTGGACTATCATAAAAAATTCCATCATTTAACCTATGTATTAAATCTTCACCTAATGATCCTATTAATAATTCAAGTATTGCCCTTGTTATATTTCTTATATTTAACTTAAATTGATAACTTACTTTTTCTATTTCTAAAAGTTTTAAAAATGCTGAAAAATAGTTACTTCCAAAAAGTGAGTTATTACCTCCTAGTAACGGATTTAACTTTATTATATGAGAATAATTGTAGGATCCTAATTCTAAAGCTGTTATATCTAAAAATACTTTATCAATATCAAGTCCATTATTATATAACTTTTGTGATATTAAGTTAACCTTTTCATCAAAGTTATTTAAGTAATCTAAAATATTGTTTCTTTTGTTTTCTAAACTACCTTTTACTATTGATTCATATTGTGTCTTTGTAAAAGCAGTTAGTTTTTTATTATCAAAACCTTCTGGCAACCACCTTGCATAATTTGATTGCTTATCAACATTATTTAATTGTTCTTTTAAATTTATCTTATCATCACTAGTATTCATTCTAAAAATATCAAGTGCGAACTTTCCTCCTGATGGTAGCCCATATGAACATTCCGCACCAGCTCCAAAAAACAAAGAAATCTTAGTCATAATCCTCCCCCTTTAATAACACTCTTTATGGCAATTATAACATAAATTACATTTATTAACATAATATTAAACTTATAAAATGCATATTAAACTCTCCATTCTATAATAAGCAAATCCTCATGTTGTTTACTATCTAAATAACTACTATGATAAATGACTACAGGATTAATTTATTTAATATGGTTTAAATAAGTCCTAAATAATCAATTGATATTTTATTTGAACCAACCTCATTTACTCACTATAGATTCTTCTTATATAAGTAAAAATTCAAACTATACATTTTTTTATTTTCAAATTTAAATTAGATAATTCATGTAAAAGTCTTGCTCTTCTTTTATCTTACATTAGTAAAACCATTTTTATCTCCTCACTAAATTCTCTATAGCTAATTTTTTGGCTAATCAATTACATTAATATAAATCAATTTACAATTATTGTATATAATTATAACTTAGTTTATTGCTTTGGTAAATCATTTGATTTTATTGAGAAATAAAAAATACTGCATATTAATTTCTTAATAATACAGTATTTTTATAGTCTTACAGTATAGTCTATCTAATTTATTCAAACGATAATGCTACTTCACCATCACCAACTATTGCTATTATTCTTTTTGGTTCAATATAATTTAGATAAAATTTAGTGTTATATGGAATTGCGCTAATAAATTCAATATTCATTTCTTCATCAAGAATCATCATTTTAGTAGGAACGTTAGTGAGTAGTGTTACACCTATATTAACATTAGTTGTATTATCAAATTTATAAAAACCCTCTGTATAGGTTTTTGAAACAGTTGGTACAGGTTCAGCATAACTAGATGTTGCACTTGCACTAATACTGTTATTTAATGATATAAGTATTATTAGTGCTAAAAATATTTTTTTTATCATCATTTGTATTCTCCTTTGTTTTCTTTTAGTTTTTGATAAAAAAAAATTTTTATGCTTATAATGTTGATTTTTAATATTAATTTAGTTCGTCATTTAGAAAAAAGTAGACTAACTATATTAAAGAAAGTATATATTGTCATTATTCCTTCAAAACTTTATATTGAATCTAAGAATTTTGGTTTTCAAGAGACATTCTTCATTGTTACTCGTCCATATTTCAAAATCTAAATTACCTATTGATTATTATATTTATATATACTGTTTGACATTAAAACAAAACATATAATATAATCTCATTGTTATAGTATCATTTATATAAAACATGGACTATTATTGCTATTCTTGCATTTGAATAGTATTTTCAAATAGACATAAAAATTGTAATTTACTATGCAAGTTTTTATCTTAAATAATTAAAACGTTGTTTTACTAATAAAACTAAATACAATTTACAAATAGGAGGAAAAAGTTATGCATCAAGGCCAAGAAAAATTTTTAGGTTTTATTTTAGAAAGAGTTCAAGAAGGTAAAGTTGATGAAGCAAAAGTATTACTTGCTGAAAGCTTTAAAAAACAATCAGAAGGTACTTTTTCACATGAATATATTATGGAATTCATCCCTAAGATGATTGCTTTATTAAAGCCAGAAAAAGTTGAAGAAGTTAAAGCTATTATGCAACAATTTGCTCAAAATCTAAATAAATAGGATAATTAAAAATATTAAAAATATGATAATTCTAAAGATATAGTTATAGAATAATACCATATTTTAAATGCACAGTAATAAAATAATATAGTATTTTATCTTAAAATCAATGAATAGCATATGATAAAAGCACCAAATAAGAATTTACATCTTGCTAGGTGCTTTTTACTTATAAAGTAACAAAATCAATTAGTAATTGTAATTTTAATACATTTACTACTTAATCTTATATGCAATTTATTCAAATGGATAAAATAAACCTATTTGATTTCTTACTTCATCCATTATTTTAGCTAGCCCTAATGTAAAATCATGAGATGCCACATTACTTTCTAAAGACTTCTTTATAATACAACTATTTGCTTCTTCAATTTCATACTTGTATCCAGCTTCTTCATATTTATCTATATACTTTTCATTAGCATATTCATTATATAAATATGCTTCTTTTGACATCCAAAAGGTTGGTATAACTATTTTTCCTTTTTCTCCATATATAACTGCTGTATTATCTGTATCAACTGCTATTGAGCATGTTAAAGAAGCCAATATTCCATCTTCATACTTTAAATTAATAATATCACTTTCATCTACATTAGTATTTGTATATTCAGCACTTGCCTTTATTTCTTTTGGAAAACCATTTGATATATAGTTAGAAAATAAAATTGGGTAAATACCAACATCTAATAATGCTCCTCCAGCTAAATTAGGATTATATAATCTTGAATTTACATTATACTTACTCTTAAATCCAAAGTTTGCTGTAATTAATTTAACTTTTCCTATTTTACCTTCTTTAATCCATTTTTTTGCTTGATTTACTGCTGGTAAAAATAAAGTCCAAAGTGCCTCCATTATAAATATATTATTTTCTTTTGCAAGCTCTAAAACTTCTTGTCCAGTTTTAGAATTATATGAAAATGGTTTTTCACATAGTATATGTTTTTTAGCTTCTATACATTTCTTAGCATAATTCATATGGTAATTGTGAGGTGTTGCTATATAAACTGCGTCTATATTATCATCACTTAAAAAGTCATCTATATTAGTATAGTACTTTTCTATATTATACTTCTTCGCAAATTCTTTTGTTCTATCCTCGTTTCTTCCATAAACAGAAGAAAGAATTCCTTCTTTAGTATTATTAACTTCTTTTGCAAAAGCATTGGCTATTGTACCAGGTGCTATAATTCCCCACTTTATCATAAATTGATACTCCTTTCTTTTATTACCATAATTATATAAGACTTATTCTAAGAATATCAAATAAAAAATGGATATATAAGCATGCTTATTTAGTAACATTACTAAATATTAATCTGAACTTATACATTCCACTTAAAAATGAAACTTACTCTTATACTTTTATCGCCGATAACTCATCTCTAATTCTAAACAAGCTATATAATTTTTTATGCTTGATAAAACAATAAAAGGCCATATAAGTTATTAATAACCCATATAGCTTTTTATTACTTGAGAATATTTAAAATATTTTTATACAATTATATTTAGTAATAATTTATTTATTATTCTTTAGCCACATAATTGCACTATATGTATGTATAGCTGCTCCAGTAACTAATATATCTTCGTTAAATGTAACCTTTGGATGATGCATAGGATATCCATACTCAGGGTTTTCTTCTTTAGTTCCTGCTCCTAACATAAAGTACATGCTTGGTACCTTATAAGAATAAGATGCAAAATCTTCTGACCCCATACCTTTTCCGCCTTCAAAGCAATATACTGCTTTTTCTCCTAGAAGATCTTTAATATAAGATGCAATTTCATCGGCTAATTCCTTATCATTATTTAATGGAGGTACAGAGGATAATTCTTCTACTTTAGCTTCACCTCTAAACATTTTTGCAGTCATAGTTGCTACTTCATTTAATCTCTTGAATATAAATTCTCCTATTTCTTTTGATACATTACGTATTGTTCCTTCCATTATAACCTTATCAGGTATTATATTAGGTGCATCTCCGCCTGAAAACTTACCTATAGTTAGAACTGCTGGCTCAGCTGGAGCAATTTCTCTACTTATAATTTCTTGTAGGGATAGATATACATGAGCTGCAATATTAATAGGATCTACTCCAGTTTCAGGCATAGCTCCATGACATCCAACCCCATTTACAGTAATTCTGAATCTTATGCAACCTGCCATACTTGGTCCTGTTGAATATAAAACCATGTTAGATGGACTTCCAGAATGGACATGCATTGCCATTGCTGCATCTACTTTAGGATTTTCTAGAACTCCAGCATCAAGCATTTTTTTCGCGCCCGTAAATCCTTCTTCATCTGGTTGAAAAACTAATTTAATTGTTCCCTCTATTTGATCTTCATATTGCTTAAGTAGCTTAGCAGCACCTAGTAGCATGGCAGTATGAAGATCATGACCACATGCATGCATGTTACCATTATGTGATTTAAATTCACAACTACTTTCTTCACCTACAGGAAGAGAGTCCATGTCTGCTCTTAAAAGAAATGTTTTGCCGGGTTTTTCTCCTTTTATAGTAGCAAGAATTCCACTATCACATATTTCTTTTGGGTCATATCCAAATTCCCTAAGTTTTCCCATTACAAATTTTGTAGTTTCAGGAAGATGATCACCAACTTCTGGATTTTCATGAATTGTTCTTCTAAACCTTATTATTTCGTTTTTTAGTAGCTTAGCACTTTCTAAAATTTCTTTCATAATATCACCTCGTGTACAGTATTTACATAATTCTATTGACTCATACTTAATTGTTTTAATTGTTACATTGTTATTATTCCAACTAATATTTAGCATTCATATTGCCAAATGTTAGTTGGAATATACTATATAATATCAAAAATTATCATTAAGTTACAGTACACTTTTCTATGCTTATCTTTATTTGGATGTAATTATTTATATATATAAACATTTACATGAATAAATTTTCTTATTCTCAACCTTAAATAAATTTATCATATTAAATTTTATATTTACTGAAATTTCAAATTTGCTATTCTTATTTATTTAAGTTCTAAAAAGCGTTCTATATGGAGGCTTTTAAATCTATGTAAATACTGCTTTTTTTAGTTATTTTAATAAATATGCGTCAATAAAATAAGAAAAGTCCACCATTAACTTGTGGACTTTTTGGCTATACATCTTTTATACTTCTATAAAATTTTCATTTTCATCTACTTTAAATAGTGGAAGTCTTTTTAAAAATATAATGTCATCTCTATTTGATGCATCTCCTTCAGCTAAAATTGCAGCTTTAGCTTTCACTATTCCTCCAACTTTTTCAACTAAGTTTTCAACACTTCTTAAAGATTCACCTGTTGAAATTACATCATCTATTATAGCAACTTTTTTCCCATTAATCTTTTCTAAATCAACTTTATCTAAACATAGAAATTGTTGTTTTTTAGTAGTAATTGAATTCACTTCTTCAGTTATTGGCGAATCCATATAAGATTTAATACTTTTTCTTGCCACTATAAATTCCTTCATTCCTAAAATTTTAGATATTTCATAAGCTAGAGGAATTCCTTTTGCTTCAGCTGTAACAATTATATCTATATCTTTTAACTTTTCTGCTATTGCAGGAGCAACTGTTTGAACTAACTCTGCATCACCTAGTATTACAAAGCTTGCAATTGCTAAATCTTCTTTTATTTTTATTATAGGCAATTCCCTTTTTAATGAAAGTAAATCTAGATTGTATGAACTCATATTAAATTTCCCCCTTAAAATAATACTTGTGCAAATCTTGTTATAATACCTGCTAGCATTCCAAGGAATGGATCTGTTATTGCTGTAACTCCCATAGTCACTCCCCCAACTAAACTATCTGATCCAGCTAGAGCACTAGCTGCATTTCCAGGTAATGTAACTAATATACCTAATACAAATAAAAATCCACTAATTGATTGAGATGGCACATATTTACCTATCTTAGGTAATAATCCAAAGAATAAAATTGCTGCCATAATCAACATCATAATTACTCCTGCTGCCAATGGATGTGGTGCACTTCCTGTTGCAGAGATTATAGATTCAACTGGTGCACCACCAAATAATGCTGAACCCATATCTGCAATGCTACTTATAACAGAAAGATGATCTATATTTACATTTGTATTAGCCATACTTCCAGTTATTTGTCCAAATGCAATATTAGATCCAATGTTTAAGCACACCATCCCCAATGCCCCTCTTAATATTCTTAAGTTAAATATAAACTTTTTCTTTTCTATTTTTTCCTTAGGAATTTTAACATTTCTCATTTCCTTATTAAGCATATTAGCAACGATGCTTGAAAGAGCTACTGAAATAGTAATAGTTAAAACTAAATCATTTGTAGCGAAATAAACAATAACTGCACTTACTAATGATACAGCACTTACTTTATTATCACTTTTAAGCATATCCATAGATACTTTGGCAAGCATTATGCCAACACCGGCCATCATTCCTGAAGTAATAGTCGGCCCCACAAAATCTATTATCCTGCTTAAAAATCCGAACATTCCTATAAGTGTCATTATAGCAGCTCCAAAGAATATCATTGATAATCTCTCTTTCATATCTTTACCAGCAGTACCTGCATATGTTATAGTTTCCGCCTGGAATGATATTGGTGCAACTGAACCTGTTATTAAATTACCAATAGCACCTACTAAAAAAGCGAAAGCTGTTGGTATTGATGCAAACCCAAATGTTAATGCTAATAAACCTTGTGGAAGTCCATTTAGAACAACACCTATGATTGCAAGAAAGTCAGTAACAAAGTCTGACATAGTTGTTTTCCCCCTTTGAGTTGCCTACCTATTTCATAGTAATAAATAAATCATCATAGTCAGAACCTTTACGGAGTTCTGGTAGAGACTTTTGGACCATATTACCAAAAATATATGAAGACAGTATTTTTTTCCATAACTATAATAACATTCCTGTCGAATATTTTCAACTATTTTAAAATAATTATTCGTATTATGCTCTAAAAAAATTCTGTTATTTATTTATGTAAAGAAAAAAACAGGTAATTAATTAATACCTGTTTTTTGAATATCTTATTTTGTAGGGGCAGGAAGCTCATCTATTTTAATTCTAAATAAGCTATATGGCTTTTCTCTTAAATCTTTTCCATAATGATAATCAGCTTGTCTATTTAGTTGATTTGCAATAAAATATAAATATTTATCAGGCCCTATAGAAAGTGTATCTGGCCATAAAATTCTTGGATCATGAGCTATAGTTTTCATTGTGCCATCTAGTAAAATAGTCCTAATACTATTATTTTCATAATCACCTGCATATACTGTTCCTTTAACATCAGACATTAATCCATCAGAAGCACCTTTTTCCCCTAGATTTTTAACGTAAGATGATAATACTTCATCTGGAATTGACCTATCCCTTAAAAGTTCTGTTTCAATTGAATATAAATTTCTGCTTGACAATGGACAATAATATATTATCTTTCCATCAGGAGATATAGCAATACCATTTACTGAAAAATTAATTGGTTCTGTTGGCCCATCCTCTTTCCTTTTAAGTAATACTTCTCCTTCAACTTTTGGTATGAAATTTGGATCAGGTACTGTTGATTTATTACCATTTAATCTTCTGAATGCTTTACCTGTCTTTAAATTAAGCATAATAATTGCTCCTTTAATTTATTAATCATTTAACTAAAAATTATTAAAGGACTTACTAAAACTGAGTAAGTCCTTTGTTTAAGTTTCATATTAAGTTCCACAAAATGTTCTATATGGACGATTTGAAGGTTCTGGTAATGTTGAATACTCATCTTGCTCTTTGGAATATGCAAATGGTTTTGAAAGAGCATCTAAAAGTCTATCCATAACTCCATAGTCTTCATTTTTTACTGCAGCATCTAATGCTTCTTCCACTCTATGATTACGTGGTATTATATAAGGATTAGAGCTTTGCATTAATTGTTTAATTGATTCTTTTGTTTCTGATTGCCTTGTTAGTCTTTCTTGCCATAGTTCATTCCATTTACTAAATTCAGATGTGCTAAACATTACAATGCCATCTTTTTTATCAATAGTTAATGCGGCAAATGTATTTGTATAATCTGCACCATATTTATGCATCATGCTTAAAAGATTCTCAATTAATGATTTATCTTCATCTTCTTCATTAAATATTCCAAGTTTGGAGCGCATTCCAGATAACCAATTTTCTTCATATATATTTGCAAATTCTGAAATTGCATTTTGTGCTAAATCAACAGCTTCATCTTGATTAGTATGAATTAATGGTATTAATGTTTCTGCAAATCTTGCAAGGTCCCAAGCTGCAAGTTTAGGTTGATTGCCATATGCATATCTTCCTTGAACATCAATAGAGCTAAATACTGTTTCTGGATCATATACATCCATAAATGCACAAGGTCCATAATCAATTGTTTCTCCACTAATTGTCATATTATCTGTATTCATAACTCCATGAATAAACCCTACCAATTGCCATTTTGCTATAAGCTCTGCTTGCTTTTTTATTACTTCTTTTAAGAAAGCTAAATATTTATTTTCTTCATCAGCAATATAAGGATAATGTCTATTTATAGTGTAATCAGATAATTCCTTAAGCTCATGAATATTTCCGAATCTTGAAGCATATTGGAAAGTACCTACACGTATATGGCTTGATGCAACACGTGTTAATATTGCTCCAGGTAAATAATCTTCACGTATTATTTTTTTACCAGTAGTAACTACTGCTAAACTACGAGTTGTAGGAATTCCTAGTGCAGCCATTGATTCACTTATTATATATTCCCTTAACATTGGTCCTAAAGCAGCTTTTCCATCTCCACCTCTTGAATATGGAGTTCTCCCAGAACCTTTAAGTTGAATATCTAACCGCTCCCCAATAGGAGTTATATGCTCTCCAATTAATACTGCTCTACCATCTCCAAGCATTGTAAAATGTCCAAATTGATGTCCAGCATATGCTTGTGCAAATGGTATTGCTCCTTCTGGAAGTTTATTACCTGCAAGGATTTCTACTCCATCATTACTTTGCAGGAATTTAGAATCTAACCCTAAAGAATTTATTAATGAATAATTTAAAGCAACTAGCTTAGGTAATGGAACACTGCTTGGATCCTGTATAGTGAAAAATATATCTGAAAGCTTTAAATAACTATTATCTAAATTAAACTTAGTATTTTTTACTACTTCTTTTTCTGTCATATTTTCTTCTTTTCCTCCTCATTATATATTTTAATTAATAAATCTATAATTAATTATTAATAGACAAGCTAACTAACTTAATCATCATATTTTAAAATTAATTTGTCTAACTAAATAAAGCATTATAATTAAAATCATGTTTTATTTCATAAAAATTTAATCTTATTTAGTTTTTACCTCTAACTAGTTATTATACTAATTAGATTTAAATTAAA
>NZ_JAGGJY010000021.1 GCF_017873245.1 Clostridium tertium | reverse complement strand
TTTTTCCATTAGCTTTCACCTCTCTTTATTCCTGCCATCATTAATCCAACTTCATTTTCATCTGTTTCAGAGGCATTTACTATTCCTATAAGTTCGCCATTGTTAACAATAGCAATTCTATCTGAAACATTTAGTATCTCGTCTAATTCTAATGATACTAAAAGTACAGCTTTCCCACTATCTCTTTGTTCAACTAGTCTTTTGTGTATGTATTCTATAGACCCTACATCTAACCCTCTAGTTGGTTGAACAGCTATCAACAAGTCAGGATTTGACTGAACTTCACGTCCAATAATCCCCTTTTGTTGATTTCCACCTGATAAAGATCTGGCCATTGATTTTCCACCTTCACCAGCTCTAACATCAAAAGTCTCAATAATATTATTTGCGTATTCAGTTATTTTACTTCTATTTATAAGTCCATTTTTAGAAAATGGTTCATTTTTATAAACCTTAAGAACCATATTATCTTCCATAGTGTAATCAAGAATAAGTCCTCTTTTATGTCTATCTTCTGGAATATGTGCTATCCCCTCATCAATTCTCTTTCTTATTGAAGTTTTGCTAATATCCTTTCCATTAAAGAATATACTTCCACTCTCTATACCTCTCATGCCAGTTATAGCTTCTACTAATTCCGTTTGTCCATTACCTTCAACTCCAGCTACACCAACTATTTCGCCTTTTCTTACATTTAAAGAAAAGTCTTTTAACCCTAAAACCTTTTTATTGTTTTTAACAGATAAATTCTCTAGCCTTAATACTTCATCTCCTGGATTTGCTTCTACTTTATCAACTTTAAATGAAACTTGTCTTCCAACCATCATCTTAGCCATATCAGCTTCTGTAGTTGTTTTAACATCAACTGTTCCTATACACTTTCCTCTTCTTATAACTGTACATCTATCTGCGGCTGCTTTAATTTCCTTTAGCTTATGTGTAATTAGAATTATTGATTTTCCTTCATTTATAAGGTTTTGCATTATTTTAATTAAGTCATCAATTTCTTGAGGAGTTAAAACGGCTGTTGGTTCATCAAATATAAGAACCTCAGCATTTCTATATAACATTTTTAAAATTTCAACACGTTGTTGCATACCAACAGATATGTCTTCAATTTTTGAGTATGGATCAACATTTAAGCCATAAGTTTTGGATAATTCATCAATCCTTTTAGCTGCATTTTTTATATCAATAGTTAAAAACTTCTTTGGTTCACAACCTAAAATTATATTTTCTGTTACAGTAAAGTTTTCAACTAGTTTAAAGTGTTGATGAACCATTCCTATTCCTAAATCATTTGCTACATTAGGACTAGAAATTTTAACTTCTTTTCCTTTTACTTTTATTACTCCAGCTTCTGGTTGATACATCCCAAAAAGCATCCCCATTAATGTAGATTTTCCTGCACCATTTTCACCTAAAAGAGCATGAACTTCACCTTTTTTTAGTTGTAATGTTACATTATCATTTGCTACAATTCCTGGAAACTCTTTTCGAATGTTAAGCATTTCTACTACATACTCCATATAATTCACCGCTTTCCTCTTTTCATATTTTCAAGGAAATTTAAAGGCTTTGCCTTTAAATTTCCTTATATAATTATTTAATTAAATCGCCTTTTTCACCAGCTACTGTGATTTTACCTTCTTTAATTTGATTGAATATTTCATCAACTTTATCTGTAGTTTCTTTACTTAAATTTGGATTTTCTTTTGGAATTCCAATTCCATCATTTTTAGCATCAAAAGTTAAAGTTTGTCCACCCGGGAATTTACCATCTAATTCAGCCTTAACCATTTCATATGAAGCTGAATCTACTTTCTTCATAGCAGAAGTTAAAATGATTGATTTATCATCTTTGTATATACCATCTGCATATTGGTCAACGTCAACTCCAACTATCCATGCTTCTTTTCCTGCTGTTGCTCTTGTCTTAGCTTCATTTATAGCTCCAACTCCAACTCCACCAGCAGCTGTAAATATAGCTTTAACTCCATTATCAAACATAGTTGCTGCTAATTGTTGTCCTGCTGCTACGTTATCAAATGAACCTTGATAAACTACGTTTTCTGCTTTAATATTCATCTTTGTTCCAAGATTTTCATTTGCATACTTAACACCTTGTTGGAATCCCCAGTTAAACTTTTGAACTAATGGTATTTCCATTCCACCTATGAAACCTAATTCACCTTCTTTTAATTGAAGAGAAGCAGCTACACCTGCTAAGAAACCAGCTTCATGTTCAGCAAAGAATATAGCAACTGCATTGTCACCAACTTTTTCTACTCTATCTGCTCCTGTTTTTCCATTGTTAGGAGCTCCGTCTATGATTACAAACTTAGCATCTGGATACTTATCTTGAGCTTGGAATATAGCTGTCTCAAATTTGAATCCAGGAGTAACTATAAATTTATAATCTGTATCAAAAAGATTTCCTATTTCTTTCATATAATCTGCTTCTGTAGTTCCAGCTGGCTTTAAATAATTACTTTCAATTTTTAAATCAGCTTTAGCTTTTTCTATACCTTCCCAAGTACCTTGGTTAAATGATTTGTCATCAATAGTACCTGCATCAGTAACCATACCTACTTTTAAATCTTTTTTAGCTTCTCCTTCTCCTTCATTTCCCTTACCGCCACAACCTACAAGACCAGTGACCATAAGAGCTGCAAGTGTTAGTGCTATTAGCTTTTTTTTCATAATAATCCCTCCATAAAATAATATATAGCAATCTTTGATATACAAAGAAGTGCGTCGTTAAATAATATTAATCATTGATACCGCTTACAAATCAGATTAAATTTTTTTATTGACCAACCTTATCTTCTGATCCATTTGAAATTACTTTAGGTGGTATCTTTATTCTTTTAATTTTATTTTTTTCATTAGATTCAAATATTTCTAGAAGCAACCTTATAGATGATTGTCCCAATTCTATTGGAGAGTCTTCTATATAAGTTAAATTAATACCTACTATATCTATAAGATCAATTTTATTAAATCCAACTAAAGCTATATCCTTAGGAATCTTCTTTTTTCTTTCAAATAAAGCTTTAATAACACCTAAAGTCATTCTATTACTACATGAAATTATTGCAGTAGGTGGATTAGTCATATCTAAAAATTCTTTAGTTAATTCATAAGCCTTATCTAAATTAAATTTTCCCTCTTTTATATAATGATCCATAATTGAAATATTATTTTCGATCAATGCCTTTTTATATCCATTAAGCCTATTTACTGCTGAACTTGAACTTATTATCCCTGTTATTATTCCTATTTTATTGTGTCCCTTATTTATTAATAACTTTGTAGCATCATATCCGCCTTTTATATCATCAACAAATACTCCATTTAAGTCTATATAATTTAGGTCTGCAGAAACCAATACAATTGGTATATTTATGCTATTTATCATATCAGTAAATATATCTTGAAACTCAGTATCTCCAAATCCTGGGGTCATAATAACTCCCTTTAATCTATGTTTCTTAACCTCATCTAGAGCTTTTATCTCGCTTTTCACATCATTATTTGTGTTAAATAATATTATGTTCAAACCAACTTCTTCTGCAACTTTACTTATACCTTTTATTATCTCACCAAAATATGAATTTGTTATATCTGGTACTATTATTCCTATAGTGTTTGTCTCTCTTTTCGAAAGACTTCTTGCTATTGCACTTGGAACATAATTCATTTCTTCAATAACTTTTAGCACTTTTTCTTTTGTCTCGTCTTTTACATAAGATGAATTGTTTAATACCCTTGAAATCGTTGCAGAAGATACACCTGCTTGTTTTGCTATATCATCTATAGTTACTGCCATTTCATTTCTCCTTATGCATCTCTGATCAAAATTAATAATTTTCTCCTATATGCATATTATATATCTATTATATTGATTTATACTAGTCCCAAATTCTAATAAATATAAATTTTGATATTTTTTTCTATTTTATAAGCTATGATAATAAAATTTTTCTATCTTTTAATTAAACTTTTCTAGAAATACAAGTAATATTACCCTATACCATTAAAATACTTCTTACTACATTAAAACTTAGCTATTATTAATTCAAAGGCATCTAATATCCCTTAACTTCTTCATTATTCATTATTTTAATTATAGAACTTGTACCAAGTCTTGAAGCACCCTTTTCTATAAATTCTTCTGCTTTTTCAATACTTTTTACCCCACCGGCAGCTTTAATCTTTATATCTTTTCCAACATACTTTTTGAACAATTCTATATCTTCAATAGTCGCTCCACCATTACTAAAACCAGTTGATGTTTTTATAAAGTCTGCTCCAGCTTTTGTAACACAATCACATAATACAATCTTTTCTTCTTCCGTTAAAAGACAAGTTTCTATTATTACTTTTAATATTTTATCTTCACATGCTTCTTTTATTTGTCTTATTTCGTTAATTATATAGTCATAGTTTTTTTCCTTTACCATTCCTATATTTATTACCATATCAATTTCATCTGCACCTTTTTGTATAGCATCTCTAGTTTCAAAAACTTTTGCCTCTGTTGTATTATATCCATTAGGGAATCCTATTACAGTACATATCTTTAAAGATTCTCCAACATATTCTTTTGCTCTTTTCACAAAAGAAGGTGGAATGCATACTGATGCAACTCCATATTTCATTCCATCGTCACATATAACTTTTATTTCGTCCCATGTAGATGTTTGTAAAAGTAATGTATGATCAACTGTTTTTAATATATCTTTTATATCCATTTCTATCTCCTAACTCCTTTTCTTACTCAATTATCTTGTGTATTATGTCTGCTTTAGCTGGCTTTTCATTGGACATTGTATATGCTGATAAAAGCATCTCTTCAGATTTTTCAATTCTGCTCATATCACTTGTATATATAGTAGCTAATATATCACCTTTATTAACATAGCTTCCCATCTTTTTAGATAATATTATACCTGCACCATAATCTATTACATCATCTTTAGTTTCTCTTCCTGCCCCTGCTAATAATGAAGCTATTCCTACCTTTTCTGCATTCAATTCATATACATACCCTTCTTCTTGCGCTTTTACTTCATGTGCTATTTCTGCAATAGTAAATAGATTCTTATCTTCTATTACGCTTACATCTCCACCTTGATTAGCTACAAGTTCTTTTAATTTTTCAAGAGCTTTTCCATTCTTAAGAACTTCCTCTAAAATAGCTCTTCCTTTATTTACATCCACCTCTATATTAGATAACTTAAGCATTTGAGCACCAAGTCTTAAACATAACTCTCTTAGATCTTCTGGACCTCTATCACTTAAAACTTCTATTACTTCTTGAATTTCCAATGCATTTCCTATTGCATATCCTAAAGGTTCTCCATTTAAAGTTATAGCTGCTGATGTATTTCTATTTAAGCCCTTACCTATAGAAACCATAGCTTCTGCAAGCTTTTCAGCATCTTCCTTAGTTTTCATAAATGCGCCATCACCATATTTAACATCTAATAATATAGCATCTGACCCTGAAGCAATTTTTTTGCTCATTATACTAGCTGCTATCAAAGGAATACTATCTATAGTAGCAGTAACATCTCTAAGTGCATATATTTTCTTATCAGCAGGTACTATATTCTGTGTTTGTCCAGCTATTACAAGTCCTGATTTATTAACAAAGTTTATAAAGTTTTCTTTTGATACATTTATATCAAATCCTGGTATTGCTTCAAGCTTGTCAAGAGTTCCTCCTGTGTGTCCTAGACCCCTTCCTGATAATTTAGCAACCTTTCCTCCAACTGCTGCAACCATAGGTACCAATATTAGAGACGTTTTATCTCCAACTCCACCAGTACTATGCTTATCAACTTTTATTCCATTTATTTCACTTAAATCAACAACATCTCCTGATTTAATCATAGCCATTGTTAAATTAACTGTTTCTTCTTTACTAAATCCATTTAAATATATAGCCATCAACAATGCAGACGTTTGATAATCAGTAACCTCGCCTTTAGTATAACCTTCTATAAAAAATTCTATTTCCTCTTTACTCAACTCTTTTTTATCTCTCTTCTTTGCAATAATATCAAAAGCTCTCATACTAAAACCTCCATTTATTCTTCGTATTTATTTAATTTAACCCAAGTTTCAAGTTCTTCTTTACTCTTAGGTATAGTTAATTCATCATTTACTATCTTTGATTTTATTTTGTTCACAGTTTTCATAACTATTGGATCTAATTCCACTTCTGATCCTTCCCTAGTAATATCTATAATCCCTTCTTTTAATCCTGATAAATGAACTCCATCATTCCAAGTATTATCATTCATATATTTGATTTCATTAAAAATAATTTGATTCATATATCTTGTAGCCGTAGAGATTATAACGCTCGGATCAAAATAGTTTTGATTTTCATCCACTCCAAAAGCATATCCGCCACTTTCCTTAGCTGCTGAGAATACCCCAAGCCCTGATGCTCCTGCTAAGTGTTGTATATATTTAACTCCTTTGCTATACATCAACAATGCAGTTTCTCTAGCCTTAAGCGGATTTTTAAAATCGTTTACTACTGCTGTAATTACTTCCCCATCTGGATTAATATATTTAAATCCAGCTTCAAACCCTATAGCTCCTTCTCTTAGATGTGGAACTTCCATTCCTAATATTACTCCTGCTTTACTCATATATCCTGTTTTTTCATAATCTTCTTTACTTAATATTCCTGAAATAACGCCATTTAAAAATGCTTGTTCTTCCCATCTTGTATAAATGGAACTTATATTTTTAGCATCAACCTTTGAATCTATTAAAGTAAACTTTTGATTAGGATATCTTTTTGAAACCGCTTTCACATCACCTTCTTGTTCAGGACCAACAGCAATTATTAATTGATATTCTTCTGTTTCTGCAAATTCTATTAAACTCTTTTCATATTCTTCAGGATATATAGGTTCTGAGTAATCAAATTCTACACCTAACTCCTTCTGTGCCTTTAGTAAACCATCGTAAATTAAATCGTTAAAGGATTTATCTCCTAATCCACTTCCAGTAAAAACAACAGCTACTTTTAAATTTTTTTCTTCTTTTGGTTTTAAGCTATTATTCATATTAACACCTAAGGATGCTACAAAAATTATTGTTATAACTAATATTAATGCTCCCATCAATATTCTATTTAAATTTTTAATCATTTAATCTCCTTTATAATGGATAATAACTTGCAATATCTTTTATTCAATATAATTATACATAAATAAAATCCCACTTTATATAAAGAATATTGATATTGAATAGAATTATTTGGATATAATTTTATTAACATTTAATTATTATCTATCTTATATCTGTAAAATATTGATTTTTTATAATTTATTTGACATTTCGTTATAACATTATCAATATCTATCTTCCTCTGGTGAAATTCCTGTATACCTTTTATAGTTTTTAGAAAAATATCCAGCATTAGAATACCCTACTTCTAAGGCAATTTGAGATATCTTCATATCTGTATTTTTTATTAATTCTTTAGCTTTCTTTATTCTATAAATAGTTAAATAAGTGCTAAAGTTTTCTCCTACTTCTTCTTTAAAAAGTCTAGAAAAATATTCGTGTGATAAATATATATGTTTTGCTACATCCATAAGAGAAATATGTTTTTTATAATTATCATCTATATACTTTAAAGCTTTCTCTATAGATCTTGAATATGCTTTAGGCTTAACAATATTATGTTTATCCAATTTCTCTTCATCCTTAATTTCGATCTTGGATTTTATTATTTCATTTATTTTATTTAGTATTTCACTAAGCTCCTTGGGCCTAATATCTGATTTTATTAAATACTCATAAACTCCACAACTTATAGCTTCCTTAGCATATGAAAACTCTGCAAAATTTGTTAGTATTATTATATACACCTCTGGTATCACTTCTTTTACTCTTTTAGACAATTCTATTCCATCCATAACAGGCATCTTTATATCTGTTATAATAACATCCGGTGGATTTTTCAAAGCAATATCATAAGCTTCTTTTCCATTACTTACGCTCCCTATTATATTGAAATCATCTGAAATATTTTTTATAGTATATCTAATCCAGTCTCTTATTGGACCCTCATCCTCTACAACTAGTATATTTAACATAATTCATCCTCCTTTATTTAGGTAATTTAAATATCACTATTGTCCCTTTTCCTTCTTGACTTTTTATCTCAATACCATATTCCTTTCCATAATTTAATTGTATCCTTTCATGAACGTTAATCAACCCTACCCTGTTTATAGATTCTTTATTCTTAAAAACATTATTTATTTGAATGCTACTCATTCCCTTACCATTATCACTTATTTCTATAATTATATATTCATGGTTTACATAACCGTTTATTTTTATTTCACCTTTATTATTTTCACTTTCCATACTATAAAAAATAGCATTTTCAACAATTGGCTGTAATATTAATGCTGGAACCATTGTATTTTTTATTTTTTCATCTATATCTATATCTACTTTGAATCCATCAGGGTATCTAATTTGCTGAAGTTCTATATAAGTTTTAATTATTTCTATCTCATCTTCTAATGAAATAAGTTCGCTAGCTCTAGGCAATATATTTCTTAATAATTTAGAAAATTTATATAACATCTCTTCTGCATCATCATTTCTATTCATAGAAACTAAAAATCTAACCCCACTTAAAGTATTATATAGAAAATGAGGATTAATTTGAGCTTGTAAAAAGCTTAACTCTGCTATACGTTTTTGTTTCTCTTTTTCCTTTATTTCCTCTATGGAATCATCTAACCATTTAACCATATCGTTAAAAGATTCCTCTAACATACCGATTTCATCATCCCTATCAACTTTAACTTTAACTTTTAAATTTCCGCACATTACTTTTTCTATTGTATTTTTTATATTTATAACAGGTTTAGTAACCCAAACAGAAATCTTATAAATAACTATAAATGAAACAATTACTACTAAAATTAAAGTAAGTAAGAATTTTTGTGTTATTTGCTTTATAGGTTGTCTAACTATATGTAGCGGTATTTCTTCAACTATTGACCATCCATATCTATCTAATGTACATACTATCTTCATAAACTCTACATTATCTCTTTTAAATATGGAGTACCACTCCTCTGTTTCTATGTAGTTTCCGTAATCTAATTCTTTATAATAATTTTCTCCTATTAGCCTTTTATCTTTACTTGATATTATATTTCCTTTTATATCTATAATATATATATTTCTGCCATCTTTAATAATCTTATTATACCTATCATAAAGCATTTTTTCACTTACATCCATGATAAGCACTCCTAAGGTCTCACCTGTAATTAAGTCCTTTATTACTCTCCCCATTCTAAATATACATTTATAAGGACCTATCCCCTCTTCGTCTTCAAATGTACTAATAAGAACAGTTTTACCATTAGCCTCAATTATTTTGTTATACCAAAGCTCACTCTTTATTGAGTCCATAGTATATTTATTTTTAGAATACGTACTAAAATTTAAACCGTTTTCAGAAATTAAATAAAGCTCTGGCTTCATATTATACTTTCCATATTTCCATACTTGTTCGTTTAATAATCCTTCTACATATTTACTTGAATCAATAACATCCTCTGTATTTTCAATTACTTCATCTGCTCTAATAGATAATGCACTTACTAATTTATTATCTTCAACAATGTTATTTCCAATCTCTTCAATATTTGATACTAATATAGAAATATTATCTGAAACCTCCTCCAAAATTTCGCTGTTCATTTTCCCCATTTCAACTTGAACTATCTTATTTGTATCCTTTATCGACCATGTCCCTATGACTATAGAAACAGTTATTATAAATAAATTTAAAAGTAAACATAACTTTAAAGTTATACTCTTTGTTTTCATAAGCTTAAATCCTCTTATAATATATTTGTATCTTTTATACAAATTATTTTACTAAAATTATCTCATATATGTCTATCTTTATTCCACTAAAAGTATTTAAATATATTCAAATATATAAATTACTATGATGATTTAATACTAAAAAATATCTAAGTAACTTATAGTATATAAATAAAGTCATTGTTCTAGTAACTTATTTATATATTGTTTTTAATAAAAAAAGCTGTATCAAAATAAGTTTTGATATTATCTAATAAAAAGGGAAGTTCTAATTCGAACTTCCCTTTTTGCGCATATATAAATAATAGATAAAAATTTCTATTCAAGTTTAAAAAAGTCTTTAAGTAAGTAAAATAAATGGTTTAAAAGGGTCTCACGAAATGCAATTTCCTTTAGAAAAATAAAAGATTAACTTTTTAAGTAAATAAATTTTACTTGAACTTAAATAAATTAAATTTTATATTAAATAGATTTCTGATATCTATTTAATAATTACTTTTTAACTAATGCAGCATTAATTAATCCAATAAATAATGGATGTGGTCTATTGGGTCTTGACTTTAATTCTGGATGGAATTGTACTGAAACATACCATGGATGATTTTTAATTTCAACAATTTCTACTAGTCTTCCATCTGGACTAGTTCCAGTGATATCCATACCAGCTTCCTCTATAGCTTTTCTAAACTCATTATTAAATTCATATCTATGCCTATGTCTTTCATATATTAATTCATCACTATAAACTTCATAAGCTCTACTATCCTTCTCTAACTTACAAGGATATAAACCTAATCTCATAGTACCGCCTAAATCTTCTATATCCTTTTGATCAGGCATTATATCAATTACTGGATATTTAGTCTCAGGATCAATTTCAGCACTATTTGCTCCTTCATAACCCAATACATTTCTAGCAAATTCAATTACTGAACATTGCATTCCTAAACATATGCCAAGAAATGGCACCTTGTTTTCTCTTGCAAATCTTATTGCTTCTATCTTTCCTTCAATTCCTCTATCTCCGAAACCTCCTGGAACTAAAATACCATTGCAATCCCCTAAAATTTCATTGCTATTATCTTTATTAACATCTTCTGCATTAATCCATTTAATCTCCACATTACAATTGTTAGCTAACCCACCATGATTTAAAGCTTCAACTATTGAAATATAAGCATCATGTAACTCTACATATTTTCCTACTAAAGCTATCTTTACATTTTCCCTTAGATTCTTTACTTTATGAACCATTTCTATCCACTCAGTATTATCTATGTCTCTACAACCCAATTCTAACTTTTCACAAACTAATCTATCTAATCCTTCTTTATGTAACATAAGTGGAACTTCATACAAGTGTTCAGCATCTAAATTTTGTATAACACATTTAGCTTCTAAATTACAGAACAATCCTATTTTAGATTTTATATCTTCTGATAACTCCTTTTGTGATCTACAAACAATAATGTCTGGTTGTATGCCTATACTTCTTAACTCTTTAACTGAATGTTGAGTTGGCTTTGTTTTTAACTCTCCAGCTTTTCCTAAGTAAGGAACTAAAGTTACATGTATAAAGCATACATTTTCTCTACCAACCTCATATTTAATTTGTCTTATTGCTTCAAGAAATGGCTGAGACTCTATATCTCCAACTGTTCCACCAATTTCAGTAATTACTACGTCTACTTCTTTTTCTTTAGCTACTCTATAAACTCTATCTTTTATTGCATTTGTAATATGTGGTATTACTTGAACTGTTCCACCTAAATATTCCCCTCTTCTTTCTTTAGATATTACAGACCAATATATTCTACCTGTTGTAACATTATTATTTTGACTTAAATTTTCATCTATAAACCTTTCATAATGCCCTAAGTCTAGATCTGTCTCTGCTCCATCATCCGTAACAAATACTTCTCCATGTTGATATGGACTCATCGTTCCTGGATCAACATTCAGATATGGATCGAATTTTTGTATAGAAACCTTAAGTCCCCTATTTTTTAATAATCTACCTAACGACGCTGCTGTTATTCCTTTGCCTAAAGAAGATACTACTCCTCCCGTTACAAATACGTACTTAGTTTTCATACTTTTCCTCCAAAAAAATAAAATTTTTTAATTTATTTTCTTGACACTAAATCCCCTACTTGATATAATCATAATTACCTCACTATTTATGATGGGTTTATAATGCCTAAATTTAATAAGTAGTATGATATCATAGAAAAATAAAAAATTCTAGTACTTTTTTATTTTTATTTATATTATTTTATTTAATCCCTCTTCAATTTTGAAATACATTTCTCTAAACTCTTTATTTACCAATAATTTTTCTTGAGCTTTATTAATATTATAATTAATACTCTTATCACTAATAACCTCAAGCATTTCTTTTACTTTTTCCTTATCAAGACATTTATAATTCTTTAATAACAAAAGAAATATATATTTATTTTCTTTCTTTTTTAATTTTTCATTAATTTCTATTGCGTCAATTCCTAAGTGTGCACATAAAACATTTATAACTATAGTTGTTTTGTCTAAGTTATTTGCACAATTCACAATATCACCTCTATTTTCTATATTATTTCCATTATTTATAGTATATATTCATTTCTATTTAAAAAATAAAAATCTTAGTAAAAAAGTTTAAATATCCCTTTAGTTACTAAGATTAATGATTTTAATTTAATTTGTCTTAACATTTACTGCTAATTTAGTTGTTATCGGAGGTTGTCCAGCAAGCTCCATTGAATATTTAGCTACTATGTCACCGCCATTTTCATTTATATCCACTTCTAAATATTCTGTATGTATTTGTAGATCTAAAACTCCATATGGAGTATTATATAATGATATAGAAGTCTCACCTTTCTTAAAATCCATTTTTGCACTTGTACTACCTTCCCTCTCAAGTAATAAAGCATCATCAAGCATAGTTAGAGTAGTTGTTGTTCCATTCATTCCTGATATTTCTGTCTCTTCATATACAGCTTTAAATCCATCTTCTGTTACAAAAAACTCTCCTGGGGTAACAACTTCTATAACATCATCCTTATCTAAATCATTAAAACTTCTTAATGATATAACTGCTTTCTTTTTCATCTAATCCCCTCCATTTAACTTTATATCTTTTAAATACTTTTGTAATTCTTCGTCCTTAATATCATAAAAACTAAAATAAGCTTGTCTAAATCATATATAAGCCTTTAAATTTAATAAAATATTTTTATTTAGTAATATACTTTAGCTTCATATTTAATTTTTATCATCTTATAATTTGTTTATAAAGTATAGTTTAAATTTATTATCATAAATTATCAAGATTTATATTTTAACTTTTATAGATTATTTCTCCTTGTCTTTAAACAGAACTTCAAATATTTTAGATTTAAATTTAATCTTAGCTTTTTTATTTTTATTTTTAGTTGTAGACTTTATATCATTTTCATCTTTATCTTTTCCTTCAGATATCTTTTTTTCAATTTCCTTAGAATCCACCGCATCCTTTGTTCCATCTACAAAACACAAAGGAGGAAACATTACACACCACCAATTTTGTCCTTTTGCTTCACCTATTAAAATTCTATAAGCCTCATATTCTCCTTGAGGAAAAACTAAGTCACCATAAACCTTATCAGGGAAATTTTCTCTTGAAAGCATACTTGTTACTTCATATGAATATCCATTTTCAATAATAGTATCTTTTGCAATAGATTCTATTGTAGATTTATTATTAACTATAAATTCTCTTGCTTCACTTAAATCTTTACAATCCTTTAATTTATCTGAAACATACTCTATAACTTTATCTCTTACCTTTAATTTTAAATTTTGATCTTCTTCACTATCGCTATTAGCTATAACATGAAATCTTATTATCTCATTTACAATATCTTCATAAGCCAATTCATTATTTTCTTCATTACCTTGTCCAATAATAGAGCTCGAGCATCCTGTAATACTAAATATAATAAATATTAAACAAATAATAATAAAAATTCTTTTTCTCATTTTTAAAACCCCCTTATAGCTAAATTATTGCCATATTTCGGAGGTTTATACTTACAAACTAATTTGTTCTTGTAATAAATACATCAGAGTACTTTTCTTTCATTTTTTCGAAGCATCTTTGAGCTTTAAGCATATCATCAAAAAATGCAAAAACAGTAGGTCCACTACCACTCATCATAGTTCCCATAGCTCCGTTATGCCTCATCTCCTCTTTAATATTTATAAGAATTTTATGTTTTCTCAAAGTAACATTTTCAAGTAAATTTTTCATATTGTCACAAACCATTTTTAGATTATCATTATTAATAGCATCTATTATTAAGTTTGTATTGGGATGATTTCTAGCTTTTTCTATATTAAATTCTTGATATACGCTATTAGTAGATACACCAAATGGTGGTTTAACTAGGACTATAACCTTATCTTTAAACCCCTTTAGCGCTGTAACTTCTTCGCCTATACCTTTACACAAAGCAGTTCCACCCTTTATACAATAAGGAACATCTGCACCTAATCTCAGCCCAAGAATCATTAATTCCTCATCAGATGCATTAATGTTAAATAGAGAATTCATTATCTTTAAAACAGTTGCTGCATCAGTACTTCCACCTGCCAAGCCTGCACATACTGGTATATTCTTTTTTATATTTATATTTACTCCACTATCTATATTATACTTTTCAATAAATAATTGGGCAGCCTTATAAGCTAAGTTTCTTTCATCCGTTGGGACATATGGTTTATTACATTTTATAGTTATTTCCTTTTTTTGCTTTTCTATAACTATTTCATCATACAAGTCTATAGATTGCATAATCATCTCTAATAAATGATACCCATCTTCTCTCTTTCCTACTATATCTAAAGATATATTTACCTTAGCATAAGCTTTCATTCTCATACTTTTTGTTTCCTTTCAACTATAATATGAATATTTTAAAATAAACTTCAGAGATAACTCTGAAGTTTATTTTAATTATATATTTTTTTAGTAATATAGTAAACTAGGAATACTCAAACTCTAATTTAAAGCTTCAATATTATATATATTTATTTCTTCCTTGTAACTTGAAAATTTATTTATAATACTTACCAACGGTTTCATATCTTCAAAAAACACTATTACTGTATCCCCACGCTTAGCCATATTAAGTGCTTTTTCAAATGCATCTTCTTCACTTAATATAACCTCATATTTCTTTCCATCACTATCTTCCATTATACCATCAACTATTAATTCAGCGACTTCCCCTTGTTTTCTTCCCCTTAAATCTTTATCTTCTTTAACTATAATATAGTCTAGATATTTAGATGATATCTTTCCTATTTCTTTTGCTGTGCCGTTAGTCCTATCTCCCGGAATACCTATTACTCCATATAACATCCCACTATTAATTTCTTTCACTGCTGAAAGAACTGAATTATACCCATCTATGTTATGTCCATAATCTAATATAACATTTATACCATTTATATCATAACAATTAAATCTACCTGAATTTTTATGTGAATTTAATAGATAGGTTGTAATTCCATTTTTTATCATGCAATAGTCTATTCCCATTCCTACTAGAGCTCCACATATTGCTAATATATTTTCAATATTAAAAGTTAATTTTCCATCTAAAGTTATCGGAACTTCTTTTATCCCGCATATAACATATTCCTTCCCTTTATTGGAAACTACTATATCATCATTTTCTAAATAAACGGATATATTACTTATTTTACTTTGTTTTAGGAGTGGGTTATTGGAATCCTTGCTAAAAAATATTATATTAGCTTTTATTCTATTTAATATTGATTTACTCCAATAATCATCAGCATTTAGTACAACATACCCATCTTCTTTAACAGCCTCTCCTACTAATGATTTAACATAGCATAACTCTTCCATGCTATCTACTCCATCAATCCCTAAATGATCTTCTCTTATATTGGTTATTACCGCTACATCTGCTAAATCATAGGCTAATCCTTTTTTAATCATTCCACCTCTTGCTGTTTCTAGAACTGCTACATCAACATCGTGATTTAATAAAACAGCTTTAGCACTATCAAATCCTGTATCATCACCACTATCTATACATTCATTGTTTATATATATCCCGCTAGTACTTGTCATTCCTACACAGTATCCCATTTTACTTAAAGTATGACTTATTACCCTTGTTGTCGTTGTTTTACCATTAGTTCCTGTTATTGAAATAACAGGTATATTATAAGGTCTATCATTATATAACATATTAACTATTTCTTTACCTATATCCCTTGGAATACCACTACTTGGATTTAAATGCATTCTAAGTCCTGGGGCAGCATTAACCTCCATGATTATTCCATTATTATATATAGGTTTTGATATATCTTCTGTACATATATCTATTCCACATATATCTAAATTTAGAGTTTTAGCAGCTCTTATACATAAATTTATATTTTCTTCACATATTTCATCCGTATAATCTATAGCCTCTCCACCAGTTGATAAATTTGCATTTTTCCTTAAATATATAGTTTCTCCAGAAGCTAAAATATCATCTAATACCTTTCCTTTTTCATTTATACATTTAATAACTTCTTCATCAATCTTTATTTTAGTCAATGATTTTTCATGATCTTCTCCTCTTTCAGGGTTATCATTTAATTTATCTATAAGTTCTCTTATAGTATTAATTCCATTTCCCTTTACATAAGGTGGCATTCTAAGAGATACAGCTACAACTTTGTAGTTAACTACACAAACTCTAAAGTCATTTCCTTTATAATATTTTTCTATAATTATATCTTTAAACTTATCTTTAACAGTATTATAAGCATTTAGCAATTCTTTTTCATTTTTAATATTAAGAACTACACCCTTCCCTTGATTTCCATACTGAGGTTTTAGCACAACTGGATATCCTATTTCTTCCGCGCTCTTTAATAAATCTATTATATTTTTTACTTTAAGTCCTTTCGCAACTGGGATATTCTGTATTCCTAATAGTTCTTTTGTTAACAATTTATTGCAAGAAATATCAACTGAAACACAATTAGTATTAGTTCCTATCGATGCTTCAATTACCCTTCCTTGCTTACCATATCCTATTTGATGAAACTCCCCATTTCCAAGAGTAATGACTGGCAATCCAACTTTATTAGCATAATCACATATTGATTTTGTACTAGGTCCCATTGTTTCATCTTTCAAAATATATTCTAATAATTCTATTCTTTCATCATAATTTATAGGTATCTTATTTATCAATGCATTTATTATATCAACCGCTAGCTTAGAGCTTTCTATCGCTACATTTTCATATATATATTGATAAATTATATAATAATGGTCATCCTTTATTTCTCTAGATTTCCCATAATGCACGTCTATTCCTAATTTATTCTGTATTGCTATAGTAATATGTTCACATATATGAGCTAAATATGTTCCTTCTCTTAACCTTTTTACGAATCCTCTTTCTTCGTTAATTCCACATCTATGTGTATTTAGTTCTGGAATCATACTAATAAGATTATCATTAAAATCTTCTATATCTTTACTTGGTGTTTCACAGTATCCTTCTAAATCTACATCTATTCTTATGCACTTTTTATGAGAATAGATATTTTTCCCTTTAAAGACCTTAGTCTCTATTATTTTCATCTTTACTATTATCCTCCTCAAAAGGTAACTTAGTTAGGAGATTAAATCTATCTCCTTCTTTTAATACATGTAAACTTACATTAAACATACTTAATACTTCATCATAGTATTGCTCAGATACATTGCTATGTGTTATATTTCTAGCGTCTAGAAAATATACAGCTCCTGTACCTACAACTTGTGCTATTCCACTATCTTTTACCACTATAGCCGTGTCCTCATCTATTCCAATTCCTAAAACTTCTGGATTTTGAGCTATTCCTGTTAATAACCTCCCAATTCTTCCTCTTTGCGCAAAATGTTGATCTATCATTATTCCTTTTACAAAACCAAGACCAGGTGCCATTTTTAAAGTACATTTTCTTGGGGACTCATCATCTTCCCCTTTAACCACCATAGTATCACTCATAACAGAAGCCCCTGCAGATGTTCCAACTATTATACATCCTCTAGAACTTGCCTCTTTTAAAGCATCATAAATAGGAGTTCCCCCTATTAAGCTTGTTATGCGTAATTGATCCCCACCTGTAAAGAATATAAGTGATGCTTCGCCTACCAGTTTTATATTTGCTTCCTCTAGTGAATCAGCCCTCTCTTTTATATTCAATCCTTTTATATTATTAACTCCTAATTGCTTAAATACTTTAGTATATTTTTCTAATGCTTCTTTTGGATATTCTGTTGCTATTGTAGCAATTAAAATATTATCTTTTTCTTTATCTATTGAACCACAGACTTTTTTTAATATTTCTTTATCGCCTTCTTTATCTTCTGCGCCTCCAATTATTATTAAATCGCCTTTAATTTTTTCTGACATTTTTTCACCTCTTATCTTATGCATTCCTTATTTTATCCACCCCAGCATAATATTATTCACTATAAGGTGTAATTACCATTTTTGTTGGCAAAAAAATAATGATTATAGAACAAATAAAAATCTATTCTATAATCATTATTGAATATTCTAATTATTATTATAAATTAAAATATGGCTCTACCTGGTATTATTAATTTATCTCCTGGTTTTATGTTTTCATTTCCATCTAATTCATTTAATTTATTTAATTCATCCATGGTTGTATTATATCTCTTTGCTAAATCCCACAAAGTATCATCTTCACCAACAACATATATAGTTATTGATGCTTTCTTTTCTTTGACTTCAGCTGGGCCTTCAATAACATCTATTACACATTCTTTATTTACTTTGTAACAAACCTTTATAGTAAGTCCAACATTAGCTCTTATAGAAATTGAGTTACCTTCTATATTAGCATCTAAAGTTTCTAGAGATACTTTAATTAATGCATTCATACCCTTTTTAGTATCTTTTATATCTGCAGCAGTAATAAATGGAACCTTACCTGTTACCATACCATAATTTAAGTCTTCACCTGCAAGTTTATAAATAACAGATACCTTAACTATTCCTTCAATTTTAACTTTATCATCCTCAACAATTTTATCTGTAATAATAGGATGACCAGTTACGCATATTATTTGTTCTAATCTCTCTTCTTCATTTTTTAGTTCTATGCTATCTTTAGCCATAGCTTCTATGTTTGTTATTGAATGTATAGCTCCAAACTCTTTATTATCTTTTTCAAGATCAATATTCATAGTTGGACAGTATGCATCTTTTAACATTTCAATCTTATCTCTTGAATAAACTTTAACTCTTCCTTTAACTAAGAACTCTATATCTACTACTCTATTTTCACCTAAATCATCTAAATTAATTGCACATTGTTGATCTTTAATACCTAAATTTAATGAACTAATCATATCACTTGATATTCCAGGCATTTCTTCTTCTTTTGATAGATAAACATCATCTTGTAAAGTTATAAGTTCCTTATTTTCTTTACCTTTATATAATACCTCAATTCTACAATAGCAACCAACATATACTTTATCTTCTACAATCTTGATTTCCTTTTTATGAACGTTCATTGCACACTTTAAAACTTCTTCAATTTCAGGTTTATCCATAGTTACCTTAAGCATAGATTTTCCTATTAAATCAACTTCTTTTTCCCCTTTTACACCATTAAGAGTTTCATCCTTTTTCCTAATTTGTATATCTTCTTTACCTTCTATATCTTTTACATATTCAAATTCGCCATTTTTATAAACTTCCCATTTTAAAGTTAGTATACCATCAATACCTACTTTTCTTTCATTCATCCAATCAGCTTCAATATGTTCTATCTCACCTTCAACATCGCATAATATATTATGTTCATCACTATTAAGATCAAGATAGTTGGCGAATTTATCAGTAAAAACAACTGAATGTATTTTATTTGATGGTGAATCTGTTATAGTTTCATCCTTTGGTAAATAGAATACTATATAATTTAATTGCCCTTCTACCATAATCTTGTCTCCAAGAATTTCCTTATTAGTTATGGTAGCTTTTGCATCTACTCCCAATACTTCTTTCATATCAGGATATTGTGAATCTCTTATTAGATATTCTCCCTTTAGTACATGATTAGTTGAATTTTCTCTAAGTAATTGTTCATAACGAACGACTTCTTTTATTACATCTATTTGTGACATATAATCCCTCCCATACGATACCTAGTATTATATATATTTATGACTATATATATTTATTCATACTTATTTAAAATGTTTCTAAAAATAAAAAAATCAAATTTCAACATTTTAATTACTCTTATTTACATTATAGGATTGTTTATCTAAATAAATGTCGAATTATAAAAACAGTTTAAGTTTTTTTTGTATTTTTTTAAATAATATGTTGACATATAATAAAATATGTCGTATTATAAAAGAGGTTATTGACCATATAACCTCTCATAAATTCTCAATACCCTTTTATACCATAGTTGAAAGATGGAAACCCACCATCTTTCTTTTTTTATTTCCATACAAAAAAATATGGAGCTTCAAAAAAAGAAGCTCCATTCTCTATAAAGCAAAATATAATTGTACTGTCTTAGTTAATACATCTGAATAGCTGTAAGTTACTGTTCTTTGAATATCATTCTCTAGTCTTACTACAAAAATGCTTGGGTGAGCACTTTCTATTACTCCGTTGTTTACTAGGATCTTTTTCCTCCCACCGTTTGCTTTTAGAGTTACTTTATCTCCTATATGGTCTTCTATATCTCTTTTTATAGCGGCGATAGTCTTTACTTTTTCCACATAAACACCTTCTTTCTAAATAATATTATACACCCAAACCCACTTTTTGTCAAACAAAATTTATATTTTATCACCTTTAATATAAGTTGTCAATGTAAACTTTTACCTTTTTTAGTGCTCTTTTATACATTTATTAGTATATCTATCTTTTGTTTTTTTATACATTTTATTTGTATATTTAATAAATTAGTCATATTTTAGTATAAAAATAAAAACCCACTGTATTTCAGTAGATTTTTAATAAAAAATTTTAAATATACGGTGACCTTGGGTATCCTTCCCTATATTTCCCTCTAGTTTGTAAACCTCCAATGCCTTTTGTTCCCGTTATTGTATTATCTATAACATCTGTTATTGAAACAACCTTATCAATTCTTGTATATGCTATTTTTTCGCACACAAATACAGGGTCTAGGCAATGAATTAATACCCTATTAGGTGAGCTTGCAAAATTTGCTCCTGCATCTAACATACACTCATAGCAACTTTGACATGCTCCTGCAAAAATTACTAATTCATCATAACTAGAATTATAATTTCTTAAAGCTTTTACAGACTCTATATAATATCTTGAATTTCTATAATTATCTAGATTTAAATAATCATCTGTTACTCGCAGAACACTATCATGTCCTGTTAAAACAACTATATCCGGTTTCATTTCTTTAACTAAATCAACTATTAACTCTGGTTGCTTTCTTTCAGGAATCGCTCTACCTATAGCCTCTAAGGACAACTGCTTATAAACCTTAAGACACATTTCAAGGTATTCACTATCACCATCTATGTGTAGTATTTTCCCGGGTCTCCCAAAAATTAATTCTTTATTTTGCTGTGTCTTAGAAGACTTACTCCCCCTTGTTAAATTATTTATCATATTCATGGCTTCTGTATCGCCCCTCATTGATACAGCTTTCTTTATAGCTTCCTCTACTCTTGTATTTAATATCTTTTCTTTTGCCCCTACATATTGCCCATCCACTTCTTCTAGATCTTCCTTTTTCGAATCTGCTATAATTCTTATACTAATACCTTTTAATACATAAATAGGATTACCATTATCATCTTCTTTAATATCTATTATTTTGAACGTAATGTCTTTATCATATGATTTCCTAACTACTAAATCACCTATCTCCATTTTTCCCTCTTAGCTTATTACTTTATATTATCCTATGTCGAATTTTCTTTATTTGTACATAAAAAAAGTGCTCTTGGCACTTTTTTTAATCTAATTTATACTCTTTTTTAAATTCTTCTAAAAACTTAAGCATAGCTTCTTGCTCATTTATTATAGATTCAATTTTATTACCAAAAGTATTTTGCCCCCAGTTTACTTCGTTATAATAGTATCTATTAGCTAGTCTCCAATACCTTTGTGGAAATTGTAAATACGCATATAATACCTTATATTCACTATCTAAAAGCGGTGAAACTTCATTATATGATTCTATAATTGCATTTGCAAAATTTATATCCCAGTCAACTCTTTTTAGAACTTTTATCATAAAATTAGACATATCAAAAGTTCTTACTTCTCTTTTACAGTAATCAAAATCAATTACATTACAATTATTGATTTCATCCAAAATTATATTATGATATGTGAAGTCATGATGGCAAAAGCTTTTTTCATTTTCTGCTATTTCACATAACTGCATATATTCTGATTCTTCTAATGTTTTTAAAGCTTTTTTACCTATCTCTTTATAGAATTCCATTGATTTTAAATATAGTAAATCAAAACTATTTTTATTATTCTTCTTTCTTACCATATCTCTCATTTTATCAAAGGACTTTATTCTTTTATTCATAAGGTGAGTCCATCTACCCAAATCACTCTTTAGCTTAGAATTTTCTGGAGGATCATATCCCTTTGATGCCTCATGTAAGCTAGCAAGAGTCTTTGCTGCTAATTTCACCTCTTCTATGTTATGAAAATCACATTCTCTACCCTCTATCCATTCAGATAGCGTATAAAGATCTTCATTAACTAGGGCATATGGTTCCCCATCTATGTTCAAAAAATATCTATCAACACCTTTAAAGCCATTATTTATTAAATGCTCCTTAGCGCCATAAACAAATAATAGCTTTTGAGGACCATAATTAATCTTCTTTAAACACCTTTCACCCTTATTAGTCTTTAAATAATATACTCCTTTATTTGCTTTTAAAACCTCAATTTTTACGTCAAACTGCCTTTCTATTTCAAATTCTCTCATCATAACGCTCACCCCCATTATATTTATATGACTATATGTATTCTTTTATTAACATTTTATTCCTATATTTAATATAATAAATTAAAAACAATGTGAAAGGATTAAATCATGAAGATAGGCATAGATGGCAGAGCTGCAAAATGGTATAGAGGGACAGGAATTGGCACATATACTTATCAACTTATAAATAGTATAAATAAAGTTGATAAAATTAATGACTACTTAGTTTTTCTACCCGAAAATTCAGCTCTAGATTTAAGTGATAATTTCAAAGTTGAATCAGTAAAGGCCACTTCGAATTCTAATTTTTGGGATGAAGTTAGAGTTCCTAACATTTTAAATGATACTAATATAGATATCTACCATGTCCCTCAAAATGGTGTTGGTCTTTCTCAAAGCATAAATTGTCACAAAACTATTACTTTGCATGATATAATCCCATTGAGAATGCCAGAAACAGTTAGTGATCGTTATTTATATATATTTAATAACGAACTTCCTAAAATAATAAATGAATGTGATGGTATATTAACAGTTTCTGAATTTTCAAAGCAAGATATATCAAAAGAGTTTAATTTTCCAGAGGATAAAATTTTTGTTACACATCTTGCTGCTGAGGATATATATAGGCCCTTGAATAAGTGTCAATGCAAAAAAATTATTGAAGAAGAATATAATATAAAAGATAATTTTATTCTTTATGTAGGTGGTTTTAGTCCCAGAAAAAATATAGTAGGCCTAATTGAAGCCTTTTCTCTTCTTTCTAGGAATACAAACAAAAGTCTTAAACTAGTTATAACAGGTAAAAAAGGAATCTCATATGACATATATAAAAAGAGAACCGTAGATCTTAATATCGAAGATGATGTTATTTTTACTGATTTTATTCCTCTTGAAAAGTTACCCCTTTTTTATAATGCATCTGAATTATTAGCTTATCCTTCATTTTATGAGGGATTTGGTTTGCCTCCATTAGAAGCAATGGCTTGTGGCACGCCAGTTATAACATCCAACGTGACTTCTCTTCCAGAGATCTGTTATGACTCGGCTTTGCTAATTAATCCTTATGATATAGATTCTCTAAAATCTGGGATGGAAAATGTTTTATACGATGACGCTCTTAAAGCAAGAATGATTAAACAAGGACTAATAAACAGTTCTAAGTATTCATGGAATATAACCGCTAAGTCAACACTTAAAGCTTATGAAAAAATTATTAAATCTTAATATATTTAAATTAAAAGGACATCAAATTTAAAAATATGATGTCCTTTTAATTATTAATAAAAATATTCGACCATTTCAGTTATAAAATTTTCTATAAAATCTTGTCTATGCTTTTCATTACCAATTTTATCTTTTAATCTATTTAAAAATACTTCGTATTCCCATTGCTTCTGTTTATAATAATAATCCCTTGATATTGTTATAAAATCCCTAGGGAAACTTATAATAGCATATATGAGTTTAATTTCTTGTTTGCTTAATTTTTCTATTGAATCATAAGAATCTAAAATTAATTTAAACTTATCAAAGTCATAACAACTATTTTTTATTACTTTTATTGAGTAATTTGCTATATCTACAGCTCTAGTATCTATCTTACAGTAATCAAAATCTATTATTTTAACATCATCTCCATCAATAATAAAATTATGATGTGCTAAATCATTATGACATAAAACTCTTTTATTAAAATCCTCTAACATTGAATTGTATTCACACATAGCTAAAAGTTCTATAGACTTTTGTATTTGATCAATATTACTATCAACATTTTCTAAAAATATTTTATCAAATTCACTTTTATGCCTAAATCTTAAGGCGTACTCTTTAATATTAATTAAATCTTCTTTTGCTTTACTAAATTGATATGGCAAATATTCTCCTAAATTTCCTTTAACTATCTCTGTACTTAATTTATTAAATATTCCTTTTGATGCTTTATGCATATTAGCTATGCTTTTAGAACACATCTCAACTTCAACAGGATTAGTAAATGTTGCTTCCCTTCCCTCTATCATATTTAATAAAACGTAAGTATTAGAGCCAAATTTATAAGTTATTTCTCTATTCTTACCTTCATAATAACTAAGTACACTATCGTATTCCTTTGATATATAATTTAAAGCTTCACTTATAAATCTTATTCTTTCTTCGCTTGAATCAGTAAGTTTTAAAATTTTTTTACCTTCATTTGTTAATAAAACAAATACTTTTCTTAGAGGTATTATATCTTCAATTTCTAAAGATAACGCTTCAAAAAATTCCTCGTTCAAATCATATTGGCATAATATCTCTCTGTCTACATATCTAAATTTATTCATACTTGAAAATCCCCCACTAAATTATTAAGCATCTACTATCCATTCTTTTAGCTTTATATAGCATTTCTAAAACTCTATCTTCATTTGTATCTATCTTTTTTAGGATATATCTTTCTAGCACTTTAAACTCTTCATTTGGATATGAACATAAAGCTCTTAAATACTGCTTACTGTCACTTTCCAAATCAGCAATTTTAATATAATAATCTATTACTTCTTCTATGCTAAATTCTATATCCTTCCTCTTTATTTTCTTTATATATGAATATATATCATGCTCTTTTAGATTGTATGTTAGATATTTTATTGTCCCTATAAATATTTTATTATTTTCTTCCACAAATAAATTATTTTCATCAACCCTACTTAAGCAAACTTCATAATTCCTCATACTCCTATAAATTAATTTTCTATAATTATTGGAATATATATGATTTAATGCTTTTCTTCCCTTATTTAATAACATTTCTCCATTTCTTATTAAATAGAAATCAATTGAATTTAAGTTGTTTTTATTTTCAATTTCTTTTATATACTTACCTATTAAAATCATTTGTGAGTTATAATTATCAATTTCCCTACCTATTGATGCTCCAATCCGAGGTAATAAGTTCTCCTTATAACACCCCATTCTATTATGAAATAAAACTATATTTTCAATTTGATTAAATGTACCTTCTAAATTTTGTTCTTTTACTTTGTTTGTCTTTCCATTTAATATATAAATATCTCTTTCTTCTAAATATGATTTTAGCTCTAACTTTTGCATCTCATCACCTCTATCAAATAAAGTTATCAACAAACTTTTCTCTTTCATTTCTATCTTTTAAATATTTATTTATCTTATTTAATAAAAACTCTTCTCCCCAAGGCTGCTGTTCCCAATAATATTGTAATCCTATTTGCCAAAACCCTTGCGGAAATCTAATAAATCCTTTTATAAGTTTTAATTCTTCTTCATATAACGAATGTGTTTTTGAATAACTATTTAATACAAGCTGAGCTTTATCATTACTCCAATTTCCATCCTTCATACACCTAATCAACAATGATGCTAAGTCATGTATATGAGTATCTAATAAACAGTAGTCAAAATCTATAATATTTAATTCACCATTCTTATCTATTAATACATTATGATTTGCATAGTCATGATGACAAAAGCCACGCTTAAGCACCTCATTCTCCATAATTCCAATATAATTATTCACTTTTAATTCCTCTATAGCCTTTTTACCTCTTTCTAATTCTTCATCTATGGCTCTTAAATATACTTCATCAAATTCAGATTTATAGGCTTTTTGATAAATTCTTTTCTTAAAATCTAGTATTTCATCGCATCTAGTTTCAAATACCTTTATCCAAGAAAACCAACCTATCCTCGGCCTCATAATATTGCTTGTTGTAAATCCTTCACTACATTTATGTAGTTCCCCTAGCTTCTGAGCTGCTAACTTCAACTCCTCTGAATTCTTATAGTTGCAGTTTCTACAATCAATCCATTTATTTAGATATGCGTAACTACTTCCAAGCTTTATATAGCCCAAATTTTCCTTAGTATTAATTATTTCAGGTATCTTATTAAACCCACGTTGTTTTAAATGATTTATTGCAGAAAAAATAAAATAAAAATGAGGAAATTGATATTTAATTACTTTAATACCATACTCCTCATCATCCGTTTTGATTCTATAACTATTTTTAACTTTTTCTATACTTATTATTTTTAATGGATAGTTAAATTCAATTTCTTTTTTTATATATAAAATATCCATGTAATTCTCCTTAATAATTACTCAATGCCATTATATGAAAGTCTATATTTTATTGTGTTTACTATCACAGAATTAAATTATTAATAATATTCTGTTATATATAAAAAAATAAATAATATCTATAAATATATAAGATAATTTAGGAGGATTAGTATGAAAATATCTATAGATGCTAGAGGAATTACCTTATACAATGGTAGTGGAATTGGTACTTATACTGAAAATCTTGTTAGAGAATTGCTTAATATAGATAAAGAAAATGAGTATTCATTATTTTGGACAGGTAAAAATTATGAAAGTTATAAAAGAGAAAATAGCCAAATAATCTTCACCTCAAGAAGGCATAGTGGATTTTACGAAAATTATTATTTTCCAAACTTTATTAAAAATAATAACATAGATCTTCATCATATCCCTCAAAATGGGATTGGGCTTTGTGAAAATTATGAAAACAACTGTATAGTTACTATACATGACTTAATTCCATATATTTTACCTGAAACTACTGGTCGAGGATATTTAGAGAGATTTTTAAAAAATATGCCTTCTATAATTGATAACTCCAAAGGAATACTTACAGTCTCAGAATATTCTAAAAAGGACATTTTAAAATTTTTTAATCACATTCCTGAAGAAAAGGTATTTGTTACTCCTCTAGCAGCAAACTCAAACTTCAAACCCCTTGATAAGGATTATTGTAAAAACTATATTAAAGAAAAATTCAATTTCAATAAACCCTATATACTATACATAGGTGGATTCAGTTTACGGAAAAATGCTCGAGGACTTATTTTAGCTTTTGATAAAATATCTAAAGATTTAAACGAGCCTCACATATTGCTTTTAGCTGGTTCACTTAAAGATGAAGGAAAGAAGCTTGCTGAGCTTGCAAAGTCATTGCCATCTAATGAAAATATATTATTTACAGGATTTATCGATGATGCTCTTCTTCCAACTCTATATAACGGAGCTGAAGCTTTTATTTATCCATCTTTTTATGAAGGATTTGGTTTGCCTCCTTTAGAAGCTATGAGCTGCATGACCCCAGTTATAACATCTAATACAACATCAATTCCTGAAGTTACTGGTGATTCATGTATATTAATAGACCCTTCTAATAAAACAGAGCTTGAAGAATCATTATTAAACTTACTAAATAACAATAATTTAAAAAAAGAATTATCAAAAAAAGGATATGAAAGAAGTCTCCAATTTTCTTGGAGGCAAACCGCCATCAAAACATTGGAGGCTTATAAAGAAATCTCTAAACACTAATTATATACGTTATATATTATTTCATTAAATTTATCATAACTTTTTATCTCTGGAGCCTTTTCCACTATATTGCTTAATATTAGGAAAGGGCTACTCCCTTGTACTTTAGTCCCTTCTTTATTTATATTTTTTGTCCTTAAAGAATATAAAGAACTAGGTACAAAATTACACTCTAACATTTCTTTTGATAACAACTCCTTATTAGTTGATGCATATGAAATAAAACTTTTTATTGCTTCTTTATTATTTTCAATATTTAAAGCTACTAAGTTTTCACCACCTATATCATAAAATTTATTTTCACCTATATTAAGACTTGGTGGATTTTTACACTCCCATATTCCATCTATACTATTGTTTATTAAATCCTTATAAAAATCTATAGAGGCAATTCTACAAATATAATTGCTATCATTTATAAAAGATTCATTATATATTGAATTTATAATATCATTAATCTGATTATTTTCGTAACTTTTTTCTTCATAATCAACTAATTGTGCAGCTAACAAAAGCCTTATATTTTCTTTATCTTGACTAGAAAATATATTTATATCTCCATTGCTCTTAGTATAAATATCTTTACCAATCTCTATTAATCTTTCCCAACTATTAATATCCTCAGCCTTATATCCAAACTTCTTTAAAATATCACTTCTTAGATACAATGCTATTGGATTAGATGTAAAAGGAACTGCATAATAGTTATCCTTTATTTGCACTTCTTCTAACCTACTATTATTAAAATTTTTATTATATGTCTCTATTATTTGTTTATTTTCATTCGTAAATTCTATTTTATCTATAACACTATTTAATTCCTTGAAATCTAAATGAACTATACTAGGTAATTCATTTGGAACAGTATTTAATATTTTATATAAATAATCTTCTTGCTTAACACTCACGACTTTAATGCTAACTTTTTTATTATTTTCCTCAAACGCCTTTGCAGTAGAAGTAAAATATGAATAATATTTATCTTCAACCCATATATTTATATTTCCTTTTATTATATGATCATTTCTATTAGTTACTAGTGTATTTACCAACAATACAGTAAATATAATTATTATAAGATATATTGATAATTTTCTTCTAATTTTCATCTAAATCACGTCCTAATATATAATTAATAATACTTAACCAACCTAAATTTAATAACATTAAATAACTTTGCTTTTTAATGAGTATTATACTATAATAATTAAATATATAAAATATTAGATAGGAGATTGTTATGCATATAGATAGTTTAAATTATTTTTTTCAAGTTGCTAACTCAAAAAGTATTTCAACTGTAGCAAAAAATGCGCATATATCACAATCTGCACTAAGTCAACAAATATTAAAATTAGAAAACAAACTAAATGTAAAATTATTGAATAGAAGTAATAAAGGTGTTAGCCTTACTCCTGAAGGAGAAATTTTATTTAAGTATTGTGAATCTATACTTAGTGCTTATAATAAAATGCAAGAGGAACTATTAAACTCTGTAAATAAAAAAAAGTACATATCAATTGAAGCTGTAGAATCAATTAGCTTAACCATTTTACCTGTTATTGTATCAAAGCTAAAAAAAGTATATAATTCATACACAATAAATCTTAACACTATAGAGTGTTGCACAAACACAAACTTGATAAATAATATATGTGATATATATATATGTTATAGAAAACCTGAAGATCATGAAGGAATTATTACAAAAGAGATAGGACTTGATGAAATCGTTTTGATATCTGATGTTAATTTTCCAATTAACTCTATAAAAAAGGATCAGCTATTTGATTTACCTATAATATTTCCTTCTGATAAAACTTGTTTAAAAAAATCATTATGTTTAGCTTTAAATTGTGATGAAAAAAAGCTAGATAATTTAAATATACTATACAGCACTAATTCATATTTTGCAGCATTAAATGGAGTCTTATCCAGCAAAGCTGTTACTTTTGTTCCAATGAGCATATATAACAATTATTGTTCAACAACTAATATAAAAAGAATAAGGATTGAAGATTTTTCTCTTTCTCTTCCAATATACATAAATTATTTAAATTCATTTTATAAAATAAATACAGAATTCGTAAAATCACTAAAAAACATATTAAAGGGTTACTTAATTTAGTAACCCTTTAATATGTTCTAAGTAATAACCACTCGGCTATTTCCCTTAATATATTTTTGTATTCATTATTAGGAAGCATATCTATTCCTTTAAAGCATTTTTTCATATATTTTTCAGCTAATTCTTTTGCCATTTTTATTCCATTATTTTCTTTTACTAAGTTTACTATATTCCTTACTTCATCTTCCGTATAAAAGTCTTTTCCAAGAACATCATCAAATGCTGATTTATTATTTTTATATGCATAAATTAATGGGATAGTATATATTCCTTGCTTCAAGTCATTTGCCGCAGACTTTTTAATACTATTATCATTTCCTTCATAATCTAAAATATCATCTATTATTTGAAAAGCCATACCTAAATTATGTCCTATTTTTCCAAGTTCCTTACTAACCTTATCATCTGCATTACATTCAGCTGCTCCTAAATATAATGAAATTGAAAACAATTCTGCAGTTTTTCCTGAAATTCTATTTAAATAATCTTTTACTGATAGTTTCATAGAAAACCTAGAATTTAGCTGATTTACTTCACCCATACAAATTTTTGACATTGCTCTCGAATCTACTTTTATAGCTTGCAATGAAGCACTTGTAGCCAAAATTTTAAAACATACACAGAAAAGATAATCCCCTATGTATACAGCATAATCCTTTCCATATTTAGATTGGATAGTTTCTCTACCTCTTCTAAGTTTAGAATCATCTATTACATCATCATGTACCAGCGTTGCCATATGTAGCATTTCAATCACAGCTGCAGTTGGAATAGATTTTTCTGTATCATTGGTCCCAAATTTTGATCCTATTAAAACAAAAGCAGGTCTTAACAACTTACCACCTGACTCTATTAATTCTATTATGGAGTTTTCGATTTTCTTGTCCTTGCATTTAACATTCTTTTTCATTAAATCCAATACATCAACAAGTTCTCGTTTTATCTCAGGATAATTATTCCAAATATTGTCCATTACAATCCACCTTCTTAGTGATAGTCTAAGTCATAGCCTTAGTATCTTTACCTATTAATATAGTTCAATCAATGATCTACATAATAAATAATAATATTAATAGTTACTTAAGTAAAATATCGAATTTAAATCATATATTGATTGAATTTTATATAAGTTTATAAATACTAACCTTATTTAAACATAATCAATTTATGATAAATTTTGTTAAATAAAAACCTTAATTATAATTTCTATATGTTTTTCTTATTTATATCCTAAAATCAAGAATATATTATTAAACTTAACCTAGATAATTCTATTCAGTACTATCTAAACATTGGTAATCTTCTTAAATGTGCTACAATATAATTTGCAGCTATTCCAATAAAAATTCCTGTGACTATTCCTACAGTTGATAAAATAGGCAAATATAACATAACTCCTATATTTTTTACTATTAGGGATGCAATTATTAATTGTCCTACATTATGAAATATTGCTCCTGCGGAACTTACACCTATAATACTAACTTTATCCTTAAATAAGTCCTTTACGATACTCATTGCACCAAAGCTTAAGATTCCTCCAGCCGTACTATACATAAATGATGATAAGTTTCCTCCAAACATAGTGCTTAATGAAAGTCTTAAAAATAGTACTAAAAAAGCATCTTTTCTACTATCTAAAGTATATAAAGCAATAACAGTAATTAAATTTGCTAATCCTAACTTAGCACCAGGTGTTACAAATGGTACTGGGATCATTCGCTCAATAATATGTAAAACTAAGGCTTGAGCTACTAATAATCCTATATATACAATTTTATTAGTCTTTTTCATAGCTCCTCCTTAATGTGATAGTATAATATCATCATCTATCTTCCCTTTAATTTCTATCATAACTCTATGTGGAAGACAAACTAAGCTTTGCCCTGGCTTCTCTATGTATTCAGGATTCATACAAACCTTATCAGGACAATCTGCTTCAATTATACCAATTTTATTATCTTTTACTTTTATAATATTAAACCCATCTTTAGTCTTTACTTCAATACTCTCTTCTCCCTTATGTTCAGATAAAGGTATAGTCTTATATATTTTTCCTGCAATTGTTATTTCCGCATATGTATTATTATATCCCTTTCCTATTGAGGCTCCTAAAATAATTTCTGGAAGAAATGATAAAACCATTAACACTGCTATTATAACAAAATCTAATTTTTTAAACATAAATTAATCATCTCCATTATAATATAATTGGATGAATTTGTAATATAGTTTTATATGTTATAAGGTAGAGTATGAAACTCTACCTTATAATATTATTTTAGTATTATAATACTTTACTACACTTATTTCTATACATTTTTATACATTGGTTGTTTTTTACCGTGCCAGAAATTATCTGCTAATCTCGTAATCCATGGCATTATATAATAATCTAATCCAAATGTTCTACCTGCACCACTCATTAATGCAATTGAACCAAAGAAGAACCAAAGTATATCCCAACCAGCCATAGCACATAAAACGAAGTTTACTACCATACCAGCTGAAACAGCACTAAATATGAATGTGAATAATCCTGCTATTAAACATAATCCCATTCCTATTTCCATTAATACAACAATTCTTTGGAACCATACAGCAACTTCTGGGTTTGGCATCATTACTTGCATTATTGCTGCGTACCAACCTGGAACTTCCTTAAGAATTGGTGTTGCAAATTCCGCTGCTGTTTCTGTACTTGCTGATGCACCTGAAGTAGCTTGTTGTAACCATTCAAATGGCATCTTAATATTTCCAGCTTTAGTCCAGCTATCAGCACCTATAGTTATATTCTTAAAGAAATCGCCTATGCTATCAGCTTTCCACATAGATTCCCATGTACTTTCACCTAATAATTTCTTTAATCCTTCAATTAACCATAAGCATCCTATATATAATCTTAAAGGTACTAACCATAATCTATTTGCTTTAGATGATAAATGACCTCTCATCACTGATCTTCTATCTTCCATAGTAAAGAATTCATGTTGTAAATAACTGTATATTGCATGTACATCATTTACATCAAATAAGTAGTGTATGTTAACTAAATGTTTCATTATCATTGCAAAAAATCCTGATAATTTAAGTCCCATTAAGTTTGCAACACAATATCTACCGCCAATTGAAACCATAAATCCATGATATTTTCCTTGGAATTTTTGCATTTCTTTATTTTCAATTGATGCAACTATATTTTTAACAACTGTATCTGCTGTTTGAACTGCAGCTTCAACTATTTGAGGAGTTCCTTTTCCAGCTTCTTCCTCAAAATAAGCCATATCTCCAACTACGAATACATCTTTCTTTCCAACAGCTTGCATAAATTCATTTGTTTGTAATCTTCCTGCTCTTGCTGTATCTAATCCATATTCTTTAGCATCTTGATTTGCTTGTATTCCACAAGTCCAAATTAATGTTCTTGTATTTATCTCTTCACCACTCTTAAGTACTATCTTATTTTCAGTAACTTCAACTATTGGTGAATTCTTTAATATTTCCATTCCATGTTTAACCATGTATTTCTCTGCTTTATCTGCTTGTTTTCTATCTAACATATTTAAGATAGTTCCCATAGCTTCAACAACTTTTAAAGTTACTTCACTTTCATCAACATTATATTCTCTTGCTAATCTAGTCTTCCACTCTAAAAGCTCTCCAGCCATTTCTATTCCAGTAAACCCAGAACCAGCTACTATAAATGTAAGCATTTCTTTTCTCTTAGCAGCGTTTCTTTCTAGACTTGCTTTAGCAAACATATCTTGTATATGCTTTCTTATTTTTAATGCATCTTCAAATGACCATAAAGTAAATCCATTTTCTTTTACTCCTGGAACGCCAAAGAATGCTGGTTCACTACCTGTACCTATTACTAAGTAATCATATGAATATTCTCCATATGTAGTCTTTACCACCTTATTATCTGTATCAACTTTTTCTATAAAGTCTGTAACTACATTAACCTTTGATTTACCAAAAATTTTGCATAATTCTACTTGAACTGATTCAGGGTGAACTCTTCCCCCTGCAACTTCATGTAATTCTGTCATTAAAGTATGATATGGATTTCTATCTATTAATGTTATTTCCACATCATTGTTTTTCTTATACTTCTTTGCTAGTTTTTTAGCAGTACGAACACCACCATATCCAGCACCAAGAACAAGTATCTTATTTTTTGACATGTTACACCCATCCCTTCATTTAAATAATTCTAAAATAGCATATTTAATTCTATACACTATTTTATAATATGTCTATATAGTACAAATTATTTTTTTGTGGTTTTTTTAACAATTTTTTTCACATGAATAAACGTTTTTTGAGGGTTAATCCCTTTAAATACAATACTTTGACTTGATTGTATATTTTTTAACACTATCATTTATACTTATATACTATAAGAAAATCGAATATCAAAGATGTATTTTTTTGTGTATAATTATCTAGTAATTGAAACAATTCAATGGAAAATTTAAATAATTTTGAGGGGGATTTTTTTATGAAATCTAAAAGAGTTATAAGCTTATTAGCAGTTGCTGCATTAGCTACTACTATATTTGTAGGATGTGGAAACAAAGAAGAAGCTAAGAAGTCTGGATTAAAAGACGGAACATATACTGAAAAATCTGAAAAAGATGAAAGAGGATATGAAGCATCTATCGAAATAGAAGTTAAAGATGGAAAAATCGCTGCGGTTAAATATGACGAAGTTGGCGAAAAAGGAAGCAAAAAAGATGATGCTGACTACAACGCTAAAATGAAAGAAGCTAAGGGTACTAACCCATCAGAAGCTTTCCCTAAATTAGAAGAATCTTTAGTTGAAAAGCAAGATGTTGCTTCAGTTGATGTAGTAACTGGTGCTACTAGCTCAAGTGATTCTTTCAAAACTTTAGCAGAAAAAGCTTTAGGAAAAGCTAAATAATCTCTTTAATATTAGGCTTTAGGTTTTTTACCTAAAGTCTTTTGTTATTTCTACAATTTTTACTTATAATAGATAGTGATATATTATTTAGGAGGAAGATCTATGAAGAAAAAATATTTAAATTATTTCACTATATCCATCCTGTTAATTTTTTCTCTTACAATTTTATCCGGTTGTTCAAAAGATAACAAAGTTACTGAACCCCTCTCTAAAACTGAACTTCTAATGGGAACAGTAGTCACTGTAACTCTTTACGATAGCAATGATGAAGGTATATTAGATAAAGTATTTACCAAAGTCAAGGAACTAGAATCTACTTTAAGTATTAATGAAAATGGTACCTTAGTAGATAAAATAAATGAATCCGCAGGAATTGAACCAGTAAAAGTAGATTATGATACATATACAGTAATAAAGAAAGGATTGGAGTATGCTAAGCTTTCCAATGGTCTATTTGATATTTCAGTTGGCCCAATAGTTAAACTTTGGAATATTGGTCTTCCTGAAGCTAAAGTTCCAACTCAAGAAGAAATAGACTCAAGAATTCCATTAGTAGGATATTCTGATGTTGAACTTAATGACGAAGAAAATACTGTATTCTTAAAAAGACAAGGAATGATGATAGATCTTGGTGGTGTAGCAAAAGGATATACTGCCGATGTTATTTCAGATATCCTTACTGAAGAAGGGGTTAAAAGCGCTATAATAGATTTAGGTGGAAATATCTTCGCTCATGGATTAAAAGTTGATGGCAGCACTTGGAGAATAGGAATACAAAATCCATTTTCTGATCGTGGAGATATAATCGGCACAATCACTGTAAAAAATAAATCAATAGTAACTTCAGGTATATATGAAAGATATATTGAAAAAGATGGAATCAAATATCATCATATATTAAGTCCTAAAACTGGCTATCCTTATGAAAATGAAATAGCTGGAATAACTATAATAAGTGATAAATCATCAGATGGTGATGCTTTATCAACTTCTGTATTTGCTATGGGTGTTGAGGAAGGTATGAAATTTGTTAATACACAAGAAGGCATAGATGCAATTTTTGTTACTAAAGATAATAAAATTTACATAACAGATGGAATAAGAGATATATTTAAATTAACAAATACAGATTTCACTTTATCAAACTAAGTAAAAAAGGGTTAAGATATTTTTCTTAACTCTTTTTTACTTAATTTTAATGCCAAAGACACACCTAAAAATCCCGATATAAGTTTTACTAATATATATATTAGTGTTATATCTTTTGCCTCTATTACTACATACCCCAATTGTCCGCCAAATACATATGCACCAGCTACTGAAAAAGCTGAACATACTAGCTTTCCTCTATCATCTAACTCATCAAAATTAGTAAACACAATTACAGCTGAGGCTAAACTACCAATTAAAGCACCTACTGATGCTGAATTTATATTTAATACCTTTTCTAACATAGCAATTTTATTTTTAAATACTACTTTTATTATCTCTAACATTACATTAGCTCCTGCTAAGAAAATAGCTATTTTCCCGACTATTGTTAATGTTTCTTCCAATGAAAGTAAATTTTTAATAATAACTACTCCTGTTATTGAAGTAAAGCCTTGTACCCCTAAACCAATTAAGCCTAATATCATTATAAATTTAGCCAAATATTTAAAACAAATTATCATTTTGTTTGGTTTTTTATATAAACCTATTACTATAAATATTGAAATTATAACTATAGGCATAAGATTAATGAGTATAAGAGATAATTTTATTTTCAGTAAAATTCCTCCAACCAATAATCCTATTGGTAAAACAACTATTCCACATAAAATCCCTTTACATAATATATCTATATTTTTTTCTTTTACTATTCCTAATGCTAAAGGTAAAGTAAAACTTATAGTACATCCTAATATCGATGATATTAATATTCCTGAAAAATATATTATCCCTTGATCTGTTGATATAGATTGTACAATTTTATATCCACCCATATCTACTGCAATAAAGGATGATACTATTATAGTTGGATCTACAAGGATATTTTTAAATATTGTTAAAATATATTTAATGATTAAATCAGAAATTATCGGTGTTATAGACAATATCCCTATCATAGATAAAGCTAGCGAACCCATACTTTTAATCCCACTTTCTATCCCCTTTGATAATCCGTACTTTCCTCCAAATATATAATCTATTACACCAACTAAAAAAAATATTCCTATACTATAAAGCATTATCTTCTCCATATTTTGCTCTCCTTAATAAAAATTGACTATATAAATGTATTATTATATCATTTTTTAAATCAATTCATATTTTCTCTTTTATACATTAAACTAAATTAATTTTATCAAAATTTATAATAGCAAAAAAGCCTCTTATAATATTATAAGAAGCTTTTTTTGCTATTACTTAATCAGTCAAATTAAAAATCGCATCCGCATGATGTCTTGTCTGGAAATGGTTTTGGAGGTTGATTTCCGATATTTTCAGGTTTTCCTATACATTTTCCGTTATAAGATGAGGTTTCTAATTCGGAATATTTTATTACTATATTATCTTTATAAATCTTTAACATATACTTTGTATTTGGACATAAAGGTCCTAATAAAAATTGTCCGTGACAATCTGTAAAAGTATGAGTTAGTGGATAAGGATATCTACATCCATCAACGATTTGTAATAATTTCACAACTGCATCTACTACAGGCATTCTATTACAATCCAAAACTGTTCCAAATATAACTGATCTCTTTTCCTCAGGTAATCTAACTATTGCCTCTATTTGTTCATTACATCCTGTCTTTAATTCGCATGATGTTATTCTTCCGCTCATAACTTTGCCTCCTAAGTTTGAATTTAAATTTAAATTTTGTATAATATAATCTATTCCATTATTTATAAAATGTTCTTTACGTTAGACTAGTTTTAATAAAAAAAGACTAGTTTTAATAATCTATACTTTCTTTACATCCGTATATCTTATTTATAACTAGTCTTATATATTAAAATTTTATTATGGTTGTTTTTAGCCTATTATTCCTTTGCTTCTAATTGAACATCAAAAGTTTTATTTTCTCCATTTCTAACTACTTCTACTTTAACTATATCTCCTTCTTTTTTAGTATCCCTAATAGCCCTTAACTCATCAAATGTTTTAATTCTTTCTCCATCGAATTTTACTATTATGTCTCCGCCCTTTAATCCTGCTTTTTCAGCTGGTGAGAACTCTGATACCTCAACTATATATAATCCTTCTTGCATATCATATTGCTTTGCTAACTTTTCATCTACTTCTCTTATTGATACCCCTAAATTTAATATAGGCTTAGATAATGCATCTATTCTATCTTTAACTTCATTTATTGGAATTGAAAATCCTATTCCTTCAGCTCCACCTGACATTTTTAATGTATTTATACCAACTACTTCTCCCTTAGTATTTATAAGAGGTCCTCCACTATTCCCAGGGTTAATTGCAGCATCTGTTTGTATTAAGTTTAATTTAACACCTGTACTTGTTTCTACAGTTCTATTAACAGCACTTACAAGTCCTCCTGTTACAGTTTGATTAAAGTCTTTAGAAAGTGGTGTTCCTATCGCTAAAACTTCTTCTCCTGGTTTTAATGCATCTGAGTCTCCAAGTTGTACTACTGCAGGAACTTTAACGTTATTATCACTTAATTTTAGCATTGCTATATCTTGATTTTGGTCATAATTCACTACCTTTGCCTTTACATCTCTACCATCTGATAGAGTAACAACTACTTCCTTTGCACCTTCTATAACATGATAGTTTGTTAATATATATCCTTCTTCGTTTATTATAAATCCAGAACCCATTCCATCTACTTGTTGAGGTATTATTCCACTATAATCAGTTACTCCATTCGCTGATACTATAACCACTGCTGGAGCAACCTTCTCAAAAGCTTCACTAGCTGTTAATGCCCCTTCAACAGTCTCAAAAGTTTGTGGATTTGGAGTTATTGCAGTAGCTCGCTGTTTTGTATTAGCACCTCTCATTGCATAATATATACTTCCACCACCTAGTGCTCCTCCTAGAAGACCTGCTATAAGAGCAATTGCTATAATTTTAAATCCACCATTTTTTTTCTTCTTCTTATTGTAATTATTCATATTATCTTGATTTGAATCAAATTTATTATTTCTTTCTAATATCTTATCTTCATCGATAAAATCTTCATTTATATTATCTGTCAGTGTAGAATTTAAATTATCGTCTCCAATATTATTAACATCCTCATAATTTTCTACATCATATATATTATCATCACTCATCACAAAATTCCTCCTAGATATTATATTAATAATTCCTTTTACAGATATTAATATACCCTTTTTCTGTGACAATTATATGACATGTATATGGCAATTATATGACACGTGATTATAATTTAATTCTTACTTGCCTTTTTTTCTAGTCTTTCAATTTCATTAGCCTGTTTAATCACTTGTCTTATTCCTGTTATAACAGTATCAGGATCATACATTGATATTATATTACTCTCTGAACTTATATTATATACTTTAGTCAAATTTGAATCTCCAAGTGAAGCTAATTGCTCTTGTCCGCTTTTTGCTATTAAATAATATGGTTTTCCATTAAATACACCATCTGTTTGACTACTATTTTCACCACTGCTTATGTTTTTTATCTCATTATACACTGCACTAGTATAACTACTTTTTGTTCTATGTACTTTAAATTCATGTAAATTATTTTCGTCCAATTTATTTTCAAATTCATCTGTATCACATGCTATACCAAGCTTATCTAACAATGTTGTAAATCCTACTGAAGATCCTAGCCCCTCTATCTTTCTTCTTACTTTTTCCATTGTAAGACTCTTTTTAAATGCGCTACTATTTATGGTATCTTCAATTAATGGATTTACTAATACTATTCCTGCTACCAAATCTGGATACTCTTTAGCAAACTCAGTTAAAACTAAACTTCCATATTCCTCTCCAACTAATATATAAGGAGCTGGTACAGCAGCTTTTCTAAGTAATATTCTTAAATCTTCTGCTTGTTCCTTTGGCGTCCTTATTGATCCACTATCACTATATCCATATCCTCTTCTATTATAGACAAACGTTGTTATATCATCATATTCTGATGTCAATTTATCTGTTATTGAATTCCACTGATTTAAATTAGCTCCAATATTTCCATCAAATACAATAGTATATTTACCTTCTCCATCAGTTCTATAATCTAACCTTTTATCATCTACCCTAGCATAATCTACTCTTTGCTTTAAGGTTTCCTTTGCTATAAAATTACTTACTCTTTGATATATAAAACCTAAAATAATCACTATTAATATTGCTAATAATACATTTTTTATTATATCCTTTGGTTTCATCTTATTTTTCATATTTACTTTGTAGACTCCATTTGAATGTGGTAAAAGCTTCACGTTAACCCATCCCCCTTATATATCATAGCTTCAAATTGGGTTTCGCATTTATATTTAATGGTGATTCTATTCCCTTAATAAAGTTAAAGTATGCTGCGCTTCCTATCATTGCCGCATTATCTGTACACAGTATTAGCGAAGGGAATAATACATCTATTCCTTCCTTAGATGCAGCTTTAATAAGTGATTCTCTAAGAGCTGAATTTGATGCTACCCCACCAGCTATTGCAATCTTATTAACCTGAGTTTTTTTACATGTTTTCAAAACATTTTGCTTTAACACATCTATAACTGCCTTCTGAAAAGATGCTGCTACATCCGCTCTATTTATTTCTATGCCTTGCATCTTACATTTATTTATATAATTTAATACAGCTGATTTAACCCCACTAAAAGAAAAATCTAATGTATCATCATGAAAATTAGCCTTAGGAAAATCTATAGCATTTTCATTTCCTTCCTTAGCTAGTTTATCTATTTTAGGTCCACCAGGATATCCTAAGCCTAATGCTCTTGCAACCTTATCATATGCTTCTCCTGCTGCATCATCCCTTGTTTGCCCTATAACATCATACACTCCATAATCTTTAACATGAACTATGAAAGTATGTCCTCCTGAAACTACTAAAGATACAAATGGTGGTTTTAAATCCTTATGTTCTATATAATTTGCACAAATATGACCTTCGATATGATTTACCCCTACTAAGGGTTTCTTAGAAGAATATGAAAGACCTTTCGCATACTGTAGTCCAACTAATAATGCTCCTACCAACCCTGGACCATAAGTAACTCCAATAGCATCTATATCATCTAATTTTACTCCAGCCTCTTCTAACGCTTCCATTACAACACCATTAACTACTTCAATATGCATTCTTGATGCAACTTCAGGTACTACTCCACCATACTTTTTGTGAGTATCTATTTGTGAAGCTATTATATTTGATAACACTTCTCTTCCATCTTTAACTACAGCTGCTGATGTTTCATCACAACTTGATTCTATTGACAATATTAACTTGCTTTCCATTTCTACTACCTCTTAATCTAACTATATTTATCTTAAAAATTCTAAAAGTATAATTCTTTTTCATTTTCTTGTTAAATCTATCTTATTATTGTATATTAAAATAAAGCTTATAGCTTATCATTATCACTGTTTATTATATAATGAATGACAAAATTATTCATTATTTTTTATTAGAATTAATGGATTTTTAAGGATATATTAATATTATTTAAAGGAGTTTACATAATGAATTCTTATGCAAAAGTAATTGTACCAGGATCCCCCATATCTAAATCTAATTTTAAACTACATAATAAGGATGGTAGGGCGATTCTTCCCTATAATACTGGAAAGTCACACGATAGATATGCACTTTACGAAGAAGAAATTGCTTACTATGCTAGATTACAAAATCCAGATGTTATACTAGATGAATCCCTTATAGCAGTTCTTAAAGTTTATTATAAAAGCGAAAAAAGACATCCTGATACTGCAAATATAACTAAAAGTATTTTTGATGGGATCGAAAAAAGTGGCCTTATTGTTAATGATGCCCAAATAACTAGAATTATTACAGAAGAATTTTACGATAAAGAAAATCCTAGATTTGAACTAGAATTCTATGGAGAAAGTCAATATGAAATTTCTTATTCTATTTTACCTAAAGAAGAACATTCCATCAAAAAGCTCTACTCCCCTATTAGAAAAGCTAATGGCATACAGCCTAAAAAAAATAAAACTGAAAATAAATTAGATACTAGTGATAATATTACAATGATATGTGAATTCTGTAATAAAAAAATTACTGATACAAATTTAATCACAGCAAATGGTGGTAAAACATTAATTTGTAGGTCTTGCTTTAATAAACTATTTTAGAAAGGAGTTTTAAATTGCTAAAAAATTCTTTTGTATTTATTGGGGACAGCTTAACTTATGGATATGGTGTGAATAAAAGCAATAACTGGGTAGAAAGATTAAAGCCATCTATATCCTTAGATATAATAAATAAAGGCATAAATGGAAACACAACAACAGATATGTTAAATAGATTTACGGAAGATGTTATTTCATATTACCCAAATAAAATTTTTATAATGGGAGGAACCAACGATTTTCTTTCAAATAGATCTCTAAACTCTGTTTTAGATAATTTAGAATTAATGCTAAAAGAAGCCTTGACCATAACAAAAGATATTATCATAGGAATTCCGCCAATAATAATAAAAGAAGATGCTTATAGACTTTTTATGCCATCTTCTACCTATAATTATTGTGAAGAACAACTCTCATTATTAAGACACTCTATAATTAAACTTTGTGATAAATATAAAATTAATTATGTTGATTTTTACAGTTTAACATTTAAATTTTCATCCAATAATATTTTTACTGATGGTATTCATTTAAATAATAATGGTCAATCTCTATTATTTAATGAATTCAAACAATTACTAAAAAATATGGATAATATGCTTTAATGCATACTATCCATATTTCTAATACATATATTTTTGTATATAATCAGCTACTATTTTCCCAACATGAGCGCCATTTGCTCCACTATTGAAAATATCTTTATCTCTACTTAATATAGTTCCACAAGCAAATATTCCATTAACCGAAGTTTCATAGTTGTTTACTATAAGAGTATTGTAACCTTTTAATAATATATTGGTCTTTCTTACAAAAGATATTTCTGGACAATATCCAACTGTTAATATTAAAGAATCACAACTTATATTACTTACGCTTTCATCTTCTATACTTTTAATATCTATACTTTCTATTCTCTCGTTACCATATAGCTCAACTACATGATGATTTCTTATTATATTCATATCAAATCCATTAATAAATTGACTACTCTTCTCATCTAAAAATCCATTCTTAGAATTATCTATAATAGCTTTTACTCTAGCACCTTCTATTAATAACCTTCTTGCAAGAATTAAAGACCAATCATTATTTCCAATAATTACAACCTCTTTTCCCGGAAGAAATCCTTGAAGATTAACTAGTCTGTGTGCTGAAACTAAAGTAAATATACCTGTATATTTATGAATTGGCATATTTATGTTTCCTGTAAACTTCTCCCTACATCCAGATGCTAATATTACAGCTTTAGCTTCAATCTCCTGAATCCCCTCTTGAGGATTTACATATGAAACCACCTTATTCTTAGTTACTTCTAAGACTTCAGTATTTAATTTATACACTCCACCTAGTGCTTTAAAATCTTTAATAAGTTGACTTCCAAGCTCTGGTCCTGTTATGTCCTTACCTAAATAATATCTTCCAAATCCATTATGTATGAATAAGTTTAAATTTCCACCTAAATCATTATTTCTTTCTAAAATTAAAACTTTTTTAATTCCATTTTTCAGAGCAGAAACTCCAGCTGAAAGTCCAGATGCTCCCCCTCCAACTATAATTAAATCATATTGAAGCATATATAACCTCCATAAATGTTAAATAAAACATATATATTATAACATATCGTATTCATCTTACACTATTTCTTGTAAAATTATCTCTAATATTGAAATTTATTTTTGTACTGGATGTAAAAATTAAAAAATCTAAATTGCTTTATAAAAACTACTATACTATAATTTAAGTATTGTAAACTTAATAGTACAGATTTTTAAGTATTATTCCCATAAGTGTTATAGTACTTTATATATTTGAGGTGATATATTGGACAAACTTATTGAAAAACTAAGAAACAAATTTACACAGGTACTTAACTTTGATGGTTTTATGAGAATAATATTATTCTTAATTCCACTTATAGCCATTGTATTTAAAAGCATAATATTTCAAGGTTTCGTAGTTAACCAAGATCCTTATTCCCTAAACTTAAGTCTTGGATATAACTCTGCAAAATCATTTATTAATTATTATTATGCCTTTACTTTAATTTTTATCAGCTTTTCCTTACTATTTAAAGGAAAAGGAAGGGTTATATATCTATTTATTATAGATATACTAATAACTTTATTAATATTATTAGACTTAGGATACTTTAGAGGATTCCTAACAATGCCATCTGCATTATTGTTAACTCAAACTGCTAATTTAGATAATATGGGTGGTACTATATCTTCAATGTTTAGTAATAAGGATTTCTTACTATTTATTGATTTTATAATACTAGGAATATTTGCTTTCTTTACTAGAAAGTCATACACAAGAGTTAAAAGGAGAGCCCCTATTACATTTATAGTTATACTATTATCAAGTATTATATATATAGGATATGTACCTTTTAATTTATACGTATTAAAGAATGAAGATGTGAAAAATGGATATATATTCTCAAATTATGATCCAACAAATACAGCTAGATATTTTTCACCTGTAGGCTATCATATTTTTGATTTATATAATGTTTATAAAGATTCAATGCCTTATGATTTAACTACTGAGGAAAAGTCCCAAATCGATGAATTCTTTAGTAAAAAAGAAGATTTACCTAATAATCAATATGCTGGAATATTTGAAGGCAAAAACTTACTAGTTATACAAGTTGAATCATTAGAAAGCTTTATATTAGGAAAAGAAATAAATAATCAAAAAATTACTCCTGTAATGGATGAATTAATAAAAACAGGACTATATTTCCCTAATATTTATGAACAGGTAAATGAAGGTACAAGCTCCGATTCTGACTTAATGATTAATACATCAATGTTTCCATTAAGAAGAGGAAGTACATTCTTTAGATATCCTTCTACTAAATATAATTCATTACCTCTTCTACTAGAAGAAAAGAATTATGATACAATAGCAATTCATCCTGATAAAGGTTCTTTCTGGAACTACGTAAATGGATTAACAGGAATAGGATTTAACAAATTTGTTGATTACTATTCATTCAATATAGACGAAGAAATAGGTCTTGGCTTATCAGATGAAAGTTATTTTAGACAAGTTGTACCAATGCTTAAAAACTTAGAAGATCCATTTTATGCATTTACAGTCACTTTAACTAATCATGGACCTTTTGATTTACCAAAGGAAAAGAGAGTGTTAAATTTAGACCCAGAATTAGATAAAAATGAACTTGGTGGATACTTTGAAAGTGTTAAGTATACAGACGCACAAATTGGAAAGTTCCTTGAATTATTAGATAAGGAAGGAATTCTTGATAATACCGTTGTAGTTATTGAAGGCGACCATACAGGTGTCCATAAATATTATAATAGCTCAATAGAAAAACTTTCTAATAAGGAAGATTGGTATCTAGATAATGGTCATCACACAATACCATTTATAATTTGGTCAAAGGATATGAAAGAGCCAAAGACTTTTGATACTATCGGTGGGCAAGTTGATATCATGCCATCATTATTATATCTTATGGGAGTACCAAATGATAAATATATAAATACTGCATTAGGTAGAAACTTACTAAATACAAATAAATCATTTGCAGTCCTTACAAACCTTGATGTAATCGGTGAAGGCTTAACAGATGAAGAAAAGGAACTATATAAGAATGTAGTTGAACTTTCAGATAAAATGATAAGAAGCAACTACCTAAATAATTGATAATTAAGAATGGATAATTTATAATTGTGTAAAAAACTCCATTAGTGGAGTTTTTTATTATAATAAAGCTATTTAAAGTACTAAAAGTCTTATATGATTATAAATTGAAAATTAAAACCTCACATTTTTTATACAAAAAATCTCCATAAAGTTATATACTCTATGGAGATTTTTATTTCTTACATGGTATAATTACGTCATTTAAATTTATACTTTATTCGCTTTTTACACATATAAATCACATTTATTTTCCAGCTATTGATAATTCAGTAATCTTGACAGATGGACTTCCTATACTACTCATTGGGAATTTTAAGTCACTTCCTACTACCTCTATATTTTTTAATAAATCAAAGAAATTTCCTGCTACTGTTATTTGTTCAACTGGATAATCCTTTTTTCCATCCTTTATATAAAATCCTTTTGCAGCTAATGAAAAATCTCCAGTTATTGAATTTGCACCTGAATGTAATCCAGCAAACTCTGTTATTAATAACCCTTCTCCAACATCTTTTAATAACTCTTCAAAGCTTTTTTCACCTTTTTGAATATATAAATTTGTTGGTGAAACTCCTACTGGTGATGCATAAGAATTTTTAAATCCATTTCCTGTTGATTTTGTATTTCCTTTATTAGCAGTTTTTAAATTGTGAAGTAAAGTCATAAGTTTACCTTCATGGATTATATCCTTTTTCTTCGTAGCAACTCCTTCATCATCAAAAGGAACTGATGCCAAGCCATTTTCTAAATGAGGATCATCTAATAGTGTTACTTGTTTACTTGCTATTATTTCTCCTTCCTTTCCTTTTAACAAACTTAGCCCCTTTTGAACTGCATCACCACTAAATACTCCAGCAAATGTTGAAAGTATTGAAACCATAGCCTCATTATTTATTACAGCTTTATATTTACCAGATGAAACTGACTTACCACCTATTCTTGAAATAGCCTCATTAATTCCATCTTGTGCTAATTTCTTCGGATCTACATCTTCTATAGAATTAGCAGTTACATATCCCATACCATCATGCATATCTTCTCCATTTTTTATTATTGGAACTACGTATGCACTTAGTAAATTAGATTTATTTTCTAAGTTTAATCCCTTTGAATTAATTATTCCATACCTAGCTTTACTATATCCTATTCCACATCCGCCAAAGCTAGTAACTCTATTATCTAAAGTTTTTGCCTCTTTTTCCATACTCAAAGCTAAATCTATTAGCTTATCAGCCGGAAGATTTTCTAATGCTTTATAATAAGTATTTACTTCTGCATATTCTTTATCTCCTTCATATATAAATTGAATATCTTCATTTTCAATAACTAACGCACTTTCCTTTGCATTTTTAACAAGCATATTTATAGCATCATCATCTAGTATTTCTGTATATGAGTATCCTATTTTATCATTTATTTTTCCTCTAAATGATAAGCCATAAGAAGTAGTTAAATTGTACTTTTCCACTTCTTCATTATATGCATTTATACTTAAACTCTCTCTATCTACATAGTAAACTTCATATTCATTAAAACCATTATTTTTGGCTTCTTGAAATAATTTATTTATAAATATATTTAATTCCACTTTTATATTCCCCCCTTATCTTCCACCTACTGTTATTTCCTTGACTCTAATCATAGGTTGACCTACGTTAGTTGGAATACTTCCTGAAACAGAACCACACATTCCTTGTCCTTGAGCTAAGTTTTTTCCTACCATATCTATATTCATTAACACTTCGCTACCTTTACCAATAAGGCTCGCACCTCTAACAGGCTCTTGTATCTCTCCATTTTTCACTATATATCCTTCTGATACAGCAAAATTGAATTCTCCTGTCACTGGATTTACTGATCCTCCACCCATTTTCTTTGCATATAATCCATCTGATATTGATTTAATGATTTCAGTTTCATCATCATTTCCTGCTGCAATATATGTGTTTGTCATTCTTGAAGTAGGTGCATATTTATAGTTTTGTCTTCTTGAACTTCCAGTTGCCTCCATGCCCATTCTTCTTCCATTTAATTTATCAATTAAATATCCCTTTAATATACCATTCTCTATTAATACATTTTTTCTTGTTTTGTTTCCTTCATCATCAATATTTAATGATCCCCATGCATTAGGTATAGTTCCATCATCAATTGCAGTAACTTTTTTTGATGCTATTTGCTTTCCTAACATATTAGTAAATACTGAATTTCCTTTTGCTACTGCAGTTGCTTCTAGTGAGTGCCCACATGCCTCATGGAATATTACTCCACCAAATCCATTATCTATTGCTACGGTCATTTTCCCTGCTGGACAATTCTTAGCATGCAACATAGTCTGTGCAACTCTAGATGCTTCTCTTCCATAATATTCTGGATCTATATCTTTAAATAATTCAAATCCCTTATGAGCTCCTGGTCCTTCATAGCCTGTTTGGTTTTCTCCATTTGCAGATGCTACAGAGCTTATCATTAATCTTGTTCTAACTCTCTTGTCTTCTGTAAGTAGTCCTTCTGTATTAGCTATTAATATATTTTGTTCTTTATCCAAATATCCAACAGATACTTGAGTTATTTCATCACTATATTCCTTTGCAGCTTTATATCCACATTTCATTACTTCTATCTTTTTTTTGGCACTTATTGAAGATGGAATATATATAATAGGATTATTATTATATATAACCTTCTCGTTAAGCACTACACTTATATCCTCTTTTAACTCTCCAAGGGCCAATGCTGCCTTTTGTGCAGTATCTAATAGAGCATTTAAACTAGTATTATTAGTATAAGCATAAACGCTTTTTAATCCCTTAAAAATTCTTATACCTATTCCATGCATTCTTCCTGAAATGGAATTCTCTACCTTTCCATTTAAAATACTTATAGATGTATCTATTGTATCCTCTTCAAATATTTCTGCAAAATCTCCGCCTGTTATTAAACATCTAGCTAATACGCTAGATAATATATTTTTTGATAACATACTACTCATCCTCCATACTTATTTCTTTTCCATCTTTAAAGGCCTTTGCCCATGAATCCACATAACTACCACTTGCCCACTCTGCCATTATTACTTCTTCATTATTATTTAAATCAATAGTAATTAAAGGACTTCCTTTAATATCCCTATCTTCCATTTCATAAACTAACAACTTGTCATTAAATAATATTATTGCCATTCTTCCAGTAGGCGATGTATATGCATCCCTTATAAATGGAAATTTTCCTTTTAAATCTTTCCATGAAACTAATAAAGTATCATAATTTAATATCTTCTTGTTTGGATTTAAGGATATTCTATATTCTATACCATCTTCAGTATTACCTATAGATGGAATCTTACCGACTAGATTCCATTTTCCTTCAATTCTTTTTATAGTAAAATTACTGTAATCTAAATTTGCATTCAAAGATTTTCTTTTTTCTTCCGATAAAGTCTCTAATACATCATTAAAATCTTTTTTATATTTTTCTTTGGCTTCATTAGAATATATTTCTTCGATATTAATCCCATTCTTAGAATTTATATTATCAATAGGAATTGTTTGATATATAGGAAAATTATTATTAAAGTTTTCTCCTTCGTACCTTTCAATTGCAATATAATCATTGGATATGAAGTTTATATTCTTATATATATTTGCATTATTATTTTCTAATGTCTGCATTTCTGCTCTTCCATCTAGTGAATGTGCTGAAAAGTACTCAAAATGATTTTTATCATTATCTACAACTTCACTTTTAATACTCCATATTCCATTCATTCTTGGGAAGATTATATTATCTTTCTCTAATATAGGCTGTAATTCATTATCTTTAAAGGATATCCACAAAGTTTTATATGTTTCTATACTGTAACTACCATCTTCTAATTGTTCTCTTGGAGTTTTTAATCCTAACATTATACCTACATCGCTATTATAATCTTCTAATATTAACTCCGGCTTAATATCATTTTCTTGATAATCTAAATCCTTTGGATTATCATCTATTTTTTTTAGTTTTAGTAACACTCCATCATAAAATAAATAACCATTTTCATTATCTACATAAATAAATTCTCCAATAATAGTATTAGAACCAATTATTGAGATTACATCCCACTTAGAATTTTCATCTAGTATATCTCCAAGTATATCCTCAAGCTTTAAATTTAGCTCATATGATAGAACATATGTCTTATCTACAACTTTTAATTTATATTTAGGATTAGAATATGAAACATTAAATACTGAGAAATTACTATTAGAAATACTTATTAAAGAATCTTTTAAAGATAGAATCTCCTCGTTATTTTCAGACTCATCACCTAATACATTAATATTATCAATTTCCCACACACCTTTTATCTTAAGGTTATTATTATTAGGAGCTTTTATGGCTTGTGTATCTTTTCCATTTACTTTACTACAACCAATATTTAATGTAAATATACTTATAATAATTATAGCTAAAAATCTTTTTATGATATTCATATTATTCCTCCTTATTTATCGGAATAATAATCTCAATTTTTGTACCTATTCCTACCTTACTATATATATTAAATACTCCATCATGTAATTTTATTATTTCATCACAAATGGATAAACCTATTCCATTTTGGGATTTAGAATTTTTGCCTTTAAAAAATTTTTGTTTTACATGCGGCAAATCTTCCTCTAGTATTCCACAACCATCATCTTCTATTACAAATTTAATTTTATCATTAAATTTTGTAGTTGTAAAAATTATACTTCCTTCTACTTCTGTGAACTTGAATGAATTATCTAGTAGATTAATAAATACTTGCTTTAATCTATTACTATCTACGTACATATTCCCATCAGCTTCTGTTATGAATTTAAGATTTCTATCCTCTTTATTTGCTCTAGGGCACATAAAAGATTCTATATGATTTATAAATTCATTTATACTAACACTTTGTAGTTCCAATGTTACTTTTTCATTTATAAGCTTAGAAAAATCTAAAAGTTCTTCTACCATTAAAGATAATCTATCTGTTTCTTTTTCTATTATTTGAAATCCAAGCTTTAGGGTTTCTTTATCTGTCTCATCATTATTTAAGGTTATAGTCCAACCCTTTATAGCTGTTAAAGGAGTTCTTAATTCGTGAGAAACAGATGATATAAACTCATTTTTTAATTGCTCTCTTTTTGATATTTCATTTGCCATAAAATTTAGTGTATTTGATAATTGCCCTATTTCATTTTTACTATCTATGCTACTTCTAATACTTAAATTTCCGCTTCCCATTTTTTCTGCAACTTCATTCAAATACTTTATTGGATTTATTATACTATTAGCTAAAATTATACTTAAGAGTATTCCTACTATCAAAACAGCTATTGATATTCCTGAGAAAATTATCATTATATTAGTTATTACTCCATCTATGGCTTCTAAAGACGTTATAAACCTGATGACTCCTATTATATCTCCATCTATAATCAATGGATATGACACTGCCATAACTTTATTCCCATAATAATCTACTTTCCCTATCCATCTTGCAGATTCTCCTTTAAGCGCCTTCGATACATCTGGTGCATTAATTAACTTTAAATCCTTAATTCCAATAGAATCCATTAATAAACTTCCATCAGCATCAAAAATTTCAACTTGTGCATTATTTTCATTCCAAAATGTATCAACATTATCATAAATAGTCTCAACTAATGATTTCGAAGAAAAATACTTTGTATAGAAATTTATTGAAACTTGTATTCTATTTTTCAATAAATCCTCAGTATTATCATAATAATATTTTCTAACAAATATCATAAGTAAAATATTTAAAAACATTACTGTTGAGAAAATAATAATAAATATCCCTTTAAGTAATTGATTTTTTATACTTCTCATTCTTTCGATTTCCACCTATATCCTATCCCCCATATTGTCTCTATATATTTAGGTTCTGATGCATTATCCTCAATTTTTGCTCTTAATCTTCTTATATTAACATCTATTATTTTTGCATCTCCAAAATAATTTTCTCCCCAAACTAAATCTAATAACTCATCTCTTGTAAATGCCTTATTAGGATTTTCTAAAAATATTTTCATAAGTAAATACTCCTTTGGAGTTACATCTATTTCAATATTATCTTTTAAAACTTTTTGTGAGTATAAATCTATCAGAAATGGTCCTAATTCTAATTTATCTTTATCTTCATCTCCAAGCCTCCTGAGTAAAGCTTTTATTCTTAAAACAACCTCCAATGGATTAAATGGCTTTACTATATAATCATCTGCCCCATACTCTAACCCCATAATCTTATCCATATCTTGCCCCTTTGCTGTAAGCATTATTATTCCCATATCCGGAAATTCACTTCTTAATTTGTTACAAACTTTAAATCCATCTATCCCTGGCAGCATTACATCTAATACAGCTATTTTAGGATTTTCTATATTTGCAAGCTTTAATCCTTCTTCTCCCGTTGATGCTTCAATAACTTGCAAATTATTTCTTTGTAAATTTATCTTTAGAAAAGCCCTTATACTTTCTTCATCCTCTACTAATAATATTTTATTCATTTTATCACCTCTAAACATAATAATATTATTAACTCTTTTAATCTCTTATAATCTTATAAATAGAAATAAGAGACGGTTTACCGTCCCTTTTATTATTTCAATGTTCTAAACTCAAATCCTTCTAATTTTAAATAATCTATTGCACTTTGTAAATATTCCACAGTTCCCTTTTTAGCATCTGTATCATGCATTAATACAATTATAACATCTTGACTTCCAACAGTCTCTTTTAATTTGTTTAATAAATATTCCTTTGGAAAATCCCTGCCTTCAGCATCTCCATTTAATGCATTCCAATCCACTTGAAAAATCCCCTTATTTTCCAACACTCCATCTAAATGTTCTGTTCCATTCCAACTAGCATGTCCACCAGGCATTCTTATCAACCTTGTAGAAAAATCTTTTCCTAATATTTCTTTTAATATTTTATCATTTTTCTCAAAATCTTTCATAAATGAATCAACATCTACTGTTCTATTTGGATAAAGTAAATGATAATCATGGGAATAGCCATGACTTCCTATAGAATGTCCTTCTTTTGCCATTCTCTTCAGTAACTTTTCCGATTCGTTATTCTTCTCAATAGAACTACCTAATGTAAAAAATGTTGCCTTTATATCATTTGCTTTTAATATATCTAAAATTTTTTCAGTAGAATGCTCAGATGGTCCATCATCAAATGTAAGATATGCAATTTTTTTATTATCTTCTCTATAAAAATTCCACTTATACATAGTTTCTGGTAAAACCTTTGAAGCATCATCTGCATTAGGATCTTGCTCTAATGAAAGATATTCAGAATTATCTAATACATTAGTATCTACATTATTTTGATTTTCTTCAGTAAATTCATTTTCATCGTCTATATTCTCTTGATTATCACTGGAAGAGTCTGATTTATTCTGATTAGAATTATTATTGTTACTATTAGTATTATTAGTTACAGCCTCTGCTTGTGTAACATTATTTTTTCTAAGATCATTAACTGTAAATGAAATCGCAAATGTTGATATTATTAAAACAAATATAAATAATATAAACCTTTTTTTATTTTTTATTCTACTTCTACTCATTATAAAACCACTCTTTCTATTTTTATAAACAACTGCTTGTCCTATAATTCAATTATATAGAAGTTTTTTCTGCAAATCATTACAATTTGTTAACCAAAGGTTACGAAAAAGTTACATTTTTTTCTATTAATAAAATAAAAAAGAGTTTTATAACAATAGATTTAAATCTACTCTTATAAAACTCTTAAAATTTAAATGGCTCCGTGGAGAGGATTCGAACCTCCAACCTATCGGTTAACAGCCGAGTGCTCCACCATTGAGCTACCACGGAATAATTCAGAGTGTTCTCTGAAAATTGCACATGAATTAAATTCAAGCCTATTTTTTATTGGTCAAGCCCTCGACCTATTAGTATCAGTCAGCTAAATATGTTACCACACTTACACCTCTGACCTATCAACCTTGTGTTCTTCAAGG
>NZ_JAGGJY010000020.1 GCF_017873245.1 Clostridium tertium | reverse complement strand
AAAAAATATGGCTCCAATTAAATATCGAAGCCATTTTTGTAATTCACAATGATATATCCTTTTTAACAATGTCTACTTTTTAGGGGGCAGACCATAACGCGACCCCCTTTTTATTATAATCATAAATCAAAATTTTTCTTATTCTTTTTCAAATATTCCTACTATAGATTTAAAAAATTTTCAAATCTAGATCTTACCTTATCTTCACCTAATATTTGCATAATAGTATAAAGATCTGGAGTATTACTTCTATGAGATAAAGCAGCTCTTACAGCTCCAGCAACATCAGAAATCATTCCCTTAAATGCATCTGGATTTGCTTTATATTCTTTTCTATTTGCACAGTATCCAAGTTCTGCTCCAATAACCTTTAATTCTTCAAACCAATTTTCTTGGCTTCCTGAATTAAAATTGAATTTATCTTTATATACTTTAATTATTTCTTTTGCATTTTCTAAGCTTAAAGTCTTTGGAAGCTCAACATTTTCTGCTGTTTCCTTATTGAATAATTCATCAAAGAAGTAATCCACTTTTCCTCTTACTTCATCCCACTTAGCAAAGTCTTTTCTTGGCTTTGGACCTTCTTTATCTATATTGAAGATTTCTTTTGACATCTTTTCATTAGATGTTACTAAATCGTACATTTCCTTATCGAACTCTTTAGCCCAAGCTGTATAGTAATCATAAACTACATCTGCTTTCATTTTGCAAATAACTTCTTTACTTACATCATTTAATTTAACTATATCAAATAATGCTCCTGATTTACTCATCTTATCTAAAGCAACTTCAAATTCATGATAATCTAAGCTAGGATTTTCTGATCTCCAATCTTCAAATGTAGAGTTTATTATGTTTAATAAGTACTCTATTACTGATACCATTGGATATCCAACTTCTTTGTAATATGAAACTGCGGCTTCAGCATCTTTTCTCTTTGATAATTTTCTCTTTGAACCATTATCCTTTTTCATTATTGTTGGTATATGAGCATAATTGGGTCTTTCAAAACCTAATGTATCAAATAATTGTACGTGTATAGGTAATGATGAAAGCCATTCTTCACCTCTTATAACATGAGTAGTTCTCATTAATGCATCATCTATAGCATGTGCGAAATGATAAGTTGGAAGTCCATCTCCCTTTATTATAACTATATCTTGATTATTTTCTGGGAAACTTATATCCCCTTTTATTAAATCATGGAATTCTACTCTATTTTCTATATTTCCTGGTGACTTAAATCTAATTATGTAGCTTTCACCATTATTTATTTTTTCCATTGCTTCTTCAGGAGTTAAATTTCTATCCTTAGCAAATTCACCATAATATCCTGGTGTTATTTTAGCTGCAGTTTGCTTTTCTCTAAGCTCTGCTAATTCTTCTGGTGTATCAAATGCTGGATATGCTAATCCTTTTTTGATTAAATCTTTTGCAAAAGCTCTATAAATGTCAGCTCTTTCGCTTTGTCTATATGGACCATATTCCCCTTTAGATGTTTTATCTCCAGTCATTCCTTCGTTAAAGTCCATTCCAAAATTGTGCATTGTTTGAATTGTATCTTCTATAGCACCCTCAACTTCTCTTTTTTGGTCAGTATCTTCTATTCTTAAGAAGAAAACACCTTCACTTTGGCTTGCTAATCTTTCATTTATTAAAGCTGCAAAAACCCCTCCAATATGTTGGAAGCCTGTTGGTGATGGTGCATATCTTGTAACGACTGCACCTTCTTTTAAATTTCTTTTTGGATACATTGCAACATAATCTTCTGGTGTTTTATTAACATTTGGAAATATTAATTCTGCTAATTTTTCAAAACTCATATTCATCTTCCTTCCGTAGTTTAAAATTTTATATAAATAAAAAAGCCCTTCATCCTATAAATATTAGGACGAAAGACAAAATTCCGCGTTACCACCTAAATTGATTAATTAGTTAAAATTAATCCACTCATTCTCTTTAAGGGGAGAATCCCATAAACCTACTGGCAATTTTTTTAATATGCTGTTTCAGTTTATAGCTCCAGAGCTTCCTTCAATAGCATCAATTTTTAAGCTTCCACCCCTGCTTAAATCTCTGTAAAATGACTATCTATCTACTTTTCTCTTTCATAGCTTATTATTTATAGTTTATCATAAACATTATAACTATACATTTAGCATTTGTAAATAATTTTATACTATTCATTTCATAACATTATTTTTCAATCTAAATTATCACTATAAAGTCTATCTAACTCATTTGGGGGCATTAAAACTTGAACTAAATACCCCATTATTATTACTCCAGGTATATCAATCAAAAGTCTTGCTAAAGTAAATTTATATCCTAGTGAAGAAAACTCAAACATTAATGTAGATATTTTAGTTACACACCACGCATTCATAAATATTATTATATTGCTAAATTTAACTCCTTTTTTTATAAGAACTTTTGTAAATGGAAAAGCTGCATACATTGGCCCTGCTGCTATTGATCCTATCAACATAGCAAGAGAAATTCCTTTTATACCTGAATTATCTCCCATATATTTCATCATAGTTTCTCTTGGAATCCAAACATCCATAAGACCAAGAATTATCATTATTGGAGGTACTACTTCAATCATTTGTTTAAAACTTGAGAAAGCTATACCAAATGACTTTATCCCTAACTCTTTATTAAAAACTGTTACTATTACCGTTACTATAAGTAATATAATAAAAAAAGAATATCTTTTAACTAAAGCTTTTATCATATAATTGTCACCACCATTTCAACAAAAAATGCTACTATTATCGAAAAAACAAAAGCTAATATATTCCTATAAATTGCTGCCCTTTTTCCTATATGCTTAGCTTCTAAAGGAATTGTAATTATCCCGATTAAAGTAAGAGTTGATATGAGAGCTGCAACTTGGGCTATACCTGCTCCATTTTTAAGTAACATATCTCCTGTAGAAAATGCTACAAATGTAGGCATCATTGCAATACTTCCTAAGACTGCAGACAAAAGTACTCCAAATATACCACTATTACCTCCAATTATATTAGATATCGTCTCTGGCTTTAATATTGCAAGGGTTAAACCAACTACTAAGATTATGCCTAAAAATTGAGGCAATATATTTTCTATTGACTTCCATCCTTTTAACAATGCCTTATTAGTTTTTTCCTTATCTTTTCTATATGATATTAAAAATAATATAGCTGCTGCTAAATAAATTATTAAACTACTCATTTTATTTCACTTCTAAAAATTTATTATCAATATTATTATATAAGTTAAATTTAATTAGGTGAAAAGATGATTTTGAATTAAAATTCAAAATATAAACTCCATAAATAGTTAATAAAAATTGTCCAGTTGTGTATATATCCATATAATGTAGTTATAATTAATAATATACAAATTGCTAAAAAAGTAACTTTAATTAAAAATTATTAATTTGATATAGTTAAAATAAAGTTAAAATCATTACTGCAATTTTGTATAAAAACTTTAAAAGTATTGGAGACATAATATGAAAAAATCAATTTTAGTTATTTCTATCATTTTGTTATTTATAGCTTCTTTTATTATAAGTTATAAATATTTTAATTCTAAAAAAACAAATGAAAACACAAACGGAGAAGAAATCTCTGATTCAATTATAGATAACGGCTCAGATAATAATTCAAATAATAATCAAACCCAGTTACCTAATGAAGATATCAACTTAAAAAAAGCAAAAGAATTATTGTCTACTATGACATTAGAGGAAAAAGTTGGACAAATGTTTTTTATTAGGTGTATGAAAGATAGTGCACTTGAAGATTTACAAAACTATAAGGTTGGAGGATTTATTTTATTTGATAATAATATAAAGGATGAAACTAAAGAATCTTTAACTCAAACATTATCAAATTATCAAAGCAACTCAAAAATAAAACTTCTAATCGGAATAGATGAAGAAGGTGGAATCGTTAATAGGTTAAGTTGGTATCCTGAATTTAGGGCTGTTCCTTTTTATTCACCTCAAGAACTATATAATGAAGGCGGATATCCATTAGTAGCTAGCGATACTAAGGAAAAAGCAGAACTACTAAAAAGTATAGGAATTAATATGAATTTAGCACCAGTATGCGATGTATCAGTAAATCCAAATGATTTTATTTATCCTAGAACTTTTGGCATGGATGCTTTAGAAACATCTAAGTATATTGAAATAGTAGTAAATACTATGAATGAAAATAAAATAGGATCTGCATTAAAACACTTTCCTGGTTATGGAAACAATGTAGATACTCATACTGGAATATCTATCGATGAAAGAAGTTATGAAAGCTTTCAAAATTCTGATTTTCTACCTTTTAAGGCTGGAATTGATGCAGGAGCTAGTAGTATATTAGTATCTCATAATATCGTAAAATCAATGGATGCAAATCTTCCTGCATCACTTTCTCCGAGTGTTAATAAAATCATTAGAAATGAATTAAAATTTGATGGAGTAATTATGACTGATGATTTACAAATGAGTGCTATAAAAGAATATATTGGTGATTCTACATCTGCAGTATTAGCCATAATTGCTGGTAATGACTTAATAATAGCCTCTGATTTTGATGTGCAAATACCATCTGTGCTAGAATCTATAAGAGCTGGAGAAATTCAAGAAGAACGTATAAATGAGTCTGTATTAAGAATTCTTAAGTTAAAATTTGATTTAGGGATAATTTAATAGGATAACTTTATAATTTTTAAACTTATAGTCTGACATATCACTATAAGTAATAAACAAAAAAATTGAGCATATATAAGTTTGATTTTATCTCTCCCTGAGAGTAACACAAACTTATATATGCCCAATTAAAAATGAAGAAAATAACTTCGTAAATAATTTACACTTTATTCCTCGCTACTATCATCTTTAAAATCTTCTTTATCTTTATAATTATTATTAACTTCTTTATTAACTTTTCCTACTTCATATAAAATTCTATTTTCTATTCCTTTTATTCCTTTAGTTAATTTAGTATATTGCTTATTAACAAATGAATTTTCATTTCCATTAGGTTGTAAGTATCCTTTTTCTACTTCCATAACTGCTTTAGTTTTACCAAACTCATTCGCACTTGTTAATTTATGCCTAGCCGAAATTAACTTCTTTAAACTATCTTCAACTATTACTCCATCACTATTTTCATTAAAGTTTATTCTGTTTTTAGAATTAATACTTTCTTTCTTTTTATTATTTTCTTCCAACTTACTTTGTTTTTCTAAAGCTTCTTTTTCTTTTTCTATCAGTCTCATTTGTTGTATTTCAGATTCTACTTCAGCAATTTTTTTATTTATCTCTTCAAGCTTCATTCTCTTTTCTTTAGGATCCATTTCAGTTTCTTGAAGTTCTATTTTTTGTTCTTTAAAATCCTCTTTTAATCGCTGCAAGTTTTTTATTATTTGATTTGAACTTTTTTCTACAGCTACACTTTTTCTCTCTTCAACTTTTTCTTTCTTTTGATTTTCTGAAGCTTTTTTAAGACTATTATATATTGGATTATCCCAATTATTTATTCTTTGAATCTGCATAAAATCCCCCCCTTAACTTATTTAGATTATCGTTTCTTTTAGGCGGTCCTTTATCATTTTCTATTGTTTATATCTTATGAATAAATTCCTAATAATTTTTATTCAAGCTTAAATCTTATTACATTAATTTAAAATAATTAGTTTTTTATTTAAAAATCCTATTATTAAAGTAGTTATATTCATACCAGTGTTTAGTAATAGCCCTTTTATTATACCAATCGTAATAATACTTGCTTTCTATTAAACCTTTATCATAGCCTTCTTTTACTGCATCCTGAGCATCTAAGGATAATCTAGTCAAATATCTATCATCTATTTCATGTTTCGTATTAATTATATTTATATTTTGCTTTACTATATAATTATCTATATTAATATAATTCAAACATAAATATATAGTTAATCCCACAATTGCTGTTGGCTTAAACAAATACTTTCCTCTCCATATAAATGCAAGTAATATAATTAAAGAAATACATAAGAAAACTGTAAATGCTTGAACTAAAATTCTTAATCTAGTATATCCAAATTCCTCTATATATAAGTTCATCTTATATATAGCAGAAGCCCCCATATTTATAGTTAGTACTGTTATTATGCTATATAAAGAATTCAAAACATTTTTTACTCTTCTATTATTTGCTGATGTTTTAAAATTCATTATCGTTATCATTGATAAATTTACTATTACTAATGCAACTAGTTGAAAGAAACCATCTCTAGCATAGTCAGCAAAATTAAATCCAGCTGGTAAAGCCTTATTTAAATATAAATATGAAATTTGTATTTTAGTAAATACTAAATAAAGTATAGTTATTGAAATTAATATAGTAATTATTGTTGTTGAATTAAAATCTTTTTTTATTGAATTATTTTGTACATCTCTTACCTCTGTACAATTTAAACTATAGTATAACCCAAATACTAAAAACATTATTATTATTGCTATAATGGCTTTTAATATAAAGTCATAAATATTTTCTATATTAAGATATCTCCATATATTTGCTAAATAATAACTAAATATCTCATCTGCACCTGCAAGTAAGATACCGAGTATTATAATTAAAGGTATTGATATAAGTAATCCAATTAATATTGATTTAATATGATTATTTTCTTTTTTAATATTCCCTTTTTTTAATGTTTCTCTTAATACTGAAGGGATTTTAGTTGAATTGCTTAGCGATTGTCCTATAATTATTTCTAAAAATGATGTTCCAAAACCTATTAACTTGAATTCAATATTTTTAAATGTTAATAATAAAAATCCTGAAAACAGCGAAATTGGTATAACCAATAAATTTAACACTCTGAAGAATTCATTTGTAAAAATACCATAAGTAAATGATAAAATTATACTAGATGCTACAAAGAAATACCCAAGAAAACTTTTATTTTTTACTCCTACAATTAACATAAAAATTATCGTCATTAAAATTGTTAAAACAGCAACTGAAATACCTAAATATCCCAAAATAAACTTTGAGAATAATATTCCAACACCTAAAGAGAAGGCTATAAGAATTAATGCTTTATTAGTATCCATTTTTTGTTTTTCAATATCTATTTTAGAATTTCTTATTTTATATTTACTATTCATATTTATAAATTCTTTTAATGAGTCAACTGCTAAAGATTCATAATTATTTATTCTACATTGATCTAAAACATTTATAATAAGATCATTTTCCACTTTATTAATGTTATTTGCCCATCTACATTCTTCAAATACTAAACTTTCATCTATTAATTTTACTTCTGAATTAGTAGCGTCAATAAACATTAAACTAACATTATAGTCTTCTATATGAATCTTCTTGTTATAATTAATAATTGGAGAATCTTCAAATTCTATTCTTCCTTCTTTCCATCTCTCAATGCACTCTTCTGGTGTTTCTTCATTTTTCATGCCTATTATAGGTAATCGATTTTTTGATCGTTTTAATAAAAGGATTTTTTCTCCTTTCACTAAAACTAAAGCTACAGTATTGACCATATTTTCTACACCTCCATTATTCACTTATATATTCCAATATATCCCCTGGTTGACAATTAAGTTCTCTACAAATAGCTTCTAAAGTAGAAAATCTAATTGCTTTTGCTTTATTATTTTTTAATATAGAAAGGTTAGCATTAGTTATACCCACTCTTTCTGCTAACTCATTTAATGAAATTTTTCTTTTTGCCATCATAACATCTAAATTTACGATTATTCCCATACTATTCTCCTTCATCATATAGTTAAATCATTTTCTTCTTTGAACGTAACTGCCTTATCAAAAACCTTTGCTAATATAAATATAAAAGCTGATGCAAATAAAAATATAAATACTTCCATATCTGTATGAATCCCCATATTATCTACATATATAAATTTAAACTCTTTAAAATTTGAATTTATAAATAAATTAATAAAATAACATAAAGCTATTACTAATGATGATGATGATATTTTCTTGAAAGCAATTGCATTTGATCTGACAAATGGATCTCCAATTATTAATGTATTTATTATTCCTTTAAGCTGAAATACTATATAAAATAAACTGCTAATACCAATAACTAATAATACTATAACTATCCCTTTATTTATGACAATATCTTGTATTCCTCTTTTATAAAATGTAATATAGAATACTCCACCAGTAAGAGCTATTCCAAAAACTATTGTAATATTAAGTATAATAGATAGTACCTTAGATAAATTCTTTTCGTCTTTTAAATTCATAATAATCTCTCCTTTTCTAATAAATATATTAACATTCAATGAATCGTTTATCAAGTTTTTTTTATCGAAAAACAATATATCCTTATTTTATGTTATTATTTAATTTTATATATTCTTAAATTGATTTTACATAATATTTTATAGGAATTGTCATTAAATTATGTATAGAAAAAGTACTCACTCTATAGAAAAAAACTATATTAAATAAAAAAAATAATTCATAAAGATCAATGTGTAATTTTATAGATAATGTAGCTTAAGATATACAAAATTAATACTTAGAGAATTAGATAATAATTTAAATTGTCAATTTAAAACTAAAAGAGGTGTTAAAAACACCTCTTGTTATTCGAATATTTTACTTACTCTTAATTATGTAGGTACTTTAAATTTATTTCTAGTAACTACTTAGCTTTTATATTTTATAATATTCCTTATATTTATAACTATATTTATCTTACTATCTTTTTTACTAATGCTCCAGTTCCTATTCCCATCATTAAGACTCCTAATAACATTTCTATATTACTTAGCATATAAGAAATCGGAGCTGGTTGAGCCTCATTAAGTCCTACTGCTGCAAACATACCTACACTTAAATTTAAGCTTTCGTTATAATCCCTTAAAAATTCTCTAAATGTATGACCATTTTCTAAAAATGAATATCTAACAATTTGTTCATCTACTTTTATTCCAAAAATCAAATATAAAATCGAAAATACAAATATTACAAAAAGTGAAAAATATGCTGCATATAATGGTCTTTCTCCATATCCACAAGTTACTAATCCTAAAAATGACATTATTCTTGGGATAGGTTTTAAAACCTTTCTTTGTGTTTTTCTACACAAAAAATAATACTCACCAAAATTATTAACTAAGTTATTTTCCTTAAATTTATCTGCTATATTCTCATATACTGTATATATACCTTCATATTCATCTCTATTTTTCTTTCTTAATTTTATTTTATCTATAAATGTTTTTTCATCTAACTTACTTTTATATTTATCCCTAAATTCTAAGTCTTCTATATATGAATTTACTATTTTAGCACCAGATAAATCAGTATCTATTATTATTATTTTCTTTAAATCACAATTAAATATCATTCCACTTGTCATATCATTTAATTCAAAATTAGTATTTCTTAAATTGCACTTATTAAAAATGATATGTCCTATATCACAGTTTAAGAATTTTGCATATACATTACATTCATTAAATTCACACGAAAAATTATCTTCCTTATTTAGATTAGGTGTCGTATCACTTTCTTGCTTAATAAAAATACATTCATCAAAAACTGCACCCCCACCTATGAAGTCGCAATTTATAAAATAGCATCCTATAAACTTACATCCCTTAAATTTTATATTGGAAAATTTGCAATTTATAAATTTTGTACAAATTATATCTGTATAACTTATCTCCTGAAATTCATCTTCACTTTTAGGATGCCCTCCACCTAAAATACTGCTATTAAACTCTTTAAAACTATACTTTTCATTTGGAATATAATTACTAGATATATTTTTATCTTTCTTAATTTGATTAAATAATCTCTCATTATTTTTAGTTCTATTTTCGAATTGTATTTTAGCTTTATATACTTCTTCTTTAAAATTAATATAAGACATAATACATGCTCCTTACAAATGAGTATTTTATCCGCTTATATTATTATGTCTATATATTATTTTATTAATCACTTATTTATTATAGTTCCCAGGCTTCTTTTAATAATATTACTGCTTCTTCTATTTCTTTATTAGTTAAACTAGCATACCCTAAAAAAACTACACTTGTATTAATTTTCATATTAGAATATGAATTAGATAAACCTAATATCTTTATTTCTTTCTTATCTGCTTTTTCAATTAATTGCTCTTCTGTCATTCCATTATTAACCTTTAACAATAAATGTAAACCTGAGTTAGTACCTATTATTTCAGTTCCTTTAAGATATTTTTTTATTAATGACACTAAAAGCTCTCTTTTTTTCTTATATATATTTCTCATTTTGTTTAGATGTCTTTCAAAATACCCATCCTCCATAAATCTAAATAAAGATTGTTGATCTATCCTTGAAACTGTGCAAGTAAGAAAACTAAAATTCTTTCTATATATTTTAATTAATTCATTAGGTAAAACCATATATCCTATTCTAATTGAAGGTGCAAAGCATTTAGAAAAAGTTCCTAAATATATGACCTTCTCCATAGTATCTAAACTTTGAAGTGCAGGTATTGGTTTACCTTCAAATCTAAACTCACTATCATAATCATCTTCAATTATATATCTATTACTTTTTTCATTTGCCCAAGATAAAAGTTGCATTCTTCTACTTATTGGCATTATAGCTCCTGTAGGAAATTGATGAGATGGTGTTATATGAATTATATCTACATTGCTATTATTAAGATTTTCTATACTTATACCCTGACCATCTATATTTATAGGGTTAGCTTCTATTTTATGTGTCTTTAATATTTTTCTTATTTTATAATAACCTGGCTCTTCCATACCATAACTCTTATCACTACCTAAAATATTTATTAATATTTGAACTAAATACTCTGTTCCTGCTCCAATAACTATATTATCAGCAGTTGAATTAACTCCCCTAGAAAACCTTAAATAATTAGAAATAGCTTCCCTTAAATTTCTATCTCCTTGAGAATGGCCTATTTGTAATAAATTTTTATTTTCCTCATTTATTATATCTTTATTTATTTTTCTCCATGTTGCATAAGGAAAGCTTTCTAAATCCACTCTACTTGAAAAAAACTCATATTTATACTTTTTTCTAACTACTTTTTTATTATCATCTTTATCATTAATTTGGCTAATATTTATTACTCCTTGAAGCTCTGATACATAATATCCTCTTTTAGGTTTTGATATTATATATCCTTCTGTAATAAGTTGTTCATATGCTGATTCTATTGTATTTTGGCTAATTTCTAAATGCTTAGAAAGCTTTCTCTTTGATGGTAGCTTGCTATTTGATTCTAACCTACCACTTTGAATTTCCTTTTTTATAAAATCATATAATTGTATATATAAAGGAACTCTACTGTTTTGATCTAAATTAATATTAATAAATTCCATATTATCTCCTTTTATATTTATAAAACTGACCTTGCTAAATTAATCTAAACTGACACTTATCAAAGAATCAGTTTATGTATATAATAGTATCAGTGGTATTACTAATAAGTCAATGATAGCGAGGATTTAGATATGAATTTATTACATCCAATTTGGGCAGAAATTAATTTAAATAATTTAATATATAACATAAATCAAATAAAGAAAAAATCTAGTAATAGTGAAATAATTGGAGTCGTAAAGGCAAATGCATATGGGCATGGTGCAGTAGAAATATCAAAAGTTTTACTTAATCACGGCATTAATAGGCTTGCAGTTGCTAATATAGTTGAAGCAATTGAGCTTAGAGAAAATGAAATTAAAGCTCCTATAATGCTCCTTGGAATTAGTGAAGATTATGCAATAGATGCACTACTTGAATATGATGTTGAACCAACAATATCAACTTATGAATTTGCTATGAATCTTAATAATAAAGCAAAAGCTTTAAATAAAACTGTTTATATTCATATAGCTATGGATTCTGGAATGGGTAGAATTGGTTTTAGAAAAAATGATAAAGGTTTAGAAGATATAATAAACATTTCTAAATTAAGTAATCTCAAAATTGAAAGTATTTTTTCTCATTTTTCTACTGCTGATTCTAAAGACAAAAGTTATTCTTTGAGGCAACTTGAAATATATAATACTTTCTTGGATAAACTTCAAGAAGCTGGGGTTTATATAAATAAAAAGAATTTATCTAATAGTGCTGCTATAATTGATTTACCAGAAAGCCATTATGATTATGTAAGACCTGGAATAATTCAATATGGTTATTATCCTTCAGATGAAGTTGATAAAAATCATTTTGATATAAAGCATGTTTTAACATGGAAAACTAAAATCATTCATATAAAAGAAGTTGAAGAAAATGAATATATAGGTTATGGCCAAACTTTTAAAACTAGTAGAAAAACTGTAGTTGCAACTTTACCAGTTGGTTATGCAGATGGTTATTCTAGAGGGCTTTCTAATAAAGGAAAAGTCATTATAAACGGTCAACTAGCCCCTATTATAGGTAATGTTTGTATGGATCAATTTATGGTTGATATTACTGATATAGAAAATGTTCCCCTTGGAAATGAAGTTATATTACTAGGCTCTGATGGAAATGTTAAATTTGATGCAGATGATATTGCTAAATTAACAAATACAATAAGTTATGAAGTGCTTTGTCTTATTGGTAGAAGAGCTCCAAGAATATATATAAAAGATTACAAAACTATAGGAATTAGATATTTAATGTAAAAGGGACTATTTAAAATCAGTCCCTTTCCTCTTTATATACATTTATTTTAATACCATTACTATTAACATGAATTTCTCCATCTCCTGTAATTAGCACATTACTTTTTATATTCTTTAATGATTCTTTAAGCTTTTTACTCGGCTTATGCTCAACATTATCAGTTGTTATTATAGAAGTATTAGGCTTAACTTTAGCTAAAAAATCAGCCATAAAATCATTATTTCTACCATGATGAGGAATTTTTAATAAATCATAATTCTTAATTTCTGAATCATTTAGTAGATCTTCTGTAGAGCTTTCTTCTATGTCACCTGCAAATAGAAATTTATTTTTTCCATACTTTACACTTAGAACTATGGAGTTATCATTTTCATTGAAATAATTCTTCTTTGGAGCTATAACTTTTACTTTTAAATCGCCATCAAATATTTTTTCTTCTAATTCAACCTTTTTTATTTCTATACTTTTTTTATTTGCCACATTTACCATTTCTCTATACTGTTTTTTTTCTTCATTTATATAAGATGTATAAATTTTCTCTGTTTCTATTTTTTCTAATATTTTATCTGCTCCACCAACATGATCTTTATCAATATGTGTTATTATCATATAATCTAATTTTTTAACGTCTAAATCCTTTAATCTTTTTACTATATATTCTCCATTTTCATCTCTTGCTGTATCAATTAAAATATTAACTTCATTACTTTTAATTAGAATACTATCTGCCTTACCAACATTAAAGAAATAAATATCTATTTCTTCAAGTTCTTTCATTTTTACGTCACATGCTGTAGAAGTAAAAAATGGAATAATAAATAAAAATATAAATTTTAAGTTTTTCATCTTGCCCTCACTTACATTTTTATAACTATATTTTAATATTTATTTCATTATTTCCTTGATTTTTATATTCATATACAAATTTATACAAAAAAATACTTGAATACCTAATTTAGTTTATCCAAGTATTTTTTATAATGTGTATAAAAATCTATTATTCAATATTATTTTTATCAAGTATATTTATTTATTCTTATATAATGTTATCTAAATTATTTATAAGTGAATCTAAATACAATAATAAATCATTATCTATGCTTCCAGATAATTTTAAAATATTATTTATATCCTCTTCAAAATTTCTAGGTATCTTATCACATGTATTTTTAATTATATTTATTAACCGTTTTTCTCCTGGATGTGGAATTTCATTAATTGCAAATATTATATCAAAATAGCTTGCTAAAAATCCTGATAATCTATGATTAATGCTATTTAAATCCCCTCTTTTTATCGCCTTACTTATTTGGTTATAGTAAGAAGATATATTGTTTTTTAATAAAGGATAATTCTTTTCTATAATATTTTCTTTAAGCTTACTAGGATATTTACACTTTGTACTTTCTTTTAATTTACTTAATCTTCCCTCTCTATCAAAAATTATATTTGAATTTTTAATATTATGCCAAAAACAAGTACTATATCCTACAGATGCATTATTTTTAACTAATATATTATTTATTACATCTTCTATCCAAGGCATTCCAAAATAAGCTATATCTATTGGAATATTATTATACCTTAATATAAATTCATCTCCTTGCCCCCAATAATCATTTCCAACTTCTTTATAGCTTGCATACTTACTAACTATTTTTTCTCTTATTTCAATTGGAATATCAGAATAAGTAAATATATCAATATCTATATCTGATAAATTATCATTTCTTTTTGCTGTGGAAGAACCTGCAAAACTTATTGCTGCTACCTCTTTTATATCTTTGAAGTCACTTATTATTTCCTCTAAAATTAAATTCAATTTCTTATCCATTATCTCTCCCCCTTCTATTCCTTATTAAATTTTACTACGTATATATTTATAAATAAATTAGAAAAAGAAACAAAAAAATTAAATATTTCTATATTAATTTAATAAACGCTAAATTAATATATAAAAGTAACATTTCAGATTGTTTATATAATTAATAAAAACCCAAGAATATTAAAGATAAAAAATAATAAGCATCTCCCAACACTAAATTTGGAAGATGCTTACTTTAAGTTATATAAATTGCTATTTAAAAATTCTATCTTTTATATGGTTACTAATGAAACATATTAATTTTATGCCTAATCTTTGTTAAGTAACCTAAAATAGTCTTTGCTTCTTATAAAATTACATTAATTTTACATTATAAGATTTTAACCAATTATTCACTTGTATTAAATATGCTATCATTTGTGGTCCTGTCATTAATTGTCCATACCAAGGTGTCTTATATGATGATCCTTGCGTATCAACTATTTCTTTTACCTTTGTTTTATCTATTATATCTAAAATAGGTGAAGATTTATCATTCAATATTTTAGTCATTTTATTACAAACCATCTCTGTATATATTGGATTATGAGTCTTAGGATATGGACTCTTCTTTCTATATATTATAGATTCAGGTAATATTCCTTCTAATGATTTTCTTAACAAACCTTTTTCCCTACCCTCTAATAATTTTATATTTGATGGTATATTAAATGCATATTCTACTAATCTATAATCCGCAAAAGGAACTCTAACTTCTAAACTATTTGCCATACTCATTCTATCTTTTCTATTTAATAAATTAACCATAAACCATCTTAAATTTAAGTAAAATAGTTCCCTCATTCTATGCTCTAACTTACTTTCTCCACTCAAATGAGGAACTTCTTTTAAAGTGTCATTATAAGCAGTTTGTGCAACTTCTTCTATCTTTAAATTCTTTAAATCTGGACTTAATATTGCTTTTCTTTCGCCTATAAATCTAGACCAAGGGAAGGTATTGGAATTTATCATCTCTTCATTTGTAAACCATGGATATCCTCCAAATAATTCATCAGCACATTCTCCAGATAAGGCTATAACAAAATCTTTTTTAACTTCTTTACAAAATAAATATAAAGACGAATCCACATCTGCCATTCCTGGTAAGTCTCTTCCAAACACTGCATCATCTAATGCATTTACTAAATCTCTATGATTTAATACAACAGTTCTATGGTCACTACCAATATACTCAGCCATCACCTCTGCAAAATGCTGGTCAGATGTTGGTTGGAATAATGATGATTTAAAGTACTTCTCATTATCTTCATAATCTATTGAATAAGTTGTAAGTGTTTTATTTCTCTTCTTATATTCCTTTGCAGCTATTGCTGATATAGCTGAGGAATCTAAGCCACCTGATAAGAAAGTACAAAGTGGAACATCCCCAACTAATTGTCTATCAATTGAATCAATAAGTAAACTTCTAACATGTTCTACTGCTTCTTCTTCACTTTCATTAAATTCTTCAGCTTTTAATTCCCAATACATATCTTTCTTAATTCCATCTTCATTTACAATTATATATTGTGCTGGTTTAACTTCTTCAATATTTTTATATACTGTTGTTCCTGGTATTACCGCTGGTCCAAGTGCAAATAGTTCTGTTAAACCATCTTTGTCTACTACTGGTTCCACATATGGATGCTTAAATAAAGCTTTTATTTCTGAACCAAATATAAATGTGCCATTTTTCATTGTATAAAATAATGGCTTAACTCCCATAACATCTCTTGCAAGTACAACTCTCTTTTCATTTTCATCATAAATTGCAAATGCAAATATTCCATTAAATTTTTTAATACAATCCAATCCCCATCTAATGTATGAAGTAAGTAATACCTCAGTGTCTGAATATCCTTCAAAAATATATCCATCATTTATTAATTCTTTTCTTAAATCTTCGGTATTATATAGTTCTCCATTATACACAAGTACATATTCTTTTCCATTAACAACCTTTTTCATAGGCTGCTTTCCACCCTCTGGATCAACTACAATAAGTCTTCTATGTCCAAACATTATATTATTGGATATATAAGTACCTCCAGCATTCGGTCCCCTGTGAATTAGTGTATCTGTCATAGCCTTTAAGGTTCCAATATTCTCTTTAATGTTTTCCTTAAAATTCACAAATCCTGTTATTCCACACATAATCATCCTTCTTTCTGTATTTGTCTATTATATATAGTTATATGATTATGTTTTACAATAGTTCGTTAAAAATACGGAGGAAAAATGAAATAATGAAAGAACATGAGGAATGAAAAAATGAAGGAATGAAAGAGTTAAGGAAATAATTCAGCAAAGCTTAATTATAAGAAACAAAAAATTCTTAGGATAAAATCCTAAGAATCTTCTTATTTTATAATCTAGCTACCGCTAGATTATTTCAACAATTTTTTCATTCTTTAATTCTTTAATTATTCTCTAGTATGAACTTTTCTATTACTTTTGCAACTCCATCATTTTCGTTTGTGTCTGTAATATAATCTGCAATTTTTTTTAGTTCATCAAAGGAATTGCCCATAGCTACACCAAGTCCTGCATATTCTATCATATGAACATCGTTTCCTGCATCGCCTAATGTTATTATTTCTTCTCTCTTTATTCCTAGATGTTTTGCTAATAATTCTACACCTAGGCCTTTATTAGCATCTTTGTTTAAGAATTCTAGGAAGTATGGTGTACTTCTTACAACAGTATATTTTTCATATACTTCTTTTGGTAATTTTTCTATAGCTGGTCCTAATATCTCAGGTTCATCTATCATCATGATTTTTATCATAACTTCATCATCTGCTATAGAATCTATATTCATTTCATGAATTTCTATATTATTAATTTGAGCTTCTACTTCTGTATATTTGCTACTCTTAGGAGTAATTAATCCTTTCTTTTCCCAGAAAGCATGAATATTTACACCTAATTCATCACTTAAATTTTTTAAGTAATGTAAATCAGAACCATTTAATGCTACTTTATTTATTGCTTCTTTATTTTTTGTTTTTTGAACTAGAGCTCCATTATAGCTAAGCACATAATCTTTTTCTGTTAACATATCTAATTCTTCTAAATATCTTGAAACACCTTCTATTGGTCTTCCAGTTGCTAAAACTACTGTAACTCCCTTGTCTCTTGCTTCTTGGATAGCTTTCTTAGTTCTGTCAGATATACTTTTATCTTCTCTAAGTAAAGTTCCATCCATATCCATAGCTACTAACTTATACATTTGTAATCCTCCGTTTATAATTAAAGTTAATTGAATTATATCATAACAATAACTATAAATGAATTTATTATATTCATCTTAAATTCTTCTCTGTTATATTTTATTTATCAAATTCAACATAAGCCCTTAAAATAGAATTAAAACCATCTCTTTTTAAAATTTCAAAAATTGTACCTATTACTTCATAACTAGAAGTAACTAAGGAATCTTTTCTAACCTTTAATAATACTTTTTCAACATCATTTACTAGTATGTTTAAATCTGATTCGTTTACCATTGTTCCAGAATCTCTTGCAGCATTTTCTATACTAGTTTTAACTTTTCTAATATTAAATTTTTCAATTCTTCCATCTTTTTTTACTATATTCATAAAGAACCTTCTTTCTATAATAAATTAATTTTAACTTAATTAAAACTTAAATTTAATTTGTCACTGCTACCTCTTTAAAACAAGTTTCTATATTATTAATATTTGATATAAGTTTATAAAAATCATTTAAATTCAAAGGTTTACTTATATAATACCCTTGAATTTTATCACACTCTATATTTTTAAGTAATTCAAACTGGTTTTTCATTTCAACTCCTTCACAAACAACATCTAAACCTAAAGTATGTGCTAAGTTAATTAGAGTTTTAATAATAGCAAATGTTTTTTTGTCATTTTCTACACTTATCAGTAAACTTCTATCTATCTTTAGAGTATCTAATGGTAAAGTTTTTATATAATTAAAAGAAGAATATCCTACTCCAAAGTCATCTAAAGCTATATTAAAGCCAAGTTTTCTTAATTTATTTAATATCTTTACAGTAGACTCAATATTATCTATTATTTCATCTTCAGTAATTTCTATCTTTATGAAATTAGGATTTACATTACTTTCATTTACTATACTCATAACTCTTTCTAAAAAGTTAATTTGCTTTAAAGCAGTATATGATATATTTACCGAAACTTTAAAATCTTCTTCAGTTAAGCTTCTCATTTTTTCACAAAATTCACATGATTCTTTTAATACAAATTCATCTATCCTAATTATATCCCCATTTTTTTTAGCTAATGGTATAAATTTTGTTGGTGAAATTATTCCAGTAGGACTAATCCATCTACTTAAAGCTTCAGCGCCTACTATCTTTTTAGATTTAACATCATATATTGGTTGGTAATACACTTCAAATTCATTATTGTCTATAGCCTTACTCAATCTACTTTCGAGATTTAAATCTTCTAACATTTCTTCTGAAAATATCTTATATTTATTTCCACCTTCTTGTTTTCCTTTATACATAGATATGTCAGCATACTTTAATAAAGTAAATACATCTTCAGCATGATCTGGATAGCAGCTTATTCCTATACTTGCTTTTAAACTAAAATTATATTTATTAAATTGAATATTTTTATTTAAAAGTTTTAATGTCTCCTCTGCTATGTCATTTATATTATCTAAATAACTTTCTCCTCTTTTAACCACTATAAATTCATCTCCGCCTAGTCTACCAACAGTTATATCATCAGAATATAAACCTGTTAATCTATCAGCTATAACCCTTAAAATCTCATCTCCTGTATTATGTCCTAAAGTATCATTTATATTTTTAAAGTCATCCAGGTCTATAAAATAAATGCTGAACTTCTCATCTCTACTTATTAACTCTATTAAATATTCAAGCAAGTTATGCCTATTTAATAAATTTGTCAAAGTATCATAATTAGCTAAATAAGTCATATCCTCAGCATATTTTTTTATCTGAGTAACATCGTTTACTATTATTGAAAAATATCCCTTATTAAGTGAGTACACCGATACAACTCCCCACTTATCATCTACTATGTTTATCTCTTGTGCAATACACTCTGATTTTGAATCCTTTATTCTTGTTAGAATTTCTAATATTTTATCTTTATCTCTAGAAAAATTTTGATATATAACAGATAATTTATTATTTATGATATCTTCCTGTGAAAGACCTAATAGCTCTGTTCCAGCAAAATTAACATCTATAATAACTCCATCTATATACTCTCCTTCATTATTCATTATTGCTTTTAAATGGAAAAATGAATTAGACATTGCATTTAATATATTTGTATAATTTTTTTCCTCTTCCTGCAAATGAATTTCTGTATTTATAAGCTTATCTAATACTATATTGATTTCATCATCCAACTTACTTATTTCATCATCTTTAAAATTATTATTTTTTTTATCTGTTGTTCTTATCAATTTTCCCATGGATTTTTCTATTAATTCTAATCTTTTTATTATGTTTTTATTAAAAAACAGATAAAGTCCTATATTTATTAATGTTAATAAGAATAATATTAAAAATAGTGTTAATCTATAATTTATAATTATTTCTGCTGAATTTTCCTTTAGTTTATAAACTATAAATATGAATATTGAACTAATAATAATTGATAGTAATAATGTGGAATAGAATAACAGTGTTGCTATTTTTCTCGAAAGCTTCAATTTGTTCACATCCCAATTCATTATTTTTTCTTACTATAATTATACAATTTTTCGTGTATACCATTCAAGTTTTTTAAATTTATATTTAAAGATATTAGATACAACTTATTTAATTAAAACTATATTAGATTTTTAATAAATTACAAATACCATTGATTCTAATATAAAATAAAGGAATGACTCGTAAAGGCTTTTTAAACTTTTACAAATCATTCTCTTATATACATAAATATTAAGAATTATATCTTTTAATTTTTAGCTTTGCTTAACTTAGCAACTTTTCCCTTTAATTTTATTTCCTTATATCTTTTTAATATTAAATTACCTTTACCATTTAAAATATCAACAAAAGAATGCCCCTCTTGAACATCTATTATTCCAATATCTTCTCCTGTTAATTCTTCTAGATTACTAAAGGCACCTACTATATCAATATTTCTTATTTTCTTCTTTTTTCCTGCTGTTATATGTATCTTAGTAACTTCATTGTGAATATTCTTCTTAACATTTGTTTTATTATTATAATCATTTTTTTGACTTTCAAAAAATCTTTTTCTTCCTTCTATTATTTCTTCATATTCGGGAAGATTAGCTTCTTCTATGCTGTAATTTATATATTCTTCGATTTCATTTAAAAATCTTCTTTCTCCTTTAGATACTAAAGATATTGCAAGTCCTTTTTTATCACCTCTTCCACTTCTTCCTATTCTATGTACATAACTTTCTTTTTCCATTGGAACTTCATAATTGAATACATTAGTTATATGGTTTATATGTATTCCCCTTGCTGCAACATCAGTAGCTACAAGTACTTTAAATTCTTTATTTTTGAAATTCTCCATAGTTGCTAATCTATCTTTTTGATCCATATCTCCATGTAGTTCCTTAACACTAATTTTTTCTTTCTTCAATAAAGAACTTAAATTTCTAACTGAATCCTTAGTATTACAGAAAATTATTGCTGATTCATCTGTAAATGCATAAAGTGATTTTAATAAATACTTAAACTTTTCTTCTCTATCTACATTTAAATATTTTTCAGAAATTTTATCTCTGTTAAATACCTTTGATTTTATATTAAGTACAGCTGGATTATTCATATAATTTGAATATAATCCCTCTATCTCCTTTGGAATTGTAGCTGAAAATAATGCTGTATTTTTTGATTGTGGTAGCTTATCTAATACATCTCTAATTTGATCTATAAATCCCATATTTAGCATTTTATCAGCTTCATCTATTATTACAAAATCTATATCATTTGTATTTAAATTTCCTCTTTCAATATGATCTATAACCCTTCCAGGAGTTCCACATACTATATGTACTCTTTGCTTCAGCTCTCTTATTTGTTCATTAAAAGGCTGTTTTCCAAAAATGGCCGCACACCTAACTTTTTTCAATCTCCCTATATTTGATATATCTTCTTTTACTTGAATTGCAAGTTCTCTTGTTGGGACTAATATTAAAGCTTTCACCTTATTTTCTTCCACATTTACTAATTCACATAAAGGAATACCAAAGCTTGCTGTTTTTCCACTTCCTGTTTGAGATTTTACTACTAAATCCTTTTTATCTAATATATATGGAATAACTTCTTGTTGAACTTCAGATGGCTTTTCAAATCCTAAATTCTTTAATGCCTTAAGAATTTCTTCACTTAAATTCATATTCTCAAATTTATCTATCTTCATTAAAATACCTCACTTTTTTTAATACTGTTATTTAAATATATTTCCTAATAAACCTATTTACTGTTATTAAATAGTATTATTTATTTTACCCCATAGCACTAATTTTAACAATGCTAGTTATTTATAATAAGATGTTTTGAAAACAACCTAAAAAAAGTAAGTACATATAGTTTTTATTATTTCATTACTTTTCTCCTAATAAACGTAAATTTATATAATTACTTTAAACTAAAGAAATAAAAAATAGAAACTATTCTTAAAAATAACTTTAAATATAGTTTCTATCGTTCCTATTAAATATTTATATTTAAATTCTTTAAATCACTTCTCAGTTTTTGTGGAGTTTCAAATAATAAAGTATTAATACTAAGTTTCTCTGCTCCCTCTATGTTTAATTTTGTATCATCAATAAATATAGATTCTTCTGCTATTAAATTATATCTTTTTAATATTAGCTTATATATTTCTTCTTCAGGCTTAATCAACTTTTCTTCGTAAGATACTACTCCACCATCAAATAACTCAAAAAAATTATTTTTCCTTTTCACATCTTTAAAAGCTAAATAATGAAAATTAGATAAATAAAATATCTTATATCCATTATTCTTTAAATCTTTTAGAATTTCTATAGTTTCTTCAATAGGTTTTAATATATTATACCAATCTTCAAAAACTAATTTAATATCATCTCCATACTTACTATTCCTATCAATTATTTTATTAATTGCTTCATTTTCTGTTATAGTACCTCTATCTAACATAACCCATTCTTCACTTTGAAAAATTTCCCTATATAAATCCTCTATTTTTTCCTCTGTTATCTTTTCTTTTAAATATTCTTTTGGATTGAAACTTAATAATACATTTCCAATATCAAAAATTATATTCGTATACATATATCCTCCCATTATCTTTACTTTATAAAAAACAGTAGATAGATACTCTACCTACTGTCCAATTATTTTAGATAACATTATTATATCATTTTACACAATTACATTCTACAACTTTTAAAGGTCTCATCATTTCATAGTCTTCATGCTCTAAGAAATGACAATGCCATACATAATTACCTGCATAACCTTTAAATTGCATTATAATTCTAGTTACTTTTCCTGCCTCAGAATCTACTGTATCTTTGAATCCTCTTTCATAATCATGAGGCTCTTCTTTTGGTCCAGTATAAATTACTTCACCTGTATTATTATAAGCCTCAACATCAAAAGGTCTTCTCCAAAGAATTTTAAATTGAATTAAATGGATGTGAATTGGATGAGGCAGAGGCATTGGATTTATTAAATTCCATATTTCAATACTATCAAGTTCAGGTTTCTCAGTAACAGGATCACTCCAAGTCATATTATCAATCATAAGCATAGGCCTACCATAACGATCAGTCATAGCTCCAAAAGATACTTTTCTTTTTCTTCTTACTAAATCTTTATTTAGTGGGTGTACCACTCTAAGAGTACTTGGAACAACGCTTGTATCTTCGCCTTGTAATGGCTTTACAACATTAAATCTCATAATCATATTAGTTCCTGATATATCAGCATTAGTATCGTCATTCATTAATATAATTCTTTCTCCAACATGTTGTGAAAAATCTATTATAATATCAATTCTTTCAGCTGGCATTAACTTAAATGATGTTAGGTTAACAGGTTCTTCTATTAATCCTCCATCAGTACCTATTTGAATAAATTCTTCATTATTAGAAAGTCTCATAATATATTGACGTCTATTTGAAGCATTTAAAATTCTGAATCTATACTTACGAGGCTCAACATCTAAATACGGCCAAACTTTACCATTTACTACTATTGTATCCCCAAAGAATCCAGGTACTATTGACGGAAATACACTAACTGGAAATGGTGGAGCTGCTGGATAAAATAATTCTCCTTCTTCAGTAAATGATTTATCTTGTACTAAAAGAGGAACTTCATATTTCCCCTTAGGCAAATTTAATCTTTCTTCTAATAAATCTCTAAGGATATAAAAACCTGCAAGACCTGCATATACATTTAATCTTGTTTGTCCCATGGCATGATCATGATACCATAGTGTAGTCCCTGATTGATAATTTGTATATTCGTAAACTTTTCTAGTAAACTCAGGTCCTGTAACTTTAAATCCATTAGTGAACCAAGCTTCTGGATGTCCATCACTACTACTTTCAACCTTTGCGCCGTGTAAATGAACAACAGTTTTACCTTCTGGGTCATCTACTGTTCCATGCAAGGTTGTATCATAGGGCAAAAAATGCTTATCAGGCAATTTATTATCCCATAATACATTGGTACTTATATTCTTAAATGCCTCTATTGTTGGACCAGGATATAATCCATTATATCCCCATATCTTGGTTGGTGGAAAATATGATGAAAAATAATGTTCTGCTTCTTTCATAGTAATATGATAATGTTTTTCATTATCTTTATACTCATTATTAGTATCATATATAGGCTTTGCTGTTTCAGGAATCAGCAATTTATCTATGAATTTGGGAATTGTAAATGGATCAGAAGGATTAACTATAAAACATATATTATCATTACAACACTTTACTTCTACTTTATCTTCTGCATTTTCTTCTAGCTCATTTTTCGAAGCTTTTTCATTTGGTTCGCTTGAAACCATATATCTCACTCCTTAAGCTAATTTATAATATAATATATTCACTCTTATGTAAAATGTTCTTTTTATAGCAACCTTTTATTTCTTTACATAAACCAACTTCCAAAAGCGTATCCTGCATATATGAATACTGCATTCCATATTGCTATACCAATAGTTGAATAAATAGAAAAATTTATTATATTCATTCTAAACATTCCAGCAACGAAAGGTATTAACGTTCTTCCTACTGGAATTAGTCTAGTTATTAAAACTCCCTTGTCCCCATAATTTTCTATGTAAAAGCATACCTTATCAATAGATTTCCGAGCCTTTGGAAACTTATTGTATACCTTAGTTAATATTGGTTTTCCAAACCAATAAGATATACCAAATAAAACGTAGCTTGCTAACGCACCTGCCAAAACAGATATTGCTAATGCTACAAAAAAGTTAATTCCTGACTTTGCCACAGCTATCCCTATAGCTGGCATTATTATAGCAGCTCCTAATCCCGGAAAATTTAAGTATTCTAAAAATATAATTATAAATAAAAATATTAAGCCATATCTTGCAAAATATTCTATTACTATTTGAATATTATCCATTTCATCTACACTCCAAGCTATATATGTTGATGACTTTTATTTTACCCTATCTTTCTTAAAATTAAATATTGTTTTCCTTAATTTTTACTTAATTATACTTTTATATTATTTAGTTCATTAAATATGCTACAAGTAACTTTATTGTATTTTCTAATCCTTCATAGTGTGTTCTTTCCATTCCATGTGAAGCATGAACCCCTGGTCCTATAAGTGCTCCCCTTATATCATTTCCTCCTCTTAAGGCAGCTCCTACATCTGATCCATACATAGGATAAATGTCTACTGCATATTTTATATCATTTTCTTTAGCCAATTCTATAAGAGATGTAACCATATTATAATCATAAGGTCCACCGGAGTCTTTCGCACAAATTGATACATCATATTCAGTACAACTTAAATCATCTCCAATACATCCCATATCTACTGCTATCATTTCAGTTATATCCTTTGGAATATATGAGGCTCCATGCCCAACTTCCTCATATATAGAAACAAATAACTTTGTTGTGTACTTAGGAGTTATTTTTTCTCTATTAAAGATTTCTAATAATCCCATTAATGCAGCTACGCTACCTTTATCATCTATAAATCTTGATTTTATAAATCCACTTTCAGTTATTGTTGTTTTAGGATCTATAAAAATAAAATCTCCAGGACATATTCCAAGCTCTTCAACATCCTTTTTTGAAAGCACCTTTTCATCAATTCTAACTTCCATATTTTCTGGATCACGTTTCTTTTCCTTACTATCCGGATAAACATGAGCTGCTGGACTTGTACTTAAAAATGTTCCTGTATATATTCTTCCATCTCTAGTTCTTATCTTACAATATTCACTATCTAAAGTTGGGGGAATTGGACCTCCTAACAAAGTGAACTTTAGTGTTCCATTATTAGTAATAGACCTAACCATTGCTCCTAATGTATCTACATGAGCTGCAAGTCCTATAACTTTATCATTACTTTTTCCTGGTATTGTTATTATTCCACATCCCTTGTTCGTTGTTTCAAACTTATATCCAAAACTCTTTGAAATTTCCTCAATCACCTTAATAATATCAAAACAAAATCCTGTTGGACTATCAAACTCCAATATTCTTTTAGCAGTATTTAATACGTATTCTTTATTAATACTATATTGCATCATTATCACTCCTCATTCCTTTTATATCGCTTAAATCTATCATTTAAACCTTGGAGATATAAAGTAAAATAAATATTCTCTATCAGTTTATTTTACTATATTTTCTTATTGTATTTCCATATTTATATAATATTTATACATACTTTCTCTTTCTAATATTACCATTAATCTATTTAATATTATTCTTTAATATATCTATTCTTATATACATTACTCAAAGACTAACAATCTATATGTATCCATTAATGAAATATTTTGCAGTTGTCAAAGTAATCTACAATAACTAGTTAATATTTTTGTAAATGTACCAAAATAAATAAAAAAACTTCTCTACAACAATTTAGTTAAGAAAAGTTCTTTTTATTTGATATCTATTTATTTAATAATTCAAGAGTATTTAGTATTTCCTTTGCAATTTCTCTTTCTTCTCCTTTATAAGGATATGAATGTATATGAATTGCAGGATTAAAATTAAGTTCAATTATTGCATAGCTTGAATTTTCATCACTATAGTCTTCTATCATCATATCAACACCACAAATATTCGCACCAACTGATTTTGCTGATTCTACAGCTATATCTTTAAACCTTTGTGGTATTAAATCTGTATAATCTATACTATCTCCACCTGTACTAATATTTGAGTTTTCTCTTAGATATACAATTTCATCTTCATTAGGAATATAGTCAAAGTCTTTTCCTTCTTGTTTTAAGAATAACTTTGCATGATCATCTAAATTTATTTTTTCTAATGGAGTTTTATAGCCCTTTCCTCTAAGTGAACTTTTATTTTTTTCTTCAACAAGTTCTTTAATTGTACTTTTGCCATTTCCAATAACATTTGCTGGCACTCTATGAAGAATTCCAGGCACTTTATCTCCTATTACTAAAAATCTATATTCTTTTCCTTTAATAAATTCTTCAACTAAAACTGTATTGTCACTTGCAAAAGCTATTTCAAAAGCCTCTTTGATATCTTCTTCCTTTGCTCCATCCTTAAATATTGATATACCAATTCCGAAGTTAGTTGACTTTGGTTTTACTACTATAGGTTTATCAACAAATCTTTTAATATTTTCTATAGCATCTTCTAAAGAAAAGAACTCAAACCCACTTGGAACTTTTATATTATTTCTATTTAAAATTTCCTTTGTAACAACTTTATTTTCCATCATTAAAACTGTTATATAGCTATCTTTTGAAGTTTTAGTTGCTTGCTTTACATATTCAATATGATTACCTTTCTTTAATGAAATAAAGTTTTCACTTCTATCTATTACATCAACCTTTATTCCTCTTTTCATAGCTTCCTTCATCAATATTTGAGTTGAAAGCTCTAAGTCTTCAAATCCTTCTAATTTAAATCTATTTTTATAAGCATCTTCTCGATATTCTTTAGCTAATTTTAAATGACTTTCTATAAATCCTTCTTCCTTTACCATTTCAGAAATTCTGGCCGCATAAGTTAATTTAGGATCTAATACTTTTTCTATCATGCTATTAATTATTTCTTCTTTTCCTAAGCATAGCTCATTATTCATATTTTTAATTTCATTTAATATTTGAATAGCCCAATCATTTTTAGATATAGTTTTCCCATCTTTATATAAAGTTACATCCATTTGTCCATACATAGAAATTATATTTTGATTATTTTGAGCTTCTTCTTGCCAGTTCTTATAATCACTTTCTTCTTTAACAAGTAAGTATATAGTAAATATATTTATAAAGTTTAAATCATCTAATGATATTCCAGCCTTATTAAATGGATTTATATCTATACTTCTTATCTCAAGATAATTTATACCATCATCTAATAATGAATCTAAAAATCTAGTGTTATCTATTGCTTTTAGTCTTATTTGTGTATATAACTCTTTATGACTATCTATAAGCTTATCATCTATAAATCTATATACGCTTGAAACATAATCCTTAACTGAAGTATATTCTGGATATAAATCTATAGGATTCTTGTACCCACATTCACTATTTCTATAAGATATGGCTCCATCATTAGTAAAACTATCATTTGTTATCTTATTTAAATCTACTACACATTTTTCTCCAAATGTCTTATGCATAATAGTTGTTCCACCTAAAAGATATATAAGTAACCACCTGTATCTTAGATAATTTCTAACTACCTTTAAATAGATATTATCTCTAAAATCTCTATAACTTTCTTCTTTGCCAATCACTTTGTATAAATCTTTTATTAATTCTTCATTAAATGAAAAATTATAATGTATTCCAGATATTAATTGCTTTTTTCCACCATACTTTTTCAAAAGTTTTTTTCTATAATCACTTGCTCCCTTGCCAGTATCACACTTTCCATAATCTGCAACAGGTATTAAATCATCATCTGGAATATCACATGGCATAGATTGTGGCCAAAGATATTCATCCTTAAGTTCTAATGCTGTAATATCATAAAGAGAGTTTAAAAAGCTATAAACCTCTTCTAAAGTATTTAAAGTTGGTGTTATAAGCTCAATTTGACTTTCTGAAAAATCAGTAGTTATATATGGATGACTTATCTTGCATTCAAATACTTCTGGATGCTTAGTTAAAGCTAATCCACCATTTTCATTTACTCTTAATGTCTCACGCTCGACTCCAAAATTTCCTCTTAATAATTTATTTCTATATTCAAGTGATTTAATCACATCTAACATCTTTATACTCCTTCCATATGCTAAATTTATAAATGATATAGGCTGTAGAACCTTTTAAAATACTTGATATTGATATTCCCCACCATATTCCACTTACTCCTATATATCTTGTAAGCACTAATGCTAGTGGAATTCTAAGTATAGTAAAAATTATACTTATAAGCGCTGGTATTTTAGGAACTCCAAGCCCTGTAAACACACCGTTAGATATCATTTCTATAGTTGCAAATATTTGTGAAAATCCTATTATTCTTAAATAATCACTTGCAATTACAATAGTATTATTTTCTCTAATAAATATCTTTACTAATACCTCTGGAACAAATATAAATATTATACTTACAAATAAAGCATAAATCATCCCTATTCCTATTGCAGTATTATATCCTTTGTTTATTCTGGTATACTTTTTAGCTCCGTAATTTTGTCCAACAAAACCAGCAATAGCTCCATTTAATCCACCTACAACCATATAAACTATAGATTCTATTTGTAGACCTATTTTTTGAGCTGCTATTGCATCTGAACCAAATCCTCCTATTAATCTAGCTAAAATTATATTTACTAAAGTAAATAATACTCTTTGAAAAGACATAGGAAGTCCTAAAATAGTTATTTCTTTAATCTTCTTATAATCCAATCCATTTCTAAAATTAATACTAAATAAGTTCCTTGCCTTTATTATAAATAATATAAACATAATTCCATTTGCTATTAATGTTCCAAGAGCAGCACCTGTAACTCCTAGATCAATACCATATATAAATAGAGGATCTAGAATCATATTTATAACTACTCCTACTGCACTTATATTAAGAGCACTTTTATTAACACCAAAACTATTAAAAATTCTGATATATAATGTATTGAAAAATGAAAAGAAAAGCATTGGCGAACTTATAGCTAAATAAATATATGCTTGTTTTTCAACTATAGTATTACCTAAATTTAAAAACTGTATAAAGTTCTTTCCAAAAAAGATTAATACTAAACAATATATTAAGCTGACAGCTCCATTTAATATTACTCCATTAGATATATACTCTTCTACCGCTTTATTATCTTTTTTCCCTATAGAGTGTGCAACCTTTATTCCTGTCCCTATGATAACAAAAGCATTAATTGAATATCCAAGTCCAATAAAAAAGCTAGAAGATCCTATACTTGCTACTGCATCACTACCTAATCCCCCTACCCATAACATATCTATTAAGTTATAAGTAAATTGTAATAGAGAACTACCTATTATAGGTATTGCTAAGGCTATTAATACCTTTAACACATTACCTTTAGTTAAATCAACCTTTTTCATATTTCTCTCCATATTAAAAATTATTCATTCTTATCAATGCACTTTGAACTACATATACATCTTTGATTATTAGTTAAAATACTATTCAAAAATCTCATAAGTTCGTCACATGATTCTATATCCAAACTATAATACATCCATGTTCCTTCTTTTCTACATTTCACTACTCCACAATCCATCAAAACCTTCATATGATGTGATAATGTTGGTTGGGTAAAATGAAAATTTTCTAAGATTATACAAGCACATTTTTCCCCTGTAGATAACATATCTACTATCTTAACTCTATTTATTTCACCTAGTGCTTTAAATATTTTTATATTCTTCTCATAGTTTTTAATCATTACACCCTCCTTACATAGACAAGTATCTATATATAATTTATATAATATATAGATACTTATCTATTTATAACACATTTAAATATAGATTATTATCTATGTTTAGTCAATATATAATCTGTAATATTTTACGAAGCAAAATGGTGAAAGAATGAAAAAATTAAGAAAAAAATCTTCTTCTATTTCAAAAAAGGCAGATTTGAATTATTAAATCTGCCCCTTTTCTATTTTAAACTTTTTAATCTTTCTATTTCTTCCTGTTGCTTTTTTATTACATTTAAAAATTCTTCTTCTTTATTAAACCATTCTTTACTTAAATCATTTATCAAAGAAGCCATTTCATCAGCACTTCCTGCAATTCTATTAAATAAAAGGAGATTTGACTTTAATATTTCTGGTATTTCTACGTGAGAATATCTAAGTCTATGATCTATTTCACCATAACCTTCTTCAAATATTGTTCTAACTTGAATTTCAGCTATAACTTTTTCGTTAGTTGGATAAAACTCAACTAGGTAATGGACCGATCTATATCCTGATATTCTTGATCTAACCTCAATATCTAATTCTTCAAACTTCTTAGTATTATCTCCTTCTCTAACATTTGCAGTAACCTCTATAACCTTCCAAGTCTTAGTGATAAATTCATGAATATCCTGCCACTGATCTTTAAATATGTGTATAACTCTAATTCCAATTAAATCATTTATTTCATTTTTATAATTATCTAAAGTAAATTGAAAGTCTTCACCATATTTTAATTTTCTATCTTCAGTTTTTCTTATGATTTTTTCAATTAATCTATCTGGATCTTTTATTCTTGATTTCACTGAATGAATCATTGGCTGAGAACGTAAAATATTAGATATAAAGTCTGCTTGATTCTCATAAGAAACTTCATAATCTACGAAATCATTATAAATATCTTTTAAAACTTCGATGTCTATATTATTTTCTTTTATTATCTCTTCTACCTGTGGATATTTTAATATGAATTCATCTATCCTAAAACTCTTTTTCATTTACTTCTTCCCCTTTGGCTATAGGATTATTGTAGTAGTTTAATTTTATCTACCTTTTCTACTATTGCTCTTGCTACTTCTTGACTTTGGTCCTTTACCTTTAAAATCTCCAAATTTTTCTTTTGCCGCACATTTGTTATTTGTAGACTTTGAATTTGATTTATTATTCATTTTTGAAGCTGATTTTGACTTAGATCCTTGTTTACCTCTATTAGAACTACCTCTAGCTATTGCTTCTTCCTTTTTCATCTTAGCTATATACCTATCTGCTTTTGATTTTATTAAGCACTTAGGACCATTTCCTATTAAGTCTTCTCTTCCTGCTTTAACTAATGCATCATGAACTAAATTGTAATTCTTAGGATTTTTAAATTGAAGAAGTGCTCTTTGCATAGCTTTTTCTTCTCTTGTCTTTGGAACATATACTTCTTTACCAGTTATAGGGTCTACTCCTGTATAGAACATAGCTGTTGATAATGTTCCTGGTGTTGGATAAAAGTCTTGAACTTGCTCTGGTTGATATTTTGTATCTCTTAAATATTCAGCTAATTCTATAGCTTCATTTAATCCACTACCTGGATGGCTTGACATTAGGTATGGAATTAAGTATTGTTCCTTACCTAATTGCTTGTTAATCTTAAAGAACTTTTCTCTAAATCTATCATAAGTATCACCTGAAGGCTTACCCATATATTTTAAAGTATTAGCTGCAACATGCTCTGGAGCAACTTTTAATTGTCCACTTACATGATGTTCAACAAGTTCTCTAAAGAAAGTATCATCTTTGTCCGCCATTATGTAGTCATATCTTAATCCTGAACGAACAAATGCTTTCTTTACTTTAGGAAGCTTTCTTATTTTTCTAAGTAATCCTAAGAATTCACTATGATCTACTATTAAGTTTTTACATGGCTTTGGAGTTAAACATTGTTTACTCTTACATGCACCTATAGTAAGCTGTGTTTTACAAGCTGGTTTTCTAAAGTTTGCAGTTGGACCTCCAACATCATGTATATATCCCTTAAAATCTTTAAGATTAGTTATTTCAACAGCTTCATCTAATATAGATGATTCACTTCTACTTTGAACTGCTCTTCCTTGATGGAATGTAATTGCACAAAATGAACAATTACCAAAACATCCTCTTGAGCTTACTATACTAAATTTTACTTCTTCTAAAGCTGCAATTCCACCAAATTCATCATATATAGGATGACATTCTTTAGTATATGGAAGTCCATAAACCTTATCTAACTCTTCTCTTGTAAGAGGCATTTCTGGAGTATTACAAACTACATATCTATCACCATGCTTTTGTACTAAAACTTTTCCTCTTACAGGATCTTGTTCTTCATATTGTATTTTAAAAGCCTCTGCATATTTCATTTTATCTTTTGTAACTTCTTCTCTTGAAGGTAACAACTTATAATCACCATAAATTTCATCTAATGAATCTATAGTATATGTAGTTCCATTTATATGTCTTATGTATTTTGCTTCAAATCCATCATTTAAAGCATTTGCAACTTCTACAATTTGCTTTTCACTCATTCCATATGTTATAAGATCTGCTCCACTATCTATAAGTATTGAATTTCTTACATTATTATCCCAATAATCATAGTGAGCTAATCTTCTTAAACTTGCTTCAAGTCCACCTATAACAATATTTATATTTTTATAAGCTTCTCTTATTTTATTACAATAAACTATTGTGGCTCTATCTGGTCTTGCTCCCATTTTTCCACCAGGAGTATAAAGATCTTTTTCCCTTCTTCTCTTGCTTACAGTATAGTGGTTAACCATAGGGTCCATATTCCCACCATTAACTAAGAAAGCAAGCCTTGGTCTTCCAAGCTTCATAAAATCGTCTGTACTATGCCAATCTGGCTGTGGGATTATACCAACTTTATATCCTGCATCTTCTAATACTCTTGAAATAATTGCTGTTCCAAAACTATGATGATCTATATAGGCATCCCCTGTTACTATAATGAAATCACATTGTTCCCATCCACGTTCTTGCATATCTTCTTTACTGATTGGTAAAAATCTGTTATTTGACATTTAAACACCCACTTTTTTAAAATTGACAATTGATACTTGAAATCTTCGCATTTATCCTCTACATATCAATATTAACATTACGTCTAATGATTATAACATTTTAAAGCAATTAAATCATTTATTTTTTCATATTTTATTGATTTACATAATATTACTAGAATTAGCATTTAAATATTGAATTCATAAATAAAAAAGTAGATAATTAAAATAATTATCCACCTCCTTTTAAACTTTATTAACATAACTTGTATTTATATCTGTTGAATAAATGTAAATTCTTATAAGTCTATATTTATATTACTATAGGAATATAGTCATTATCTGTAAAAAGTTTCACTACTTACTCACTGAAACTTTATCACCATGACTATATCTAGAATCATGATTTATAGCTAAAAATAAGACTATAAATGCTATTGCAGTAAATAGCATTAAAGATTGTATATATGGCATAAAGTTATAACTCCCACTTTTCCAAAAATCAATAAATTCTCCACATATATAGGTTGTTGGAAATAAATATGCAACCTTCATTAATGGTTCTGGAAAATCCTTTGCTTGAACTCCAAACATTCCACTTAGTATCATTATTGCAAAATATAGTGTCATTGTTATGGCATAGGTTGGACCAAACTTTTTAAAAAATAAAGATATTCCATGAGCTAATGCAAAAAATATTGTAGCAAGAAAATATAATGAAACTATTAAAATCGTAGCTGAACTAAAGGATGGAACTTGTACTTTTAATGCTGAAAATGATGCTATTACATAAATAACCAATGCTATTGTCATAAAAATTAAATAGGCTAATACTTTAGAAACAATAAGTGTTTTTTCACTATATCCAAATAACCTAAAACGAAGAGGAATACTTTTTTCAAGTTCTTGTGAAAATGTTGCTGAATACCCTATAAATACCGTAGCTAATGGAATCATTAAACTATTACTTATAAAAATATTAGTCATTATAACTTCTCTAAATTCTTCTGGAGCTTTTCCACCAATTATATTTCCTAAAAAAATAGACATAAATATTGGAAATATAACTCCAAATATTACTGCAAATATATTTCCTACTAAATTTCTAAACTCATATTTCACTAAATTATACCTAACTAATTTTACTTTCAACTTTTTCACCTTCCTCTCTATAAATATCATTTTTATTCTTTGCGTTAATACTCATTATTTCTATATCAGAATTACTTCTTTTAAAACTTATATCTTTTTCAATTAGAATCTTCGATACTTCTATTTCTTCCTCTATACTTAAACAAGACACCGCTATTAAGTGCTTTGGTGATTTTATTTTTCTAAAGCCTTTTGTAATTTCAACATTTTCTTTTGTATTAGCTAAAATTATTATTGATTTCCCACAATACTTTTTAAATAATTCTTCTTTATTTCCAAAATCAATAACTCTTCCCTTTTCTAATATTAATATTTTGTTAGTTAATTGCTCCAACTCTTCATAATAATGAGATACTATACAAATTGTTGTGTTTTTATTTCTATACCATTCTTCAATTTTACTCATTAATTGTTGCCTTGTTTCAAAATCAAGCCCAGAAGTAACTTCATCAAAGAAAGCTAAAGGTGTATCCTGAATTAAAACTAGTATTATTGTAAGCCTTTGCTTTTGTCCCCCAGAAAGTACACTATACTTTTTATTTAAACAATCATTAAAATTAAAGAAATTGATTAATTCTTGTAGCTTCTTATTCTTCTTAATTCTTGTATCTAAAATAGCTTCTATTATATGCTTCACTGCCATCGTATCTACATAATTATTACTTTGCATATGTGCAGACATTTGCTCTGGTTTTATATTTGTATTAATAGATCCATTATAGTTAATAAGTCCTAAAATTGATTTTACCAAAGTAGTCTTACCAGCACCATTTGAACCTATTATTCCAATTCTATCCCCTGCTTCAAATTTAATAGGAGATTTTATTAATAAAGCTACTTCTTTTCCATATTTAACTTCTAAATTATTTATAGTAATCATTATTGCTCCCTCTTTTTCCTAACTTCTATACTATAAGTATATTATCCTGGTATGAATTTCCTATGAATTTAATATGCAAATTTTCTGTAGCTTTAATTCATATTTAGATAAAACTTAATATAGCCTCTACTCCATTACTTATATTATTAATTTCTATCTTATATCCTAATAAGTTTGAATAATAATATGCTATATAAAGCCCTAACCCATTCCCCCTACTTTCTGAATTACTTGATACAAAAGCATCAAATATATTAGGTAAAAGTTCTTCATCTATATGTGATCCGTAATTTATTATTTTTAAACTGTCATCACTTAATATTATTTTTATATCATTTTTTTCACTTGTGTAGTTAATAGCATTAGTAATCATGTTATCTATAATTTTATACATCAAATGATAATCTGTATCTAAAGTAATGTTATTTATTTTGCTTTCTACATTAATGAATTTTTCTTTTATTTGAATTTCATGTTGATTTATTATTTCATCTATTAAATCCTTTATATCTATCATTTTTTTATTTAAATCTTTATTATTAAGATTTAGTATTTCATCAATAATCTTCCTTATTGCTTGAAGTTGAACCTTAACCTTAGGTAAATGCTCTTTAGTATTTTTATATTTACCAACTTCATCTATCATACTTTCAATAAGTAAAAGTGAAGCTGCAACTGGTGTCTTTAATTGATGTGAAGATGCTCTTAAGAATACATCTTGTCTCTTATTTTCAGCAATTAATAATTTATTTTTTTCTTCTAAACTTTTAAAACTTTCATTCAATTTAATATAAAGTTCATTTAATGTATTACCTAAAACTGATATCTCATCTTCTCCCTTAATTTCAATAAGATAAACATTACTTATATTATTATTTTTCATAAACTCAGCATGATTCGCTAGCTTCTTTATCGGAATTATTATTTTTCTTGAAAAATAATATGTTGAAACCAATATTATTAATATAAGAACTGATACTATCATAGGTAAGCTTTGAAATACTATTGATGTGATTTCTTCTATTTTAGGTGTCATTACAGAAAGTAATGATAAAATAATGTCTTCATTACTAATTGTTATAGCGGAATAAAATGTATAATAATTTATACCATCAAAACTATTAAACTCATATATAATAGTATCATCAGAAACAACATTCATCTTGTATGATGACTCATTAAATGGATTCTTATTATTACTTTCAATAAATTTAAATTCCACAGGAAGTTCTTTAATAAAAGTATTTTTATTAAAACTTTTCTTTATAGTGTCAAAAAATTTACTTTCATACTTTTCAACTTCCTTGGCTTCATCAATATTTTTAGTGTAATATCTAACATCATCTAATAGATTTACTAAATCAATATCTTTTATAGTGATTTTAGATGTTCCAAAACTATTTGATGCATATATACTATTACCATCTGATGGTATTCTTACACTTACTGTTCCTGAAGGATTCGGTGAATATATATTATTATAATTTTTATCCTTAATATAATTTTCTTGAATTTTTTTTATAGATTGATAATGACTTTTACTTAAATAATCAATATATAATGAAGGTAACATAACTACAAAATAAATTATTATTAAAGTTACAATTCCTCCTGAAAGTATAAAACTATAGATGAATGTTTTTTTAGATAAATTCATCAAACGACCTCCTTATTAAACTGATACCCTACACCAATTACAGTTTTAATATAATTATGAGGTAACTTTTTTCTTAAGTTTTTAACATGAGCATCTATTATTCTGTCATTTGAGATATAATCTTCATTAAATATTTTCATTATTAATTGTTCTCTATTAAAGACTCTATTAGGCTCTTTCATTAATGTTTGTAATAATAAAAACTCACTTAGAGTTAAATTTAAACTTTGTCCATTATAATAGGCTTGGTATGTTTTATCATCTATATAAAATTCATTATTATAGTTATCTGATATTTTCTCAGTAAGGCTTCTTCTTAAAACAGCTTCAATCCTCTTTAATAGTAATAAAGGTGAGAAAGGCTTAATAACATAATCATCCGTTTTCAAATTAAAAGCCTTAAGTTGTGTTTGTTCATCTCCAAGGGCTGTTAACATAATTGTTGCTATATTCTTCTTGCTTTGATTTATATATTCAAGTACTTCTAGCCCAGTAACTTTAGGAACCATTATATCTAAAATAGCTAAATTAAAATCCTCTTTCTTTAATTGCTCTATTGCTTCTTCACCATTACATACACAGGTAACTTCATATCCTTGCATCTTCATATACTCAGTTGTAACATCTAATATATTAGGTTCATCTTCTAAAAATAATATCTTAATCATATTCCCTCCGTGTATAAAATAAAATTTATATACAATCATTATACATTATATGGAATAATTCTTATAGGAAAATGCATATATTAAGTTCTCCTTAATTACACCTTCAACGTAGCTCGCCGTAACTTACATATATTTACTTGAAAAGTAAAGCAATTGAATCATCTATTTTTTTTGTAAACTTTTATTACAAATCTTATATTTTTTAGCTTTTTGCTATATAAGTAATAGATAAAAATCTCCTTTCAAAATCTATCAAACGTATTAAATTCAATAATTTAAAAGTATATAACAAAACGTGATACCCTTTGCAAATCAAAATATGGATAATATTAAATTTATTTCTTCTTATCTTAATGAACTAATAATTTTTATTAATCTCCTAATACTATAAAGGTAATATTATTTTAGGAGGGAAAAACTTATGAAAAATGATAATAAAAGAACTCATTCAAAAGAAAATGTTCTAAGAAATGGTACAAAAACTCAAAATCAACAAGCAAATAGTTCATATAACTTTACAGTTGAAGAACCAGCTCTTAATGAAAGTGGAGTTGAAGCCAAAAAAAGAGGCTTCTAAAAAAAGCTGTCGTAAGACAGCTTTTTTTAATTGATAATGGACAATTAAGGAAAAAACTCCTTACGGAGTTTTTAAAATTCAATTTATTATATCTATAGACTTCATTTTCTTAAAATAATAAATTCCTAGTGGAATTGCTGCTGAAAGCCATGCAACTGGGTCAGCTAAACATATTCCTGTATATCCTATAAAACTAGGTAATGTGAAAGCAACAACTGCTCTTGCTATAAGCTCGAAAGCCCCTGCAATCATTGGCACAAAAGATTCTCCCATACCTTGAAGTGCATTTCTATATATAAATATTAGTCCTAATGGTATAAAGAATATAGCAGAATAGTTAAGACATTCTTGAGCATATGCTAAAATGCTTGCATCTGGATTTTCAATAAATAATCCTACGAAGAATTTACCTCCAAATACTAGTATAATACCTGCAATAATACTTGTAATTACAGATATTTCAGTACATTTCTTTACACCTTCTTTAATACGTATGTAATTTTTTGCTCCTAGGTTTTGTCCACAATATGTTGCCATAGTAACACCAAATGTTATAGCTGGTTGCATTACTATTTGTAATACTTTTGATGCTGCTGTATATGCTGCGATTGCTGAAGAGCCAAAAACATTTAAAGCTCCTTGAACAGTCATAATACCAATAGCTGTTATAGAAAATTGTAGGGCCATTGGTATTCCAATTTTTAAATGCTTTTTGTAAACTCTACTCTTAACTTTAAAGTCTTCCTTTTTCAATCTTAAAATCTTATATTTTTTATAAGTATAAATTATGCATAATAATCCTGAAACTCCTTGGGAAATAATTGTTGCCCATGCAGCTCCAGCTACTCCCATTGAAAAATTAACTATAAATATTATATCTAAAACTATATTTAATATAGAAGCCACTATTAAGAAATATAAAGGAGTTTTACTATCTCCTAGGGCTCTTAATATACCTGCTATTATATTGTAAACTACAGTAGCTATAGTTCCAGCATAAATTATTATTATATAAGCATTTGCATCATCTATTATATTATCTGGAGTATTCATCAAATGAAGCATAGGCTTTGCTAATAAAACACTTACTAAAGTAACTACACCTGTTGCTATTAATGATAACACTAATGCACTTGCTACGGACTTTTTCAAACCTTCTTCATCTTTTGCTCCAAATTTTTGAGATACTAAAACAGCAAATCCACTAGTTAAGCCAACAACAAAACCATTTATTAAAAATGACATAGACCCTGTAGATCCAACTGCTGCTAATGCATCTACCCCTATAAACCTACCGACTATGATAGTATCTACCATGCTATAAAATTGTTGAAATATATTTCCTATAAGTAGTGGTATTGAAAATAATAGTATTAATTTAACTGGATTTCCAGTCGTCATATCCTTTGTCATATTTCTTGCCATAACTTTACTAATCTCCTATAAATTTATTCTCGATTATATAGGATACCATCTTTCCTAAGAATTATAAAGCATTTTAAATTTTCTATATAAAATATTTCTTTTATAAACTTTTACATTATGTTAAGTAAATTAAAGTAAGTATTAACTCGATGAGCTAATACTTACTTTAATGCTTAAATATTAAATTATCTTCTACTTCTATGGCGTTTACTGCTTGAAGAACGTCTTCTACCGTTATTTGAGCTTGAATTTGAATTAACATTATTATTCATACCGCCACCATTCATAGCATTAAAAAGCATACCTAATGGATCCATTTGTGAGTTTCCATTATTATTCATATTGCTAGCATTATTATTTGAAGAAGCATTAGTTTGACTGCCTCCACCCATTAACATACTCATTAACTGGTTCATATCTATACTACCATTACCTGAGTTCCCTTGCTGAGCACCTGGATTTGCTCCATTCATTCCCAGTCCATTCATAATCGATGCCAAAGGATCATTTGCATTATTACTTCTATTATTACTATTATTTCTACTATTGCCATTATTTCTATTATTAGCGTTGCCCATATTTTGATTTGGCATATTCATACCATTTCCGCCCATAAGCATACTTAACAATTGGTTCATACCATTTCCCTGACCATTCATTCCATTACCGGCACCATTCATGCCTCCCATTCCATTCATCAGCATAGATAACGGGTTATTATTGCCTCCATTCATTTGATTTTGGCCACCCATAGGTCCACCCATCATAGAACCTAATAGCATATTCATAAGTGGATTTCCTCCACCTAACCCTCCTAGTGGATTTCCACCTCCACCCATGTTAGGCATTCCGCCTCCCATAAGCCCTCTAAAAAGCATATCCATCATTTGCATATGGTTTTCTCCTATTAAATTATTGTTACTATATAAGTATTTATCTCTATAGCGTTTTGCTACATAAATATAAAATTTAATATTTAATTAATTAAATATTCTAAAAAATAAGAACAACATCCATGTTATATCTTTAAGTTAACATAGATGTTGTTCTCATTTTTATATTTTTCTAAGTCTAAATTCACTAATTAATATACTTTACTTTTATCTACTTCTATCCCTGAAATTTATATAGCTATTATACAGCTCATTTACTTCTTTTCTTTTACTATTAAAAAGCTCTCTTATTTGCATCCTATCATTTTCATTACTTGAAAATTTCATCTTATCTTCAATAAAGCCAGTTATTAAATAAAGATTTCTTATACTATAATCATTATGTTCTTTTGAAATATCTTCTTTCATTTGATTTATTAGTGAATCATATATTTCAACTAAGTATTTATGCATGTCTTTAATTTTATATGGCAATATATATTTATTGGCAAGAAGTGTTAGTATCGCTCCTATAATAACAAATAGTACTCTATTAAATACCATATGAGTAGTTCCTCCAACTATAGCTGCAGAGGCAACGGCAGATACTGTAACACAAATCATTTTTCCTCTATAGTTCTTTGTAAAAGGATCTAAATAACCTGCTAATAATATAATAGCACTTCTGGCAGTTTGATTCTTAACTAATCCAAAAGCTATTAATACTATTAATCCACCAATTAATGTTGCTTTAATTCTATCTTTAACCCTTGTATAAGAAACTTCTGAATAAGGTTGTATTAATGAAAATATAGTAAAGCTCATCCACCTACCTTCTGATAAATTAAGATATTGTGCTAAAAACACTGTAAATGCACCGACTATACCAAGTTTTATTGAATATCTAACCTTTGCTGAATCTATATTGAAATTTCTTTTTAAAACCGTTATTTTATGAAAATGATGTGGAATATCATAATCCTTTTTTACATAATCCTTTTCTTTTTTGCTTAATATATTTATTTCTCTAACTTCTCTTATAAGAATATTTATTAAATCTATAAATTCATTTATATAAGCTTTATCTATTTCATCATTGTATATATGATTTTTAAGAATTTCTATATTACTTGATTCAAAATCTCTATTTTTTATAATTATGACTTCATTATATACATCATCTAATAACTCTTTATATATGTCTTTATTTTCTAATTCATTTATAGAATCTAATAAGATATTAATTCTCTCTAAAGCCCATAATATATCAGTGCTTATAGTTGCATCATTAGTTAAGTAATATTCATCTACTCTTTTATCAAATATTATACCTTTTAATGAATTTATTAACCCGATAATATTTATATTTTCCTCGTCAAAATTCCTATCTTCTTGTATTGCTTTAATTTTAAGTAAAATATTGTCACTAATACTATCTAATATTCTACTACCAGCTTTAAACACCTTATCCTTATTAAATATAAATTGAATCAACATTATAAAAACAGAGCCAAAAATTAATGATAAAAATCTATTAAATAGTACTTCTCCTTCTGCTGGATAAAATAACATGAAAAAGTATTGAAGTCCAAATGGTACTACTAGAGATCTTTTTAAATTATAGCTAAACAAATATCCTATTATAAAAAGTGCTAAGAAGTTAACCAAAATACCTATCCATATATTTTGAATTGCTAAAAATGAAAAAAGCAAAGTAAATAAATTTACTGTTAATATTTTTGTAAAGTTTTTAAAAGGTGCTGCTGTTAAATCTTTTTCCATAAATGTTAATGCAGTTGTTATTATTGTTACTCCTACTAAAGTGTTTCCTTCACCAAACAAAGACTTAAAAATAGTAACAAATAAAATTATAGATACAAATATTATTGTGTTTGTTATTATTTTTTTTCTCATAAGCATCCTCTCCTTTTTTACATACAAGAAAAAATACTATCACAATAAAATACTAAATTCAATAACGTCTATTTTTTTAACTTTTCTTTAATATTCTCATTAGTAAAAAATAATTATTACCTTTTATAGTAAAACTCACGTCCCAATAATTTTATAAATTTCATTAATATATAAAATAAAGAAGCTGTCGTAGACAGCTCCTTTAATATAAGATATAAATTTTTAAATATGCAATAGCTACTTTATCACTATATCTTCTTTCTATCGCTTTTTTTCTTAAGAAGAGCACTTGTATCTAATGATTCTTTCTTTGGAACTTCTTTCTCTAGATTTTTCTTTGATCTTTTGCTTCCTTTTTCTTTAATTATTTTTCCTTTGTTTTCATTTTCTTTATTTAAATTTTGCTCATCAGCCTCAACACTTATTTTAGTGTTAATTTTATTTTTTCCCTTACTATTTTCTGGTGATATGATATTTTCTTTAATAGCTTTCTTTTCTTCTTTTATCTTAACTTCATTATTTTTTATAGAATTAGTATTTTTAGCTATTTTTTCTTTTTTAACTTTATCTTTTCTCTTCTTAAAGAATCTAACTAAATCTATATTTAATCTTCTATAAGCTATATCAAGCATAAATAATAAAATACTTATTACTATTAATGGAGTTGTTAAATTTATCTTTTTATATTCTCTTTGAAGCTTTCCTTCAAAAACTTCTTCTGGCTTGTTTATAAAACTTCCCTTTGTTTCTTTAACTACTACATCTAACTTTTCTCCATTAGTATTAAATTTATATTCATCTGAATATTGAAGAGCAAATGCTCCTTTATAATTATTTTTTACCTCTCCACTTTCCTCTTCTCTTATACTAAAATTATAAAATCCTAATGAGTCTAGTGGAATACTAGCTTCAAATTTTCCTGGTTCAACTTGGCTTAATTCGAATTCCCCTTCTTCGCCATTTTCTCCATTGTATATCCCTTTAACCTTTGCATCCTTAGATATCTTATCATTGTAAAATTCTACTTTTGCTTCATTTCCTTCTTGGCTAATATTAAGCTTTCCTTCTTCGCCATACTTTGGAATAGTAAAGTAAACCATATTTTTTATAAGTTGTGGTCCATACTCCCAAGCTAAATAGTTTTTACTCCATTGTCCACTAACATCTGATGTAAAACTTACTGTTCTCCCTATTCCATATTGCATAGCTGCAAGTATTGGTTCGTCATGATTAGAGCTTAATATTTCAACTGCATTTTCTTTTATAGATGTTCCTATATATCCAAGTAAACTTGGGATTCCATCTGATGTTCTTACTCCTGCTAATATTTCATGGTTACTTAATATCTTAGGAGTAAATTCTTCATTTATTATATATGTCCCTGCTGATAAAAGAACTTCCTTTGCAAATATTCTAGGAATATCTGTATATATATCTGTATAATAACTTCTTCCTTTTCCTATTGAAGCCAGTTGATTTAAAAGACCTGCATTAGCCCCTTCACCAACTGCCACTGTTGAAAGAGTAATATTATTATCAATAAAGTTTTGAAGAAGAGTAGCATAATTATCTAATCCATATCCATCTTGACCATCAGTTAATAATATTGTGTGCTTTATTTTAGCACTACTTTGCATTTGCATATTATAACCTTGTTCAAGAGCAGGATAAATTGATGTTCCTCCTCTTATTTGAATCCCTGAAATAAGTTCCTTTATAGCTTCTTTATCTCCAACCTTTTGCAATGGTACAACCTCATCATAAGTATCATCAAAGGCTATTACTGATATTTCATCTACTTCTCTTAAGTTTTCTAATGCCTTCATTGCAGCTTCCTTAGCTAAAGTTAACTTACTAACTCCACCACCTTCAGCACTCATACTACCTGATTTATCTATTATTAAGTTGATACTTATTGCAGGAACTTCATTTTTTCCTCTCTTATCCATATAAACAGGCAATACTTTTTCAAGTGAAGTATCTTTATATCCTCCAAGAGCATAAGAATCTTCACCGCCAAAGGTTATTAATCCACCACCATAGTCTTTTACATAAGCTTCTATATTATCCATAAAGCCATTGCTCAAATCATCTCTATGGACATCATTTAAAACTATTGATTTATATTCTAATAATTCATTTAAAGTACTTGGTGATGCACTTGGAGCTATTTTTTTAATATTAGCACCTGAATTTGATAATATTCCTTCTAAAGCTTCCGAATCGCCTTTAACTCCATTAATAAGAAGAATATTAGGCTTATCCATTACGTTTGTAAAAGTACTAAATTCATTATTAACTTTATTTGTATCTCCCTCTGCTTCTACTAAAACTCTATAGCCCTTAAATCCACCTGAGCTTTGCTTATCTTTAAATACAAAGGAGTTCTTTCCTTTTTGTATTTGTACCTGCTGCTCACCTACTTTATTTCTTCCTGAAAATAATGTAAGCTTTGCCTTTGTTGCATAATTTGATTTTATATCAATAGAAACCGAAAACTCCTCTCCTACTGATATATTATCTGGTACCTTAACATTATCAACGTAAATTTCTTCGCCTTTTTCTCCTGTAATTTTATATACTTTAAAATCTATTTTTTGTTCATTTATTAATGGTGTAGACTTTAATATATCACCTTGATTTTCTTCACCATCGGTTATTAAGACTATTCTTTTAGACCCACCTCTTTCAAATAATCCTAAAGCACTTTCTACTGCTTCTTGAATATTTGTTGCTGTAACCACTGGCTTTTCGTCTATAGATTTATATTCCTTTTTCTTATTTAGAACTTTATCAATTTTTGAATTATCTCCAAACAAAACTACTCCTGCTTTATTTCCTCTTGGCATTGACTCTATAGCTGTAGATATAAAATCTTTCCCTGATTCTTCAAAGTCACTTGCACTCTCTGATACATCCAATAAGAATACAGTTGATATATTTCTACCTTTTAAATTTATAGTTATATTTCCAAATGCTAATATTAAAAGCGTAAAAACTACTATTCTACTTATAAATATTGCAATTTCATTTTTACTCCATGGTTTATATTTTTTAAAGCTATAATACATAAAGGCAAAAATTATTGGAATCAATATTAAAAAGTATAAATTTCCTATTTCTATTTTCATCTCTTCTTTGCCTCCTAATTTCCTCTCTTATACATAATCCATTCAAAAGCTACTACTGAAATAGCTAATATTACAAGTAATGGAGAAAGATTTAAACCTCTTTTCAAATCAGCCTTTGCATCACTTATATTTTCACTTTCACCAATATTATTTATATTAGTGTTACTTTCCTTTTCTGATGGAAAATTAACTGAAAATAATTCTTTTTCTTCTAAAACATTTAGCTTATAAATCCCAAGTTCACTCTCTTCTTTTATCTCATCACCTGATTTTATTTCTAATGTATTTCCACTTGGATATGTTAAAGTAATATTATTATCTAAGGATACACCTTTAGCTATTATTTTTTCTCCAGCTTTAAAGTTGCTTTTATACACCATTCCACTTGATATTAAATTTTCTCCTAATTCATACATTAATACAGGAAATTCCTTTTTAAGTGCAAAATCACTATTGTGAAGATCAAAAGATAAAGCAGCTATTTTTCTTCCATCAACTTCTCCCTTAAAACCTATATAATTATCATCTATATTTAAAAAACCTCTTCCGTAATAAGGAATTTCTATTGCATTATACTTAGCAGCAGTAAATGTTGTATCTTCTAAGTACTTTGAAAGTTCTCCTATAACAGCTTTAGCCTCTCCCCCTTCGCCACCTGAAACAACATTAAAGAATTCATTTGAAGCTGGATTAATAAATAGTATGCTTCCTTTCGATGGCATTATATCCGGAGTAATATTATCAAATACATATAAATCATATGCATCTGCACTTGTTAAGTTTGATTCATCATTAGTCTTATATACTTCTGTATTTTCAATACTACCAAAGGCTCTTTCTAAAAATACATTTTGTTCTGTAACTATAAGAACCTTATTTACCTTTTTCTTTCCTACAACATGGCTATAAGTATTGTCCCCTAAAATCATATCTTTTCTAGATAATTCTCCCTTTAAGACTTCACCATTTATTTTAGGTAAATCAAAAGTTAATGTTTTATTTTCTCCTTCTTGTAATTGCAAGCTTTCAATAGCAGCAAGTTCTTCTCCATCATAAAGCGAAAAATCTCCTTCATAAACTCCTGTTCCTCTATTTGTTATAGTTGCTATAACTCTTACCTTATCCTCTAGGAATTTATGAGATACATTGTCTACAGATGCATTTACCCCTGAATTTGCTAATGATACAACCTTTCCATTTACATCACCTAACGAAAGTTCTTTATCTGTAAAAGCTATAACTTCATATTCTTCTTCAATTCCTTGGCCTATTGCCTTTATAAATGATAAAGTATCATTTATATCTCCAGTATTATAGCTTTGAGATATTGAATCAATTATTTCATTAGAAACTTCTTTATTAAAATCTCCATTTTGAAGTAAGTTACTACTTCCATCAAAGCTTATTATAAAAGTATTAGTATCATCCTTTGTTGATTGTAAAAACTCCTTAGCAAGGGCTTTGCTTTCATCAAGCCTAGTATTATTTCCATATTCAGCACTCATGCTTGCAGTATTATCTAATACTAAAATAATATTTTTATAACTCTTACCTCCAAAGTTTAAAAAAGGTCTCATTAAACTAAAAATAAGTAAAAGTAATATTATTATTTGTAAAAGTAACATAATATTTTTTCTTAGCTTTTCCCATGGAGTATTTGCTCTAGTATTTTTATAAACTTCATTCCACAAAAGTGTTGAAGATATAACCTCTTCTTTATACTTTCTTTTTAATATATAAAGCATTATTAAAAGAGGAATTGTTATTAATAAGAATAAGGGCCATAAATTTGTAAATCCCATAACATAATCCTCCTAATACAATACTCTTTTCTTGCTAAACTCACCTAATATTATCTCTTCTATTTCCATAGATGAATTTACACTTATAAATTTACCACCATATTTTCTTGTAATATCCTCAATAGATTTTTTATAAGATTTTAAAGTATTTTTATACTCTTTTATCAAACTTGGAGTTAAGCTCATTTTTACATTTTCTCCTGTTTCGCTATCTATAAAGGTAATTTCATTATTAAACTCTGGATCAATTTCTTCATTTGATAATATTTGAACTAGTATTATATCTTGCTTTTTAAAAGCTAAATACTTAAGAGCATCTTCTAAATCTTTTAATCCATCATTATTTAAAAAATCAGATACCACTACAGATACACCTCTAGGAGTTAATGGTCTCTTTTTTATACTACTTGTAATATCTGTTTTACCATCAAATTCAATATTTTCTAACTCTTTTAATATTCTCTGAAAGGCTTTGTTTCCAGCTGCTGATTTTATACTTTGTATATCACCATTATCCATAGTACTTATATTTACTCTATCTAGATTATTTAAGGCAATATAGCTTAGAGCAGCAACAACTTTCAATGCTGTATCTTTTTTGTTTTCATTTCCATAATCCATTGACTTACTTTTATCAACAAAGAAATTAAAAACACCTTCTCTTTCTTCCATAAAAACCTTTATAAAAAACTTATCAAATCTACCATATGCATTCCAATCTATTCGTCTAAAATCATCTCCTGGAGCATATTCTCTATAATCAGAAAACTCTACAGAAACTCCTTTTGCTTTTGACTTTCTTCCTCCTTGTGTTCCTGAGGAAAGCTTAAAATTTATATGCATATTTATTTTATTTAGCTTTTTAAAAAAGTCCTCATTAAATATCCTTTCACTCATTTTTACACAACCTTTAAATCTTCTAGTATCTTATCTATAATACTTTCTTCTGTTAAACCTTCTGTTATAGCATCAAAATTTAGTATTATTCTGTGCCTTAAAACTGGATAAGCTAAAGCCTTAATATCCTCAAATGATACATTTAATCTACCTTCCATAACTGCTCTTACTTTTGCCCCACTAATAATACCTTGTGCAGCTCTTGGACTTGCTCCTGCTTCTACATATCTCTTAATAAACTCTGAAGCTTCTGGAATTTCTGGATGTGTTGCTAAAATAAGCTTTAATGCAAATTCCTTAACTGCTTCTGCAAGTTTTATTTCTCTAATTATTTCTCTTATCTTTAATATTTCATCGCCTTCAAGAACAGCATCAATTTGAACTTTATTATTAGTTAATGTTAAATCCATAATTTCTTTAAGCTCTTGAAGATTTGGAAAATCTACATTTAACTTAAATAAGAATCTATCTAATTGTGCTTCTGGAAGTGGATATGTTCCTTCTTGTTCTATTGGATTTTGAGTTGCAAGCACCATAAATGGTTTTGCCATTTCATAAGTTGTCTTACCAACTGTTACTGTTTTTTCTCCCATAGCTTCAAGTAAAGCAGATTGAGTTTTAGGAGTTGCTCTATTTATTTCATCTGCTAATAGTAAATTTGTAAATACAGGTCCTTTTTCAAATTTAAATAAAGTTTTATCATTTTCTTTAACTACTATATTTGTTCCAACTACATCTGCTGGCATCAAGTCTGGTGTAAACTGTATTCTAGAAAAACTTAAGTTTAATACCTTTCCAATTGTCTTTACTAATTGAGTTTTTCCCATTCCAGGCATACCTTCTAAAAGCACATTACCATCTGCAAAAATAGCAATTAAAACATTTCTGATTATATCCTTTTGTCCTATTATCCCTTTTGATATTTCTTCTTCGCATATTCTTATTTTCCCTGAAACTTCTATAATTTCTTTTTCACTTATTTCCATCTTTCTCACCTCTTAGTTTAATCCTTCAAAATAATCTTTTATAAGATCCTTTAAACTCTCTGGAAGATTACTATTATTTGCACCTTCTAATGCACTGTTAGTATAATCTCCTATTACCTTATCATAATTTATTTTATTTCCATCTAAATTGAATCCATTTTCAGTTTCTATACTTTGAGAATTTCCCTCTTGATTTTTATTTCCAGTTAGATTTTCATCATTTCCAACTTCTCTTCCTGGAATATATATTTGCTCTCCTTTTTTATTATCTAAATCATTTTCTTTGCCTTCATCACTTCCCATATTCCAGCCAGTTCCACTTCCATTTCCACTTCCACTACCTGATCCATTTCCTTCGCCTTCGCCTTGTCCTTCGCCCTCTCCTTCGCCTTGTCCTTCGCCTTGTCCTTCGCCTTGTCCTTCGCCTTGTCCTTCGCCTTGTCCTTCGCCTTCTTTATCTCCAGGCTTCTTTCCACTACTATTATTTTGTGAATTTTGAATAGCCTCCTTTAAACTTTCTGCATCAAGCTTTCCATCTAAAACTGAATTTGAAGCTTCACTTAAGGCTTCTGAAAGATTTTCATCGCTTACACTATTAGCAGCATTTGCAAGAGCTTTTGATAAATTATTTAACTCACTACTGCTCATATTTCCCAGGGATTTTTTCAAGTCTCCTAATGCCTTTTCTAATTTTTCCTTATCCTTAGACAATATTGCATCTGCAAGCTCTTTCCCTTCCTTCTTTTTCATAAGCTCATTAGTCAATTTATTTAAATCCTTCTTTGCTCCTTCTTCTTTCTCCTTATTAAACTCATCTAATAAATTTTTTTGAGTTTTTTCTATAGCAGCTTTACTTTTATCATTTTTAGCTTCATTCTTTTTATCTTCTAGCTTTTTTTCCATTCTTTCTAAAGTTTTATTTATATCAAGCTTCTTTTCGCTTTCCTTTAATTCCTTTTTGGCATCTTCTAATATCTTTTTTATAGCCTCTTTTTCTTCTTCAGTTAACTCTTTTGATTTCTCAACTAACTTCTTTTCTTCTTCAATCTTTTTAATAAAATCCTGCTGGTATTTATTAAATTCTCTAATTGAATTAGCTTCCTTTTTAGCTGAAGTATCTATAAATAAAGTTATAGAACACATTATTATTAATCCTAAAGCCATAAATATTTGCTTTTTATCTACAGTTATTTTCAAATTATCTTTTATGCTAAAATTTTTAATAAAAGATACAGTATCTTTCTTTTGAGCAATTGAAATATTATCTTCTTCATTTATTAATTCTAAAGAAGTTGTAACTCTTTCATTTAACCCTTTTGAATCAACTATTAAAGCAACACTTTTTTTATCAGGTGCTTTTACAAAACCATATATTATTATTGAAATTAATCCTAAAGCTAAAACGCTAAGAGAAACTTCTTCTACATATGGAAATGTTATAAATAAAGATATTAATAATAAGCATAATATTAAGCATAGTAGGTATTTTAAACCTACTATGCTCAAGTTTATTATGAAGTTCGCCCTAATTCTTTTTGATGCCTTTTTTATAAAGGTTAATATTTCATTATTTAAAGAATTCATAGCTTTACTCCTTTACTTTATTCTTTGTCTTAATCTTTACCTTCTTATTTCTTTTTCTATTTAGTGGATTTAACCTTCTAGCTGCTAAATATAAGAATATAAAAGTTAATATTCCTTGAATTCCTATAGAAATATATTCAGCATATTTTGAAATTCCTATTTCTGTAAGCATATAAAGAAAATCATTTCCAAGTCCTACTTGATTTGAAAGCATGCTTAAAAATCCAACTGCTGGGCTTAAGTATACTATAGGTGATATTGTTGGAGGTGTAGTAATTGGGCCTCCACTTAACCTCAACATAGTAATCATCCAAATTACATAAGCTATAACTATAGTACCTATAAATATAAATAATACTATTGCATAGGTTAAAGCTGTTGCAACTTTTGATGTCTTAGCATATGTTGAAACAAATACTCCTATTGCCCCAACAAATATTGTATTAATAATAAATGATAATATAAGTACTAATATATTACTTATTTTCACTCCACCAATTAAAGCACAAATTGCATATAAAGGTATCGTACATACTATTAACATTATTACCTTAAGTGATGATGCTAATAGCTTACCAATTATTATTTGAAATGGACTTAATCTAGTTGATAGCAGTATATCTAATGTTTGCTTTTCTCTTTCTGAACATATTGAAGTTGCTGTTAATGATGGTACTATAAACATTAAAAGTACAGCTTGAGCAACTGCCATACCTATATAAAGTATTATTGAACCTTGCATATTCAATCCACTTGCATAAATCTCATTACTATAAGTATTGTAAAATAATAATGTCCCTGCTGATAAAATAGATATATAAATAAGCAACATAATTGTAAATCTAGGTGTTCTTACAGTTAATCTGCTTTCATTTCTTAAAACTGGATTCAATCTCATTTTAACTCCCCCCTCTAATTATCATCCTCTGTTATTTGTATAAATACATCTTCTAAATTACCTACTGCTTTGGCAAAACCTATAACTGATACATCTTGTATAACTAAGTCTTTTAATACTTCCTTAGCTTCCTTATCTCCTCCAGCTACATTTGCTGTAATTTTATTTCCATCTAAAGAAATCTCTTTAACATCTGGTATTTGTTTTAGAACTTGTATTGCTTTTTCAGGCTCCTCCATAACAGTTATATTAATAGGGGCTGCCCCTGATGCTCTAAGCATAACTTCTTCTACAGTTCCTTCACATACTATAGATCCATTTTTAATTATTCCGATTTTAGTACATATTTCTCCAAGTTCAGAAAGTATATGAGAAGAAACTATAATTGTCTTTCCCATTTCTTTAAGATTTTTTAATATTCCCTTCATTTCAAATCTTGCTCTTGGATCCATACCTGAAGCTGGCTCATCTAATATTAATAATTCTGGATTATGAACTAAACATCTCGCTAAACATAATCTTTGTTTCATCCCTCTTGATAAACCATCTACATTTGCATCCCACTTATCTTGCAGGTTAACAAGTTCTAGTAAATCCATAGATAATTTTCTTGCTTCTTCACCAACAATTCCATATATAGAAGCATAAAATTCTAGGTATTCTATTGCTCTTAAATTATCATAAACTCCAAAGAAATCTGGCATATATCCTATTTTATCTTTTAATTCCTTATTATTTTTTATTGCATCTATTCCATCTACATAAACTTCACCACTATCTGGGGAAAGAAGTCCAGATACTATTTTCATTGTAGTACTTTTTCCTGCTCCATTTGGACCTATAAATCCAAATATCTCACCTTTTTCTATTTCTAAGTTTAATCCATTTAAAGCTTTAAACTTCCCATAAGATTTTTCAAGGTTCTTTATAACTAGCATTATTTTTCCCTCCCCTTAACAGTTATTCTTGGAACCATTGATTGGCCTTTCATCTCATCAACAGTTACCTTTATTTTCACAGTATTGTTTTCAATATAGTTTTCAATATCCTTTATCTTTTCAAAACCTTGAGATAATGTTATCTTTTCATAATCACTAGTTTTATAATTATATATAAACTTCTCTCCATTTTCTCCACCATTATAACCATATCTATCAACACCAGATTTTACTATAACTTCTGTTACATTAATGTTATCATCAATTTTATAATCAAATATAATATCACCTTGACCATATATATATCCACTGTATTCATCTAAATGAACATTTGAAGATGAGTTAACTGAATCAACTTTATATGAGAAGAATCCATCAGGGAAGTTTAAAGTACCATCCTTACTCTTAAAATCGATATCTACATCTTGGATTATTGCCGTTGTATCAAATTTTGATATAGACTTTTTACCAAAATCTATTCCGTATTCTATAGGTAAATCAGTAATGGCAATAAGTTTTATTTCTTTATTTATATATAATTCATCAGAAACTGACGCTAATAAACTTGATGTTCTTAAAATATTTTTATACTCTTCAGTCTTTAACTTTTCTTTATCATTCCATCTTGCATCATAATATTTTTGATTCAAGGTATCTGAATAAGCTTGAAGCCCAGCACCTCCAGATGTAGCTGCTCCTTCTATAGCCTTTTCCTCACCTTTAGGTAACTCTCCAAGATCCCATACATTTTGTCCGGCAACTAAAATTAATTTATTTATGTTTTTATCTAAATTGTTTTTTACAGATCCATTTAAATTCCCATCAGATAAATTAAAGTTTGAATCAATCTTAGGAATAACTTGTTCCTTGCCTATAACTTCAAAAGTTTTCATATCTAATGCATCGCTATCAGCAAATGTAAAATAAGAATTATTTCCCTTATAGGTTGTTTTTACTCTTAATCTATCTTTTATTTCTTCTTCTGGATTACCATAATAGTGCGTATCTTGTGTAATATAATTCATAGTTACATCTTCTGGCTTTTCTATAATTACATCTTCCTTATATTTTGTTCCTATTCCTATATATCCCTTAGCTACTCCTTTTCCCTCTTTATCTACTGAAACTATATTGTTTTGATTTAAAATTACATCATTAACTCTTGTTGATGAACCCATAAAATAAATAACTAAGGCAAATACAATTGATATTGCTGGAATAGCTATCCAAGTTAAATCTCTTTTATTTAACTTCTTTAAAACTATATAAAGTACAACACCTATAATTAATGCATATAAACCAAATACTACTATTAATGACTTAGTTCCTACTATTTCATTTATCGGGATACTTTGCATAAGCTCTCTTGCTCTGTAATACCCCTGTCCCATATATCCACCATTCATATTCTTATCAAAAATACCATTTGCTGCATCTGTAAGAATTAAACTTAAGAATTTACTTGCATCTTTTGATGATATTAATGGTTCTAGCCCTAAATCAAAAGTTGTTATTAGTATTTCACCTCTACCTTTTTCGATAGAATAAACTAATGGCTTTTCTGATGTCCCATTTTTAATTTTTGCATCTTTAACTTCTAAATTAGAAGTTATAAGTTTTAAATTATCTTCTACTAAAGTTAAATTTTCTTCTTTAACCCCATTAGATTTTACTTGTAAAAAGTCTTTATCAATACTTCCTATTGTTTTTGATTCATTAGCACCTGCACCTAATATTAAAGTTCCACCTTTATTAATCCATGAATTTATTGCATCATACTGCTCTTTTTTTAAATTAGACATATTATAGTTATTTATTATAATTGCATCTAATCCATCTATGTTTAAATTATTTTCTCCTATTATGTTTTCATCAAGATATACGTTTTCAATTGTTCCTTCAAATCCTCTACTTGAATCAAACTTTACATTACCAATATATCCAAGAGAAGTAGCATCATCAGTTAAAACTCCTGTAAATACATTTGTTTCTGTCACTCTTCCACTCGATACTAATGTTTTCTTTTGAGATAAAACTTTTCCATTTTCAACAATATTAACTGTCATTTTACTTGAATTTTCTAATACCTTTACAGGTATTATAACTTTACTTGTCTCACCTTTAGTTAATGAAACTTCTTTACTATAAGCATCATAAGTTCCCATATTTGAACTAGCTACTCTTATTTCTATTTCACCTGTAAAATCTCTTTCTAAGCTATTAACTTCTACAGTTACAGGTATATATTTCATAGCTCTATACTTACCTTGTATTCCATAACTAACTTTCATTTCATAAGCTTCTGATTCGCTAGTTTTAGCATTTACTGTTATATTAGTAAAAGAAAAACTTATAACTATTAAAGCTATAAAAGTAATTATCATGCTCTTTTTTAAAAACGACTTCATTACTATTCCCCCTAGGTTACATATTTTTAATCATATATCTTTATTGTAGACCAATTAATATAACTTTCCCTTAACAATTTCTTAAAATTTTCTTATTTTTAACATATTCAGTAAAATATTCTTATAATTTGCACTTATTATCTAAAACTTCAAAAATAACTAATATATAATGATTTATAATTTATATAAATTTTTTACAATTTACTCTTTTCTATATGAATATATTCATTAAAAATTCTTTTTTAAAAGTTTTAGATTGTTCTAATTTAAAATATAAAAA
>NZ_JAGGJY010000019.1 GCF_017873245.1 Clostridium tertium | reverse complement strand
TGAAGTGTTTTAATAATAAGGAGAAATTAATAAGTTGAAACAGAAATTTAAAAAAGTTTGTTAATACTATTAATAGTTTTATTTGTTCCATTATCTTATCTTAAATTTTATACTGTATAATTATATTATAAGGAAAATTCAAGTGTTGAAATTATTAAAACAAAGAAGATAAACTTTATAAATAACTTTTATTGCTATGATAAAAAAGAAAATTTAAATTTATATAAAGATTCTAAAGATAATATTATATATGAAGATAAAAGATGAGGATTATTTGATACTACATATGCATATTTAATATTAATATGTTGGGGGGGATTACTTTCTATTTTAGTAATTATTTTTATAAAAATAGAGAGTAAATTAATCACATAACTTTACATAATTAATGCTTTTTTCAAATAATAAGTTAAAATTTAAATTGAATGAAAATAGAGAAATTTTCAGGAGTTTAATAATACTATAAAAAAATCAGTTGAAGTGGGAATCGATGAAAATGAATGGATGAAAGATCAATAAAATTATGGGTATTGTTTATTAATAGTGTTCTAAAATATTTGATAACAAAAAATCTCTTAAGAAGTTTATAAAGCGGTGGCAAAAAAATATATATTGAATATAAGTAGAAGAAAATGCTATATTTTAGGAGAGAATTATGATAAATATTTTAGTGTTAATAGCATTAATTTTAGGATTTATATTAATTAAATGTGGAAGAAAGAGTATGAAGAAATTAATTACTTACGTAGGCTTAATAATAGTAATTGTTTCGGCTATTTGTATAATGCAGGAATTTTTCAGTGACCTTATCTGTGGTGTTACTGGCGTATTAGAAGGAATTTAAGTATCATTTATAATAAATTAAAACAAATTATATGAGGTAGAACATGAACATAGACTTACGATTATTAGATATATCAGATAAAGAAGAATATTGGAAGGTAGGATTTAAAAATCCAGATGAAGAAATGTTTTATTATACTGGAACAAAAAATTATCCTACAAAAGAAGAAATAGATGCATTTATTGAGAAATCAATTAGTAGTGAAGAAAGAAGGCATTTCTTAATATGTGATAATGACATAATCATCGGAGAGGTTGTACTTATGGATATAGATGATGAATATAAATCATGTAGTTTTAGAATAGCTATATTTAATAAAAATAACTTTAATAAAGGGATTGGATTAAAAGCTACTAACAAAGCTTTAGAAATTGCATTCAAAAAATTGAATTTGCATAGAGTTGAATTAGAAGTTTTTGATTATAATCCTCGTGCAAGAGCTATGTATGAAAAAGCAGGGTTTAAGTTAGAAGGAACAAAAAGAGATTCTATTTATATAAATAATAAATTTTATCATGTACATATTATGAGCATATTAGAAGAAGAGTTTAGTGATATTTATAATTAAAATTTTTAAAGCCATAAATTAATATATTTATAGAGGTGTGTAAATTGAAAAAGATTGAGATAATTCTAATAAAATTAAGTAAATTTATTGACTTAATTAAAGCTAAACATATGGTTATCTTTAAGCAGAAAACTTATAAAGGTGAAAAATATAATATTAATTATGTTTTTGAGAGAAATAAAAGTTCTAAGGATTTATTAATAATATTCACAGCATGTACAAAAGTTGGTCAAAAGGCAAGATATAACTATGTTAAAACTGTAGAAAGTTTTAAGTGTAATAAACTTTTTATTTTAGATGATTTTGGATTTGACTTTAGAGGAGCATACTATTTAGGAAAAAATAAAGATTTTGCAATAGAAAAAGATGTGAATTCTTTAATAAATGAAATAACAAAAGAAGTGGAAGCAAAAAAAATGATTTTTATGGGATCTAGTAAAGGTGGATATTCAGCTTTATATTTCGGATTACCAAGAAAAGATAGTATAATTATTACGGGGGCACCACAGTATAGGTTAGGTAGTTATTTAAACTTACCAGGCCATAAGAAAATTCTCGAATATATAATGGGAGATACTAGCATAGAATCTATAGAAATTTTAGATAACTTAATGCGAAATGTTATAGAATCTAATAAGAAAAATAATAATTCTATATATCTTCACTATTCAAATAATGAAGAAACTTATGAATCAGATATAAAGCCTTTAATTGAGGAAATAAATAGACATAATTTTAATAGGTATTATGATTTACATGACTATAAAAATCATGCAGATTTAACAAGGTATTTTCCGAATTTTGTTAAAGATACACTTAAAAAATATTTATAGATAGTATGAATTATAGGTTGTATTAAGGAGGATATTAACTTGAATAATAAAAATATTATAAAGGAAATAAGGGGGCTAATTTTAACTATATTAGGAAGTGTAATAATAGTGTCATTAATAAATACAGAAGTGTTAGCGAGTGCTAAGGTCCAGCAAGAATCAATGGAGAACACATTATATAATGATGAAAAACTTATAGTTGATAAAATTAGCTACAATTTTACAACACCTAAAAGAGGGGATATTATAATATTTTTTGATAATGAAGAAAAGGGTAATGTATTTGAAGAAAGTTATAAATATTTAAAAGAAATAGCTTCAATATCATATAATACTGACACTAGAACTAGACTAGTTAAAAGAGTAATAGGTGTTTCTGGAGATGAAATAGATATAAAGGATGGTTATGTGTATTTAAATGGTGATATGCTAGATGAAACTTATGTTAAAGGTAGTACATACATTAGAAATAGAGACTTTCCAATTACGGTAGAAGAAAATACATTGTTTGTGCTTGGAGATAATAGAGAAAAAAGCAGAGATAGTAGGGAGTTTGGACTCATTAATATAAATCAAGTTGAAGGAAAAGCCATATTTAGGTTATCACCATTTAATAGATTTGGAGCTATAGAATAGAGTTAGGATATATATTAGATTTAAAAATATTTTTTAATTAAATAATTAATATCAGGAAGTGGATAGTATTATTATATTATTCACTTTTTAATTATTACAAATATATTATAATTTACCAAATATGTTTTAGTTATAAACACATTTAGTTATAATTAAGATGACTATAGTTCTTAAGAGAATATTAATAGTATTATTAAAATTTATAAATTAAAAAAATATTTAACAATAAAGTTAGGATTTATGATAATTTAATTTGAAATATATATTTAAAAACGGCATTAAAGGATGTGATATAAGTTGGATAAACAAATTATAATTGTTTTAGTATTAAACTTTATAATTTCATTAATTGGAACATTAGCGTATTCAGTTAGGTTAGTAGGGGTTAGAACAGGGAAAATAGCTGTTACATTTGCAGTTTTTAATGTATTAATGCTTGTTTCAAGAACTGCACTGACATTCCAAACTCCTTTATTAACAAAGTTTGTAGAAAGTGATCCAAGTAGTGGAGCTTTGCTTAATATATTTAATTTAATAATTATAATTTCAGGTATAGCATCTATAGTTGGAGCTTTTTTAATACCAACATTTCAGCAAATGTTTAGTAAGGCAGTAAATCATTTTTCAATAGAAAGGTCAATTCCTAAGCTTATTATACATAGTTTTTCAAAAAATGGTGTGAAATACATGAAGGAAAGTATAGCAATTCCTGTAAAAGAAAGTTTAACAAGTATAAATTATAGAAGACTTCCTAAAAAAATTTTATTTTATAATTTTATTTCTGTAGCCATTATTACAGCGGGAGCTTTTGCACCAATATATGCAGCAAGTATATCACCAGATCTTAGAATGACTTGTTTATCTTTATCACCAGTAATTAATGGAACAGCAACAATACTGACATCAATTTTTATTGATCCTCATTTATCAATTATGACTGATGATGTAGTTGATGGCAAATGTAGTGAAGAGGATTTTAGAGCTTGTGTAATAGCAATGGTAGGAAGTAAAGTGGTAGGTACTTTTGTGGCATTGCTACTATTTGTACCAGCATCATATTTAATTGCTTTTGTAGCTAATTTTATATAATAAATATATTAAAGGAAAAATGAAAATTATATTTAAAGAAATAAAGCAAAATAAGAAGAAAGAGAGGTGCTAATCTTTCTTGTTTTGCTTTATAATTGAATAATGTTTTTATTAAATTTGTTTTTCGAATATTAATTCAAAATGAGTAGCAGATTCATAAGCACCAGTTGGTGGAGTAAGAATTTGTACTAATCTCTATCCTTCCTTTGCATGATCAGTTACTATTTGATGATAGTCTTGCCTTGGTTTTGATTCTATAAAACCTTTTAATTCTAGTCTTATAAATTTATATTCATACATATAAATGAACCTCCATATATAGTTTTTAATTTACTCTAGTTATTTTATAACCGTTCTCTTCTAGCAACTTCAATATGCCATCCTCACCGATAAAATGAGCGGCTCCAACTGCAACTGTATGATTTTTACCATCTTTAATTAATTCATCGATTTTATTTGTCATACCAATGTTTCTATCTGTAAGCATTATTTTATAGTATTCCGGGTTATCATTTTTCATTTTATTATTTGCTTCTTCAATAAATTCAATATCTCCAGTTTTATAGGCATTAAAAAGATTTTTTGCTATATCAACTTCTTCATCAATATTAGAATTTGAATAGTCATTTAAATATTTTTTTAGATATTTCCAAGTAAAAGTTTTATTTATTGTTTCAAGTTGGTAATCAACTCCTTCAAGTTGGTAATCAACTCCTTCAAGTTGGTAATCAACTCCTTCAAGTTCATTAATTGTTATATTATCTCCATTAGCTTTACGTAATTTCACTCCGTTTATCATAATTAAATCTAATCCATTTCCAAGTATTCCAGCTTTAGCATAACAGAGATTAGTCAGTAAACTAATTAGCGAGAAAGAATTTAAATTATTTATTTCTTTTATATTGAATTTAGGACTTAATGTATTAATAATAGAAGATAATTTATTAATTTCATCTTCAGATAAATAATTTTCTATAGTTTTTCCATCTTTTAAATATCCAGAGGATTGAGTTTTCTCTATATTTTCCTTAAGTGATAAGTCGAGTTCTACAGATAAAACATCAGTTTCATCAATTATTCTTTTTATATCATCATTTAAAAAATTGATATTATTACTACCAAGATGTATAGTTCCAACTAAATTTACACTAGTACTGCCATTAGTTGCCTCCCATATATACCCTTTTGAGACTTCCTTTTCTATAGGTTTATTATTGCATGCAACTAATGTAGTAGTGAAAAAAGCAATAATAAATATAAATAGTAAACTCTTAAACTTAAAAATGAATTTCATTTATATATCTCCTTTAATAATATATTTTATATACGCTATATTTTACCATAAATGAAATAAATATGAAATAAATGTAAACATATAAAGTGTTGTTCATAAAACAAGATATTTGTGCAGATATTAAGGTTTGTTTATACGTTTACATCAGATATTATTAATTTACAACAAGGAAAGGTCAAAAGAAATTATTAAATATTAGGAGAAATTTTAAATGAAAAAAAGTTTTAGCTACTATTATTTGTGCATCAATAGATGATAATGATACGGAAAGCATTGGATTATATAATGTACATAAAATAGTCAAATTGGTATATGAAGAAGAATATGAAATAGGAATATCAAGTGAAGAAGATAAGGGTACCTCAGTTAAAATAATTTTATCGTATACTATAGTGGGAGGTAAAGTGTATAAGCTTATAATAGTTGAAGATGAAGAAATAATAAGAAAAAGTTTAGTTCATACAATTGATTGGCTATCTATAGGTTTTACAGTTATAGCAGAAATAGAAGATAGATAGGAAGGATTAGCGGTAATAAGTAAATTGTCCCTGATTTAGTAATAACTGATATTAGAATGCTATTTAGGAAAGGATTAGAAATGCTTAAACTTGATAAAAAACAAAAATATAGACTTTATATAAGGAATTTTAGAGGTGTTAAATGAGAAAGATAAGTTGAATCTTATTGAATACCAAGAGGAAGAAGTATTGGAATTAGAAATGTAATATTTAGAAACTTAGTATATAATATTAATAAATAAAGGGAGGGATATAAAATGAAAAATGCAGAATATTACATAAAAAATTTAGAAATGTTACCACATGTTGAAGGTGGATATTTCAAAGAATCATTTTTATCAGAAGAGAAGGTGAGAGAAAATAAAAACTTATGGAGTAGTATATATTTTCTTTTAAGAACAGGTGAGGTATCAAATTTTCACAGATTAAAATCTGATGAGTTATGGTATTACCACGATGGAGAAGCACTTACAATTTATATGATAAGTCCAGAGGGAGAACTTATAACAAAACAACTTGGGATAAATATAGAAAATGGGGAGGTTCCACAAGCTTTAGTTCCAAAAGGATATATATTTGGCTCAGCTATGAATAATGAGGGCTTTTCTTTAGTTGGATGTATGGTTGCTCCAGCATTTGAATATGAGGATTTTGAATTATTCGAAAGAGAGTATCTTTTAAACCTATATCCAGAACATAGGGATATAATAATAAAACTTACTAGAGAGAGAAATAATTAATTTGAATAATTTAACATATATAATAAAATAATAAATATTTTATTATTTTTTGTATAATATATGAATTAAATATAATTATATGGTATAATACTTTCCAGAGTTTACGAAATTTGGAGAAGTGAGGAATATGAGTAATAAAAAGCTCGTTTATTTTATCGTACCTATAATTATAGTATCAGGAATAGTAATAACCATAAATAGGTTTCTAGATAAATTTTATTTTTATAATAATGAAAAGTGTATATATAATGATAATTCAAAGATAGTGTCAATAAATGATAATTATTCCTATTTAGAAAAAAGAGGAATAAATGAAAATTCCAATACAGATATAACTTTCAAGTTTACAGGAATGGATACTATTTGGCAGGTTATCTCTAATAATGATACGGAAATCAATATAAAATATAGTTCTAATATTGAGTCTGGAAAGTTTAAAGTGGTTTTGATAGATCCATATAATAATGTTATAAATATTTTAGAGCATACTAAATTAGGGGAAGATACATATAATATAAAAAAGGGAACTAGTAGAATAAAAATAGTTGGAAGTATAACAACTGGAAATCTAAAAATGGAAATAACGATAAGAGAAGATGAAAATGGAGTAGATATAGTAGCTATAAATGGCTAGAAAAAATAATTTAAAGAAATAATTTAAAAGGCAAAATGTAGAGTAAACTAGCATTTTGCCTTTAATTTTATAATTTAAATAAATGCTTTATAAATTGAGTTAATTCCTTTTTCAAAATCGTCATTTTCTATTCCTATAAGGATATTTATTTCACTAGAGCCTTGATCAATCATTCTTATATTAATATTAGAATCACTTAAAGATGAAAAGATTTTAGTCGCAATACCTTTATTTGAAGACATTCCATTACCAACTGTTGCAATAAGAGCCATATTGGGATGGACTACAATTGAATCTGGATTGCATGCTCTTTTTATTTCATCAACTAAAATATCTATTTTATTATTAAGCTGTGAATCTGATATAACAACACAAACAGTATCTATACCAGAAGGCATGTTTTCAAAAGAAACACAATTTTGTTCTAATATTGATAGAACCTTTCTGCAAAATCCAAGTTCTGAATTCATCATTGCTTTTTCAATAGAAATTACGGTAAAATCCTTTTTGCCAGCAATTCCTTTTATAGGATTATTATAATCAGGCTCCATATCCTTAACAATAAGTGTTCCTGGATTGGATGGAAGATTAGTATTTTTTATATTAATAGGTATTCCAGCATTTCTTACAGGAAAAACAGAATCTTCATGTAATACAGATGCTCCCATGTAAGAAAGCTCCCTTAATTCTCTATAAGTAATTTTCTTGATTTGCATGGGATTTTCGACTATTTTGGGATCAGCCATCAAAAAACCAGATACATCTGTCCAATTTTCATATAAATCAGCATTCATGCTTGCTGCAACTAATGCTCCTGTAATATCAGAGCCACCTCTAGAAAATGTAACTATATTTCCAAGAGGATCACATCCATAAAATCCTGGAATTACGGCTTTTTCGTAATTAGAAAGTGTATTTTTTAATGCTTTATATGTAGCTTCATTATCTAAGCTTCCATATTTATTAAATATAATGACATCTTTAGCATCTATAAACTTAAAATCTAAATAATTTGCAAGAATAATACCATTTAGATATTCGCCCCTACTTGCAGCATATTCTTTAGATGCTCCATTTTCTATATCCTTTTTTATTTCATTTAAATAAATGTCTATATCCAATGAAAGGTCAAGCTCATAAACTATAGCTTTATATCTATTAGATATTAGATTAAATACATCATCTAGTGGAATACTAGATTCAATGTGTGCTTGACAAAGATATAAAAGGTCTGTAATTTTAAAATCTTTAGAGTTCCTCTTTCCTGGTGCAGAAGGTATAATAAATTTTCTTCTATTGTCAGATAAAAGAATATCCTTTACCTTTCTAAATTGATTACCATCAGCAAGAGAGCTTCCTCCAAATTTAGAAACTATAATACTCATATTTTGCCCCCTTATAAAAAGTATTTACTATATATTAACAGTAATTTAAAAAAATCTCAAATTAAAAATTATTAAATTATCAGAGTATGTTTATTTTTTTTAGGAATAATAAAAATATAAAATATAAGTAGGTGAAAATATGAAAAAGAAATTTATAATTATATATTGTATAGTACTTTTATTTAGCTTAATAGAATATAAGCCACAAGCTATGGTTATGGAAGAAGGTACATATATAAATAATGCTAAACGAGATTTATTAGTTTTAATGTTAGCTTATCCAGAAGAAATAAAGGATATAGATGTATCTGAAGATGGATATATATATTTAATACTAAATAACGATAAAAAGATTTTGTATGACGATAAAAAAGAAAAAAGTAAAGATATGAAAACAGCAAATGCAGATTTACAAGATACATTGGAGGATATATATCCATTAGAGAGTATAAGTATGGTTGTAGATGGAATGGATCCTGGTAGAGGAAGAGCTTATTCTTTTCTTAATAGTATTTATGGGAGCAACCAGAATCAAATAGAAAAGAATTTATCTTCTTTTTCAACATCTTGTGGTAATGTAATGTTTAATAAAAATGCTAAAGCAGGTGAATCTTTAAAGAAAGCTTTAAATGAAGCAAGAGAAGTAGCTAAAACAAATAATAAAATCAACAATTATATCTTCCCTATAAGTGGGGGTTATAATTATAGGGTTATACAAGATACTGGAAGACTTAGTCCGCATGCTTATGGAATAGCTATAGATTTAAGCAGAAATGATGCAGATTATTGGAAATGGGTTGATAAAACTAAAGGAAGCAAGAGAATTGAAGGTTATCCTAAAGAGTTAGTTAGAGTATTTGAAGATAATGGATTTGTCTGGGGTGGAAAATGGGAGCATTTTGATATTTTACATTTTGAGTACAGACCAGAAATAATATTGAAAAGTAAATATTTTGGTGATGTAGCAAAGATAAATAATGATAAATGGTATGAAGGTATACCTATAAATGATGAAACACAAAGTAAAATAAAATTGATTGATGAAAAATTATAAATTTAAAGCTATGCTATTTTAATTTTAATGTTTAATTTAGTATAGCTTTTAAGTTTTTATTTTTGTATAAAATGTTAACCATAGTATTAATGCTACCTAGGGGTGAATATTGAAAATTTATCGAGGATTAAAATATAAAAATATATGTTAATTAAAAAAATATCAACTATATCCATAAAACAAAGGTAATTTTGAGATAAGCGAAAATTTATAAGGATTGTTTAAAAAAACGAGTAGTTGTAAAAATGCAATGAAAAATGTTTTATTGTATAATTAGAAAATGAGTGCTAAAAGAAGGCAAAATATAAAAGTTTTAAAACTTTTAAAGGGGAGTAGATGGGTTAAATGAAAGTTATTAAAAGAGATGGAAGTATAGTTGATTTTGATAAGAATAAAATAAGGGCTGCAATTTCTAAAGCAATGAAAAATGGAAGCGGTATTTATTTAGCAGATATAGCAAAGCTTATAGCAAGTGATGCTGAAAAATATTTTTCAAAACAAGGGGATACTCCAACTATACATAAAATCGAATCTTATGTTTACGATAGACTTGTTCACTATGGGCAAATCGTAACAGCTAAATCCTATGAAGGATATAGAGCGGTACAAGAGTTTAAGAGAAACACAAATACAACAGACGAAAGTATACTAAGTCTTTTAAATAAAACTAATGAAGATGTTATAAAAGAAAATTCAAATAAGAATTCTGTTATAGCAGCAACACAAAGAGATTTAATTGCGGGAGAAGTTTCAAAAGATATATCTAGAAGAAGACTTATTCCAACCTATATAGTTCAAGCACACGATGAAGGGGTAATACATTGGCATGATATGGATTATACTCTTTCAAATATATTTAATTGTTGCTTAATTAATTTAGAAGATATGTTGAATAATGGAACAGTTATAAATGATAAACTTGTAGAAACGCCTAAATCCTTTAGTACAGCATGTACTGTTACTACTCAAATAATGGCTCAAGTTGCAAGTAATCAGTATGGTGGACAAAGCATAACAATAAAACATCTTGCTAAATTTTTACGAGTAACTGAAGAAAAAACTTATAAGATGTATTTAGAAAAATATAATAATGAAGAACTTGCAAGAGAATTAGCTAAAGATATGAAGTTTAAGGAGCTAAGAGATGGAGTTCAAACTATAAGATATCAATTATCAACATTGCAAACTACCAATGGTCAAGCTCCGTTTAGTACAATTTACCTAGAGATTGAGGAAGGTAATGAGTATGAAGAAGAAATGGCCTTAATTTGTGAAGAAATGATAAAACAAAGATTAGAAGGTATGAAAAATTATAAAGGACAAGAAATAGGAGAGGCTTTTCCAAAACTTGTTTATTTATTAGATGAACACAATTGTCTTGAAGGTGGGAAATATGATTATATAACTAAATTAGCTGCAAAATGTACGGCAAGAAGATTAGTTCCAGATTATCAATCAGCAAAGATGATGAGAATGAATTATGAAGGAAATACTTTCCCACCAATGGGATGTAGATCACATCTTGCACCATGGAAAGATGAAGAAGGTAACTATAAATGGTATGGAAGATTCAATCAAGGGGTAATTAGTTTAAACTTACCTCAAATAGGTATAATTGCTGATGGAGATATGGAGTTATTCTGGGATATGCTAAATCAAAGATTAGAACTTTGTAAGGAAGCTCTTTTAACAAGACATAATATGCTTATTGGAACACTTTCAGATGTTTCTCCTATACATTGGCAACATGGTGCAATAGCAAGGTTAGAAAAAGAAGAAAAAATAGATAAGTTATTAAAAGATGGGTACTCAACATTGTCATTAGGTTATGTAGGAATACATGAAATGGTTCAATCAATGCTTGGAATAAGTCATACAAGTGAAGAGGGAGAAAAGTTTGCTTTAGCTGTAATGAATCATATGAATGAAGCGTGTCAAAAGTGGAAAGAAGAAACAGGCTTAGGATTTAGTTTATATGGTACCCCAGCAGAAAATTTAATATATAGATTTTGTAAGCTAGATAGAAATAGATTTGGAGTTATTCCAAATGTAACAGATAAGTTATACTATACTAATTCTTATCATGTTCATGTTTGTGAAGAAATAGATGCATTTAGTAAATTAAAATTTGAATCTCAATTCCATAACATAAGCCTAGGGGGATGTATTTCTTATATAGAAGTTCCTGATATGAGCAAAAACTTAGATGCAATTGAGCAAATTATAAACTTTATATATCATAATATACAATATGCAGAAATAAATACTAAACCAGATATCTGTTATAAATGTGGCTATACTGGTGAAATTAAATTAGATGATAATTTAGAATGGTTTTGCCCATCCTGTGGAAATAAAGAAGAAGCGGAAATGCAAGTAATGAGAAGGACTTGTGGTTATATAGGAACTAATTATTGGAATAAAGGGAGAACTGCTGAAATTGGAGATAGAGTATTACATTTATAAGGAAGGTTTGCTAAATGAATTATTCTAAAATAAGAAAATTTGATGTTAGTAATGGACCAGGTATAAGAACTACATTATTTGTAAGTGGATGTACTAATAATTGTGAGGGTTGTTTTAATAAAGATTTACAAGATTTCAATTATGGTGATAAGTGGACAAAGGAAACAGAAGAAGAATTTATAGGATATGTTAAGAATCCAAATGTAAAGGGAGTTAATATTTTAGGTGGAGAACCTATGGAACAAATACAAGATAAAGATTTGTTTAATTTATTAAAAAGAATAAAAGAAGAAACTAAAAAAAGTATTTGGTTATGGTCTGGTTATTTATATGAGGATATAATAAAAAACGAAAATAGATTATCTATATTGTCTTTAGTAGATGTACTTATTGATGGAAGGTTTGAAATAGATAAAAGAAATATATCTTTAAAATATAGAGGATCAAGTAATCAACGGGTGATAGATGTGTTAAAAAGCCTTGAAAAAAATGAAGTAGTAGAAATACAATTCTAAATATTAAAGAAAAGGCGAGGTATCATAAATCTATTTAATATAAAATTTATTCAATTTCAAGTAAGCTTTATTTACTTAAAAAGTTAATCTTTTATTTTTATAAAAGGGCTCGCGTTTCGCGAGCCCTTTTAAACTATTGATTTTATTTACTTAGACGTTTTTAATCTTAAATAGAAATTTTTAGCTATTATTTTATATGTGCAAAAAAAAGGAAAGCTAGAATTGAAACTTCCATTTTTATTGACTAATATAAAAATTTATTTTAATACAGTCTCTTTTCTTATTTTCTATAAAGTATTTTGACAATTATTATAAAGTTTTGACAATGTTAAAGGAATATTTTGACTATAATGAGATTATAATGGATAATTAAATTGTATAAAATTCAATTATGAACGGGGTGCATATATGATTAAAAACTTAAAAGTTAGAGTGAAAATATTTATCTTAACAACTACGTTAACTTTAATGATGCTTGTTATAGGTGGAATAGGAATATTTCAACTTAATAAAGCTGATGAAAGAATGCAAAAAATGTATAATGAAAATTTTTCATCTGTATTAAGCTTGAATAATAGCATAAATGAAGAACGTAGTATTGAAACAAGTATTTATAAAATTATTTTAAACGTTGGCAATAAGAATTTTCAAGAAGAAGAAAAAGAGAAAGTAATTAAGAGTAAGGAAAACTTTGATAAAAATTTTAGCAATTATAAAAATATATATATCGATGATCATACAAGTAAAGCAATAATAGGAATTGAAACTAAATTAAAACCTTATAGAGATAAGCAAAATGAAATCATTGATTTAGCTATTTCAGGAAATGGGGATGAAGCTAAAAAACAACTTGAATTAGTTGAACTTGATTTTGGTGAAGGATTTAGATACGAATTAAACAAGCTTGCTAATTATAGCAATACTATAGCAGAAAGTATAAAAATCGAAAATGAGCAAGCTATAAAAAAATTAATTTCATTACTGCTTACAAGCATAATATTTGTATTAATTACTGGAATTATTGCGGCAGCAGTTATAACAAGGAATATAGTTAAACCTTTGAGGGTAGCTGTCAGTGAAATGGAGATAATTTCAAAGGGAGATTTCTCAAAAGAAATAGATAAAAAAGTTTTAAATAGAAAAGATGAACTTGGAATTATATTAAAGTATATAACTATAATTCAGAATTCACTTAGTATTTTATTAGAAAATGTTAAAATAGAATCAAAAAATACAGAGTATTCTATTATGAATATTAATTCAAATATATATGATTTAAATATTAGCTTAGAAAATATGGCAGCTACATCTGAAGAAGTAACGGCAATTATGGAAGAAACATCTGCATCAACTCAAGAAATAGGTCATTCAATTGAAGCTATAGAAATATCTGCTGAATCAATTGCAAATAAAGCAAAGGATGGGTCAAAGATTGCAGGAGAAATAAGTAATAGAGCATTAAATAATAAGAATTCTGTTAATTTGGGCCTTAAGAATACAAATGAAGTTTTGGAAAGTACTAAAATAACATTGAAAGATGCCATAGAACAAACTAAAGTAATTAATAAGATATATCAACTATCAGAAATAATTATAGAGATTACAGAACAAACTAATCTTCTAGCTTTAAATGCATCAATAGAAGCTGCAAGAGCAGGAGAGGCAGGAAGAGGATTTGCAGTAGTTGCCGAAGAAATAAGAAAGCTTGCGGAAGCTTCAAAAGAATCTGTTATTAAGATAAAGGAGACAGGAAATGATATATCTGCAGCAGTTAACAGTCTTATAGATAGTTCAAATAGTTTAATTAGTTTTATGGATAAGGATTTACAAAATGAATTTTCTAATATGATAAGAGTAACAGAAACATATAAAGATGATGGAATATTGATAGATAATATAGTAAATGAGTTTGATAAAATTTCTAATGACTTATTAATATCTATTAAGGAGATTTCAGACATTATGAACGGTGTATCTAAAGCAACAATAGAAGGTAGTAGTGGAATAGCTAATATTGCAAATAAAATTGTGGATGCAAGTAGTAAATCAGACAAAACCATAATTAACTCAAATAATGCTATGGAGAGCTCAAAAAAATTAATTGAATCTATCAATGTGTTTAAAATAAGAAAGTAAGTTAAATAAGCAAGGTATTATTAAATATATCTATATTTAATAATACCTTGCTTAAACACTAATTAGATTTAACATCATATTTGTAACTAAGCATTATTTCTTTTTTTGAATTAGATTCAATTGTAGTTTGGAAACATGGATTTCCATTTTTATCAGTTTCATATCTATCAGTAGCAAAAGTCATTTCCCAAGGTGCAGATATAGGCTCGCATATTTTTATATGAATGGTTTCATTTTTGGTATTAGTAACTATATATTGTACTTCTTTAAGAATATAATCTGCATATTTTTGATAAGCAATTATTTTTCTTTGTGATGTGACATCAAATGCTTTTCCTATTATATAGGAAACTTCCCTATCCTTGGGGATATCTTTTATTGAGCTTCCTCCTACAAATTCTAAATTACCATCAAAACGAGTAAAAGAATTTATATTGCCAGAAGGAAGTGGAATACCCAAATTGTTTTCAGTTGTATTTTGAAATTTAATTATTATATTAGCATTTATAGAATCATATCCAAAGTCATAAAGTTTACTATATACAATCCCATTTTTATAAAAGCTTTTTATTCTCTTTAGTGTATTGTTAAGAAAATTATATTTATCTGGTACTGTATAAATATAGTAATCAGCAATGCCGATATCAGCAATAGGAGTACTACTTTCTAATTTAGTAGCTTGAATTGGAGCATTAGAAATGTAAAGGTTTTTGTAAGCTAAATTCACATCTCCAGCAATAACTTTTAAAGTAGCATTATTATAATCTATACCTGATTTATTTATAAGATTGAACCAACAGTGAATTTCCAATGTTTTTTCATCTAGAATTATTGTATAGCTACTAGACCATCTAATGTTATCAGTCAAATAATATGTTTTTATTTCTTTTGAATCAATACTATTTCCCTTAATTAATATTGAATTAGGTATTAAATTTTCACATGTACTGCATGGAGATAGATTAGGATTTTTATCATTACAACAAAGATAGTTAAATACCATTATAAAGTCATCCATGCCTGTAATTATAACAGATGTTTCATCTATATAATTGCTTATATCAAAGTATTCAATAGAAATATAAGGATTAGAATCAGATTTATATCTTGGAAGATCTCTAGTTTCATTTATTAAAGCTATATTATTATATACTGTTAGCGAAAGACTTGTAGTTTGTGCACTTGTGGATTTTCCGTACATTAAAACCTCTTAGAATAATTGTTATAGTATTATGATATAAAAATTTATATAATAAGTGAATAGATATTTGATATTAAAGACAAAAAAGATATTATATAAGTTTATTTATTTTGATATTTTTTGTTGGATTAATTTAAATATTTATTTTTATATAGAAATAAAATAGCCGATAAGATTTAAAATCCTATCGGCGCTTTATTAACTAATTATTTAAGATTTCTTTAACATAATTTGGAATCATAAATGCTCCTTTATGTAGGTCTGTGTTATAATATTTTGTAGTTAAGCCTAATGAGTTCCAGTAATTAGCATCAAAATCCTTTAATGGATGCAATTCTTTAGAAGCAAAGCAGAACATCCAATGTCCAGAAGCATATGTAGGCATATGATATTGATATGCTTCACATATATTGAATATTCCCTTTAGTTTACTAAATGATCTTTTCATTTCTCTTGAATTATGAGGGTAATAAGGGCTTTCACATTGGTTTATGAGAATTCCTTTTTCAGTTAAAGCAGAGAAACAATCTTTATAAAATTCACTGGTAAATAAGCCTTCTCCAGGTCCTATTGGATCAGTAGAATCTACTATAATTAAATCATATAAGCTTTGCTTGCCTTTAACGAATTTAATTCCATCTTCAAAAAATAAGTTTACTCTTTCATCATCTAGCTTATTTGATGTAAAAGGCAAAAATTCTTTTGAGGCTTTAACAACAGACTCATCTATTTCAACCATATCTATATTTTTAATGGTTTTATATCTAGTTAATTCTCTAACAGTACCTCCATCACCAGCTCCTATTACTAAAACATTTTTAATATCTTTATTAGTAGCCATAGCTACATGAGTTATCATTTCATGATAAATAAACTCATCTTTTTCAGTAACCATTGTCCAGTTATCAATTACAAGTACTCTTCCAAATTCATAAGTATCCAATACATCAATTTTTTGAAATGGACTTTGCTCAGAATACAAGTGATTTTTAACCTTCATAGAAAAATTTACGTTTTGAGTTTGATTTTCAGTGTACCATAATTCCATATCCATATCTTAACCCTCCATTTTATGCTTTACTTGAATATTATCGTATGCTCCATTAGAAAAAGTTTTAACTTTATCAACTAAACCTCTTGCGACTTCAGTAGATTCACTTCTTTCGGCTTTTAATGCATCTTCAAGATACTTAAATGCAAGCCAAGGATTAACAGTATCACCACAAGTAAATAGATCTACTGATGCATAACCATATTCAGGCCATGTATGAATTGTAAGATGAGATTCCTGGATTATAACAGCACCGCTTACTCCCCAGGGATTAAATTTGTGGAAACAACTTGTAACTATAGTTGCATTAGATACAATAGCAGCTTCTTTCATATGATCTTCAATGATAGTATAATCTTTTAAAATATCCTTGTCACAGTTATAGTATTCCACCAAAATATGTCTTCCTAGTTGTTCAATTTTCATAAAAATCCCTCCATAAATTGTAAAATTTAGTTCCATCCAATAGATAAATATTTAATTAGCAAAAATGCTTCACTCATGAAACCTCCTAAAATCACATAAAAGTTTAGTAATAGTAAACTTGGAGTTAAACTATACTAACTATATCATTTTAGCAATAGGGAGAAATGTTGTCAATCAATATTTTTATATAAATAAAGTGTAAATTTACGTCAAAAATTGAGATGATTATGATATTATATAAGATTTTAATTACTTATTTATTCTTTAAGCTAAATAGAATTATCAGCATTTTCATATAGTTCATTTAAATCCTCTAAATTTTCTAAATTATCTGAGTTTGAATAATATTTATTTTCATTAAAAGAATTTTCAGATTTGCTAATTATAATAGTACATATGCAATCGCCCATTGTATTGACTGTACTTCTACACATATCTAATATTCGGTCAATACCAAGAATTAATCCTATACCTTCAATAGGTAATCCAACTGACTGAAGGACCATTGAAAGCATCACCATACCAACACCAGGTACCCCAGCGGTTCCAATTGATGCTAATGTTGCTGTTAATATAATAGTTAAAATATTTGTGATACTTAAATTCATATTATAAGCTTGAGAAATAAATATAGCAGCTACACCTTGCATTATAGCAGTGCCATCCATATTAATAGTTGATCCTAGAGGAATGGTAAAGGACGAAATTGAATTATCAACTCCCATTTCATCCATTGCTTCCAATGTAACAGGTAAAGCAGAGTTACTTGAAGCAGTTGAAAAAACTATAGAAGCTGGTTTGATAAATTTTTTTAAGAAGGGTTTTATACTTAGTTTAGTAAATACCTTAAATAGTCCTCCATATATGAAAAAGGAGTGTATAAGTAAAGATAGAAGTATAACTATCATATATTTAATAAGTGGGATCATTGCATTAAATCCAATAGTTGCAAAAGTATTTGTCATTAATGCAAAAACACCAAAGGGTGCAAAATTCATAATTAATTGAACTAATTTCATTATTACTTCATTTAATGAATCAAAAAAGTTTTTTACAAAAGAGGACTTTTTTCCAACCATACTTATAGATAAACCAAATAAAATTGAAAAGAAAATAACCTGAAGCATGTTGCCTTTAACAAATGATTCAAATGGATTAGTAGGAACTATTTCAATTATAATATCTATAAAAGATTTATTTTGTGAAATTACTGGTTCATTTACTAATAGATGAGACATATAAAGTCCAGTACCAGGTTTTATTAATATAGAAAGAAGAATTCCTATAGTTATTGCGATACATGTTGTAGTGATATAAAAGAAAAATGTTTTTCCACCAACTCTTCCAAGTTTTTTTATGCTTTCAATTGAAGCAGCACCACATGTCAATGAAACAAATACAAGAGGAACTACCATCATCTTTATTGATGATAAAAATACACTGGATAAAACCTTTACAAATCCATTTAAAATAATAGTGTCCCGAATGAATTCAGATTTTAAACTTTGTACTAAAATTCCAAATAGTGCACCTAATAACATTGAAATAAATATTTTTTTTGTTAAACTATAAGTTTTTTTCATAAAATACCTCCTAAAATTTCCCTTTTATATACCATAATAATATTATGATATATATAAATAAAATTGACAAGCTATTATAAAAAATAAGTTGTCAGAATTAATATTATTTAAGTTTGTACTAATATACAAAAAAAATAAAATCTATAGAAAAAAATGTAGTAATCATTTACAATTGGGGTAAGAAATGTTTCTATAATTATTTTTATATAAATAAAACTAATAACAAGCTTATTGGAAACGTTTCCGAAATAGATCTTTGATAATTTAATAAAAAGGAGGATTTTTATGAGGGGAAATAGTGTTTTAAAACACAAAGCTAAGCTAAGCATATTTACAGTTATACTATTTTGTCTAACATTAATACCTATTCCAAACAATGTAGTTAAAGCAGAAACTACTGGAAATCAAAAAGTTAAAGTTAGATTTTTAAAAGAAGATAATGATTATTCAGGGTGGAATATTTGGACTTGGTGGCCAAGTAATGATGGACATGTAGTTGAATTTACACATAAGGATGAAAAGGGTGTGTATGCTGTAATTGATGTACCTAAATCAGGTGAACTTGGAATGATTATAAAAAAGGGAGAGTGGGAAAATAAGGCTACAGGAGATGTTAAATATGATTTATCTAAAGGTGAAAAAGAAATTATAATAACATCGGGAGTTCTAGATAAAGGCAATCCGGAACCGAAAAGTATTGAATATGAAGAATTATACAAGAATTTTTCAAATATTAATATAAAAGTAAATTATAATAGACCTAATAAAGATTATGAAGGGTGGTCCTTATGGAATTGGATTACAGGTGGTCCAGAAGGTAAAGAAGGACTATTTAATAAAGAGAATGAATTTGGAGTAGAAACAACAATTTCTTATACAGGAATTACTAGTGATTCAAGGACAATAGGTACAAAGGGAAAATGTGGTAATTGGGAAAAAGAGGATAGTTTTGAAAGAATAATAGATTTAGCATATCTTGATTGTAATGGAAACTTAGAAGTTTATTATAAAAAAGATGATAGTAAAACATATTATGTAAAGCCTGTTACAAATGTTGAACCTCCAAAGGAAGAGTCTCCAGAGACTGGAGAAATAATAGCTGATGAATTAGTTAATCAGCCAGGAGGAAAAAATAAGTGGTTTATAGCAGGATCATTTCAAAATTGGAATAATAGTAACCCTGAAACTCAATTAAAACATTTAGTAGATGGATTTTTTGAATATTCAACAGTTTTAGAAGCAGGTAAGCATGAATTTAAAATTGTTAAGAATGGAACTTGGGATGGATTTAGCAATGATGGAGATAACTTTATTTTGAATTTAACTGAAAAGACTAAAGTTAATTTTTATGTTAATGAAGAATTAAATCAAGTTAAGATAAATGTACCTGGAGTTAATGGAATACCTCAATATATTTCAGAATTAAGTAATGACAAGTGGCCAAGATTAGTTGGAGATATTCAAGAAATATTTGGTGAAGGAAAATGGTCTCCAGAGAACGCTAAGCAAATGTTTGTAGATTATAATTTTGATGGAAGTGTATATAAGCTACAAAGAAATCTGCCAGCAGGAAAATTTGAAACAAAAGTAGCTTTTGGGGCAAATTGGGATGAGAGTTATGGAGCAGATGAAGGTGGAAGTAATTTAATAGTAAATACTCTAGACCCAGCAGATGTTATATTTACCATAAATTATAAAGGTGATAAAAAGTTAACTCATAATTATAAGGTAGCAGAAGGAAATTTTGATGGGCTCATAAACAAATCAGCAATAACATTTGATTCAAGAAGTATCACTTACAAAAAGCCATTTGGAGCAATAAAAGAGGAAAGTGAAGATTTAACTCTAAGAATTGGAGTAGCAAAAGATGATGTTCAAGTTGCAAAGGTTGAACTTATAGATGGTAACGGAGTAGCAAAAAGCTATGATATGAGAAAAGCAACTACAATTAATGAAACAGATTACTATGAAGTAATAGTACCCAAAACAGATTTTAAGGGTATTGGAATTTGGGGTTATAAATTTATATTAGTCGATGGAAAAGCAAAGCTAGAATATGGTGATGATGGTTTGAGTGGAGGAAATGGTACAACAGCAGAAGAAGGTGCATTGCCATATAATCTAACAGTATATGATAAAGATTATAAAACTCCAGATTGGATGAAGGAATCAGTTGTATATCAAATATTCCCTGATAGATTTTTTGATGGAAATGAAGAAAATAATAGAGCTAAACTATTAGATGGATATAGAGGTTATATTGATGCTGATGGGAATCTTAAGTCATATGATATTCAATATTATGATGGAGGAGTAAAAAATGATCCAGCATCATCAAAGGTATGGGGTGAGTGGAGTGATTATCCTGAAAATCCAAGACATGCAACTCCTGAAAATAAACCATATTATCCTAATTCAAAAACAGATAATATATGGACTAATGAATTTTATGGAGGAGATATTCAAGGAATAGAAGAAAAACTTCAGTATTTAAAATCAATAGGAATATCAGCTATATATTTAAATCCAGTGGCTTGGGCTGCATCTAATCATAAATATGATGCAACTGATTATAAATCATTAGATCCAATGTTTGGACAACCTGTTTATAATAAAGAAGGTGATCCTACTTCAGGATTAAATTATGAAGCAACTAGAGCATCTTCAGATAGAGTATATCAAGCTTTTGCAAAAGCTGCTGAAGAGAATGGAATTAAGTTAATAGCAGATGGCGTATTTAACCATGTTGGCGATGATTCTATATATTTTGATAGATATGAGAAGTATCCAGAAATTGGGGCTTATGAATATTGGAGAAAGGTATGGGATAAAGTTAATACAGGAAAATCTCAGGAGAAAGCAGAAAAAGAGGTTATTAAGGAATTTGAAAATACAAAAAACCCTTTAACTGGTAAAAATTATTCTTATCCAGAAGACTTTAAGTTTACAACTTGGTTTAAAGTAGAAAATGAATGGGTTATAAGAGATAAGGATGGAAATGCTTTAGATGCAAAAGATCAGCATTATAAATATGAAGGCTGGTGGGGATATGAGTCATTACCAGTAATGGAGGCAAAAGCGCCTCAAGAAGGTGATAAGTTAGCAATTTATGGAAATCATGAATGGAATAATGTTGATTATAGAGAAAATGTTATTGGATACGATTTAACAGGTATGAGTGATAGAGAAGCAGAAAAAAATATGGAATATGCAGCATCTCAAAGATGGATGTGGATGGGTGCAAGAGGTTGGAGATTAGACGTTGCACCAGATGTATCAACAAGTACATGGCAAAAATTTAGAGAAGCTGTAAAATCAACTGCTGGAAGACTAGATGTTAATGGGAATGTAATAGATGATCCAGTTATATTAGGAGAAGAATGGGGAGTTGCAACTCATTATTTACTAGGAGATCAATTTGACTCAGTTATGAATTATCAATTTAGAGCTGCTCTTCAAAATTATATAATAAGTGGTAATGCAGTGAATTTTAACAATGCATTAGAAGTAATAAGAGAAAACTATCCTAAAGAAGCATGGCAAGCAATGTTAAATTTAGTAGATTCTCATGATACTATACGTAATATAACTAAGATAGATAATCCTACATGGGAAGAAGAAAACACTAAGATTGCTCCGGAAGCATCAGACAATGCATTAAAACTACAAGCACTAACAGCTATATTCCAAATGGGATATGCAGGAGCACCTACAATTTACTATGGTGATGAGGTTGGTGTAACTGGAACAAAGGATCCGGATTCAAGAAGATCATTCCCATGGGAAAGAGTTTCAGAATCTAATGGAGAGTATTCTGCTGTAGATAGATATTCAGAATTATTTAATGTATATAAAAATGCTGCAAGAGTCAGAAATGAAAATCTTGATTTGTTTGCAACTGGTGAACTTCAAACTGCTTATGCAAATGATAATGTTATTGCTTATGCAAGAAAGAATTCTGAAAAGGGAGCATTATTAGTTTTAAATCAATCAAATACAGAGAAAACTATTGAAGCAGATGTAACGGGATTCTTACCAGAAGGTTTAATTTTAAGGGATGAGTTATATGGAAATATATCTTCAACTGTAAAAGATGGAAAAGTAAAAATAACAATTCCAGCTCAAACAGGGTTAATGATGGTATCTAACAATAAAATAGTAACAGTTGATAAAGTGCAAGGACTTAAGGCAAAAGCCGAACAAGGAAAGGTTATTCTTACTTGGAATGAAGTTTCTGGTGCTACAAAATATAATATCTATAGAACTAATCTTGAAGGTCAAAAATCTGAAAAGGTTGGAGAAGGAACTAATACAAGTTTTATTGATGAAAATGTTGTAGATGGAACAAGATATTATTATTATGTTACAGCTATTAAAGAAGGTGGCGAAAGTGAATTTAGTGATTCTGTAACTGCATTACCATCATTTAATATTAAATCCATTAGTAAACCTAACTCTGTAAATGATTTAACTATTGGAGTAGGTAATAAAACTGATGAAATAGTTGTAAATATAAATATTCCAGGATTAACTGACAATGATGAATATAGGGGCAAAGAAGTTCCAAACTTTGAAGCTAAACTTATGTATTATAAGGATGGAACATCAAGAGATAATGCAAATAGTACAAAGTTAAGATATAAATCTGATTTAGATGATGGATCAAAAGCTTATTATGCAACATTTGAAGCAACAGAAGCTGGAATATATAAATATTATGCTAAAGCAACAACTAATGCTGGTGATAACTATACAGAATCAGATGAAGCATCAATGACTGCAATAATGAGTAGTGAAGATAATACTGCACCATCATCACCTATACTTAGTGATATACTTGTAGAATCTAATAGGGCAAAACTTAATTGGGAATCAGACGGAGTTGATGTTGAAGGATTTGAGATATATCGTAAAGAAGGTAATGGTGAATTTTTAAAAGTTTCTGTAGAAGATAAAGCTTCTAAAGAATTTGTAGACTTTACAGTAAGTAATGATAAAAACTATACTTATAAGATTGCTGCATATGATAAGTATTATAATAGATCATATTCAGAAGAAAAATCTGTTACTCCAAAATTAGTTATGGTTGATGTAACATTAAGACTTCATATTCCAAACTATACACCTGCAACAGATGATATTTATATTGCGGGAGATTTAAATGGGTGGAATGCATCAGGTGGAAGACTTACAGTACCAAGTGGAGCAACATCTAGAGATGTAGTAGAATATAAATTTAAAATGATGGCAGGAAAGAGCATTCAATATAAGTATACAAGAGGTTCATGGGGTACAGAAGCATTTACAAGTCATAATCGTGTTCAAAATGACACTGAGGATTATGGAAATTGGGCATATAGTTCAACTGATACTAATATGAAGTTAACAGTTAAGAATCAAGGTGGAAATTCAATGATTGTAGATGATTATGTACTTCGTTGGGTAGATATGCCTATGATGGCTTCTATGCCAAGAATATCTTATGGAGATAGTATAGAATATGAAACTGATAAAAAGGAATTTACATTAAAAGCTACAGTGCCATATGGAGTAGAGTTTACAATAAATGATGAAGATATTAATAAATTATACACTGGTGCTATGGACGAATATGGCAATGTATATGTAGAAAAAATAGGGTTAAAACCAGGAATGAATGAATTTAAGCTTCATATTGAGCCTACACAAGAAACTATTGATTTACCTTGGTATACCGATGACGGTAGAGCTGGACAAGCGACTAAGACAATAATAATGAAAATTAATTGTACAGCAGAGCCAGAAGAGGAAAAGCCAGAGGATGTGAAGGTAACAGGAATAAGTTTAGATAAGACATCAGAAGAATTAAATATAAATGAAATCTTAGAATTAAAGGCAAGCATTTCACCATCAGATGCAACAAATAAAGAAGTTACTTGGACTTCAAGTGACGATAAGGTTGCAAAGGTTGATGAAAATGGAAAAGTAACAGCAATAGCATCAGGAAAGGCAACAATAACAGTAATAACAAAAGATGGAAACTTTAAGGCTACATGTGAAGTTACAGTGAAAAATGAAAAGGTACAAGTAGTGAAAGTAACAGGAGTAAGCTTAGATAAGGTAACAGCAGAATTAAAGATAAATGAAAGTTTAGGGTTAAAAGCTAGCCTTTCACCAACAAATGCAACAAATAAGGAAGTTGCTTGGACAACAAGTAATGAAAAGATTGCAAAGGTAGATGAAAATGGAAAAGTAACAGCAGTAGCAGCGGGAAAAGCAATAATAACTGTTACAACAAAGGATGGAAACTTTAAAGCTACATGTGAAGTTAGTGTAAAAACTGACAAAGAAGATAATGAAACAATTAATCCTATAGAAAATATAGTAGATAAAGTAGAAAATCCTAATGGAAAGAATAAAGTAGTTATAAAAAATCCATCAAATGAAATTAGACTTGAAATAAAAGATATAGAAGCTATAAAGATTGGAAATGGATTTTTTGAAATTAAAAATGGAGAAAATACAATAATATTACCATTTAGTTTAATTGATAAAAATCTATTAAAAGAAGGGTCAAGTATAATTTTTGAAATGAAGATTAATGAGGATGCAACTATTACAGCTGGAATTAAAGGAGTTAAGAAAGTATTTGAATTTAATCTATATGTTAAGACTGGAGATGAACTAGTTACAATTCATAACTTTAAAGATGGAGTTGCAACTGTAACTTTAAAATTAACAGATGAAAATTTAAAAGGATTAAATAAAGAAAACTTAGCTGTATTTTACTATAATGAAGAAACTAAGACTTTTGAACAATTAGAAACAACTATAAATGGAAATGAAGTAACATTCAAAACACAACATTTTAGTAAGTTTATAATTGCAGAAAAAGCTAGTAATGAAAGTGGAGTAACATTACCAGCTACTGGTGGAAATAATCCTATAAGTGGAATAATATTCGGATTTCTATTAGTACTAGCAGGAACATTTTTTGTATTTAATAAAAAGAATAAATTAACAATAAAATAATCAACTTGAAAAGGGTTATATTTAATAATAAAAATATAATCCTTTTTTAAATTTCTTTAATATATTTAACTGAAGATTTACTTAACATAATAAATCTAAATTGATTAACATAATGTAGAAAAGTTTAATATAGGTTGCTATATAATAAATAAATAATAAAAATAGTATAATATTTTAAGAATATTAATTAAAATACTAAATATTATGTCGATATATGAATAAAAATAATTATTATATATAATCATATTCGACTTGAAGAACAGAAACTAAATGATAAAATTAAATTAGTAAAAGATGGAGGGAGGAGTTTTTTGGGGGAGGTACAAAGAAATTCTATTTAAAATTTGCATTATAAGTTTGACATAATTAATCAGAGATATAAGTAGAAATACTTATATCAAGAGCTTATTAAAATATTTTAAGGGGGATGAATATGAAAAAGCTTTTAAAAAGCAGGATATTAAGCTCATTTATGACACTTACAATGATAGTAGGACTAATAACTGTACCAGTAAAAGAAGTTAAAGCAGAAAAAGCAAGTGGCGTAGTAATAAGTGAAGTATATGGCGGCGGAGGAAATTTTGGGTCTAAATATAAAAACGATTTCATAGAGCTCTATAATCCAACAGATAGTGATATAAATATTGATGGATGGAAATTACAGTATGCAAGTGCTACTGGAGAATTTGGAAATAATAATTGTGAGTTAAGTGGATTAATTAAAGCAAATAGTTATTTTTTAACTCAACAAGCAGCTGGAACAAGTGCTGATGGTGGAAAAGAACTCTTACCTGATCCAGATATTCTAGGAAACTTAAATATGGGAGCTACAAACTTAAAGGTTAGATTAGTAAATGCAGAAGGGGCATCTATAGATTTTGTTGGAGTTGGAACAGCGACAACTTTTGAAGGAGATAAGGCTGCACCTGCAATTAGCGCTAGTTTGAGTGCTCAACGCAAAGATAATGATGGTTCAAATAATGGAATAACTAATGGTTGGGATACTAATAATAATGGAAGTGATTTTTACGCAAAAGAACCAACTCCTAGAAATTCAAAATATTCATCTGTGGACATTGCATTAATTGGATTAAGAATTGATGAAAGTATATCTCTTGAAGTTGGAGAAAATAAAAGTTTAACACTTGCTTATATCCCTGAAAATACAACAGAAAAAGGTGTTGAATATACAAGTTTGAACCCTGAAATAGCAACTGTAGATAAAGATGGAAAAGTGGTTGCTATTAAAGAAGGGGAAACAACTATAAAAGTAAAATCAACAATAAAACCTGATATAAAAGCAGAATGTATCGTAACAGTAAATAAAGCTACAGATAAGGTTGGACCAACAGTTAATGATTTAAAGCCAGCTAATGGAGAAAATATAGGAAGTTTAAGACGTCCTGAAATTAGTGCAACTTTTAATGATGAATCAGGAATAGATAAGGATTCAATTAAGGTATCACTTGATGGAAAAGATGTAAGCGCTAACATATCTAAAGATGATAAAACTATAAAATATTCTGTAGGAGAAGATTTAGCTGATGGTATTCATACTGTTTTAGTTGAAGTCAAAGATTCTTTAGGAAATTTAACATCTCAAGAATGGAAGTTTACAATTGGAGAAGTTAAGAAAAACTTATATTTTGGACAATTACATTCACATACTAATATATCAGATGGTACTGGTACAGTTGATGAGGCATATCAATATGCAGAAAATAATGCAAAGGTAGATTTCTTAGCTGTAACAGATCACTCAAATTGGTTTGATAATGATAAATTAGCGAGCATAGCTGATGGATCAATGAGTGAAGCTTGGAAAAAGGGTTTAAATGCTGCAGATAGGTATAATAAAAATGGAGATTTCGTAGCTATTTATGGATATGAAATGACTTGGTCAGGTTCTACTGGTGGATATGGTCATATTAATACTTTTAATACGCCAGGATTTGAGACAAGAACAAATAGCAAAATGGATTTGAAAAATTACTATAATGCTTTAAAAACCCAAAAACAATCCATATCACAATTAAATCACCCAGGAAAAACTTTTGGAGATTTTAGTGACTTTGCCTATTATGATGCTGAAATAGATAAGCAAGTTACATTAATTGAAGTTGGAAATGGTGAGGGTGCTATTAGAGGATCAGGATATTTCCCTTCATATGAATATTATACAAGAGCACTTGATAAAGGATGGCACGTTGCACCAACTAATAACCAAGATAACCATAAAGGTAAGTGGGGTAATGCAAATACTGCAAGAACTGTTGTAGAAGCATCTGATCTTTCAAGGGAATCTGTTTATGATGCAATAAAAGAAAGAAGAGTTTATGCAACAGAAGATGAAAATTTAAAAATTTCTTATGAGGTTAATGGAAATACCATGGGATCAATAATACCACAAACCGATTTATTAGAGTTTAATGTTAATGTGGAGGATATAAATTCTGGAGATAACATTAAAAAGATTTCAATAATAGGTGATGGTGGTAAAGTTGTTAAATCAATTGATAATATAAACTCTACAACTAAGAACTGGTCATTTACATTAGATAAATCAACAAGTTCATATTACTATGTAAGAGTAGATCAAGCAGATAGTGATATAGCTGTTACATCTGCAGTTTGGGTTGGAGAAAGAGAAAACTTTGGAATTTCTACAGTAGATTCTGACACAGAAGTGATTATTGCTGGTGAAGAATTTAATATAGGAACTACTATATATAACAACGAAGCGACACCTATAAATAATATTAAAGTAGAATATTATTTAAATAATGGAACTGAAGCTATAAAAACTGAAACTATTGAAAAAGTAGATGCAGGTTCATCAATTGTTGCAAAGCTACCACATAAATTTGAGAAAGCGGGAGATTATTCTTTCCAAGTAAAAGTGACAGCTACTATTAACGGACAAGTTAAAGAGTTTAAAGGAGCTATTGAAGTTGAAGTTTTAGGAGCAAATGAAGTTTCTAAAGTTGTTATAGATGGCGCACATCAAAATCAATATGTTTCAGGAGATTATTCAGGAAAAGTTACAACTTTAACTGCATTAATGGCTCAAAATAATATTAAGTCAGTAATAAATACTAAGCCTATAACAGATGAAGTACTAAAGGGAGCATCACTACTTATAATGTCAGATCCTCAAAGTACAGTAAAAGATACTTATGGATTGACGCCACAAAAATATACTGAGGATGAATTAGCTGCAATAGCTAGATTTGTTCAAAATGGTGGAAATATTGCAATAACTTCTAAGGCAGATTATGGAGATGCTAAGGATGAGTATGGAAATGCAAGGCAAGGAAATTCTGTACTTGAAGCAATAGGTGCAAAAATAAGATTTAATGATGATCAGGCAACTGATGATAATGAAAATGGTGGGCAAAATTATAGATTATATTTTGATGACTATAATACAGAAAGTAGCTGGATGAACGGAATAGACGCTACTAAAAAATATAGTTTCTATAGTGGATCAACACTTATAATGCCACCTGATGCAACAAATATTGATATTTTAGTAAGAGGACATGCAACTACTTATGGAAATGATGCTGATAAACAAGGTGATAATGCAGCTGTAGGAAAAGGAGAAGTTATTGGATTAGCTGTTGAGACATTAAGTAATGGATCTAAAGTTGTAGTATCAGGAGCTACATTCTTCTCAAACTTTGAAATGGATGGATTAGATTATTCAAACTATCAAATAAGTGAAAAAGTACTTAAAGAACTTGCTCCAGCTCCAGAACTTAAAGTTAGTAAAATTGCTGATGTTAGAATAGATAATAATAACGATAACATTCCAGATAGATTTGGTGAAACAGTAGTAGTTGAAGGATATGTAACAGCAGCCTCTAATGTAGCTGCACCTGGAAATTCATTCTTTGATGTTATTTATGTTCAAGATGAAACAGCAGGGTTAACTATATTCGGTGTTTCAACAACAGCAGTAAAATTAGGTCAAAAAGTAAGAATTAAAGGAAAAGTTTCATCATATTTAAATGATGCCCAAGTAGCTCTTAAGAATGAAAGTTTAGGATTACAGATAATTGATGAAAATATTAATTTAGTAAAGCCGATAAAACTTTCAACAAAAGATAGTATGCTAGAAGAAAAAGAAGGTCTTTTAGTTAAAGTTGAAGGAAAAGTAACTAGGATTGAAGGACAAAGTATATTTGTAGATGACGGTTCTGGAGAATCAAGAGTATATGTTGAAGGTTATGTACGAAGTAGTAAAAATCCAGGTGTAGATGATGAATGGAAAGCTAGAATTAATGTAGGAGATAAAATTTCTGCAATAGGACTTGCATCTGAAGATCCAGAAGGTCATAGACTAAGAGTTAGAGACTCAGCAGAAATAGAAAAGTTACAAGATAATGAGGATGTGAAGGTAACAGGAGTAAGCTTAGATAAGACATCAGCAGAATTAAAGATAAATGAAAGTTTAGGATTAAAAGCTAGCATTTCACCAGCAGATGCAACAAATAAAGATGTAACATGGACATCAAGTGATGAAAAGATTGCAAAGGTTGATGCAAATGGAAAAGTAACAGCAGTAGGAGCAGGAAAAGCAACAATAACAGTAACAACAAAGGATGGAAACTTTAAAGCTACATGTGATATCACTGTGAAAAATGAAGAAGTACAAGTAGTAAAAGTAACAGGAGTAAGCTTAGATAAGACATCAGTAGAATTAAAGATAAATGAAAGTTTAGGATTAAAAGCTAGCATTTCACCAGCAGATGCAACAAATAAAGATGCAACATGGACATCAAGTGATGAAAAGATTGCAAAGGTTGATGCAAATGGAAAAGTAATAGCAGTAGGACCAGGAAAAGTAACAATAGCAGTAACAACAAAGGATGGAGGCTTTAAAGCTACATGTGAAGTTATTGTAAAAGATGATAATGGAACAACTAATCCTATAGAAAATATAGTAGATAAAGTAGAAAATCCTAATGGAAAGAATGAAGTAGTTATAAAAAATCCATCAAATGAAATTAGACTTGAAATAAAAGATATTGAATCTATAAAAGCTGGAAATGGATATTTTGAAATTAAGAATGGAGAAAATACTATAGTACTACCATTTAGTTTAATTGATAAAGAGCTATTAAAAGAAGGTTCAAGTATAATTTTTGAAATGAAAGTTAATGAAGATTCAACTATTATTGCTGGAATTAAAGGAGTTAAAAAAGTATTTGAATTTAATTTATTTGTTAAGACTGGCGATAATTTAGTTAAAATTCATAATTTCAAAAATGGAGTTGCAACTGTAACATTAAAGTTAACAGATGAAGATTTAAAGGGATTAAATAGAGGCAACTTAGCTGTATTCTACTATAATGAGGAAACTAAAACATTCGAGCAAATGGAAACAACTATAAATGGAAATGAATTAACATTTAAAACATCACATTTTAGTAAGTTTATAATTGCAGAAAAAGTTAATAATGAAAATGGAGTTACTTTACCAGCTACTGGTGGAAATAATCCTATCTATTTAATAATTATAGGTGTGATTATAGTTGGAGCTGGAGCATTTATGTTATTAAACAAAAAGAAAAAAGAAGAAAATAAATAAATTATATTAAAAAATTGAGGCTGCTAAATTATTTTTAGCAGCCTTTAAAATGCTCTTAAAAAAGCTAAAATTATAAGCATTGCACCTGACAACCATGAAAGATTTATATTTGTAGTTTCAACAAATTTCTTTCCAATAAAAGCACCAAGTAAAATAGCGACTATACCAATTAAAAGAGCAACTGCAAAAACTTGTATATAATTGATAGATATAAGACTACTACCAAATCCAACAGCTAAACTATCTAACGATAGGGCAAATGCAAGGTATAAAGCTTCCTTTGATGTAAGTATTTTAGATTTATCGAAGTCAGCTTTTGTTTCGTCAGCATATACTTGCAGAACAACATTAAAATCAAATAATTTAAAAGTTAATGGAGATAAATTATTTGATTTATTTTTTATATAAGATTTTAATAAGCTTTCAAAAAGTCTATATACTCCTAAAAGAAAAAGTACAAGAAAACTTATAATTCTTGCAACATTAGCAGATATATAATTTTGAAGGAATCCACCAACTAGAAGGGAAAATCCTAGCATGCTAGCTGAGATTATATCCACTATAAAAGCAGAGGTCAGTGGGATTTTGATTTTACTAGTTCCATATGCAATACTTGCTAGGAATGAATCTATTGATACTGATAAAACTAATAATATTGTTTCTAGCATAAATTTGTCCTCTGAAATTATTATTACTTCATAATATGAAAAAAATATGCATATAGTTACAAAAGTTGATTGTATATAAATATAATAAAGTAAAAAAATAGTGGTAAAAAATCTTTTTTAAATATAAAATATTATTTGATAATTAAATTAAAGGAGAACAAAATGGATAATAAAGAACTAAATTTAGATGATAATGAAAAGAAGATAATGAGCTTTTTAGATGAAGATGGGAATAAAGTAGATTTTGAAGCTGTAGCAAGAATTTACTTAGAAGAAATAGAATATTTATTATTAGCTCCAATGGATGAAAAGAGCGAAGATGTATATGTCTTTAGAGTAGATGATGTAAATGGAAAAGAAGAGTTAAACTTAGTAGAGGATGATAAGGAGTTTTTAGCTGTTAAAAAGGAATATAAAAAATTGTTATATTAATTGGAGGAAATTATGAATTGTAGTAAGATTATAGAAATATTAGATGAAAATTGTTTAACTGAAATTGAAGAATTAAAAAAAGAAGATGGTCTATTCCTAGTAAAATTCTTTTTAGATTTTGATGAAGATGTTTTAAAGGCAGCAAGAAGTTATTCAAATGAAGAAAGTGATTATGAAGAAGAAAGTATTCAATGGTATAAAGAATACTTCATTCCTTACCTTTATGAATATGGAAATGATGAAGTTGTTGATATAATTGAAGAAATAGTTGAAGAGTTAGAAATTTCAGGAGAGGTTATGGCTTTTCAAATTGATTCAGTAAATTGTGAAAGCATTCAATTTATGGCATTATTTACTGAGGAAGATAGTGATTTATCTATTGAGGATGTTGTCAAAGAATTTATTTGCTAATTGATAGATACATATGAAAAAAATTCTATTGCATATGAAATAATCTATGATATAATAAAATCATAAAATAAATCCTGAGATGTGCGCTAAGCTTATAATATTCAACCTACATTATTGATACGGGATTTGCAACAACTAAAACAATGTCAGGCTTCAGTAATTCACTTTATGTGGCAGGAGAAGGCAGCGAATTAGTGAGCTTAACCCACCTGCGAGCCGCAGGTATGAATATTTAAGTGAACGGCATGTTGGGAATATATTTGTTAATGACACCTTATTTGATAAGGTGTTTTTTTATCGAAAAAATATAGAAACTTTTTTAAGCTAATAGCTAAAAAAGTTTCTATATTTTTTGATTTATAAGGAATTATATTTAACTAATTTATAAATAAAGTAATCATGAAATTTACACATAATAAATATTTAGTAGACTATTTAAGCAACCTTTTTCAAAGGGTTGCTACCAATGTGTTTTCTAATATATCTTTTATAGATATTCTTTTGTGATTTACTTATTAGCTTGTCCAAATCTTGTGAAAGATAAATTATTAATTTGTTGCTTGGAGAAAGATATCCTAACAAGAAGTTAAGTATAGCTTTCTTTAGTAGTATTTGTCTCCTACAATTCTTTATCATTTTTAGTAGCACCTCCATCTATTTACAAAATACATCTCGTTATAACAATATTATACCAAAAAGTGTAAAAATGTAAAATGAATTCATAAAACAAATAACAACAAATTTGTCTAATTTTTTACTGTAATTTTTATCATAATTTGTAATATTATAGAACATAATGAAAATCATGTAAAGGATATTGATTAAAAATAAAAAATGTTAAGAAAGTAATTTGTAAAATAATGGTAAGTGATTTGTCGAAATTATATAAGTTGATATTGATTTAAATAGAGGGTAAAATATAAGAAAGAGTTAAATTAAAATTAAAATAAAAGGAGAACTAAAGATGGATTATCAAAACATGAAAATTGATGATGTAATAAAAAGAATTAATGAACTTTATAAGAAGAGTAAGGAAGAGGGATTAAACGATTTAGAAAAAGAAGAACAACAAATTTTAAGAAGAAGATATATAGATAGTGTAAAAAATAATTTTAGAGCTCAACTAGAAACCGTAGAACCAAAAAAAAGAAATTAAAGGGTGATAAATTTGTCAGTTACAGTTGAAAAGATAATAAAAGATTTTGATATGGAAGTATTAGTCGAAGGGGAAAAAGATATAGAAATATTTGTCAATGATATAAATAGACCAGGATTACAGCTATCAGGATTTTATAATTATTTTGCTCCTGAAAGAATACAGGTCATAGGAAAAGCTGAATGGAGTTTTTTAGAGGCTATGGCTCTTGAACTTCGTAAGAAAAGAATAGACAAATATTTTAGTTTCAATTTAAAATGTTTAGTAATTACAAGGGATTTAGAACCTCAAGAGGAGTTATTAAAAGCAGCTAAGAAAAATAAAATTTGGCTCATGAGAACTAGGCTTGTTACAACAAAGTTTATTAGTAAATTAACAATTTATCTTACCGGTCAATTAGCACCAGAAACTAGACTTCATGGAGTGTTGGTTGATGTGTATGGAATAGGAATATTAATAACAGGAGAAAGTGGGATTGGCAAGAGTGAAACTGCTTTAGAACTTATAAAAAGAGGTCACAGATTAGTAACTGATGATGCAGTAGATATAAAAGAAATTGATGGGGAACTAATTGGTAGGTCGCCAAGAATTACTATAGGTATGCTTGAAGTAAGAGGAATTGGAATAATAGATGTTGCATCATTATATGGATTAAGTTCCATATTACCTGAAAAAGACATACAATTACTTATGCATTTTGAGCATTGGAAAGATGATGGGGATTACGATAGACTAGGATTAAATGATGATCGTCAAGATATATTGGGGGTTAAGGTTAAAAAACTTAGAGTTCCTGTAAGACCAGGCAGAAATATTGCTGTTATAATAGAAGCTGCTGCTGTAAATTATAGACATTCACTTATGTCTGATGTTACTCCAGTAGATATAATTGAAAGTAGAATGGATAAGATAATAGAATAATACTTATATTAATATAGTATAGATTTAAATAATAATTACAATAAATAAAATTAGGAGGGCTAATATGGACAAAAAGGAAGATAAAAAAAATCTTTGGTTAAAATATACAGGAGATAAGAAAGAGGAGTTATTTGATTTTTGTAAAGGATATATAGATTATATGTCTTTATGCAAAACAGAAAGAGAATGTGTTTTAACAAGTGTAGACATGGCTATTGCTCTAGGATATAGAGATTTAGAAGAAGTTATAGAAAATGGGGAGACTTTAAAAGTTGGTGATAAGATATTTATCAATAATAAGGATAAAGCATTAGCACTATTTCTTATTGGTGAGGAGCCAATTGAAAAAGGTATGAGAATAATAGGATCTCATGTAGATTCTCCAAGGTTAGATTTAAAGCAAAATCCTTTATATGAAGATTCTAACCTTGCTATGATGGAAACACACTATTATGGTGGAGTAAAAAAATATCAATGGGTTACATTACCTTTAGCATTACATGGAGTTGTTGTTAAGAAAGATGGTACAAAAATTGATGTAGTAATTGGTGAAGATAATAATGATCCTGTTGTAGGAATATCTGATCTCTTAATACATTTATCTGCAGATCAACTTCAAAAGAAAGCTAATGCAGTTATTGAAGGTGAAGATTTAAATTTATTAGTTGGAAATATGCCTTTAGAAGGATGCGAAAAGGATGCTGTTAAAGCAAATATTCTTAATATGCTAAAAGAAAAGTATGATTTTGAAGAAGAAGATTTCTTATCAGCAGAAATAGAAGTAGTTCCAGCAGGAAGAGCTAGAGAATATGGATTAGATAGAAGTATGATAATGGCATATGGTCAAGATGATAGGGTTTGTGCTTATACTTCATTAATGGCTCTTTTAGATTTAGATAAAAGCAAATATACTTCAGTAGTATTATTGGTTGATAAAGAAGAAGTAGGAAGTAATGGAGCAACTGGGATGCACTCAAAATTCTTTGAAAATGTTGTTGCTGAAGTAATGGATAGACTTAGAGATTATTCAAGCTTAAAATTAAGAAGAGCATTAGCAAATTCAAAGATGTTATCAGCAGATGTTACAGCTGCGTATGATCCTAATTATCCTTCTGTAATGGAAAAGAAAAACTCTGCATATTTTGGTAAGGGTCTTGTATTTAGTAAATATACAGGAGCTAGAGGAAAATCAGGATGTAATGATGCAAATCCAGAATTTATGGCATGGCTTAGAAATGTTATGGATAAAAATGATGTTTTATTCCAAACAGCTGAACTTGGTAAAGTAGATCAAGGAGGCGGTGGAACGATCGCATATATTTTAGCAGAATATAATATGGAAGTTATCGATTGTGGTGTAGCGCTTCAAAATATGCATGCTCCTTGGGAAGTAGCAAGTAAGCTAGATATCTATGAAACTATGAGAGGATATAAGGCTTTCTTAGAGGAAGAATTAGAATAAATAGTTTAATAAAGAATAGAGTTAAGACTGTATCAATATTAGTTTTTTACATATATTGATACAGTTTTATATTTTATTCACATAATTAGATTTTAGTGAATAAAATATATCATAGACAAGAGGTGATTTACTATGAATTTTGATTGGTCAAGATTTAAGAACTATGGTTTATGGGTTTCTATTCTTGCATTAATACCAATGATTTTAAGTGCTTTTGGTGTACACATAGTGCCAGAAGAATATCAAACTATAACTAATACAATATTATCTATATTAGTTGCATTAGGCATAGTTAATAATCCTACAACTCAAGCCAAATGGTTTAATGACGATAAAAGAATAGGTAAATAAATTTAAATATAATTATTTATAGAGATATTATTTTTAATAATATCTCTATTTAATTATTAGAAGTATTTGAAAGCCATAATAAATTAATATAAAATTAAGTTATTATATTATTGAAAAGTGAGAGTATATATGAAAATTGGGGAGTTTAGTAAAATAAATAAAATAAGTATAGAAACTGTAAGGCATTATATAGATTTAGGACTTATAATACCGTATAAAAATGGAGCCCAATATGAATTTAATGAAAAATGTCAAAAGGAGCTTGAAAATATTTTAGAGCTAAAATCATTAGGCTTCACATTAAATGAAATAAAGTCTATTTTTGTTTATGAGACATTGGGAAAGCTTAGTGTTACTGAAAAAAATAATATATTGCATGATATATTTACTTTAAAGCAAAAGGAAATAAATAAAAAAATAAATGAATTAGTAGAGATAGATAATAAATTGATAAAGCAAATAAAGGATATAAATGAAATAGAGGTAAAAAGAAATTTTAATTTAGGAATAGATATTAAAAATTTGAACTTATTATCATGTATTGTTTGTGGAGGAAATCTATATTTAGAAGAGGGTAATATAAAAGATAACTACATATTAGATGGAAAATTAAAATGCTCTTGTGGTAAGGGGTACAGCGTAAAATCTGGAATATTAATTGTTGATGAATATTTAGAAAAAAGTAGTAATGAAATATATAACAATATTATTGAAGACTATATAAAAGAAACTGATGAAAATTACATTTTAAATGTAAGAAAGGGATTAGATTGGACATGCAATAAGCTTTGTCAAATTAATTTTAGTGATAAGGTAATCTTAGAAATAGGAACTGGATTAGGTTTTTTATTAAGAAATTTATATAATGATTTAGATAATAGTAGTATATATATTGCTATAGATAATAATATTGGAAAGCATATTTACTTGAAATCATTAATTGAAAGAAGTGATTTAAAAAAGAATATAATGTTTATTTGTACTGATTTTAAATATATACCAATAAAGGCAAAATCCATTGATTTATTTTTAGACTATGGAGGTAGTAGTAATTATTGGTTTGAGCAAAATGATTTTTCTATTAAAGATATATTAAAGTATTTAAAAGAAGATTCATATGTTGGGTTATCATATATTTTATTTAAAAAATTTGCATTAAGTAATTTTATAAAAGAGGAAAATAGAAAGAATTTTAATATTAATCATATTAAGGAAGAGATAAGCAAATATAACTTTAATATGATATCAGAACAAAAATCAGATTATTTAAATAAACCTAGTATATATGAAGATTATTTTTCAAATAGTGAAGAAGTTTACTCATATTTGTATTTTGGAAAAAGGTAGGGTTGACCCTATCTTTTCTTTTAATTTAAATAAAAATATAAAAATTAGATACTTGATATGGTGTATAGAAGATATTATAGAATTTTCTAGAGGTGATAAGTATGAAACTTATAAAAAATAAAGAAGATAAAAATGCTATCTTATTTTATCTAGGAAGCTTAATATCAATATTTGGGACAGCTATATATACTTTTGCAATAAGTTTATATACGTTAAAGATTACTGGATCTAGTATTAGTTTTTCTACAACGCTAATTTTAAGTATATTACCTATAATTATACTAAATCCAATTGTAGGAGTTATAGCTGACAAATTTAATAAGAAGAAATTAGTAGTTACAGCTAATCTTTTAAATGGAGTATTTCTATTCATAGTATATTTAATTAGTAATTGGAAAGGCCTAAGTACAGGAATTATTTATTTAAGCACTTTTGTTGTTACTAGCATTAATATTATATTTGATGTTAGCATAGATTCAGCAATACCTAACATTGTTTCAAAAGAAAAAATAGTTAATATTAATGCAGGGAATAGGATAATAGATTCCATATCATCGGTGCTAGGTCCAGTATTTGGGGGGATAGCTTTTGCTATATTTAATATAGAGTCTTTTATACTAATAAATTCTATTTCATTTTTAGTTTCAGCTATGCTAGATACTTTAATTGATTTTAAATATAATTCTAATAGTGAATTAGAAGAAAAATCTGATGAAAATATTGCTATAGGGAAGTTAAATTATTTTAAAGAAATAGCAGAAGGCTTTAAATATTTAATAAGTAAAAGATACATTATTGAGATTCTAGCTATATTTATAATATTTAATTTCTTTATATCCTTTTCAGTTACGATTCCAATACCAATTATATTAAATAATATATTAGAAATTCCAACTAAAAGTTTTGGATTAATTCAGGGAGCAATTCCAGTAGGAATGATAATAGGTGCATTTATGGTAAAGAAGATCATGGCTAAATATAAATTAAATAGTATATTTTCAATAACAGGGATAATTATGTCTGTGAATATGATATTACTTTCTATTCCGCTTTTTATTAATACCATAAGCAATATAAATATATATGTTATTTACTATTTAGTTATAATGATTTTTATGGGAGTATGTATATCTTTAGTTGATATTCCATTTTCATATACTTTACAAACCAATATAGAAGAAGAATTTAGAGCAAGATCTTTAAGTTTAACAATAAGTATAGTAAAGGTAGTTGTACCTATATCATATTTAATATCAGGAATTTTACTTCAAAGTATAGAAGCTTATGTAGTAGTTTTATTTGGAGGAATTTCAGTATTAATAGTAAGTACAATATTCTATAAATTTATATCAAAGAAATAAAGAGATGCCTGAGACACCTCTTTATTTAGAATGTAAAATATAAATTATGTATAGCATTTTACACTAAAATATTTCAATTTATATTATTAATGGGCTGTTGTATACAGCTCTTTAATTGTAGGATAGTACCCAATTTAGCATTGAGATTATAGAATCATCTTGAGGAATATTTACATCTCCTACACTTCCGTGCCCTTCATCATTAGGAATTCCATGACAATCAGATCCGCTTGAAATAAATAAGTTCATATCTTTAGCTAGTTTTAAAAATTTCTCTGTATCTTTTTCTGTATTTTTATAATAAATTGCTTCAAGTCCATCAAATCCTAAATTTAATATATCTATAACAGGAGTCTTTTTAACTAATACAGGATGTGCTAAAAAAACTAAAGCATTATATTTTTTTAATAGCTCAATCCCTTTTTTAGTAGAGAGCTTAGTTGATGGAATATAAGCAGGACAATTATTACCTATAAAATTATCAAATATAAAATCATGCTCGTAAGGATAACCAGCATCAATTATAGCTTTTGCTATATGAGGCCTTGCAATAGTATCCTTCCCATTAGATAAAACTTTATTTATATCAATTTCAATATTGTGATATTTTTTTAAGTTATCAACTATTTTATATGCTCTAGAAATTCTTTTTTCTTTAAATTCATTTAATATAGTATTAAGCTCTGGATTATTATAATTATCTTTATTAAAAAAGCCTAAAATGTGAATTGATTCTCCATTATATTCTGTAGATAGTTCTATTCCAGGAATTAGTTTAACATTAAGAGCTTCTGCTTCACTTAAAGCTTCTTTTATACCAGTTAATGTATCGTGATCTGTTAATGAAACATAGTCTAAGTTTTTTTCTTTTGCCATTTTTACTATATCGCTAGGAGTAAATCTACCATCAGAGCAAATAGAATGAATATGCAAATCGCATTTAAACATATATCTTCTCCTTTCAAATTAATAATATATAACTTAAAATTTTAAAGTTATATATTATTATGATATAATCTATTCATTAAAAATATTTTAACACAATAGATTTACTTTTAATACAAAACATGGAGGATATTTATGCTTTTAATGATAGATAATTATGATTCTTTTGTATTTAATTTAGTTAGATATATAGAAGAGCTAGGAGAAGAAGTTTTAATATATAGAAATGATAAGATAACAATTGAAGAAATAGAAAAATTAGATATAGATGGAATAATAATTTCTCCAGGACCAAAGACACCAATTGAAGCAGGGATATCATTAGAGATTTTACATAATTTCAAAGGAATTAAGCCTATACTTGGAATATGTTTAGGTCATCAGTGTATAGGTCATTATTTTTCTAGTAGTATAATTAAAGGAAAAGAGCCTGTACACGGTAAAATAAGTTATATTAATCATTCAAATAAAGACATATTTAAAGATGTAAAAAATCCATTAAGGGTAACAAGATATCATTCACTTATAATAGATGATAAAAATCTTAGCAATGCTTTAGAAGTAACTAGCTATACTGAAGATGATGTAGTTATGGGAGTAAAACATAAAAAATATCCTATCTTTGGAGTTCAATTTCATCCTGAAGCTGAAATGACAGAAGATGGACATAAAATAATAAAGAATTTTATTGAAATATCAAAGAACTTTAAGGAGGATATGAATGGTTAAAGTAAGAGAAGTTAAAATAAATTATAATCCTCTTGAGGTGTATAATGTTTTCAAGGATGAAATAAATACAATATTATTAGATTCATCTAAAGAAGATAAAGTTTTATCTAAATTTTCATTTATAGGAATAAATCCATTTATGATTTTTGAATCAAAGGGACAAGAGGCATTTATTAACAAAGTAAAAGTTGAAGGTGAACCTTTTATAGTTTTAGAACGCCTTATAGAAAAATATAAATGTGATGATAATGATTATAACAATATTCCTCTTATTTCAGGAGGAATAGGATATATATCATATGATACAGGAAGAATATTGGAGAAGCTTCCAGATACAAGTGATGAAGATTTTAATATAAGCGATATGAAGTTTATTTTTTATAGGAATATAATAGTTTTTGATTTAGAAAATAACAAACAATACATAACATCAATAACTGATTATGGTTATAATGAGGAGTTAGATTACTTAGAAGAAAAGATAAGTTTGGCAACTATAATAAAAGAGAAAAATTTTGAATCAGTAAATAGTAATTTTAAATCTAACTTTGAAAAAGAAGATTACAAAAATGCAATTACTAAATTAAAAAACTATATTGTAAGTGGTGATGTTTATATTGCTAATATGACTCAAAGGTTTTATACAGAAAATCAAGAAGAGTCTTTTGAAATATATAAGAAGCTAAGAACTATAAATAAGGCACCTTTTTCTGCTTATATGAATTTTGAAGATTTTCAAGTGATAAGTTCTTCACCTGAAAGATTTATAGAAATAAATAAAGGGAAAGTAGTTACAAGACCAATAAAAGGGACAAGACCTAGAGGAGAAAATGAAGAAGAAGATATAAAAAATAGTTTAGAGCTTATAAATAGTGAAAAAGATAGAGCTGAGCTATTAATGGTGGTAGACCTTGAAAGAAATGATTTAAGTAAGGTATGCAAACCTCACTCAGTAAAAGTAACTGAACTGTTTAAACTTGAAAAATATGCAACAGTATTCCATTTAGTTTCAACTGTAGAGGGAATATTAAAGGATGATGTATCTGCAGTAAAGTGTATAAGAGAATGTTTCCCTGGAGGATCTATAACAGGAACCCCTAAAATTAGAGCTATGGAAATAATAGAAGAATTAGAAGGTTTAAAAAGAAACCTTTATACAGGCTCCATAGGCTATTTTGATTTTAGGGGAAATGCAGATTTTAATATAGCTATAAGAACAATTATTAAAAAAGAAAATAAAGCTTACTTTGGAGTTGGTGGTGGGATAACTTATGACTCTATAGAAGAAGATGAGTATAATGAAACACTAGATAAAGCAAGAGCTTTAATGAGGGTATTATAATGAGAAATGTAATAGTAGGAAAAGATAAGATAACTATAGATAGTGGATATTTTTTTGCAAGAGGTGTATTTGAAACTATACTAGTAAAAGATAAGCCAATATTTTTAGAGGAACATATAAATAGGCTTAATAATGGTATTAATATGCTACAAATTGGAGAATTAGTTGAAGTAGAAGATATTAATAATATAATAAAGGATTTTAATATAAAAAATTGTGTTTTAAAGATAGTTGTGACTGAAAAAAATATGGTATTAGAAACTAGAGAACTAGTATATAAAAGTGGAGATTATTTAATAGGATTTTCATTAAAGGTAGCTGGAACATTAAAAAATTCTACATCGAAATTAACATATATAAAATCTATGAATTATTTAGAAAATCTTTTAGAACGAGAAGAGGCTTTAAAAGAAGGATATAATGAGGTTATATTTTTAAATGAAAAAGGATATGTATGTGAAGGCAGTTTATCTAACATATTTATTGTGAAAGATGGCATAATATTGACTCCAGAAGTTAAAAGTGGATTACTTCCAGGAGTAGTTAGAGATTATGTAATTAAAAATTTTCAAGTAGTAGAAAAAGAAATAAACTTAGATGAAGTGATGAATGCTGATGAAATATTTATAACAAATAGTTTATTAGGTATAATGGGTGTAAGTAAATTTGAAAATAGAATTTTGACAGAAAATAAAATCACAATTAAGATTAGAGAAGAGTATGAATCAAAAATTGAAAATAGGAGGGGCGTTTAATGATAGATAGAGAAAAGATATTAGAAGGAGTAAAGTTAATATTAGAAGGTATTGGAGAAGATCCCAATAGAGAAGGGCTTTTAGATACTCCAGATAGAATAGCTAGAATGTATGAAGAAATTTTTTCAGGAATAGGAAAAGAAGCAGAAGATGAATTGTCCAAAACTTTTACTGTTGAAGGTAATGATTTAGTACTTGAAAAAGATATAACATTTTATTCAATGTGTGAGCATCATCTTGTACCTTTTTATGGTAAAGCTCATATTGCATATATACCAAAAGGAAGGGTTGCAGGACTTTCAAAACTTGCAAGATGCGTAGAAGTTTATGCGAAAAAACCACAATTACAAGAAAGATTAACAACAGAAGTTGCTGATGCAATAATGAAATATTTAAATGCAGAAGGTGTTATGGTAGTAATTGAAGGTGAACATATGTGCATGACTATGAGAGGTGTGAAAAAGCCAGGGACAAAAACTGTTACTACAACATATAGAGGATGTTTTAAAGAAGATTACGAATTAAGAAAAGAAGTAATGAGTTTATTAAAATAGGAGGTAGATTTTTGGAAAATGTTAATAAAATTCTAAATAATCCTAAATATAAAAACTTATTAAATGAATTAAATGAATTAGAAATAAATAGAGAATTTTGTAATCATACTCTTGAACATTTTTTAGATGTTGCAAGAATTGCTTATATAACTGTTCTAGAAAAAGGATTAAGATATAATAAAGAAGTAATATACTCAATAGCATTATTACATGATATAGGAAGAGTCTTACAATATAATGAAGGAATAGATCATCATAAGGGAAGTGCTATAATAGCAGCAGAAATATTGGAAGATACAAATTTTTCTGATGCAGATAAAACATTAATTATTAAATGCATAAAAGAGCATAGAAAGGAAAGTGATGATGAGCTTTCAAAAATAATATATAAAAGCGATAAGCTTTCAAGAAATTGTTTTAATTGTAAATCTTATAATGATTGCTATTGGGATGAAAATAAGAAAAATAAAATTATAATATTATAAAACCATAAGCTAAAGGGGAGAGAAATATGAAGATAGGAAATAAAATAGTAAATTTAGATGAAAGAACTTATATAATGGGAATATTAAATGTAACTCCAGATTCTTTTTCTGATGGTGGCAAATATAATGAAACTCACGAAGCTGTAAAAAGAGCAAAGCAAATGGTAGAAGAAGGTGCCGATATAATAGATATAGGTGGAGAATCAACAAGACCAGGAGCAGAATATGTGTCTGAAGAAGAAGAAATAAAAAGAGTTGTTCCAATAATTAAAGCTATAAAAAGTGAGTTAGATGTTTTAATATCAATAGATACTTATAAAAGTAAAACTGCTGAAGAAGCTATAAAAGCAGGAGCTGATATTATAAATGATGTATGGGGATTTAAAAAAGATGAAAATATAGCTAAAGTAGCAGCAGAATATAATGTTCCATGTATATTAATGCATAATAGAGAAGATAAACCTTATACAAATTTAATGAAGAATGTATTGGAAGATTTAATAGAAAGTATAAATGTAGCTTTAGATGCTGGAGTAAAAAGAGAAAATATTATTTTAGATCCAGGTATAGGATTTGCTAAGAATTACGAAGAAAATTTAATTGTAATGAATAATTTGGAGCAAATCGTAAATATAGGATTCCCTGTTTTACTTGCAACTTCAAGAAAATCAATGATTGGACTAGCGTTAGAATTACCAGTAGATGAGAGAGTAGAAGGAACGATAGCAACTACTGTAATGGGGATAATGAAAGGATGCAAAATGGTTAGAGTACATGATGTACTTGAAAATAAAAGAGCTTGCATTATGACTGATAAAATATTAAAAATGAAATAGAGGGTAGGCTATGGATAAGTTATATTTAAAAGATGTGGAGATATTTGCAAATCATGGTGTGTTTAATGAAGAAAAATCTCTTGGACAAAAATTTATATTATCTTTAGAATTAGATGTAGATTTAAGTTTAGCATCTAAAAGTGGAGATTTAACAAAGTCTGTTCATTATGGAGAGCTTTGTCATAATATAGAAAAAGAGTTTCAAAAAGAAAGTTATGATTTAATAGAAACTGCCGCAGAAAAGATAGCAGAATATGTGTTATATAATTATGATTTAGTTAAAAATATAAAAGTATTATTAAAAAAGCCATGGGCACCAATAGGAAGACATTTAGATACAGCAGCTGTGGAAATAAATAGAGGATGGCATAAAGCTTATATTGCATTAGGTAGCAATATTGGAGAAAAAGAAGAAAACATAAATATTGCTATAGAAAAAATTAAAAGCAATAAACAAATAAAGATGATAAAAAAGTCAACTATAATAGAAACAGAACCTTGGGGATATGAAAATCAAGATAGCTTCAAAAATGCTGTAATAGAAGTAAATACTATATTAAACCCAAGAGAATTGATGGCTTTACTTTTAGACATTGAAAAGGATATGAAAAGAGAAAGAATATTTAGATGGGGACCAAGAGTAATAGATTTAGATATTATTTTTTACGATGATTTAGTAACAAGTGATGATTTTGTAACAATACCACATCCTAGGATGGAGGAAAGAGAATTCGTATTAGCTCCATTAAATGAAATAGCTCCTAACATGATACATCCTTTAAATAAAAAAAGAGTGTTTAGAATATTAGAAGAAATAAAAAAATAAAATAGTAGATAAAATTATAATTAAAATAATTTTATGATAAAAAATAAGTTAGATTAAAATGAGACAGTAGATAGACTTTGGTAAAAACAAGAGTGTATCTACTGTCTTTAAAACTATCCTTCAAATCCACTTGAGACTTTCTTTATATACTCACAAAATTTATATAAATTATAATAATCAGAGACACCTTCCATAGAAATAATATCTTCCTCATAAACTCCATCCCAAGGATGAATTGATATTAATTTATCATTATATGCATTGATTATATATTTTGCATTTGAAAACTCTATAATTAATTTATATTCAGGAGTAAGCTCTTTTTCTATTTCAGATCCATAGTTTTCATTGTTTAAGGATTCTATAAATTCAGGTAAAATACTGTGTTCATCCTCATTAACACTATAATACTTATATACATTTAAATCGAAAATCTTAATGGTATATGACTCTTTATTATTTAGTTTTTCTTGAATTTCATTCGTATAGTAATTATTACTAGGTTTAGATTTTGGTCTTATGTATTGTGACTTATTAAAATTGCAACCAGTAAATAAAAATATAATTAATACAGAACTAAAAGCAAAAAAATATTTCTTCACGATGTACCTCCTCAAATAATAAGCTATATATAAACTTATTCTTATGAAAAAGACTTTAGAACATTTTCAAATAAAAGAGAATAGAATAAACTAATAACAATTTTCCTTGGAGGCAGGGTGAAGTACGGAATAGATATAAATAATACTAGAATTTTAAATGCCATTTCACAAGGATTAAAGGAAACAGGAAATTTTGTTGTAGATTTATCTAAAAATCAAAATAAAAATATGGGGAAAAACTTATTAGAAAAAGTTCTTATTGCGAATATAACTAATATAGATTTTTATGTTGGAATAGAATTTAAAAAGGATATTTCAATATGTGAAATATTCTATGATAGAAATTCAAAAGTTTGCTGTGAAATGGTAGAAAATCTTTTGAAGGATAACCTAAAAAAAACGATTTGTGAAAAAGGTGAGCATCTTTACTTGCTAAAAAATATAAATGCACCTGGGTTATATATAAGGGTACCACTAGAAAATGAAGAGATAATGGAAAAATTAAATATAGAAGGAATAGTTAATATATTAGCTAATTTTAATTTATAATGTGTGATAGTAAAAATAATAGTCTGAATATGGTATGAAATTGCTTGGAAAATATAATTTCATATCATATTTTTATGAAATTATATAAAGAGATTTTAGTAATAAAAATATAGTTTTTGTAGTAGAAATAAGTATTAGTAATAATAGGGAGAGTATGATGCAGATAATAGCTACTATAGGACCAAAATCTACAGATAAATGGATTATTAAAGAACTTATAGAAAATGGAGTAGACATATTAAGGTTGAATTGTTCTCATTTTAATAAAGAAGAATTTGAATATGTAATAAAGTTTTCTAAGGAGATAAAAAGAGATGTACATATACTGGTTGATTTATGTGGGAAAAAAATAAGGGTATCTAAAGAGTTAAAATATATATATAAGATTTATAATGGACAAGAAGTATATTTTTGTGGAGAAGATTTCTATAGTAGTATAGATACTTCAAAACTTAAAGAAATGAAGCTTATTCCTTTAACAATAGGTACTGAAGAAATAATAAAAAGTGATATAAAAGCTATCTCTATGAAGGATAATACTATGAATTTTGAAATTATAGAAATAGATAAGGGTGTAATAAAGACTAAGGTTCTTAGAGGTGGAATTATACGAGGTGGAAAGGGATGTAATTTATCTAATATATATGATGATAAAGCTTTTTTAAGTGAAAAAGATAAAGAAAATATATTATGGGCGTTAGCTAATGACGTAGATATAATTTGTCAATCTTTCGTTGAAAGAAAAGAAGATATAAATATAATAAATAAATTAATAAAAGAAAAGTATCCAAATAATAAGTGCAAGCTATGGGCTAAAGTAGAAACACCTACTGGTATAAATAATATTAAAGAAATTTTAGAATTAACAGATTCTATTATTATAGGTAGGGGAGATTTAGTACCTGAGTCAGGTATATTAAATGCTGTGAACCTTCAAGAGCAAGCTATTAAAACTATAAAGGAAAATGATAAAAAGGTGATTGTAGCTACACATATATTAAATAGCATGAAGAACGGACATCCTGCAACTTTACCAGAAATTGAAAGCATTTATAAATTTATTAAATGTGGTATTAATGGATTTTTATTAGCAGGAGAAACTTCTATAGGAAAAGCACCTATTCAAACTGTTAAGTTCTTAAAAAATGCAATAGAGTACTATAACATAGGTGGTAAAAATGAGTAAGAAGATAGAAAATATCATTTATTCAGTATTATGGGTACTTTTAGGAGTTGCAATGATTTTATTATTTTTATATGTATATAAATGTGTTTACTAATATATATTTTAAAGTATCATATTAATATTTAATATGATACTAGTTTTAATTATATAGATTATTAATTGAAACATATATTTAAAATAAAAATCTTTGAAGTAATATTCAAAGATTTTTATATTTCTTGCTGTTAGTTTGTAAGTGTTATATGTGACGTTACTTTGACTTAAAGCAAAGGATGGAATAGATGAAATTATATTATATTTTTTTTATTATAAAATATTCATAAATTTAAAAGTATTTCGATAAATATAAAGAATCAGATTTAATTTTAATGTATAATTGATTTAAAATGATATAAAAGGTGGGAAGAAAATGTACAATATATTACATATAGAACAAAGTGGTTTTTTCTCTAAATTATTAGAAAAAATTGTTAAAGAAAAGGGACATAAGTATATTAATGTAAGGGATTTTAATGAGGCAAGAGACGTTTTAAATTCACAAAACGTTAGTCTTATAATATCATCATTATATGCTAATGGTGGAGATATTGAAGAATTTGTAGAAGCAATAAACAAAAGATTTGATATTCCTATCTTTGTAGTAACTAGTGAAGATATGGATGATAAAAGAAAAGATTTGGTTAATCTTGGAATAAGTGAGTATATACTAAAGAAAGATTTAGAAGAAGAAGTTAGAAATTATTTAGATAGTATATTTAGAACTGATGAGTATATGAGAGATCTTCAAGAAGCTAATATAGCAATAGTCGAAGATAATGAATTTTTTATAGAGTTAGAAAAAGAAATATTAAGAAGTAGAAGAATATATAACGTAGATTACTATAAAGATGGAAAATCTTTAATAGATAGTGGGAAAAAGTATGATATATATTTAATAGATATTATTTTGAAAAATGAATTTGGTAAGGATATAATTAGAAAAATAAGAAGAAGTAATATTGACTCATCAATAATAGCTGTAACTGCGTTAGATAATAATAAAGCATTATCTAAAATTTTAGATTGTGGAGCAGATGATTTTATAACTAAACCAATAGATGAGGAGTTATTTATAGCGAAGCTAAAGTCTAATGTTAGGATATATAGTCTTCAAAAAAAGCTAGACAAATTTATTAAAAATTAATATTCTTAAGGGAAAAGAAATATTTTCTTATAGTTTTTGTAACAGTACTGACATAAAAACATAGTAATATATGTATATAGTTGTTAGCGCAGCTTAGCAATTAATAATTTATCCCCTTAATAAAAAAAATGATATCCGTGGTGGGATATCATTTTTTTTATTATATCATTCTCTACAAAAGCTTTCACAATTAGTTTGGCTATATAATTTAGCATCATTTCCGGAAACATTTATAGAGTTTAATGAACATAATTGATTTTCATTATATTTACAACTATTAACTTTGCATACTAAACAACTACAAGGATCTCCTTCATCGTAAACATTATTAGTTAAATTCCCATAGGTATATCTATCTAAGAATGATCCACAACATGTATCAGATTCAATATCTGAATTTTTCCCAACAACGTTTATACGGTTAGCAAAACAAATATTTTCTTTGTTATGAGAACAATTATTTGCGCTACAATAAATTTTTTGCATTGAAATCTCTCCTTCTTAACAAATAATTAATTAAAATATCTATCTAATAAGCCTTTGAATGCACATCCATGTCTAGCTTCATCTTTACACATTTCATGAACTGTATCATGAATAGCATCAAGGTTTTGTTGCTTAGCTAAATCAGCAAGCTTCTTTTTGCCATCGCAAGCACCATATTCAGCTTCAACTCTAGCTTGCAAATTTGCTTTTGTATCAGCAACAACAACTTCACCTAAAATTTCTGCAAACTTGGAAGCATGTTCAGCTTCTTCATAAGCAATTCTTTTATATGCTTCGGCAACTTCTGGATATCCTTCACGATCTGCTTGGCGTGACATAGCTAAGTACATTCCAACTTCAGTACATTCACCTGTAAAGTTAGCTCTCAATGCTTCTAAAATTTCAGGATCAAGATTACTTACAGTACCAATTTTATGTTGATCTGCCCAGTTCATTTCATCAGTGATCTCCTGGAATTTTTCAGGACCTACCTTACAGACAGGACAAAATTCTGGTGGTGTATTTCCTTCATGGATATAGCCACAAACAGTACAAACAAACTTTTTCATTTAGAATCCTCCTTAAAATAAATTTAGATAATAATCTAAAATGTAATACTAGTATTTACTAAATGTCATAAAAAATACATAATTAATAAAAAAGTACTATTTTAAAATCATAAATTATAGAATGTGTTAATATTGAATTAAAGTAAATTAGAATACTTAATAATAAATGTATGATAAACTTTAGGGGAGGGCGGGGATAAGTAAAGCTTGTTTAACAATAATAAAAATAGAAATTATAGTTAATAAATGAAAAAGTTATACTAAGTATTAAATAATAAAACTCAGTATAACTTACTATTTATTTAAAATAACTCATAAATATCAGATAATTCTCTTATAATTTTTTCGTCATCTATGAAGTATTTAAAATCACTATTTTCTAAAGTTTTCTTCTCAGGAAGGGTTGGTAAATTAATTATAAATTCAGTGCCATTAGTATATTCATCATTAACAATAATAAATCCTCCATGCATCTCAACTAGTCCTTTTGTTATTGATAAACCAATACCACTCCCTTCAGTTTTTCTAGATAGAGTATCATCTACTTTAAAAAACTTATCAAAGATAAGGGTTTTTAAATTACTTGGTATTCCTATACCATCATCTCTTACAATTATTTTAGTGAAATTTTTATTAGCATCAATTTTAACTAAAATATTACCATTAGGATTGGTAAATTTTATTGCATTAGATAGAAGATTTAGCAATATTTTTTCTAATGCATAAGTATCTAAATTCATATATAATTTTTCAACGTTTGTATCAAAAGTGACATTAAGTTTCTTATATCTTGTATAGGGAATTATAGATAAGGTTAAGTCTTCGATAAAGGATACTACATCGAGATGTACAAGATTTAATTTAGCTGATCCAGAATCAATTTTAGTTATATCTATTAAATTATTTATTAGTTTCAACATCCTTAAGCAATTTTGTCTTACACTCTTTTCATATTTAAAAAAACATTCTTTTAGTGAATCAGGATCTCTATCTTTTAATGAACTTATAAGCTGAACAGAAGAATAAATTATATTAATAGGAGTTCTAAGTTCATGACTGAGATTAGAGAAGAAATCGTTCTTAATTGAATCATAGTATTTTAGATTTTCATAATCATCAAATAATTGAATATAAAGATCAGATTTTTTATTTCTAGTATAACTTTCAAGAGTTTCTGTTGAAGCTTTAAGATAACTAAGAGCTTCTTTATAATTTTCAAGAGCTTCAAAATCCTTATAAATTAATTTATATGAACATATTGTATTCTCATTTTTATATTTCTCAGAATAAAGTAATGATTTTTTATGATGGAATAATGCATTATCATAGTCATTTAATTTAAAAAATAAATTTCCATACGTTATTTCTAGCCAATAATCAAAATCCATAAATTTAAACTTTGAAATATTACTTTTATATATATAGTATGCATTGTCCAAGTAGTAAAATAAGCCACTTAATGATGAATCGATTATAGATTCATAGGTTTGAGATATCTTACATTGGACTAGTAGTATATTATACTTTATAAGATAAATATCAATATAATAAAGATCTAATTTATAAATACTTTTTTCAATAATATTTAATAATTTAGTTATCTCAGCTGAATTTGCATTAGATTTAATATATATTTTTACTAACTTAATATAGATATCAATTTTAATATTAATAGGCAATAAATGCTCATAATCTTTTAAGATACTTTTGTATAAATTTTTACTATATTTAAATTTATATAATTGCATATTAACTGAACCTATATGATACTTTGCTAAAATTTGTATTTCATTTTGGCCATTAATTTTTGCTATGTATAAAGCTTTACTTAAAAGCTTTATTGATATATTATTTAAATTTAGATATTTATAATATATAATTCCAAGTATTAAATATGCTTGAGATGCATATTTATATTCATGTTTTGCTAAAATTTTAAATGAACTATCAATATTATTATATAAGTAAATATCAAATTTATAAATTTTTAAGTTTACGACAGAAGTATTTATATAAAGAAAAAGTAAAAGTTCAAATTGATTATTATCTTCTAAAAATGATTTGCTTAAATTAAAATATTTCTTTTGTAAATTTATGTTATTTATTTTTAAATTAATAAGGGACAAAGAAATATATAAGACACCTATAATAAATAAATCTTTTATAAATTCTTTACTTTTAATCAATTCATTAAATATATTTATGGCATAGAAATATTCTTCTAATTTCTCATTACAAAGTCCAATTATAAGTTTTATTATAAACTGTTCATTTTTATCGATTTTATCATTAATCAATCTATTTTCCATATCCTCAATTAAATCTTTAAGATAATTTCTATTTATAAAGATATTTGGGGTAAAAAGTAAATTGTTTATTATATCTATATAAAAATTATTAGAGTTACGTATTATTTCTTTGTTGATAATTTCCATTAATATAACCTCCATAAAATGACGAATATATAAGATATTTTACCATATATACAATTTTTTGTATAATATTTACTAAAAAAATGATGAAAAAGTTATTATTTTGAAAGAAATTGATATTATTTAGTTTATGGACTTAGCATTAATATAGAGTTGTATAATATTTTACTTATATAATTAATATAAAAGCAGTTTAATTATATAAGTAAATATTAATGATAAAGTAGTATTATGAATAGTATTAATTTGTATTTTTATCTATATTTTGCTAGAATATAGATAAAAACACTTTAATATAAAATGGAGGATTAATATGAAGTTTATTAGACGAATATTTAAAATAGTCAATGATAATTTTAAAATAAAATTAGGAATATGCATAGGATTAATAATGATTTTAATAATTGTGATTACAAGTGGAATTATTTATTCAAATAAAATAAATAACGAAAAATTATCTTTGAAAATGTTTTCTACAAAGAAAATTGAAAAAAATGAACAAGAGAAAAATGTCAAGGATAATAATTTAGAAGTTAAAAAAGGGGAAAAGTTAGAATCTTTAAAAATTAAAATAAAAGAACTAGATAACAACATTAATGTAGATGAATTAAAAGGGGATTTAGATAAAGATTTACTATATTATGAGAGCTTATATAATGAGTTGTTAAAAAAGAAAGAAGAGGAAAAAGCTGAAGAAAATTCGATTAATACTACAATTGAAGAATCAAATATTCAATTTGATAATACATACGAACAAGGTCAAAGTCCCAATTTAAATTCAAGACCAGAAGATAAACCTATTGTTAATCCAGAAGATAAACCAGTTGAAGTACCAGTTGAAAAGCCTATTGAGAATCCAGAGGACAAACCTGAAGTAAATCCAACGCCTGATAAAGAGGAGAAGCCTACCGATACTCCAGAAGATAAACCTAATGATGCTCCGGAAGACAAGCCTACGCAAAATCCAAATATAAATGATGAACAAAATCCTGAGAATAATCAAGAAAATATCTAGGGTCAATTATATTAAAGTTTGTGTTAAAAGGTAGAGATTTAATTTCTATTTATATTTTTAAATACAAGAAAATATATATTTGTAATATGCAATAAAAGATGATGCAATATAGTTATATATTCATATTATAAAGAAAGTGTTAATTATAATATGGAGGATGTTGCTATGAAAAGAATAATATATAGTGTTTTATCTAATATGTTATCTCGTAGTGAAAATGTGAAGAATACAAAAGCTGAATTATCTTCATCAAAAGAATTTCCATATAAAATAGAGGTTATAGCAGAAAACTTATTTGTTCCTTGGGCTATAGACATAAGTAATGAAGGTAAAATATATTTTACAGAAAGATCAGGTACAGTTAAGGTAATTGAAAATGGTAAACTTAAGGAAGAACCATTAATTATGTTTACTTCACCTTTTATCAGTAGAGGGGAAGGTGGCTTGATGGGAATTGCACTAGATCCAAATCATTTGGAGAATAATTATATTTATGTAATGCATTCATATTTAGAAGAAAATAAAATTTATAATCGAGTAGTTAGGTTAATTGAAAGAAATAATAAAGCATTTATTGATAAAATTATTCTAGATAGAATTCCAGGTGGAGAAATTCATAATGGGGGACGTATAAAGATAGGCGAAGATAATAAGTTATATATAACAACAGGAGATGCAGGAAACCCCAATTTAGCACAGGATGTTAGAAGTTTAGCAGGAAAGATATTAAGGATAGAGTTAGATGGAAGTATTCCTGGGGATAATCCAATTAAAAATTCACCAATTTATAGTTTAGGGCATAGGAATCCACAAGGGTTAGCATGGAATTCAAATAATGTGTTATATGAATCAGAGCATGGACAAACAGCACATGATGAGATAAATATTATAAAACCTGGAGCTAATTATGGGTGGCCTTTAGTTCAGGGGGATGAAATTTCTAATGAAATAAAAGCACAATTGCCATTGATTCAAAGTGGAAATATTACATGGGCACCATCAGGAATGACTTTTATAAATAAAGGCCCATGGTTAGGGAAATTACTAGTGGCTAATTTACGTGGAGAACAGTTAATTGTAATATCATTAGATTCAAATGGGACAGCTGTAAATAACATAGACTTATTATTTAAAAATAAATACGGACGATTACGTGAGGTTGTTCAGAGTAAAGATGGATCTATTTATATTACAACAAGTAATAGGGATGGAAGAGGAAGTATTAATACTTCGGATGATAAAATTATAAGATTAATTCCTAGTTAAGTTAGAAAGAACAATTGAATTTCGAACAATAAATTATACATTTTAAATTAAGGGGCGTTTTTATATAGCCCCTTTAGTATTATAAAATAAATATACAATGTTAAAAAATATAAATAATAAATATTTACTGATGTAATATCGATATTATATAATTCAATTAATTAAGAAAACACATTACATATTTACAATATATAGTGATAATTTTACTAAGAGAGGTTAAGATGGGTAGTTTGTTAGAAGACTTTAAAATTGGGCTTGTACTTTCTGGAGGCGGAGCTAAGGGATCTTATGAAGCAGGAGTTTTTAAAACATTATGGGAGTTGAAATTGGTAGATAATGTAAAAGTTATATCAGGAACTTCTGTAGGATCTGTGAATGCTTTGTTATTTGCTATGAATGATAGAAAAATTATAAAAGATAGTTGGAGTAGTATAACATATTCTAGATTTATAAGGTTACAAGAAAGAACTAGGAGTATAAAAATACCGGAACTTATAAAGACTATTACTCATGGTAATTATGAGAAGAGTATAATAGAGCAAATAAAAAACAATGATATAGGACTTTTATCACAAATAGGTATAGAAAATTTTATAAAGGAGTATGTAAATATAGAAACTATAAATATGCACAATAGAGATATCTATGCATGTGCATATAATATAGATAAAGAAAGTCCAGAATACTTCAAGTTAAATGAATATAGTAATGAAGAAATATTGAATATAGTTTTAGCATCTTGTGCTATACCAATAATCTTTAGTCCTATAAAAATAGAAAATAATAGATATGCAGATGGAGGAATTAAGTCACCAGAGTACTCTAAAAATAATATTGATAATATTCCAATAGCACCATTAAAGAACTATGATTGTGATTTAATAATTGTTGTAGGCTTATCAAATAAGGATAGGTTAAACAAAGAAGGATTCGATAAAAATAAAATCATAGAAATATATCCATCTAAAAAGATAGAATTAGTTAATGGAGCTGGAAGCGTAATGATGAACAAAAGTAAGTTAATTGACAATATTGAATTAGGTTATAGAGATTCTATGATAAAATTAGCTCCTTTAATTATTAACATTATTAAGGATAAGTATAATAGAGAAAAAGAATAACAACTTTTGATAATAGATTGATAAAAGGGATTCTAGAAAGAGTCCCTTTTTTGTGCATAATAATATAGTCAATAAACAATTTTAAAAATATTTATTTGTTTATGAAGAAAGCTTATATAGTAGCCCCCAATTATTTAAAAAATAAGATAATTAAATTAAATAGGAAGTTTTATTGCATATTTATATAGTATAGAGTAGCTACTAAAAATTATATTAAAGTAACTACGAGGAGGGGGATATAAAGTGTATTGTGTAATACAAGAAATAAAACTTAAAAAAGAAAATACTTATGGAGAATACAAAGAACTTGAGGCATATTATACATCATCAGTTAAATATGGTGTTAATTGTGGATATTATGGGTATGAATATACAGGGGGTAGATTTAAAAGATCTATAAAGAAGGCTTATAAAATAAGTATTCATAAGAGTTATAGGGAAAATGGTAAGGTTAAAAAGAAACAATGGAGTTTAGGTACAATTGAATATTATGAAATTGCTACTAATTCTGATACATGGATAGGTGATTATTGCAATTTAAATAATAAATGTGAATCAATCGGGATAACAGAAGAACAGCTTTGTAAAATGATATATAAAAAACTTAATCCGTTAGTTGAAGGAATAGAGGAAGAACATAAGAAAACAAATGAATATAAAACTCACAAAAAACACGAAAAAATAATTAATAAATATTTAAAAGATAAAGAAAGATTTCAGAAAATATATGGTATTAACTCTTATGATAAATGTTATGATGTTTTTGGTGTACTTAGAAATAAGGAAATGCTAGAACAAATAAAAAGACAATATGAATCAGATAAAGAACAACAACGTAGTTACTATGAAGATTTTAAAAGTAACTACAAAAGTTATAATTCTGATAGTAGTTACCATAAAAGTAAATATAGTAACTACAATGAAGCGGATAGGGACAAGTATAAGAAAATATATAAAACTTTAGCAAAGGTATATCATCCCGATATAGCAAAAGATGATGGAGAAATGATGAAAATAGTTAATAAGCTTAAAGTGGAGTGGGGGATATAGTAGTTACTTAATTATATTTATGTAGTAACCATATTTATACAATTTGGTATAGATAATTTCTAAATTTGTTTTATGATGAATTAAATATAAAAAATAAAGCACTTAAATCTTGAGTTACAAGAGTTTAAGTGCTTATTGGTGCCGGCAGAGGGATTTGTCCTGATATATATTTCATATGCCTTCTTAACACTTGGATTATACGCTAATACAAGTATTTGTAAGGCTTTAGAGTAGTTATATATATTTATAATTATTTATAAAGAACTCATTCCGTTGCACCCTAGTTGCACCCTAAATTATATCATCTAGTATATTTATAGCTTTTTCTTTCTGCTCTTTCATAACGTGAGTGTAGATATTCATTGTTGTATTAATATCTTTATGACCCAATAATGCCTGAACAGTTTTAACAGGAACATCTTTTTCAAATAATCTAGTTGCAAAAGTATGTCTAAGACTATGAAATTTTATAGGATTAATTTTAAGTTCTTTCAATATAGCTCTAAAATGCCTATTGGGTTTATTTTTATCTATAGTATTTCCTATTTTGTCTGTAAAGACATAATCACTTTCTATGTAGATAGAGTTATCTATATATAGTTTATTTAATTTTTGCTTTTTCTCTTGATCCTTAAGACATTTATATACGCTTTCACTTATAGGAATTTCTCTTATAGATGATTTAGTTTTAGGAGTTTGCTCTATATATTCACTTCGTCTGGTTCCATCTGCATCTATAAATGTAACCTTCTTTAAAGACCTTGTGATTTTAATAGCTCTATCTTTAAAATTTATATCTTTCCATTTTAATCCCATTATTTCTCCTTGTCTCATACCAGTTCCTAGAGCTAAAATGAAAAAATTCTTCAATTCAACATCTGCAGTATTTATATAATTAACAAACCGTTTCTGCTCATCTATGGATAAAACATTTATGGTTTCATTTTCGTCAGCCTTTGGCAACCTCACATTTACCGTGTAATTTTTACTGATATATCCTTGTCTAACTGCTTCATTTATACAAGTTGATACATATCTATTTATACTTTTAACAGTACTTACAGGTTTAGTTTTTAATAGTGCAGTATAATACTTTTGAAAATCTATTGTCCTTAAATCAATCAACTTCTTTTTACCTATTTGAGAATTTAAAACATAATTTGAATAGATTCCATAATATCTATCAAAAGTAGAAGGTTTCATATCATGTACTCTAAATTGAAATAAATAGTTATAAAACCATTCTTCAAAAGTTATTTTATCATCATTAGGAATATCATCAAGATTTTGTCTAGCTTTAAATTCTGCTATTTTATCGACCACTTCAATTTTGGTATTTCCATAGAAAACTTTTCTTTTTAGTTTACCATTTTCATCATATCCTATTGATATAGTTCCTTTCCATACCATTTTCCCATTCTTCTCTATTTTACTTATACTTCCTTCTCCATTCCCTTTCTTTGTCGACTTTTTCATTTGATCCATCTCCTTTTATATATATTAACTTTCCATCTATTGTGATAGATTTAATTTTACTTAGAATGACCATAATAATCCCCCTTTAAAATATCGGTATACCGTAAAAGAACATATGTTCTCTTAAAATGTAAAAAATATGGAAAATACCAACAATGTTAATATTTTCCTAGGTAACTTTTGAAAGTTACTTTTTAAAAATTATAATAGCTTCTTTATATCGAAGCCGACACTATCAAGTTTTTCTAATAAATCCTTGATTTGCTTATCTGTCAAAATCAATTTGTTATCGTTAAATTCAATAACAATTTCTTGGCCTTTGTAATTTGTCTTTAAGTAAGTACTATAATCATCACTTCTCATTAGTAAAAAATCAGAGTTTACATTTAAATAATCAGCAATTTTAGTAAGTGTTTTTAAATCAGGACTTCTTTGATCACTTAAATATGAGCTGATACTATTAGGTGCTAGATTTAAAGCGTTTGCCAACTCTTTGTTTTTAATTTCTTTTAGCTCTAAAAGGAATTTTAATCTCTTGCCAAAAGTATTTAAACTTTCAATATTCATGTTTACACCTCATTCATAACCTTAACTATATTATATACAATTTGCGATTATTTATAATTAAAGTTCACAAAAAGAGAAAAAATTTCTTTTAATGGGTTGACATATTCTCATAACGAGAATATAATTAAATCATAGTCACAGAAAGAGAGGTGAGAAAATGAGCAAAGTTTTATTCTTAAGACGTGGATATGCTATTCCACAAGAATTAGTAGCTGATAAATTAGGTATATCGAGAAAAACATTAAGAAAAAAAGAAAAAGGCGAGGGTGATTTTACTAAAAGCGAAATGATTGCGTATACTGATATACTTAAGAATTATGACCCAGAACTAACAGTAGATGAAATTTTTTTTAACTAAATATTCTCGTTACGAGATTTTAGTTAGCAAGGAGATTGCTAAATGAGATTGAGACAGATAAGAAAAGAAAAGAATATTTCATTAAAGAAGTTAAGTAACATCTCATCTATAAGTCAATCTTATTTATCTGAATTAGAAAGAGGTAAATATGAAGCAACCGAGAGTAAGATTATAAGATTAAGTCTAGCTTTAGGAACTACACCAAATGAGTTGTTAGGTTGGAATGAACTAATAGAAAGCTTAAATAATAATTTAATGAAATATTAAGTTCAAGGGGGATGGGTATGAAAAAAGTAATAAATACAAAAGAATTATCAGAAATGCTAGATATAAGCATAGATAAAGCAAGGCAATTAACAAGAGCTAAAGACTTCCCCGCAATTAAAGTAGGAAGGGAAAAGAAAATAATTTTATCTAAATTAGATGAATGGTTAGAGGATAATATAGGCAATATCTTCTAACTTTACAGAATAAAAATTAAGGAGGATGGAAAATGAATGAACTAATCAAAATTAAAACAAATGAAAATGATATTACATTAAGTGGTAGAGAACTTCATGAGTTTTTAGATATTGGAACAGAATATCCAAAATGGTTTGAAAGAATGACAGAGTATGGATTTACAAAAGGTGAAGATTATTTGGTGCATTACTATGATAAGAATTCAAGCGAAGTCAAAAATGACGACGCTGAAAAAATGTCAGCGAATCAAAGAAGTGCTAAAGGAATTATCATTAATCATGAAATCAAATTAGACATGGCAAAAGAAATAGCAATGATACAACGTAATGAAAAAGGTAAACAAGCTAGAAAATACTTCTTAGAAGTAGAAAAGGCTTGGAATAGCCCAGAAATGATAATGAAGAGAGCTTTAGAGATTGCAAATAAGAGAGTAGAGAATCTTCGATTAGAAAATACTCAACAGAAGCAAATAATAGGAGAACTTAAACCTAAAGCAGATTATACAGATATTATTCTTAAAAATAAAGGTCTTGTAACTATCACACAAATAGCTAAAGATTATGGACTTAGTGGACAAGCATTAAATGATAAACTCCATGAACTAAAAGTTCAATATAAAATAGGTGAACAATGGCTTTTATATTCTAAATATCATGCTAAAGGATATACACACTCTGAAACTATACCAATAACTCGAAAAAATGGCATGAAAGATGTGAATATGATTACTAAGTGGACACAAAAAGGAAGGTTATTCATATACGAATTATTAAAGAAAAATAATATTTTACCATTGATAGAAAGTGAGGAATTTTAATATGTCAAAGATGATAAAAACAACAGATACAGATATAAAGATAGAGGAATCAACAATTTTAGTAGTTGAAATTGGAACATTAAGCTTTGAAATAGATGAAAGATATCCTTGGATAGATGTCTATTTAACAGGTGGTGAATCTAAAGAATTTGTAACACAAATAGATGAAGAAAATATGCCAGTATTTGTAGAACATGAAGAGTTAAAGAGATATTGCTTAAATTGGTATTTTAACAATGTAGAAATAATAGCAAGTGAAGATATAGAAAGAACTGCATAAATGAATTTAATAAAGCTAGAAAGAAAGTTGAGGAGTTGAGATAGAAGTGTATGTATTAAAAATATACCTATTAACTTTACTTAAG
>NZ_JAGGJY010000018.1 GCF_017873245.1 Clostridium tertium | reverse complement strand
TTCCTTATTATATAAATATCTATTAATATTACTAATAAATCTTAAAACTCATTCAATTAAAATAAATATTATCAAATAAAAATTATTATTTATTTAAATTATAGCATAAAAGTATGATTCAACTAAGTTTTACCATAAAAAAAGATTATGGAGTTTTTTATTTTCTCCATAATCTTTTTTATTTTTTATTAGCCAACTTATTAATTGCTTCTTCTTGAGTAGAAGTAAAATATATACTATTGCCTCTATTACTTTCATAAATGAAATCTTTTAATGCTTTACTTGTATACACAGAAAAATCTCCCCAAATAGCAAATTTAGTTTTGTAATTGATAAAGCGTTGTAAAATATCACCTGCAATTCCTGTGCTTAACTTAAAGAAATCTTCTATTACAGCTTCTTTATTAATAGCAATTCTATAGCAACCAGTTTCATATGATATTGTAGCCATTAAATCTAATGCTGATTGTACATCCGTTAATATTACATCTTTACTTTCTATAATAGCAACTTCTATTCCTTTATTACTTACCTTTGTAATTTTCATTTTAATTCCCCTTATTTAAATTATTTAATAAACCTTCTTTTACTTTTTCAATCCATTTCAATTCATTTTCATATGACATAATCATATTTTCATAAAGCATTTTCCAAATAAAATACTCTTGATTAGTACGATCTTTAAAATGCTTTTCTCTTCTTTGTTCCTCTTTATACATAGATATATATTTTTTAACTTCTGCTTCATATTTTGATAGTAATAACTCAACCTCATTAATATCTAAACGCCCTGACCACGCAAGCTGTATTAAAAATTGCTTTTTAAATTCAGGTACTTCAACATTAGTATTAATAATCCAATTTTCTAATTCTTTTAATCCTAATTCTGTAATGGAATATATTTTTTTAGAAGGGGCACTTTCTTGATGCTTCACTTCATTCACTACTAAATTCTTTTCCAGTAATTGAACTAGTGATTTATATATCTGATTATTATTACCTGACCAGTAAAAAAATGGGGACTCTTGAATAATTTTTTTTATATCATATCCAGTCAATGGTTGCCAACTTAACATTCCTAAAATTGCATAATCTATTGTCATTATTATTCCTCCTCTAACCTATGTTAATATTAACATAGGTATACAATATCATATGTATATTTTATAGTCAATATATAATATACATATTTTCATTCCATAAAATTTCAATTTATTCTTATAAACTATATCTTAATTATTAAACTATAAAAAATAAGATAGACTTATTTGAGCTGTCCCCTTTGTACTTAACAGGACCATATCAATTAAAAGCCTACCTTTATAATTTTATCAATTCATTCTATTTATTTTTAATATATTAACTTATCGTAATTCAGCATTTCCCTATATTAATTATTCTTTAATGCATTTTTATTACTATATTAATATTTTTAATTTATCCTTGTCAAAGTTAATACATCTTTACAACCTATTATAATTGGAACTTTCTCTATTTTAACAATACTAGTATCTATCCCAAACCATTTAGCTGGTGAAACAGTCCATTTTTTAATTAATAATTTTATACTAGTTATAAAGTTATCCCACCTAGAAAGCTCATGTTCATTAGAAAGTACTTCTTCTAATAATACAAATTTAAAATCTCCAACAACAAATTTTCCATTTTGATTAATAGTATAATCCTTTGGAGTATATTTAATTTCACCACTTTTAACTAAATCTTGAATTATTTGATGTAAAAACACATTTATCTTTTGGTCTATACGGAAACCTAGATTAAATTGAATACTAAATGCTTCATTTGGAACAATTGTTTTTACACTATATTCTGTAGTATATGGTTCATCTGTTACTCTAACATTTATAAACCAATAGAATTTTGCACGTTTAGGTTGTTTATTAAAAATAGAAAATATTATCTTACTTTCTATTTTCTTATTATCTTGTGATTCTGTCAAATAAACAAGATTAGTTGCATATAAAGGTATTTCTTTATCTTCTTGCAATGATTTAAAGTGTTTTTTATAAGCTAGTATATTGACATATTCACTAAATCTTTTTCTAATTATCGTACCGTAAATCCAAATATACATTAGGAATATAAGAGCACCTGCAATTATAATAGTAACATATCCACCATGTATAAATTTAAATAAATTAGCATATAGGAATGCAGTTTCTATAACCATAAATGTTGCAAATACTATTACAGACATAATCTTTTTCTTTCTATTAAATCTCAAATATTGAGATAATAAAATAGTTGTCATAAGCATTGTTATCGTAATTGCCAAGCCGTATGCTGCTTCCATATTTTCTGATTTTTGAAATTTTAAAACTAATAATACACACCCAATATATAATAAATAGTTAACAGCTGGTATATAAATTTTTCCCTTATCCTCATTAGGATATCTTACTTGAAGTTTTGGGAACATATTTAATTTAATTGCTTCAGAAACTAAAGTAAATGATCCTGTAATTAACGCTTGGCTAGCAATAATTGCTGCAATTGTAGCTATTATAGTTCCTGGTATAACAAACCAACTTGGCATAATTAAAAAGAATGGATTTTCAGTAATTACACTTCCCTCTCTTAACATTAACCATGCACCTTGACCTAAATAATTTACAACTAAACATATTTTTACAAACACCCATGTATAGTGAATATTTTTCTTTCCACAGTGTCCAAGATCTGAATAAAGTGCTTCTGCTCCAGTAGTGCAAAGGAAAACAGCACCTAAAATATAAACACTTCTAGGATTTGTAATTAATAAATTAATTCCATAATAAGGATTCAAGGCTTTTATTATTTGAGGATACTGCATTACTTGACTAAATCCTAAAGCAAAAAGCATAAAAAACCATATAACCATCATTGGTCCAAATACTTTTCCTATTACATCAGTTCCAAATCTTTGAAGTAAAAATAATGCTGTTATTATACTTATAACAATTATAATTATTCCTTTAGTTTCTATTGGAAAAACTAAAGTTAAACCTTCTATTGCAGATGTTACTGTTACTGGTGGCGTGATCATTCCATCTGCAAGTAATGTTGCTCCACCTATAACTGCAGGTATAATTAGCCACTTGGCCTTTTTTCTAACAAGGGTATATAAAGAAAATATACCTCCCTCACCTTTATTATCTGCTTCTAAAGTTATCATCACATATTTTATTGTTGTTTGAAGCGTTAAAGTCCAAAAAACAAGAGATACTCCTCCCAAAATAAGCTGACTCGATATGTATCCATTGTCCACTCCTAGCATTGATTTCATAACATAGAGAGGTGATGTACCTATATCTCCATATACAATTCCTAATGCTACTAAAAGAGACGCTATGCTAACCTTTTTATTCATTTTCTTACTTTTCCTTCCTATGTTAACAAATTAAAAATCTAACTTACTCATTATAATCCCGACTTCTTTTAATGTCCACGTCACTTATATTAGATATTTAGACTTTATTTTTTAATATAGTTATATATATTTATAGAAATCTTTATTCATTATTATAATTCTTCAAAATACTCAAAAATACTTTAAAATACTCAAAAATAAAAATCAGGAATATATATACTAAATTATTCCTGATTTTAATAATATAAATTATATTAATATTTCTGTATAAATTAAATTTTATCCTGATATAAACTTAGTTATAATTAGTTATAAATTTATAACTTAACAAAGCTTTCCCTATGAAATATTTCTATTAATCCTTTTAACATGTTTTTTTCTAGCTCTATTACTATGTACGTTCCCCTTCTTTATTGAATTATAAATACATTCAATTTCTTCCTTTGAGAGTCTTATATCGGAAGAATATTTTTTTATAAATTTCTTTAGTTTTTTAAGTTGAATTACTGGAGTCTCCGTTTTTACTTTCTTTAATTTTGATTTGTTTGTAAAAACTATTACTGATATAAATACTCCTTTTCTGCCTATATATTCTTCTAAAGCTTTTATATGTCCATAGTTTTGTCTAATAGGATTATAAAATTCATTTTTATTTCTATTTATAATTTGTATCCAATATTTTGAATATTGTTCTCCATATATTGAACCACTATAATCCTTTGTTTCTATTACAAATATTCCCTTTTTGCCTATTAATATATGGTCAATTTGGCTCGAACCATTTTCCCTTTTTATTAGTATGTCACTCAATAGTTTATATCCTTTTAATTTACTAAGGACTTGATTTACTTCCTTTTCCCCTAAATTTAATTCATGCTTTGATTTAGCCTTTCTAATTAAAATTACTGCTATAACTAGTGCTAATAAAATTACTATTATTATCTTTTGTGTATTCATCTCTTTCTCCTAATTTTCTCTTTTGTATCATATATAATAAATATTTTGCTATATTATAACAACTTTATAAATCAATTTCAAATAAAAAGTGTAACGATACATTAAAAAGCTAGACAATCCTAATTTGTCTAGCTTTTTATAAACTTAATACCTAAATTTTAAATTTTAATACCATTTCATTAAGATTTTGTGCAAGCTCAGCTTGACTTTGTGCTGTTAGAGAAACTTGCTCTATAGCTCTTGTAGTTTCATCCATGCTTTCCTTGATTATAACTGAATCTTCACTTGACTTTTGTGAAGATTCCGCCATATTTTGGACTGCTTCACTAACTTGTCCGATTGTAGCTGTAATTTCTTCTGACATAGCTGCAATTTCATCAGACATTTTACTTACAAGATCTGAATCATTATAGTATTGATTTCCTGTTTCTTTATATGCTTGAAATTGTGCATTTACATCTTTATTTATAAATTCTAATATTTCATTACCTGTTTCATTACTACTCTTAAAGGCAGCTTGAACATTTTTAATTGTTTCTTGAATAGTAAATGCTGACTCCTTTGATTCTTCTGCAAGTTTCCTTACTTCATCTGCTACAACAGCAAATCCTTTACCTTGTTCCCCTGCTCTTGCTGCTTCAATAGCTGCATTTAATGCAAGTAAATTTGTTTGTTCTGCTATACTTCCTATTGTATCTGCCATTACTTTAATAGTTTCTACTATTTTTCCATCTTCAATTGCTTTTTTCATCTTATTTTGTTTTTCATCATATATCTTTATTGTCTCTTCAATTGCTTTTTCACTATTATTTTTAACTTCAGATGCTCTAGATTTTGATTTATTTGCATTATTACTTCCATCCATTGCAGTAGCAGATAATACATTTATACTTGCATCTACTTCTTGAACAGAAGCACTTATTTCTTCAGATGCAGCACTTGATTCTTCCATTCCTGCAGCAATATTATTAACTGCTTCATCAATAATTTCTACTTTTGATAATAATTCCTCTACAGTTGCTGAAAGCTCCTCTGATGAAGCACTTATATCTTCTGAGTTTTCCATAATCATTTTTATTAAGTCATTTACATTTTCTTGAGCTGAATTTAAAGCTATAGCTGTTTCTCCAAATTCATCTTTTCTAGTTATACTAATTGGAATAGAGAAATCGTAACTAGATAATCTATAAGCTAGATTTTTTATTTTATTTAGCGGATCTATAATATTTTTACTTAATATATAAGCCATAAAGATTATAATACAAAATGTTATTACTGTAGAAATTAAAACTATGTACGAAAATTTATTAAATTCATTTATGTTTTTTAAATTAGTATTTTGAGCTAAGTTTTCATTTATTTCAATTGCCTTTATCAACTTATTAAACATAGAATCTATTATTTTTTCTATCTCTGAATTATTGATAGTTTCTGCTTCATCATATTTATTTGATTTTAATAAATCAAATACTTTTAATTTTAATTCCCTATATTTAAATAAATCCTCTTTAAAGTCTAAAAACAAACTTTTTTCCTCTTCTGTAATATCTAGGTCTTCATATTCCTTTATTAATTCTTCATTTTGAAAAACTATACCATCAATTAATCTTATTTCTTCATCTAACTTATCTTTATTTTTATCAGAAATCATTTTTATTATATTAATATAATCATAATTTAAATTTGATTTCAGAGATTGTAAATTTTTAATAGATACTAAATTAGTACTATACATATTATTTGCATTTTTGTTAATTGACCACGAGCTAAAGAGCCCTGTAGCACCAATCAATAACATTAGAATACATATTACTGAAAATATTGATATAAGTTTATTTTTTACTTTTAAATTAATAAAAAACTTCATTTTTATTTTATCCTTTCTTTTGTAATTATTTGTTATTTAATTATAATTATTACTTCACTTTATATTTTCGTATGATTTAAAGCATATTTTAAAGTATTATCATAAAAATTTTAAATTTATTATAAAGATATAATTTAGTTAAAACTTATAATATTATTTATATTTAAATCCTTTACTTTTATCATATTAATAAGACTATTTTATACTTTTGATTTTTTACTTATAATATTATTACTCTACTTAATACACTTTCTTCTTTTCTACAGTTTTAAAGATTTTTTAATACTTTTATTTTATATTTTTTAATTATAAATATTTTATCTAGAAACTTTTTTATTTTTTAAGTATTATATACTTTAATCTTATTTATATTTATTTTATTATTAGTATATTTTATTTTTTGTTTGTTTTATCATCATTTACGAGTATATTAGTTAAGATTGTTTTTTTGTATTTCTTTCTTTATATTATATATGCATTTATAAATCTTTTAAGGTAAAAAGTATATTTACTTTTTACTATAATTAAACAAAATAATAAAAGGATTAATGAATATTTTGTTATCATTAATCCTTTTTCATATTAGTATTATTTATACTATGTTTTTGGTTTTATTGATTATTTAATTTGGTTTTCGTATTGTTCAACCATTCTCTTAACCATTTCTCCGCCAACACTTCCATTTTGTCTTGAAGTAAGGTTTCCCTTATCTGCACTTTCATAGTTGCTTAATCCAACTTCTGTTGCAACTTCATTTTTTAATCTGTTTAATCCTGCTTTTGCTTCTGGTACTAAATTTCTGTTACTTCCATTATTATTTGATGCCATATCTTACATCTCCTTTTCATATTATTTTTGTTGACACTATTATATTAACCAGTCTGAAAATTAATAATCTATAAAAATATTAGATATTTTAGAATTCAAATCCTTAATTGGATAATCACCCCACTAAGTTTCACTTATATTATCTTTTCATTTTGAAATATTCTCAATAGTAATTAGAATTCTTAAATTTTAATAAGTATTTTTTATTTATTTTCATTAATAACACTTTTTGATTCATTATATGCACAAGTCAACTGATCAACTGAAGGACTATAAGGTTTAATCCACCCCTTAGTAATACTTAACTCTGTAAGAGCTGTATGACCTTCTACCATTTGTCCTAATGAAGCTGAATATATCGCTCTCAATTCAGGCGTACTACTTGTTAATGTAGAATTAAGATACAAATCTGCAGCTTCTTTAGCCGAAGAAAGCATACTTAAAGCTATGATTTCATCATTTATATCAATATTATTTTTAATTAACTTCCCAATCATATTCTTCATATATTAATCCTCCTTTACAATTAAAACGTTATTTTCTTTTATAAATTGTTGTATTCCTTTAATTCTTCCCTCTGATGCTAAAATACTTGCATCTGTCTGTCTTTTTAAATCTTCATCAGATATTAATGTAGATATTGCTCTTTGCATAATTAGTCCGTCATTTTCCATTTTTAGCACGGCTGCCAAAGATAATTTTTCAATTTCTGAAAGTGTTCTCATTTTTATCATCACATATAATATATTTTCCAATCCATATTATGTGTATTTATATCGAATATTAATCTTGGTAATGTTTGTATTACTATTTTAAGACATTATTTATATATTAAAAAGAATATCAATTTTATTGTTGATATTCTTTTTGTAAAACGAAACTCTCTTATAATATTCATTTTCAACATCATTTCTTATATAGAAGTTTTCCCATGCTTGCTCTCCAGTTACTCTTACTTTAATTATTATCTTATCTTCTTCATTATTGATATCTAATATTTCAAATGTTCCAAAATCACCTAAGTCATATTTACCTTTTTCATTTTTATTTAATAAATGCATTTTGAAGTTCTCTTCATTTATTCTCATAAACTTCTCCTTTCCGTAAGGTCCTTACACTTATTAATTAGATTAAATTTCATATTTTCTATAAAAACTTCAATAAATTTCTTTACAATTTATTATAAATAAAAAAATAAATCAGCATATACATCAAAACTTAAGTATATGCTGATTTCATAACTACATATTCACTTTTTCTAATATTATTCATTCATTTTTACTATTATTATCTTTCCTTATCTATTACACACTTTCCTTTATAAAATACTTTAATAATATCCTTAATATCAGTAATTTCTAATCCAGGTATTCCTTTGCTTGCTATAAAATTTGCTTTCATTCCAACTTTTAATGCTCCTATTTTTTCTTCTAATCCTAATACCTTAGCTCCATTTAAAGTTATTAATGATAAAATTTCATTTTCATCTAATCCCGCATCTTTTAACTTAAGCATACCTTGATTTGATATTTTCATTAATACTTCTGGTCCTCTTGGGCTATCATCTTCAAAGTTTAACCATGGCAGATTTATATCTGGAGGTAGATATGAATCTGTTGCTATTGCTATAATTATTCCCTCTTTAACTAATGCTTCAATTTCTTCTGGTGAATTTGGTTTTAAGTGTGTCCCACCTAATGGTGTTGCAACAATTATTATATTTTCTTCTTTTGCTTTTTTAATTAATTCATTTGTTATTCCATGTCCATGGTGTATAACATCTATTTTAGCTTCTATGGCCATTTTTATTCCTTCTTCTCCAGCAACATGGCATCCTATCTTCTTTCCTTTATTATGAAACATTTTTGATATTTTATTTAATTCTTCTTGTGTATAAATTATTTCTCCTGCCTTTGGAACTAATTCTTCTTTTAAATTAGCAGGAGTGGCATTTATAAATACATTTTCTCCTGGATATTCACTTTCATCAATTATCTTTTCTAATATTTCTTCATTTATAAGTGTTTCTTTATCAACTGAACTTTTTCCTGTAACAGCTGTTAAATTAACTAAATTTTCAAATCCTATTGTTATGCTGTTAGTTGAAAATACTATATCTAAAGGCAATGTTTTCATTTTTTCCTTAATCTTATTTAAATTCATTTCATACATTGGTGATCCACAAACTTGTTCACCAAAAGCTGTTACTCCAGACATTAATCCATTTAAAATTAAAGTATCTTGTGCTATTTCATAAGTTTCTTCTGTGACTGGATAAACTGTTGATGGAGCATATTCAAATAAATGCGTATGACAATCTATAAGTGATGGTGTAATTACTAAATCCTTAAAATCTATAACTTCTAAATCCTTATACTTGGATTTAATATCATTATAATCACCTATATCACTTATTATTCCATCACTTACTACAAAGGCCCCATTGCTTAAAGTTTTAATGTCACTTACTGTGATTATCTTATTTGATGTTACAATATATTTATTATTCATATCAACCTCTATATAATTAATGGTGTTAAAAGTAATCCTATTATTAAGCAACTTACAAATTTAATTGCAGTACCCAATACCCCTGCTAATAATGCTTCTCTTTCATTTAAATCTGAATTTTCTTTCCAAGTTACAGGTATTTGTCCAAATAGTACTGATAATGGTAAGCCCGAATTTGCAAGAACAAATCCTCCTACTACAAGTGCTGGTGCAATATTACTCGTTTCATTTAACTGTGCCATTGCCAAAGTTGGGCTTGCTAATACAGATACAATACCTGTTACTGGCTCTATACTTAACCATTGAAGAACTGTTGTCATTCCACTTTGTATAACTGTCCAAATTCCGAAGAAATCTAAAATACCAATTATAGTAAATACTGCCGCCACTGCTGGAATAATCACTAAAAACAAAAGATATGCTCCTTCTTTTGCAGAACTAAATATTGTGTCTAATAATTTAGTTTCTGGAGTAAACCTTGGTAATTCTTCTAATTCTACTGCTTTAGTATCCCTATATACGGTTTTAGATAAAATAATTGGAACCAGTACTATAGGTAAAAAGACACTAATTAATACTAAAGGTAATGCTGATATTCCAAACTTAGTTAAAGCTACTATCCCAAGAACAAGCGTTGCAAAAGATTGAGGAGATTGTATCATAGTTGCTATAGCAATTTTTTGCTCCGCTTTTGTAGCTCTTGCCTTTTTTAAAACAGGCCCTGATATAGCCCCTGCTGCATTAATATCACCTAATACATTATATACGCTTGGGATAATTACAGAAGGATTTACCTTAAATATTTTCATTATAGGAATAAAAATCCTAATTAGTGCATCTGTGAAACCTAATCTTTCTAAAACTCTCCCTACTATTACACTTATTATAATAGCTACTCCAACTTCACTTAATAGAAATACATCAACTACTATAGGGAATACTTGTTTTGTAATACTATCAAACAAACCTGATATTGATTCTGGTGATACTAAAAGCGTTATGAACGAAATAATAACTAAAGCTAGACCTACTATTTCAATTCCTCTCCACTTTTTTCTTGAATTTTTGTCTAATTCCATTTATATTCTCCTAATATTTCTATGTAATATATACTATTATGCCTTTCTGGAAAAGTTTACAAAACACAAAATCTGGGTTCTAAGCGAACTTCACTATTACCCAGATTTTATCTTTTTTATTTTCTTATATATAAGTCTCTTACCTTCAATTTATTAGCTTTAATAGCTTGCTTCCATCCCATCTCTGCAGCAAACTTATATGCAAATCTCGGAAAATTTGCAGAAATGAATATATTATCGTCACTTGAAGCATTTAATATATTTTTTGAAATAGTAGTTAATGCACTTCCTAAATTTTTCTTAGGTCCATGGCCTTCTGGAACATCTTTAACTGAGTGTAAAAGTGGACCAGCACCAATACCAATCCCCTGTCCCCATTTAAGTTCACATTTTCCAGACCAATTTTCAATTATTTCAATAGCTGACTTATTTTGCTCTCCTTCATAAAATCCACTATTAACTAAAGCATAAACTTTAATATTTTTTTCTTTGATATTTTTTAAGATTTCTTCTAACTGAACAAGGCAACTTAATAAATGAGATGGAACTCCATCTACATATAAAGGGAATATAAAAACTAAAATATCAGATGTTACTACTTCTTCAATTACAGCACTATCTAACTTATTTTTTCTAAAATTATATTCAGAAATACTTATGTTTCTCTCTGCTTCATCCTCACTATTATTCAAGAAAATTTTTAATTCATTTAATATAAGTCCTGAAGCACTATCTTTCACTTTAGGACTTCCGTTTATCAATGTTATTTTCATAGTATCAGCCCCTCCATTTCCTTAATATCATTAACAAATGAAACATTTGATATCTCCCAGTATAGATTTATACAATTGGCTTTTACTATTCTTCTTGCAGTTTGCTTTTCTTTCTCTGTTATTTTATTTTCATAAAACCAAACCTTCATATCAACTTTATTATCATATCTTCTTTGATGATGCATTTCCCCATTATTTATTTTAAAGAAAGGTAATACATAAGAAATACTCCTATCTAAAACATTTTTTACAAATGGACTAAACCCTCCATAAACACATTCACTTATTATAATAACTTCATCACATTTTGATAAGTATTCTCCCATATCACCATATTTATCTCTTATAACGCAAGCTCCAGGTGTTTTTAGCCAACAACCGAAACATCCAATACAATTATGAATACTACCATCATCTGAAATTACACTTGTATCTTCTAATCCATTAGGAAACAATTTTTCAAATTCTTCACTTTTTAAATCGTGTATTATTAATCTCATCATATCACCCCATATTTTACTTTTAATATTCCCCTTTTATTATTTTACCTATTTTATACTATCTCATTATTATTAAATAGCTCTATATTATAATTATGCAATAATAAATTTAAAATATATACACTTTATCCCAAAACTTTATTTTATTCACATTTTAATCCTATTAAATTCTATTATGGCACTAAAAGCAATATGATATTAATATGATATATTAATATCTATATATTAAGTTATAAAAAAACAGTAAATAGATTTATTATCCACAAACCTATTTACTGCTTTTTTAATTATAAGTATTGTACTTAATACTTTATAGCTATAATTATTTTAGTACCTACTCCAACTTCACTTTCTATATTAATACTTCCATTATGAGATTCTATTACTTCTTTAGCTATTGCCATTCCAAGGCCTGATCCATTAGATGCTGAACTTGTATTTACTCCTTTATAGTACCTATTAAAGATATTTTTTAGATCTTCTTTTCTTATTCCTTGCCCATTATCTTCTACAATTATATTTATATTATTTTCTTTCTTTAATACAAAAACATCAACGATAGTATCTTTAGAATTATGCTCTAAAGAATTTATTATAAGATTATTTATTGCTCTTTTTAAATATTTTTTATCACAGTTTAATCTTATATTTTCATCATGATAATTAAAATTTATTTCTCTATCACTATATTTAATATTATTTAATAAGTCTATTATACTTTCTTGTACTAAATTAATTAAATTTTCTTCCTTAAAATTAATAGGAAGCACTTTATTTTTCAATTTGTAAACTAAAGATAAATCATTAACTAAATCTTGAATATAATTGCTGTTATCTAAAATAGCACTACCATATCTTTTGGCTTCGTCAATATTTATCTCATATTGATCTCCATTTAAAAGTTGTGCATATCCTTTAATTGAGCTTAATGGAGTTTTTAAATCATGGCTAATATTAGCTATCCATTCTTCTTTTGCTTTATCTGCTTCTTTTCTCTCTATTTCATTTTCCTTTAAAATAATAGATAAGTTATTAATATTTTTGCTTACCTCTTTAAATATCCCTTGCTTATTTTTCTTATTTTCATATATTCCATTTTTTAAATCATCTATATCTTCAACAACTGATACCATTGGCTTAACTAAACTTCGACTAAATATATAAGCTACAATAGTCATTAAAATTAATACAAAAATAATAATTGAAATATGATATTTAAAACTTTCCTCTGTAAATATCATTTTAAATCTAAAAATTTTATCTATTGGAAAACCAACTAATAATGTATAATTTTCATTTCCTTTAGCTATATTATTTATAGAAATAGTAGTAGGTGCCTTACTTCCCCATGGATCTTGTATAAAATCTATTAAATCTGCCGTAAGATAATTACTTGGTACATTTGCAGGCTTATTTACTTCATATATTTCATTATTTTCTTTATCTAAAACCTGTATCCATATGTTATTTTCAATTAATTTATTTGTATTATTATCATCTAATTTAAAATCATTTCCTTTTTCTAAATCTTCTATATATGGTTCCATAAACTCTGAAACTTTAAATGATACACTAAATAATTCTTCTCCAAAGGTTATATTACTATTATATATTACTAAATTTAACATCCCATAAACTATCATTGTTATATAAAAAACTAATATCATAGATATTATTAATTTAATGGTTAATTTTACTTTCATATTAATTAACTAGCTTATAGCCAATCCCCTTCAAAGTTTTTATATGTTTTGGATTACTTGGATTATCTTCTAGCTTTTCTCTTAAATGCCTTATATGAACCATAATTGTATTGTCATACCCATCATATTCATATCCCCAAATTGCCTCGCATAATGAGCTTTTACTAAATACCTTATTAATATTTTTAACAAGAAATAAGATTAATGAGTATTCTTTAGCTGTTAGCAATATGTTTTCTTTACCTTTTTTCACTTCTCCTGTTTCTTCATTAATAGATATATTACCAAAAGTATATAAATTAGTTTTCACTTCACTTACTATACTTCCTCTCCTTAGTTGAGATTTAACCCTAAGAACAACTTCTTTTATGTTAAAAGGCTTAGTTACATAATCATCTCCACCAGCTTCTAATCCTTTAATTTTTTCTTCATCTTCACCCATTGCAGTTAAAAATATAATTGGACATGTAGAAAATTTTCTAATTCTATCACAAACTTTATACCCATCTATATCAGGCAAATTAACATCTAAAATTATTATATCCGGATTTTTTTCTTTAACCTGTAATATTGCATCTATACCATTATCAACTGCATATATTTCTTTAAATCCTTCTTTTATAAATACTTCTTTTAATAATGATAGTAGCTCTCTTTCGTCATCTACTAACATTATCTTTTTATTTAATATTTCATCCATAACCATGATGCCAACTCCTTTTTGTTAAATTCTCCAAGTTATCTAATTATAATACCGATATCCACCTTACATCATACTTACAATACATTTAGCTTAAAACACTGCATATCAAAAATTCTTTTATAATAATATCCTCTAGTTTCAAATATTTTAAGAAACTACATATATGAAATGTATTCAAAATTCAGATGTAATTGTTATCTATTCCATTACATCCCATTAGTTACATTTTACCATAATTATCTTTTACTTTATATCTGATTTGGTAAACCTTATAAAATCTAGAGAAAACATTACAATAGATAACAATATAGATACCACAAGTGTTATATATCTTTCAAAGCTACTTATATTTCCTCCAACTATCATCATGGAATATGTCCAAGGAGCATACACCCAAAATCTACTTTGTGCTATAAATATATTTGTAATTAACATAATAACTCCAATTGAAATCAATGGTATTATACTTGAAAAATTTCTACCAAATATAAATAGTAAAATTAATATAGGTAATGTTGTTATAAAAATTTGCAAAGCATATGATAACAATTGAAAATTAAAGCTTAAACTCTTACTTAAATAAAATTCAGATAAAACTATACAAGTAAAATATGATAGGATTGAAGCAATTAAAGTAACAATCATTACTTTATACTTAGAAAAATAAATACTACTTTTCTTAATGGGTAAAAGCATCAATTGTTTCCAACCACAATTATCATTTTCTAACTTTGTTATTACACATGCTGTATATATGTTTTGTAGTGGTAAAATTAATGATAAATAAGCAATTGCCGAAAATATAAATATTTCTTCATTAAGACTTATCCCATTCATACTTCCCATGACTTGTATTCTTTTCATAACTATTAGCACTACTGGTATTGGGATAATTAAAGCTAAAAGTAATAAAGAGCTCTTTTTAACTTTTAATAATTCTATTTTTAATAATTCCATTTCTATCCCTCCACCTAATAAATTTTCTTATTATTAAAATAGGCTTTAATTAATAAAGAACCTATTAATAATACAAATATAGATATAACTAGAACTAAGGTTATTTCATTTTTACCTTGAGTTATTGAAAATAAAGAAAATCCATATGGATTAATATTTTTAATGAACGAATCATTATAATAAATATTTGAAGAAATCATACTTAATACTGCTGCTGTTCCTAAAGATATAAGCAAATTTTTATTTCTTAGGTTTATAAATAAATGTATAACCATAATTACTAATGATGATATTAATTGTATTGCAAACATAACTATGAAAAACTTCCAAGGTATTGGTTCTTTAAACTTAAATATTATTCCTACTATTATTAAAGAAATAACATTTAATAGTAGCATTAATATACAATAAAAACTTGCTACTATATATTTTGATATTAAAATGTTACTTCTTTTTATTGGCTGTGTTAATAAAAATGTCCATGAATTATTTTTATATTCACTTTCAAATAATGTAGCTAAAATTAATGCTGCAAACATAGGCATAAAATCATTGAAATATAATATCCTTTGTTCTTTTATTAAAACCTGCCATGATGTTAAGCCTTTTTCCATAGCTTGAGGCAAGAGCCAACTTTCATATCTTATTAAAAAATCTACACATAAAAGTGCTGCTACACCTAATGGAATAGCTAATATAAATAAAATTACTAAATTTCTTTTTTCTTTTATAAATTCATTTTTTATTAAAGTCATCAACATAATTAAACCTCCTTAGTTAATCCTAAGAATATTTCCTCTAAGGAGCTTTTTTCTTGTGATAAATAGTTAATTTCATAACCTGACATAACAAGATCTCTACAAAGTGTAGATGCAGAAGCATTATTCCCTTTAACTTTTAGTTTTCCATTTTCTTCTTGAACTCTATATTTCCTAGAAGTAAGTAACTTAAATACTGAATCCTTATCTTCTTGCTTTTCTAAACCTATTAATACTTCGTTAGTTGAATTTTTCTTTAAATCATCTAGTGATCCTTGATATAATAACTTTCCTTTATTTATTACAGCAACTTCTGTAGCAACTAATTCAATTTCACTTAATATATGACTTGAAATTATTATTGTAATATTTTTTTCCTTAGCTAGATATTTTATTAAGTTCCTTATTTCTATAATTCCTGCTGGATCTAATCCATTAGTTGGTTCATCTAAAATTAAAAGCTTTGGATTTCCCATAAGAGCTTGTGCTATTCCTAATCTTTGCTTCATACCTAATGAGAATTCTCTAACCTTTTTATTTTTAGCATCCCATAAATTCACTAACTTCAATTTTTCTTCTATTTCATTTTTACTTACCTTTAATACTCTTCTTAAAATCTCTAAATTTTCATAAGCTGTTAAATGTCCATAATACGAAGGACTTTCAACTAAAGCACCTATATCTTTTAGTATTTCTTCTCTATTATCTTTAATTGATTTTCCAAAAACACTTATTTCTCCACTATTAGGTCTTATTAATCCTAATATCATTTTGATAGTTGTAGATTTTCCTGCTCCATTTGGACCTAAGAATCCATAAACTTCTCCTTCTCTAACTTTTAAATTTACTTTATCTACACTATTTACATTATTAAATTTTTTAATTAAATTTTCTGTTTTAACAATATATTGGCTCATCTTTACTCTCCTCTTAAACTTTATGAACCAATTATATATTTCCAATCTTAATGCTATTTTTAGCTGACCTTAATTTCATCTTAATTTTGAACAAAAGCCTAAGTCTATTAAAATATAAAGACTTAGGCTTTTAAAATATAATCAATATTCTAATTTATAATTACAAAAGATCTACTTCTTTCATAATATTTCTAATCTTATCTGTTTGTTCTTCATTTACTTGTATAAAAGGAGCAGTTGAATAATCCTTTATATCTAATCCTCTTAAAATCATAGCTTTTTTAATGACAGGTATAAATGGCTTCCCAATATCATATATGTCCATCATTTTATCTACTATTTCTTGAATTCTAGAAACTTCAATCATATCTTTATTATCTATGGCTTTTACCCACTCTGCAAACAATTCTGGATATAAATTGGATAGACCTCCAATACATCCATCACCACCACTTAGAATATTGTGTGCAAAATTTTCATCATATCCTGATAAAATTATAAAGTCAGGAAATTCCTTTTTTATTTCTCTAATAAGCTTTCTAGTATGTCCCATTTCAACCACTGTATCTTTATATCCTATAATATTCTTATGCTTCTTTAATAAATTTAAAACTATTTCAGCTGATAAATCATAGCTATTTCTATCTGGAAAATTATATAATATAATATTTCCATTTATATTTTTAGCAATTTTATCATAATATTCTATTATACTTTCATTTGATAATGAAAAATAATATGGTCCTATTATCATAACTGCTTCTGCTCCAGAATTCAATGCATAGTTTGATAACTCTATTGTTTCATCTTCTCTCATGCAGCTTGTACCAATATATACTTTTATTTTTCCTTTAGTATAGCTAAGCACTTCATCTATAAGCTGTATTTTTTGTTCCTTAGTCATTGAGAAGAACTCACCTGTACTTCCCATAATAACTAATCCATCAACTCCTCCATTTATTAAATGATCCCATATATTTTTATTTGCTTGAATATCAAGATTTCCTTGCTGATCAAATGCTGTTACTACTGGTGTTAAAAACATTGACTTTCTCATTATTTCTCCTTTTCTAATCCAACTATTTTACTATATTTATTAACTTACCAATCTTAGAAATTTCACAAATTACGGTATCTCCTATTTTCATGAATTTCTTTGGATTATATCCCATTCCAACTCCAGATGGAGTTCCTGTTGCAATTATATCTCCAGGTTCTAAAGTAATACCGTCAGATATCTCTTCAATTATTTTAGCAATATCTGATATAAATAATTTTGTGTTAGACTTTTGCCTAAGCTCACCATTTACATAACTAGCCAAATCAACTTCTATTGGAAATGGCAGGCTTTCTTTATGCAAAATATATGGTCCCATTGCTGCATAAGTATCTATACTTTTTCCCCTGAACCATTGTCCATGTTTTTGCTGAATACTTCTTGACGAAATATCATTAAAAACTGAGTAGCCAAATATATACTCTTCTGCTTTTTCTCTTGGTATTCTAGTTCCCTTTTTGCCAATTATAACTGCAAGTTCTACTTCATAATCTAGTTCATTATCTAAATCAAGTCTACTTATAATATTCTCATTAGGTCCTATTATTTTATTAGCTCTTTTAGAAAAATAAACTGTTTCTTTTGGTTCATTAAAACTTCCTTTATTAAAACTTTCTTTAGTTTCTTCTACATGATCTCTATAATTTAGCCCTACACATATAATATCGTGTATAGGTCTATCTATTGGTGAACATATTTTCACATCTTTTAAATTATGATATTTATATTTACTGATTTCATCTATTCCTTTTCTTAAAGAAATTATCTCTTTGTCATTAATATCTTCTATTAAGTTCACCATTGATTTAAATTCTTTATCTTTTAATATTGATGAAATCTCAAGCACATAATTTTCATCCTTAGATAAAACCCCTAATGACTCTTTATCATTACAAATAAATCTTAAGAACTTCATTTATTTACCTCGTTTTCATTTCTTACTAAAGGGTATATATTATTAATCTTTATACATAATTACAAAGTCTTGCTATTGCTGTTTCTGTATATCCTAAAGATTCTGCCTTTGTTATCTTTCCTGATGAAACATCAATAACTTCTTTTAATAATTCATCTCCCATTTCTTTTAAAGTCTTTGTTCCATAAATCAATGGACTAGCATCTATATCAATATTGTCTATCATATTAGAATAAGTTATTTTATTACCTGTAATTTTTATTACTGGAGTAATTGGATTTCCTGTTGGTGTTCCTCTTCCTGTTGAAAAGACAACTATTTGAGCTCCACCAGCTACCATACCAGCTACTGATGATGGATCATTTCCAGGAGTATCCATAATAACTAGACCTTTTTCTGATACTTGCTTACCATAATCATAAACTGCATTAACAGGTGTATGTCCACCTTTGTGAATGCATCCTAAAGATTTTTCTTCTAAAGTAGTTATTCCTCCTTCTATATTACCTGGTGATGGATTTCCTTCTCTTATCTCTTCTCCAACTAATTGTAGAGCTTTCTCATATCTATGAACTATATTATATATATCATTCTTAACTTCTTCATTTTTAGCTCTTGCTGCTAATATATGCTCAGCTCCTATAAATTCAGTTGTTTCAGAAAGTATTGATGTTCCTCCAGCTTCTACCATCCTATCACTTAATTCTCCAATTAAAGGATTAGAAGCTAGTCCACTTGTTGGATCTGATCCTCCACATTCTGTACCAACAATAAGTTCTGATAATGGGAACTCTTCTCTTTGTAACATTGAAGCTTCTTGTACCATCTTTTTAGCCGCACGTACTGCTCTTTCTATAGTCTTTATTGTTCCACCATTTTCTTGTATAATAAATTTTTCTAATGGTTTATTCGTTCTTTCACTAATGGCATCTGCTACCAAATCCATTTGACAGTTTTCACAACCTAAAGACACTACTATTGTTCCATATACATTTGGATTAGCAGCCATCCCAGCCATTACATCCATAGTAAGTTGTTGATCTCCAGCTACTTGTGAACAACCATTTTGATTATTAAAAGTCACTGCTCCTTCTACTTGTGATGCTATTATTCTAGTTGTATCTGATGCACAAACACTTGCAGGTAATATAAATACTTTATTTCTTATCCCTACTCTTCCATCTGGTCTTTTATATCCTAAAAATTTCATATCAATTCCTCCTATAACTCTTCCCTATGACTTTCTATATTATGAACATGTACATGCATTCCAATTTCTATATCTTTACCAGCAATACCTATATGCTCACCATATTTTAATATAGGCTCCCCTTTTTTTATTTCCCTAATCGATACCTTATGATATATTTTAATATCTTCCATAGCGATTATTGTCTTTACTTCTCCATTTAATTTGTAGTTGACATCTGACCCTTTTTTTATTGCTTCAATTGCCACTATAACATTATCATTTTCATCGATTATCATTGAATTAATCATAATCTATACCTCCTAAAATAAATTATAAATTTACTATTTAATTATTAACGATTACATTTTTACTATTAGATTTATCTATTGGCATTTTAGGACTTCCATACTTCTTTGCCCACCAATCTGTTATTATTGGAACTAATATAGCTGTAACAACAACAGCTGCTGCGACTTGTGCTGTTGCTGTTGCTTGATAAGGCGCCCAGCTACTATCTATTAATGCTACTGCGGCTGGAACTGCTACTGCATTACCTGCTGTAGTTGCTACTGCCCATCCTGCATATCCCGGTCTTTTTCCAATGAAAACATCACAAAATACTATAAATGCCCCACCTATAATTACTGTAATTAGTCCTAATATAATTCCTTGTGGCCCGCCTTTAAGTACATTACTCAAATTTATTCCAGCTCCTAATGTTAATCCAACAAAAGGAATTAATATATTCCCAGCTGGTTCTAGAAAATCTCTTAAATCTTTATCTATATTTCCAAGTATCATTCCAACTATTATAGGGATAATTGTTGCTACTAATGCTTTTGTAGGTATATTTGCCAATCCTGATGCACCTAAAGCAATTAATGTAAAGAATGGACCATCATTTAAAGCTAATAAAGCCATTGCTGCACAATCTGTATCGTCACCGTATGTTTTCATTAAAGCTAAATAAATACTACCATTACTATTTGTAACTGCACTAATAACTGATAATGTTGTTAATCCAAAAACACCAGCAAGTCCAAAAATTTTACCAATAGAAATACCAATTACTGCACCAATTGCAAATTTAGATAGCAAAAGTATTCCTCCTCGCTTAAGAACTTTAGGCATATCTTTAAGTTGTAAAGTTGTACCTAAGCAAAATAATTGAATTCCCATTGCAGTTGCTGCTCCAGCATTAGAAAAAACAGCTGTTGTAAATGAACCAATTTGTAAAGCTTCTGGAAAGAAAGTGTTTAAAAAAGCACCTACTAATAATGGAACAATCATCATACCTGCTGGCACTTTTTTAAGAAATTTCATGATCATAGTAATCCTCCTCATAAATTCAATTTGTTCGTATATACATACCGAGTACGTATTTATGAACTCGTTAGTATTATAATATCACCTTTTCTTTCTAAAGTAAACATTTTCAAGCAACTTTATAAATTTTATTTTATTGTTTTTCTAATATATATTTGCTATAATTCACTTATTAACAAAGGAGGATATTATAAAATGAAAAAAAACGAGCATAGACCTACTGAGAGAGTTTTAGATATTTTAGAGGTACTCTCTTCAAATACTGAGGGGTTAACTCTTACTGAAATTGCTACTGCTATTGAAGCACCTAAAAGTAGCATTTTACCAGTTGTTCATACTATGTGTAGTCGTAAATTTATATTCATGGACAAAAATACTTCAAAATATACTATAGGTATATCTTCCTACTACATTGGAAAATCTTATTCTAGTAGCAAAAATGTTTTAGAATTTATAAAATCTGAAATGCGATATATAGTTAAAAAGTCAGGTGAGATATGTCAGCTAGGTATTTTAGACGGAAATAAAGTCCTTTATATAGAAAAAGTTGATTCAGATGAACCAATTAGACTAATCTCATCAATCGGAAAACGATTACCTGCATATTGTACATCAATTGGAAAGTCTTTACTTATAAATAAGACTTTAGATGAATTAAAAGAATTATATCCAGATGGATTAAAAGCCTTTACTCAAAATACTATAACTGATTTTGAAAAACTTGAAAAAGAATTAATAGAAGCTAAGACTAATGGATATGCTATAGAAAAATCCGAAATAAACGATTATACTTCTTGTATAAGTATTCCTTTATTAAAAGATTCCAAAGCTATTGCATCACTTAGTGTCAGTATTCCAACATTTAGATTTAGTGATGAAAAATTTGAATTAATTAAAAATATTTTATTAGAAGTTAGATTTAAAATAGAAACATTTTTTAAGGAAAACGATATAGATGCAGATATATTCATGTTTAATGATGTTGAGTAATTCTTATTTCTCTTTTAATTAAAATGTCTGTTCCACAACAATTGTGTAACAGACATTTTAACTCTATAACTTTAACTTATGTAATATAGTAATGATTATAGTATTTTATAAATATACTAATACTGGTTTATTTATAGAATTAATCAATTCAACTTTGCCATATAATATTCATCTACATATTTCCCATCAACTATCATTGAATTTTTTTTAATTCCTTCCACTTTAAACCCATTTTGTTCATATAAATGTTTTGCAACATTATTATGGCAAACTACAGTTAATTCTAATCTTGTAATATCATTTTCTTTTGCCCATATATCTAATTCTGAAAATAATTTTTTACCAATCCCAATACCTCTAAAAGCCTCACGAATACCAACTACAATATAAGCTGTATGCCTTATTCTTTTTGGCACTCCCCTTTGTGCAGAAAGGAAACCTATAATATTTTCAGTATCATCAATTCCAACTAAGAGCAAATTTCTTCCTTCTATACATTGATTTATAAGAAGATTAACTTTGCTAACATCATTTGACCTTTCCCCTGGCTCAAGTAACATAAATTTCGTTTCTTTATCAAGCTCTAAAAACATTTTTAATAAATTATCTGCATCTTCTGCCTTTACTTTACGAATATTCATTGCATTACTCCCCCTATATAAAGCATTTTCCTTATTTTAGCATAAAGCTTAATTTATTAATATATTTTTTATTTATAAAAATAAGTATACTCGCACTGTTCATTAAAAATATTTTTATAAAATATCACTAAATGCACAAAGAAAATAATTTTTATTATAAATAAAATCTCAATTATTCAATAAAAATTATTAATTAATATTGATTTTTTATTGAACATAGTTCATAATTAATTCATGCTTATAATATACACTTTAATAAGTATTAATCAAAAGAAGGAGAATTAAATTATGTTTTTAGCATTAAAAGAACTAAAGCACAATAAGGCTAGATTTGGTTTAATAATCGGAATCTTAACTCTTATTATATTTCTAGTACTATTTTTATCAGGTATTGCAAAAGGATTATCTGCAGCTACTGGATCTTCCATTGAAAATTCTAAAGCAAATTATTATATTTTAGATGATTCTGCAGATAAATTAATTACTCGTTCAGTTATCGAAAAGGATAATTTAAAGAAATTAAATAACCTTAATGGATTAATAGATTTAAATGAAAATACTACTCCTATTAATTTACATACAAGTAATTTCACTATGGATTCCTTAGATAAAAAAATTAATTTAGTTTACTTAGCCATTGATCCATCAGCCTTTCTTATGCCTGAAGTTATTGAAGGAAATACCTTAAATAATGATAGAGAAATAGTTTTAAACAATTCATTTAAAGAAGATGGTATAAAAATTGGAGATAAAATCAAAGATACATCTTCTAATTTAGAATTAACTGTAGTAGGATTTACTAAAAATCAAATGTATGCACATATTTCTGTAGGGGTTATTTCTTTAGATACATATAAAGATATAATGACTTCTGCTACTGGTAGGGATTATGATAATTTTCAAGCATTAGCTATTAATATGGACAAGTCTTCAGAAAACCTAGATTTACTTACTAATCTTGTTAATGATAATTTAGATAAAAAAGTTTTATTAACTAAAAATGATATAATTTCAAATGTTCCTGGACATTCACAAGAACAAGCTACTATTCTTATGATGTTAGTATTTTTATTAATAATATCTTCATTTATAGTTGGTGTATTCTTCTATATAACAACTATGCAAAAGTTACCTGAATTCGGAGTGTTAAAAGCTTTAGGAGCTAAAATGTCAACTTTAGCAATATCTATAACTACTCAAGTATTTATGCTTTCTGTAATAAGTATGCTTATAGGAAATGTATTAACATTTTCTTTAGCCAGTATATTACCAGCAAGCATGCCTTTTGTATTGAGTTATAAAGATGGAGCTTTAGTTTCACTATTATTTATAGCAATAGCACTATTAAGTAGTTTATTTTCTATCAGAAAAATAAGAAAAGTAGATGCTATTTCTGCAATAGGAGGTAATTATTAATGAGAAAATACGCACTTCAATTAAAGAATATAAGTAAAACATACAAAGATGGAGATAGTGAAAATACAGTGTTAAATAACATTTCAATTAATGTTAAACCAGGTGAATTTGTTGCTATTGTTGGTCCTTCTGGCTCTGGTAAAAGTACATTTTTATCCATTGCTGGAGCATTACTTTCAGCAAGTAGCGGTGAAATAATAATTGGAGATACAAATTTAAGTGAGAAAGATAAAAAGGAATTAGCTGATATAAGAAGAAATCAAATAGGATTTGTTTTTCAATCACATCAACTAATACCTTATTTAAAAGTTATTGATCAACTAAAATTAATACCACAGCTTTCTAAAAATAAAAATAAAAAAGAAGTTAATGACTATGCTAATAAGCTTTTAAAAGATTTTGGACTTGAACATAGACTTAATCACTATCCTTCCAAATTATCTGGTGGTGAAAAACAAAGAGTTGCAATTGCAAGAGCTTTAATGAATCATCCAGATATAATTTTAGCAGATGAACCAACAGCAAGTTTGGATGGCAAGCGTGGTCGTGAAGTTGTTACTATGATTAAAGATGAGATAAAAAAATATAATAAAGCTGCTTTAATGGTAACTCATGATGAGCGTGTTCTTGATTTAGTAGATACAATATATAGAATTGAAAATGGTAATATAACTATAGAAAAGATTTTTTAACTTTAAAATGGCTGTTCCACAACAATTGTGTAACAGTCATTTTAAGTCTAGAACTTTAACTTATGTAATTTATAAAATGATTTATAATATAATTTAACAAACATTAAATTTCATAAACACTATTTAAATCTTAAATATACAAACTCATATATAGATTAAATAAAATAGGTTTATTTCTTATAAAAGATTTAACTGTAAAATATACTTATTCTAGACCTATAATTTATATAAATATAAATATAAATTAATAATTTAAAGATATTTATTATATTATTATATTAAAATTAACCTTATAATCTATTTTAAATATTATTTTTAATATAATCTTGAACTTCATCTACATCAATCTCTAAGACTATTGCCATTTCTTGATATAATTGCTTGCTCGCACTAATCATAATATCTTCATCTGTTTTATTAAGCTTTTTACCTATTGAAATTTTTTCATCTTTTTCTAATTTTATCGAATTTATAACCTTTATAAGTTCCTCAGCATTACCTCTTCTTATTATAGCCTTATATTCTTCAACTCTTCTTCTTGAGTCTTCTATTTCAACAGTCTCATTTTTTGAAATTTCTTTCAATAAATTCACTATTTCAGCTTTTGTCATAAGCTCTCTCATTAATATTTTTTGATTATTTACAGGTGTTTTAATAGTCATCTTTTCATTATAAACTGGAGATAAAATATAATATTCTAACTCTTCATTTCTTAAAGTTACCTGCTCTATATCTGTAACCTTACAAACTCCATTTGAACCATATACAACATAATCATTTATTTTAAACATAAAATTACCCCCTTATGTGTGTTATTTGTAATGAAAAAAGTAGCTCCTACAGCTAAAAACTTTTAGGAACTACCTGTTGTATATTAATTATACCACAAATATACTAATATTTCTTCAAATCTTTCTAAATAATAAGAATATTTAAGTATTTTCTTATAAGAATTCAATTAATTATCTACTTAAAATATAAATTTAATATATTTAATATATTAAATTATACTTTATACCTTTAACTTCATCTTCAGTAAGCTTACTAATACTTTCATATCAACTTAAAATCCACTATATATTAATTTTCTAATTTTTTGTAATATATAAATGTGGTTACTGTATTTAAAATTATAGTAACTACAATCAAAACTGCTGATACGAATACTAATGCATCAGTCGTATCCATAAGAGCAGACCAATCATTTATTTGAACCAAATGATTGTTATAAATAATCTGTAAAAATAAAGAAATTGCACAAGAACTGATACTAATAATTGAAAGAATAATCCAACTCTTATTTTTATGTTTTTTATATTGCATAAGACTAATTATTGGAAGTATCCAAGCAATTAAACCAAGTAATAAACTTGCAGGATTAAGTAAAATAATCATAATAACACACTCCTTTTAATTTAATTAAGATCTATAAATTCAACCTTCCATATACCTTCGCTTCCAAAATCGTATTCTAATTTAACACTATTATTATCTACCCATGTAATTTTATATTGATTATTTGAAAAAAGTCTAAATCCATCATCAGTATAAACACCTTCATTTAATTCTTTAATAAATACTCCAAACTTTCTTTCATAAAAATTGCTCTATCCTGATAAAAGAAATTCTTTTTCTTCTACATCCTATAAAAAGAATACTTTCTAATAATATTAAAATTGAAATTATCAAACTTATCGATTTCTTTTTCATAGCACTACCTTTCACCTTATATACTTATATATTAATTTATCAATTATATTAAGTCAATAATATTTTATTGTTTTTCAATAAATTATTATTATTAAAAAATACTATGGAAATTCAAGTTTTTATTATTTCATATTAAAATGTTATAAAAAAGTTCTTAAAGATGCCTTTTGCTTTCTTTAAGAACTTTTTACTTCATTCTTCAAAAATATTCTTTTATTATATTAATTTATTGGACTACACCTTTTACCTCATAATAATTCATAGTTGATTTTTCTTTAAATCCACAAGCTTTATATAAATGCAATGCATTTTTATTTTTTATCTCAACATCTAAGGCAGCTTTATTTATTCCATCATTCCTTAAATAATTTAAGACTTGCATCAAAGACGCTCTTCCATATCCCTTATTCCTATATTCAGGGATTATTCCAAATCCACTAATAAATGCTGAATTTAACTCTTTACTAACTTTTATCTTACCAATTACTTTATCATCTACTTGAATTAAATAAGTAATAATGTTATTCTTTTCGTCATCTTCTGGTAATATCATCTCATTACAACCTTCTCCAAAGAAGATTTCATTTAAATTATCTATTTGATATATATCCTTATTTTTTGCATTACTTAAACAAATATCTTTATTGTTTTCATATACAATCCAATTAATGCATTCCATTCTACACTCTGAAAATGAATAGCTAGATTTTGTATTCTTTATGAATTCTATTGCAGAATTTGACTTGTCATCACCAAGTAATAGAACCTTATTAAATTTTCTTCTTTTACATTCCTCAATAGCCATTTCTACAAGCTTAGTAAAGATCCTTCTTCTTCTAAAGTCAGGATGAACCATTCCATTAATTTCGGCAATATTTCCACCAAAACATGAAATTCCCAAATATCCAACTAGCTTATCATTAATGTAATATAAAAATTCATTTATGTCATTTGAATCTTTTTTATAGTCCTTATTAATTTGTATTCTATATTCTAATTCTAGTTTTAAATTTACTTTATCTTCATTTATACAAATATCCTCTAACTCTTTTATCTTTTTATGTTCTTTATCGTTTATATATTTTTTTAAGATAATATATTTATCCAATATTTCATTACTTGTATTAACCATTTATTTTTCACCGTCCTATCTTTCTTATTACAAAATGAATTTTATTAATTATTTAACTATCTAAAAATTTTCCCATAATGACCACATTATAATAATTACCATTAATATACATAAACCAAATTCTTCTTTATGCTTGAATCTACTTAGTTTATTTCCTTCGCAACGTGTAAATCTTACTATTTTACCATTTACTTCCGCTATTAAAAATAGACTCGTTCTAGATATTGAATCTTGATAAATTATTCTTTTGAAATTTTCTGAACTTAATAACCTTTCCCCTGCTTCTCTATCAATATTTTCTGTTTCGCCATCTATTTTAATTCTTAATCTGGATAGTTCTTCTGCATCTACTTGTTTTGGACAACATCTTGAAAACTTAAGTAAGAAAAGAGTATTATATTAGTTTTTCTTAGTTATTAATAAATTATATTTATTAACTTTAATACTTACCAATGCCTTGGTCTAGTAATAGATTTAGGTAATCTCGTATTTGAATCACCTTTAGCACTATTAATTTGAGCTTGAGTTATGAAAATGCTATTGCTTAAATTAGCTCCGCTTAAATCCTTCTTTCTAAGATCAGCACCCATAAGATTTAGAGCTCCACCTAATGCTTTTTTACCTTTTAAAGAATTTTTTCCGTTATTAACTTTTTTCCTTAAGAATTCACTAGTTTGTAAAAGCAAATTATTAATTCCTATTCTAATTGATGTTAAATCTAAATTTATGATTGATTTTGTTTCTAAATATGTTAAACTTTCTATTTCATTTATTTTTTTAGTCAGCCTGTCTTTATTTATATTATTATTATCTTGTAGTCTAATAGATTCATTAAGATACCAAAGCATTTCGTGGAGCTGCTTCATAATAATAAAAACATCAAACATTTCTTTTGAATGCCCAGATTTTTCTTTCCAATCATGTGCTGAATAAGTAACTTGAGCTACCTTTTGCCCTGCACCAATGCAATCATATGCTATGCAACCTTTTAAACCTTTCTTATTAAGATCTTCATGAACTTTACATTTAAGCTAAATTAATACAAGGTTTACCTGCATCCTTATTAACTGGAAATCCATCCATAGCTGAAAAGTATAGTGCAACACAACATAATACAAAGCACTTTTCACAATCAGGCTGTAGTTCTTTATAATTCATTTTTACCCATCTCACATTCATAAAATATATTATATGCACATTATCATTCAATTTTGGCGATATTTCAAATTAAATCCCAAAATCCATCTTATATCTTACTAATTTATTTTTATTAAGAACCATGCTAATTTATATTTTTCAGCATATAATCACAAAACCCTTTAGCTTCCTCTTCATCTACTTTCATTATTTCATTTGTATTATAACTATATAGCGCATCATTTATAATTTTATGATAGCATTTATCTAAATTATATAATCCCCATTCTCCACCTTTCTCTTTTGAAAGGATTAAGTTGTTTCTAACATAAGCTAATACTCTACATAAATTTAGAATGATATAAATAGGATTATCATAAATTTCTGATTTAGCTTCAGATATGTCATTTTTAATACTATCTAAATAATCTTCTTTTGAAACTTCAGCAAACACCTCATTTATAGGCAATCCATATAAAACTATTCCTGAATTCTTTATTATAGTAAAATGTGCAGCTAAATCTTTATCAAATCCATTCATATTTTTACAATAATCTTTTGAATCACTATTGTACCAACCAAGATGCATATTAGAAAAATGTAAATCAAATGGGGTTGGATATATAAAATTAGTACAATATTTCTTTAAAACTATACTCATTTCTAACCCTTTTGATGGAGCTTGTTTATTTAATTCAATTGTAACATTCATAAGTTTTAGCTTTATCTCTTCTGTTAATGGCTTATTAACTACGACTATGTAGTCAATATCACTTTTATCCCAATTGAAGCAACCTAATGCAATTGATCCATGTACATAAATGCCTACTAAATTATCTCTTAATATCTTTTTATACTCTATAGAAACACTTTTTAAAACATCTTCATAATCCATGCCCTTTACCTTCTTATAAATATTTGTAAAACAGATATTTTATCTATCAATGTATTGCTGTTTAATTATTTTCTTTAATTAAATCCATATTTAACTTAATTATATTACTAGTATCAATCCCATATAAGATATCTCCTATATCACCTTCAAGTTTAACCATTTCAATTCCAAAACTTTTATTTAAAACTAATGTAGCAGATGTTATCATAAAAATGATAATACAATTTAAAAATTGCTTTCCTATCCTATCTTTTGAAAATCCTACTGTTTGAAATATTGGCTTTTTTTGAATATAACATATAATATAATAAACCTTACCATAAATATATATGGTAATAACTCAATACATACTTTTAGAAATATCATCCCATCCAAATTAAATACAAACGTTGCTAAAGCAAAGAAGATAACAAGTGTTATAAAATTACTAAAAGCACACCACTTAATCTAATGAAATGACTTATTTTAGTGTTTACAATACTCAGCCCAATAATAATTTATTATTTAAAAACTAACCACCGCCATAATAAAGAGCTATATATAAAACCTATTCTTGTTGTTTTATTCGTAATCATCTTATTCTAATTGTCCTCTAATAGATTTAATTCAACAGTCTCTTCTTGCTTATTCCATTCCATAACAATAATCAACTTATCTTTAAATAGTCTTATAATATACTTCTTTGTATATTTAAATTACACTATTACATACGCAAGAATTTTATTCTAATATCTTTAGCACACACTAAATAAATCAATATATTACATCTTAAATTTTGACGTCTTTACCCATTCTTCCAATGCATTTTTACTAAATATAAATTCTCCAGATATTTGTACGCATGGTATTGAATCATCTTTAATAATTACTTGAGTTAATCTTTCCTGACTTATACCCAAATATCGTGCTGCTTCATCCAATGATAAAATATCTTTTGAATCTAAGTTATTATTATTTTCTTGATTAATTGTATTAGTAATATTAAATATTCCTTGACTTATCCCATCTCCAATGAATCGTCCATTATTTTCCATACTATTAGCTATTATTGAAGCACTAATAATAAGTGAAATAGCTAAGCTAAAAATTGAAATTGGTAATAATTTTTCTTTTAACACTTTTATTCCCCCTTAAATTAAATTCCCATTTGAAGTTCTTAATAAAGACTTTACTAAAAGTAACTCATACCATTCTTTATCTTATATGTAAATAATACCATATAAGTATTTTATTTATATAGTATATTTTCATAAAACACATTTGATATTTGTTGTATAGTTATTAACTATACATTCTCTCATTCTTATTAAAGTTTTAATACTTAGTTTACTACTATTTATTTTTATTCCATATACTTATAAACATATAAAAAGGATCTATGTAAAATTCAATTACATAAATCCTTTTTAATAAACTTTTTATTGTGTTATATAATCTATAAGAAAGCTAATTAATTTAATTAAAATAATTTTATAAGTTTTCTATATATGAAGCATACATATATGCTTTTGTAAACTTCCTGCTTCCACATTCCATACTTCTAACTTTTCCCATAGTTTTATAATAATCATAATAAGGAACACTATTTACTTTTCCATTAAAGATTTCATATTTTCTTAATGCATTGAACCATGTATCAACTTCACTTTCGCTTAGCTCATAATATGCTTGTGGCACGAATCCAACTAAATCTTCACAGTTTTCTCCATATAAAAGTTTTATATCCATGCCATTATTTCTACATATCTTAACTGCCTCTTTAACTGTATAGTGTGTATAATAATGCCTTGGATGCAATGTTCCACTAAAGTGAGTTATAACTAAATCCACTTTTTCATCAGTAAAATATTTTACTAAGATATCAATGAATTCATTTTCTGTTGGAAGCTCTTTAGAATTATAACCAAATGACTTGCAATCTGAATTCATTGCTTTTGCAACATTTATATTTTCCTGAATTAAATTCTCAACATATCTATCGTTCTCTTCCTTTGTAACATTAGGCCCTTCTAATCTTCCTTGTACTACATTGACAAAAGTGCATTTTGCCCCTAATGCTGCATATTTTATAATTATTGGACCTCCCATTAATTCTGCATCTAGTGGATGTCCTCCTATACTAATAACTCTCTTAATGTTATTCATCTATTTATCCTCCACTCTTTAATCAATATTCTATATAATTTATGAGTCTAAACTTTTTTTACTTCTAAATAAGTTATTTGTAATTAAATCCATTTTCAACTTTATCTAACTTTAAGCGATTTTTTTACTATACAAATAGTAACTTCTATATACTTCTACACCATGTTTTTGATAAAACCTCATACCTGCTCCATGAGTCCATAAGAAATATAAATAGTAAAGTTTATTTTGCTTCATATCATCCATCATTAAATTAAATAAGACTCCACCTATACCACTACTTCTTAAATCTTCCCTCACTCCAAATGGACCAAACCTACATTCATTCCCATCCATTTTCCTCATACAAAAACCTACTACTTTGTCATTCGTATCTAAACTTATCCATATAAGTTTTTCAGCTTCATTATTTTGCATAGCCATTAATGCACTTCTTTTCCATCCACCGCCAAAATTTTCACCTAAGAATTCTAACAAATCCATTGAATACTTATAATCAAACTTCCTAAAGCTATATCCTTGCTTCTCTAATTGATTTTTTCTTCCCTTAACTTTTAATGGTATATTGTAATCCCATAAATTTCTTTGCATACTTACAGCTTCACCAGTTCTTGTATAGTTTAATTTTTCAAAAAAATCTATACTTTCTTTATAATATTCCTTATCTATTCCTGGGAAAAAATAATTAGGACTGTATGCTGCTATAGTTATATTCTTTACTCCATATCCTTTTAACCTTTCTTCTACTTCCTTTACCATTTCACTTCCAATGTTTTTCTTTCTAAAATCCTCTCTTACAAATAAAAGATTTATCCAACCTCTTTCTGGTTCAAGGCCTCTATCTAAATATGGCACTTGCCTTTTTGTTGCTAATATAAAGCCAACAACTTCTTTATCCTCAATTGCAATGAGCGCAAGTTTTCTATTAAAATTTTCATCAAACAAAACTTGTTTTCTTAATTGTTCACATGAAATAGTATCGGCTATAAGACATTCATTCCATAGTTTCACTATTAAATTTTCATACTCTTGTGAGTAATTAATTATTTTCATATTTTCCCTCAGTCCCCTCTATTTGACTTTCCATTTCTTTTCTTTCCAAAGCCTTAAAAAATGGATAAAATATTAAACCTATAATAAAGTAGTTAGCTAAGCTAAAGAAGAATGCAAAAATGCTTCCTCCAGTTCCTAAATATGCTGCTATAGGTGCTGGTACTGTCCAAGTAACTTGAGTTATAATTGGAGGTATCATTGGAATTATTGATGTGAATATATATGACCAAATCCATAAAAATGAAAAACCAAATACCCAAGGTATAAATAATAATGGATTTAATACAATAGGTAACCCAAACATTACAGGCTCTGCAATGTTAAATATAGTTGCTGGTAATGCTAATTTTCCTAAAGTACTATATCTTTTTACTTTAGAAATTGCTGCTAACACAGCTATTGGTAATACTGATATACGAACGAAATATCCACACCACTCTGTAGTAAATAAATTAGGTATAACTTCTGCTCCTGCTTTATAAGCTTCCATATTTTCCGTTATCATACTTGTCCAAATTGGAGACATAACACTTCCTACAACGTTTGAACCATGTATTCCAGTAAACCATAATACTCTATCTAAAAAGAATGATAAAAACTGTGGTATTGGACCTTTTCCTGCAGCAACTAGCGGCTCAAAAATAACATTTGTTAGTTCTGGTATATTCCACTTTAATACATGTGACATTACCCATGACATTAGTAACACAACCATTGATGGAATTAATGCAGTAAAGGCATCTAACACCATTGGTGGAACTCCTGCCGGCAACTTAATTGTAAAGTTTTTATTTATAAGAAACTTATATATTTCAACTGCTATAATTGATATAAATATTGCTGCAAACATTCCTGAACTTCCAAAATTGGTAGTTTCTATAACTAACTTTCCATCCTCTGTATTAAACATTGGAAAGAACATCATAAAACTTAAAAATCCTATTAATGCAGTTACTATAGGCTTTATTTTTGAACCCCTATCTTTGTAATATTCTCCCAAAAAGTATCCTGAAACAATTGCAATACATACAGCTAAAAGACCTAAAGATGAATTAACTCCAGCCCATAACTTTCCTGAAAATGGAGCTACTATATTACTCCATCCTGGAATAGGTAGTGCAGCAATTAATATTAATAACGAACTAAAAATTAGAATTGGCATTGTGGTCATAAATGTTTTTTGTATAACTTGTAAGTATCTCATCTCTGATATTTTAATAAGAGGTGGTGCAAGACGCTCCTCTATAAAACTAGTTATCTTTTCCATTAATCCATTCTCCTTTAATTCTCATTTATTAAAACGTTTACTTAAGCTATAAAATTTTATCTCTATAGCAAAGTTGAAATTTGTTTTACAATTGCTTCACCATCAATCATTCCATAATGCACCATATCAATCACTTGAACTGGAATATCTCCTGCCACTTTTTGCATTTCTTTTAGCTTATACCTTACTTGTGGCCCAAGAAGCACTAAATCAGCTCCTTCAATACTTTCTTTTGCATTGCTTATAGAATAAGCACTTATGTCATAATCCAAATTATGCTTTTCAGCTGCTAATACCATTTTAGTAACTAATAAACTAGTGGACATACCTGCTGCACAAAGTAATACAATTTTTTTCATCTCAAAACCCTCCTGTAATTTATTTACAACCCAATCATAACATGCTTTGATTTAAAAATAAATACTTTTTCCCAAAATTTTTGAGAAATTTACCAAACCAATTTTATATGGTATAATATAACTATTAAATATAAGGAGGATACACTAATGAATCCAATAGATAATATACTTTTACATAATGATGAATTTACTCAATCTGAAATTAAAATTAAAAATATAATTCTTACAAATCCTGATATAATAGCTTGTTTTCCATTGGTAACAGCTGCATATAAAATGAATGTATCTAAATCTGCATTATTGAGATTTTGTCAAAAGTGCGGATATAAAGGCTTTTCAGAATTTAAATATGAATTATCACGATATCTTCACTCTGGGAATTTGTCCGATGAAAAAATAATCAATGATTCATCTCAAGAAATTATTAATCTTTTTATAGAAAAGCTTACATTATTAAAAGAAAGCAACTTAGATAATCAACTTGAAGCTTTATCAGAAGATATATTAAAATCAAACAAAATTAAAATTTATGGGGTTCACGAAACAGGACTTGCTGCTAGACATCTTCAATATAGATTAACAACAATTGGGATAGATTCAGAAAGCATTACAGATAGTAGCTTAATTGCAGAAAAAGCATTATTTTCATCACAAAATGATTTAAATATATATTTTTCACTATCTGCTTTAACTTCTATAATTGTTGAATCAATAAAAAATTCTATTAGTAATAATAGCAATATTGCATTAATTACTCAAAACAATAAAACAAAGTTTTCTAAGCAAATACCAAATATAATAGTTTTACCATCATTTTCATTAGCTAAGGATAGTTTTTTTATTGATAGCCAAGCTCTAAATTTTGTATTTATCGAATTATTAATCAATAAATTATCTAAACTTCTATAGCTTTTAAATATTTACTCAAATCTTAATTCATTCTGATCTAACTAAATATACATAAAAAAGCTACAGAATAGTATTACTTAAATAATTAATTTAAAGTAAAACTATATCTGTAGCCTTAATATTTTCATTTTATTTAACGTCATCTACTTTTATCTTCCATATTATCTACTGATTTAGATTCTACTCTACCAAAAATTGTTTCTACAATTTTATATCCATCACTTGTCAAATTTTTATACGGATAAAAATTATACTTAATTGGAATTGCTGTTATTAGAAATTGTATAAGACTATAAAATGAAAGACTTCTTAATATTATTTTATATGCATAATTTAGGCTATAAGAAAATTTATATAAAACTATGCTTGATAATAAACAAACTATAAAAGAAATAAATGGTCCAGCTGCTGTAATTACTATATTTCTAAGTTTAGTACATTCATCTATTTGATTATTATTTTAAATAGTCATTATCTATATTCTATATGATATAATTAATGTATTGAATTGATACTTTATTGAGGTGGTATAAATGAATTGTCCATATTGTAGTAAAGAAATGAAAAAGGGTATTATTACTTCTCCGAAAAACAGCTTTGATTTTATTTCAGATGAAGCTAGAAACCAATCTTATTTTTTCCCTGAAAGAATTAATTTAAAACGTGTATTGGATAGTGATTTAGTAGCTTATTACTGTGATGCCTGCCACAAAATTGTAATTGATGTTAAGTAAATTTAATATATAAGAATAGCCAATGAAAATCTCATTGGCTATTAAATAATCTTTTTATGTTATTTCTGAATTACAGACTAAAAAATCCCATATTTAATCAATCAACTTTACCTTATCAAAGCTTTAAAATTATTCGCCAGATAGAACCTTCTCTAGACTTGCATTTATAGCCTCAGAATCTTCAGGATGTGCCAAAAATAATTCATTTGACTTTAAAATAGCTGCAGAGTTCGTAGTTTGTACTGATTGTTTTACTTTAGGATCATCAATAGAATCAATGTAATCCTTTTGTTTCTGCCAAGCTTCTTTTATTAAGTCATAGTATTCTTTTTCAGTTGCTTCTGGTTGTGTATCTGGTTTCGTGTCTTGTTGTATATTTTTTTGTACATCCTCATCCTCTTTTTTGCTTTCCACTGCATTTTCAACAGAGAGAGATGTAGTTTTTTCACTTTCTTTTACCGAGCTTTGAGTGCTGGTAACAAATTGGTTTGTACTTAATTCAGAATAATTATTTTCTCCTACTGAATTATTTTTCTGTCCACATGCGACAAGTGACAGAGATAATAACAATAATCCTAATTTCAAAAATAGCTTTTTATTCATTTTATATCTCCTCGCAAAATAGGTACTCTATTACACATTTCATTACTATTGTAAATAAACTACACACCCATGTCGTCTATAAGCCATGGTGAGGTTTCATCTTTTCTTATAAGAAAATACCAATAATCATATATTCCACTATCTCGAAGACCTACTCCATCTTTTTTGTAGTTTACTTCAAACTTAACTTTATAAATCTTAAGGTTATTTTGGGTTGCTCCATTTATTTTACCTCTTCCGTTAATTAAATAACCTTCCTTAAGTTTTTCATTATTCTCCTCTTCAATTCTTATTATCTTTGTACTATCCAAATTTTCAAATCCCCAAAATACATTTGGATCATTAAAACGCTCTGTTAAAGTAGTTAATAAATTTTCATTATTTTTCTCATTTTTATATTTAAAATGATTTTCTAATACAGTTTTAGCAGAATCATTTTCAATATCAATTGTACTATTACTTTCTTTTGAAAAACCAGCTATAGTAATGAAAGTTATAATAACTATTATAATAATTTTAAGTTTTTCTTTCATTATAGCCCTCCACTCAAATCTTATCCATTTCATACTCATTTACAACTATAGATTTATTATAACATATTTTGTAAATACCATACTATTCAATTTTCAAAGAACAAATTTTCTTAATTGTTCCGAAATAAATTAAAATTACGTACTATTTCTGAATTGCGTACTAAAAAATACCGCATATTCTTTTGAATAATACGGTACTTCTATTATCCCTGTGCTGCTAGCTGTATTCCTGCTATTATAACAAGGAGTGATATTGATGAAATAACTATATTTAATGTTGGACATTCTTTATTAATTACATTCTTGAACGCATTTACTAATGAATAAATAAAAGTGAATGGCCATATAAACCATGTCCAATAAAATACTAGTCCTATTGTATTAAGTACTGTTATAAACATTATAATTTCCCCTCTCAATATTACTTGACTTAATTATATCATATATTTCCATACCGTATTATTCAATTTTCAAAGACTATTAGTTCGTAATAATATCAAACTTCGAATTTAATACATATAATTTATTTTTATAGTGCTATAAATATAAGTAGGAATAATAAATAGAATATATGGAATATGTCTACCTAAGAATAATAATATTTTGCAAGTATTTAGCCCAAGATTTTATATAACAAAAGTAAATGAGATAACTTTGTAATTATCTCATTCACTTTATTAATTTATATCAAATTTAAGACTTTTTTTAATTTTACTGCTAGATATGAACTTAAAATACACTTAAATATATCTCCAACTACAAATGGAAATACTGCTAATGATAATGCAGATATAATACTTATTTTTTGTATTATGCTCATATATATTGCTCCAAAACAATATAGCACAATCATTCCAATAAATACTGTTACAAATAAATATCTTTTAAAGCTATTGTTCTTACCTTTTAAGCAGCTCATCAATGGTGCTATAACTAAAAATCCTAATATAAATCCACCTGTTGGTCCAAATAATCTTCCAAATCCACTTGTTCCTCCTGAAAAAACAGGTAATCCAAAGACTCCTAAAAAAATATATAATAAAACAACTAGAAATGATTGCTTAGGTGTAAGTATTAATGCTACTAAATTAATTGCAATTGTTTGTGCAGTAATCATTGTAGGTGTAAATGGTAATGGAAAAGAAATATATGATGATATACAAATTATTGCTATGCAAATTGACATTTTTGTTAATTCTTTTATTTTCATTTTAATCCCCCAATCTTTATTGCTTCCATAAAATCACATTCGAAACATAATATATTGTTTAAATCTTTATTTCTTTCATAGTTTATTTTAGTTAATGATTTTGCAAAATCTTTTATAAGATAATCTAACATATTCTATATAATACTTTTTATTTTCATAATAGTCAACCTATTTTATATTTAAGGGTGACAATAATTATGTTATAATATACTTATAAAATAACAATACTGAAAATAAAATAGGTGAAAACATGAGTGTAAAAGATAAAACTTTAAGTGTACTTGAAAATAATAAAGGAAATTATATATCTGGTGCTGATCTTGCTAAAGAGCTTTCAGTTAGTAGAAATGCCATTTGGAAAGCAATTAAATCATTGCAAAATGAAGGTTATAATATTTATGCTGTAACTAACAAAGGCTATTGTCTTTCGACTGATACAGATATTTTATCATCACAAAGTATTTCTAAATACTTGAATAAAAAAGATGATAATTTCAATATTAAATTTTATAAAACAATTAATTCAACTAATAGTGCAATAAAGGAACTTGCAATTAATGGAGAAAAAGAAGGCACAGTAATTATTTCAGAGGAACAAACTGAAGGCCGAGGAAGATTTGGTAGAAAGTTTCATTCTCCTAAAGGTACAGGAATTTATATGAGCATTCTTTTACGACCTCAAATGCATGCTTCAAAGGCATTTCTTATTACTGCTGCTACTGCCGTTGCTGTTGCTGAAGCTATAGAATCCGTTTCTGATAAGAAAGCTAAAATAAAATGGGTTAATGATATATATTGTGACAATAAAAAAGTATGTGGGATATTAACAGAAGCATCTTTTGATTTTGAAAGCGGTATAATTGATTATGCTGTTTTAGGTATTGGTATTAATGTAAGAATACCTAAAGAAGGGTTTGCAGAAGAAATTAAAGATGTAGCAACCGGTATTTTTGAATATGAATCTTCTACTTCTACTGATATTAGAAGTAAACTTATAGCTGAAATTTTAAGACGATTTTGGGACTACTATAAACATATTGAAGATAAATCTTTCTTAGAATCTTATAAAAGTAGATCTATATTAATTAATAAAGAAGTAAATATACTTTCTAGCAAATCTTCCGAAAAAGCTACAGTTCTTGAAATTGATAATGACTGCAGACTTAAAGTTCAAATGGAAGATGGATCTATTAGATTATTGTCCTCTGGTGAAGTAAGTATTAGAATGTAAAAGCCTAGAATATCTAGGCTTTTTATAATTCCTCAATTACACATCTAATTTTTTTGATAAGATTTATAATGCTAGTTTCATTAAATTATTTGTTTGTTCATCATCACCCAATTTGAAAACATGTGTATCAAATTTTATAAATCCTTGCTTTTCATAAAATTTTATAGCACTTATGTTATTTTCCCATACCCCTAACCCAATATAATTTAGTCCATTATTTCTTCCAATTTCTATGGATTTTTACATTAACATTTTTCCTATATTTTTCCTTTTATATCCTTGTAGAACATAAATTCTTTGAACTTCCAATGTATTATCATGACCTTTTTCTGTTTGTGCCTTCTCAATAATTAATTCTAAAAAGCTAATTTTAGTTAAATTTTCTATTACTAAAGCCAATATTATAAAATATCTTCTTAACTAATCTTTTATATTACTTTGCTATCGTTTGTTATTGCTCTATTATAAGGACTTATAAAAAATAAATTTCACTTTTACTATAAAAATAATTAAAACCTAATCACTATATTTATCACTCATTTAAAATCATTACATCAAATTCTATCATACTAGTATGAGAAATTCTCTTAAAAGAATAGATTCTTCTAAATCCTACTATTTGATATACTTTTATTGCACGTTTATTAAAATTTGCTACAGTTAAACGAAATTTTTTAGCGTGAAATTCCTTTCTAGCAAAATCCAATCCTTTTTTTAAAAATTCTTCTCCAAGTCCTTGTCCACAAAAATCTGGATTTATTCCTAATCCTATATCCATAATATTTTTATTATCGTAAACATCATATTTATGTCCAATTGGAACTTGAGCAGATCTACCAAAGCAATAGAATCCAACTATATTACCTTTACTATCTAAAGCTGAATAATAATCTCCATTAAGAAGTTCTTTTATACATCCATTACTCCCATCTAAGCTATAAATAGAATAAGGCTCCTTATAAATCCACTTAGAAATCATTTTTGCTTCATTATTAGTAACTTGCTTTATTATTATATTCATATATAATCCCCACTTAAGAATTTTATTTAATGTTTTCTTTGCTCGTCAAACAAGTCCTATAGCTCCATTATTTTTCTCACAATTCAATCAAAACTGTAGTTACTTTAAATAATTATTTAGTAACTACTGGAGTACCTTGATGAAAAACCATCTTCCAGTACCCATTACTACAAAACTCGAAAAAGTCTTCTGATAGTAATTTCTTTATTTTCTGCTTATCTTTTCTAATTTCAGATTTTAACAATTCATTTTCTAATTTAAATATAATTTCTTTCATATTATTCATAATATAATCGCTCAAATTTATATATCTATAAAAATTATACTTAATAACTTTAAGAAAAATACTCTGATTTTAAAATACTATAATAAAGTATGTTAATCTCTTTATTATCTAATAATTTCAATCTTTCTTTTCTGGTAAACCTATATTTAAACCCACACTTTTCATTTACCCTTTTGGAATTATTATTAAAATCATAGTGACTACACCAAATTATATCTAAATTTAATTTATTAAAGCCATAATCAACCAAGCAATTCACAGCTTCAGGAACATAGCTGTTTCCCCAATATTTAGGATTCAAAACATATCCTATTTCCCTTTGAGCTAAATTAGCTAAATTTATATCAGGTTTTCTCCTATGAAGCCCAATACCACCAATAACTTTGTTTTCAGATTTTAAAACTATAGCATAAGTATCACTATTACGTATGAAGATTTTTATTTTTTCCTTACTTTCATTTTCATCTTTATGCGATGGCCATCCAGCACTTGGCCCTACTAAATTACTTTTAGCATATTCATATAAATCCGCACTATCACTTTCCTGCCATTGTCTTAATATCAATCTATTGGTTATCAATTCTTCCATTCAATATTCCCCTTTTACAAATCAATTAATACAATTATAAACTAATTATCCATATAATTACACATAATTCCTAGTATCTATATATTAAATTTTCAATAAAATATTTGAATAATTATCTAGAATTAACTTTAAATTACTCTTCTTATATTCAATAGATTTTTTATATAATATTCAAATTTTTATTTCAAATAAAAAACACCGTATATTCACGTTGAATAATACGGCATTTAATAAAATAATTTTCTAATTTACTTCTTAGTTCATATAATCAATTGTATAAATCTGTATATTTTAAATTATATAATTAGTATTTTTACCCTCTAACCTTGTAATCCATTTTCTTGACGTTCCATATTTTCAATAACAACATCATATATATCTCCTAAAGAATCACAATATTCTAGTAGTTTCCATGGAGTATTTGTATGAAAATGAACCTTTATCAAGTCTTCATCACCAACTGCTAGTAAGCAATCACCTTCGATATTTTTAGTTATATACTCATTAATTGCATCTTCTGAAAGATCATGACCTTCAATTAATAATTGGGTATCAAATTTATATTCAAGCATTATTTATTCTCCTTTTAAACTTCAATTTCAATTTATATATTAGAAGGTAAAAATTTTACCTTATCCTATTATGGATAGATTATAACATATTTTTCAAAATATATACACTTTAAAGAGTATCTTTAAAATACTATATTTATTAATTAATCTATAAATATAATTTCAGTTAATAAAATAGTTACATTAAATAATTTAAAATCATGCTACTTATTTTTTATTTAATCTTTTTTCATATTGGATTAGATTTACTTCGATTATTATTACACATAATATAAATTTCAATATACTATGCTTCATATGGAAATGAATTATATATAATCGGAAAATAGACAATTTCATTATTTAATTAGAGATATAATCTTAAATATAATACTAAACTAAAATTTATTAATTTTAGTTAATCTCCTTTAAGTGCTGAAAATGTATCCCTATATGACCAATCCCAAGAATTGCTATAGATATAATCATCCAAATTACCTTACCGTATATTCCTAGTAACAAAAATGCTATAACAGGAAGAGTTGCTCCTGGAACTGAAATGTAACAGAAACTACGATAAAAACTTTTTAAAGTATGTTCTCCTGTAAAATATCTAACCCAGTATATCTCGTATAAAATCATTAAAATGAATGATGCAATCAACCAGATATTCCACAGAGAAAAAGTAGTAATATTAAAATCTGAAAAAATTAAGGCACAACAAGTTACAGCTACTTGTCCAACACGTTCAAATAACAGCAATAATTTATTTTCATTGCTATAATCATAATTTTCCGGCTGATACTTTGTCCATATAATATTAGGGATAAATAACATCAACAAATAAATTAATCCTATATATGAAAATCCTAAATGTCCTAACATAGAATTTCCTCCAAAATTCAACTTATATATTCAATTTAATCATAACATATTTTGGAAATGCTATCATATATTATTATGCTAGTATCTAAAATTATTTATGAGTACGTCTAAATGCATTAATCATATTTGCTATTTTTATCAAGTAATATTTGCAGCATTTAAATTATTTTAAATTTGTTTCTTGTTATCAATTGCGTCTTTAACTTCATTTAATTTTTTAATAATTATGCATGTACATACTACAATAACTCCACATAATGTCATTAATCCTGTATATGTAAACATATGATAAGATATAGTAACAGGATTTCCTATAAAGATAAATTGTCCTAATATTTGCATTATAAACATGTTAAATATATAGAATAATACAACAGCTCCTATTCCTTTTAAAATAGTATTCATTAAAATTCCCCCTTAATTATAAAATAATCAATCTATCTTTACATCTATTGTCTTTATACATTACTCTTCATTTTAAAAATTATTTTTTATGTTATCGATATTATAAAACTATGTATTTATATCCAATTAGGAATTGTAAAGCAAATTATCACCAATACAATTACACTGCTTATTCTATTTACAATAAGATAAGAATCACTTGTTTTTACATCTTTATATGACCAACTATTTTATTTCTCTCATTTAGCTTTGCAGTAAACATTAAATTTAAAGGATTTTCTTTTGACATTATATCTATATCATTTTTAAGTTATTTTTCTAATAGCTCAAATGAATAAGATGGACCTACCCATTGAAGTAAGAATTCTTTATTATGAATCCAAGAAATTAGTTGAGAAATTTCCTCATATTTAAATCTTTCAAGTTTTATTTTCATGTTTCTCCTCTTCATTTATATAATCTACTCATTTATACATTCATTATTATTCAAATATTGTTATAGTGATCACTTGACGCATTATTTATAATCACTATAGCTATAACTTTTCATTCAACTCTTTAATATTTTTTATCCTAATCAATTTGTCTTCATAGCATAATAATATATTTTCATACTTTTCTCTCTTCTGATCAAAATCATTTGTCCACTTAAACATATTTTTTAACATTTTAAGGGTGGGATTGTAGTTGCATTTTTCTATTCCAAACCTTTGCTTTAAAAAACGTGTAATTATTCTTATTCTTCTTATATGTAATGGAGTATCTAAGAAAATAATCTTATCTGCCATATCAAATAAACATTTTTGACTTTCTCTATAAGTTCCTTCAATTATCCAATGACCTTTTTTGTCAATTTCTAAAATTCTATTTAATTGCTCATAATCTGAACGTTTATATCTCTCTTCACCTTCTCCTCCCCATGCTATACTATCTCCTTCATAACATGGAATATTGTATTTTAATGATAGTCCCCTTGAAAGTGTTGTTTTTCCACTTGCAACTATACCAAAAATTAATATTTTCATATCTTCTCCAATCACACTTATTTTAAATTCTATAAAATAAGTAATCCATTTTCATCGTACTTAAAATCAGGTCCCCATGCAACTTCCCAATAATAGCCATCAAGATCAGCAAAATACGCATGATATCCACCCCAGAATACATCTTGAGGTTCTTTAGCTATAGTCGCTCCAGCACTCCTAGCTAGCTCAATAACTTTATCAACCTCTTCTTTAAATTCTACATTGTACGCTAATGTAACACCTGCAAATCCACTATTTATTTTAGGAGGATTTTCTTCATTTATATCCTCAACTAATAAATCTAAAGGATAAAGCTCAAATTTTGTTCCTGCTGTATCAAAGAACACTACTTTAGGATTGTTTTCTTTTTCATCAGTTTTAAATCCAAGTCTATCTCTATAGAACTTTATCGCTCTTTCCATACTTCTTACCCCTAAACAAATACATGTAATTTTATTCATCCTCAATCTCCTTTATATAATTTTACTTTATTACAAGCTTATTAAAACTAAACTTATATAACAACTTTTAAATCTTAAAATAATTATAATTTATCTATTAAAGTATTCCATGTAAGTTCTAGAATCCCTGTCATATTCTTGGTCTCATTTGAAACATAAGTTATAACTGCATTCTTATCTGGCAAAATCACTACATAATTACCATATAACCCATCCATACGATATGAACCATTATATGAATTCATCCACATTTGATAGCCATATCCTTGATGATGATCTGCAGTAGCAAACTTTTCATCAAAATCTTCTGTTTTAATTTGAACAGATGTAGCCTCTTCTATATAACTTGAAGGAATAAGTTGCTTTCCATTCCAACCCCCTTTATCAATTATTAATTGCCCAAATCTGGATAACTCATCAGCTGTTAAATACAACCCAGAAAATCCTTGTGGAATTCCCTTTGGGCATGTATCCCATTTAGGTCTTGGTATTTCTAAATATTTAAATACCTTTTCATTTAAGTATTCATCTAAGTTACTTCCTGTTGTAAGACTTATAATCTTTGAAAGCATGTAAGTTGCTGAATTATCATATGTAAAATGAGTACCAGGTTTAAAAACACTAAGTTCATCAAAAAATAGTTGAGAGATATCCCATTCCTTACCACTACTCCAATCAGCCTTCATTACAGGACACTCTGCATGACCACTTCCCATACAAAGCAAATCATGAATAGTAATTTCTTTTAAATATTCATTCATAGCCATATCTTTTATATCAGGGAAAAAATCTATAACATAATCAGTAAGTTTAAAATATCCTTCACTAATTGCAATCCCTACTGCCATTGATGTAAATGTTTTACTTATAGAATATAAAAGCGTCGGTTTTTCTTGTTCAAAATCATATTTTGCAATTATATTGCCATTTTGCCTAACCACAACATTTAGTACATGAAGATTTTGATCTTTTACTGATAATATTAAATCTTTTAATATTTCATTATCCATTTAAGGTTTCTCCATCCATAATATATTTTTTATTGGTTATATATCAATCTAACATAAGTCTTGCGCTTCATTAGCAAGGTATTAATTATCTCTATTCTTTTACTTATATTACTTTAATTATGAAAATAGTCTTTTTCATTCATACCATCTTGAAGTTATACTACAAAAATATCTCACTTGTTCTAGATCATGTATGTGAATTTTTTATTTTTAAATTCTGTGAAAATAATAATAGTTCTTATACTAAAAACTATATCTCCTTTTATAAATTCTTATAACACATATTTCCAAGATTATTCCATTTATATTACAAACAACATTTTATTAATTATTTAGAAATATAGTTTATTTATGTATTTTTTCTAAATTACGGATTAAAAAATACCGTAATTTATTTAAATAATACGACATTTTTATTTTTATATTTACTTTTATTTTCGTAATAATTTAAAACTATTCGTTAAATTGCAATTTGTACTATTAATATAAAGTTAAAAATTGTTTTTCAATTATCCTTTATAATATGATATCGCAAACTTACCTACAGCTTGCGTTGCAACCCAATCAAAGGTAAACCCTACAGGAGCGCCTACTAATGGAACCATTTTCATAAAGCTTGTTAAAGATTTTTCCCCAGCTTTAGTGATAATATTCTGTCCAATCACTTTCCATATTTTAACCATAACATCTCTAGTAATATATTTTTGAACTGCTTTTTTTGTAACACTTTTTGACATTTCAATGCCGATCCTTTTTAGTGCCTCTTTAGCAGAATCTCCAGCTAAAATCAGATATAAATCTGTTTTTAGATCAGTTGTATCTTTTGTATGTCCATAGACATACGCAATAGCAAAAGCCATTGAAGCCTGAATTCTCCATGAACAAATTAAATCAGACGGAATGGATACAGGCAACGTAATTAATCCACCTACACCTGTAATCGCTCCAATAAGTCCATTTTTTATAGATTTTCGATGTAATATTTTTTTAGCTAATTCATCACAGCTAATATTATTATTTTGTTCACGTAATTTATCTACATATGCTTCTATAGCAATATAATCTGTAGATAATAAATAATCCATAACAGTTTCAAATCCTTTTTGCAATTCTTCTTTTGACGGTAATTTAATTAACTCCATATAATACTTCTCCATAAATTCTAATTTATCTATCTCATAGCATATTTCAATTATAATTTTATTATAACATATTTTGTAAATACCTCGCTATTCAATTTTCATAGATAAAATTTTCTTAACTAGTTTGCAATTGTATCATATAACCCTATAAAAGTTGCATAATATTTTATTTTTACAAATATCTTTTGAATTTTATTTATACTCCTGATGACAATGATAACTACATATCCCCATACTTCTTGTCCATAATTTTTAATATTTACTTAAAATTAGTTGTATAGATCTATCTTTCACTATATTCTTTAAATCTTTTATATTGTAATATAATTCATAAAAAAAAGAGCCTCTCTTGAAACTCTTTTTCAATATATAATTTTTAATTAATTAGTCTCCATGAATAACAGGCCTTTGAAATTGTCAAGTTCAGTGAATTTATATATGATAATCTAGACTGCAAAAATTTATTTCTATAATCTTTAGCTTGCTCAAAAAAATTGATGTACTTTTCTTTAAGTGAATCTTCGCCAATTTTAGTTAAATATAAATTTCTAAAGTTTTCATAATAATGTAGAACATCTAATTTAATTTCCTCAGATAATATAAACTTATGTCTTTTCTCAAATTTCTTAGAAACTTCCCACTTATCCTCATAACAAGTATAAAACTGTAGTATGACTATATTTAAAATATCGATTTTCTTTATAAAATATCCAGAATACACATTACCTGTATCCGGTGGATTCGTCGTGCTATTTAATGAAAAGGAATAAATACCTCCAACACTTTCTTCCGTTAATTCAATAATCCGTTTACTTGCTTTCTCGGCCCATTCCGCATACTCCTTCCCTATCCTTACAAGAACTTTATTATAATCAGAATTATACTCAGAAAGAGCTTTTATACAAATAATATTTAGATTACTTATATAAAAACATGCAAAAATACCTTCAAGTTCATCAAATCGTTTTAAATTATCCATTAAATGAGTAGATTCACTCTGTAAATCACTTAACTTATTGATATTAACTTCACGTGTAGTTATATACCCAAAGCAAAGTAGCTACGCTATTGGTGCCTGCTATGTATTCTTTCATAAATGCATTATCAATTGCCTTAATTATTTTTTTGCATACTTCTTCTACTGCTTCAGAAACTACCTCACCAAAGTCATTTTTATCTTTGAATATCTGTGATATAATTTCTGAAGCAACCTTTTCCTGAATATTACCACCTGATAAATCTATTATTTTACTTAAATCAGTTTCTTCCATCTAATCACCTCAATAGTAATATATCTCTATATTAAATATTTATACTTTTTACAAAAATGGATTTTACTTACCATCATAATAATTAAAATTATAATAAAAAGAACCCTATTCTAGGATTCTTAAAAGTTAATAGTCATCCTTATAAATAATGTAATTATAATTGGCCCATATATATCTAAATTCTTCATATAGAACCTCCATCATTTATTGTTGTTATTTTATATTTATCATTTAGCATATTTACAGTTTTCTACTTTTGTAAATACAGTAATACTATTCTTTTATCCTCTTGATCTAACATAAATTTTTAGTTTCATTAACAAGTTCCTCAAGTATTCCTACTCCTCTTCTTGTATCACTTTCATTAGAAGAAATTGAAGTAATAACATCATCTATTCTTTTCTTATAATTTTGTGGTTTAATTTTAAAAGTATCTATCATTTTTATAGCTTTTTTCTCATTAATACAATACTCATTGTTTAATGCAAATAAAACTTGATTTAAAGGATGAAATGCTTCTAAAACAATGTCCACAAACATAATAAATATCATCTTTATCTATACTTGATTTAGCAAACATTAAAGAAAAAGATGCTTCAAACATATACCAACCAATTATTGCATTTTTTAAATTTTCTGGATATGGTATAGTTTTTACTTTTAATTCTGATATTTTATTTTTAGGATCATCTAATACTTTGCAAATTGCTACTTCTCCCATATACATAGCATTTAAATAGGCATGCGGATGTCCTGTCTGATAATTTGATGAAATTTTTCCATTTAAACAATCATCAATCACCTTAGATACACGCTTTATATCACGTAATATAAAATCTACATGGTATCCTTGAACTGTTAACCATCCTCCGGCATTCACCCATGGTCCCCATTCTCCTAATGAACTAACTAAATTTTTTCTATTTTCATCATCTAGCTTAGTAGCAATCTTATCAACATCAGTAACATTGAAGCCTTCTGATTCATCATAATATATGCCAATATCAATATCAGAATCTTTATGATTAGTCCCCCTCGCTCTTGAACCTCCTATAACTACTCCTATAACACCATGAATATTTTTAAGTTCAACGGTTATATCATTTAAAATATTTTCAATAATCATATTCTCTTTCCCTTTCTTATTTTAAAACTTTTAATATTATCACTGAGTTAGCTATACTTCTTCCTTCTTATATAAAAGATTGATTTCTTTAAAATATTCATTCTTAATATTTCATAATTAGTATCATAAATACATCTTAGCTTCATACTTTGTTAATTTTATTCAACTTCCTTTGCTTGGACTTTTACAAACTGAATCAGTGGTGCAATATACTCTCTAGAGGAAATATCATAAGAACTTCCAATAGCTTGCTCAAATCCATCTTCATCTGAACTTTTATCCTTTTTTCTACTCAAAATTTTAGCAATTATTTTCATAATCATACGATCTAAGATACCCATTTTTTCATAATTAAGTCTACCTTGCATATAAAAATGAGAAATTATTTTTAATTCTTCATTTGAAAAATTTGATTCCCAAATTGTATTAATAACATCTTCTACTTCTAAAGGTGTTGCCCCTGTTGCAAATATGATTAGCTTAGACATTTCATTATCTGAAAATAATGCTTTTATCTTTTTTATTCCATCGATTTTCCCTGCATGAACACGGCTTCCATAAATAACAAAATCATATTCTGCAATAGACGACCTTGATAAATTTTTATAATCTAAAATATCACATTTAAGCTCTTCTGCAATCCATTCTGCATACCCTAAAGTTTAATTGATACATTTTACGAATTAATTATACCATATTTTGTTAATTGTATATTAGTAACCTTTCAAAAAACAAATTCTATTGTTTAACCCTTAATAGTTATAAATTGCTAGGAAAAATAATTAAACAATGAAATTTTTTGAATTATAAAATAAAAAAATACCGTATATTCTTTTTTGAATGATACGGTATTATGTCGATTTACTAATATGTTTACATATTATGATATTCTAAAATACATTTCTGGTGTATCTTCTTCAATAGTCTTAAATTCATATCCTTGATTTTTATAATAATCTATTATTTTAGTCAGTGCTTCACTAGTATTTTTATTCATATCTGTGCAATGCATAAGTAAATTTATAGTTTTCAAATCCTTACTTCCTTTTATAGCATTCTTATATAGAACATCTTTAGATTGTTTTGGATTTAATCCATCAGAGTTATCTAAATTCCAATCATAAACCTTAAGATTATTTTCATGCAATCTATTTAAAAATTCTTTATTTAAATGTTTATAACTTCCTCCTGGAAATCTAATTATATTAGGTGAAATTCCTACTACTCTATTTATCTCATCACGACATTCAATCATTTCTCTTATAAAGCAATCTTCGTGACAATAAATACATTTATATTTATGAGTAAATGTATGCAATCCTATACTATGTCCCTCATCATTCATTCTTTTTAATACATCTTCCTTATCTTCAATTTGATTACCAATCACAAAAAATGTTGCTTTTACTTCCTTTTCTTCTAATATATCTAAAATTTTACCTGTAACTTTATAGCTCGGTCCATCATCAAAGGTTAAATATATAACCTTCTTTTTATTGCTAACATCATTCTCATTAACTTCACTTTCTTCTATTAATGAATCTACAGAGATACTTCTCATATCTATTTTAAATATAAAATTAAAAATAACTGCACTTACTAAGATAGCTAAAAAAATTTTTACTTTATGTCTCATCTTCATGCTCTCCTTATAGACTTATTCATTAATCTGTTATAAAACTCATTACCTTTTATAATTTACTATTTTAGTCTTTTTATTTATGGTAATTTCAAGTAATATCAGTAGTTACTCAACCTTGAAAATTTTCAAAGAATTACTTTTATACTAAGTACATCATTTATATAATCCACTCGTAATATAATTAAATTGTGAAATAAAAAAATACCGTATATTCATTTTTGAATAATACGGTATAACTATTTTCGTTTTAAAAGGTTTAATATTTCCAAATTAAAGGGATGATAATCAAATAATCACTCACTACTGCAATTATTTTATGTAGTTTTGATTATTCTTTATATCATTGATAATTACTTTTGCTTAACTCACCTTTTATTCTTGGCAAATTTCTAATAAAAATAATAATCTTATTGTCTATAATACTATTGCTACTAATAAATACTATTTCGAAAAATAGTGTTGATTATAGATTATTTTTCAAAAAAGTTTCTATATAAATAATACTTTTATATTAATATGATAAATCTATTCTATTATTATCCTAAATATAGTTGAAGTATAATTCCCTTCGCTCCAATATCCATTCATTTCATAAATATATTCTCCTTTTTTATCTGGTAATGTTATATTATTTACTTTTTTTGAAGAATCAAATTTTATAGTTGTGTCATTAACTGAATCACCTACTGACCATAATCTTAGAATTATTTCTGGAGGAGCTGAATTAAAAGTTACTTCAACTTCGCTATTAGATTTTGCAGAAAATCCTGAAACTTCCATTCCAGCATCATATGATGGTCCTACTAAATAACTACTCCCTGCTTTTTGTCCCTTTGGTAAACTTCCAGACCAGGTATGTTCTCCAATACTTGTAGGAACTATTTTTCCATTGTATTTTATGGATACAGATGGTTTTCTCATAGGAATATCACTTGTCATTTTTGCATAAGCATAGCTAGATATTATACATACTACAAATGTACAAATAAATAATTTTACTAAAAACTTTCTACTTTTTAAATTCAATATGACCACCTCTTTTTTTATTTTAAAGAATCATTTATAAATGGTCTTTTTATATATTTATTCTAAGACAAAAATTTACTTTTTTAATAAATAATAATTCTTTATTAATTATTAATATGATATAATATACATAATATATTTTATATAAAGAAGGAGGATAATAAAAATGAAATATTTTATTATTGAAGGTAAATTAAACAGTTCTGTTGAAATAGATGAAAGTATTATGAACGAACATATAGCTCATTCTCAAAAAGCAATAGAAAAAGGTGTTACACTAATATCAGGACTTAAAGAAGATATGAGTGGTGGTATTTTAATTATGAAAGCAAATTCATTTGAGGACGTAGAAGCTTATTTAAATTCTGATCCACTCAAGATTACTGGTTCCCAAGAATATCGTATTATGGAATTTACACCTCATTATACTCATCCACAAACTAATGAATGGTTTGATAGATAATTTACAAAGAAATTTAAATAAGCAACTAGTAATACTATAATATTAGTACATTTTTAAGGAAATTTATAAGTTTCCTTAAAAATGTTCATAATTTGCATATATTTTAAATTAAATCATTAAATATTCATTGTTATTATACATCAGAAATATCTATATTTTTATCAAATACATAAGTATATGTCTCTCCATCTTCAATATATTCATCTTCACCATGTCCCAAATTATATCCTATCAAAGTTAAATGCATAACTCTTTCATCTCCAATATTAAATATTTTAAATGTAAAAATTGCATCCCCAGCATATAATTTATCTTCTTTTATTTTAATAAGAAGAATCTCCATCTTTTCCATTACTTCTATATTCCTTAATTGATGTTTCTGAAATATCCATATAGTCTTTTGAATTTAGTTTTTCTACTATATTTAGTTCTGAATTTATATCACTACCAGCATATAAATACCATCTTCCATTTATCTTTGGTTGTGATAAATTGCTTATAAACAAATATGATATTAAGCAACATATTACTACTATATAAAAACCTCTTCTTAAATTCTTTCCCATATCACTTACCCCTTAAATATTAAATTTATATCAATTTATTACTGCTCATTAAAAATAGGATAAATATTATTATTATAAATATATTCTAATGTTCCAATAGTACTTTCTCTAGAAATCAAATATCCTAGATCCCCATTCTTAAATTTTATATCCCAAGTAATATACCAATGTGTTTCCTCTTTAATTTCAAGTGGAGTTAGCTCAAATTCATTCTCCTCATCCATTGGTCTATAATCACATTTATTAATGAGTTTTCTTCTTTTCATCTTCAAATACTTCTTTTGCTCTTCCAAATATTATTACACTTTCATATTTGGTGCTAAACTTATCTGGTAATACATCAGTTTGTCCAACTACACAAAATGATACTTTATCATTGTTCTTTATATTTTCTAACTTATATCCTTCAACTGCACTATGAAAATATATTGAATCATTTGAATAAACATAACTTAAAGGAATTCCATATGTATATCTATTTTCATTTACTGTAGATAAAATTCCATATTCGCATTTTTTTTTATATGTCTATTGCTTCTGAAGGTTCAACTTTTCTATCTTTTCTATCTTTTCTATCTTTTCTTCTTATTTCTTTAAACATATTTATTCCTCCATAACTAAATTTAATTTTCATAAATAAAATCTAGTCAAATAATGTTTTCCAATTTGAGCTTCTATATGCTTCAAAGCACATTTTAATTTGCTCTTCGTTATTTTTTTCTGTTGCCAACAATGGTACGTTATCTAATGAAAAATAATCACTTTTTATTGTTTCTATATTTTTTTGAAATTCTCCATCTATTAAAGAACATAGAACAAAAACATTACACACTTTATAAGTATATACAGGCAAATTATACTTTTCTCTATCTTGAACAGCAATTATCATATCTGCTGTAACATTTAAACCCGCCTCTTCTTTTACTTCTTTTATTGTGTTTTCTTTTATTGATAAATCTACATTTACCCAACCACCTGGCAATGACCAAGTCCCATTGCTTTCTTGTACCAATAAAATTTTATTATTTTTAAATATTGCTGATCTTGTATCTAACTTTGGTGTTTGATATCCAATTTCATTACAAAACAAGTCCTTTACTTTTTCTAAAGGTATATCTGATTGTAAACTTATCATTTCTGCTGAAATTTCTCTAATTCTTTCAAAGCGTTCTTTATCAATTTTTCTTTAATAAATTGGAATTTATCTATCAACTATCACCTTACCATCAGAATCCAACAGTGGTGTAACTCCATTTTGCCCTGTTCCAACAGTCATTAAATAATTAACCCCTGTATGATTATCGACAACAATATATATTGCTCCAAATCCTAAGGATTGCTCTTCTTTAATAACAAATCTCTTTTCTTTTTTATCTTTTCCAAACATATAAAATTCCTCCATCAAATAATTTTTTATTTTAATAATATATAAATAGTCTTTATTTTTCATTTTTATACTTGTTTAAAATTTGCTAACCTATATTTTATATTTCATGAGATTATTTAACTTATTTATTAATACATCATAAAAATTAGTAAGACAATTAATTGCTTTCGATTTACTTTCATAATATAAATATTCATTTAATATACATTTAAAGAAAGGAGGTGTATTTTATTGAAGAAAATCCATAAAAATATTATTGTATCAATTATATTTTTAACTATATGTGTAACATTAGTATATTTATATTTAAGAAAACAAAATACGTTATCAGATTCAAATAAAATAGACAACTCAGAAACAACTAAATCAACTAATACAATTAATGATTCATCAAACATATCGCTATTAGATACTATTAAGAATCTAACTATAGATAATTCAAATTCTACTATTCCTCTTTCATCTGATATAGTTATATACAATAGTCATCCAGATGAAGAATATGAATTTGGTGCGAAAGTAACTGATTTAGGCGCTTTAATTAATCATGAACTTAATACTGAAGGCTTAAACAGTAATTTTATTAGCTCCAAACCAAATATAGAATATATAAAATCATATCAGGTTTCACATGATTCTATAACAGAAAATGTGTCTGGATATGAAAATACAATACTTCTAGATATTCATAGGAGCAATAGTGATTCTTTTAAATCTGATCCTGAAATGATTACCTTTGTCCTTGCAAAAGATAATCAACATTTTGAAGAAAATAATAAATTTGCAGAAGAACTAGTAAATGAGATTTCAAAATCTACTAAAGTAAAAGCATCAATATACTACTACGATTTTACTACTGAATATTTGAAGCGCAATCAGGAATTATCTAACAATTCAATCTTAGTAGAAATAGGCACCGATAAATCAGATGATGCTTATATTAAAGAATGTGTGGATGTTCTTGTAAGCTCGTTAAAAAATATTAAAAACACTTAATTTAATTATTATACTTATAGGCTTACTACTTTCTTATATGTAGTAAGCCCTAATTTGTAATTTTAAATATAGTTACTTAAATTCTTTATATTTCTAATTTTTATTTATCTTATCTGTGATAGTTATTAATTCATTAATAACTACTTTTGCTATGTAACTTATATAAATACAAATAAAAAACTTTATAATAGATAATATACCCATTACGTTGTAATCTTTTATTAATGCATAAAGTCCTGCACCAATTCCAACAAAAATTACATTTTTACTTATGCTACTTAATTTATTAGAATTAACTTCATCCTTTTCTAAATCATATTCTGATTTACTATTAATAAATTCTTCCGAGCTCTCAATTTCAAAATATAGTTTTTCTTTATCCTCCATAAACCCTCTCATACCACCACATATTATAATTTACTAATATATTTCATTTGCATCTCTTGGTAATAAGTTTACATCTTTTAAAAACTTCAAACTATTATTTGCTTCTAACTGATTATATGTCACATTTATTTTAGTTAGGTGCTATCTCATTAGCAATATCATTAAATAAATTACACATAGTAAATACTGATTCCCAAATTTCTTTTACTTTTCCAGAAGGATATATTTTTTAAAATGTATTCCACTCCTCTTGATCTAACCACTTATACATGTATTTTCCTGACTTTCCAACACTAACAGTAAAATTTGAAAATACTCTTATTTATTATTAATAAATAATATTAAACTACTAGTAAATAAACTTTCTCTTAGTATATTTAAGATGTCTTTATAACTTTATAAAATTGTAGCACTTATCTATAATCTCATTAACTAAACCATTGTCAACATCTTTAATTAATTTTAAAGGCTTTGGTTCACAATACTCTTCATTAATACTCTTTTCAAACCAAGTAACATCATGCCACTTGCCAAATTTATATCCTGTATTATGATAAATTCCTAGCTTCTTAAATCCAAAATACTCATGTAACTTTTCACTATTCATATTATTAGAAGTAACTACACCATAAATATTTTTTATATTTTGAAGTTTAGATATTTCAATTAAAGCTGTATAAAAAGCTTTTCCAAGTCCATAGCGTAGATATGCATTATCAATATAAACAGATAATTCAACATTCCATTGATAAGCAGCTCTTTCTTTATGTCTATAAGAATAAGCATATCCAATTATTTTGTCATCTAAAGTACAAACTAAATAAGGATAATCTTTAGATATTTTTCTAATACGCTTTTTAAATTCATCGACTGTTGGTACTTCATATTCAAAAGTTATTATTGTATTCTTTACATATGGTGCATATATTCTTAATATTTCTTCTGCGTCATTTTCACTAGCCATTCTTATTTTTATATCCATTCTGTCCTCCTACCAGTCTAACATTCTATTTTTGCTCCTCACTTTTTTTATCAATTATTTCTTTTAATTGCATATTTAGTTTTTCTACTTCATTTTTAAGTCTTTTTTGAATTATCAATACTCTAACTATAAATATTATTAAAGCTATTGGTATTACAAATTGAAGTAAAAGAACTAAAATATATAAAGGTTCCATACTCACTACCCCTTATTAATTTATGAATACTTTTTAAGCCACTAACAATTTGTCTATATTTAACAATTTTATTAATATAATACCTCTTTTGCTAATTATACCATAATTTAGAATTTAATATGTATAGCATTTATTCTATTTATTATCTTATTATCATTTACGAGTATTTCTATTACAAAATAATAAATAATTCATATAGTAATCTCTTAAAAGTATGATAAATTTATGTAAATACTCATAGGTAGTTTAATGAAATATTTGAAACTATATAAAGGTACTATTCAATGATAAATTATTTTGCTGATTGAGAAATGATGTGAGCTGATTTGAATTTAAATACATCTCATGTTAATGTTAATAAGGGAGTCGCGTTTCACGACCTCCTTTAGAATTTATTTAAATAAATCTAATTGTTCGGTTGTATGAACTAAATTATGCATGATTACTCTTGTATTTCTTCACTCTTCAACTCTATAGCTCTTTCACACATATTATATTGTTAATAGAAGTTTTTTTACAAAATTTATAGACTTCTTTGCTGCCATTAGACAATTAGATTCAAAAACTTCTACACCTCTTTCATCTTCAGTATCTGTTATTGACCTTATTGATATAAAAGGATTTTTCTTTACATAACAAACATGAGCAATACTTGCTGTTTCCATATCTACACAAAGTGAATTAAATTTTGATATTATTTCACTTCGTCCTTTATTATCTATAAATGTTTCACCAGTTACCATTTTCCCAAATAGTATATTTTGACTAAAAGCATTCTCATTCACTATTGTCCTGCATAACGAGAATAACTTTTTATCACTTTCAAAATATATACTCTTCATCTATGGATGATACTCTGTTAAAATCTCTTCTGCAACATCATTGTATGCTACTTCTGTTGAAATAACTGTATCTCCAATATTTAAGTTTTTATCTATTGCCCCTGCTACTCCCGTTACAATAATATTAGTCACTTGAAACTTGTCTATTAAAACTTGAGCTGCAATTGTTGCATTAACTTTACAAACACTACAATGTAATGCAACAATATCTCTATTCTCATATTTACCAATATAAAACTTTAGCATTGCATGTTCTTCTAATTTCTCGGTTGAAAGTTCATCAATAAAAGGCATTATTTCATCTTCTGAAGGGCCTATAATTCCTATTTTCATAAATTCATCTCCAATTCAATTGATAATTAATCAGTTAATTATTCTATAACTATACAATTACTTATACTTATTGTAAATATATTCCTTATGCTTAATGTTATCTTGTTATCTATTTAGTTATACAGAAATAAATAAAAAAGCCATAAACTTAAATGAATTAAATTTCATTTGCCGTTTATAGCTTTTTATTTATTATAAATTATCTAATATTTTATTTTATAGATTTTTAATCATTTATAAAGCTAATGTCTCTATTTCTTATCTACTGCTTTCTTAGACTTATCTTCTAAAAATCCTTTTCCCATATATATCATAAATAAAGATATAACTATTAATAATAATGAACTATTTACAGTACTACCAGTTTGAGGCAAACTTCCTGAGTTATTATTTGGTTCACTAGGTTTAGGAGATTCTCCAGGCTTATTATTATCATCTGGTTTTGATGGTTCTTCTGGCTTATTATTGTTATCATCTGGTTTAGGTGTACTATTATCTTCTTTAACTGTAACATTTATTTTTTTAGAAGTACTAGCACCATTACTATCAGAAACACTGTAGTTCACTACATATTCTCCAGCCTTACTAGTATCTACAGTATTCTCTACAACTTTTATAGATGATGTTAAATCTCCATCCTCTTCATCATAAGCTGTTACATCTTTTAATGGATCAAAGTTTTCATTTAATTTTAATGTTTTATCATTTGAAGTTATAACAGGAACATTATTAATAGTTGATGCTGGTACATATATTCTATATTTTTCTATATCAGATTTAAATTCACTAGATTCTTTATCTACTATTGCAAATAATTCTTCTAATGTATATTTTCCCTCTCTTACATAACTATTTCCAGTTAGCTTGTCAATGAAATTAGTGCTTAAATATTGGAACTTATCTGGATACATATCTCTAACTGTATATAACATAGCATAGCCTGTCTTAACTGAATTAAAGCTATCCCTATCTGTTACATATACTTGAACTCCACCACAAACTTGATTTTTCCCAGTTGGATAATTTGCAGTATCTGATGCTGAATACTTTGATATCTGTGGCGTAAATGAAGCTGCTCTAAATTTTACTCCTGGTAACCCTAGAGAGTTAAGTTCATTAGCTAAATTTATTGGATTTATCCATGGAGCACCTATTAGTTCGAATGGTCTTGTTGTTCCTCTTCCTTCTGATAAATTTGTTCCTTCAAAAACACAAGTTGCTGTATATACTATTGCTGTATCTAAAGTTGGCATATTTGGTGAAGGCATTACCCATGTATCTAATCCTGTTTCATCATAATACATTTCTTGTGACCATCCACTCATTTTAACTACTTTTAAATCACAATTAATATTAAATTTGTCATTAATATATTGAGCATATTCACCAACAGTTAATCCATATCTTTGAACTATAGGATACATTCCAACAAATGAACTAAATTCAGGATCAAGTATATTTCCTTGTACTTCACTTGATATAGGATTAGGTCTATCAAATACAACAAATGTTTTATTATTTTCTGCACATGCCTCCATTGCATAAGCTAGTGTATTTATATATGTGTAGAATCTAGCTCCTACATCTTGCATATCATAAGCTACTATATCAACGTTTTCAAGCATTTCTGGAGTTGGCTTTTTAGTTGATCCATACAAACTATGAACTGGAAGTCCAGTAATATTATCTACTTCATTTCCAACACTATCTCCAGCTTGTGCATATCCTCTAATTCCATGTTCAGCAGCAAATAATGTTGTCAAATTAGTTTTTTCGTATAATACATCTATAGAACTTTTAAAATTACTATCCATACCAGATGGATTTGTTATAAGTCCTACTTTTTTATCTTTAAATATATCTAAGCTTTCTTCTATATTATCTATACCAAGTTTAATATTACTTACATTTTCTCCACCACTATTTGACTCTTGGTAAATATAATATTTTTCTGTTTTAGCTTTAAATTCATTAGACTCCTTATCTACTATTGCAAATAGTTCTTCTAACGTATATTTTCCCTCTCTTACATAGCTGTTACCTGTTAACTTATCTATAAAATTAGTACTTAAGTATTGGAACTTATCTGGATACATATCTCTAATTGTATATAACATTGCATATCCAGTTTTAACAGCATTAAAATTATCTCTATCAGTTACATAAACTTGAACTCCACCACAAACTTGATTCTTTCCTGTTGGATAATTTGCAGTATCTGATGCTGAATATTTTGAAAATGTTGGAGTAAATGATGCAGCTCTAAATTTTACTCCTGGTAAACCTAAAGAATTTAATTTATTACTAAGATCCATTGGTTCAATCCAAGGTGCACCAATTAATTCAAAAGGTCTTGTTGTTCCTCTTCCTTCTGAAACATTTGTTCCTTCAAAAACACAAGTTCCAGTATAAACTATTGAGGTAGTAAGCGTAGGCATATTCGGAGATGGCATTACCCATGTATTTAACCCTGTTTCATCATAATACATATCACGAGTCCAGCCTTCCATTTCAACAACTTCAAGTTTACAATTTATATTAAATTCTTCATTTATAAACTTAGCATATTCTCCAACTGTCATTCCATACCTTTGAACTATAGGATACATCCCAACAAAGGAGCTAAAATCGGGATTAAGTAAATTACCTTGTACTTCTCCACCAATAGGATTAGGTCTATCAAATACAACAAATGTTTTATTATTTTCTGCACATGCCTCCATTGCATAGGCTAGTGTATTTATATATGTGTAAAATCTAGCTCCTACATCTTGCATATCATAAGCTACTATATCAACATTTTCTAGCATTTCTGGAGTTGGCTTTTTAGTTGATCCATATAAACTATGAACTGGAAGTCCAGTAACTTCATCAACTTCATTTCCTACATTATCCCCTGCTTGTGCATTTCCTCTAATTCCATGCTCAGCAGCAAATAATGTTGTTAGATTTGTCTTTTCATATAATACATCTATAGAACTTTTAAAATTACTATCCATACCAGATGGATTTGTTATTAACCCTACCCTTTTTCCTTCAAAAATGCTTAAATTCTTATCTAAATTATCGATACCTAATTTTACTTGTCCAGTACTACTTGCATTTACAGTTTTTATCTCTTTAGCTTGAAATAATATTGATGAAATTAAAAATCCACATGTAATTATTCCAAGTTTTCTTTTTAACTTTAAATTCATGAAATTATCCCCCTATTTAATATCATTTCTTAGTATTTAATAAAAAATGTATAATAATCTTTCATGTCAAGCCTTAAGAAGTCATATAGTATAATATAAACTTTTGTGCATAATAATATAAAAAGGTAGTCTAAACTACCAAAACACTTTATCATAGGTATCTTTATTTAATATTTTCATCTTGTCTGTTTATTTTAATTCACTATAAATCTTTATTTCACATAACTCCCCCCTTTATTGGTTATTATAATTTATAATATTTTTGCTTTAAAATATTATAAAATTCGTATTTATTAAGAAATAAATATAGTTTATATTAGTATTGTATTAATTTTGATTTCGTTTACAATTTGTTATTATTATATCATTATAGAAATATTATTTCAAGTTTTTACAGATTTTATTTTATTTTATTTCACTTTTTTTATTATATTTATTTTTAATTTAATAGATTTATAGATTAAATAATTTATTTTATAAGCATATATTTTTTTTTTTTTGTTTTTTTTTGTGGGGGTTTTGGTGGTGTGGTGTTGGGTGGGGGTGTT
>NZ_JAGGJY010000017.1 GCF_017873245.1 Clostridium tertium | reverse complement strand
GTATTGAATTACCCATCTTCCAAATGCTGATGTACTAGTTATATTTAAATCCTTACATATTTTCTTTTGACTCTTTCCTGTTTTTATATATTCTTTAATTGCATTTATTTTAAATTCTGCACTATAAGCTTTGTGCTTTATTGACATAAAAAATCACCCCATTATGTAGATTGTACTCAACCCTTTGTCGATTGTCTACATAATAGGGTTATGACCAAAACGCGACCCCCTTGGTTTTTACTTAATTTACTTGTTCTAATAACTTTATATTGCTAAAATATGCAACTCATAAATCTTTTTAATATATTATTACAAAATTTTAACTTAACCTACTAAATCAACTCTGAATCTATTACGCTTTTACTATTCCCTAGTGAAAACTAGTTCTTTTTCAGTAGACATTTCTTCATTAAATTCATATCCATCTAAATTAAATTTTTTGATATCCTCTATATCATCTATCTCATTTTGAATAATGTATCTAGACATCATACCTCTAGCTCTTTTAGCATTTAAGGAAATTATTTTATACTTATCAACTCTAAATTCCTTAAATGTTATTGTGATCACATTGACTTCTTTTCTATTAACTAATCCTTCAATAGATTTAAAATATTCCTTAGATGCTAAGTTTATTATAGTCTTATTTTTATGACCCTTTATTTCCTCTAATATACCTTCTTCTAAAGTTTTATCCCAAAACTCATATAAATCTTTTAAATCATTAACCGGTAACTTTATTCCCATTTCTAATCTATATTCATTTATCCCATCAAATGGTCTTAATACTCCATATAAACCAGATAAAATTCTTAAATGATCATTTGCATAAAAAAGCTCAGAATGAGATAAGCTTCCAACATCCATCCCCCTATAAGCATCACCTCTAAAGGCTAATAGAGCTTGTTTAGAAGTTTCTAAACTAGTTGTCCATTTCTCAATTCTATCTCTATTTAATGTTGCTAATTTAGTACTTATCTTCATAAGTTTTTCTAAAGAGTAACTATCATATTTAGTTAACTCATTCATAATTTCCTGCGACTTTTCTAAAAACCTCGGCTCACTCATTGGTAAGTTATTATCTATTTCTTCAAAATCTAAAGTTTTTGCAGGAGAAATAACTATTATCATAACCAATCCTCCTATATATTCTGATTATACTATTTTCTTTTTTCTCATTTCACTATAACAATAATTAATTATATCACTTCTTTTTATTATACCAATGAATATCCCTTCATCGTCTACTACTGGTACAAAATTTTGATTTGTAGCAAGTGAAATTAAGCTTTCTACATCTGCATTTATTGAAACACTTTTATGCTTTCTTTTTCTTGGAATATCTATAATTCTAACATTTTCAGTATTTTTAAAATTTAAATCAGGAGTATTTTTAAGTTTCCATAGTAAATCTCCCTCTGTTAATGTTCCAACATATTTTCCTTCTTTATCTATTAAGGGAATAGCTGTATATCCATGATGTTCCATTCTCTCTATAACTTGTCTCATGGTTGCATCTAAATATTCATATATAACCTCATTTTTAGGTGTTAAAAAAAATGCTATATTCATATTTTATCAATCTCCCATACTTATAATTTAAAACTAAGCCACATATACATTTTATCATAATTACAATGTAATTGTTTTAAAATTATAATTATTTAATATTTTATTAATTTATCACCTAGTTTTTTTTTATTTTATAACTATAATTCATATACTCTATTTCATCTACAATAGTAGAAATTTCTTTATAAACCTCTTCCCCACTAAATGTCTTTTTTACTATTACTTCATTTAAAATCTTATTATTACATTTAGGACATTTACAAAGAGATACGAATCTCCATTTTATAGGTATAAAATCATACTCAATCTCTAAATCTACATTACACTTAGGGCATTTGTATCTTATCTTATTTAAATCCAACTTATACTCTGACAAGTTTTTTAACTCTACTGCTGGCATATTATAGATATCTTTAATTATATAACTTTTTAATGCTCTTGAATTATATATTCTTTTAAATACTAAAGATGTATAAATAGCATCGTTTAAAGCATCATGCAACTTATTATTATCTATTCTTATCTTTAATTCCTCCAAGGCATTTTTCAAGCTAAGTGACTTCTTTTTGCCTAATATTTTTGTTGAATATTCCTGTAAATCAAGGTAGTTTTTAAGCCAATCTAAATTATCATATTTATGATATACTGCATTATTAATTATTTCTATAATATCATCCTTTGCCCAAGAACAAATAATATCTCCATCATCTATAATTCTTGATAAACTTTCAATTCCTACCTCAAATGATACTCCTTTTTCCAAATCCTCTTCTTTAATGTTTGTTATTTCTGATATTTTTGGATTTAATACAGGAATAACAGATGGTTTTATATATGTCTTAAACTCTTCAAGCGGCTTCATATAATTATCTAGTTTTATTGCACCTATTTCTATTATTTCATTATCTAAATCTATATTTTGTAAATTTGGATAATCTTCAAATATATTTGGATAATATTTATGTATCCCTTCTAGATTGTTAAATTCTAAATCAATTATTATAAACGCCATTTGCATACCTCTCATTAATTATTATTATAGGTATATTATGCCATTTTATTAAGTTCTTTTCACTATTATTTAGGATTTTTACAATAATAAATTTGAAAATACTATATCTACAACATATAACTTAGAATTCAGCTTAATTATCATTAAATTCTATACCTGCTAGCTTCATTAAATGAACTGCATTTTGAGTTTTACTTCTTCCTTCTCTTAACTTATAATCAAACTTAATATTATTTTTTTCATAGTATTCTTGGAAGTTATAATTTTTAATCCATTTCTTTGTTTTTTCTAAATCGCATAACTCTAAATCATGAGTAGAAACAAGCCCCATAGCATTATTATTTACTAATTGATTTATAAGAACTTGTGCCCCTTCATGTCTATCCTTTGAATTTGTACCTTTAAAGATTTCATCCAGTAAGAAAAATACCTTTTCTCCATTTTTAGCGGCTTCAATAAGTATTTTTATCCTTAATATTTCAGCATAAAATGATGATATACTTTCTTCTAAGTTATCCTTAGTTCTCATACATGTATATATACTAAAAACTCCACAAGTAAAGCCATTACTACAAGTAGGAGCTCCTATATAGCTCAAAAGTAGATTTAAACCAATAGTTCTTAAGAAAGTGCTTTTTCCAGACATATTTGAACCTGTTATTAAAGCAACTTTTGAATCATGATTTAAAGTGAAACTATTAACTACAGCTCTCTCCCCTAACATAGGATGGCCTATATTTACTCCTTCAACTACATCTAAATTGCTAATTGTAGGATAACTCCATTCATCAAAATCAAATGACAAGTTAGATATACTAGATAAAGCTTCAAACTCACCCATTACATTAAGCCATGCTTCTAACTTATGCCCATTTAATCTTCTCCATTCTTCTAAATTTCTTAAAATAAAAGTATCTGACAATACAGTCACATTCAATAATAAATAATATGCATTAGATGAACTATCACCTAACCAATCAACCAGTTTTTTAAGTACTTTCATTTCCTCAACACAACTTTTACCTGAAGAATTCATCTTATTCTTTAGCTCTTTTAAAAGTACTGAATCGAAATTTTCATTCTCTATAAGTATCAATAAATTTGTATATGCTTCTATATCTTTTTTATGCTTATCAAATAACTTTATTATTTGTACTAAATCCTTTGTAAGTATTTTTACTACTAAGTAATTAATCATAAAAACTAAAATTACATAACTTATTGGCAAGACTTTTAAAACTACTAATACTATTGATATCATAGTAATTGCTATAAATAAATAGGGAACTATCTTAAATAATGGTTTTATTTCACTTTTTCCATTTGCCCACTCTAAAAGTTCATTTATATCTTTTGTTCCGCTCTTTTTAATAGTAGATTTAACTTCTAGATGTTGTCTCCACTCTACTTTTTTACCTAATTCATTTATAGCTTCTTGCTTTTTTAATATTTCTTCTCTACCTGGAATTGCATTTAAATTTAACATTTGAGATAGTTTAGCTCTTCCAAACTTAGTCTTTGTTGAATTAATCATTTGAAAAAGCGAATTTCTTCCAAATACGTCTAGATCGCTTGCAAATGGATGCTCATCGCTTAAAAATTCTTCTCCTTTATCTTCCCTTTCCTTAAAAGTTCCCTTTATTCTATTTATGCCATTCCTATTTATATTTATATAAATTTCATACTCTCTTTTTTCCTGAATTCTTTTGTTATGATAATATGCTACTACAATAAATATACCTACAGATATAACTATAGATGATATTAAGTATGCTATACTCTCTCCTTTGTAAAAATAATATGCCAATAATACAGCCATAATAGCTATTATCAACCTTAAGGTCGAAATCTTAGTTATAACCCCATTTATATTTTTTATTTTCTCTTCATATTTTGAAATTTCACCTTCATAAAAACTTAATGCCTTACTCATAATTTACACCACCCTTACTTAATAATTTTATCATATTAAAATATATATGTTTCAATTAATAGATAATAAAAATCGGATATAGGAACTCTTAATGCCTATTATCCGATATCTCTTAAATCTTCATTAAACAAAAACTATATTTTGCATATAGATATTAATTTTTTAATGAATTATATATAGTTTCTAAGTTATATTTCATACCTTCTAAATAACTTTTATCATCTTCTTTAGTTTCAAGACTATATATCTTCTCTACTTTAGCTCCAACTTCTCTTGCTAAAGTTTCTGATTCTTTTGCACTTGCTGTAGATTCGCTAAATATAACTTTCACATTATTTTCTTTACAGTAATTTATTAAAGTTTCTAAATTTTTAGGAGTTAATTCACCTTCTCCAAATACATCAGCTATACTCTTTTGTGTTAATCCAAAATCTCTACATAAATAAGCAAAGGCTGCATGTCCAGTAACAAAATCCTTATTTGTTATTTCTTGAAACTTACTTTTATATTCATTTTGTAAATTAGCAAAATCTTGTTTCAACTTTTCATAATTACTTTCATAGTAATCTTTATTTTCCGGATCCATTTCAACTAAACTATTTTTTATGTTCTCAGCTTGTTTTGTTGCATCACTTAAGCTTAGCCACATGTGAGGATCATTTCCACCATGCTCATGACCATGGTCTTCATCACCCTCTTCATGTTCGTGATCTTCTTCTGATATACTAATTGGTTTTATCCCATTACTAGCTTCTACTATTTTAATATCTTTACCTTCAACTGTATTTAAAACAGAATCTATCCATTCTTCCATGCCAAGTCCATTATACACAAACATATTGGTATTTATTAAATCTTTTAAATCCTTTGGCTTTGGATCAAAACTATGTGCATCACTACCATCTGGTATTATTGAAAACACCTCTACTTTATCCCCACCTATAGCTTCTGTAAAATCCTTTAGAGGATTAATTGTAACTCCTACTCTTAATTTTTCTCCGTCATTCTCATTACTTTTATTTACACATCCAGAAAAAGAAAATATAATTCCTAGTATAAGAATTACACCTACTATTTTTTTCTTCATTTCTCCACCTCTTCTGCAAATGATTTGCATTATTCATTGGTATAATTTTATCTTCTTATACTATTATTGTCAATACTACAATGAAATATAATTAATTTCTATATTTTTCTTTTCAAATATAGCCTTTTCTCTTGATTGACATGTAAATATTAATAACTGCTTGAATTTACAGCTTAAAAGTAGATCAATAGCTTTTTCAGTTCTAGTATCATCATATTGCACAAAAGCATCATCTAATATAACTGGAAAGTCCATTTCCTTATATATCATATTAATAAATGCTAATCTAAGAGATAAATATAGTTGATCATTTGCTCCATTACTTAAAATAGCACCAGGTAGCACCTCTGACCCCTTCCTTACTTTCATCTCATATGAATCAGATACCATAACATCATTATAGCTCTTATTTGTTAAATTCTTAAAATATTCTATAACACTAGAATTTAAAATATTTCCAAAGTTCCCTCTAACTTCTCTTATAGATTCATTCATTTTTTCTATGGCTAATTCAGTGGCTTTTAGCTTCAATTCAAACTTGCTAATTTTTTCCCTAACATCTTCTATTTCTTCTTCTATTTGAGGTATACCTCTTTTGCCTATAAATCTATTATTCAAATCATTTTCAACATCTTTAATAGACTTCTCGATTTCTATTAATTCATTTGATTTTATTGAGATCTGATTATCTATTTCCTCTTCTGATGAATAAGTGTAATTTATATTTTCATTAATTATGTCCTTTAAATCTTCTTTTATTGCATCGATATCTTTATCCTTAGTTAAGGCTTTATAGGTTTCATCTATACTTTCTAAAGTCCTAACTATTTCTTCTCTTTGCTTTACCTTTTGTTTTATCTCTAGTAATTTTTCTTCTAAACTAAATAAATCTATATCTTCTAATCCTATAAATTCAAGCTTTTCTCTTATTCTTTTTTCTCTTATCTCAAGCTCTTTTTGTAATTTATTTATTGATTGTTCTTCTTTTTCTATATCTATTTTTAAAGATAAAATATCCTTATTTACTTCTTCGTATTTAGATAACATTAATATTACTTCATTTACATCTTTTGTTTTTGCTAAATCTAATATATGTTCTATATATTCTTCGTTACTTTTATAATTTTCTTCAACTGTCCTTATATTTAGAACAGAAACTTGAATTTCCTTTTCTGTTATCTTTATATTTTGCTTTTCTTCATACAAGTTGAATTCATCAAAAAGCTTTAGTTTTATAATAAAATCTTCATAGGAAATTGCTCCAACCAACTTCGTATATTTAAAAATATCCTTTTCTATTTCCTTTATATCCTCTTCCAACTTATCAATACTAAATAAACTATTATGTTTATCACTTTTATTTATTTCTGCTCTTAAATTAAAAGCTTTAAATATAAGAAGGCTTAAAACACCTGTTAATATAACTATCAAAAATAAATTGTTTCTAAATAAAAAAATCAATACAGCTAAAATAATAGAGCAAATTATAATTAATAAATTGATAAGTCTATTTTGACTCTTCAATTTAATATCTATATTTTTTTCTTTTATATTGTTAGAAGAACTCTCTAATTTAAACTTAAGCTCCTTCAACTTATCTTCATATTTTTCTAGCAACTTTCCTATTTCATCTCTTATTCCTCTAAAATTTATGGCACTTCCTATATAATCTTTCTTTTTTTCTATATCCTTTTTTATAAGATTTATATCATTATTTAGAACTCCATAATTCTTAATCTTTTCCTTTAGGTTTTCTCTTTCCATAATAGCTTTCATAAACTTATTCTTATCTTCACTTGATAAATCTTCTATAAAAAATAAATTTTCAAATTCACTTCTCTTATTTGAATAAATTTCTTTACTTCTAATTAAATTTTTTTCCTCTTCTGATTTCATATCTAATATACTAAAATATAAAGAGTTTTCATCCTTTATGTCATTTAATAAAACTTCATCTATTACACCGTTTCTAGAGGATATGCTTTCTTCTATATATCTTTCCTTTTTCTTTAACTCTTCCTTTTTCTTTAAATATTCAGTGATTTCTTCATATTCTTTCTGAAGTTTAGCCTTTTTCATGTATTTTTTATATATATCTAAATTTTTAAGTTCTTTTCTTAATTCTTCTCTATTATCTTTCAAAATAATTAAGGCCTGTTCTTTATCTATACTTGTTTCTGATAATTTATAAGCCTCATATCTTTCTTCATTTAGCAAATTATATTTATTTCTAAGTAGATCTAATTCTCCATTTTTTCTACTTGTAGTTATAGATTTTTTTATATTATCTAACTTTTCTAATGCCTTTTGCAGTGATACATTTTCTTCTCCGCTACCTAATAAATTTGCTGCTCTATCTATTATTTCTTCTTCCTTATCTTTAGAAATTGATACCCCTAATTGGCTAATAAATAATGTTTTTAAAAATGTTGAGGTGTTTACATTAAAAAAGTACTTTCCTGGTTCATCTTTTGGTATATCTAAAATTATATCTCCAGATTCAGCATCTAATATCTCTGATGTATCATCCTTCTTAGTTAAGCCAAAACTTCTTCTTATAATATACTTTCTACTATTATGTGATACATGAAGTTCACCTCTTATCTTATCTCCATCAATAGGCATAAATCTTATTCTATCATTATTTTTAATATCCTTGCTTCTTTTAGCATTCATACCATAAAGCCAAATCCTAATAAAATTTTGAATGGTACTTTTACCTTTCTCATTTTCACCATATATTAAATTTGTTTCATCACTTAGCTCAATTATCTTATCTTTTAATCCAGCAAAAGAAATAATATGTATCTTATTTATAATCATTCAAATTCACTTCCTCATATGATAAGCATTGTATTCCTATCTTTAAAGCTAATTTTATAACTTCATCATCATAATCATCTTCTTCCATTTTATCTAGTAGCTTTCTTGCATAAACTCCTTTAATGGAATAATCCTTTGATATTTTATCAAAATCTAGCTTTACATCAGTATTATCAATCACTTTAACAAAATAAAAATAATCTTTTATCTTCTCAAATACTACATCTTCATTTAAATTTATATAAGATTCTATTTCACCCTTTAAAATAACTTTATATAAATTATTTTTTCTTTCTTCCTCACTTATAGAATTTATTACTCTTTCTTTTATTTCTTCATAACTTACAGAATTACTTATGTCTACATCAACTACATAATAATTTCTTTTTGAAGTCCTAATAAATCTTAGATCTACAGTACCTTTTGAAACCTCTCCAACTATAATACCTTTATCTCCAAGCTCATCAAAACCTCTTCCTTGAGGACATCCTGCATAAGCATAACAAGTGTCTTTTTGCCTTAATATCCCACTATAATTATGTCTATGCCCTATGGCTATATAATCCAATCTACTATCTTCTATATCTCTTAATGTTATTGGATTATAATCGTTTCCTTCATCACTATTTGATATATCACCATGTATCACCATTATATTTATGTATTTTTCATTTATAGAAATATTCTTTAACATACTTTTTTTAACATGATGTGTATTAAACCCTGCCCCCCATACAACAGTTTCTAAATCTTGCAAAACTACACTTTCAACTGAACTTTTAAATATATGAACATTACTTGGCCATTCTATCATTTTATAAAAGGATTTTTCGTAATAAGGATCATGATTTCCAGGGGATATAAATACTTTTATGTTACTTATTCTTTCTAATTGACTTTTAATAAAAACTAGTGTTTTTTTATTTACTGTTAGATTATCAAAAATATCCCCAGTTAATAATAAAATATCAACAGAATTTTCTATACACATGCTAATAATCTTACTAAAAACTTCTAGAAGCTCTTCCTTACTTATTAAAGCTATATTTTTATTTAAATCTTTAAATGGAGTATCAAAATGTAAGTCTCCTGCTTGTAATATCTTAACTTTTTTCATATTATCACCTTAATTATAATTGTTCTCAACGAACTTTTGTTCTCATTTTATCATTTTTCATCTTCCTGTACAATATTAAGCATATATATAAACATAATAATTTATATTAGTAATATTATATAAATTAAAACAAAACTCTAAAGTTCTAATAAATATATTATGACTTCAATTAATTAAATCAGTAGTTAGATAATTTCATTTTTACTTGATAATAATAAAGATGCAGGCAAATTTACCTGCATCAATTTAATTTGTTATATTTATTTCTCCAATTCCTATACTAATATCAAATATATATTTATTTTCTCCAGATGTTTTAGCACTTATATTAGCATTTCCAAGACCAGAATCAGTTTTTATACTTACTGGAGAATTTGATGGAATACTTATATTAGTATCTCCTACGCCACCTTCAAACGTTAAGTTACCATTTACATCTCCTAATGATACATCAACGCTTCCAACTCCCCCTTTAATATCTATATCCCCTGTTCTTTCTTTTGTTTCTAATTCAACATCTCCTACTCCACTTTCTAAATAAAGTTTATTAAATGAAATATTCTTTATAACTATTTCTCCTACTCCTGAACGAACATTTATATTATCAACTTTTAAGTCCCTAACTTCATATTCTCCGACACCAAACTCTAAGTCTACATTCCCATTATAACTATTTGGTATCTTTATCTTTAAATCACTAGCAGAATCTCTAATTATACTATTGGATTTTTTTGATTTTTCATTAATAGTTAATTCATCAGAACTTTTATCTATTGTAACTCCTTTAGAAAGCTTTCCTAAAGTACCCGAAACTTCAATATCCTTGCCTTCATAGTACATTATCTCTACATTGCTAACTTCTATTTTTATATTAAGTTTATTTATGCCTTCTATTGATTCAACCTTATTTATGCTTTCTCCACTATAATTAGTTGAATCTGTGTAATTATCATTGTTTCTACTTTCTATTCCGAACTTAACACTACAACCAACTAATACAACGCTTAATGATAGTGCTAAAAATATCTTAAATATCTTTTTCATAATTATATCCCCCTAAATAATATCTAATTTTTTATCTAGATGATTCACTGCCATTGTAACAAGAATACCTACCCATAAGATCCCCAAAAGCATAGATATCAAATCAATTTCTATAAATGATCCAATTTTTAAATAAACATATGGAAATAAGTTAGTTATAAACCTATTAATTCCTGCAACAAAACCTTGAATAATTCCACCACCTACTATAACAGAAAGTATGCATAATCCTATATTATAAATATATGTCGAAAATATTACTATAAACGAAGTAATTACAATATATGCTGCTATAGTTCCAAAAGCCACTCCAAATGATGCCATCTTAACTACTTCTGCCATTGTATTGCCGGAAAGACTTGATACTATATATGCAACAACAGCAATACTTCCTTGTAAAATTATAAATTCTATATACTTAGCAATCATAAATTCCCAAGATTTTATTGGTAAAGTAAAGATTAGTTTACCATTATCTTTTGATATTTGTGATATGAATTTTATTATTGAAGTTACGAAGTTTATCCCTAAAAATGTTGAAATGAATGCAATGTTCATAATTGACATCAACTCTCCAATAAACGGTACTTTTATAAATATCCCTAAAGTTAATATACATAAAATTATAAAAGCAATTATATACAATATCTTACTTATTCCTGAATTGTATTTTCCAAAATTATATTTTAAAATATTTAAAACATTTTTCATACTATTACTCCTTCTTCAATCTACTCTGCAAATACTTTCCTATAAATTTCATCAATTGATAATTTATATTTTTCTCTCAGCTCTTCAGCATCTCCAAATTCTATTATTTTCCCATCTCCTAAAAAAGCAACTTCATCAAATATTCTCTCGAGTTCTCCAATATAATGAGTAGTTATTATCATTGAACTTTCTTCTGATAAATTATCTAATATTGCATCTAAAATCTTTTCTCTTGAAACAGGATCAACACCTGATATAGGCTCATCTAACAGATACAACTTAGCTTTTCTGCTTAAAGTTAATGATAAGCTAAACTTTTCACTTGTTCCTTTTGATAAATCCTTTATTTTAGCTTCAATATCTAGATTCATGAAATCCAAATAATATTTCATCTTTTCCATATCAAAATCATTGAAAAAATCTGAGTATAAATTTATTGCATCCTTTATCTTCATTGTTTTATGAAAAATATTTTTATCTTGTAAAAATGCAATATAATTTTTAGTTTCAGCTCCTATAGATAATCCATCAACCTTTATTTCCCCTTTATCAAACTTTAAAAATCCTTGTATTGTGTTTAAAAGAGTTGTCTTACCTTGTGCATTAGGCCCCATTATTCCTAAAACTTTCCCTTTTTCTAGGCTTAAATCTATTCCATTTAATACTTTCTTTCCTTTTATTGTTTTATATAAATCTTTTATTTCTAATAAACTACTCATCTTAATCCTCCTTATATCTTTCTGATATAATTGCTAATATTCTTTCTTTAGTAAATCCTAATGCCCTAGAGTCTTCAATAAATTTATCTATAGTTTCATTAAATATCTCTCGTCTTAAATCATTTATTCTTTTTTCATCTTCAGTTACAAATTTTCCAATTCCTCTTTGGGTATATATTAAATTTTCATTTTCTAACTCTGAATAAACCTTTTGAACTGTATTTGGATTAACTTTTAATTCGTTTGCACATTCTCTTACAGACAAAACCCTTTCGCCCCCTTTTAATTCCCCAGAAACTATTCTTTTTTTCATATAAGCAATTATTTGAAGATATATCGGCTCTTTTGAATTTAATTCAAGTAACATCTTTTATCTCCTTCCTCGACAGTATTAGTGTATTAATTAAATAGTACGCTAATACTGAACTATTTCCTATACTCATTTATATATAAATATAATCATTATAAGAAGTTATCTTTATTTATTGTTAATTTTCTTTATTTATCCTTGTTTTACTTATTATTTTAAAATATAACTTTATAATATCAATCGCCTAAAGCTTAATATAACTGTGAATACATCTCTATAACAAAATGAAATTTTCTTTTATAAATAAAAAAGAGGTTTCTAAAATAAAAATATAATTTTTATTTTAGAAATACCTCTTCTTTTTTGAATGGTTACAATACTAAATTCTTTGGCGGTATATCCATCCTGTCTTTTTAACCTTTAGTTAATTTGTTCCGGTGGCTTACTTTATTGAACTTTCGTATTGTTCAACCATTCTTTTTACCATCTCGCCACCAACGGAACCACATTGTTTTGATGTTAGGTTACCATTGTAATCGCTAAATGGAACTCCTAACTCTGCTGCAACTTCATTCTTGAATGCACTTAATCCTTTTCTTGCTTCTGGAACTAATGTTTTTGCCATTTGTAATTCCTCCTTTGGCTATTGGTTTTGTAAACTACTTTTAAAATTGAACTCCCTCTCATTTAAAAGTTTTTTGTTTACACTATTATATTAACCCTAATCCTAGTTTATATTCTTAGTAAATTATACATACTTTAGAATATTTTATATGAAGGATATTTTATATTTTTGTGCACAAAATATTTAGTGAATATACTAAATAGGAGGTTCTATATGAAGATTTCTATGTTTAAATTAAAAAATATTAAATATAAATCAATTTCTATTTTTATTATTTTATCTACATTATTATCTATATGTAACCGATCTAATGTATCCATGGCAACTATAAGTTCACCAGATACCATCCCATTTCTTGAGGATAAGTTTATAATATTAGATGTTAAAAAAAATTATAAACTTCCTCCTAGATTTAGAAACATTCAAGAACTAAATATCTCAGGTTGTGCTCAATTTAGACCTAGCCAAATAGATAATATAAAAGTAGCTATAACTAGTCCTAAAATAACTGTAGTTGACTTAAGACAAGAATCGCATGGATTTATTGATGATAGTCCTATAAGCTATTATAGTTTTTTCCAGCTTATAAATAGTAATTTAAATTCTCAAAACACCTTAAAAGCAGAAGAGGAAGACTTATCAAAAATATCAATAGGTGCTAATATTCCAATTTTTAAAACAACAGGAGAATATTTAGAATCATTGAAAGCCAATGTGGTATCAAATGAAGAGAAAACTTGTGAAAATTTCGGATTAGGTTATAAAAGAATTGCAGTAAGGGATAATTCAATTCCAACTCCTGAAGCAGTAGATGACTTTATAAACTTTGTTAATAATACAACTGATGATATACATATACTATTTCATTGTGACGCTGGGGATGGTAGAACAACTATGTTTATGTCAATGTTTCAAATGATGAAAAATCCATCTAATGAATCTCTTTCAACAATACTTAATGATCAAATTACTATTGGCGGAATAATATTAACAGATAATATTCCAAGAGCCACTTTTCTAGAATATTTCTATAACTATACTTTAGAAAATAAAGAATCCGAATTTAAGACCAACTATTCTACATGGTTAAAAAATAAAAAAAGTCTCTATAGTGAAGGTGCTCCTTTACCTAGTGAAAATGAACCCATAAATGAAAAAAACTAAAAATAAAAGTTAAAAGTATTTATATATGAACTAGTATATAAATACTTTTAACCTTAAAATCATAAATATAGTATTCCTAAGAATATTGCAATATAATGTAATACACTTCCTGCAATTACAAATAAGTGCCATATAAAATGATTGTACGGCATTTTATCCAATGCATAAAATATACATCCTATAGTATATGCAAGACCGCCTGCTACTATATATATTAATATTTTCATAGGTACTAAAAGTAAAACTACCTTAACGTTAAGTACTATGATCCAACCCATTAATATATATAGTATTGTCGATAAAATAGAAAACTTATCTATCCAAAATATCTTAAATATTATTCCTAGAAATGCAATTATCCATAGTGCTAATAATATTTCCATAGATTTTTTATCACTATTCATCAGTATTAATATAATAGGTGTATATGTTCCTGCTATTAATAAATATATAGACGAATGATCTAATATCCTTAATATTCTTTTAGCTAAGGCTCCTGGAATACTATGATATAAAGTTGAGCCAAGATATAATATTATTAAACAAATACTATATACCCAAACTCCAACAAAAGCATAATTACTTCCTGAATTCGCTGCTGCTATAATTAAAAATACACTTCCTATAATAGATACTATAGCTCCTACTCCATGAGTTATAGCATTTGCTATCTCTTCACCTTTAGTATAAAAATTATAAACTACTTGTTCCTTTTTGTTGCTCATAAATCCTTTATTTTTCACCCTCCAACACTTTTAATTACTTTAATAATATTGCTCATTTAACAATATATTATTCTTTTTAGAAAAAGGAACAATCTTTTAACTATAAAGATTGCTCCTAAAATTTTAATTATTTAATTTTTCATGTATTTCAACTTTGTTAATATCTCCGGACTTAACATCTATATCGTTATTAAAATATATAAATTTCTCCTTAGACAGACCTTTAAATATAACAGGTATCATTGGTGATTTTAACTTTTCTCTTATTTCATCTAAAGGAAATTCTATTAACAAATCTCCTTCTTTAACTATATCTCCTTCTTGTACAAAAGCTTTAAACCCATTTCCATTTAAATTAATACTATCTATGCCTATATGAATGAATATATCAAACCCATCTAGCCCCCTAATTGTTATAGAGTGGGATGTTTTTGAAATTGTTAATATCATTCCTTTTATTGGAGATATTAAAATATTCTTTTTAGGATCTATTGCAAACCCATCTCCTATAAGCTTCATTGAAAATATAGGATCTGGAACCTCTTCTAAACTTAAAAGTTTTCCAGTAACAGGCATCATAATCGAACTTTCTATTTTCAATCCTTTTTCTATTTTCTCTATATTTTTTTTCTTTTTAACTTTTACTTCTTTTCCATCTATTATATCTTTCATTTGCTCCTTAAGCATGTCAGACTTAGGACCAAATATAGCTTGAATATTATCTCCAATTATCATTAAATCTGCTGAACCTAATGACTTAAGTTTACTTCTGTTTACCAAACTTATATTTTTTACTGTAACCCTAACTCTAGTTATGCAAGCATCTAAGTATTTTATATTTTTTAATCCTCCGAAAGCATCTAGTACATTATAAGCTAAATCCCCATCAGTAATATCTATATCAATTTCACTTTCTTCTCTTTCTCTTCCAGGCGTCTTTAAATCTAACTTTCTTATTATGTATCTAAAACCTATATAATAAATAGCTGCAAATATTATTCCAACTATTATTATCCACCACCATTTTGTTCTATTAGGAAGAACACCAAATAATATAAAATCTATAAGTCCACCTGAAAATGTCAAACCAACCTTAACATTTAGTATTTGCATTATCATAAATGATAAACCAGCAAATATACAGTGTACCCCAAATAAAACTGGAGCAACAAATAAAAACATAAATTCAATAGGCTCAGTTATTCCTGTCAAGAAAGATGTTAATGCACCAGAAAATAATATACCTGCTACTAATTTTTTCTTATCACTATCTGCTTCATGATACATTGCTAAAGCAGCTGCTGGTAGTCCAAACATCATAAATGGGAATTTTCCAGTCATAAATGTTCCTGCAGTAAACTCTACCCCATCCTTTAATTGAGCAAAAAATATTGCCTGATCTCCAACCACTAATTGTCCAGCTAAATTAGTATATTCCCCAAACTGATACCAAAATGGATTATACCATATGTGATGTAATCCAAAAGGTATTAATGCTCTTTCCACAATCCCAAAAATTAAAGCCGAAACAGTTTGATTAGTTCCTATCATACTCCTTGAAAAAGCCAATAGAAAATTTTGTATTGGAGGCCAAATTACTACCATTATTATCCCTATCAATACCCCTGCTATTGCAGCTACTATAGGTACAAATCTTTTTCCTGAAAAAAATCCTAGGAATTCTGGCAACTTTATAGTATAAAATTTTTGGTATATAATGGCAGAAACCATCCCAATTAATATGCCACCAAATACTCCTGTTTGGAGAGTAGGAATTCCAAGTACCATATCATACATTGGATTAGTATCAACTTGCAGCAAATCAACTCTAGCTGTTATTCCAATAGTCATATTCATTATTAAAAAAGATACTATAGCTGCTAAGGCTGCAACACCATCTCCATTGCTCATACCTATAGCAACTCCTACTGCAAATATTAGTGGTAAATTAGAAAATACAATATCACCTGAAGATGACATTATATTAGCCATTAGCTGAAAAGTTTCACCTGATAACATTGGAATATTATTTATTATATTGGGATTTTGCAGCAATGTTCCAATTCCCATTAAAAGTCCAGCTGCTGGCAATAAGGCAACTGGTAACATTAATGATTTACCTACCCTCTGAAGAACTCCAAAATATTTTTTTAGAAATATAGTATTCATTTTCCCTCCTAATTAATCTCATATTAAAGCAAAGACTTAAGCACTAAATTCTTCGGCTTAAGTCTTAATAAACATACTAATGATTACTTCTTAATACAGAGATGACCCTGTGTATATGCATAGTTAAATATACTATTTCATCTTCATTTACTTTATAATCATAATTACTTTCTATATATTGTTGTATCTTTTTAGCACAATCATAAGCTTCTGGATAACTTCTTGATGCTATTTCTAAAAATTCACTACTATTATCATCATTTTGATTGTTAGTTATTACTCTCTTTGCAAAATATTTAAGATGAGTTAATAATCTATCATAATTTAAATCCTCTTCATTAAATTCAACTGAGTAGTAATACCTAACTATATTTAAAACACCTTTAATTATGTTAGTTGCAAGTACTGATTCTTTTGCTGTTTCTTGATAACTTGCATTAACAAGATGTAGCGCAATAAACCCAGCTTCGTCCTCAGGTAAATCTATTTTTAATCTATTATTTATATAATCTACAGCCCACAGTGCTATTTTATATTCTTCTTTATGTATTCTTCTTATTTCATCTAATAAGTCATTTCTAATTTTCACCTTATTTTTATATCTCTTAATTGCAAAAGCAATGTGATCAGATAGAGAAATATATATTTGTTTATCTAATTTTCTATTTAATTGTTTATCTGCATAGGATATAATCTCATGCGATAATTCAAATATCCCATCAGGTATTTGATTTATAAGCTTTTTAAGTTTATTACCCATTCGCTTATCATCTACTACAAATATTTTTTCTATCTTATCTTCTTCTATTTCTTGCCCTACTTTCCTCTTGAAGGCGATTCCAGGTCCCATAAGAATAACTTCTTTTTTAGTCTTTGGATCTATTGAAACAACAACATTATTGTTTAATATTTTTTCTACAATCATATTACCTTCATTCTCCTAACGCTTGGAAAATAAAATACCTAAATTAAGATAATGTTTTATCTTAATTTAGGTATTGCCTGCTTTGCAGTTACAATCCACATACTTATTTATTTAATATAATATCATTGTAAACAACTACTGTCAAGCGCATATTATTAGAGTTATACGGACTTATTCATATATAATTTATTCAATCTTTTATATATAAATTACTGTATTTTACATAGTATATTTAACTGGCAATATTATTACAAATTCACTACCATGCCCAGGTTCACTTTTAACAAATATTCTCCCATTATGTAATGTAACCAGCTGCTTTGTTACTGTTAATCCTAGACCACTTCCTCCGTGCTCTTCTGATACATCATTATATGCTTGCCCAAATCTATCAAATATAGCGTCATGATATTTTTTTTCTATTCCAATTCCAGAATCTTTAACTGATATTTTTACCTTATTGTTTAAATCTACTATTCTTACTTCTATTTTTCCACCCCTTGGTGTAAACTTAACTGCATTTCCAACTAGATTTACAATACACTTTTCTATTTCACTACCATCACATTCTATTATTTTCTCTTCTACATCTGGATCAATTACTAGTTCTATCCCATTTGCTTCGATAAAATCCTTCATAGATAAAACAATTTCCTCTACTAAATAAACAATATCATGTTTTTCTATTATTAATTTATATGATCCGGACTCAATTTTCGATGTATCTATAATATTATTTATTAGCTTCAATAATCTATCAGAATTCCTTCTCAAAGTACTCATATAATATAAAATTTTTTCTTTAGGTATATCCTTATCTTCTTCATTTAATTTAGTTATTAATTGCTGAGTCGATATAATAACATTCAGTGGAGTTCTAAGTTCATGAGATAAATTAACAAAATAATTATTCTTGTATTTTTCATTTTTTATTAGCTTATCATATAACTCTTTATTTTCTTTAAGCTTACTATTTAACTCATGAGTTCTTTGTTCAACTAAGCTATCTAATATTTTAACCCTATTCCATATTATGTAAAGCACTAAAGAAACTATTAAAGCATACATTACATAAGCTAATGGTGTTTGCCAAGGTTTCATTCCAACCTTAAAGGATACTGTAGTAACTTTACTCCAATCGCCACTTGAGTTTCTTGCAACTACTTGAAATTTATATACTCCTGACTCCAAATTTGTATAACTTACATAATTTCTATCATCAGAAAAAATCCAATTTTCATCTAATCCATCTAATTTATATGCATATTGAATTTTGCTTACATTTCTATAATCAGGCATAAAAAAATTAAATTGTATATTACTATTTTTATAACCAATTTTTATATTGGATATATCTAAAATTTCTTTTTCTCCACTATATATACTATCAATCACTACATTAGGAGAAAACTTTTTTTCTTCTAATTGGTTTGGATAAAAATAAGTAAGCCCATTAATTCCCCCAAAAAACATTTCTCCACTCTTACTTTTAAAATATGAATAACCATTAAACTCATTGCTTTGCAGTCCATCTGTAACATTATAATCAACAAATTTATCATTTTTTATATCAAATTTTGATATTCCATAATTTGTACTCATCCATGGATTATCATCATTATCAATTAAAATACCATATATAAAATTATTTGATAAACCTGAATCTTCTGTATACCTATGAAACTTTTCAGTACTTCTATCGAATTTATTTAACCCGAATTGGCTTCCTATCCAAATATTATTTTTACTATCTATTGCTATAGTTTTTAATGCATTAAAGCTTATACTATATCTATCTTCTTCATTATTTCTATAGCTTTTTATCTCATTTGTATTTTTATTTAATCTAATTAATCCACCATCTAACGCCGAAGCTATCCATATAATTCCATCCTTATCTTGAATTATATCCGAAAACACATTTTCAGTTATTCCATTTTTAATAAAAATGTCCTCATATGATTTAAATGTATTTTTTCTATCAAAGGTACATAATCCATCCCTAGTTCCTATCCATAAAATACCTTCATTATCAATATATAATGTTCTAACATCATTGTATAATAAACTATTTTTATTATCTTCATTATAATATCTAGTAAATTTTTTTGTTAATTTATCATACTTATTTAATCCAAATTCTGTTGCTATCCAAATTTCATTTTGTATTCCAACTATATCTCTTATATGGTTATTGCTTAAAGAATCTTCATCATCTGAGCTTTTGAATTTAGTTATATTTCCGCTTTTTCTATCTATTAAATTTAATCCTTCATTCACTGTTCCAACCCATAAAAGGCCTTCATCATCTTCATATATTCCAGCCATCATATTTTCACTTAATGAATTCGTATTGAAAGGATCATTTTTATAATTCTTAAATGAATTTTGAGGGTTAAATAAACTTATCCCATCATAAGTTCCAACCCAAATTGCTCCTGATTTATCTTCAAATAAACTTAATACATTATTACTAACTATACTTTGTGGGTCATATATTTTAGATTTATAGTTAATAAATTTATTTTCTTCTTCATTCAATCTGCTTAATCCATTATTAGTTGCAATCCATAACTCATTTCTACTATCTCTTAATATGTATCTTATAAAATTTCCTGCTATGGAAGTGTCGTCATTAGGATCATTTTCAAACTTTTCTATTTTATTAGTTTTTAAGTCAAGTTTATTCAATCCTCCATTATATGTACCAATCCAGAGATTATCTAAATTATCAGCATATAGCTTAAATATGAAGTTATCATTAATAGAGTTATCTCCTCCATCAGAATAATATTTAATTATTTTCTGTGAATTATTTTCTATTTTATTTAAACCATTATCAGTTCCAATCCAATAGTTACCATAATTATCTTCCACAATAGAATATACAAATTGACTGCTTAATGAATTTTTTTTATCCCCTGAATTATATAATCTTATAAAATTATCATCTTCTTCATTATATAAATTTAATCCGTCTTCTGTAGCTATATATATATCGCCTTTTGAATCTATTAATATTTCTGTTATATTGTAATTGGATAAATTACATCCATTTATTCCTGGTAAATATGTTGTTATTTCACTTGTATGTGTATTTATTCTATTTAATCCTCTAGATGTACCAACCCATATGTTTCCTTCATCATCTTCAGTTATTGCAGAAATATAATTACCACTTATACTATTAGGCTTATCTTTACTATATCTAAATACTTCAAATCTACTTCCATTGTATCTATTTAATCCATCTATTGTTCCAATCCACATATATCCTTTACTATCTTGAAATAAATACTCTACTGATGTTTGTGATAATCCATCTTCTACTGTTATTCTTTTAAAATTTATATTTTTATCATCATTTGTTATCGCAAATGCATTATTTACGCTCATATTTATTATAAAAATAATACTTACTATAATCATAAATATAACTTTATATAGCTTTTTTCTCATCTTAACCCCTCGTAAAAGTTTAAAAATTCTTACAATTAAGTAACTATATTATATCAGATTTATCATCTATTTATATAAATTTATAGTACATTAATGTAGTTACTTGTAATTTTTCACAAAATAAATAAGAGAGTGTAATATCTACACTCTCTTATTTGGCAGGGGCAGTAGGAATCGAACCCACAACCAACGGTTTTGGAGACCGCTACTCTACCAATTGAGCTATACCCCTTCAACAAAACTTATTCTATCATGACATTTTAACACTTGTCAATAAAATAATTTACTTAACTTTCAATTATTCAATATATTATTTAGATTATTAATTATTTTTTATTTTAAAAAATATCATTCTTATTTACTTATATTTTTAAATTTATAATAATAAATCTTCTTTTACAAAAAAATAAATCGATAATTATCATTATCGATTTATTTGGCAGGGGCAGTAGGAATCGAACCCACAACCAACGGTTTTGGAGACCGCTACTCTACCAATTGAGCTATACCCCTTTGCAACAATAATTATTATATCTTATGTATACATAAAAATCAACCATTAATGTTAGTTTTTATTTTTTATACCATCAATTATCTTAGTAACATTATCTTTTAGTATATTATTGTCACCTTCAGTATTCAATTCTATATAATCACAACTTATTGCAATTTTATTTTTTAAATCGTCTAAGTTTCCTAATTTATTATCATGAATAAATATAATCTTAGAATTCTTATTTTCATTAGCAATATTTTTAATCTCTTCATTATTCTTTATCTTTTTTACTTGGATTCCAAGATCCTTAAATAAATAATCAAACTTATCACTATCTGTAACAATTAAATAATCCTTATGTTTTTTTAATTCTTCCTTTGAATTAGTTAAAAATTCATCTAAGTCCTGAATAATAGTATTATAATTTTCTTCATAATAATTTCTATTAATAATATCTCTTTCTTGTAATACGGTCTTTATATTATATAAAGCAATCTTGTACTCATTAAATCCTAATAAATAATAAGGATTTTCTTTATTTTCATCAGATAACTCTCTAGTAATTGATCTTATACCTCTACTCATATTTATAATACCTATACTTGAATTTTTTGCACTATCTATTACATCACTTATCCAAGTTTCATATCCTAATCCATTATATATAAATAAATCCATATTTAATATGTTACTTTTAACATTATCACTAACCTCAAAAGATTCCATATCACTTTCATTACTAAACAAATATTCAACGTTATGTTTATTTCCAACTAATGCTTTAGTCATCTTATATTGCTCTTTGTTAACTGTTAATATATTTAAAAAAGTCTCCTTTTCCTCATCAAATTCATCAGTAGGGTTAGCCATTAATGGATTATAGGAAAATGTCAGTCCCAAAAATAAAATAGAAGTAAAAATAACTAAAGCATATGTTAACTTCTTCATAAACCTTTCCTCCAGGAAATAAATAATTATATATATGTTTCAATTGATATATCTATTTCCTTAAAATATCAAAATCAAATCATATATTATTTAATTTTTTATATACGTTGCTAAAATTCTAACTTTATTTAACTTCCGTCAATATATTTATAGTTTTTTAAAATCAAATCTTTATTACAACTTATATACTTTCATAATATCTTATCACTGATAAATAAAAATTACAATTCTATTACATCTTAATTACAATTCCAATTATATTAATATTTTACTATATACTCACCTACAATTCCATATTATGTATATTATTTTACCTTTCTTTTTTTTCGTATTTTGGATAGAATATATTAATATAGAATATTTAGAAAGGAGTCTACTTATGCATTTTTATGTTAATGATATAGAAGAAACAACAAAAATAGGTTTTTCTATAGGTAAATTAATAAACCCTGGCGATATAATCTGCTTAACTGGTGATTTAGGAACAGGAAAAACTCATATAACTAAAGGAATAGCTAAAGGTTTAGATATTGATGATCATATAACTAGTCCAACATTTACTATTGTAAATGAATATGATTCAGGAAGACTAAAGTTATACCACTTCGATGTTTATAGAGTTAGCGATCCTGATGAAATTTATACAATAGGGTTTGATGATTATATATTTTCTGATGGTGTTTCTATAATTGAATGGGCAAATTACATAGAAGAAATTTTACCTAAAGATTACTTACATATATTGATTGAAAAGGACTTATCAAGAGGTGAAAACTTCAGAAAAATTTCTATTACTCCATATGGAGAAAGATATAATTATATAAAGGAGTTAGTCTTATGAGAATTTTAAGTATAGATTCAGCCTCTAAAGTAGCAACAGCTGCTCTTTTAGATGAAAATAACTTAATAGCAGAATATACATTAAATAATAAAATGGAACACTCTACTTTAATAATGGACATGGTAGATAAGTTATTAAAAGATTCTAATTTATCAATTGATGATATAGATGGATTTGTAGTATCAAAAGGTCCTGGATCATTTACTGGACTCAGAATAGGTATGGCTACAATTAAGGGGTTAAGCTTTGGTTCAAACAAGCCCTATATTAGCATTTCAAGTTTAGATGCCCTTGCATACTCTCTTATAAGTTTTGATGGTATCATTTGTCCTATAATGGATGCTTTAAGAGACAGCGTTTATACATGTCTATATAAAAATAATAATGGTAACTTGGAAAAATTAACAGATTATTCAGCACTTGATCTAGATGAATTAATAGAAGTTTTAAAGGAAAAAGGTGAAAAAGTCATATTTACTGGAGATGGATTAATTAAGCATAAGGAATATCTATCAACTAATCTTCCTAATGTCTACTTTGCACCTAATCATCTTAGTATAATAAGAGCATCATCATTAGGAGATTTAGGGGTAAAATTATTATTAGATAATGTGTCTGATGAATTAAATTCTTCTCCTTTTTATCTAAAAAAACCTCAAGCACAGAGAGAATTAGAAAAAAGGCTAGCATTAGAAAATGAAAATAAGCTATAACTTGATGAATGAAGATGATGTTAACGGTGTATTAGCTATTACAAATTTATGCTTTTCTACACCTTGGAGCAAAAGCTCTATTACTGGTGAACTAAATAATCCTTTGGCAAAGTATATAATTGCTAAAGATCTAGAATCAAACTCAATAGTTGGATTTGTTGGCGCTTGGATAGTTGTCGGTGAAGCTGATATAACGAACATAGCTGTTCATCCAAACTATCGAAATCTTGGAATTGGAAGTAAACTACTTTCTTCTTTAATAGTTCTTTGTGAAGATTTAAATTGTTCATTAATAAACTTAGAAGTTAGGGTTTCAAACACTTCTGCTCAAAATCTATACAAGAAATTTTCTTTTATAGAAAATGGTCTTAGAAAAGGATATTATGAAGATAATAAAGAAGATGCACTTTTAATGACTTACTTTTATAATAAGAAACAGGTATAAACTTTAAAGTTTATACCTGTTTCTTATTAATTTGCTTCTTTAAGCAATTCCTCTTCAACTTCTACTTTTTCTTTAACTTTCATACTTTTTACTAATATAAAAATCGTTACTGCAGTTGTTAATACATCACTTACTGGCTGAGCAATCCATACTCCATCTAATCCTAATCCAAAAGTTCTTGGAAGAATTATTATAAAAGGAACTAATAAAATTACTTGTCTAAGTAAACTCAAAAACATTGCAGTTTTAGCTTCTCCTATAGATTGTATATAATTTGAACCAGTTATTGATATTCCCACTATCGGAAGCATAAGTAGATATATTCTCATTCCTTTAACTGATATGTCCATAAACTGAGGATCTTTGTTGAATACTCCTATTATAGCTTCTGGGAATACTTGAACTGCAATAAATGCAATCACTAATATTATTGTAGCCACTATCGCTGAAAGTTTAAATGCCTTTTGAGCTCTTTCTTCTTGTTTTGCACCATAATTAAATCCTATTATAGGTTGTGCTCCTTGGTTTATTCCAAAGATAGGCATTAAGCACATTAAACTTACAGATGATATAGTTGCCATAGCACCTATTGCTAAATCAGTTCCATATTCCTTTAAAACATTATTAGATATAACTTGAACTAAACTTGCTGCTATTTGCATAGCAAATGGTGCAGCTCCAATTGATAATATCTTTAAAGTTATTTGCTTATCTAACTTTAAACTTGATTTAACAAATTTCAAATTAGACTTTCCACTAATATAGTACCCTAGCCCTATAACTGCTGTTACAAGTTGAGATATAACTGTAGCTATTGCTGCACCTTGTATCCCCATATTAAATATAAATATAAATACTGCATCTAAAATTATATTAGTTACGCATCCAATTACCATAATAGTTGCTGCTAATTTAGGATTTCCATCTCCTCTTATAGTATTATTTAAAGCAAATGCTACCATATTAAATACTGTTCCTAATAAAATTATATATATGTAAGCTTTAGCATAATATAAAGTTTCATCACTAGCACCAAATTTTGTTAAGATTACATCTCCAAAAACTAATCCAACAATTGTAAGTATAAGAGATAAAATAACTGCTAATGATATTGCATTTCCAATTACTTTAGCTGCTTCTTCTTTCCTTCCTTGCCCAAGCTTTATTGATATAGTTGTTGTAGCTCCTACTCCGACAAGCATGGCAAATCCAAGTATGATAGTTGTAATAGGCATTGTTACACCAACACCAGTAATAGCTAACGATCCTACCCCTGGTATATTTCCTATAAAAATTCTATCAACTACATTATACAAAGCATTTACAATCATTCCTATTATAGCTGGTACAGAATATTTTAATAATAATTTTCCTATTGACTCTTTTGCAAGTAATTCTTGTGTTCCCATTTAATCACCTCTTTCTATTTTTTTCAAACAAAATTTATTTTATTAATATAATCATATTATATAATTACATAAAAAAAGAAACTGCCCATATAAAATTTAAAGTTGAGCTAATTCCTTTAAAGAAATCATATTCTCTTTTCATTTTAAGAATAAATTTTTATATTTTTTGGTTATGAATACAACGTTATATTTTATCTAATTTCATACTATATTAATATACAACTGATTTACATTATATCATATTTATCAACTGTTGCAACCAGTTTTATATGGCATTAAATCTCAAAACAATTTTATCAATATATAACACACTTCATACATATAATATAAATAATATATTATATATACATCATGGAAGGAAGAAAAATGGATAAGATTATACAAACTCAAGTTAATATAATGAGCCTTTTCACATTATTTATGCTCATTTTTCACAGTTATGTAAAGCTTGATATGAAAAAAATGTCCAATAAACTATTCATAAATATATGTACTCTAACTTCTTTTATATTAATTTTAGAAATTCTAAAAGTCTTTATAAATATTAATATATTAAATTATAAATTTATATATATCAATAAATTAGTTAATACATTGTTACTTATAGCTTCACCACTTCCTATATATATGTGGAACAAATATTTATCAATATGGATTAGCAAAAAAATTATTAATTTTAAGATAAAAATAAGCTATTTTGAAATACCCTTAATCATAAATACTACAATACTTATTTTGAATTTAAAGTATAATATAATTTTTTCAATTAATAGTTCAAATTTATATCATCGTGAAAGCTTTTTTATAATTCCATTATTAACTTGCACATTATATTATATAAATAGTTATTTAATTTTACTAAAAGAAAGACATAACCTTTCTAAGGATATATATAAATTTTTACACATACTTTATATTTTCCCTATTTTGACATTAGTAATACAATCATTAATTCCTCAATACTTATTATTTTGGAATAGTATCGCAACTATTTTTGTATTTACTTATATTTTAGTACAACAAGAACTATTGGAAACTGACTCTTTAACTGAAGCTTTCAACAGAAATTATTTTAATAACTTTATTTCCAAACTAAATAAACTTAATATCAATTTATCTAGGCTAGGTGCAATAAACATAGATCTAGATGAATTTAAATATATAAATGATACCTATGGTCACCAGGCTGGTGATGAGGTTCTTAAAGATTTTGTCCTTATATTAAATAAATCCTTTGGAAAAAAATCAAAAATTATTAGAATGGGTGGAGATGAATTTTTAGTTATTATAGAAAACACTTGTCCCAAAGAAATTGAAAGTGACTTAGAATTATTAAATTCTATAATAGAATCTCATAATTCTCACAGTAAATATACCATTAAATTTAGTTTTGCATATTGTATTTATTCTGATGACTTTGATAACATATATGATTTTTTTAATTATATTGATAATAAAATGTATCAATATAAATACTTAAAAAAGACAGATAATATTAAATAAAGCTAACTATTAAATTTTTAATAGTTAGCTTTATTATTTATATTGAATTTAATTTACTTTTTCTAGAATTATCAAAATTTGAATCTACTTTAAAGATAGATAAAGAAACTCTTTTATATAGTACGTATGTTATTCCACATACTAATACAGATTTTATCCCATTAAAAGGTAATAATCCTATAGTAACATATTGAATTAATTCATCTTTTACCATATTCATTCCAAATGCAGGTAATAACAAATAAACATTTGCTATTATTCCTATAATTTCTATTGATAATGTTCCTAATGCCATTCCAAGTAATGCATTCTTTCTACTTTTATTTCTATGATAAACCCATGCTGCTGGAGCTACCAGAGAGACCCCTACTATAAAATTAGCAAGTTCTCCAACAAAATACGTTGATGTTCCCTTAACTATTAAAATTAATAAATTCTTTATCAATTCTACAACAATACCTGCCATAGGTCCAAAAGCAAATGCTCCCATAAGTGCTGGAATATCACTTAAGTCAATTTTAAGCCATGGAAATGGTAGAAATGGTATTGGAAAATCAAAGTACATAAGCACTACCGCTATTGCACCTAAAAGTGAAATTTTAATAAATTTGTTTAGGTTTTTGTTTTGTTGACTGTTCATTCTTTCTCCTCCCAAAAGTCTATCCCCTGGGGCAATGGGTTAGATTACATCTCAGTAAAATGACATTAATTTAACAATTTATTTTAATAATTTACCCATCTTATCTTAATTAGATACATATTAATAAATAAAAAATCCCTGATATATTAAAATATATCAGGGCTCAAAATACATAAGAAATAAGATGTGCTTAAAATAAATATCAAGCAATATCTAACCACTTACCTTCTTTCATCCAGACTATACTGTCGGCCTCGGAGTTTCACCGAATCATGCTAAAACTTAGCTCGCGGGCTATACCGCCGGTGGGGAATCACGCCCCGCCCTGAAGATAATTTATTTACACTCATATTATATGCCTTACTATACCTTTTTGCAAGTATCTTTTTTAACAATTGTATTATTTCGCGAAGCAAAATAGTGAAAAAATGAAAGAATGAAAAGTGAAAGAATTAAGGAGGTTTTGCTTTGCAAAACTTAAATTTAATTGTACAAAGCACTATTTATTCAAAAATCCTTAAGGATTTTTTACCTTAATTTTTTCATTCTTTCATTTCTTAATTATTTCATTAAAAATAAATTGCTTCGCAATTTATAACTATTATTCAGTAATGTCTTTCATTGATAATGAGATTCTATTTCTCTTACTATCTACTTCTAATATTTTAACCTTTACTATATCTCCAACTTTAACAACATCTAATGGATGCTTCACAAACCTATTAGCCATTTGACTTTTATGAACAAGCCCATCTTGATGGACTCCAATATCAACAAAAGCTCCAAAGTCGGATACATTTCTTACTGTCCCCATAAGTATCATACCTTCTGATAAATCTTTTAAATCAATTACTCCAGTTTTTAAAATAGGCTTTGGCATTTCCTCTCTTGGATCACGGCCCGGTTTTTTAAGTTCTTTTATTATATCTGACAAAGTAAGTTCTCCAATTTCTAACTCCTTAGAAATATTTGATATACCTTTATCCTTTACTCTTTCATCTATATCTTTAAGATTATTTTCTTTTAAATCTTCTTTAGTATATCCTAATAATTGAATTAAATTTCTTGCTGCATCATAAGACTCTGGATGAACTGATGTATTATCTAAAGGTTCATTACTTTCCATAACTCTTAAGAATCCTGCACATTGCTCATAAGCTTTTTGTCCAAGTCTTTTTACCTTTAACAACTCTTTTCTATTTTTAAATCCGCCAGCTTCATCTCTATAGATTACTATATTATTTGCAATGCTTGAATTTATACCAGCAACATAAGTAAGTAATGATGGTGTTGCAGTGTTTAAATCTACTCCAACCTTATTAACAGAATCTTCAACAACACCCTTTAATGATTCATCAAGTCTTTTCGGTGTAACATCATGTTGATATTGCCCAACCCCCAAGGCTTTAGGATCAATCTTAACTAACTCAGCCATAGGATCTTGTAATCTTCTTCCTATAGAAATTGCTCCTCTTACTGTAACATCTAAATCTGGATATTCTTTAGTAGCAAGCTCTGAAGCTGAATAAACTGATGCACCAGCCTCTGAAACTATAACATATGCTATTTCTTTTCCTGTTTCCTTTTTTACTTCTGATATTATTTCAGATACCACTTCTTCTGATTCTCTTGAAGCAGTCCCATTTCCTAATGAAATTACTTCTACATCGTACTTATTAATTAAATCCTTTAATATATCTTTAGTTTCTTTAACTTTGTTTTGTGGAGCAGTTGGATATACTGTTGACTTATCTAGGAACCTTCCAGTACTATCTAATATTGCTATCTTACAACCTGTTCTAAATCCTGGATCATACCCCATAACTACTTTGCCCTTTATAGGTGGTTGCATTAATAATGCCTTTAAATTTTCATTAAATATTTTTATAGCACCTTCTTCACCTATATTTGTAAGCTCACTTCTAACTTCTCTTTCTATAGATGGATATATTAATCTTTTTAGAGAATCTCTTATTGCTAATTTTAAGTATTCATCAGTAATATTATTATTTTTTAATATTTCATTTTCTAAGTAACTTATTATTTTCTCTTCATTCACTGCTATTTTTACTGATAATACTTTTTCTTTTTCTCCTCTATTTATGGCTAAAATTCTATGTGGTGGTATTTTAGCTACTTCTTCACTATAGTCGTAATACATCTCGAATGGTGTATGTTCATCGCTTTCACCTGTTGACTGTATCTTCCCTTCCTTGAATACTAATTCCCTTATCCACTTTCTATATTTTGCTTCATCAGATATTTCTTCTGCTATTATATCTAAGGCTCCATTAATTGCATCTTCTTTACTATTAACACCCTTTTCTTCATCAATAAATTTAAGTGCTTCACTATTTAAATCAGCATTAAATTCACCTCTTGAAATAATATCTGCAAGTGGCTTTAATCCTCTTTCCAAAGCCATAGTTGCTCTTGTTCTCTTTTTTTGCTTATAAGGTCTATATATGTCTTCTACTTCTGTCAAAGTCTTTGAAGCTTCCAAGGCCTTTACTATATCATCATTTAATTTTCCTTGCTCATCTATAAGTCTTAAAACATCTTCTTTTCTTTCTTTTAAATTTCTAAGATATATAAGTCTTTCTTGAAATTTTCTTAATACTTCATCACTTAAAGCGCCTGTTTGTTCTTTTCTATATCTTGAAATAAAAGGAACAGTATTTCCATCATCAAGCAGTGATATTACATTATTTACTTGGGTTATACTTATTCCTAATTCAGATGATAATCTTTCAACAATATCTACCATAAAGTCCTCCTATGCTATAAAAAATTTTTCTCCAAATTTTACATAATGATATTATAATACAATATCATACTTTTATGTAACATATAATTCATTTTTATAAATATATTAATAAATATGGAACATTTACTTTAATTACAATATTGATATTATGTAAAATTAAGATTATAATATAATTGTAAAAATTTTACAAATAGGTGATGATATGAATAAATTTATAATGATAATTAATAAAATAATAAGTATTCTTCTAATCTTCTTTATAGTCTTTATTATACTAAATGAATATTATGTAATAGAGTTTTCCACTACTTTAAAGTATGTTTTGTATTTCTTAACATTAATACTTATACTTATTTCTTCAACAAAAGAAATAATAGTAAATAAGTCTGGATTATCTAAATTTATAAACTGCATAATATTATTTTCATCAATAGTTGGTGGTGTTTTTTCAATAGTTACAAACCAAATAAATATCTTTATTTATATATGCATTCTTTTCTCACTAATCTATGGATTTATAGAATTAGTTTATAAAAAGGCATAAATGACTACACTTATTTTTTCATAATCTCATACCTCAAGTAATAGTATTAAGTATAACTATTATTTGAGGTATATTTTATGAAAAAAAAATTGTTTTATTCTGTATCACTAATTACTAGCATAGTATTATTATCTATTTCTATATTTTTTAATTTTACATATTCGCCTTTCAATGCTAATAATGTAAAAGAAAATATTGCGATATTTTCTTCTGAAACTTATGGTGGTAGACTAGCTGGTAGTAACGGTAATTTACTTGTAGGAGAAATAATAAGAAAAAACTTTGAGGATAATAAATTGGTTCCACTTAATGAAAATTATAAAGAGAGCTTTAAAACACTATGTCCAATAAATAATAATAGCTCTCCATATCTTAAAATATCATTAGATGACGAAGTTGTTGAAACTTTAAAGTATGGCGTTGACTACAAAGAGGATATGCTTAATTTTAAGATCAATAGTTTAAGCTTTTCTGAAGATGATAAGGTAAATATTTATACAACTTCAATTGAAGTTGTAACTGATGAAGGAAATTGTTTATTTTATGTAGCTCCTAATAATGATTTTTCATTTAGAAGTTCATTTATGAGTAATTTTCCTTATGATATGATAGTTTTAATAACAACTGATACTTATAATAAAATATTAGATTCAGTTCGTTCTGGACTAACGGTTTCTGTTAATTTACCATTTTCAACTTCTGAAAAAGAGCTAGTAAATATAGTCGGAGTTCTAAAAGGATCTTCTAGCGATCTTCCCCCTCTTGTTTTAACTGCTCATTATGATCACTTAGGTCAAGATGGTCTAAAAAACACTTATTACGGTGCCTTAGATAATGCATCTGGAACAGCATTTTTATTAGAATTACAAAGGTCCATTACTAGCTTCGGAACACCAAAAAGAGATATAATTTTTGCTGCTTTAAATGCTGAAGAGTTTGGACTTCTCGGCTCTAAGAGTTTTGCAGAAAATAATCTTGAAAAGCTTAAAGATGCCGAAGTAATTAATTTTGATATGATAGGTAGTGATAATTATCCTCTTACTTTAATGCTTGGAGCATCTTATAAAGATAAGGATTCTGAACTACTTAATTCTGTTGAAAAGATTTCTAAAAAAAATAATGTTGATACTAATGTTGTTTACGAAGATTCAAGTGACCATGCTAGCTTTAACAACTTAGGTATAGATGCTTTAAGCTTTTGTCATAGTGATATGACTAAAATTCATACCCCTAATGATACTGTTGATTATATAAGTGTTGATGCAATAGACAGTGCTTATAGTGTCATAGAAGATAAGATAAATGAATCTTGTTATGGAACACTCACTTTATTTTTCCATAATAAAACTTCACTATTTATATTTGCAATAATATTTGGCTTCTTAGCTTCAGCACCATTTGTATCTTATATAAAAAAGAAGAAAATAAGTTAATAAAAGTAGTTACTTATTTAAAGTTATAAAAAGTAGTTACTTATTTAAGTTATAAAGTAACTACTTTTATTTTAAACTCTATATTAAAAATTAAGGGGCGTTTTTATACAGCCCCTTTACCTTCAATAAATTTTTTAGTTATTATTTTTTAAATATGCAGTAATAAAATTATCTATTTCACCATTCATAACCGCATTTAAATTAGCTGTTTCTTCCCCAGTTCTATGATCTTTAACCATATTATATGGATGGAAAACATATGATCTTATCTGACTTCCCCATCCCATATCTTTTAATTCACCTGTTAGATCCTCTATTTTCTCCTTATGTGCTCTTTCCTTTAGGTCTATAAGTTTAGATTTAAGCATTGCCATAGCTGTATCTTTATTAGAAAACTGACTTCTTTCACTTTGGCATTGTACAACTATTCCAGTTGGCAAATGTGTTATTCTTATTGCTGATTCTGTCTTATTTACATGCTGACCACCAGCTCCACTTGCTCTATAAGTATCTATCTTTAAATCTTCACTTCTTATTTCAATATCTTGATCTTTTGTTAGTTCAGGAAGTACTTCAACTGATGCAAATGAAGTTTGTCTTTTACCATTTGCATTAAAAGGAGATATCCTTACTAATCTATGAACTCCCTTTTCGGCTTTTAAATATCCATATGCAAACTCGCCTTTTACCTTTAATGTTACACTCTTTATTCCAGCTTCATCGCCTTCTAAATAATCAAGAGTTTCTACCTTGAAACCTCTTTTTTCACACCATCTTGTATACATTCTAAGTAGCATTTCAGTCCAATCATTTGCATCACTTCCACCTACTCCAGCATGTAGTGTTAATATAGCATCGTTTCTATCATACTCTCCTGATAAAAGTAATTCTATCCTATAACCTTCTACATCTTTTTCTATATACCTTATCTCTCTTATAACTTCATCTATAGATTCTTCATCATCTTCATCTATTAATTCTGCTAGTATCTCGACATCTTCAATTCTTGATACTAATGATTCATATCTATCTATTTTGTCTTTAATTCTTTTACTTTCCTTTGTAACTTCTTCTGCTCTTTTTATATCTTCCCAGAATCCATTTTCCTGCATTTGAAGTTCTAATTCTTTTAATTGCTTTTCCAGTGCTTCTTTGTCAAAGAGAAGCCCCCATTTCTTTTATAACTTTCTTTATATCATTAAGTTTAGCTAATTCTGATTCTAACTTAATTATCATATAATCACCCTATCTTTTTTTTATTTCTCTAAAATAGCTTAATAGCTTTAAAAAAGTGCCCAAAGGGCACTTTTTTATACTTCTCTTCCACAGCAGTTCTTATACTTCTTACCACTTCCACATGGACATAAATCATTTCTACCTACTTTAGGTTCATTTCTAACTGGTTGCTTCTTTACATCTGAATCATCCCCACCATGGCTTGCTGATGTTTCTTCTGCTACTCTTTCTCTTTCAACAGTTTTTTGAACTTGGATATGGAATAAGAATTTAACTGTATCTATCTTTATTCCATTAATCATTTCTTCAAACATAGCACTACCTTCCATTTGGTATGCTTGTATTGGATCTAATTGCTTATATGCTCTAAGTCCTATCCCTTGTTTTAAGTGATCCATATTATCTATATGATCCATCCACTTTTGGTCTACTACTCTAAGAAGTATTACTCTTTCAACTTCTCTAAAGTGCTCTTCACCAAACTCTTCTTCTTTTTCATGGTAAACTTTCATTAATATATCTAATAATTTATTAATTATTTCATCATTAGATAATTCTACTAACTCCTCAGTCTTAACTGCTCCATGAGGTAAGCATATATCTTCTAAGTATTGAATTAACCTTCCTATTTCTTCTTCAATGTTTTCATTTACACCATCTAAATGAGCTTTAACTGCATCGGATACTATTTCACTTACCATTACATTAATTTGTTCTCTCAAGTCTTTTCCTTCTAAAACTTCAGATCTTTGTTTGTAAATAACTTCTCTTTGCATATTCATAACATCATCATAACCGATAAGGTTCTTTCTTATGTCAAAGTTATTACCTTCAACCTTCTTTTGTGCATTTTCTATTGCTTTACTTACCATCTTATGATCAATAGCTTCATCTTCTTCTAGTCCTAATTTATCCATTAATCCTTGAATCTTTTCTGATCCAAATATTCTCATTAAATCATCTTCCAAAGAAATATAGAATACTGATTCCCCTGAATCTCCTTGACGACCTGATCTACCTCTTAACTGGTTATCTATTCTTCTTGATTCATGTCTTTCTGTACCTATTATCTTAAGTCCGCCAACTTCTTTAACACCTTCTCCAAGCTTAATATCTGTTCCTCTACCTGCCATATTAGTAGCAATAGTAACACTACCTAATTCACCAGCATGAGAAATTATTTCTGCTTCTTGTTCATGGTATTTAGCATTAAGTACTTTATGCTTAACTCCTCTTTTCTTTAGTAAAGAAGATAAGTACTCTGATTTTTCTATACTTACTGTACCAACTAGAACTGGTTGACCTTTCTTATTAGATTCTATTATCTCTTCTATAATAGCATTATACTTTCCTTTTGTGTTTTTATAGATTAAATCACTCTTATCTACTCTAGCGATTGGTCTATTTGTTGGAACAACTATTACATCTAATGCATAGATTTCTCTAAATTCATTTTCCTCTGTTAATGCTGTACCTGTCATACCAGATAACTTATTATACATTCTAAAATAGTTTTGGAATGTTATTGTAGCAAGAGTTTTTGATTCTCTTTCTATTTTAACTCCTTCTTTAGCTTCAATAGCTTGATGAAGTCCATCTGAATATCTTCTACCTTCCATAAGTCTACCTGTAAATTCGTCAACTATTATTACTTGACCATCCTTCACCATATAGTCCTTATCTATTTTCATTCCGTAATTAGCTTTTAACGCTTGAGTTATATAGTGTTGTAATTCTAAATGATCTGCATCGGCATAGTTATCTATCCCAAATGCTCTTTCAGCTTTTTCCACCCCTGCATCAGTTAACATTACTGAATTAGCTTTTTCGTCAATTGTATAATCTGCTTCAGCTAATAATTGTTTAACAAAATTATCTGCAACATTATAGAATTTAGTTGACTTTTCTCCAGCTCCTGAAATAATAAGTGGTGTTCTAGCTTCATCAATAAGTATTGAGTCAACTTCATCCACAACTGCAAAGTTCAATTTTCTTTGAACTTTTTCCTCTTTGTAAATTACCATATTATCTCTTAAGTAATCAAAACCAAACTCATTATTAGTTCCATATGTTATATCTGCAGAATATGCTTCTCTTCTTTGCTCAGATGTTAAGCCATGAACTATACATCCTGTACTTAATCCTAGGAAATTGTATAACTTACCCATCCATTCAACGTCTCTTGTTGCTAAGTAATCATTAACTGTTACTAGATGTACTCCTTCTCCTGTTAATGCATTTAAGTATAATGGTAATGTTGCAACTAAAGTCTTACCTTCACCAGTTTTCATCTCTGCAATTCTTCCTTGATGAAGAACCATACCACCTATAAGTTGAACTCTATAGTGTTTCATACCTAAAACTCTCCATGCAGCTTCTCTACAAACTGCAAAAGCTTCTGGTAGTATATCATCAAGAGTTTCACCATTTTTTAATCTTTTCTTAAACTCATCAGTTTTAGCTTTAAGCTCATAATCTGATAAGCTTTGCATAGTTTGATCTAAGGCTTCTATTTTATCTGCAAGTTTTTGTAATTTTTTGACTTCTCTTTCACTATATGACCCAAATAACTTTTCCAAAAATCCCATTATAATTTTCCTTCCAATCGTTTTATTTTATTAATTAGTTTAATCATGTACATGTATTTTATTTATCAATTTTCATGTATTTTATTTATCAATTTTAATTTATTGAATTTCATTTATAAATTATACCATTTTACTAATAATTAATTCAATAAATAAGTTACTTTTTAATAACATTATAACTAAAAAGGAAGTGCATTGCACTTCCTTTTATTAATTAAATGTAATATTCGTAAAATTTTAAATATAATCTGGTTCTAATAAGCCATAATCTCCATCTTTTCTCTTATATACTACGCATACTTTATTTGCTTCTGAATCTTGATATACGAAGAAATTATGTCCCACTAACTCCATTTGAAGTACTGCTTCCTCAACTGACATAGGCTTAACTCCAAATCTTTTGACTTTAACAACTTCTCCATTTGTTTCTACAACTTCGTCGCTTAAAGCAACTTCATCTAATTGTGGGAATCTTAATGACTCATTGTTTCTTCTAGATAACTTTGTTCTTTGTTTTCTAATTTGTCTTTCTAGCTTTGCAACTACTAAATCAATTGATTTGTACATATCTTCAGTTGCTTCTTCAGCTCTTAATATTATTCCATTAAACGGTATTGTTATTTCTACCTTCTGTTTATTTTTTTGCACTGATAAAGTAGTTTTTGCTTCTACCTCTGGATCAAAATATCTTTTTACCTTAGAAAGCTTTTTTTCAATCATTTCCTTTAATGCTGGTGTTGCTGTAGTATTTTTTGCTATTACTGAAACTCTCATATAAGTTCATCCCCTCTCTATAAGCTTAAACCTTACTCAGTAGTCTTAAATTTGTTTGTTTTATGATTATATTATACTACTTAGAAACCTTTTCAATCAAGATGAATATGAGCAATTGACAGAAAATTCACTTTATTTTACTCAATAAAACTTCTGTTTACTCCTTGTTTTATATATATTTTAATTTTAATAAATTTTAAATCTTTTATTCTTACATACATAAAAAATAGCCACTAGTAAATACTAGTGGCTATTTTTTCGTAAAGTTAGCTGACCTGGATTTTGACCCCACACTCGCCTACTGGAGCTTTTGCTACTCGGAATTAACCTCTCACTACTAACCCTCTCAATTTTCTTGGTAGGACTTACTTCTATACCGCACCATGCTCATTAGGAATTTTTCCAAACTTACGTGGATCGTTTTGCCTGCGACTGGCATCGACTTTCATCCACAGACCTAAACTTTACATTATTATTATATATAACTTTTTGCAACTGTCAATATTTTTATCGAATTAGCTCCACTTTTTTTTAGTAGTTTTTCACATTCAAGTAGCGTCGCACCTGTTGTTATTACATCATCAATTAAAATTATATTTTTATCTTTTATATTTTTATTGCTTTTAATTCCAAAAGCACCTTCTATATTTTTAAATCTATCTTCTTTTGATAAAGTTTTTTGCTCTTTTATATTTTTCACTTTAATTATGTCACTATATATTGGTATATTTAATGTTCTACTTATCTTTTGCGCCATAAACTCACATTGATTAAATCCTCTATCTTTTAAAGCTTTTTTACTGCTAGGAATAAATAATATTGCATCTACATCAATATTATTTTCATTTATTAACTCACATAAATAATCTGCCAATATATTGCCAGCTAAAAAATTTTTATTGTATTTAAATTCAAGTATTAATTTCTTCATTACTCCACTATAATATCCATATGATAATATCTTAGATTCTTCTTTTACTCTCATTATCTTACTTTTACATATTGGGCATACACCTATGACTTCATTATCACAGGTAATACATTTATTTTTAGGTGGATATATTATATCTAGTAACTCATCTATAATCTCTCTTAATAGTTTAATAATCCCTTTTCCCATATTTCCTTGTTATATCCCCTTGTTATTTCTTTAGCCAAGTCCATATCCTCTGATATTTCCTTACCAACTAGAATTACTTCTCCTGTTTTATTTCCCTTTACATTTTTTCCAACCTCAGCACAAAAGTATATTATTTTTTTATAACTATAAAATATTTCATCAGAAAATAATGCAACTATATCTATATCCTCTGAATCTATTTTATATTCCCTAACATTATTCGTAATTACAAAAACGCTTTTATTTTTTAATTTATATAAAGAATCTATTTTTTTTATATTTTCGCCTCTAAAAAATTTAACTATCTTTATATCCTTAATCTTTAGTTCTTGTGTATAATAATCAAATAACTTATTAATCTTTTCTTCATTAGGTACATATATAATAACCTTTCGATTATTACTTTTAAACCACATTAAATAATCATATAGTGTATAAGGCATATCTTCATCTAACTTTACTCTAGTTGTAATTATTCTCGGCTCTACAAAAGGTATGTTTCTAGTTAAGTCCGAAACTGATATACATCTACCCATGTTAACTATTCTTTCTACAGAAAATATTATCATCCTTCTACTACATAAATATAAATATTCAATAGATTGTCTAAGCTCTTCTTTTAAACTAAGCGAGTATAAACTTATATCGTCAATTATACATAACTCATAACAATTACTTATTTTATTAACATTTTTAAAATTTACAAAAACTAAATCCTCATTTCCTTCTTCTTCCTCAATATATGAATATTTAAATTTGTAATTATTATTTTTTAAATCCTCTATTATTTCTTTATTAAAATCTGTTCCCGCCCACACATATAATACTTTTTTATTTTGTTCTAGTATTGACTTTATTAACGGTAAAAATATAAATGTACTATTATATGGACTAGTTATTACAGTTAGTATTTTGGATTGCTTATTATACCATTTATTTATCTTAGATGTACAATTATTAAACTCTTTTAGGTTTATTAATTTTTTATCTAACATTTAACCTCTCCTCATTTATTCACTAAACACATCTTGACTTGTAATATCTATTATTCTATCTCGAAGTGAAGAATATCTCTCCATACTTCTTGTGTTAGATACCATATATTTTAAAGCCTTTGGAATACCAACAACAACTACAAGTTCTTTTGCTCTAGTTATAGCTGTATATAATAAATTTTTATTCATTAATAGTGGTGAACCCATAAATGCTGGAGTAATTATTACCTTAAATTCACTTCCTTGACTTTTATGTATAGTAATTGCATATGCTAACTCTAGTTCATCCAAATATATGTAATCATAAACGACTTTTCTTTCATCATCAAAGATTATAGTAATTGTCTTCTCTTCTTCATTTATGCTTTGAATAAAGCCCATATCTCCATTAAATACCCCTACACCTTCATTTTCTCCACTTCCATTAACTCTAATCCATTTTAAAGAATAATTATTTTTAGTTTGCATTACTTTGTCGCCTTCTCTAAAAATAACTTCTTTCAACTCTTTTTCTCTCTTGCTAGGGGATTTAGGATTCAAAACTTCTTGAAGTTTATTATTCAAATTTTGCACACCTAATATCCCTTTTCTTGTAGGTGTTAATATTTGAATATCTCTATACTTATCCCATGCTTTTTTAAAATTAGGTAGCCTTCTATTTATTAAATCTATTATTGTAGATAATATTAAATCCACATTGTCTTTATTTTCAAAAAAGAAGTCACCATCTCTTCTATTTATATACGGCATTTCACCATTATTAATTTTATGTGCATTCGTTACAATAAGACTTTCTTCTCCTTGTCTAAAAATATCCTTAAGTCTTACTACTTTTATAAAATTACTTTCTATTAAGTCCTTTAATACATTTCCTGCACCAACTGATGGTAATTGATCTACATCACCAACTATTATTAATCTTGTTCCAAGCTTTATTGCTTTAAGCAAACTATGCATAAGCATTATATCTATCATAGATGCCTCATCTATGATAATTACGTCAGCCTCTAATGGTTCCGATTCTCCTTTTCCATAATAAGAATTTTCATCTTCACTTACTCCCATTTCTAATAATCTATGAATTGTTTTTGCTTCTCTACCAGTAGATTCAGTCATTCTCTTAGCTGCTCTTCCTGTTGGTGCTCCTAATAAAACCTTCATGCCATTATTTTCATATATTTCTATGATAGATTTTATAATTGTAGTCTTTCCTGTTCCAGGACCTCCAGTTATTATCTCTATACCATTTTCAAAAGCTCCAACAATAGCTTCTCTTTGGGAATTGGCAAATTTCATTTTATTTTTTCTCTCAAAAGTTTCAATTTCAAATTCGACATCTGTATTTATCGTTCTAAAGTTCTCTATACTTAATGTTATTATTTTATTTGTAACACCTAATTCACAATAATAATATGGTAATGAAAACACCGCTTCTATATCATTAATTTTTTCTATTTTTATTTTAGTTTCTAATGCTAAGTTATATAAGTTTTCTTCTACCATTTGACCCGGTACACCTAATATTTTAGATACTTCATCAATTAAATTATTTTTAGGCATATATGTATTACCCGATGCTGAAAATTGATTCAATATATATCTTATTCCACTTTGTATTCTAAATGGTGAGATAGATTCTATTCCAAGGCTTTTTGCTATTCTATCTGCCGTTATAAATCCTATTCCAGAAATCTCATCGCAAAGAATATAAGGATTTTCTGAAACAATAGCCTTAGCATCTACCCCAAACTTTTTATATATTTTTATGCATTGGTTAGTTGTCATCCCATGACCTTGAAAATATATTATTATATCTTTTAAATCTTTTTGTTCTATATAAGATTCATAAATTATCCTAAATTTCTTTTCACCAATACCTTCAATTTCTTGAAGTCTTTCAATATGATTTTCTAATATATCTAAAGTTTCTTCCTTAAATCTATCAACAATTTTTTTAGCAGTTATTGGACCTATTCCATGAATTATACCTGTACTCAAATATTTTTTAATTCCATCTATGGAATCTGGTAATACTTCTTCATATTCATCTATATTAAACTGACGTCCAAATTGCTTATGAAGAACCCATTGTCCTTTTAACTTAACATGTTGCCCTTCCTTTAAAAAAGGAACTATTCCAACTGCATTTATACAATCTTTATCTATCCTTACCTTTGATACAACATATCCTGTATCATCACTTTTGAATACAATAGATTCTACTATTCCGTTTAGACATTCCATGTTATCTCTCCAAATCTTCTAATAATATTTTAATCTCACTATTTTTATTATATAATTATATCATATATAAGTTGTAATAAAGATTATACATTTATTTAAATCTTACTATAATTAATGTGCTATAATTAAATATATAAGTATACTAACTTATAAAAATAATAAAATTTATATTATTTCAATTTTATACTATATTTGAATACGTTTTATAGCTATTTCTATTATGTCTAGCTATTAATGTTATAGTTTTTAATTGAGATTTATATTAAAAATATGGAGGTGCTCATATGATAATCAAAAATTGTAACATAGTATATTTTGATAGGATAGAAAAGGGCTCTGTCTTAATCGAAGATGGAAAAATTAAAGAAATAAACCCAAATAATATTAATGACTCTGAAGTAATAGATGCAGAAGGACTATATTTATCTCCAGGGTTTATAGATGTTCATATCCATGGTGCAGGTGGGCATGATACAATGGATGGTACTTTTGAGGCAATCAATGAGATTTCTAAAACTATAGTTAAGCATGGAACTACTGCTTTCACACCAACTACAATGACAGTATCAGTAGATGATATAAGAAAATCTATGAAAGTTATAAAAGAAGCCAAGGAAAATGGTACTGATGGTGCTATTGTTCTAGGAGCTCATCTTGAAGGTCCTTTCATTAGTCCAAAAGCTATAGGAGCTCAAAATCCTAATTTCTTAATTCCTCCAACACTTGATAATTTTAATGCTATGGTCGGAGATGCTGAAGATGCCGTTGTATCAATTACAATTGCTCCTGAAGTTCCAGGTGCTAAGGAATTAATAAAAGAATTATCAAAAAAAGGAATAGTTTGCTCTATAGGTCATACTAAAGCTACTTATGATGAAGCTATGGAAGGAATTAAATGTGGTTGCTGTCACTCAACTCATTTATTTAATGCAATGACACCATTTGCTCATAGAGAACCTGGAGTTGTAGGTGCTATATTTGATAGCGAGATAACTACAGAAACAATTTCTGATGGTATCCATATATCATATCCATCACTTAGAATAGCTTACAATCAAAAGACAACTGATAAAGTTTTATTAGTTACTGATGCAATGATGGCATGTGCTATGCCTGATGGCATGTATGCATTAGGCGGCCAAGATGTTGTTGTTAAAGATGGAGCTGCAAGACTTTTAAGTGGAAGCTTAGCTGGCTCAATATTAACTTTAGATAAAGCTGTTAGAAATGTATATAAGAACGTTGGTCTTCCACTAAATGAAGCTGTAAAAATGGCAACTTTTAACGCTGCTAGACATTGTAAAGTTGAAGATAGAAAAGGTCTTGTAAAAGAAGGCTATGATGCTGATTTAGTTTTATTTGATGAAGAGATAAATATAAAAAATGTTATAGTTGCTGGTAAAGTATTAGTATAAACAAAAATGCTCCAATTCAAAATTGGAGCATTTTTTATTTTAAATATACTTTATCTCTTCTACTTTATTATTTTAAAGATATTTCTTTATTTCTTCTACTTTATTTAAATTTTCCCAAGGTAAATTTAAATCATTTCTTCCAAAATGTCCATATGCAGCTGTTTGCTTATAAATTGGTCTTCTTAATTCTAGATCTCTTATTATAGCACCTGGTCTTAAATCAAATACTTTTTCAACTATTGAAATTATTTCTGCTTCTGATTTCTTTCCAGTTCCAAATGTATCTATTTCTATTGATACTGGTTTAGCTACTCCAATAGCATAAGCTAATTGAATTTCTAATTTATCTGCAACTCCTGCTGCAACTAAATTCTTAGCAACCCATCTAGCTGCATAAGCTGCTGATCTATCAACTTTAGTTGGATCTTTTCCTGAGAAAGCACCACCGCCATGTCTTCCATATCCACCATAAGTATCAACTATTATCTTTCTTCCAGTTAATCCGCTATCTCCTTGTGGACCTCCAACAACAAATCTACCAGTTGGATTTATGTAATACTTAGTAGTATCATCTAATAATTCTGCAGGAACTACAGCTTTAATTACATGTTCCATTAAATCTTCTCTTATTTGCTCCTGAGATACATCTTCACTATGTTGTGTTGATATTACAATTGCATCTATTCTTATTACTTTATTATCATCATATTCAACTGTAACTTGAGTCTTTCCATCTGGTCTTAAATATGGTAAAGTTCCGTTCTTTCTCACTTCTGATAATCTTCTTGATAATCTGTGAGCCATTGCTATTGGTAAAGGCATGTATTCTTCTGTTTCATTTGTTGCAAAACCAAACATCATACCTTGGTCTCCAGCCCCAACTGCCTCAACATCATCCTTTTGTCCATCTCTTGATTCTAAAGCTTCATCTACACCCATAGCTATATCGCCTGATTGCTCATCTATTGATGTTAAAACTGAACATGTTTCGCAGTCAAAACCATACTTAGCTCTATCATATCCAATTTCTTTTACTGTTTCTCTAACTAACTTTGGAATATCAACATAACAATTAGTTGATATTTCTCCCATAACTAGTACCATTCCTGTAGTAACAGCTGTTTCACAAGCAACTCTTGCCATAGGATCTTTAGCTAAAATACTATCTAATACTGCATCTGAAATTTGGTCACAAATTTTATCTGGATGCCCTTCTGTAACTGATTCTGATGTAAATAATCTTCTCATTTTCATTTCTCCTTTCATTTTACTTGATATTAATTCTGAATTAATTTATAAAATAAAAAAATCTCTTCGATAAGAAGAGACGTTAAAAATCCTAATCTTTCTTATCTTGCAAAATTACTTTGCAGGAATTGGCACCACACTTAAACTTAATAAAGTAGGTTGCCGGGTTTCATCGGGCCCTTCTCCCTCCACCTCTCTGGATAAGAACTAATATCAAATTTTACTTTTTAGAGTATATCACCTTTAATACTACTAGTCAACTATAAAATATAAATTTATTAAATATTTAAATTTCTTAACTAATAAAATATTAGGTTGTTTGTAAATATAAAAAAAGACAAGAATCCTTGTCTTTTGTGGTGGGGGAGGACGGATTCGAACCATCGAAACGAAACGTAACAGATTTACAGTCTGCCCCCTTTGGCCACTCGGGAACTCCCCCATATTTATTGGAGCTGGCAATAGGAATCGAACCTACAACCTGCTGATTACAAGTCAGCTGCTCTACCGTTGAGCCATGCCAGCATATTTATTAATGAAATATCTACTTCTCTTCTTTCAGTAGATTGGCTTTTACACTAAATTCAGTTATCACTATACTCTACTTCATTAAGTGTTTAATACCAAAATGGTGGAAACAACAGGGATCGAACCTGTGACCCTCTGCTTGTAAGGCAGATGCTCTCCCAGCTGAGCTATGCTTCCATATCAATGTTATAAAATGGTGGGGGAGGACGGATTCGAACCATCGAAACGAAACGTAACAGATTTACAGTCTGCCCCCTTTGGCCACTCGGGAACTCCCCCATTTTATGGAGCTGGCAATAGGAATCGAACCTACAACCTGCTGATTACAAGTCAGCTGCTCTACCGTTGAGCCATGCCAGCATATTATATTAAATAAATTTTATATGGTGGGGGAGGACGGATTCGAACCATCGAAACGAAACGTAACAGATTTACAGTCTGCCCCCTTTGGCCACTCGGGAACTCCCCCATTAAATTTATTTAATTTCAGTTAAGTAAACATTGTCGTCTCAACTGACAATGATTAGTATATATTTATTGTATCCTAATTTCAAGTGTGATATTCACTTATTTAAAGAGATTATACTTATTTTTTTCTATATTTCTTTAATTTTCTTCTATTTAATACTAATATCACTTTTTTATTGTCTTATATTGTCCTAAAAATAAATTCGTCTAAAGCAATATAATTGTATAGTTATTATTAATAATTGTTTGAATTTTTACTGAGAAAATACATACATATTTTTATCAATACTCAAACCATCAAATTTTTTCTTCAATAATATCTAAATCAATATATCTACTTATGATACTCTTAAACTCTTCATAATCCGATAATGACATTCTCTTTTTTACTAATGAAAATCCTTCTCTTACATTGTCATCATCATATTTATCAGAAAAATGATCATTTATCTTCACTATATCTACTATAGATAAACTTTTTAACATTCTGTCTATTTCTAACTTTTCACTTTCTTCTAGTTCTCCAAACAAATTATTTTCAATATCGCTTTGCTTTATTGATAGACCTTCTATTTCATTTTCACCAGTTATTATATTTTCATTAGAATTACTACTATTACTCATATTAGATTTTTCTTTAATATTAATGCTATTTTTATTACTATCTATTTTCTTCTTATTCAGATTATTTGATATATCTTGCCCATTTGAAACTTCACTACTATTTAAAATTTTTTCAGTAGTAGATCTCATTGAATTACTTATAGCCTCTTCGCTTTTTAATGGCTCCCATACTAATAAATAGTATATAGGTATACTAGCTCCAAGAATTATAGTAATTATATAAAAAAATATTTTTTTCACATTTATTCATCTCCTTTTATTTAATTAATTTCCTCTTTATGTTTTTTTATACATTTTATTATATTTATTAATCTTGGAACATATATTGTATAAGCGGAGGTGAATTTTTAGTGAAGCATAAAGTATTATATAATTCTTATAATTCTCATATTGAAATAGCAAAATTTATCAAAGACTATATTACGAATAATACTGTAATTGTATGTATAGGTACTGATAAGTGCATTGGTGACTGCTTAGGTCCAATGGTTGGTACATTTTTAAAAGAAAAAAATTTTCCTCTTCCAGTGTACGGAACTATAGAATCTCCAATACATGCTCTTAATATAAATAATAGATTAAATGAAATTAATAAATTGCATCCAAAATCTTTAATTATAGGAATAGATGCCTGCTTAGGTGAAGCTAGTTCTATTGGTGAAATACATACCAGAGACTATCCAATACATCCCGGAAAAGGAGTGGGTAAAAACTTACCTGACGTTGGTATAGCTTCTATAATCGGTATTATTGATTCAAGTGAAAATGCTGAGTTTTTTACATCTAGAAGTATTCGTCTACATTTAGTCATGGAAATGTCAAAAATAATTTCAGCTGCCATTATTTATGCATATAATCTTACTCATAACCAAAAGGGGAGTCTTTGAACTCCCCTTTAATAATTTTATATATTTACTATGTATTTAATAATATCTATAGATTACTCAACTAATGTTATTTCATTATCTGAAGAATTTGTATCTATCTTGTCTAAGTATCCTAAAACTTTACCTGTTCCCTCTGCTACTGCTTCTACTGAATTATTCGCAACCTCAACAGTAACCCCAGTTTCATGCTCTATTAGCTTATCTAATCCATCTAATAAAGAACCTCCACCTGTCATTAGTATCCCTCTCTCTATTATATCAGCAGCAAGCTCAGGTGGTGTTTTTTCCAATACAAATTTAACACTATCAACAATTAATGATACCGATTCTTTTAATGCATATATTATTTCATCTGTTGAGATAGAAAGTTCATCTGGTAACCCAGTAATTAAATTTCTTCCCTTCATATTTGCAGTTAAGCTTCTTGATCCTTTAAACGCTGATCCTATAGTTACTTTTAATTCTTCTGCGGTTTTCTCACCTATCATTATCTTGTACTTATTTCTTACATACTTTATTATTGCATCGTCAAATGTATCCCCAGCTACCTTAATAGATGACCTTACAACAACTCCACCAAGAGATATTACAGCTATATCAGTAGTACCTCCACCAATATCTACAACCATGGATCCACTTGGTCTAGTTATATCTAATCCTGCACCTATTGCTGCAGCTAAAGGTTCTTCTATTAAATGAACTTTTTTGGCTCCAGAGTTTCTTGCCGCATCAATTACTGCTCTCTTTTCAACTTCTGTTGCTTGAGACGGAACACATACCATTACTTTAGGAGCCGTAATCTTACTCTTTCCATACGCCTTTTTAATAAATTCTTTTAACATCTTTTCTGTTATATCATAATCTGATATAACCCCATCTCTTAATGGTCTTACCGCAACTATGTTACCTGGAGTTCTTCCAATCATTTTCCTTGCCTCTTCACCAACTGCAAGTACTTTATTATTATTCTTATTTATTGCGACAACTGATGGCTCTTTTAATATTATTCCTTTACCTTTTGCATAAACTAAAACAGTCGCTGTACCTAAGTCTATTCCTAAATCGCTCCTATTTCTCCAAAACCACATTCCTTGTTCACTCCTACTCTATTCACACTATATAATATTTGAAATCTCTCTTATTTTACAATATTCGCTCTATTTCTTATTATATATGGAATATGGTAATCCTTCAATATATTTGTATTTAATTTTGTAATCAATTACTACTCTGCGGCCTTATATTTCATTTTGGTAGCTTTTCCACCTCTTATGTGTCTTTCAGCTTTATTTAACTCTAGTATTGAATGAGTTTGTTCTGCTATAGCTGGATTTATCTTAGGTAATCTTTCTGTCATATCTTTATGAATAGTACTTTTACTTACTCCAAATACTTTTGCAGTTTTTCTAATTGTATCTTTTGAATCTATAATGTATTTCGCCACTTCTAAAACTCTTTCTTCTATATAATCTTTCAAAATATTACCTCCCTTTGGATAGCTTATTAATACGCGACCATTAAACTTTAATATATTCATCAGCCATTTTAGATTAATGGCTGATGAATGTTTATTATTCTTGATTAAATGTAAAATATGTTGTTGGATCTAAATCTTTTCCATCTACATCTTGAACTTGAATATTTAAATGTTCGCCAAATTCATTATTTGTAAATATTTTAGAACTATCTCCTACAGTTCCTATAACAGTTTCTTCTGTTACTTTATCTCCAACGTTTACCCTTATATCCTTGGATAAATTACAATACTTTGTATATAATCCATTTGCATGGGCAACAACTACATAATTTCCTTCTTCAATTTTGCTTGAAACTTCTTTTACTTCACCTACAGCTGCGGCTTTAACTTCTGTTCCAACGCTAGCTTTTATATCTATTCCTCTAATATTTCTACTGCTTCCATCACTCATAGCTTGTGGCTTTGGATAAGAATATCCTCTTGCAATTGATCCATCTAAAGGATTTGCAAAACTCACTTCTACATTAGTTCCTGTAGAAACATTAACATCTTCTTCTGTAGATGCTATTTCATTTTCTGCTAATTCATTATTTTGAGTATTTTCTACTCTATCAGCATTTTGTTTTTGTAAATCTGAAGTTGCTTTATCATCAACATTTAAAGTAAATTCATTTTGTGATTGATTACTTTGTTCTAATGCCTTATTTTTCTTTGTTGTAACAACAGCAACAGTTGCAATTACACATAAGCAAAGGAATAGTACTAAATAAAAGCCCTCCTTTCTGAAAAAGTCTTTTACCTTATCTTTCTTATTTTGGTCCATATCAACACCTCCTTTTTGTATTCTTGCCCGTTCTAATAAATTAATACACTTGAAAATGGATTTATTTACACCAAATTTCTACATTTACCAACATTTCTAGTAATCATATTAAAAATTAGTATTTAATAAGATCAATTAATAAGTTTTAATTTTATTATCTTAAAATAAAAAAGAAGTAAGATATAATGCAATTTCATATAGCCTTATATCTTACTTCCTTATAATATATTTATATTTAAATTATGAATTTTATCTATACTCTTCCTATTTGCTACTAAATAAAATTCAATTAAACTTTACCTCTTTTAACTCAATCCCTGTATAGTAATGCTTCAATATCTCTTCATATCCCTTTCCATCCTTAGCCATAACATTTGCTCCCCATTGACTCATACCAACGCCATGACCGTATCCTTTGCAATTAAATATTATCTTATCACCATTTATAGTAAATTGAAAATTAGTTGAACTTAATCCAAATGCCAATCTAAAATCTGAGCCCTTAACTTTTGCTCCTCCAAATCTTATTTCCTTTACTCCGCCTGCATCACTTCTACCTAAAATTTCTATATCATTTTGTAAATTTTCTTCACTTATTTTTGCATCTTCATATTTTGAATTTATATTACTTACAAACTTAGAAATATCAAATGAAAACTCACTTGTAAATTTAGGTGCTATTTCTTCTCCCTTACTTTCTGTAGATACTAAATAAGGAACAGCGCTTGAAAATACATCCACAGCATTTTCCGTCATTCCTGAACTTGTAGAGAAAAATTGTGGATATTGTACTAATTCATTATCATATGTTAAAACCATACCTTTTGTTGCATCAACAGCTTCTGATATTTTAGCCCAATATTCATTTCCTTGATCACCCCATTTTTCTAATCGACTTTCTTTAGTTATAAAGACTTGACAGTGAGTAGTATCACATACATCTCCTCCCTTAGCTTCATTGCAAGGTCTAGTTTTTTTTGCTGCTACATATGTTCTTGCAGCTACCGCCTGTGCCTTTAAAGCTTCTGATTCAAAGCTAGCTAGCATTTCACCTGATACTACACTCTTTACATACTCTTCTAAAGGAATTTCTATTATTTTATCTTCCTTTGTCAAATGAACTTTTATAACATCATTTCCTGTTAAAGTTACAAAATTATTTTCTTTTACTTCAGTATTTACATCTGTATTATCTACTTGTGTTTCTTCAAGTGCACTGACTGGATAAGACTTAATCACAAACATTGGAATTGCAATCATAGATATTAAGACTAGAGCGCTAAAAAAAATAAGAGATATCAACCCTTCTATTGAACTTAATTTATTTTTCAATCACATCGCCTCCTAATTAAATAAATACAATTTAATATATGTGAAAATTCATTAAGTATACTTTATTTTTTATTTTTTATGTTAAGTTATCTTGAACTAATATAAAAAAATAAAGAACCTAGATCTAATTCTAAGTTCTTTATTTAGGTGAATATAGCCATATTTATTTAAAATATATTTATCTGTCAACCCTGTATATATTAGCTCCTAAGCCTCTAAACTTTCCTTCTATATTCACATATCCTCTATCTATGTGATATATATCACTAATTTCAGTTTCACCTTGCGCTACTAGTCCAGCTAGTATCATAGCTGCCCCGGCTCTTAAATCTGTGGCTTTTACCTCACAGCCGGTTAGCGATTCAACACCTTCTATTATTGCAGTTCTTCCATCTATTTTTATGCTCGCACCCATTCTTACTAATTCAGCAACATGCATAAACCTATTTTCAAATACAGTTTCTGTTATGATACTTGATCCCTTTGTTACAGCCAATAATGTCATCATTTGAGCTTGCATATCTGTAGGGAATCCAGGATAAGGTAATGTTTTTATATCAACAGGACTCTTTTTTCCTGTTCCATCAACCAGCATAACATCCTCTTTTATACTCTTAAATTTTACCCCACATTCTTTTAATTTTTCTATAGTTGGTCTTAATTGTTCTTCATTAGCTCCATTTATAGTAATCTTACTATTTGTTATAGCTGCTGCTACCATGAATGTTCCAGCTTCAACTCTATCATATATTGGTTTATAAGTTACCCCTTTTAATTCTTTGACACCTTCTACAGTTATTTTCCCCATTCCAGCTCCATGAATTTTTGCTCCCATTGAATTCAAAAAGTTAGCTAAATCCCATATTTCTGGTTCTTCAGCTGCATTTTCAATAATCGTTGTACCTTGTGCTAAAACAGATGCCATTAAAATATTTTCAGTTGCACCAACAGATGGAAAATCTAAATATATTCTATTTCCTTTAAGTTTTTTAGCTTTGGCTTCAACAAAACCATGTCCCATTTCAATTTCTGCACCTAAGAGTTTGAATCCTTTTAAATGTAAATCGATGGGCCTACTACCTATGTTGCAGCCTCCTGGCATTGATATTTTACATCTTCCAAATCTAGATAACATAGGTCCCATAATTAAGAAAGATGCTCTCATCTTTCTTATTAGTTCACTATTCATATCTGTTTCTTTAATGCTATCAGTATTTATTTTTAAATCGCCATTTGAGTCATTCTCAATTTGACAATTCATTCCTGATAATAAATCAGTTAAAACTACTACATCTTCTAACATAGGTGCATTTTGAATAATTATATCATTTGGACTTAAAATACTTGCAACTATTATTGGTAAAACAGAATTTTTAGCTAAACTAATATTCACTTCACCATTTAGTTTATTCCCACCTTCAACTATAATTTTTTCCATATTGTCCTCCATAATGAATTGTTAGTATGTTACGAATATCACTGGTGTTCCTATAATTAAATATTCTCCTGTATCATATTTAGTAAATCCCATATTAATTTTATTTCCATCATATAGCTCTGCTTTTCCTACTGACCCATTATGAATATTTAATACTTCCAGAGTTTTCATATCTATATTGTTCTTTAGTGTATCTAAAAGATTCTGCTTTTGGTCTTCTATTATTTTTACCTTTATAAAATTAAAATATTTTATATTTTTTGCTGCAATATTTTGTATTTGTTTTAATTCTTGTTTTAATTGAAAAGTATTAGCATTTTTATCATTATTTATATAAGTAATTTGAACTTTAGTGTCTTCATCATTACTCCATACTACTACCTTTATTTCTTTAATTAAATCTTTATAAACAATGATATTTTCATTAGCTTCTATATATTGCCCAAAACTTTTTTTTAAATTTTCTTTAAGTAAAGAAAACTCTTTATTAACAGGTTGACCTATACTATATTCCACCTTAATACCATTTTGAATAAAATCACTGTTTTTTATAAATTCAGTTTCCATAAAATCAAAATTATCTGAGTTCGACTCAGATTTAATTGGAGCTGCACCAATAATTAATAAAGATAAGCTTAAAACAAACATTAATTTCATAACATTCTTCACAATATACCCCTACCTTTCTATTTAATTATTGTCCAGTTTATTTTTTTTTATTCAAAATTAATAGCTATAATATAATATATAGATTTAGTTGAAATTTGTGATTAATTGTCACTATTTATACAAATCTAAATTGATTATATAAAAAATAGAGGGATAAAAGAAATTCTATTTCTTTTATCCCTCTATTTAAAACTAATGATTAATACTTATAGTACTAATTCTTGCATTAGCTCTTGCCAATGCCCTTTTAGCTCTTTCAACATCTATATTTTTATCTTCTTTTAACCTTTTTTCTGCTCTTTCCTTTGACTTTTCTGCCCTATCTACATCTATATCAGACTCTCTCTCTACAGCATCACAACAAAACTTTAATTGATTATCTTTTAAATAAATTATTCCTGATGATGTAAATATTCTTTCTTTCATAGTTCCATTTATTATTAATGTAGTAGTTGGAATAGTACTTAATATTATAGGAGCATGATTTGCTTTGAATTCAATTTCACCATCTTTAGTCAACGTAATTAAACTTTCAGCTTCTAATTTTAAAGGTTCTTTTCCTGGGGAGATTATACTTATATTAAAAGTTTTACTCATAATTCCATCCCCTATCTTAAGGTCTTAGCTTTTTCTATAGCTTCTTCTATAGATCCTACAAATAAGAATGCTGATTCAGGTAGATCATCATGCTTACCATCTAAAATTTCCTTGAATCCCCTTACAGTTTCTTTTACCGGTACATATCTTCCTTGCATACCTGTAAATTGTTCTGCTACTGTAAATGGTTGTGATAAAAACCTTTGAACTCTTCTTGCTCTAGCAACTACTTTTTTATCTTCATCTGATAATTCATCTACTCCAAGAATTGCAATTATATCTTGTAATTCCTTATATCTTTCTAGGATATTCTTTACCTCTGTAGCTACATCATAATGTTCTCTTCCAACCACTCTTGGATCTAATATTCTTGAGTTTGATTCTAACGGATCAACTGCTGGATATATTCCAAGTTCAGCTATACTTCTTGATAAAACTGTTGTTGCATCAAGGTGAGTAAATGTTGTAGCTGGTGCTGGGTCTGTAAGGTCATCTGCTGGAACATATACTGCTTGAACAGATGTGATTGATCCATTCTTTGTTGATGTTATTCTTTCTTGAAGTGCTCCCATTTCAGTTGCAAGAGTTGGTTGATATCCAACTGCTGAAGGAATTCTTCCTAATAACGCAGAAACTTCTGATCCCGCTTGAGTAAATCTAAATATATTATCTATAAATAAAAGAACGTCTTGACCTTGATCTCTAAAATATTCAGCCATAGTTAATCCAGTTAATGAAACTCTCATTCTTGCTCCTGGTGATTCATTCATTTGTCCAAATACTAAAGCTGTCTTATCTATAACCCCTGACTCTTTCATTTCATAATATAAGTCGTTACCTTCTCTTGACCTTTCTCCAACTCCTGTAAATACAGAAAGACCACCATGCTCTTTTGCTATATTATTTATTAATTCTTGTATAAGAACTGTTTTACCAACTCCAGCTCCTCCAAATAGTCCTATCTTTCCACCCTTTTGATATGGAGCTAATAAATCTATAACTTTTATTCCTGTTTCAAACATTTGTGGCTCTAAAGATTGCTCCTTAAAACTTGGTGCTGGTCTATGAATTGGGTACATCTCTTTAATTTCTACATCTCCAGCATTATCAATAGGATGCCCAAGAACATTAAATACTCTTCCTAATACCTCTCTACCAACTGGAACAGATATACATCTTCCCATATCAGTAGCCTTCATTCCTCTTTTTAATCCATCAGTAGATTCCATAGCTATAGTTCTAACAATGTCATCTCCCATATGCTGTTCAACTTCAACTATCAGTAGTTTTTCTCCCATATCTATTCTAATTTCATTATAGATATTAGGTAAAGCATCTGAATCAAATTTTATATCTACTACTGGTCCAATTACTTGAACTACTTTTCCTACTCTTTCAGGCATAGTAATACCTCCTTACTATTTTTGAGCTTCTGCGCCTCCTACAATCTCTGATATCTCTTGTGTTATCATTCCTTGTCTTATTCTATTGTACTTAAGGTTTAAAGATTGTAATATGTCATTAGCATTTTGTGTTGCTCCGTCCATAGCAGTCATTCTAGCATTTTGTTCGCTAACTTTTGAATGCAGCATAGCTCTTCTTAATTTACTCTTAAAATATACATCTAAACTTGAATTTAAAACCTCTTCTAAACTAGGTTCAATTAATAATTGTTCTGACTTTTTATTTTCTATATCCATTGGAAATAATCTTTCTATCTTTACTTCTTGCTTTATAGGAGATTTAAATTCTGTGAAAACTATATTAACTTCACCTATTTCTCCAGTTTTAAACATATATAAAGCATCATCGTATATAGATCTTACTTCTTTTATTGTAGGTATATCTGGAATTTCTACATATTCTCTAACTGTATCAAATCCATATTTCTTCATATAAGAAATTCCCTTACTTCCTGCAACAACTATTCTAGCTGATCCTTTATCTTTGATCATTTCATTCATACTACTAGCTATATTTCCATTGAAGCCTCCACAAAGACCTGTATCAGAAGCTATAACAATATATAGTTTATCTAAATCTTTAGAAGCTTTCTTAAAGAAAGAACTCTCATAGTCTTCTGGTAATGCTGACATTAAATTAATTAATATCTCTTCACATAATTTATAGTATTCTTCATTATCATTAAGCTCTTTCCTTGCTTTTCTAAGTTTAGAAGTGGCTACAAGATTCATAGCTTTTGTTATCTTTCTTGTACTTTCAACCGACTTTATTCTTCTTTTTATTTCTATAAGTCCTGCTGATCCCAAATTTCCACCTCCTAAAGAAGTGCATAGCTATTTAAGCTATGCATCTTGTAAGAATAATTTCTTAAACTCTACAATAGAGTTTTCTAATTCTGTCTTTATTTCATCTGTTAATGATTTTACATCTACTATTTTCTTTAATAATTCTCTATGGTGAGTATCCATATATTCTAAAAGTTCTTTCTCAAACTTTCTAACATCCATAACTTTAATATCTGATAAGAAGTCTTTTACTATTGCATATAAAATTACAATTTGTTTTTCTACTGCCATAGGTGAGTATTGATCTTGTTTTAATACTTCAACTAGTCTCTTACCTTTTTCAAGTCTCTTCTTAGAATCTTTATCTAAATCTGAACCAAATTGAGCAAAAGATTCAAGTTCTCTATATTGAGCTAACTCAAGTCTTAAAGTTCCTGAAACTTGTTTCATTGCTTTAATTTGAGCATTTCCACCAACTCTTGATACTGATATACCAGCGTTAACTGCTGGTCTTTGTCCAGAATGGAATAAATCAGATTCTAAGAATATTTGACCATCTGTTATTGATATAACGTTAGTTGGTATATAAGCAGTTACATCTCCAGCCAATGTTTCTATTATTGGAAGAGCTGTTAATGATCCTCCACCATTTTCTTTAGATAGCTTTGCAGCTCTTTCTAAAAGTCTTGAATGAATATAGAAAACATCTCCTGGATAAGCTTCTCTACCTGGTGGTCTCCTAAGTAGTAGTGACATTGTTCTATAAGCTACTGCATGTTTAGAAAGATCATCATATATTATAAGTACATCTTTTCCTTGATGCATAAAATATTCACCCATACTACATCCTGCATAAGGTGCTAAATATTGCAATGGTGCTGATTCAGACGCTGTACCACTTACAACTATTGAATAATCTAAGGCACCAAATTCTTCTAAAGTATTTACGATATTTGCAACTGTTGATTGTTTTTGTCCAATAGCAACATATATACAAATTACATCTTTACCTTTTTGATTTAAAATTGTATCTAGGGCTATAGCAGTCTTACCTGTTTGTCTATCACCAATTATAAGTTCTCTTTGTCCTTTACCTATAGGAATCATGGAGTCTATTGCTTTTATTCCTGTTTGTAAAGGTTCGTTAACTGAACTTCTATCTATAATACTAGGAGCTGGAACTTCTATTGGTCTATAACCAGAGTTATTTATTGGTCCCTTTCCATCTATAGGGTCTCCTAATGAGTTAACTACTCTTCCTAATAATGCTTCACCTACTGGTACTTCAACTATTTTATTAGTTCTTTTAACTATATCGCCTTCTCTAATTCCTTCTTCTGATCCTAAAAGAACACACCCTACGTTATCTTGCTCTAGGTTTAGAGCCATACCATAAACATTATTAGGGAATTCTAATAATTCACCTTCCATACAATCATCTAATCCATAAACTCTTGCTATACCATCACCAATTTGGATTATAGTACCTGAATCTACAGTTTTTATTTCTTTTTCATATCTTTCTATTTCCTTTTTGATTATGGAAGTTATTTCTTCAGGCTTAATATTCATACCTTCACCTCTATTCTGTTCTAAGCATTAAATCTTTTAGTTCATCTAATTTAGATTTAACCGTTCCATCTATAACATCATTATTAACTCTTACATATATTCCTCCAAGAATATTTTCATCAATAATTTGCTCTAATATAATGTTTTTATTATACTTTTCTTCTAATGTTTCTATCAAATTATTGAACTCTTCTTGAGTTAAAGGAACTGTAGTTTTTACAATACCATTTAAAGTATTTTTTCGCTCTAAATCAATTTTTTCCATTTCTTTAAGCTTTTCTTTTAAATAAAGTATTCTATCTTTCTCTATAAGAATTAATAAAAATGATAATAATTCCTCGTCTATATGTCCTTTAAAAATATTTATAAAAGTTCTTTTTTTCTTTTTAGTACTAATTTGAGGGTGCTTAATTACTTCGTAGAATTCCTTATTTGTTTCTATAAGATTACAAATTTCTCGTAAATCTTGTAGATACTGTTGAACTTTCCCTTTTTGTTCAGCCACTTCATATAGAGCTAATGCATATCTACGGTCTAAATATTCATACATTATGAATTACCTACCTTAGTTATAAATTCTCCAATTAACTCTCTATTTTTTTCTTCATCTATATTTTTTTCTATAACCTTTTTAGAAAGTTCAATAGCTAAATCTATAGCTTCCTTCTTTAATTGATATTCTACTTTTTCTTTTTCTCTATTTATTTCAACCTTAGCTCTTTCTAAGATTATTTTAGCTTCTTGATTAGCTTCTTCAACTATTTCATCATATATCTTTTCAGCTTTTTGCTTATGTCTTTCTGTAATTAACTTCCCTTCTTCTCTAGCATTTTTTAATACTCTTTCATTTTCTATAGCCAGTATTCTAGCCTTTTCAGCCTCTTCTTCAGCATTATCTAATTGTTCATTAATCAGATTTTCCCTTTCATCAATAATAGCCTTAACTTTATCGAAAAAGAAATACTTTAGAATTGCAAAAAGAATAATAAAGTTAATTATAGTGGCTATAAGGGTACTAGGGTTTATTTCCATTAACATATATTATTGCCTCCCTTCTGGAGCCCTAAGACACTATTTTACTCCAACGAATATTAAAAGGATTGATACTAATAAACCGTAAATAGCAGTTGCTTCTGCGAAAGCTGATCCAAGCATTAATGCAGTAGTTATCTTACCACTTGCTTCTGGTTGTCTTGATATTCCTTCTACAGCTTTAGCTGTTGCATTTCCTATTCCAATTGCAGCTCCTATACCTACTAATACAGCTATAGCTGCTCCTAATGCTCTCATTGATATTTCCATAATAAAATCCTCCTTTAATATAAAACAAAATAATAATTATATAATTGATAAATTAATATAATACTTAATTAAATTTAATGTTCTGTATGTCCTGAATGCTCTGCTATCATTTTGATATTTATCATGGTTAACATTATAAAAATTATTGTTTGAATACCACCATCAAAAATATCAAAATACGCATGTAAAGGCACAGGTATTCCTATTTGAGCTATAAATCCTATATGATTTAGTGCTTCATAACATAACTCTACTAAGAATGTAGCTGCAAGTATATTACCGAATAATCTCAGTGCTAATGATACAGGAAGCATTATTCTTTCTAATATATTTATTGGTGTAATTATAGCAAGGGGGAACGTATATCCTCCAAAATAACTTTTTAAACCGTACTTTCGAATTGTATAAAACTGTACCATATAAAAAGTTATTAAAGCTAATGCTACTGTTACACTAAAGTTTTTGGTAGGTACAGGTAGTCCTATCAGTCCAGTAAAATTCATAAATAATAAAAACACTGCTAAACTTCCTATAAAAGGAATAATGTCTAAAAATTCCTCTCCCATATTTGCTGTAACTACATTTTTTAGCATAGTGTATATAGATTCCACTACAGCTTGTTTTTTATTAGGCCTAAGCTTCATATTTCTTGTTGCCCATATAGCAATAATAGCTATTAATACAATAGTTATCCACTGCATTACCACTTCAGGAACTATTTCAAGTTTAATAGGTCCAATAGCGTAAGACCAAATAGGTTCTAGTGGTTCCACCTAATCACTTCCTTTCCCTGTTCTTATCGAATAGAATACAATAAAAATAAAATGTGATAAATATCCTATAAGATATGCCATTAGTTGTATTAAGTTATTTAAAAATGGCAATGCTATAATAATGATAGTAGCTATTCTTATAATATAACTAAAAGCTAATAATGTTTTTTTATTATTACTTAAAGAGTATTCTAAAATTAAGCCACTAGCTATTGTATTTAATAATGATATCATTAAACCTAATAAAAAAATAAGCGCCACTTTTAAATTAATCAGAAGGGATACTATAAGTACAAAAATGAATCCTGCTATTAAATCATATTTTACCAACTTAAATATTAACTTATTCATTTCTCTACTCATTTTATCCTCACCCCCAACTAACTCTTGTTATTATAGTACTCTGAAAACATTAATGAAAATCTTATTTTAATTCATTTAACTCATTTAATCTTTATATTTGATGATTTAATGAGTTTATTACTATTTTACTTAAGTAACTTCACTTTTATTTCTATTTTCTTCATATATAGTAATATTAAAGGAATGTTATTCATTTTTCAGAATTATTTCAATATTCTTTATATAGATTTTTGCTATTGATATCATTTTCATACAAACTTTTTTATATTTTATTTCCATAATATGTATTTAAGAATGATTTTTATAAGCTTTTATAAACTTTTAAAATAATTAATTGTCTATTATTATTTAAAAAAATGAATAAACATTTATTTGATTATTCATTTTTTTTATTTTGTTCTTTTTTAGTTTTTTATAAGCTTTTATAATATGCACTTTTTTATTCAAAGCAACCATTTTATAAGTTTTTAATAATCCTATTTTTAATTCATTTAACCATCATAAGAGTTCTTAATTAATACATCTACATTCTATTTATTATTTCTCCTTATATAATATTATTATCTATTACTATTTTAATAATTCATATAAATATAAAAACTCTTGATATATCATCAAGAGTTTTTATATTTATATGAATTATTTTCTTTCAACTATAAGTGCTGTTCCCATTCCTCCACCTATACATAAAGTTGCTAAACCTTTTTTAGCATCTCTCTTTTGCATCTCATGAAGTAATGTAACTAATATTCTAGCTCCAGATGCTCCAACAGGATGACCTAAAGCTATAGCTCCTCCATTTACATTAACTTTACTCATATCAAAGTTTAAATCCTTTGCTACAGCTAAGCTTTGAGCTGCAAATGCTTCATTAGCTTCTATTAAGTCTAAATCTTCTATTTTTAAATTTGCTACTTCTAAAGCTTTTTTAGTAGCATGGAATGGACCATATCCCATTATTGATGGATCTAATCCTCTTTGTCCATAAGATACAATTTTTGCTAATGGAGTTATTCCTAATTCTTCTGCTTTCTCTGCACTCATTACTACAAATGCTGCTGCACCATCATTTATCCCTGAAGCATTAGCAGCTGTTACAGTACCATCTTTTACAAATGCAGGTTTTAATTTAGCCATTCCTTCAATTGTAGCTCCAAATCTTGGATATTCATCAGTATCAAATATTTTTGGTTCACCTTTTCTTTGAGGTATAACCACTGGAACTATCTCATCTTTAAATCTACCTTCTTTAATAGCAGCTTCAGTTTTTAACTGAGAATTAAGAGCAAATTCATCCTGCTCCTCTCTTGATAAATTCCATTCCTTAGCTATATTTTCAGCTGTCACTCCCATATGGTAATTATTAAAAGCATCCCATAAGGCGTCATTAATCATAGAATCTACCATTTTCCCATCGCCCATTCTTTGGCCCCATCTTGATGTTTTTAATAAGTACGGAGCCTGAGACATATTCTCCATTCCGCCAGCAACTACTATATCTGCGTCTCCAGCTTTTATCATTTGAGCAGCTAAAGCAACTGTTCTTAATCCTGAGCCACATACCTTATTTATTGTCATAGCCGGAACTTCTACTGGTAATCCAGCTTTTACCGCAGCCTGTCTTGCTACATTTTGTCCAAGTCCAGCTTGAATTACATTTCCCATTACTACTTCTTCTACTAACTCGCCTTTTATGCCTGCTTTAGATACGGCTTCCTTTATTACTATTGCACCTAAATCTGCTGCTGACACATCTTTTAAAGCTCCTCCAAATGAACCAATAGCAGTTCTTACTGCACTTGCAATTACAACTTCTCTCATAATCCAAATCCCCCTCTATATAATCATCAGAATTGTTGAATTTGTTAAACAATTAACACAATTTAATTATACCACTTTATTCCTTTTAATCAACCATAAAATTTTATATTTTTATATTTATCTTGAGAATTCCTCTATTTTCATTGTTCTTATATTAAAATAATTTTCTATTATATCTGCAATTCTTTTTGATGCTAGGCCATCTCCATATGGATTTGCCGCCTTACTCATCTTTATATAAGCATCTTTGTTATTTATTAGATTATTAGCCTCTAACAATATCTTATCTATATCAGTTCCAACTAATTTTACTGTACCGTATTCAACAGCCTCTGGTCTTTCTGTAACATCTCTAAGAACTAACACTGGTTTTCCTAGGTGTGGAGCTTCTTCTTGTAATCCTCCTGAATCAGTCATTACCATAAAACATTTATTCATTAAATTATGTGTTTCTTTAGTATCTAACGGAGGTAATAAATGTACTCTTTCTTTATTTCCTAATTTATTATAAACAACATCTTTTACTACCGGATTTAAATGAACTAAATATATAAGTTCAACATCTTCATTTTCATCTACTATTTTATTTAGAGCTTCACAAATATTATCTATTCCTTCTCCCCAATTTTCTCTTCTATGTGCAGTTATCATTATTACTTTTTTATTCTTAAAATCTATTTTATTTAATGTATCATTATCAAATATATAATCTTCTTTAACAGTATGAAGCATTGCATCTATAACTGTATTACCTGTTATATAAATATCATCTTCATTAATACCTTCTCTTAAAAGGTTTGATTTTGAACCTTTAGTAGGAGCAAAATGTAAATCAGCTAAAGCTCCTGTAAGCTTTCTATTCATTTCTTCTGGAAATGGGAAATACTTATCAAATGTTCTAAGCCCTGCTTCCACATGACCAACTTTTATTTGTTGATAAAAAGCTGCAAGAGCTCCTGAAAATGTAGTAGTAGTATCGCCATGAACTAAAATCATATCTGGTTTTTCTTGTAAAAATATTTCTTCTAAACCTTCTAAAACTCTATTAGTTATTCCAGTTAGAGTTTGCTTATTCTTCATTATATTTAAGTCAAAATCCGGTTCTATATCAAAATAATCTAAAACTTGATCTAGCATTTCTCTATGTTGTGCTGTTACACAAACCTTTGAATCAATTCCTTCTCTTTTTTCTAACTCCTTTACTAAAGGAGCCATTTTTATCGCTTCAGGCCTAGTACCAAATATAGTTATTATTTTTTTCTTATCCATTTTAGGTTCCTCCTAATTAAAATCAAAAATAAATTTTCCATTACTATATAATTTAATATTTCTATTTATTAAAGGCTTTATTCTAATTAATTCTACATTCCTTATAAGTGGCATGTTTATCTAATTATACACTTTTAAATATAAATAAACAAATAATACTATATCTTATAATATAATTCATAAATTAATTGATAAAGAGTAGCTCAAATATAAGCTACTCTTTATCAATTAATTATTTAGTTCCAAATAATCTATCTCCTGCGTCACCAAGTCCAGGAACTATGTATCCATGTTCATTTAACTTTTCATCTATTCCTGCAACATATATATCTACATCAGGATGAGCCTTTTGAACAAATTCAACACCTTCTGGAGAACTTATTAAACACATAAGTCTTAAATTTTTTGCTCCCCTTTTCTTTAACATAGTTATAGCATCTGCTGCTGATCCCCCTGTAGCTAACATTGGATCTACTACTATTACATCTCTTTCTGCTATATCTTGAGGTAGCTTACAGAAATATTCTACTGGTTGAAGAGTTTCTTCATCTCTATATAGTCCTACATGACCAACTTTAGCTGCTGGTATAAGCTTAAGCATACCATCTACCATACCAAGTCCTGCTCTTAATATAGGTACTATAGCCACTTTCTTACCTGATAACATTTTACATTTTGTTTTACAAATTGGAGTTTCTATTTCTACTTCCTCAGTGCTTAAATCCCTAGTTACTTCATAAGCCATAAGCATTGAAACTTCTTCTACTAATTCTCTAAAGTCTTTTGAACCAGTTTCCTTGCTTCTTATGAAAGCTAATTTGTGTAATATTAATGGGTGATCTATTTGTGTTACTTTACTCATCTATATTCCTCCTACAGCACTTTAAATTTTTATTATTTATAATATTTTTTCTCTATCTCTGTTATTTTATCAATTCTATTTTGATGCCTTTCACCTTGGAACTCGGTATTTAAAAATGTTTTTACTATATCTAATGCTAGCCCTGGTCCAACTACCCTTTGACCAAGAGTCAATATATTAGCATCATTATGTTCTCTTGTTGCATGCGCACTAAAAGTATCAGAGCATAATGCAGCCCTAACTCCAGGTACCTTATTTGCTGCAATACCTATACCTATACCTGTTCCACATATTAAAATTCCAAAATCAAACTCTTTTGCAACTACCGCTTCTGCTACCGGTAGTGCATAATCAGGATAATCACATGATTCAGTAGAGTTAGTACCAAAATCTTTTACTTTATGTCCTTCTGTTACTAGATATTTTTTTATTTCTTCCTTCAATTCAACTCCACCATGATCTGAACCTACTGCTATCTTCATAAGAATTTACCTCCTAACCATTATAATGATAAATTTATATAATAAAAAAGGAAAGGTGCCCCCTTCCCTCCCTAATTATACTTCTAATATATCAAAGCCTGCAGCTTTGTTTAATCTATTCATTATAGCAAGACCTACTCCCTTTTCATCAAATGCTTGACATAATATAATATCAACATTTAAATCATCACATTCTCTAAGTGATTCAAATAAATTTCTTGCTACATCGTATAGATTTTTTTCACTTCCTAAAGAAATCACTTTACCTTTATTGAAATAACTACACAATTCATCTGTTGATAGTATAGCAACCTCTTTTTGATTTTCTATATAATTTTGTACTATTTCATTAATTTTTTCAATAGTTTTTTGCTTATTTCCCTTTATTATTTTTAATTTGGCCTTTGGAGCATAATGTCTATACTTCATACCTGGTGCTTTAGGCTTCAAGTTTTCATCTGGCTTTCCTTGTATTGCTTTATCTATTTTTATATCCTCACAAACCTCTTGTAGCATTTCTAAAGTTACTCCACCTGGTCTTAAAACCATAGGTGGATCAACTGTACAATCTACTATCGTTGACTCAACACCGACATTACTTCTTTCTCCTCCAAGGATATAATCTATTCTTCCACTTAAATCCTCAACACAACGTTCCACTTCAGTTGGACTAGGTCTTCCTGATATATTTGCTGATGGTGCTGCAATCGGGCATCCAGATAATTCTATAAGCTTTAATGCTATTTTATCATTTGGCATTCTTATACCTATTGTATCTAAATTTGCACTAGTTCTATTTGGAATTATTTCCTTTTTATTTAAGATTATAGTCAAGGGACCTGGCCAAAACCTATTAATAAGTTTTTGTGCTATCTCTGAAACATCTTTAACTAAGGTATTTATATTTTTTGAAGAAACATGTACTATTAAAGGATTATCCTGTGGTCTACCTTTTGCGTTAAATATTTTTTCTACCGCTTCATCATTTAAAGCATTAGCTCCTAAACCATATACTGTTTCTGTTGGGAATGCAACAACTCCTCCATTATATATAATGTCAGCTGCTTCCTTTAAATATTCAATGTCTTTATTAATATCTTTTATAATAGCTACCTTTGTTTCCAAAAGTTCTACCTTCTTTCTCTTTATATTTCTATCTGTTCTCTTGCTATTTTTATATTTTCTATAGCTGAAGATGTATAAGATGCCCTAACACAATTTTTATATATCTCATCTAATAAATTATATTTTTTTAAAGCACCTCTTTTTATAACTTGAAAATAGTAATTTTCTTCTGGATTTATTTTTTTTACTTTTAAGTATTCTTCTGCTGCTTCTGGATATTTCTTAATAAAAGCTTTTGTTACAGGCTTTAAATATTTATTTCTAAATCTAACAGTAGCTATTAATATAATATCCATTTCTTCCTTTGTTTTATCAGTATGTACAACTGCTACCTTATCACATAGAATAACTGATTCTTTTGAAAATAATCCACTTTTAAATTTTAATTTATTATTGTTACAATAAAATCTTAATCTATGATAATTCAATTTATTTATACACGATATTATTATTAATCCCTCTATAAGCACTAAATAAGCCCATAAAAACATATTCTTATTTTGCGCCAAGAAAGCTACTAAAGGAAGTATTGTAAATAGCATGAACATTAATATAAAGAATTGCCTTTTATGATTCTTTTCCTTTTTTAATGCTTTGTTTATTTTCATTCTTCCCACCTACTTTAAAAGCCCCACATTATAAAATGTAAGGCTTTTTTATTAAATAGCGTCTGTATTACCCATTTTTTTCATTTTTTCAGCTTGATCAGCTGTAATCAATGCATTAATCACTTCTTCTATATCACCATTTAAATATGATTCTAACTTATAAAGTGTTAATCCAATTCTATGATCAGTAACTCTTCCTTGTGGATAGTTGTAAGTTCTTATTCTTTCACTTCTATCCCCTGAACCTACTTGGCTCTTTCTATCTTCTGCTATACCAGCATTTCTTTCAGCTTCTGCAGCTTCATATAATCTAGATCTTAAAACCTTCATAGCTTTTTCTTTATTTTTTAACTGTGATTTTTCATCTTGACATGCAACAACAACCCCTGTTGGAATATGTGTAATTCTTACTGCAGAGTCAGTTGTATTAACGCATTGTCCTCCATTACCAGAAGATCTATAAACATCTATTCTTAAATCTTTTTCGTTTATTTCTATTTCTACATCATCAACTTCTGGCAGAACAGCTACTGTCGCTGTAGATGTATGAATTCTACCACTTGATTCTGTATCAGGAACTCTTTGTACTCTATGTACACCACTTTCATATTTTAGTTTAGAATATGCTCCTGATCCCTTAATCATAAATACTACTTCTTTGAATCCACCAATATCAGTTTCATTAGCACTCATTAATTCAACTGACCATCTTTGTGTTTCTGCATATCTTGTATACATTCTAAATAAATTTGCTGCAAATAGAGCGGCTTCATCTCCACCTGCACCACCTCTTATTTCCACAAAAACGTTCTTATCATCGTTTGGATCCTTAGGTAATAAAAGTATTTGGATATGCTTTTCTAATTCTTCTTCTCTCGCTGTTAAGTCTGAGATTTCTTCTGAAAGCATTTCTCTCATTTCTCTATCATTTTCTTCAGCTAACATTTCTTTGTTAGCTGCTAAATCATCTATAACTGTTCTATATTCCTTATATGCAGTAACTATGACTTCTAAATCAGCATGCTCCTTACATAGCTTTCTCCATTCATTTTGGTTAGCCATTATTGAAGGATCTGATATCTTTACAGATAATTCATCATATTTATTTTCTATAAAAGCCAATTTATCTAATAACATAAATATCACTCCGTACTATATTTTTTAATATCTCCCTATTATATCACAAGAGATAGAAATTTATCAATATTTAAAGTATCCCAGCACAACTCTGTCTAATCCTGCTAAGTCCTTTACTAATTTTATATTATAAAATCCAGCTTCCTTCATTAAATTACTAACTTCTTCTCCTTGGTCATAGCCAATTTCAAATGCCAGTACCCCTTCATTATTTAATGTAGTTTTACTTTCTTCTATTATTCTTTTATAAAATACTAATCCATCATCACCACCATCTAGTGCTGTATGCGGCTCATATTTTTTTACATCATCCATTAAGTTGCTTATTTCATCTGCTTTAATATATGGAGGATTTGAAACTATTACATCATACTTCTTTCCTTGATTTATTGGCTCCTTTAGTAGGTCGCTTTTAATAAATTTAACTCTACTTTCTAATCCATGTTTTATAATATTTTTTTTAGTTACTTTTTCTGGAACCTCATAAAAATCAATTTCTTCTACATTTATTTTTTTTCTATAATTTGCAATAGATATACCAATTGCTCCACTTCCAGAACATAAATCACAAACATTTAGTTCATCTTCTTCATTTATTATTGATAATACTTCTTCTACTAATATTTCTGTATCACCTCTTGGAATTAAGACTCCTTCTTCTACATTAAAATCTAATCCCATGAACTCTGTTTCACCTAAAATATACTTTATCGGCATTTTATTTTTTCTTTTCTCTATTAGCTCAAAATATTCCTTTTCATCTTTTAAAGAAACATTCTTATCCCTATTTGTTATTATATACAACTTATCCTTTGCTAAAACATTACCTAACAATAACTGTGCATCTAAAATATAAGTATCTATATTCTCTTCTTTTAGCTCCTTAGATGCTTTATCTAACAATTCTCCTATTGTTTTTTCCTTAGGTTTAAGGCCTTCTGCCTTCATAAGAGCTGCAATGGCTACTTCTATTTGGTCATCGTCTGGCTCCTTTGTTGTAAGCTCTTGAAGTTTTAATCCAGGATATGCAATTATCTTTGCTAATTTATTATCATTTTTCCCAAGCCATTTAATTAACTCATATGTTATTCCTGATACAACAGGAATTAATAGTATTCTAAGTATTAACCTTTCAAGAAATCCCCCCCATCCAGTAAAACTAAATATTAAGATACTAACAAACATAATTAAAAATAAAAAGTTTGTTCCGCATCTTGGGTGAAACCTACTAAATTTTTTTACATTGTCTACTGTTAATTCTTCTTCTGCCTCATAACAAAAAATTGACTTATGCTCAGCTCCATGATACTGAAAAACCCTATAAATATCCTCCATTTTACTTATAGAATACATATAGCCAAGTAAAATCACCATTCTAATTACAGCTTCTATCAAATTCAGAGCTATAGGATGTAAATTTAAATAACTAAACAATGATGCAATTGCTGTAGGTAATGCTACAAACAATCCTACAGCAATAGCAAATGATAATATCATAGTTGCTCCAATTATTAAATCATTACTTCTTTCACCAAATTTATTTTTTAGCCAAATTTCAAATTTTGATTCACTTTCATCCTCATCTTCCAAAAATGATGCTGAATAATTTAAAGTATTGATTCCAGTAATAAGAGAATCTAAAAGCACAAATATTCCTCTAATAAATGGAACATTTAGAAATTTATATTTTTTAGTTATAGGTACTATCTTTTTAAAATCTATTCTTATTTCTTTATTTGGAGTTCTAACAGCTGTAGCTTGCCCCTTGCTCCCCCTCATCATAACGCCTTCAATAACAGCTTGTCCTCCCACTTCACACTTTCTCATTTTACCACTCTTTCTATTTATAAATTATTTTTATATTTAAAATAGCAGTGTCCACATAAAGATTCGTATTCAACATTATCAACATTATCTATTGCAATCTGCTCCCCTTCAAAAACAAATCTATCGTTGATTTTTCTTCCATTCAACACAGCTTTTCTTCCACACTTACATATAGTTTTCATTTCTTCTATACTATGTGCAAGCAATAATAATCTTGTACTTCCTTCAAATCCTTGCATTTTGAAGTCAGTTCTTAATCCATAACATATTACAGGTATATCTAATACAACTGCTATCTCAAATAATTGATCTATTTGTTTTGATTTTAAAAACTGAGCCTCATCTACTAATATACAGTCTATATTTTTATTTTTTTCTCTATATTCTTGAACTTTTTCTAATACATTGTCTTCATCATAAATAACTAAATCTACTTTTCTTTCAACACCTAATCTTGAAACTAGTCTTTCTCCACCCTTTTTATCTGTAAAAGGTTTTATTAATGTAACATTCATTCCTCTTTCTTCATAATTATAAGCAACCTGCATAAGATGTGTTGATTTTCCAGAATTCATAGCTCCATATCTAAAATATAATTTACTCATTTTAATTCTCCTTTTTCATTAGATATATTTAAATTATAGCATCTTATATAATAACTAATCAAAGATATTTTTATTATGTAATCTCCTTGACTCAATAAAACACCTATGATATACTCAAATGGTTATTTAAGTAGTTGAAAGAGGTGAAAAATATGAGAGAAGGCATACATCCAAAATACAACCACGAAGCTGTAGTTAAGTGTGCATGTGGAAATACTTTTACAACTGGTTCAGTTAAAGATGAACTAAAAGTAGAAATATGCTCTAAATGCCACCCATTCTTCACTGGTAAACAAAAAATTATTGATGTTGGCGGAAGAGTTGACAAATTCAATAAGAGATTTAATCTTAACAAATAGGAAATTCTGGGAAAGACATAGTCTTTCCCATTTTTTCTTTTATTTCTTAAATTTATCTTAGAATTTTATTTTTTTATGTTTTACGTCAATTTTTATAATATAATATAATAGTAATTATATTTAAATAATTTTCTTAATTTTAACATATACATATAGATCAAATTATTTATTTTTATGGAACTAATATCTAATTATACTTTTACCTTAATTATATTATGTTATGTTATTTAAAAAATATATTATGTTATTTAGAAAAGTGAGTGTTATTTAATCATGAAAAAAATTTTAATATTAACAACTTCTACAGGGGAAGGTCATAATCAGGCTGCAAGCTCGATATCTAGCTCATTTGAGAACTCTGGATATGAAGTTATACGCCATGATTTTTTAAAAAATAATAGTAAAATATTAACTAAATTATTCATTAGCGGATATGAAATATCAGCATCTTTTTTTCCAAAAACTTATGGTTTAGCATATAAACTTACTGATACAAGTTTTACAAATAAGCTTTTATCTTTAGTTTTTTGCTTTACTAAAAGAAAGATATCTAAACTAATTAATTCAATTAGTCCTGATATAATATTAGTTACACATCCTTTTGCAGTAAATATAATGGGATCTCTTAAAAGAAAAGGCTTAAATAAACCTGTAATAGTTATAGTAACTGATTTTAAAGCTCATTCAACTTATATAGATAAAAATATAGATGCTTACATCACTGCAAGTGAAAATACAAAAGACGATTTAGCTAAAAGAGGAATAGACTCTAGAAGAATATTTACTTTTGGAATTCCTGTCAAAGATGAGTTTTTAGAAAATAAATCTGATATAAAAGCAACGAAAAATGATGATTATTTCAATATTCTACTTATGAGTGGTAGCATGGGATTAAAAAATATTTCTTATGTTTTAAAAGAATTATTGAATAACTCCAATAAGCTTAGAATAACAGTTGTATGTGGAAAAAATGAAAAATTAAAGGAAGATTTACTGAAAGAATATAAACATTCAATCAAGGATAAAAAACTTCATATACTAGGTTTCTCAAAAGATGTTGATTCTTTAATGGAATATTCAGATTTAATAATAAGTAAACCTGGTGGTCTTACAGTTACTGAAGCAATAAGTAAAAACTTACCTTTATTAATTCCATTTGCTATTCCAGGTCAAGAAACGCAAAATGTAGAATTTTTAACCTCTAATGGATATGCTTTGTATATAGATAATCTTTTAGAGTTAAACTTAACAATAGATAATTTAATTTCTAACCCAAAGGAATTAGAAAAAATGCGCTACAAATTATCTAAATTATCTTCTTGTTATTCCAAGCAAAGAATAGTAGGTTTAGCTGATAAATTAATATTTAAATAAAAAAATGTGTATAAGGTAGTACCTCATACACATTTTTTTATTTAAACTATTTTTTCTCTATTTCGCTTTTACTGAATATATTTATAAATTCCTTATTATTTTTAGTTTTTGTAAGCATATTTATTAATTTTTCAGTAACATTTTCTATATTTCCATCTCTATACATAACTCTTCTAATTGAATATGCAACTTCTTTCTCTTCATCTGATAAAATTAAATCTTCTTTTCTAGTTCCAGATTTATATATATCAATTGCAGGGAATATTCTTCTTTCTTGAAGCTTTCTATCTAAATGAACTTCCATATTTCCAGTCCCTTTAAATTCTTCAAATATCATATCATCCATTCTAGAACCAGTATCAATTAAAGCTGTTGCAAGTATAGTTAAACTTCCACCCTCTTCAATATTTCTAGCTGCTCCAAAGAATTTTTTAGGCATTATTAAAGCACCTGGATCTAATCCGCCAGATAACGTTCTTCCCGTTGGAGTAATCGTCAAGTTATACGCCCTAGAAAGTCTAGTTAAACTATCTAATAATATAACTACATCTTTTCCTTGTTCAACCATTCTTTTAGCTCTTTCTAATACCATTTGAGATACCTTTGCATGGTTTTGAGGCTCTTCATCAAAAGTTGAATATATAACATCACCATTTATAGATCTCTTCATATCTGTTACTTCTTCTGGTCTCTCATCTATAAGTAGAACTATAAGTTTAACTTCCGGATAATTCTTAGATATATTTTGAGCAACCTTTTTTAATAAAGTTGTTTTCCCTGCCTTAGGAGGTGCAACTATTATTCCCCTTTGCCCCTTACCTATAGGACAAATTATATCCATTAATCTTGAAGATAAATCTCCTTCGTTATTAGTCTCTAAATGTAATCTATCTTGAGGATATATAGGTGTTAATGTTTCAAAAGATTTTCTTCCAACTGCTCTTTCAGGATTTTCTCCATTTACTCTTTCAACGTAAAGTAATGCTTTAAATTTTTCTCCTTCTTTAGCTTCTCTTACCTTTCCTTCAACTTCATCCCCAGTTCTAAGGTTAAATCTTCTTATTTGAGATGGTGATACATATATATCGTTTTCCCCAGTTTGATAATTGTTGCATCTTAAAAAGCCAAAACTATTATTTTCTAATATTTCTAATACACCTTTAGCTGTGTTAGACTCATTTATCATAACTTTTAATCGTTCTCTTTTTTCTTCCCTATTTTCTTCTTTAATATCTTCTTTTCTTTCTTCTTTATTTTCTTCTCTCATATCCTTATTAAAACTATTATTTACTACATTAATTTCTTCAGATTTCACCTTAGGTGTTATCTTTTCTTGCAATATAACTCCATTTTTTTCTATACTTTTTGGTGAATTTTCAATTATTGCATCAATAAGCTCACTCTTTTTTAACTTACTTATATTTTTTATATTAAGCTGCTTAGCTATTTCTTTCAACTCAGCTAATGTTTTTCTTTCATATATTTCTTTACTCAAAACTGCACCTCCATAGATAATTTTATTTATAATTAAATTATGAATAAAAAATCAATTTTTAAATTTAATAAATTCTAAATTGGGATATTTTCAGATATAAATATTAAAGATATGAATCTCTTGGACTTTATATATGTATTTCTATTATGAATTAATATATTTAATTTATCAAGAATAATTTTATTAATTATAATATTACTATTATTTCCTTTTTTATAATTTTAATACTTATTTAATTAAAAAGGAGCTATCTATAGTGTTAAGATAGCTCCTAAATGATTAATTTTAACTAGCTTTTTCTTCAGTCTTCTTTCTAAACATCACATAACCAACACCTGATATTAATATAGCAAATACTAATAGGTTTATAGGATTTTGTCCACCAGTAGTTGGTAAATTGCTTTCATTGTTTGAACCTTCTTGTCCATTGTTGTTTCCACCTGGATTTTCTCCTGGATTCTCTCCTGGATTCTCTCCTGGATTTGTAGGCTCTTTTGTATCATCAACTCCAGCTATTAATAGATTTTCTATATCTGTATCTACTCCATTCACCTTCCAGTAATTGCTGATTTCATCTCTCATTACAAGCATTGTGTCTTTCATATTTTTAGCATTTGTGAAATCATATCCATCTCCACCAGTTGCCATAAAATCATTAACTACAACTGTATAATATTTATCCATATCTAATGGAGTGCCATCTGCTAATCTAATTGAAGTGATTCTTTCTCCTGCTGGAGCATCTTTATCATACCAAACTTTAATTCCTGAGAATTGTCCCCAGCCAAAGTTTTCCGGCATAATTCCATGTTCTATCGCAGATTTTACGTCTGAACCCTTTAATTCCATTGTTACTAAAGTATTATCGAAAGGTAATATTGTATATAAATCTCCAATTGTTAATACTCCAGCTGATAATGGCGCTCTTACTCCTCCACCATTAGTTATACCAATATCCACACCTGTAATTTTTCTCATTGTCTCAGAAACAACTGTTCCAAGAGGTGTAAGTCCTTCATTTCTATCGTGATCTAAATCCTTATCTAGATCAGCTACTTTTTCACTTAATATTGGTTTTAATTCAGATTCATATTTCTTAACTATTTCTGCTGAAGTTTCATCTGGTATTATATTAGCACTTCTCTCATAAAGCTTATCTAAATTGGCTCCAAGTGAAACTAATTTTCCTTCATTATCAAAATCAAATGTTAATATTGATAAAGCCCTACCATTATATCCAGCTTCAATTATCTTAATTCCATTAGCTTCAACATTTGTAAGTTGGTGATCATGAGAAGCTATAATTGCATCAACATTTTTAATTTTATTTGCTAAATCCACAGCTTCTCCAACAGGCTTTCCATCTTTATCTTTTGTTGCTCCTAAGTGAGATAATACAACTACTGCATTAACTTTATCTTCTTTTCTTAATTTATCAGCATATTTTTGAACTGATATTGAAGGATCTTCAAAAGTTAAATCAGCAACATTTGCTGGAGTTGTCTTATAAGCTGTTTCAGGTGTTGTAACTCCTATTAACCCAACTTTAATTCCATCTACTTCAATAATTTTATAAGGTTTTGCCCATTCAACAGGTTTTCCTGTTTTCTTGTCTATAATATTAGCAGCTAAGAAATCAAAATTTCCTGCTTTTGCCCATGTAGGAATTAATTCTTTTCCCCAGTCAAATTCATGATTTCCAACTGCAGATGCAGGAATTTTTATATCATTTAAAAATTCGCTTACTGGTGCACCTTTAGTAAGATTTGATATTGCTGTACCTTGATATAAATCTCCCGCAGCTAGTGGTATAGCTTCATAGTTAGAGAAGTCATTTAATGAAGTTCTTTCTTTTATTGCTGACGCTAACTTAGCTATACCAACATTTTTACCACTTTCTTGTACATTTCCATGTAAATCATTAAAACTTACTAATTCAACTCTCTTTAGATTTTTAGCCATTAAAACATCATTTATAGTTAAACTTTTTACATTAGGAGTTCTTCCATCATCTGATACCGGTATGCTAAGCACTCCATCATTTACTAATTTAACAACTTCTTCTCTTAATTTTTGATCATAATTAACTCCTGTTAATTTCCAATTGTTATCTATATTTCTACTTATTTTTCCACCCTTAACTTTTACTATATAGTCTGTTATTAAATCTCTCATATCTGATATTTTATCATTATTAGTGTCATAAACTTTTTCATGTGTTCCTGGTTCAAATACAGGATTATTAGCTGCATTAAGAACTGAGTCGTATCTATAGTTATTTACTGATAAATAAACTAAATCAGTATCTTCAACAACTTTCCCATCCTTTTCAAACTTAATATTTTCAATTCTACTTCCAGCCGGCTTAGAAATATTTATTTCATAGCTTATTCCATCAAACATATCGTATTGGTATAATCTAATCTTTTCATTTAATGATACCGTTAAATCTCCTGGTTTAAATGTATTATATATTGATGATGTCCACTCCATAAATCTCTTAAGTTGCTTTCCATTTGTTTTTATTGTGTAAAGCTTATTGTCATATTTGTATATATTTGATATATCAGATTTCTTAATATCCCCAGATAGCATATTTGATCCTGCATCGAATAATGCTGCTGCTGATACCATATATCCTGAATTTATATCTATTCCTTGTGATTTCAAATGATTTTTACTATTATATATTTGAACTTCATTTACTAAGTCTGTTATACCTTGATCTCTAACTAATGATTCTGGTATATCAGCTATTTCATTTTTATCAGCTAAGCTTGGACCTTCTAATTGTCCTATAACTATACTTGCATCTGACTTTGCTCTTTCATCATATGATTTTAAAGCTAATGCTAGCTTTTCATTTTCTGCTACTCCTGTAGTTTTTAATAGTGTTCCTTTCTTCTCTTTAACTACATATCCATCATTTGATTTTTCTAATTTTAGTTCTACTTTACCTAAGCTTCCTGCATTATTAGCTGGTTGAATTAAAATAGCATTTCCAGCAGTTTTTTCTGCAAAAGCTTCATGGCTATGTCCCATAACAATTACATCTACATCAGGATTAGCTTCAGCAAGTTCCTTCGCTGAATCACCTTTACCATATTCATTATTGAATCCCATATGTGATGTAACTACATATACATCTGCTCCACCAGCTGCCTTTATTTCTTGAATAACCTTTGCAACTTCTTCAGTTGGATTCTTAGGTGTGTACCCAACTAAATTTGGTCCATCCCACTTATCAATATGCGGAGTAACAACACCAATTGTTGCAACTTTTACTCCATTAGGTAACTTTTTTATTGTATATGCATCAAAAACTCTTTCATCACCCTTATATAAATTAGCACATAAAACCTTTACATTATCTTTTATTTGATTAGTTATTTGGAATAACTTGTCCATTCCAAAATTAAATTCATGATTACCTAAACTAAACGAATCATATCCTATTTCCTTTACTGCTAGCATCATAGGATTTTTTTCATCATTTAGAAACAAATGATTATAGTTCCCTTGAATATTGTCTCCATTATCAACAAGAACAGTATTTGGATTTTTAGCTCTTTCTTGCTCAACTAATGTAGCTATTTGAGTTAATCCTCCATCTGATCTTGTTGCTCTTGCATATTCATATGGAACAAACCTTCCATGCAAATCGGTAGTTGCAAGAATTTGAACTGTTTCCGTTGATAATTCCTCTGCTGCAGCTTTTACTAAATTCATTGGTAAATTACCTATGATAAAAGTAAGAGCTACAACCGAAGCCAAGAATTTTTTTAGGTTTCCCTTAATCCTCATTTTACCCCTCCTAATATTTGTTTTATGTTATTTTTAATAATAACCAAAAAAATAGACATCCAAAGTATCGCTACATAAATCATGCTTTCTCTCGTTAATACTTTAGATGTCTTTAATAAAAATTATCTTTAAAACTTATCATTGTAATGATATTAATGATTTTCTTCCATTAAGTATCATCCTAAAATTAATTGTTATGACCATATTCCATAATATAAAAAGAAAATATTATTTTTTATTACTATTATTCCAGTCACTTAGGAACTTTTCTATTCCTATATCAGTTAATGGATTTTTAGTCATTTGAACTAATACATTGTAAGGAATAGTCGCAATATGTGCACCAGCTAATGCTGCTTCTATACTATGTATAGGATTTCTAACACTTGCAGCTATAATTTCTGTATCTATATGATGTATTTTGAAAACTGATGCAATTTCTTTTATAAGTTCAATTCCCTTACTTCCTATATCATCTACTCTTCCTATGAAAGGGCTTACATAAGTAGCTCCAGCTCTAGCAGCTAATAAAGCTTGTGCTGTTGAAAAAACTAAAGTTACATTTGTTTTTATACCTTTAGAAGATAATATATTAACAGCCTTTAACCCATCTATAGTCATTGGAATCTTTATAACTATATTAGGATGAATCTTTGCTAATTCAAGGCCCTCATTTACCATCTCATTATATTTCAAACTAATTACCTCTGCACTTATAGGCCCATCAACTATAGTAGTAATTTCTTTTATTACTTCTTTGAAATCTCTTCCTTCTTTTGCTATTAATGATGGATTTGTAGTAACTCCACAAATAACCCCCATATCATTTGCTGATATAATTTCCTCTACATTTGCAGTATCTATAAATATTTTCATAACTCAAGCCCTCCTATACGATTATCTAAATATTTTATTAGAAATTCATTCAAAGAATGAATTTCTACATTAACTTTTTCATTTTTCAATTTTATCTTTTAACTTAAATTCTATCTCTTACCAGCATCAAATGGTTCTCCAGATGCCTTTGGTGCTTGTGATGATTTAGAGAATAAAACTAATGCTATTAAAGTTACCACATATGGGAAAATTTTTAATAATACACCAGGTATTGCTGCTAACGATGGTATCGCTTGAGATACGTTAGCTATTGTTGAAGCAAATCCAAAGAAGAATGTTGCTCCTAATATTCCAAGTGGTTTCCATTGTCCAAATATTAATGCTGCTAATGCTAGGAA
>NZ_JAGGJY010000016.1 GCF_017873245.1 Clostridium tertium | reverse complement strand
TATAATAATATTAGATTTCAAAAAAGGTTAAAAAATATGGCTCCAATTAAATATCGAAGCCATTTTTGTAATTCACAATGATATATCCTTTTTAATAATGTCTACTTTTTAGGGGGCAGACCACATTTTGCCAAATAAAGTAGTGAAAGGGTTAAAAGATTGGAGAGGGTTAATTTTCACATTATGTAGGTATTTTAATTTAGAAATATGCACAAAAATATGTATTTTATATATTATATAATATAAGGTTTACTAACGATATCTTAACTAGATAAAAACGGAGGAAGTGTTATTATGAATGATAACAAAATGAATACGAATGAAAATGTAGTTGAAAGTGCAGCTTTAGTAGGACACTGTGCAGAGGTTAAAACTCTACAACAATCTTTAACTGAGCAAGCTTCTGTAGCTCCTAGCGTTATTGCACCAGGACCAGTAGTTGTTAAGGTTCCAGTTGTAATAGCTGAAACTAATATAACAATACCAGTAGAAGCTACTATTAAATTAGATCATCCAGCAATAGAAATTAAGAGAATTAGAAAGAATGTATATTTAAATCAATCTAGGGTTATTCCATTTTCTCAAGATGGTTTATTTGGTACTGGAATACTATTTATAGCTGGTTTTATAAGAAAGAATATAGAATATGCAACTAAAACTTGCAATAGGCATGGATCTCCTAATATCTGTGGCGATATAAGACATTGTACAGTTGAAGTGCCTTTTAACTTTACAACAAGAATTACTTTCCTTAGACCACCAATATTTATTACAAATACACCTTCACTTGAAGTAGAATTTTTCTCAGATAAGAATAAGAGTTGCGATGCTTGTGCAGATCCAGTTATTGGACGTAATGTTTGTGATCAAGGACTTTTCAATTCAGAATTCTTTAATGAAAAACCTTTTACTGAATTAGTAAGAGCAGATATCGCTGAAGTTGATATTCACACAGATCCATATAAGGACTGTGAAATTCCTACAGAACAACTTTTCACTAAGCTTACAGAAAAAGTAGTTGTTAATTTAACATTGAAAGTATTACAAAATCAACAAGTAAGAGTTACAGCTTTAGTTTAATAGAAATACAGATTTAAGAATTGACTTATAAAATAAATTTATGACCTTGCCTAATCACAATATAATAATATATTAGAATAAGTATGTCCTCAGTAATACTTAATATAAGTTTTGCTGAGGATTTTTTTGAGTTTTGAAATAAACAAACATACAATTAGAATTTTAATATTTTTTTAAATATAATAGCTTTTTATTTATTCTAGTACATAAAAGGGGAAATTTGTATATTATACATTAGATAGTTACCTAGTTACATTTAAATTAGCTAAAAATGGAGGATACATTAGAATGAATGAAATTAAAGAAAATACAAATGAATGTAAAATCATAACAGCTCCTTGTGCAACTGTTAATTCTCAAGTTCAATCACTAACTAAAGAAACACCTGTAACTCCTGATGTTATTTCATCTGGGCCTATATTTGCTAAAATTCCAGTTGTATTAGCAGAAATAAATATAACAATTCCTGTTGAAGCTACTATCACATTAGATAAATTAGCTATGGAAATTAAACGAATTAAAAAGAATGTATTTCTGGGTCAGTCTCGAATTATTCCATTTTCTCAAGATGATCAACCTGGTACTGGAATACTATTTATAAAAGGTTTTATAAGAAATAATATTGAGTATGTAACACAAACTTATAGCATACCAGGAAGTAAAAGTGTTTATGGTGATATAAGACATTGCACAGTTGAAGTACCTTTTAATTTTACAACAAGGATTAATTTCATTAGAGAACCAGTTTTTGACGAAAAGACTACACCAAGTAAATTAGATTTTTTTACAGATAATCTTAATGATTGTGATGATTGCTTGGATAAAGTGATTGGATGCAATACTTGTGATCAGAGTCTTTTCTTTACAGAATTCTTTAATGAAAAACCTTTTACTGAATTAGTAAGAGCAGATATTATTGAAGTTGATATTCATACAGATAAAGTATTAAACAGCACAACTCCTACAGAAGATAATGTTACTAAGCTTATAGAAAAAGCAGTAGTAAATTTAACATTAAAGGTATTACAAAAACAACAAGTAAGAATTACAGCATTATAATTATTAAATATATATAAATCTAAAAATTTAATATTATTTGATAATATATTACAGACTTAAGGCTTACTAAGAAAATTTTTAGGTCTGTTTTAAAATGAGTTAATTATACGCTTATTTTATTAAATTCTTAAGTGGAGGAGATATTATGGAAAGGAGATACTATTCAAGGCAAAATTATAATCAACTTAAGATAAAGCAATATGAAGAATATGTTAGAAGACTAAATAGGTATTATATATATATGAAAAAGAATTATGAAGAATATATTAAAAAGCAAAATCAGCAGTATATTTATATGAAAAATAAGTATGAAGAATATATTAAGATGCAGAATAAACAATATGTGTATATGCAAAAGAACTATGAAGAATATATTGAAAACCAAAATAAGTATTATTTATATAATAAAAAAAGTGATGAAAAACATCCTAAAGAAAATAAGGATATTATTAATACTACACAAAGTGAGTTTTTTGATTTTTTTAAAACTCTTAACATAGAAGATAGTAATACAAATAACTTTGGAATAAAAAAAAGTATCTCCGAATTTCAAGAGGTTAATATTAAAGAAAATAACTTAGAATATAAAAAGAATGATTTATCTAATAATGAGTACTTAGATAATAATAGTAATACTAGTATTACTATTAAAGATTCACCTAAGGGAGAATTATTAGAAGAAATTTATGAAGAATTATGTGAAGAAAATGATAAAGAAGTCCTAAAAGAAAGTGATAAAGAATTCGTAGAAGAAAATAGTAATGAACTTCTAGAAGAAAGTGATAAAGAAATAAATGAAGGGGAAGCTAAAGAATCTGTAAAAGCAAGTGATAAAAAATTATTAGAATTAGATGACCAAAAGCTTATAGAGGAGAACTATAATACTATTGTAAAAGAAGAATCATCTAAAAATATTAATATTTCAACAAAAGGATTATATGCTAACTTACCTATTATATTAGCAGAAACAAATATAACAATTTCTGTTGAAGATACTATCACATTAGACCAAGAAGTTAATGAAATTAAATTAATTAAAATAAATGTATTTTTAATTAAATCCCGTCTTATTCCTTTTCCATCAAATATTTCGGAGAATAATTCAGGAATGTTATTTGTCACAGGTTTTATAAGGAATAATATTGAGTATGAATCTAAAACTTATACTGAAGAAAAAGTAGAAAATAGTTCTGGAAATATAAAATACTGTACAGTTGAAGTGCCATTTAATTTTACTACTAGAATCACTTATACTAGACCACCAATTTTTACTGAAAACACTACTATAAATGAAGTTGAATTTTTTAATGGTAGACCTAAAATATGTGATGCTTACAAAGATTCAGTGATTGATTGTGAGCAGTATGAACAAGGTTTAGTATTTACAGAAGTCTTTAATGAAAAGCCATTTGTTGAACTAGTAAAAGCAAATTTTATTGAAGTTGATATTAATAGAAATCCAATTTTAAGCAATGAAACTACAACAAAACAAGAAGCTACTAAACTTAAAGAAAGAATAATTGTAAATTTAATGCTAAGATTATTACAAAAACAACAGGTAAGAGTAGAAATAGAATAGGATTTATCTTAAGCTGTTATTTTAGAAATCCTTTAAGTTCTATAGTTTCCTCCAAAATTTATATAGTATATTACTTAAAACTACTAGCTATTTATGAAAAAACAGTCGGTAGTTTTGTTTTTACAACAAAACTACCGATCATCACTCTCCACCATTATTTCTATTTTAACACAGTACTTACTTTCATCTTTAGTTGAAAGTTCGTTTAGGGGATATTCCTCATAGGCATTACTGCAAATACGCAAATTATTTTCTTTAATAAATTTATATAATTTTTCATAAAGATCATCAGATTCTCCATAAGCACATCTTCCATAAAAAACTGCATATTTGCCTTCAGGTTTATATGATTTTTGCTCATTTATAGCTTTAAAATAATATTGAATTGCATATAAAGGATTTCCTAATTCAATATCTTCTTTACTAACAATAGCACCAAGGGGATAACCTATATCAATTCCATTTTCAGCCGCAAAATTATAAAATGAAATAGCAGATTCATCTTGTGATGCATCTATAGAATCTTTAGAAATTTTTGGGCCTAGGAAAATAGGTTCTTTCTTTTTGTACTCAATATTTATGCTATTTTCTTTATATCTAATAGCATCTTCTGCCATATCAACATAAAGTTGCATAACTTCTAATATACGTTTAAGCTTTTTTATTTCAGTTAATATATGTTTTTTTTGTGCACTAAATAAAGTAAACATTTCTTCTGGAGTACGTATATCAATATATCTTTTTATCTCATCAATTCCAATTCCAATTTCTCTAAGAGATATAATTAAATATGCTGTAGTTAACTGATTTCTAGTATAGTATCGGTAGCCATTTTCACCACGAAATTCTGGTGATAACAATCCTATTTGATCATAGTATCTTAAATTTTCACGTTTAATACCTGTAAGAGCAGAAAATTCTTTAATTTGCATATTAGATTTATCTTTCATAAGTACCTCCAATTTTTAATTATACTATTGACATTAAAGTTACTTTAAGCTTTATAATACCACTGAAATGAAATTTTTGCAAAATTACTTACATAACGGAGGTAAACTATGAAGTATTTAAAACTATTCCTAAAAGAAAGCAAAAGTAAAGTAGGAATAACATTAATTATGCTTTTTGGACAAGTAGTAGGAACATTACTAATTCCATATTTAATAGCAGGAATTGTAGACAATGGAATTTTGAAAGGTGATATGAATGAAATTCTTCATATAGGGGTTCAAATGATAATAGTTCTTTTAATAACAACAATTGCAGCTGTACTTGGAAGTTATTATTCTGCAGATCTTGCTGCAGTTTTTGGATATTACTTAAGAGATAAGATTTTCCGTAAGAGTCAGGAGTTATCTATTCATGAATTTGATACTATTGGAGTTTCATCTATGATAACACGTACAACTTCAGATATTTCTAATTTGCAACAGAACTTTGGGTTAGCTTTGCAGCTTATAGTTCCAGCTCCACTTATTATTGGTACATCTATTATCATGACAGCATACACTAGCTTTTCTTTAGCCTTAATACTTATTTTATCTGTGATAATATTTATTGCTTTTTCTGGATTAGTACTTAAGAAATCAATATTTATTTCTAAAAGGGTTCAATCTAAACTAGATCATATTAATCAAGTAATAAGGGAATCTATTACTGGAATTCGTGTTATTCGTGCATTTGGAAATGAAAAATATGAAGAAGGTAGATCAGGTAAAGCTTTTAAAAGCTATGCTACAGATATGATAAAACTAAATAAGCTATTTGCTATATTAAATCCTATAATATGGCTTATGATTGGTCTTTCAATAGCTATTATAGTTTGGATAGGTGGAATTCTTTCCATGAAGGGTACAATGGAAATTGGCCAAATAACTGCTGTAACTGAATATTCTATTATTACATTAAGCTATTTAATAATGGCTACAACAACAAGTGTTAATCTTCCTAAAATGAAATCATGTCTTGATCGTATAGAGGAAGTTTTAGAAATTAATCCAGAGATTCAGGATTCGGATATAGAAAAGCAATGTACAAAAGATAAGCATGCAGTAGTTGAATTTGAAAATGTATCTTTCTTTTATCATGGAGCAGAAGAACCAGTTATTAGCAATTTATCATTTTCATGTAATAAAGGTGAGACTACAGCCATTATTGGAAGTACAGGCTCTGGTAAAAGCACTATTGCTAATCTTATTCTAAGACTACATGACATAGACCAAGGAGAAATTCGTATAAATGGTATGGATATAAGAAATCTTTCACAAAATGAATTAAGAAATACAATTGGTTATATTCCTCAAAAAGCATTTTTGTTTAGTGGAACAATTGAGGATAACCTAAAAATGGGATATAAAGAAGCAACTAAAGAAGATATGAAGAAAGCATTAAGTATTTCTCAATCAGAATCTTTTGTTAATAAATTGCCTAAAGGGTTACAATCTGAAGTGTCTCAAGGTGGTTCAAATTTCTCAGGTGGACAAAAACAACGTTTATCTATTGCAAGAGCTCTTATAAGAAAAGTACCAATTTATATTTTTGATGATAGCTTTTCTGCTTTGGATTTAAAAACAGATGCAGCACTTCGTAAATCACTTAAAGAAAACATGACGGATGCAGCTAAGATAATAATTGCTCAAAGGGTGAGTACAATTATGGATGCAGATCAAATACTTGTATTAGATGAAGGGAATCTAGTTGGTATTGGGAAACATGATGAACTAATGAAAAATTGTTCTGTATATCAAGCAATTGCTAAAAGTCAAATGAATATAAAGGAGGCTTGATTTTATGAAGAAGGATAAAAATAAGAAAAAAGATACAATGACATTTAGCGAGGATATTCCTCAAAACACAAAAAAGACTATTAAAAGGCTAATGAGCCAATTAAAAACACAAAGTAAGAAGTTAATAATTGTAGGAATATCTTCATTGCTTAGCAGTGCGGCTTATGCAATTATTCCACTTATTGTTGGATCAGCTATTAATAATTTAGTAAATGCAATTCGTAATTTTGATGGATCTGTGAGTGTTTTATCAATGGTGACAGATGCACTAGCTATGCCAGTTTTAATGTTAGTACTAGCTTCTATTTTTAGCAGTTTTCTTTCTTATGTTCAGCAATATATAATATCTAGTATTGGTGAAAATTTAACTCTTTCATTACGTAAAGAAATTAGTAAAAAATTAAATAGACTTCCACTAAAATACTTTGATTCACATAAAACAGGAGATATTATGAGCAGGGTAACAAATGATCTTGAAAAAGTATCCCTAGTGATGCAAGTTGGATTTATGCAGTTTATATCTTCTTGTTTTACAATTGTACTTACAATTATTTCAATGCTTATATTAAATTTAAAACTATCTTTATTAATTTTTATATTCCTTGGAATTAGTGCAATTGCAACTAACTATGTATCAAGTTTAAGTCAACGTTATTATGCAGAAAATTATGCTGCTATGGGCGACTTAAGTGGAAAAATTGAAGAAGTGTATTCTGGTAATCGTATTATCAAAGTCTTTAATCAACAAAATAATATAATTGAAGAAGTTACTGAGCTTAATAAAAAACAATTTGAGGCAAATAGAAGAGCTCAATTTGTGGATTTTGCTATATATCCAACCATTAGATTTTTAAGTCAATTAGGTTTTGTAACAACAGCAATTGTAGGTGGAATAATGACACTTAATGGACAAATTTCCTTAGGTGGAATTCAGGCATTTTTACAATACGTAAATCAAGTTTCTGAGCCTGTTACTCAAGCTTCTTATGTTATTATGTCTTTACAATCTGCTATTGCTGGAGCTGAAAGAGTTTTTGAACTATTAGATGAAGAAGAAGAAATTTCAGATAATAAATTCAATGAGCTTTCATTTAATGAACATCCTATATCCATGGGAAAGGTAGATTTTAAAAATGTAAAATTTGGATATACTGCTGAAAAAACTTTAATAAAAGATTTAAATCTTGAAGTAAAACCAAATGAAATGGTAGCTATTGTTGGACCAACAGGAGGAGGAAAAACTACATTAATTAACTTAATTATGCGTTTTTATGAATTAAATGAAGGAACTATATCAATTGATGGAATTAATATTAAGGATATACCTAGAAATACATTACGTAGACAAATTGGTATGGTACTTCAAGATACATGGCTATTTGAAGGTACAATAGCCGAAAATATTGCATATGGTAGGATGGATGCTACACTTGAAGAAATAATAGCTGCTGCAAAAGCTGCTAGCTGTGACCATTTTATTCGTACATTAGAGCATGGATATGATACAGTAATTTCTAGTGAAACATCAAACGTTTCTCAAGGACAAATGCAACTTTTAACAATTGCTCGTGCTATGCTGACAAATCCTACAATTATGATATTAGATGAAGCTACTTCAAGTGTAGATACAAGGACAGAAGTAGAAATACAAAAAGCTTTATCAAGACTTATGAAGGATAAAACAAGTTTTATAATAGCTCATAGATTATCGACTATCCAAAATGCCGATATGATTTTAGTTGTTAAAGATGGTGATATTGTAGAAAGAGGAAATCATGAAAATCTTCTAGCACAAAATGGATTTTATGCTTCTCTTTATTATAGTCAATTTGAAGTGGCAAATTAACTATTATCTTTTTAATTATTTGGGGCTTTAGGAAGTTATTTGGTCTTTTATATAGAGGTATATTAGATATAAAAAAGTAGTATTTATCATAACAAAAAGTAGTATTAATTAGAATTATGTATTTTTCTGACTATTATTCTGTAACGAAGCAACAGTAAGTATCATATTATTTATACTATAGTAATTAATAGAGTGGAGACATACATGATAAACGTAACATTAACACCACTACACTACATTTATCTTATTTTTATTATAGTTATTATAATTGCTATGGTAAAGAAAAGAGATATATCTTTAATTTGTATATTGGGTATATTCATATTGGGCCTTATGGGAACACAATCTCTTTCAAAGGCAACTATGGGTATTTTTAATAGTTTTGTATATGCTACAAAGGAGCTCATGCCGACAATCTTTATTATTTCTGTTGTAACAGCTATGAGTAGGTCTTTAATTGATTCAGGTATAAATGATGAGATAGTTTCTCCTTTTAAAGGAGTAATTAAAAATTATTGGATTGCTTACTGGGTTATTGGCATAGTTATGATGATTTTGTCATGGTTCTTCTGGCCATCACCAGCAGTAGCGCTTATAGGTGCTTTGTTTTTACCTTTAGCTAAAAAAGCTGGACTTCCTGCTATGGGAGTTGCAATAGCTATGAATTTATTTGGACATGGTATTGCATTATCAAGTGATTACATTATTCAAGCTGCACCAAAACTTACTGCAGATGCAGCTGGTATACCTATAGGAAGTGTTATTTCAGCTAGTGTTCCCCTTGCAATAACAATGGGGGTTGTAACCACTACTGTTGCGTTTTATTACCTTAGAAAAGACATTAAATCAGGATCAATGACTATAGAAGATAACATTAATTATGAAGAAAATAGTAATGAAAATAAAATTGCTATATCATCAAAAAAAGTAAGAAGAGCTTTAGCCTTTTTAATTTTAGTATTATTTGCTTTAGATTTAATTATAATGTTTAAGGCAAATCTTCAGGGAAATGATGCAACAGCTCTTATTGGTGGTACTGCAGTATTTATATTAAGTTTAGTTTCTGTAGTATCATATAAAAAAGAATCTCTTGAAAAAGTAACAGAAAATCTTGTAAAAGGATTGCGATTTGGTTTTAAAATATTTGGTGTTGTTATACCAGTTGCTGCATTTTTCTATTTAGGTGATTCAGCATTTAATGAAATTTTTGGAAAGATACTTCCTGAAGTTTCTCATGGGATAGTAAATGATTTAGGACTTGCCCTTGCTAATTTAGTACCTATAAATTCAGTTGTTTCAGCAAGTACACTTTCTGTAGTAGGTGCCATAACAGGTTTAGATGGTTCTGGATTTTCAGGGATATCACTAGTTGGATCTGTTTCACAAATATTCTCAACTGCCTTAGGTGGAGGAATAGAAACACTTACAGCTTTAGGCCAATTAGTTGGAATATGGGTTGGTGGAGGAACTATAGTTCCTTGGGCTGTAATACCAGTAGCAGCAATATGCGGTATAGATCCTTTTGAGCTTACTAAGAAGAACTTTAAACCAGTGGTAATTGGAATAGTTGTAACTACTTTGGTAGCCATATTTATAATTTAAATAAAAAAATATGATATTGTAATTAAATTAATTGCAATATCATGTTTTTTATTTTTAGTATATAATTTTAAAGGTAAGTAAAATTATTTAATCTAAAGATAGAATTTCCATAAATATATTCTTAGAAAGGGTGAACTTAATGAGTGCTTAAACTCTTACTTTTAAAATTTATATAAATTGAGGAGAAAGAGTATGATAATAGATTTAAATTCAAATATAAATAAGTTAGAAGAAGTAATGAAAATTTGGTTAGAAACTAATATAGATGCTCATGATTTTATATGTAAGGAGTATTGGATTAAAAATTATGATTTAGTTAGGGAGTTACTTAAAGAAGCTGATGTTTATATATTTGAAGAGGATGATGTTGTTAAAGGTTTTATAGGTGTAGTTGAAAATAATTATATAGGTGGAATTTTTGTTAAAAAATATTACCAAAGAGATGGTGTAGGACAAAAATTAATAGATTATTGTAAGGCTAAATATCACTATTTAACACTGAACGTTTTTATAAAAAATCAAAGAGCAATAAACTTCTACAATAAAAATGGTTTTGTTGTTTTAGAAGAGCTTATTAATGAAGATACAAAAGAAAGGGAATATCTTATGTCTTTTGAACAAAAATAATCTAAAAGCTCTATATTAATTTAAAATACCACAGTTTAATTTTTGAAATTGTGGTATTTATAAATATATGTAAAAATATAATTGTATAGTATTTGTTTTTAGGGAGGGGTTAAGTTGAAATATATAAAATGCATTCCATCTACAGATAAATTAGTATGTGAAAATTTATTGCTAGATGGTTGGAAAAAGCTAAAAGAGCCTAAAGATGTTAAATCCGCTATTTTTTATTCTTTGCCGATTATGATTATTTCTTTTTTTATTGAATTAACACTTATTTACTTTTTATATCAACCTTTTAGAGAACTTATCAATGGAAGTAGCGGTTTAAAATTACAGTTAACTTTAAATTTTAATATATTCATATATTTAATTACTATTATCATTTTTTTAATTATACATGAATTACTTCATGCTTTATTTATTCCAAAAATATTAAAGTCAAATAGGACATATTGGGGATTTAATGGAATGTTTGCTTTTATTTATACTGAAGAAAAGGTAAAAAAAAGTAGATTTATAATTATTTCTGTAATGCCTTATTTAATATTATCTTTTATTTTTCCAATAATTTTAAGTAATTTAGGAGTATTAAATGGATTTCTTTGTTTCTTATGTTTATTAAATGCTGGTGGATCTTGTGTTGATTTATTGAACATTATTTTAATTAGTGTACAGGCTCCAAATGATTCATATATACTTAGTAATGGTCATAATACATATTACAAATAGCTTTATAACATTAATAACCCAGAAATGCAATTTAGAAGTTTCATTTCTGGGTTATTTTTAATGTGATGTAAATTTGTAAATAACATTACTTTTTGTTTATAATTATAAGGAAAATTTTAATGAAATATAAAAAAACAAGAATAATGGTTATTGATAATTTATTAACCGAAATAAGGTTATAGTTATTAAATTAATTATAAAAACTCCTAACAATTTAAAGATTTTATATAAAATATTAATTTTTTTGAAAAATACATATTGACATTTTATGTATTAAAGTGTATTATTTGTTTAAATCAGAAGAATAAATACAAATAAGAAGTGTATATAAATTCTTTCTAGATTATAAAAAAAGAAATCATTGGGGTTTAATTTTATTATTAAATTAAAAAAATAAATATTAAGGGGGAATAATTTTATGAAGGCAAAAAAATTAAGGAGAATTTGTGCCGTAGCATTAACACTTGCACTTGGAATGTCTGTATTTGCAGGCTGCCAAAGTAAACAAGAAGAATCAAGAAAATTGATCTATAATTTAGGAGAGGATCCAGAAACAATTGATCCTACATTAAACACTTCATCAGGATCAGGATCAGTAATAGATAATGCTTTTGAAGGTTTAATGAGACTCGATGAAAATGAAAAAGCAGTTCCTGGAGTTGCTGAAAGTTATGAAGTTTCAGATGATAATTTAGTTTATACTTTTAAGTTAAGAAAAGATGCTAAATGGTCAGATGGAGAACCAGTAACAGCAAAGGATTTTGAGTATTCTTGGATTAGAGCTATATCCAAGGAAACAGCAGCAGAATATAATTATCAATTATTTTATATAAAAAATGCGCAAAAATTTAACGAAGGTACAGCAACTAGAGAGGATGTTGGAATTGAAGTTGTAGACAATCATACTTTAAAAGTAACTTTAGAAGCACCAACAGCTTACTTCCTAGAGCTTACTACATTTACAACTTATATGCCATTAAGAGAAGATATAGTTAGTAGTGATCCAGAAGGATGGGCACTAGATCCAAAAACTTATGTTTCAAATGGACCTTTCAAATTAGCTCAATGGGATATGAAAGATCAATTAGTATTTGAAAAGAATGAAAATTACTGGAACAAAGATGATATAAAGCTTCCAGGAGTAGTTTATAAATTAGTTACTGATCAAAATACTGCTTATGCTTCATTAAAATCTGGTGAATTTGACATGGTTGATACAGTTCCACCATCAGAAATTGAAAGTGGTCAAGCTGAAGGATTAGTTACAATCCATCCAAATCTTGGTACCTACATGGTAGTATTTAATGTTGGTAAACAATCAACTTTATCTGAAGATGCAAAAAAAGTTTTAAGTAATGAAAAAGTAAGAAAAGCTTTATCTATTGCAATTGATAGAGAAGGTATAGTTAATGAAGTTACAAAAGCAAAACAAACTCCAGCATATGCTTTTGTTCCAGAAGGAATTTTAAACGCTGAAGGAGAAGATTTTGCTGATAGAAAGTATTATGATGCAAATAAACCTAATATAGAAGAAGCTAAAAAATTACTAGCTGAAGCTGGATATCCAAATGGAGAAGGAATACCAACTTTAGAATTTATGTATAATACAGAAGGATCTCATAATTTAGTAGCACAAGTAATTCAACAAGACTGGGCTAAAATTGGAGTAAATGTAGAGCTTACTAACCAAGAATGGAAAGTATTCTTAAATACTAGACAACAAGGTGGATATCAAATTGCAAGACATGGTTGGCTTGGAGATTATGTTGATCCAATGACATTCTTAGATTTATGGGTAACAGGTGGAGGAAACAACGATGCTGGTTATTCAAATCCTAAGTATGACGAATTAGTTAATGGTGCTAAGGTTGAAGCTGATGTAAATAAGAGATGGGATATGATGAAGCAAGCAGAAGATATCTTAATGGAAGATATGCCAATAATTCCACTTTACTTCTACAATAAAACAACTGGGGCTAAGCCAGAAGTTAAGGGAGTTAGAGTTTCAATGCTTGGACATGTATATTTTGATAAAGCATATATAGAGGAATCAAAGTAAAATAATAATTAAAACTAACTATTATTAAACTCAATGATAAAAATTAAAAAGTTGTATAGGATTAATTAGTAATACTTAATCTTATACAACTTTTATTTTATTATTTAATATTTAAAAAATACTTATAAAGCTTATGTATTTCAAGTAATTTAGAATATATAAAGAAGAATTGACATTTCCTTATTCCCTAAATATTTCTTCCAAAATTATAACCACACTTCCATGTGAAAATTATTGATAGTATAAATATATTACTTAATGCATATCCAAAAAGTAATCCTGTTAAAACTCTTTTTATATTATTACTTTCATAATGGGTTAATAATTGAATAAAACCATCTAAAAGCATTGGAATCATTAAAATTAAATTTAAAAGGATAGTGGGTTGATAAAAGGAAAATAGAAATGGCGAACAAATCATGCCGATTAGCTCGCCAGTACATCTCGCACATATAGGAAATTTTTTATTTTTAAAATAAAAAGATCTATCAGCTCTACAATGACATCCAAATATAATTGGCAACCATTTAAAAAAGAATTTTTCAATCATTTCTTAATAACCATATGAAGCACCTGCAGCACCTAGGATAAATATAAATAAGTATAATAATATATAAATACCAACTGAAACTAAAGCCCCAATCCCAGCAGCCTTAGATGTTTTAGGCTTAGTATCTTTCCAAACTAAGAATAAAATTAAACCTACAATTGGAATACAGCATCCTAATAGTCCCCATCCAAATCCACCATTATCAACAACAGCAGGTGCAGAATTTGTTGCAACTCCACAATGTATACATACTGCTGCATTATCGTCTATTTCTTTCCCACAATTTTTACAGAACATTAACAATCCCCCTTTTATAATTTTATGTAATTAAAGCACTTGATTAAATTTAAAATAATGATATTAAAAATTATAAGTTTCCCTATAAAGATAGCTGTATTTAATAATATATTCTATGCTTTAAATTAAAATAAGATTCACTAAAACATGCGTATATAGATACATTTTTAAGGCTTTTATTAGATAAATTTCAACAATTATTTATCAAATCATAAATATTTAAATTATGTTTGTAATAAAACTATTGAGCCATCACCAATTACTATTATTTTATAGCTAGGGTCCAACTGAGGATATATTTGAACCTTAGGAGAATTAGGCATTAGTTTTATCGATTGAACTATAGTATTGCTCTCATCATAAATAATAAGATAAGTAGTACCTTTTTCTGAAACATTTTGGGCATAATTTATCTCATTTAGTGAAATACCAAGAGCGTTTGCATTATAAACACCTTCTGCAAGTGTTTTAGAAGGTGCTTGAAACCCGGTCGCAGCAACATTAAAAGATAAAGATAAAGATATTAATAGCGTAAAAATAAATTTTTTCATAAGTTAAACCGCCTTTCAAGTAAATTTATATTATTTAAAGTTAAAATGTTTTAAGATAAAAATGCTGATCCTTCACCAATTAAAATTATTTTAAAGTTTGGTTCTAGTTTGTGTAAATCATACTTAGGAGAATTAGGCTCCATTTTAAGTGCTTGTATTACTGATTGATTTTCATCCACTAATAAGAAATAAACACTTTTTTCACTAGATATGTTTTGTATAAATGAGATATCCCTTCCTAGAACTTTAACAATTGAGTCTACTTTATAAACACCTTGATTGAAAATATTAGTATATATCGGAGGCTGAGCTTTAGCGATATTACAGCTCAAGCATAAAAAAATTAAAAGAGTATAAAAAAATTTTTTCATCATAATAACCACCTTTCATGGTTAGTTTGTCTATAGGACAATTTAAATATACGAATTAATCTTAAAGATGATGTAATTAGAGAAACTTTGTAGTAAAATAAACCTAGTGTTGGTAAAAATTTATTTAGAAAAGAAGGGGATAATATGAAGATTAAAGGCATCTTATTTACAATACTATCAGCAATAATCTTTGGATTTACACCGGCTTTAGCAAATATAACCTATGAATTCGGGAATAATTCTTTATCTATGACTTTTTTTAGGAATTTACTTGCTATTCCAATTTTATTTTTTATATTAAAATACAAAAGAATTTCTTTGAAAGTAGAAAAGAAAGAATTAAAACATATATTTATTCTTAGCTTAATAGGTGTTGCTTTAACTACAGCTTTATTATATAGTTCATATTCATATATAGGGGTAGGTGTAGCTACTACATTACATTTTATGTATCCAATTTTCGTTGCCTTAGCATGCAGGTTTATTTTTAATGAAACGTTAGGTAAAAGAAAAGTACTATCTTTAGTAATGGCTTTTCTAGGTGTAGCACTTTTTATGGACATGAAAAGTAGCAATAATTTATTAGGAGCATTAATGGCATTAATATCTGGACTAACTTATGCTTTTTACATAGTATATCTTGAAAAGAAAGAACTAGTTAAAATAAACCCATATAAACTATCTTTTTACATAGTTTCCTTTGTTTCTTTTGAAATGCTAATAGGTAATATTTTTGGTGGTTATATAAAATTTAATCTTTCTTTAAAAATATATATTTTAATGATAATTATATCATTATTAACATCAATAGTAGGTGTTATTTTATTTCAAGTAGGAGTATCAATTATAGGATCTACCTCAGCTTCAATATTTTCTTTATTTGAACCAATTACTAGTGTAATAAGTGGCTTATTATTATTTAATGAATCTATAGATATTAAAAAGATTATAGGCTGTTTAGTTATTTTTATAGCAGTTACTTATTTAGCAATAGAATCAAGATCAAATGAGAAGCATGATAACGAGATAAATGATAAATCTTTAGAATTATAAAAGATAATTAAAAAAATATAAATTTACATAATAATTTTTGTAATTGTAGATATTATTATATTAATCTATTGAAAATTATCCTCAATAACATTAGAATTATATTAAGTTTAATTTTAATAATATTAAGGAGGGTGCTTTGGATAGAAAGTTAATAGAAAAGATACTTGGAAAGAAGAATTACGTTAATTTAAATGATGAAATATATATACTAAGAAAAATTACAAGTAATATGAGGCAAAATATTCAAAATAACTTATCTTTTACAGATGAGTTAATTTCTGAAATTAATGTCAAAGCTTCAAAATCTCAAGTAATAATAGATGAAATAATATTAGACTTAGAAGATGATTCATTTATCGTAGGATATACTAATAGTAAAAACTATTTGTTAAAATATTTAAATGATTTTAATAATAACCTAAAAGGAATTATAAATTCTATTAAGCCTCTCAGTTATGATGAGTTGGTTAAATATACAAATAGCATTATAGATCTTATTTTACTTTTCTAATAGTACTTATAATAAAACAATTTTAAATTAATATAAAAAGTTTAATGCCTCCTTTTATAATAGTTAGATAATAAAAGGAGGCATTTATATAATAAACTTATAATATAAAGTAATTTAATTTCTAACGCGAATTTTATGGTTGCCAATTTGAAAAGCCATAGGACATTATACCAATGCTAACTAAAAGGCCTATATTTCCTATATTAATTAAAGCAATATTATTAGATATACATGCTAAAAAGGAACAAATCCCCATAAGGATAGTGCCTAAAATTGCTGATATTTTATATTTCTTCATAATTTTTGCCTCCTTTAACATTTAATTTTGAAACTATTATAGTTAGTACAGGGAAAATTATGATTGAAGAAATTAAACTTGTTAATGCTGGAAGGCCAAATGGTAATACAAATGATAAAATAAGTGATATTATCCAAGTAATAAAGGCCAAAGCATTCCAATTTTTAAATGTGACTTTATTGAAGTCTTCATAATGTCCTTTATTAAGAATAAAATAATCAGCAATAATAATTCCGGCAAGAGGAGGAATAATATTACCTAGTGTATTTAAAAATGTAAATAAGAAATTTATTTCATATGGTTTTGTTAATGTTCCTATTGCGGCTATAATTAAAAGGATAGTAATCATCTTTTTTCTATCCATATTAAATGAATTAGATAAATTTAATGAATTTGAATATAAGTTTGCTGCATTAGTTGTAAATATATTTGTTGTCATAAGTATAATTGATGGAATAAGTAATCCCATAGATAGTAATACAGCAGGTAAATCACTATTATCTACAGCAATAGCTGCTAATGCTCCACATAATATCATTAATGAGTTCCCTAATAACAATCCAGTAAGTGAACTTGCTATTGCATCTCTAGTATTTTTGGCATATCTCATTATATCAGCAATACATGTTGCAGAAGATAAAATCCAAGTACCTATAATTGCAGTTATTCCTGTACTTATTGCCATTGGAGCAGAAGGTCTATATGATAATATATGTTCTATTCCTCCAGTAATTTGAATTGCTTTTACTGATGTAGCAATTGAAAGAAATACAATTGCAGGTATAGAAACATATCCTAAAATTGTTATTGCCTTCATGCCTGATAAAGCAAAGACTCCCATTACTAATGCACTTGCAATCATTGCTATGCCTTCACCAAATGAACCTAAATTAAAAATTAATGCAATAAAATGTCCATAGGTAGCAGCTTGTATTATATACCATCCTAAGTTTACAAAGGGAACAAAAAATGATGCAATCCTTGAACCGTTCGTACCGAAACTATATTTAGTAAGAAGCGCAAAGCTAAGCCCATTTTTGCTTGAAATTATACTTACAAGGGTAGCAATTATTCCTAAAAAGATATTTCCTAAAATACACACGTACACTATTTCTTTAAATGTTAATCCAGCAGCTAATCCGCCACCAGTCATCATACTTGTTACTACAAAGACGTATCCAGTCCATACAATAGTTAAACTTGTATAGCTTTTTCTTTGATCCTTAGGTACAGAAGTAAATTCATACTCTTTAGTATTGGTTTCAATATCTTTTTTAAAAGCCAATATAATACAACTCCTTATAATTTATATTTAATTTTATTTATTCCAGAAGTCTTTATGAACATCTGCAACTTCATTTTCTATCTCAGGGAATGGCCCTATAACTTTAATATCTTTTTGTCCTTTAGATAATACTTCTCTACAAGGTAGATCAAAAGTAGGGTTTTTAGGATCACTTCCAGTTAGATTTAATAAATCCCTTTCAGACAATCCATAAACTATTCTACCTACATTTCCCCAATAAATAGCTCCTGTACACATTGCACAAGGCTCAGCAGTAGAATATAAAGTACAATCCCATAGAAATGATTTTGAGTATTTCATAGATGCTTTTTCCATAAGTTGAGTTTCTGCATGACCAGTACATTTATAATCTGTACCCTCAATATTCATTTGTTCAATAATTATATTGCCATCCTTATCCACTAGAATGCATCCAAATGGCATATTACCACTTTCTCTAGATCTTTTAGATACTTCAACACACTTTCTTAAATAATAAATGTGATCTTTATACATAAATATTTCTCCTCTAAAAATAAAATAGGTAATACGTATTACAAATTTTATTTTACTACCATAAATTGTAAAAATCAATATTATTTGTAAATGTTTTCTAAAATGATTTTATTGAGTTTGTTATGGTAAAATTATATAATAATATATAATTATGTAAACTAATTTGATAATAATTTTAATATAACTTGAATATTATGGAGGATATATGGGGTTAGAACCAATAAAAACAAAATCACTTACGCAAATAACAAAAGAATCTATTTTAAAGTATATAAGAACATTGAATTTAGATGTTAACAATAAATTACCAAGTGAAGAAAACCTATCAAAGGATTTAGGGGTAAGTAGGATAACTGTTAGAAGTGCTCTTAATGAACTTGCAACTGAAGGTGTTATCTTTAGAAGACAAGGAAAAGGTACTTTTATAAATGTTGAAGCTATTAAGCTTAATACTAAATTAAATCCTATAAATGAATTTGGTGAAATTATAAGAAAAAGTGGATATAAATCTAAAATTCAAAATATAAGTCATGAATTTATAAATGCAGATTTAAGTTTAAGTAATATTTTAAGAATAGAAGAGGGAAGTGACGTATTAATATTAAAAAAAACTTTTTTTGCAGATAATAATGCTTGTGTTTATTGTATAGATTATTTACCACTAAGCATCTTAGGTTATGATAATGATTTTGTATCAGATTTACTTAAATATAATGATTCATTATACAAATTTCTCTTAGAAAAAAATAATATAAAAATATATTGGGATAAAGTGACGATTTCTACAACCAATAATTCTAAGGAGAAAGAACTAACTGAAATATTTAATTGTAAAGATGATATAAAGTCCTTTTTAATTTTAAAAGGGGTTAATTATGATGATAATGATACACCAATATATTTAACTTATGAATATATAGATACAAAAATAATATCTTTTAATTTAATACGTCAAAGGGTTTATTAATCAAATAGAAGTAAAATAAATAGAGGTAGTTATAATAGCTGAGATAGTAGTTAGTTTTGTATAAAACCAAAACTAACTACTTTTTTATTATTAAATAAACAGTATATATAATTATAATTAACTCATTAAATAGAAATCAATTTTACTTATAAGAATATAATCAACCAATAGATTAGTTTAACAATATTCTATTTAACAGTAATGATACTAATGAAATAAACTTAACAAATGAAAAAAGATAGCAATTTGGTGATATCGTATACATTTACAAAAAAATACATAAATATAATTATAAATATAATTATATGTGATTTAAAGTGAAAAAATATCAATATGGCCTTCAAAGAAAGTATAAAAGAAGTATAAAAAGGGTTAAAAATATAACTTTTATTGTAAAGTGTTGGATAGTTGTTATAATAATAGTTGCGTAAAATAATATATTTTTTGGAAATATACTATAGTGTATCTCTAAAAAATATACTTATGTAATAATATGTAAAATAAAGTAGTTAGAACACTTTACAGATGGAGGGACTAAATGTATTATACACAAGAAAAAAGAAATTATTTAAGTAAGTTAAAAGTACTTTTAGAATGGGAGGCTTTACCTGGATTATTACTATTAATTGCAACTGTTTTTGCATTAATTATTGCAAATAGCCCATTAAAGGAATTATATAGTACTATATTTCATCATATAGAAATATTCCCTAATTTTAATTTGCACAAGTTTATAAATGATTTTTTAATGGCAATTTTCTTTTTAGTTGTAGGCTGTGAAATTAAAATGGAAGTTATAAGAGGGCATTTATCAGATGTAAAAAGAGCATCTTTTCCAATTGTTGCTGCAATTGGGGGAGTAACAATACCAGCTATTATATTTTTTATTTTTAATAGAAGTACGTCATATGTTAATGGGATAGGTGTTCCTATATCAACGGATATAGCATTTGCTGTTGGAGCATTTATGATATTTAAGAATAAACTTAGTAATTCCCTTAAAATATTTTTATTAACTTTAGCAGTGGTTGATGATTTGATTTCTATTGCAGTTATAGGAATATTTTATTCGTCAGGAATAAAGATAATACCGCTAGTTTTAGGTGCTGTAACATTTATCATATTATTATCACTTAGAAAAATTGATAAAAAAGAAAGACTTACTCCTTACTTTATACTAGGATTTATTTTATGGCTTTGTATATTTGCAAGTGGAATACATGCTACTATAAGTGGTGTTTTATTAGCTATTACATTACCGATTAGTAAGTGTAATAAGGATACACTTGAATGTACATTAATTAGGATTGAACATGTACTAGCACCATATGCTAATTTAATTATACTTCCGTTATTTGCATTTTCTAATACTGCAATAAATATGAATATTTCATCAATACCACAAGGTTCAATAAAGGTAGCTTTAGGTATAATTGTTGGGCTAGTTGTAGGAAAGCCTTTAGGTATAATGTTATTTACATCTGTTTTATCTAAGTTTAAAGTAATAGAGAAGCCTAAAGATGTAAAATGGTACGATATAATGTGTGTTGGAATGCTTGCAGGAATAGGTTTCACTATGTCTATATTTGTAGCTGAAATAGCATTTACAGGTAATGAAAATGTATTAAATATAGTAAAAATATCTATATTATTGGCTGCAATTATCACATGTTTAATAGCTTCTATTGCAATTAATTTAGGTAAAAAAACAAATAATAGATTAAATGTAAAAGAAGTTAATGCATAGTGACAAGTTGTAAGTATTATAAAACCTTAAGCAATACAGATGTAGTGCTTAAGGTTATTTTTATTTAATGGAGGATGAAGTTTATTTTAAGCCTATTTGATAGCTCCCCTTAAAAAATATCTTCAAATTTTATAGTTTCTTGTTTACCAGTAATCATATTTTTAATATTTATAGATTTATTTGCCTCTTCTTCCTCACCTAAAAGTATAACGTACGGTATTTCTAACTTATTGGCATAATTAAGTTTTTTCTTTAATTTATCATATTCAAAATACATTTCTACTGATTTTCCAGACTCAGTTAACTTTTTATATACTTCACCACAATATTTTAAAGTATCACCAATTGGAATAATTAAATATTCAACCTTAGATGGAAGTTTATAACTTTCAACAAATCCTATTTCTTTTAAAACGAAGAATAATCTAGTTAAACCAATTGAAATTCCAACTCCAGGTAAGATATTATTAGTATAATTTTCTGCTAAGTTATCATATCTACCACCAGAACAAATTGAGCCATATTCTTCATTGTTAATTAATAAAGTTTCAAATACTGTTCCTGTATAGTAATCTAATCCTCTTATAATTTTTAAATTTATTATATATTCGCTTTCATCAACCCCAAGCACTTCTAAAGTAGTAGTAACTTCTTTAAGTTCATTTAATCCTAAGGTGAATTTTTCATCTTGTATATTTAATAATTCTAATTCTTCTAATACTTTATCTTTAGATCCATTTATATTTATGACTTTCTTTATTATTTTTGCACTTTCTTTATTAACTAACTTATCTAGTTCTTCTTTAAATGTTTGTTCACCAATTTTATCGTATTTATCGATTAATATCATAACATCAATAGAGCTTTCGATATTTAGAGAACTTAATAAAGCAGAGAGTATTTTTCTATTACTTATTTGAAACTTATAATCTTTTAATCCTATTGATTTAAAAGCCTTTGAAGCTAAACTTATAACTAAAGCATCATTTTTAATACTTAGCTTATCTTTTCCTATAATATCAACATCACATTGATAAAACTCTCTATATCGTCCCCTTTGATTTCTTTCTCCTCTATATACTTTGCCTATTTGATATCTTTTAAATGGAAAAGTTAAATCATTAAAGTATTGAGAAGTATATCTAGCAAAAGGAACTGTTAAATCAAATCTTAATGCTAAATTATTAGATCCTTTTTGAAATGCATAAACTTGCTTTTCTGTTTCTCCAGCGCTTTTAGCAAGTAAAACTTCAGCTTTTTCTATAATTGGAGTATCTATTGGAAGGCATCCATTTTCTTCATATACCTTTGTAATTTTTTCTACAATATCATTAAATTTTCTTTGTTCTATAGGTAATAACTCCATAAATCCTGGTAAAATACTTGGTTTAATTTTATAGTTACTCATTTTCATTTCTCCTTTATATTAATATTTTAGTTTAGTTATTTAAGCATTTAATACTAATGAATAGCAATATAAGAATTATTAGTATTTATATTTAATTCTAAATTAAAAAGCCATGTAGGCTAATATCCCACATGGCTTACAAAAATATGATTGCACTTACATATCATAGCCAAGAGATACAAGCCCACTTAAAATAGACTTGCACTCTTTTTATAAGAGCAAGTCTCTCTAGCAATGATGATGTATAAATTTATATAAGTTATTTAGTGCTTTCATAATTATTCCTCCAAAAGTTATTAAATTAATTATAAAACAATTAATTTTTTTCTTCAATAAAATTTAAAAGTTTATAAATTTAAAAATAATGAAATATTTATATAACTCATATACACTTTAAATTATATAATCATATTTCATGAAAATATAATGTTTTATATTCTTTTGGAGTTATTCCAACAAATTTTTTAAATGTCTTTGAAAAATGGCTTTGATCAATAAAACCTAAAGGTACATAAATATCTACAAGAGATTTCTTACCAGATAAAATTAATTTTTTAGATTCTTCAATTCTTTCTTTTTGCATGTAATCACTAATAGATAGTCCAACTTCTTTTTTAAATAAATGTGAGAGGTAACAAGGATTCATAGATGAGTAATCTGCTAGGATTGAAAGGGATATTTTCTCATATAAATGTTCAAATATATATTTTTGACATTTAAGTATAGCAGAAGAGTAGTTATACATTTTAACTTTGTTTACATGCTCTGTATAATCTAAAATCATTTTTAAAAATAATTCATTTATATCTTTTATGGTATTAAGTTCTTCTACTGCTTCAAAATAAAAATCAGTAAGTGTTAGGGATACCTCCCAAGCAAGTCCCTTTTCTATAGCAGCACGGGACACTATTGATGTATAGCTAATAAAAATATTCTTTAAATTCCTTAAAGGATTTTTAGAGTTAATTCCTAATTCACCGTCAAAAGTAGTATATTTTAAAAATTTTATTACCTCTTCTAAATTTCCATCTGTTATATGTTTCAATAGTTTTCTTTCAAATTCTTGAGAATGATGCAATCTACTATTTCTTCTTTTCTTTGAATTGGAAATATAAAAGGCTTTGCTATCTTTAAGCCCAACATCAATAAGCATTTCATCAATATTTACTACATTAGTAAAATCTAATTTATCATGATAAATGGAATGATAAAGAAGTAGTCCTGCATCTATAAAACTATTAAAATCCATTATAACGATATTGTTATAATAATTAATTAAGCTGCCTTTATATTTTATTAAGATATCAAACTTTTTTATAATTGAATTAATAGACTTTTCATCAATTTCAGAAGAAATAGTAGGTCCTACTAAAAGAGTTCCACTAATATTGTCACTAGTAATTACTTTAATAATAAAATAATTTTCATGATACATTGTTGATTTAATATTTATAGGAGTGTTTTCGTCATTAATAGATAAAAAGTCATTTAAAAGTTGTTCAGTATTACTATATAAGGGGTTAGTACTATCTTTATAAGAAAACTTAAAGAGAATTATACCACTAGAGTTAAAAAAGAATATTGGTATTTTTAACATTCCAAAGGTTTTATTACAGATATATTCTATATCATCTAAAGATAAAAAACTACTTTCGTCAGAAAACATTTACATCACTCCTAGAAGAACTATGCCTAATAATTAACAATATAGATATTATAACATACATAACAGTAATAAAGTAAAATAATTTAAAGTAATAAGTAAAATTGATACAATATTCCAATAATAATACAATAATAAATTTATAAAAATATTTAATATAAAGGTATGACTAAATGAAAGGAATGATTAATTTATGGGTAAAAAAGTTGCTCTTATAACAGGCTCATCAAGAGGAATAGGTGCGGCATGTGCTACAGAATTTGCTCAAGCAGGATATAATGTTATTATTCATTGTAATAGCAATGTAGAACGAGCTAAAGATGTAGCTAATGCGTGCATATCACTAGGAGCTGAAGTTCTAGTATGTCAAGCAGATGTTTCAAAATATGATGAATGTGAAAAGTTGGTTCAAGAATCAATAAGTAAATTTGGTTTTATTGATGTACTTGTTAACAATGCAGGTATTGAATTTAATGGTTCAATAATGGATACAGAAATAGAAAAATTTGATCAAGTTATGAAAACAAATGCATATGGACCTTTTTATATGTCAAAACTAATAGTTCCATATATGCTAAATGAAAAATCGGGTAGCATTATTTTTATATCTTCTACAAGTGCTTCAACAGGTGCATTAGGAAGCTCTGCATATGCTTCTTCAAAATCAGCGCTTCTTGGATTAACAAAAACACTTGCTAGAGACTTAGCACCAATAGGAATTAATGTAAATGCTATTTCTCCAGGAGCTATAGAAACAGATATGGTATCAGTTCTTCCAGAAGAATTAAAGACTTGGATAAAAAGTAGTGTATATGCAGCAAGACTTGGAAAGCCAGAAGAAATTGGTGCAACAGCTGTGTTCTTAGCATCAGATAAAGCCAAGTATTTAACTGGACAAAATATAACAGTTGATGGTATTTTTCGCACATAATTGTATTTTATTTAACAAAGTAAGCTTATTCATTGTAAGCTTATTCATTGGACAATTTAATAATAAATATCAGATTATAAATTAAGAATAATACTATTTAGATTTTAATAAAAAATAGTCTTTAATATACTAAAAAGGAGTATATTAAAGGCTATTTTTATATGGTTAATTACACCTATATTATAAACAAAATATTATATAAACTAATTTAAAATAAACATATTCTTGAATAGATTTATAGTGAGTATTACAATTAGTATGTACAAAAATAATAAATACATATGATGTGAGGTTAAAAATGAAAATACGAAAGCCAGATTACTTTGATGAATTTAAATGTATAGCTTCTGAATGTGAAGATACTTGTTGTGCTGGATGGGGAATAGTTATAGATGAAGAAAGTCATAAAAAGTATTTGTCTGTAGATAGTACATTTGGAGATGAATTAAGAAGCAAGATAATTAATGAAGATGAAGAAAATGTTTTTGTCTTAAATGGAGATAGATGCTCTTTTTTAAACGAAAATAATTTATGTGATATATATAATAATTTAGGAGCAGAAAGTCTTTGTTATACATGTAGACAGTACCCTCGTTACTTAGAGGAGTTTGGAAATACTCGTGAAACTGGTATATCCTTATCATGTCCTGAAGCTGCAAGAATAATACTAAGAAAATCTGATAAAGTAGAATTTGAATTAAGTGAAAATGATGAAGAAATAACTAGCTATAATGATATTAATCCAATGCTATATATTAATCTTATGCAATGTAGAAAAATAATTTTTGATATTATGCAAAATAGAGAAATAGATTTAAAAATAAGATGTGCTTTAGTTCTTACTTTTATAAATGAAGTACAAGAAAAGATAGATTCAAATGATATTCAATCAATTAAGTTAGTTAAAGATAAGTTCTTAAATAAGGATTTTATTAAATCAACTATTAATGATATTGAAGTATATAATGGGAAAACTACAAAAAAATATATTAACATAAAAGAAGTTCTAGAAGTCTTTAGAGATTTAAAGCATATTAAGCCAAATGACATTTTAGGGTTAGAAGATGCCTTAAGATACTTTTGGCAAAATGAAGATGATAAAGATATTTACTTAGATATTCATAAAAAGTTTGATGAATATTATAAAGCAAAAAGCTATGAATTTGAACAAATACTAGTTTACTTTCTATTTAGATACTTTATGAAGGCTGTTTTTGACTATGATGCTTTAGCTAAGGTGAAAATAGCATTAATAAGCTATATAATGATAAAAGAATTATGTGTAGTAAGATATCTAGAAAATAAAGAGTTTACAAATACAGATATGGTTGACATAGCTCATACATATTCTAAGGATGTAGAACACTTAGAAGAAAACATTGAAACCTTAGAAGAATTATTTGAAACTAATGATGTATTTAGTATTGAGGAATTACTAATTACTCTATTAAACTAAGAGAAATATGCAATAATATTCTATATTATTAAAAAGAAAAATAATCCTATCTATTTTTAATTGATAAGATTATTTTTCTTTTTATCTTTATCTCTTATATGAAATATTATACTGAATATTACATTTATTATAATTTTTTATAGATAATAAACTAACTAATTTAATTGCTTTAATATGGAAATGTAGTAAAATATATATGTAGTTAAATAGGGGGTAAATATATGAAACTATTAAAAAGAATATCAATAATAATGACTTTAGTACTATCAATTACTGCTTTTTATGGGTGTAAAAGCAAAGATCCATCTCCATCTGACACAGTAAAAACTTATTTTGATGAAATTAAAGGTGCTGATGAAGCAACAATTTCTACATTACTAAGTAATGTAGAAGAAACTGACACTAATTCTTCTAAAAAGATGATTACTGAAATACAAAAGCTTACTTATACTATTAATTCAGAAAGTATTGATGGAGAAAAGGCAACAGTTAATGTTAAAGTTAATGGACCAGATATAGCTGCTGTAATTGCTACGTCCATTCAAGAAATGTTTACAAGTGTATTATCACAAGCTTTTTCTGGTACAGAAATGACAGAAGCAGAACAAAATAAACTATATGATGATATTATGGTAAAAGCTTTAGATGGAGTTACATTTACAGATAGAACTGGAGATATAACTCTAGAAAAATCAGAAAATGGTTGGGAAATTACTAGTGATAATGAAATTACTAAGTTAATAATGAATATAGATCCAACTACTTTTGACCCAGCTAATACTGATATTGCAAATTAGATTATAAAATAAATCTTTATATTAATTTAAAAATGACCTTATCAAGTTTGAAATTGATAAGGTCATTTTTCTTATTAACTCTACTTTAATACTTATTACTTTTTATTGTTGCAACTTTATAGTATAATAGTCATAAAACCTTATGTTTACAAGGTTTGTACTTAAATTTAGGGATGTGAGGTAATAAAAATATGTTAACTCCAATGATGAGACAATATTTTGAAATAAAAGAAAATTATAAAGATTGTATCTTATTTTTTAGATTAGGTGACTTTTATGAAATGTTCTTTGAAGATGCTAAAATAGCTTCTAGAGAATTAGAACTTGTTTTAACAGGAAGAGATTGTGGTCTTGAAGAAAGAGCTCCTATGTGTGGAATCCCATTTCATGCAGCTTCATCTTATATAGCAAGACTTGTTAATAAAGGTTATAAAGTAGCAATTGGGGAACAAGTTGAAGATGTTTCTGTTGCTAAAGGTATAGTTAAGAGAGATGTTATTAAAGTTATAACTCCTGGTACATATATAGAAAATACTGAAGATAGCGAATATAAAAATACATATTTAATGTGTATCGTTGAAGATAATGGCTATTACGGGTTAGCCTCTTCTGATATATCTACTGGAGAATTTAAAGTAACGAGTTTTACAGCAATAAAAGCCAGTTTATTAGATGAAATAACTAAAATTGCTCCAAAGGAAATAATTGTAGATATTAATATAAGTGATGAATTATTATCAGAAATTACTTCTATTTCTTCAGCACTAATTACTAAGAGAGATTTAAGTAAGAGTATTTGTACTGAAGAAGAACTTCTAGAACAATTTTCAGAAGTATGCATTACTAATTTAAATGATTTATCTAAGACTGTATCTAAAGCCTTATTAAAGTATATTTATGATACTCAAAAGATGACTTTAACTAATATAAATCTTTTAGAGTATTATGACATAATTAATTATATGACTATAGATGGTAACTCAAGAAGAAATTTAGAGCTTACTGAAAATCTAAAAGAAAAATCTAAAAAAGGTAGTTTAATTTGGGTTTTAGATAAGACTGCTACTTCTATGGGAGGAAGAGCAATTAGAAAATGGATTGAAGAACCTCTTATAATAAAATCTGAAATTGAAAAGAGATTAGAAGGTGTAGAAGAACTATATAATAATGCTTATTTTAATGAAGATTTAAGAAGTTTACTTAAAGAAATTTATGATATAGAAAGAATTGTAGGTAAGATTTCTAATAAAAATGCGAATGCTAAGGACTTAATCTCACTTAAATGCTCATTAGAAAAGCTACCAGGTATAAAGTCTCATTTATCAGAAGCATCATCAAATATACTAAAAGAATGGTATAAGGATTTAGATGAGCTTACTGATATTAAAGAACTTTTATCTAATTCTATTTTAGATGATCCATCTATTGCCTTAAAGGAAGGTAACATAATTAAGGGTGGTTACAATGAAGAGGTAGATAGTTTAAGAACAGCAAAACTTCATGGTAAGGAATGGATTGCTGCTCTAGAAAATAGAGAAAGAGACTTTACAGGAATTAGATCATTAAAGGTTGGCTACAATAAGGTATTTGGTTATTATATAGAAATATCAAAGGCTAATTATAGTTCAATTCCTGAAGGTAGATATATAAGAAAGCAAACACTCGCAAATGCTGAAAGATTTATAACTCAAGAATTAAAGGAAATGGAAGATAAAATCTTAGGAGCAGAGGAAAAGCTAGTATCTTTAGAATACGACTTATTTATAGAAATAAGAGAAGCTATAGAAAAAGAAATTGCAAGACTTAAACAAAGTGCTAGAATTATTGGTAACTTAGATGCTTTATCTACTTTATCTTTAATAGCTGTAGAAAATGATTATGTTAAACCTAGCATAAATGAAGATGGAATTATAGAAATAAATGAGGGAAGACACCCAGTTGTAGAAAAAGTAATTGGAAAAGGTGAATTTGTTTCTAATGATACTACATTAAACTCAAATGATAATAGGCTTTTACTTATTACTGGTCCTAATATGGCAGGTAAGTCTACATATATGAGACAAGTGGCACTTATTACTCTTATGGCTCAAATAGGATCATTTGTACCAGCTAAATCTGCTAATATTTCTATATGTGATAAGATATTTACAAGAATAGGTGCTTCTGATGATTTAGCAGGTGGAAAATCTACCTTTATGGTTGAGATGTGGGAAGTATCTAACATCTTAAAGAATGCTACATCTAAAAGCTTAGTTTTATTAGATGAGGTTGGAAGAGGAACATCAACATATGATGGACTTAGTATAGCTTGGTCTGTAATAGAATATATATCAAAAAATAATAACCTTAAGTGTAAAACACTTTTTGCTACCCATTATCATGAATTAACTAAACTAGAAGGTGTAATAGAAGGTGTTAAGAACTATTCTGTTGCTGTAAGTGAAATAGATGATAATATAATCTTCTTAAGAAAGATAGTAGAAGGTGGAGCAGATCAATCTTATGGTATAGAAGTTGCAAAGCTTGCTGGATTACCAACACAAGTTATTGACAGAGCTAAAGAAATATTATCTTCACTAGAAAATACATCAAATAGTAATTCATTAGATGTTACTTCATTAAAAGAAGTTGCAACTGATAAGATTGAAAAAGATGAAGTAAATAAATCTACTAGCATTAAAGAATCTGTAGAAGCTCCAGTTTCAACTGCAAATAATAACTCATTAGATAATGCTAAAGAAGAATCTAATGAAAGTTATATAGCAAAAGAAAGTGATCATATAAATAATTCAGTATTAGAAGATACTATTATAAAGAAGGATTCTAAAAAGAAAAAGAATTCTAAAGATGAAATAAATGACTATCAAATAGATTTTACAATGATAGAAAAAGAAAATTTAATTAATTCACTTGCTGATATAGATGTTATGGCATTGACTCCTATGGATGCAATGAATACATTATACAAGTTAATTCTTGAGGCTAAAAGGGTGAAGTAATTAAAAAAGGGTACATAATTGAGGTGATTATATGAAAAGAATAAATCTATTAGATGAACATACCTCTAATAAAATAGCAGCTGGAGAAGTGGTTGAACGCCCTTCTTCAGTTGTAAAAGAATTAGTAGAAAATTCAATAGATGCAGAAGCAAAAAATATCACCATCGACATAGAAGAAGGTGGTATTTCTTTAATAAGAATTATAGATGATGGTAATGGAATACATAAAGATGACATTAAAAAGGCTTTTATGCCTCATGCAACATCTAAAATCCAAAATGTAGAGGATATATATTCTATTATGACATTAGGCTTTAGAGGGGAAGCATTAGCCTCTATAGCATCTATATCAAAAGTATTATTAAGAAGTAAAATAAATGAAGTAGATTTTGGCTCTGAAATTTCAATAGAAGGTGGAGAAATACTTTCTGAATCTGAAACTGGAACTAATAAAGGAACAATAATTGAAGTTAGAGATTTATTTTATAATGTACCAGCTAGAAGAAAGTTTTTAAAGTCTACTTCTAGAGAAGGGGCATTAATAAGTGATATAGTTTCAAGGATAGCCTTATCTAATCCTGATGTATCTATAAAGTTCTATAACAATGGTAAGAAGGTATTACATACTTATGGTACAGGTAATCTTAAAGATGTTATTAGAACTGTATATGGAAAAGCCATAAGTGAAAACTTAATATACTTTGAAAGTGCAGAAGATGCAATTCATTTATATGGATATATAGGTAAAGAAGAAATAGCTAGAGGATCTAGAAATAATCAAAGTATCTTTGTTAATGGCAGATATATAAAGAATAAAACTATAGTTGCAGCAATAGAAAATGCCTTTAAGTCCTTTGCGACAGTTAATAAGTTTCCATTCTTTGTTTTATTCCTTGAAGTTTATCCAGAGTTTGTAGATGTTAATATACATCCAACAAAAGCTGAAATTAAATTTAAAGAAGATAGAGGGATATTTAAAAAGGTATTTGATGTAGTTCATAAAGCCTTTAAAAGTGAAGTTTTTAATGATTTCTATATACCAGAGGAAGAAAAAGAACATAAGGATGAAGTACCTACAGAAGTTGTTGAGGAAATATCTTTTAACATAAATGTAAATGATACTTATTCAAATTCAAATAACTTACCTTTATCTTACTATGAAGATAATAGTAATAAAAATAAGGAAAATGAAATAAATACAATGCCAGGAGTTTCTTATGAGGATTTAAGGAGAGAAGAAGAGCTTTATAATAATCTTAAGAACCTAAAAGAACTTGGTAAATTAGATATTAAAACACATAATAATAACAATAATATAGATGATAACAACAATTTTGATTATAGACCTATAAACTATGATTCAAATACTGTAGTTTATGAAGATAAAAAAGAAATTTCTAATAATGAAGTAAATACAGATATAGCAATTAAAAGTAACGAAGTAAATAATGAAAATGTAGTAAGTAATAAAGAAAATTTAAATAATATAGAAAATAGAAATGCAAAGTTCCCTAATTTAAGAATAATAGGGCAGTTTAATAAGACTTATATATTAGCTGAATATGATGAAGTGCTATATATGATTGATCAGCATGCTGCTCATGAAAAGATTCTTTTTGAAAAGTATTTAAAGAGCATAGAAGAGGGGGATATAGTAGTACAACAACTATTAGTACCTACTTTAATAGATTTAACTACAGATGATTTTTGTTATTATGAAGAAAATTCAAAGGTGTTTACTATGGCAGGTTTTTCTATTGAAAACTTTGGTGGAAATACTATAGCAATTAAAGAAGTGCCTTATTTCTTAGGTAAGCTTGATCCGAGGAATTTATTTATTAATATCTTAGATAATATAAAATCATTAGGTAGCGGTAAAACAACAGAAGTAAAGTACAATAGAATTGCAACACTTGCATGTAAAGCTGCTGTTAAAGCTAATGATTATTTAAATCAAATGGAAATGGAAAAACTAATAAATGATTTAAGATATATAGATGATCCATTCCATTGTCCTCATGGTAGACCAGTAATCATTAAGTTTACAAACTATGAATTAGATAAAAAGTTTAGAAGAATAGTATAAAAGGAGTAACAATGAAAGAAAAAGTTTTAGTTATAGCAGGTCCGACAGCAGTTGGGAAAACAGATTTATCTATAAAATTAGCAAAAGAATTAAATGGAGAAATAATATCAACAGATTCAATGCAAATTTATAAATATATGGATATAGGATCTGCTAAAATTACTAAAGAAGAAATGTGTGGTGTTCCACATCATATGATAGATGTAGTAGATCCTAGTACTCCGTTTTCTGTTGCTGACTATAAAGAAATGGCACAAAAATGTATAGACGATATTATATCTAGAGGAAAGCTTCCAATACTAACTGGTGGTACAGGATTATATATAAATGCATTAACATGCAATATGAACTTTACAGAAGCAGAAAATGATTTAAAGTATAGAAGTGAATTAGAAGAACTTGCAGAAAAACATGGTAATGAATATATCCATAATATGCTTAAGGACATAGATCCTATAAGTTACAAAGAAATTCATTATAATAACAGAAAAAGGGTTATTAGAGCTTTGGAAGTATATAAGTTAACTAAGAAACCTTTTAGTTCATTTAATGTAGGAGAAGAGTTTTATAATGGTCATTATGATGTAACTTATTATGTTCTAAATATGGATAGAGAAAAGCTGTATAATAGGATAAACCTAAGAGTAGATATAATGATGGATAAAGGTTTACTTGAAGAGTGTATAAAATTAAAGGAAATGGGGTATAATTCATCTGTACAGTCAATGCAAGGGATCGGGTATAAAGAAATATTTTATTACTTAGAAAATAAGATATCTCTAAATGAAGCTGTAGAAATGATTAAGCAGGGTTCAAGAAATTATGCAAAAAGACAATTAACTTGGTTTAGAAGAGATCCAAGAGCTATTATTTTAGATAAAGATATATTTAGTGAAGATGAAATATTTAAAAGAATAGTTGGTGAATTTCTACCATAAATTGTATAATAATATTGTAAGGATTATGCGGAGGTGAATATGGTGAATAAACAACCAAACAATTTACAAGATATATTTTTAAATGGAGCAAGAAAAAATAAGATTTCCGTTATTATATACTTAACTAATGGATTTCAACTAAAAGGATATGTAAAAGGATTTGACAGTTTTACAGTTGTACTTGATAGCGATGGTAAGCAAATGTTAGTTTACAAGCATGCAATAACAACTATAACACCAGCAAAACCAATTTTATTTAATAATGATGAAGAGTAGGCATTTTGCCTACTTTTTTATTTAAATAAGGCTAAAAAATTTATAGTTCAAAGTTGGATACAAGAATTTTAGAACCATATAAACCTAAATAACTAAATAGCAAATGATAAAAAATTCTTACTTCATGTGACAATTTGAAACGACAATTGGAAACTTTACTTCAAGAGATTATTTAAATAAGGTTTTTAAAGATGTTAGTGTTAGTAAATAAAGATTTACAATAATATTTTTATATAATTTATGTACTATGAAATTATGCTAAAATATGATAATATTTTATTTATGTGATATAATAGCTTATTTAATTACTTAGAAGGGAGAAATTACATATTATTAAATGATATGTAATAATAACGTTATGCTAAGAGAAACAGAAGAATTAATGATGAAAAACTTTAATTTTAAGCCTCAAACATTTGACCTATATAAGAAAGCTTTAAAAGATGTAGAAGAGGTTTTTGAATCATATGATGAAATAAGAGAGTATAATCAATTAAAAGTATTGAAGGCTTTCCAAGATGAAAGAATAAGTGAATCTCACTTTACAAACTCATCTGGATATGGATATGATGATATAGGAAGAGATTCATTAGATAAAGTTTATGCAAGAGTCTTTAATACTGAAAGTGCATTAGTTAGACCTCATTTTGTTAATGGTACACATGCTATAGGCTGTGCTTTAATTGGGAATTTAAGAACAGGGGACACAATGGTATGCATTTCAGGAGCTCCTTATGATACATTACATAACATAATTGGGATAAGTGGTAAAGAAAATATAGGATCACTTAGAGAATATGGAGTTAACTATAAGCAAGTTGATTTGAAAAATGGTAAATTTGATTTAGATAAAATAAAAGAAACACTAACATCTGATGAAACTATAAAGCTTGTACATATTCAAAGAAGTACTGGTTATGGATGGAGAAATTCATTCTTAGTTAAAGAACTTGGCGAAGTTATTGAATTTGTAAAAAGCATAAGAGAAGATGTAGTAGTTTTCGTTGATAACTGCTATGGTGAATTTATCGATATTATAGAGCCTACAGACGTTGGAGCTGATTTAATTGCAGGTTCTCTTATAAAGAATATAGGTGGAGGAATTGCACCAACTGGTGGATATATAGCTGGTAAAAAAGAATATGTAGAACAAGCAAGTTATAGATTAACTACTCCTGGAATAGGAGGAGAGTGCGGCTCAACATTTGGAGTTATGAGACAATTCTATCAAGGCTTATTCTTAGCTCCGCATATAGCTATGGAAGCTGTAAAGGGTGCTGTATTTTGTTCAAGAATAATGGAACTTGCAGGTTTTGAAGTTCTTCCTAAATATAACGAAAAAAGAAGTGATATTATTCAAGCTATTAAGTTTGGAGATAAAGAAAAACTTATACAATTCTGTAAGGGTATTCAAAAAGGTTCTCCAATAGATTCTTTTGTTGAATGTGAACCTTGGGCTATGCCTGGATATAATGATGAAGTTATAATGGCTGCTGGAGCATTTATTCAAGGTTCTTCAATTGAATTATCAGCAGATGCACCTATTAGAGAGCCATATATAGCTTATTTACAAGGTGGTCTTACATTTGACCATGCTAAGATAGGTATATTAATTTCCTTAAATAATATAATTGGATAATTTAAAATAGCTTTATATTTAACAAAAAACACTAGCTAATTACATAGCTAGTGTTTTTGTTATTCATTACTATCATCAACATTAAAAATCATCTCTTTAATATATTCTGGATCTTTATTTCGTTCAATTAAGCTGCTTTTTATTTTACTTTTATCTATATTTTCTAATAACTGATAGCAAAATTCATCTTTACATTCTAGCTTATCATCTTTATCTAAATCAAGTGAAGTTTCCTTTAGTGATATATTTGAATCAATATACTCATAAGGTGTAATTATTAAACTTTCACCAACAGACTCATTACTAATTAGAATTATTGAAAATATTAAATCAGACATAGAAATTATTGCTGAGGCAGAAGCAATAGCATATAAATAAATATTAAATTCTAATATATAACTAATTACAGTTGGAGCTAAAGCTAATATTATAAAAGGTACTATTGATGCTATTAACACTCTATTTTTAGATATAGGTTTCCTAGAAGATATAGATATACTCATATTATAGGGATTTAAATTCAATTTAATTATATCTTTATTAAAAGCATTTGGTAATAATGATGCTTTTAAAAGAGCATAAGGAAATTCCATTAAGAAATATAGTACTATTAGTATTAGTAAAAATTTAATTCCTACTTTAAGAAAATCATCACCACTATAAAATAAGCTATATCCAAGTCCAAAAGCATAAATGGATGCTATAATGACTTTAATAAATAATATTAAAGAAGAAAAGTCTTCTTTTACAATATGGCCATTATTATGTTCATCTATAAAGTCATTATTTTTATTATTACTGCTTTTTAAAATAGAAATTTTCAAAATCTGCACCTCCTTAAATTGTAGTAAAAAAATAAGATTCATACAATATTGTATGAATCTTATTTTTTAATATGCTCTGAATAAACCAACTAATTTACCTAAAATAATGCAGTCTTCAACAATAATAGGAGATAGTGCATCATTTTCAGGTTGAAGTCTTATATGATCTTTTTCTTTAAAGAATCTTTTTATAGTGGCATCATTTTCAATTAGTGCTACAACTATATCTCCATTTTTAGCAGTTGGAGCCTTTTCTATAATAGCATAATCTCCATCATGTATTCCTGCATTAATCATACTATTACCAGTTACTTTTAACATAAATAATTCTTCATTATGTTTTATGTAATCTATAGGAATAGGGAATGTATCTTCTATATTTTCCGTTGCTAAAATAGGTGTTCCTGCTGTAACTCTTCCAACCAAAGGTATATTTAACATTTCTTTTTTCATATTAGAAGTTTCCATAATTTCTAAGGCTCTAGGTTTTGTTGGATCTCTTCTTATTAATCCTTTTTTCTCTAATCTTTTTAGATGACCATGAACAGTCGATGTAGATCTTAAATTAACAGCATCACAGATTTCTCTTACTGAAGGTGGATAACCTTTATTTTCTGTATATATTTTTAAGAACTCATAAATTTCTAATTGTTTATCTTTTATTTCGTTCATTATAACACCTCACTCTATTTCTATTATTATAGCATAAAAATATGATAATATCAAACTTATGTTCTCAAAACGAACGTTCTTGAAACTTATGTTCTTACAGCAATTACTTATATTTTTTATATGTAATTCTTAAATTAATTTATAATGCAAATTATGTGTAATTATTAAGTTAATTTATAATGTACATAATGAATTTCATATTATGGACATTATAAATTTCTTAAATTTAGCGGTAAAATTTATTTTACTTATATTAAGTAGGATAGTAAAATTAAAAGCATATAGAATTTAATTTTATTATATAATTTGCTTATTTAATATTTATTTGTTATAATAAGTTTCGGTTTACTTTAAACAAAGGTGGTGTATTTATGGATTTTAAGAAATTCGCGGAAGATGATTATTGTGATATATATCCTAATAGAATTTGTGACAACTGTGGAGACTGTCTAGAAGAAGAAGGTATAGATGTAAGAGCAATCAAAATTGAAGATATAGCTAAAACAGTTGAAGAAAATGAATTCTTAGAAAATGAATATAAAAAAATGATAGAAGCTTTAAAAGAAGAAAAGCTTTCAACTGAAGAACTTGATGAAGTAGGAGAGTACGCTTTAGAAAATGAATCAAGTGATTATGTTGATGCTTTTGATCATATTGAATACATAGATGATTTAGATATATTAGGTGATGATTCACTAGAAGATGCTACAGAAGAAATTTTCCCTGGAGTTAGAAAGTTAAAAGGGAAGTACTAATAAAAAATAAAAGGTTAATATGTTATAAAAAGACCCTATATAGTGGATACCTATAAAAGAAAATATATCTATATAGAGTCTTTTTTATTTTTATGTTTTATAATTTTGATAATGGGTTCGAATTTACAGCATCTCTTAAGATTTCTTCATCAACATGAGTATATATTTGGGTTGTAGATATATTTTCGTGACCTAAGATACTTTGTAAACTTCTTATATCAACATTACCATGTTTATACATTAGTGTAGCAGCTGTATGTCTTAATTTGTGAGGAGTATATTTTTCATTACTTAATCCCGAATTAAATATATGTTTTTTAACAAGTAATTCAACTGTTCTTTTATTAATAGGTTTAAAGCGGGAGGAGAGTAGTAAATATTCTTTATCTTCAGGTGTGCATTTAGAAGTATCTCTAACAGCTAAATAATTATCAATTGCTTTTAAGCAAGCTTCATTTAAATAAACAGTTCTTTCCTTATCTCCCTTACCGATTATAGTTAAAGTATCACTTTTGATTTTATCTAATTTAATGCTACAAAGTTCTGATAAACGCATTCCGCAATTTAAAAATAAAGTTAGTATACAATAATCTCTGTAATAATTCTTATTATCTTTATCTAAGGAACTTAATAAATTCACACTTTCATCTAAAGATAAATAAACTGGATGCCTTTTATTTATCTTTGGTGATTCTAATTCCAAAGTGGGATTATCATCTATAATTTTTGCTTTTCCATTAAGGAACTTAAAATAAGATTTAAGTGCAGCAACTTTTCTAGCTCTTGCATAACTTCCATTTTCTCTTTGTTTTTCTGCAAAAGATAAAAATGCATATAAATCAGTTAATTTAATTTTCTTAACAAATGAATTATCAATATCCCTAATATCTATTTCGGAAAAATCTAAAGAATCATCAGTAATAAGTCCTTTATATATTTTTAAAAATCTAAAGAATAAAGTTAAATCTATTTCATATCCTTTAATAGTGTTAGGGGATTTTCCCTTAATTGTTTCTAAATAATTAAGAAAATCAACAACTGATTCTGGTAAATTTTTAATTTGAACTTGTTCAATACCGTACTTACTTTGTATTGAGTTTGTGTTTGAATTTAAATTTTCGACAGAATTCAATTCTAAATTCACTTTAGAATTCTTTTTGTTGATCTTTTGAGCCTTTTTAATGCTACGATTTATTCCAAGTTCTTTAAGCCAAATTTGAACGTTTCTAATTCCGGTATCATAAATTTGTGCTATTTGAGAAGTTGATAATTTATGCACTTCAGCAAGTTTAAATAAATCTTCAATTATAAATTCATATCCACGTTCAGCATCTAAATTATAATAATTAGAATACACTGAGTGAAGTTTTTTCTTATCTTTATTCGATAATTCTATACTTAAAAGTCTTTTTACGTCGTTAGTATAACAAAAATCTTTGTATTTATATGTTTTCGTTCGTCCTGTAGACATTTTTTCACCTCCAAAATCTCTCTAAAGCCTTGATTTTATTATATCACAGAGATTTTAAACTTACAATAGTACGAAATATAATAAATGTATATTTAGCGAAATAATTTTTAGGGTTTTTTATATTATTTTATTGTATTTTTGAATGTTTTTAACCTAAATCATACTATTTTTATTTATATTAAGTATGTTTATTTTAAAATATTTCTTTAATTTAAAATAAGACAAATTTCATAATTAATTTTGTCTTTATATAAGTTATTTATAGATTTAATAGATTTTTAAATTTAATTTTGCTATACATAAATTTTGCATAATTATATTCACAATTTTATTCACTGCATGTTATTAAATGCGACTTTGATAAATCTTTATTATTTTAATTTATGGATAACAATATTAAACATATTAAACATTATGTAAACTTATATTATATAAACAATGCATATGCATTGTTTAATTTAGATAATTAAATCTTTATATTCAATATTATTAAATTTGTCTATAATAATATTCGAATGACTCATTTCTTTACATTTAAGCAAATACTTCCACATCGAATTATTATACCCTTTAATAATTGTTACACCATCTTTATATTTTATTGAAAACTTTGGAGATAAATCATTTAGATCCCAAAATTTAATTTTAGGAACTTCAAATCCTGAATTTATCCATTTTTCATTTATATTCTTAAAATCAATAAAATTAATATTTTCATCTTTATTATATATAAACATTATAGATTTAGGAATTGCTTCAGGCTTTAAATTCTTTTTAATACTAGTAAATAATAATAAATCTAAGGCTGAGTTTAAATCAATATTATAATTTATATTATTTTTAGATATTATTTCGATATCTTCTATATAATTGCCTCCTGTTAATTTATTAAATTTAGAATTCTTTTTAAAAGACATATAATAGTTTTTGAAGCTGTTCGAATTCAATTTGTTGTATAAAAGGATTGTTGCAATTAATACATCAAAGTATCTATTTTGATCTTTTGTAAACTCCCCTTCAATTCCATTAATTATTAAAGTATCTTCAAATGAGTTTATATCCTTTATAGTTATATCTATTAAATATTCTAAATTTTTGCTATACATATCTTCTATACTGTTTCTATTATAATTATTCAAATTATTTCTAATAGTTGAAATCATCTTCTCAAGGGATTCGAATATAAAAGCATTTTTATTATTTTGTAATTTAAATTTTTCGTAACTAACTTTATCATTTCTTAAAAATGCCTTTTGATATTTTTTTATATTTAATTTTGTAAGATTATTATAATTTATTTTAGAATAATCTCTCCTACTTATATTTGCTTCAACTATATCTATCTTTTTTCTTAAACTAGATAATAATCGTCTATATTCCTTAGGGGAATATCCAAATAACCTTCTTGTTTTATTAGCAAGCCTTTTTGATTCTTTAGAAGAAGTATTTTCTGATTTTAGCCATTTAGCTAATGTAGATGGATTATTAGAATTAACATCTATTTGTAATTGATTTTTAAATAAGTCTATAACATTATCTTCAAGCTTTGTATCAAATAGAGAATATAAATCATCCCATCTACCATACTTAGGAATTAAAGCTAAGTTATTTTCTATATAATTTGGATGCTCATTTCCTAAGTATTTTAAAATAACTCTAAATACTCTCCTTTCTCCTAATCCATTTATCTTATCTCTAACAAAGAATAATAATTTAATGCTATACTTAGTTCCAGAGTAAAAAATCCTTCTAAAACTTTCTATAATTTCTTCTTCAGAAGCATTTCTAAAATATTCTATATTATCTATAAATTCTTCTATTACATTTATGCTAACTTCTTCTTCATCTATATCTATTTCCGAGACTTTATACAATTCTTCTCTTATCCTACTTAAAACACTAGACATTTTTTCCTCCTAAAAATTAATACAAGACACGTTTATATAATAATTATATCATACATTGTGAATGCATAATATTAATTTGCTGTTAGTGTCTTTTCAAGATACATAAATTATTATGCTGTTAGTATCTTTTTCATTACTATAATATTGTAAACATTTTAAATTTAGAACAAGTTTACAATAAATTATAGACATATATAAGTTTGCTTTTTTATTTTACTTAATGAAAGATAAAATTTATACTTTCAGACAAATAAAAAAAGTGCTACTACAGCACCTTTTATGACTCGATAATTTTATTTATTAAATTATTTACAATCAACTCTGATTTAGAACTTCCTTTTTTATTGAAGCATCTTACTTGCTTATAATTAGTCCCATTCAAATTTAGATCTACTATATCTATTTTCTCTCCTTCGTATACAACTGGATCCTTTTTTCCTTTTAAAAATATAGATACTTTCATAAATTTTCTCCTTATGTCAAATATATATTAACTATTTTATACAAAGTATAATCGTAACTAAATTTCATTAAAATAAAAAAATATAGTGTTAATTTGTTTAATACAATAACACTATATTTATAATATCACATTTATTATTTATTTAAAAATGTTAAATGGTTTGCCTATCGGTAAAAATACTTTACCAAAATGTTTATTTAAAACAGCTGCACCACTTCCATAAAATGAAAAGATTGCAATTCCAAGTTCTGAATATGCAGCTAAGCTATGAGCAAAATGTGGTACTATTCCAAAGGAATTTAACATAAGTCCTATAAATAAGAAGTCTATTAAAACAAAAATTATAAATAATACTTTATTAGTTTCTATTGCTCCAATAGTCATAAATAATGTAAATATTAAGTATGCTAAAAAGGCAAATCCTAATTGTTTTGTATCAGCTGCAGAAGCAAGCTTTTCTCCCAATACGCCATTTTGTATAAGCCATGTCATTCCCATTGCATACCAGAAGAATGCATATGCTCCAAAAGCTGTAGCTCCAAAAGTATTATTGTGTTTAAAATCATTTATACACGCTAATAATTGAGCTGTAGCTCCTAAGAATATAGCCCAAGGTAATACTAAAGATACCCCGTCTGTAAGTCCTAATTTTTGTGATGATGCAACTAATGTTATTACAGCTAGTCCAAATAATCCTATTGCTGAAGGATCAGCAACTAAAATTTTTACTTCTTTTGTTCCTTCCATAATTTCCTCCTATGTACTATATAAATCAACCTTTAAAAGAGTATCAAATATTTATAGTATTGTCAATAAAGTTATTTTGCTTAATAACTAATATTTGATTTTAGATATATTTACATCATCAGCAAGGTTTATAAAATTATACATTATTAATACATCATCGAAGTTATTACTTTTAAAGAACTCATTGAAGCTACCAATAAACCCCCTCAAATCAACTACATATACTTCTTTATAATTATTAACTAGATATTGAATAAATGAATTTCCAAATGAATCTTTTAAAACCAAGATTTTATTATTATTAGAAATATCGTTATTTTGTATTATAGTTAATCCATTATTTCCTCTTAAAAAAGCTGAATATTTATCGCTACTACTCCACTTTGAGTTATCATTTATATTATCAACAGGTACTCCATCTATAGATACACTTAAATTGGGTACATCATAATAAGTTATTAAATCACTTTCTGCATTAAAATTTTTACTTTTTGAAAAATAAGTTCCATAGAAATTATTAACTTCATGCTTATTAAGGTTATTAATATCTACTAAACTTAAATTATTATTTTTAACAAATTCACTATATGCTAAATATGATCCAAATGACGTCCAATGATGATCTGTTTTATAATAGATATACTTATCCTTATTTTCCTTAAATATATCTATTAATGATATTGTTTTTGTATTATTATAATTATATAAATAATTATATATATTATTTATATATAATTCTTGATCAACTAAATTAATTCCGTAAGGCAAATAATCTTTATATATAGTATATGAACTTGGAATAATCATAAAATTTACGTTATTATTAGGTATTTTTTTTATAAAGCCTAAAACAGAATCAATATTTTTAGCTAAATTTTCTTCATCTACTTTTTCATACTTTTCAAATAAAAAATTATCTTTTCCATAAATTATATTATTATTTTCTATCTTCCCCAATAAATACTCACTTCTAGACTTTAAATCTATCCACGTATCTCTAAAGACAAATTGATCATTAATGTATCTTTCATAATCCTTAGAAAATCGTCCTTTAAGGAAATCATCGAAATAAAATACAGGTCTTTGAGCTAAAGATCTATTTTCAAAGTTAGAAAAATTTTTATCTTTATTGGATATATCTATTATAGTAATGAATAAAATTATCGTTAATACCAATATACTAATTGGATATTTTATTATTTTTTTAATCATACTCTCCTCCTATTAAAATCTAAAATATAAGAAAGGGTTGTAACTACTATCTACTAAATATGCTATAGATAGCATAAAGAGCAAGACTATAATAATCGATTTAATTACCTTATTCATCTTATTATATATTTTTAACACTAATGGAGTTGAAGAAATAATACATAATATAATAACTATAAAGTAGTTTCTAATATAATAAATCCAATCACTTTTAAAGTCCCAAGTGAACATCTTATTTATATAAATACCCAAAGTCGCAATATCAGTTATTGCAAATATACACCATCCTATTATTAAAAAGAATATAGTATATAAATGTGAGAAAATAACATGTCTTTTTAGAGTTTCTCCCAAGAATATTTTTTCTATATAAATTAATGTAAAGAAATATAATCCCCATAAAATAAATGTATATTCAGCACCATGCCAAAATCCAGTTAGAAACCAAACTATCAATAAATTTAAAAATACTCTTATTTTGTTTACTTTATTTCCTCCTAAAGGAATATATACGTATTCTTTAAACCAGGAACCTAAAGTTATATGCCACCTTCTCCAAAACTCAGTTATGCTCCTAGATATATATGGAAAATTAAAATTTATTGGAAAGTTAAATCCTATCATTTTCCCAAGTCCTATAGCCATTGATGAATATCCACTAAAATCAAAATATATTTGAAATGAAAAAGCTATTATACCAAGCCAAGCTAAAGGAGTTGATATATTGATTAAATCTTTACTAGATATTTCAGACCAAAGCATTCCTATATTATTAGCTATTAGCACTTTTTTAGATAAACCTATTATAAATTCCTCTAATCCTAACTCAAAATTACTCATATTTATAGAGCGATTTTTTATTTCTTTATTTATATCACTATATTTTACTATAGGTCCAGCTATCAGTTGTGGAAATAAAGATACAAAAGCCCCAAAATCAATTATATTTTTTTCTGCTTCAACTTTTCCTTTGTATACATCAATAGTGTAAGATAAAGTTTGGAATGTATAAAAACTTATTCCAAGTGGCAAGGTTAAACTAATCTTATCTATTGAAGACTTAAATAATAAGTTTATATTTTCTATAAAAAAATTAGCATATTTAAAATAAATTAAAATTCCCATATTAAATATTATAGAAACTAATAATAAAACTTTACATTTAGCTTTATTTTTGAAATTTCTTTGAATCAGTATAGATACTATATAATCAATAATAATTGATGAAATCATTATTGGAAAATACTTCGGTTCGCCAAATGAATAAAAAAACAAACTGAAAATAAGTATGCAAAGATTTTTATATTTATATGGAGTTATATAATATACTGCTATAAATACAGGTAAAAATCTAAATATAAAAATAAGGCTGCTAAAAACCATAATAAATCCTTTCTAAAAAAGCTAGATAAGGATATTTTCCTATCTAGCTTTAATTAAAATCTTATTCAAAACATTCATTTACAGCTTCTTCTGCTGCTTTAATATCTGCATTTATTAATAATATAACATAATTACCTTTTTCAGCAAGTATAGCTTTTTCTATTTTTTCCTTTTGATCTGGTAAATATGCATTATTTTTCTCAGTATCTAACATACCTTGTAAAGTTGCTTTAACAGATTCAACTTTACCTTCCTTAGCCTTTACAACAGCCGCTACATCAGCAGAGTTCATTATCATTGCTTTAGTAATAGCATAATCTTCAACATCATCTAAGTTTAGTTTAGCTATATCAGTAGCCATTTGTTCATCGAATTCTTGAGGCATTTGCATAGGCGCCTTTTCTTCAACCTTTGCCACTACATCTTTAGCAGTTAATCCTTCCTTTAATTCTACATTAGCACTTTTACTACCGCATCCAACTAAAGCAAAAGATACTAATAGAACACTAAAACTTTTAATAAGTTTCTTCATAATAATTTATCTCCTTTTCACATTATATTTGTGAGTTGCGTTACACAAAGATTATACTATAATTATTCAAAATGAGAAAGTCATTATTTCAAAATTTTATCTGCTTTTGTATTCTTCAATCTTATTAGCAATATCTTCTAGGTATTCTAATCGCTCATATTTAAATAATAGTTCCTCTTCTAAAGTTTCTTTTTCTTTCATAAGCTCATTTAAAGCTCCATAATTTGAAGCGTTTTTTGCCATTTTATTTTCTATAACAGTAAGTTCATGCTCTAAAGATTCTATAACAGAATAAATTTCTTCAAATTCCTTTTGTTCCTTAAAAGTAAATTTAGGTTTAGAAGAAGTATTTCTATTCTCTTTTTGATTAGTTTTCTTTTCTTTTACTTCATTTTTAGATTTCTCAGGTTTTATTTCATATTCCTTATGTATTAAGTAATCGCTATAATTACCTACATATTGTTTTACTAAGCCATCACCTTCATATGAAAAAATTTTATTACATAATCTATCTAAGAAATATCTATCATGGGATACTATAATTACTACTCCTATGAACTCATCTAAGAAGTCTTCTAGTATCTTAAGGGTTTCAATATCCAAATCATTTGTAGGCTCATCTAGTATAAGTACATTTGGAGATTCCATTAGCACTCTTAATAAATGTAACCTTCTTCTTTCTCCACCTGACAGCTTTTCAATTGGAGTGTATTGCATTGTACCATCAAAAAGGAATCTTTCAGCTAATTGTGATGCTGTTATATTATATCCATCTTCTGTTGGTATGTTTTCTCCACCTTCTTTTATATAATCTATAGCTCTTTGATTTAAATCCATATGAGTATTATCTTGAGAAAAGGTTCCTATGCTTACTGTATCTCCAATTTCTATATCTCCATTATCAGGACTTATAGCCCCTGTAATCATATTTACTAAAGTTGTTTTTCCTGCTCCATTCTTTCCTATTACACCTATTCTATCATTTTTAGAAAAAATGTAATCAAAATCTTTAACTAGCACTTTATTATCAAAGGATTTTGAAATGTTATTTATCTCTATAATCTTTTTACCTAGTCTTCTACCTACAAAAGGCATTTCTATATCAGTATTTACTGTTATATAATCAGTACTTACTAACTCATCAAATCTTTGAAGCCTTGCTTTTTGCTTAGTAGTTCTAGCCTTAGCACCTCTTCTTACCCATTTTAACTCTTTTAATATAAGCTTTTGTCTCTTTTCTTCTTTAGATGCTTCTACTTGTAGCCTTTCAGCTTTTTTCTCAAGGAAATCACTGTAATTTCCTTCGTATAAATAAAGATTTCCTCTATCTAGTTCTATTATCTTATTTGTTACCCTATCTAAGAAGTATCTATCATGAGTAATCATAATTAAGGCGCCTTTTCTTGAGTTTAAGTACTCTTCTAACCATTCTATTGACTCTGAATCAAGATGGTTCGTAGGCTCATCTAGAACTAATAATTCACATGGAGTTATTAATGAAGAAGCTAAGAAAACTCTTTTCTTTTGACCTCCTGATAGCTCTGACATTTTTTTGTTAAAATCACTTATTCCAAGCTTAGTCAAAATAGTTTTAGCATCACTTTCTAAATCCCATAAATTCATAGTATCTATTTTACTTTGAATTGCTATTAACTTATCATTAAGGGATATATCATTATTAACTTTTTCTAGTAATTCTTCATACTCCATTAAAAGCTTCATTTCAGGAGTATCCCCTTTAAATATTTGTTCTAATATGGTAGAATTATCATTATATTTTGTATCTTGTGCTAAGTATTCTATTCTTATATTCTTTCCTTTTACTACTTTACCATCAAAGAATTCATCTCTTCCAGTTAAAATCTTAAGTAAAGTTGACTTCCCTGATCCATTTAAACCTATTAAACCAATTTTATCTCCATCATTTATGTTTAATGTTACGTTGTTTAATAAGACTTTTTCGCTATAAGTCTTAGTTATATTTTCTAATGTAATTAAATTCATATATATCTCCTTAAACTATTTATCTATTTGTATATAACTATTGTAAATAAAAAAGTAAGCTTAGACAACTATAAAGTATCTAAGCTTACTTTTTATTGTAGAGCTATTCTGCCCTTATATTTATTTTCTATAAATTTGAATACCGGAACACCTATTACTGTAACAACTACAAACTCACCAATTCCAACTTGCAACATAGTTAATATTAGTGGTGCTCCAATAACATAATTTAGCATCCATCCAATTATCACACCATTAAAAATAGTTGGCCATATTGAACTTATTATTAAACTTACGGTTTTTGACTTTATATATTTAGCTGTAAGTGATATTGCAGACACACTTAAGAATGTTGCTAAAGTTCCAAATACTATATCCATTGGACCTAATCCACCAAGTATATTAGCTAATAGACATCCTACAGTTAACCCAACTATGTAAAAAGGATCTACAAATGCTAATAACACTAATACTTCTGATAACCTAAATTGTACTGGACCATAGCTTATAGGTGCTAATACCATTGTTAGTGCTGCGTAAATTGCTGCAACTAATGCTGCTTTGACTAATTTTCTTGTTAAATTTTCTTTCAATGCAATCTCCTCCAAAATATTATTTATAACTAAAAAAATAAAAAAAGTGCCTACTAAAACAGACACCTCAAAATATAAAAATACGAAATAAAACTACAAATTATAGTAGATGAAAAAATAAAATAGAGAGCTCACATAAATGAACCCTCTACGAATAAAATCACACTTAATATAAATTGCAATTAATAACCGTAGTTTTGTTTATAGACAGGAGGCTTCCGAACTGTCTTATTTAATTTTCTATAATATTATATTGTATAAATTTTATAAAGTCAATATCTTATTTTGTTTTCAAAGTTTGCAAAAATTCCTCTAATTTGCATAATTCTTTTGATTTGTTTATCCACCAATCTCGACTCCAGACTCTATATAATTTAATATTTTTATCCTTTAGTACTTTATTTAAATAGATGTCTTTTAATTTATATGATGAATTAATATTTATAGTTTCAGAGTCTATTTCTAATGCTGCAATTGTATTTAGATTATTATCCTTTATTAATAATTCGATATTAAAATTATCTATGCATACATTTTTTTCACTTATATAACCTAATCCTTCTAAATATTTCTGTATTTCATTTATAATTATATTTTCACTTGAATTATCATAAGTTATTGGTATATCTATATTCAGTATATCTATATTCTCATAGCTTTTAAGATTCAGAGGAGTATCTACTTTATCCTTACACAATATTATAATACTCTTACTTAAGTATTTTAGAGTTTCTAGCGTTTTGTCATCCAGATTAGTAATCTTCCCTAAATAGATAACTTTATCAAATTTTATATTATTATCATTTATATTCTTTAATTGCAAATTATCTAGCTTGGAAATTATACATGGAAATAAAGCTTTAGTTATTTCTTTATCAGAAAAATCAACTTTATCAATATTATTTTTCCCTATTTTAAGTTTTTCCCTTAACTTATTATCCCATATATAATTTATCGATTCAGATATTAAACTATTTCTTATCCTTATATCTTCATTTAATTCATTCAATAGTTTACCAAAGTCCTTATACTTATCTATAGTATCAGAAAATCTAATTTCATCTTCTTCAATTTCTAAATATAGTTTTAATTTAGGAATACTTATAATAATATCCTCCATATACTTTTTATCCTCGATATTATTATAGGCATAGTTTAATATTTCAATTTCAATTTTACTTAGATGCTTTAATAAATTTAATACATCTCTCATTTCATAAGATATATTAAATATCTTTCTATATTTTAATAAATCATCTTTTAAATCTTTGCCTCTAATAAGATCAGCCAAGAAGCTTTTGTATTCTTCATCATTTAATACATTCTTTAGAAAGTTTAATTTATCAATATATGAATTTATATTTCTTAAATTATCTTCATATTCTTTTGTGATATCATCTTCTATACTAGAGTACTTATTTAAATTATTTTCATACTTTGCATTATCTTTTCTCTTTGTAAATATACTTAATAATCTATTTTTCTTTTGATGAGTTAATAAATTATAATTATATTTTAAGTTAACTAAATTAACGAGACTCTTCAAATCTTCATTTGGCATTTTTTGATTTATAGATAAAGTTTCTATAAAATCCTCTGTATATTGAGAATAGTTTAATGGTACCTTAAAATTTGTATCTTTATTTAACTCATCAATTTTATAAATTGCTAAATTTAACATTTCATAATTAACAGGTTCTTTAAGAATTTTAAATTTATTATTATCAATGAATCTTCTATATTTTATATATTTCTTTATTAGATTAGATTTAATAATTTCATTGACACAATTATCAACTTCAAAGTAACTGTATTTCTCAAAAGGCTTTTTTATTCTATATATACTATAATATTCATATAAAGAATCGTACTTATTTAATTTTCTTTGAGTTATTTTATATTTTTCTATTAAAGATAATGATTTATTATTACTTAATGTAAAGAACTTAATTAAATCTATTAATTGCTTAGTCTTTTTATCAATACTCCTAGATAACACTTCAACTTTGCTTATAATAGTTTTCCCAGTAGCTTCTGGCAAACTTAATAATTGTTCTTTTAAATTACTTTTAAAATCTATTGAACCTTTTAAGTAAATAGTTCTTTTATCTAAGTTCTTTATAACCGATGTATCTATAACCTTATCAATATAATCATCACATAATATTAATACTTGTTTTTCATTAAATAAGAGCTTGTATAAGATACATTCAAATATATTTATTAAATATTCTTCTCTACAATTATTAATTATTAAATCTTTATTATCCTTCAAATATCTTATAATACTTTCAATTATATAATCAAAGCTTAATGTACTTAAAACCTCTTCTTCTTTAACTAATTTACTTACCATTTATAAAATTCGCTGCTAGTATTAAGCAACTCCCTCCTGTTTAAATTTAAGTTAATAGTACTAATACAATATATTCATAAAAATAATAATTTATAATCAAATTTAAATTATTATTTTCATTTATTGTCTATAATACTAATAGCTTAAAAATAAGGAGTTGATCTTTTGAAGAAAATATCTAAATTCATAGTATTATTTGTAGTATCATTTATTATAACATCTTTACTTATTGCATTTTACTTCAAAGGCGCAATTTTAATAACATTTGATATTGTTAAAGATTTAAAAGATTCTAATAAAAGTGTAGCAACATTAAGTGAATTAACAAATTATTATTGCTCTACCTCAATGGATGTAAGTAGATTAAGATATAAAGAAAGTTTATCTGATGATGTATTTTTAGATATATATAAATCAAATATAACTGATAAACCTTCACCAGTTGTAATATATGTTCATGGGGGGAGTTGGATATACGGTGATAATGGTATTCCAATAGGATTAGATCCTATAGTAAATGCATTCAACAAAAGAGGGTTTAATATAATAAGTGTATCTTATGAATTGTTAAAAGAAGATACTCCTATTTCAAACCCAGTAAGTGATGTAAAAGATGCTATAAGATGGGTATATAAAAATAAAGATGAATATAATTTTGATACAAATAATATTGGACTTCTCGGAATATCATCTGGAGCTCATTTATCTTTATTATCTGCTTATTCAAGTGAAGATGAATTCATTGGAGATAAAAAATTAGCTAATTATCCATCAAAAGTTAATTATGTAATTGATATATTTGGTCCTACTGAATTATCTACATTAGATTTTTCTTTAGCTGATGACGAATTTAAAGATGAAATAGAAAAGTTAAAGGGAAAATCATTTTTAGGTGATATATATAGCCCCATTAATTATGTTGATGACTCTTCTCCAAGCACTTTAATAATACATAGTAAAAACGATGAGTTAGTTCCCTATAAAAATTCTGTTGATTTATATAATAAGCTAAAAGAAGAAGATGTTAATTCAAAATTACTTAGCCTAAATTCTGGGGGGCATGATTTTTATGGCTTTGATAATAAAGAAATAGCAGCTTTAATTTTTGAAGTTTTTAAATTCCTTATAAAAAATACCTCATTATAAAAGGCTAGCATAATACGCTAGCCTTTCTTACTTATATTATTTATTAAAAAACGTACATAATTTATAAATCTTTTAATATCTTATTAACTATGGTAAGTAACTCCATATTTATTATAATAATCTTCGATTGCATTTTTCATATTATCGTCTATATATATCTTACCATCCAATTCTCTATTATATAAATAATTTACAACTTCTTTCATTGTAACTATAGGATATGTAGTTATTCCAAAAACTTCCTTAATTTCTTCTTGCGCAGATTTATCTGATTTTCCTTTCTCCATTCTATCTACAGATATAATAAGTCCCTTTATATCTACTTTTCCTTGAGCTTTTAAAATAGGGGTAGTCTCATATATAGATGTACCTGCAGTCATAACATCTTCAACTATAACGACTCTTTTTCCATCATTTAAAGAACCTCCTAGAAGTATTCCACCCTCACCGTGATCTTTAACTTCTTTTCTATTTGAGCAATATTCAACATTTATATTATATAATTCACTTAATGAAATTGATGTAGTTACTGTAAGTGGGATTCCCTTATATGCTGGTCCAAATAAAACATCAAAATCGTCTCCAAAATGTTTATGTATAGCTTTAGCATAAAATTCGCCTAATTTTTTTAATTGTTCTCCAGTAGTATAATTTCCTGTGTTAATAAAGAAAGGTGTCTTTCTTCCACTTTTAGTTACAAAATCTCCAAATTTTAATACATTGCTTTCAACCATAAATTCAATAAACTCTTCTTTATATTTTTCCATACTAAACATTCCTTTCAATACAGATATTAAACATTTAATTTTAAAAATTATACGTTTGTATAATTTTATCATTTTTTTATACAAAATTCTAATATTTTTTTATAAAAAATGGATATATGGTCAGTTAATAAAAATAAGAAAAGCACTAAATATAAATTTAATGCTTTTCCTCTTTGTGAATATCAATTATTTTACGCCTTTAGCTTCTTTATTTAATTCATATAATCTTTGTCTTTCTGTTAGCGTAAGATCAGTAGATCCTTCTCTTTTTTCAATAAGTTTTTGTAACTCTTGAAATTTTGCATCACCTAATTTTATTTTTATTACTTCTGCTTTCATATTTTTTAATTCATTTTTTTCTGAAGCAGTTAACATATCTCCATTATTTACTTTTTCTCTTAATTGGTTCAACTTTTCCTTTTGTGATGCATTAAGATATCCTTCGTTTTCTGGAGTCCAAAAGTTATCAAACTTTTCTTTACCTAAATCAACTATAGCGTTACTAAAGACCCTATATGCATTTGATTTATTCTTTACATCATCAGCTTGTACGTATAATGAATTTGAAAAATTCATTATAGAAGCTGTTAAGATAAAAAATGTAGCAAATTTTTTAATCATCTTTTGTACCTCCTTTAAATATATCCACAGTATTAGTATGTGAATAATTTTAAATTTTAAATGAAGAAATTTTTTCTATAATAAGTCTATTTTCTTTTTGGCAAAAATTTTTATTTACATATTTTTTTGTTTTTTTAAACATTATATATATTTTACAATTTTCTTTAAGTATTCTTTATTCCTGTCTAATTTGAAAATTATTTTTTCTCAATCCCACTGATATACATAAATTGAATGAAGATTCTCTAAATTTTTTTTAAAATATTTAATAGCTTTTATTTGAATTTCTGTTTTAATTAATGAATTTATCATATAAATATCTTCTACTTATAATATTTATTCTTGTAAATCTAAATATCTATTAACAGCAATGGCAGCTTCTAGACCTTCTTTTATTGCCCAAACAACTAAAGATTGACCTCTTCTAGCATCACCACAAGTAAACACCTTATCCTTATTAGTTTTAAATTCTTTATAAGCTGCTTTAATATTTCCTCTATTATCTAAATCTAGATTAAAGCTATTACTTATATACTCTTCTGTACCTAAAAAGCCCATTGCAAGTAATACAATATCTACATCAATTAATTCTTCACTATTAGGTATTTCTTTGAAAGTAGTTCTTCCATCTCTATCTTTTATCCATTCAACTTTTATGGTGATAGCAGATTTTACACTATCTTTTTCGTCTCCTATGAACTCTTTAATGCTAGTGCAATATCTTCTAGGATCATATTCAAAAAGCTCTATACATTCTTCTTGACCATAATCAACTTTAAGTGTTTTACTCCATTCTGGCCATGGATTATTACTTAGTCTTTCTTTTGGAAGAGAATTTGTTATTTCTAATTGTATTACAGATTTACATCCTTGTCTCATAGCTGTAGCAACACAATCTGTTCCTGTATCACCACCACCAATTATTAAAACATTTTTATTTTTACAAGATATAAATTTATCATTTTTATTTAATAAACTTCTAGTATTTTCTTTTAAGTAATCAATAGCAAATTCTATGCCTTTTAAGTTCCTTCCTGATACATTTAAATCTCTAGGCTTTGTAGATCCTGTTGCTAAAACTATAGCATCGTAATCTTTCAATACATTTTCTTTTAATTGATTATCTTTAAATATATCTGTGTTAGTAAAAAAATTAATCCCTTCATTTTTCAAGATATCAACTCTTCTATTTACAACTTCTTTATCTAGCTTCATATTAGGTATACCATACATTAATAATCCACCAATTCTATCTTCTCTTTCATATACATCTACAAAGTATCCTAATTTATTTAAAAGATAACTGCTTGCAAGTCCTGATGGTCCTGAACCAATTACAGCAATTTTTTTATTATTTCTATATTTAGGAGGCACTGCTTTTATTTTTCCATCTTTAAATGCTTTATCAATAATATATCTTTCATTTTCTTTTATACTTACAGCAGGAGAATTTATAGATACTGTACAAGCTGATTCACATGGAGCTGGGCATACTCTTCCTGTAAACTCAGGAAATGGATTTGTTTTTAATAACCTTTGTAATCCTAAATCCCAGTTTTCTTTATATATTAAATCATTAAATTCTGGTATTAAGTTATTTAGAGGACATCCTGATGCCATTCCATTTATAAGAATTCCTGATTGACAAAAAGGTATTCCACAATCCATACATCTAGCACCTTGCTTTATTTGCTCACTTTCTGGAAGTAAGTTATGGAATTCTTTATAATGAGTTATTCTTTCATTTATAGAATCATTAATACCCACTTTTCTTTCAAACTCTAAAAATCCAGTTGGCTTTCCCATTATATTGCACTCCTTTCATAAAAAGCTGCTAATAAAGCATCTTCATGATTTAATCCTTCTGCTTTCTTTTTATCTATTAAGGTAATAATCTTTTTGTACTCATTTGGAACTACTTTTAAGAACTTTTTACTTTCAATACTCCAATTTAATAATAATTGCTTGCCCAGATTAGAATCAGTAGCTTCAACATGTTCTTCTATTAAAGATTTTACTTTATCTATATCTGAATCATCTAATTTTTCTATTTCAACCATTTCTCTGTTAAAATTGATATTAAAGTTGTCGTTTTTATTATATATATAAGCAATTCCACCACTCATTCCAGCTGCAAAGTTAATTCCACATTCACCAAGTAAAACAACAGTTCCACCAGTCATATATTCGCAACAATGAGCTCCAACACCTTCTACAACTGCTATAGCCCCTGAATTTCTAACACAAAACCGTTCTCCTGCAACTCCATTTATAAATGCCTTTCCAGATGTAGCTCCATATAAAGCAACATTCCCTATAATTACATTTTCTTCAGGCTTTATATGACAATCCTTAGGATTCCTTACAATTATCTTTCCACCAGATAATCCTTTACCTAAATAATCATTACAATCTCCATTAACTTCAATTGTTATTCCTTTAGGTAAAAATGCACCTATGCTTTGTCCCCCTGATCCAGTACAGTTTAGTGTAATAGAATCATCATTTAAAGTATTATATCCATATTTTCTTGTAATTTCTGATCCAAGTAATGTTCCAAGCGTTCTATCTGTATTCATTATATCTATATAAAGTTTTAAAGTATTTTCTCCATTAAAATACTTTTCTACCATAGGAATTAATAAACTTCTATCTAAAGTCTTAGATAACTCAACTTTATTATTTTTGTTGAATTTATTTTTTAAAGTTAGAACTCTTTTATCTTGAACAAATATTGAAGATAGATTTACCTTGCTTCTTTTATAACCTTTAACATTTTCTTTTTGTTTTAATCTATCAAATCTTCCAATCATTTCTTCAACAGTTCTAAAGCCTAATTTAGCCATGTATTCTCTTAATTCTTCTGCAATAAAATACATAAAATTAATTACATATTCAGGTTTGCCTTTAAATCTATTTCTAAGTTCTTTATTTTGAGTAGCAATACCTACAGGGCAACTGTCTAAATTACAAACTCTCATCATGACACAACCTAAAGAAATTAATGGAGCAGTAGCAAAGCCAAATTCTTCAGCACCTAATAATGCAGCTATAGCTACATCTCTTCCAGTCATAAGCTTGCCATCAGTTTCTAACCTAACCCTATCTCTTAATCCATTTAAAATTAATGTTTGATGAGTTTCTGCAAGTCCTAACTCCCATGGTAATCCTGCATTTTGAATTGAAGTCTTAGGTGAAGCACCAGTTCCTCCATCATGACCAGAAATTAATATTACATTAGCGCCAGCTTTTGCAACTCCTGTTGCTACTGTACCAACGCCAGCCTCAGCAACAAGTTTTACTGATATATCTGCTTTGTCATTAGCTTGCTTTAAATCATATATAAGTTGAGCTAAATCTTCAATTGAATATATATCATGATGTGGCGGAGGTGATATAAGACCAACACCTGTAGTAGCTCCTCTAGTTTTAGCTATCCAAGGATATACTTTATTACCTGGTAGTTGTCCACCTTCACCTGGTTTTGCTCCTTGAGCCATCTTTATTTGTAATTCATTTGCATTAACTAAATACTCTGAAGTAACCCCAAATCTACCTGATGCAATTTGCTTTATTGAAGATTTTCTTGAATCACCATTTGCATCTTGTGTAAATCTATCACTATCTTCTCCGCCTTCACCAGTGTTAGACTTTCCACCTATCCTATTCATTGCTATAGCTAAAGCTTCATGAGCTTCCTTTGAAATAGATCCATATGACATAGCTCCCGTTTTAAATCTTTTAACAATTGATTCTACAGTCTCTACTTCGTCTATTGATATAGGATTACTTAAAAATTTAAAATCCATTAAATTTCTTAATGTAAAAAAACTTTCATTATTATTTACAAGACTTGAATATTCTTTAAATATTTCATAGTTACCTGTCCTTGTAGCTTGTTGTAATTTATGAATAGTAAGTGGATTATACAAGTGCTCTTCTTTTCCAGAACGTAATTTATCTCTTCCTTTTGAATCTAAAATATATTCAAAGTTTACATTACTTTTCCTAAATGCATTTTGATGCCTAATTAGAACTTCCTCTTGAATTTCTTTTAGTGATATTCCTCCAATTCTACTAACTGTATTAGAAAAGTACTTGTTTACAACTTCATTGTTTATTCCCACAGCCTCAAAGATTTGTGCTCCTCTATATGATTGAATAGTTGAAATGCCCATTTTAGATATAATCTTAACTAATCCCTTCAATACAGCTTTATTATATTTTTTTACTGATATCTCATAATCTTCTTTTAATAAATTATCATCTTTTAATTGTCTTATAGATTCATAAGCTAAATAAGGGTTTATTGCAGAAGCTCCAAATGATATAAGAGTTGCGAAATGATGTACTTCTCTAGGTTCAGCACTTTCAATTATAATGTCTATTTTGCTTCTTAAGCCTTTCTTAATAAGATAATTATGAACTGAGGAAAGAGCTAGTAATGAAGGGATTGGTATTAGCTTATTATTTAATCCTATATCACTCAAAACTAAAATATTATAATCTTCATAACAAGCTTTTTCTGCTGATAGAGATAAATTATATAAAGCTTTTTCTAAATCATACTTTCCATTTTCTTTACCGTATAAAATGCTGATTGTCTTAGCTTTAAAATCTTCAATTCTTAAATACTTTATTTTTAATAAATCTTCATTTGATAAAATTGGAGATGGTAATTTGATTTGTTTACAGTTATCTTTTGAATCTTCAAGTATATTTCCTTGTGATCCTATATAAACTGTAGTAGAAGTAATAACTTCTTCTCTTATAGCATCTAGTGGTGGGTTTGTAACTTGAGCAAATAACTGTTTAAAATAGTTAAATAATAATTGCGGTGAGTTTGATAAAACTGCAAGTGGTGTATCTACTCCCATTGAGCTTATTGGCTCTTCTCCATTTTCACTCATAGGTAAAATAGTGTTTTTTAAGTCGTCATAGCTATAATCAAAAGCTTTCATTAAAGTATGTCTTTCTGATTTTGAAATTTCTATAGAAGTATTTTCTTCATTGAACTTGATTTTATCTAGGGTAATTATATTATTTTCTATCCACTTTGAATAAGGTAATCTTGAATAGTACTTTTCTTTAACTTCAGAATCATTTAATAGTTTTTTATTCTTTGTATCTACTAAAAGTATCTTTCCTGGTGTTAATCTTCCTTTGGAAACTATTTCTTCATTTTTTATATCAAGGGCTCCAACCTCTGAAGATAGTACTAAACTATTATTTTTAGTTATGTAATATCTTGCAGGTCTTAATCCATTTCTATCTAAAGTTGCGCCCATTACATCTCCATCAGTAAATACTATGGCTGCTGGTCCATCCCATGGTTCCATTAAAGTTGCATTATATTCAAAAAATGCTCTTTCCTCTTTTGAAATAACTTGATTTTTATCCCATGGCTCTGGAATTAACATCATTATTGCTTCTTCAATACTTCTTCCATTCATAATTAGAAATTCTAAAGTGTTATCTAAAATAGCTGAATCTGATCCTTCTGTATTTATAATAGGCAGTACTTTACTTAAATTTTCTCCAAATATTTTTGATTTTAAATTTCCTTCCCTAGCAATTAAGTTATTGATATTTCCTCTAAGGGTATTAATTTCACCGTTATGAATTATATATCTATTAGGATGAGCTCTTTTCCAACTAGGAACAGTATTTGTACTATATCTTGAATGTACCATTACAATTGAAGATTCAACTTTTGCATTAGATAAATCTTTATAAAAGTTTTTAAGTTGTCCAGCTAAAAGTAATCCCTTATAAACAATTGTTTTACATGAAAGAGATGAAATATAAGCATTTTCAGTTACTAATTCTTTTTCAAATCTTCTTCTTAATATATATAATCTTCTTTCAAATTCTTTAACATCATTTATATGTGAAGGTCTTTCAATTATAACTTGTTTAAAAGATGGAATTGATAAAATTGCAAAATCACCAAGTTCAGCTGGATTTACGGGAACTTCTCTCCATGTTAATATTTTAAGATCTTCTTCATTACAAAGTTTTTCAAATATATTTATACAATTTATCTTATCAAATTCATTAACTGGTAAAAAGAACATTCCAATTGCATATTCCTCTTCATCTGGTAGTATAACTCCAAGTTTCTGGACTTCCTCTTTGAAAAATCTGTGGGGAATTTGAAATAATATTCCTGATCCATCTCCAGTTTTACCATCAGCTCCGGTTCCGCCCCTATGTTCTAAGTTAATTAAAATATTTAAAGCATCCTCTACTGCCTTATGAGTCTTTTTACCATCAATATTTACAACTGCACCTATTCCACATGCATCATGCTCAAAAGAGCTTCTATATAATCCTATTTCACTATGCATTTATGTCCTCCTTTCACATTTTCATAATAAAATATAATTTTATGGAGCTGACTTATGGCAGCTCCTATATTAATAAATTAATACATAAAGTTTGCTTAACAGAATCCTAAGTCTTTGTTTATTTTCCTAATAAAATTTTATTTGAAAAATCAATCATTTTTAGTCCGAGATCCATGCTATTTTTTTGAATATATCTAAAGGCTTCATTTTCATTCATACCTTTTTGTTGCATAAGTATACCTTTTGCTTTTTCTATAACTTTTCTTTCATTTATTTTTGTTTCTAACACAGTTACTTTTTCTTTTAGCTTCTTAACTTTTCGTTCACTTTGATAAATCATATCTAATGAAGTTAATAATATTGAATTATTTATAGGGCTAGATATACAAAATATATCAGTTTCTTCCTGAACAAAAGATTTATACGGTTCATTTACTACTGCAAGAAAACTACATACTTCACCGACATTATTATATATATCTATTAATGTCATATCTTTAAATTTATAACCGCTAATAACTATAGATGGTGAAAGTTGCCTTATAGCACGTATTAGCTCATTTCCGTAAGTACATAATGCTAAAACATTATAACCCCTTTCAATTAAAATAGTTTTTATCTTTTGTCCTATTTCTTCATTATTTAATGCAACTATTACATCTATTGCCATTTACATTGCTCCCTTACAAGTAAATTTAATATTGTTTTAAATAGTTATCTAGCTCCCATTTATGAACTTTACTTCTATAATCGTCCCATTCATTTTTTTTAGCTTTTATATAATTATTAAATGTATGATTTCCTAAAGTTTCTTTTACTAATTCACTTTCTTCCATATATTTAATTGCTTCTTCTAAACTACCTGGTAAACTATCAATTCCATCTAAATCCCTTTCTTCTAAAGTCATTTTAAATATATTTTTCTCTACTCTTTCAGGTGGAACTAAATTATTTTTTATCCCATCAAGTCCAGCTGATAAAAGACATGCTAACACTAAGTAAGGATTTGCACTTGGATCAGGACATCTAAGTTCTATTCTAGTACCATTTCCTCTTGCAGCAGGAACCCTTATTAAAGGACTTCTATTTTTAGCTGACCATGCTATATATACTGGAGCCTCATACCCTGGAACTAATCTTTTATATGAATTTACTAATGGATTAGTTATTGCTGATATTCCTTTAATATTTTTTATTAATCCTGCGATAAAATTATATGCTATTTTACTTAATCCTAATTCATCATTTTCATCAACAAAAGCATTTTTCCCATCTTTATTTAATGACATATTAACATGCATTCCTGATCCATTTATTCCAAAGAACGGTTTTGGCATAAATGTAGCATGTACACCATGTCTTTGAGCAATTGTTTTAACTACCAATTTAAATGTCATAATATTATCAGCAGTTGTTAAAGCATCCTCATATTTAAAATCTATTTCATTTTGACCAGCTGCAACTTCATGATGTGATGCTTCTATTTCAAATCCCATATTTTCTAAAACTAAACTAATATCTCTTCTGACATTTTCACCAGCATCTAAAGGACTCAAATCAAAGTATCCAGCATTATCTTGAGTTTTTAATTTAGGATTACCATATTCATCAATGTCTAGTAAGAAAAACTCACATTCTGGTCCAACATTCATTGAATATCCTAAATTAGCTGCTTCTTTTAAAGCTTTCTTTAATATATTTCTTGGATCTCCTTCAAATGGTGTTCCATCAGGCCTATACACATCGCATATTAATCTTGCAACCTTACCTTGTTGTGGTCTCCATGGGAAAATTACAAAACTATCTAAGTTTGGTCTTAAATACATATCTGATTCTTCTATTCTAACAAATCCTAATATAGAAGAGCCATCAAACATAATTTCATTATTTAAAGCTTTATCTAATTGCCTATCAGTAATTGCAACATTTTTTAAAAATCCAAATATATCGGTAAATTGCAATCTTATAAATTTAACCCCATTTTCTTCTACTAATTTTTTAATATCTTCTTTTGAATATTTTGGCATAAAGTATTCCCCCTCAAAATCTTTATAAAAAAAGCGCACAATAGAAAGACTTCTATTGAACGCCATTGCTCAAAGTTATTTTTTACCATTATATTATGATTTTTTTATTTTTGCAACTATTTTATGAAAAATTATCTGAATTTTTTCATTTTTTATAATAATACCTCAATATATATACAACTTTTTTAACGTTATGGTAAAATATATTAAGAAATTTTTGTAATAAATCTTTTTATTCTTTTAACTGCCTCTATTAAGTCTTCAGTTGAAGAGGCATAACATGCTCTTATAAAACCTTCCCCACATTCTCCAAAGGCATTACCTGGTACAGCAAGAACCTTTTCTTCCATCAATAACTTTTCACAAAATTCATCTGAACTCATTCCCGTTGACTTAATACAAGGGAATACATATAAAGCACCAAGTGGTTCAAAACATTCTAGTCCCATTTCTCTAAATCCTTCTACAAGAATTCTTCTTCTTCTATTATACTCTCTAGCCATTTCTCTTACACTATCATCACCATTTTTTAATGCTTCAATTGCTGCATATTGTGCAGTTGTTGGAGAACACATTATTGCATATTGATGTATCTTTTTTAAAGCCTCAATTAATACTTTATGTCCACAAACATATCCTAATCTCCATCCTGTCATTGCATATGCTTTTGAAAATCCATTTATAACTAAAGTTTTATCTTTTACTTCACTAAAACTAGCAATTGAATAATGCTCTTTATCATAAGATAATTCAGCATAAATTTCATCAGATAGAATTATTATATCTTTATCCTTCAAAACATCAACGATTTCTTTTAACTCTTCTTTTGTCATAATAGCTCCAGTTGGATTGTTGGGAAATGGAATTATTACAACTTTTGTTTTAGGAGTTATGGCTTCTTCTAAAAGCTTAGCAGTAAGCTTGAATTCATCTTCTGCTCTTAAGTTTATTATTTTAGGAGTAGCTCCACAAAATGTTGCACATCCTTTATAGGCAACAAAGCTAGGTTCTGGTATTATAACTTCATCTCCTGGCCCTACAAGAGCTCTTAAGGCTAAATCTATTCCTTCACTTCCACCAACAGTTACTAATATTTCATCACTTGGATTATAACTTAAATTAAATCTTCTATTCAAATATTTTGATATTTCTTCTCTTAATTCAACAAATCCAGCATTAGATGAGTAATGAGTTTGTCCTTTTTCTAATGAATAAATACCTGCTTCTATAACATTCCAAGGAGTAACAAAATCAGGTTCTCCAACACCTAGGGATATAACATCATCCATTTCATTAATTAAATCGAAATATTTTCTTATACCTGATGGTGGCATATTCCTAACATTATCTAATATCATATCTTCTAAAATCATATAAAAATAGCCTCCCTATCTTCTGTTTTTCTTTCTTTAAATATTGTTCCGTGATCTTTATATTTCTTTAATACAAAGTGAGTTGCAGTACCTGTTACATATTCTTGAACAGCAAGTTTTTCTGAAACAAATAAAGCAACTTCCTTCATTGTTTTACCTTCTACAATTACAGTCAAATCAAAGCCACCTGAAGACATTAAGTAACAAGCTTTAACTTGTTTAAATTTATATATTCTTTCTGCAACTTTATCAAATCCAGCACCTCTTTGTGGAGTAATTTTTACTTCTATTAAAGCTGTTACTGTTTCTTTACCTGTATTTTCCCAATTAATAAGAGTTGTGTACCCTGCAATTATGTTTTTTTCTTCATAATCCATTATAGCTTCTCTAACTTCTTCAACCGTTTTCCCAGTCATTAAAGCAATTTCTTCATCACTATACCTACTATTTTTTTCTAATACCTCTAAAATTTCATCCATTTTAACTACCTCCATATAAAAAAATAAATCCTTCATCCCAAAACAAGGGACGAAGGATATAGCTTCCGCGGTACCACCCTAATAAGTAAAATTTAATTTACTCACTCAACTTGAATACATAAAATATTCAATTCTCTATAACGTGAGAACAACGTCAATACCTAATTAAGAATTTATATTCTTATTTTTCAATACGAGATTCAAAGGCTGCTTCACTTAACATATCATACTAAATTTCACCATTCTTTAGCTCTCTTTAATGCTTAGTCAAATTACTCTTCCTTATCACTATCTTTCTTATATGCGTTTTTTATTATTATAATAATAAAATTAAAAAAATTCAATAGATTTTAGCATTAAAAAGCAATTATTTTTATTAATTATCTAATTCTTAAATTTTCATTTTCATTATCATTAGAAAATATAAGTGAAAATAGGACACTACATAATAAGATTATTAGTATTATTAAAATTGATATTGACACTGATATCTCTATATTAAAGTATAATACTAGCAATTTTATACCCGTAAACATTAATATAAGTGCTACTCCATATCTCATAAATTTAAACATACTATTTAATCTATTAAGTATGTAATACATACTTCTCAAGCATATTATAGCAAAAACATTGGATGTATACACTATAAGTGGATCTTGAGTTATTGAAAAGATAGCTGGTATCGAATCTAGTGCAAATAATACATCTGAACTTTCTATAATTATCAAAATTATAAATAAAGGAGTTGCATAAAGTTTTCTATTTATTCTTGTGAAAAAATTATGACCTACTAATTTATCATGTACAGGCATTATTTTCTTGAATATTCTTATAAATGGATTTTTATTAAAATCTATATTATTGTCGTCATGAAACATCATTTTAAGACCGCTAAACATTAGAATTATTCCAAATATATATACTATAAAATGAAACTTATTTATAATTCCTATACCCAGTAATATGAAAATAAGCCTTAATATCATAGCGCCAATTATTCCATACTTTAATACTCTTTCTTGGTATTCTAATGATATATTAAAGCTTGAAAATACCATTAAAAATAGAAATAAATTATCTAAGCTAAGAGACATTTCTATTATATAGCCACCTAAAAATTCCATAGCTGGTTTACTTCCCATTGAAAAATATATGTATACATTAAATAAGATAGCCAGACCTATCCAAAATATTAAATTGAAAAAAGATTTTTTTACCCTCATATAATCTCCACTTTCTAAATCATTATTCTTGGTATTATATGAAAATAAATTTAAATTTATTTCAATAAAGTAAAAAAGAAGTTATACATAAATATATAACTTCTTTAATGATCTTTCTCTAATTATTTTACTTCCCCAACAAGAGAAAATGGTTGTGCTCTCACTATCTTAACATTTACTAAATCCCCAGCTTTAACATTTTCACCTGAGAAGTTAACTAATTTTCCATTTCTTGTTCTTCCAGTTAACTTAGTTGAATCATTTTTGCTAGGACCTTCAACTAATACCTCTACAGTTTTTCCTTCATAAACCTTATTGCTCTTTATAACCCCTTCATTAACAACTTTAATAAGCCTATCAAATCTATGATGCTTATCAGCATCTGAAACTTGATTTAACATCATATCAGCAGGAGTATTATTTCTTCTTGAATATATAAATGTAAATGCTGAATCATATCCAACTCTTTCAACTAAATCTAATGTATCTAAGAAGTCCTCTTCTGTTTCTCCTGGGAACCCAACTATAATATCAGTTGTTAATGATACATCTGGAATTTCTCTTTTTATCATATCAACTAACTCTAAATAGTATTCCTTAGTATAATGTCTATTCATCTTTTTAAGAATCCTATCAGATCCACTTTGTACTGGTAAGTGAATTTGTTCACATAACTTATCACATTCTTTTATAGCTAAAATAACATCTTTGTTTAAATCCTTTGGATGAGATGTCATAAATCTAACTCTTTCTAACCCATCAACTTCATTTATTTTTCTTAATAGCTTAGCAAAATCAATATCTTCCTCTAAGCCTTTTCCATAAGAGTTAACATTTTGACCTAAAAGAGTTATTTCCTTGTATCCCTTTGATACTAAATCTTTTATTTCATTTATAATATCTTCTGATTTTCTACTTCTTTCTCTTCCTCTAACATATGGAACTACACAGTAAGTACAGAAGTTATTACATCCATACATTATAGTAACAAAAGCTTTAACATCACTTTCTCTATCTATTGGAAGACCTTCTACTATTTCAGATTCTTTATTGAATATTTCTTTAACTTGAACCCCTTCTGTTTTAACTCTATTTAAATATTCTGGGAACTTATATGCATTATGTGTTCCAAATATTATATTAACATGAGGGAACTTTTTAAGTATTTTATCTGCCATTCCTTCTTGTTGCATCATACAGCCACATACTGCAATTATTAAATCAGGATTTTTCTTTTTTAAGTGCTTTAACTCTCCCAAATTACCAAAAACCTTATTTTCTGCATTTTCTCTTACACAACAAGTATTATATATTATAATGCCAGCTTCTTCTATTGATTCAGTTTTAGTATATCCTACACTTTTAAGCATACCTGATAACTTTTCCGAATCCTCTTCATTCATTTGGCATCCCCAAGTTTCTATGTAATATTTTAATTCTTTAATTTCTTCCTTCATAAGTATTCTCCTTTTTAGAAATATATTTTCCCCAATAACATTATAATAAATATTTAATTATTTTTAAATAGCTAAACATTTATTATTATTAAATATTTATTCACTATATTTTAATTCATTTTATTTAGTAATAATTTTAAAAATAATGAGCATTAAGTATATCCATTTAATCTCATATTAATATAATATATAAAGCATATTTAATCGTAGGAGGATTATTAATATTTATGGATGAATTACAAAATAACCAAAAACCTCATCCGCAATTATCTTTAGCTCTTGATGAGATAAGAAAAGCTGTTCAAGGAGAAAGAGAAGATGAGTTGTTTTATGACTATTTAATTAGTTTAGCACCTACAAAAGATGAGAAAGAAATAATTGAGTCAATTAGAAATGATGAACGTAAGCATAATCAACTTTTTAGAAAAATTTATAAAGACTTTACTGGTAATGATATTAATACGATGAATGAAGAAAACTTAAAAAAACCATCATCTTTTATGGAGGGGATAAGAACAGCTTTATTTGGTGAGTTAAAAGCTGTAGATAAATATAAAGCAATTAGAAGAGCACTTCCAATTGGAGCATATAAAGATATGTTATTTGATATTATTATGGATGAATTAAAACATGCTTCAAAGTATAACTATTTATTTACATTAAATAATACTAATAAGTCATCAAAAAATAGGGATTCTCTTCAAGAGGATACATCTAAATTTACTCCAGACGATTGGGTTAAATATATTACTCCATTAGTTGATCGTGCTTTAATGGAATCAAAAGAAGGTATAAATCCTGAACATTTATATCAAGAATTTATTTTATCAGGTGTACTTGTTGGTTTGGGAAAAGCGCCTGAAGAAGCTATTAATCAAGTTGAAAAGTGGGAAAAAACAGGAGAGTCTAAACTATTAGCTAAGAGTAAAATGTCAAGATTTTATTAATTAATTTATTAATATTATATTATGAATCTTTAAGACAAAAATAAAAACTGGATTATTAGCTTATATAATGATCCAGTTTTTATTTAGTGATATCATTCTCTTTCCCAAATTACTATTTTATATTTTTCTTTAAATCCAATCCACTTATATAAATTAATAGCATTTATGTTAGTACAGTCTACCCTAATAGCTAAGTTTTTTATTCCTGACTTTTTAGCATATAAAATTATTTCATGTAATAATAATTTCCCTAAACCAATACCTCTAAAGTCATTAACTATTCCGAAATTTACTATTGTAAACATTTCTCTATTAAATATTATTTGACCATATCCAATATATGAGTTGTTAATCATTCCAAATATACATAAATCTTTTAGAAAGTAATCTTGTGTCATGTCATTATATATATCCTCAACAGTTAAAGGTCTTCTATTCCATTCACCAAATATATCATTTTGAATATTACACCTTAGTTCTTCATCCTTTCCTACTACTAATTTTCTAGTAGAAAATAAAGTTCTAGAATTAATGTTCTTACTCCAATGTAATTTCTTAACCATCTCATTATAGACTTCATAAATTCTATCAGTATTACTGTAATCCTCTATATTCATTTCCATTAATGAAGTATACTTAATTTTTTTGAACCCTAACCTTTCTAAAATTATAGAGTTTTCTACATTGTCTATTGCTTCATAAGAAAGGGTACTATTGTCAAAATAAGATAATGTAGATTTATTTATTAGATTTATATAATTTGAATCTATATATAATGCCCAAACCCTAATATAATTATCCATTGGTGCTTCGTACCATATATATCCAATATCGGTATTATTTAATTTTATAATTCTCATAAATTTTCTATATAAAAATTTTATTAAGAAATTTTGATTATTATAGCATTTAAAGAAATCTTTATCATAATTTTCATGTTTCATGCTCTTAGAATAAAGTCCTTTAAAAGATTCCATATTGTTTAATGTCAATTTCTCTAACATTACTGCAAACCCCTTTTATTCTCTATATAAATTAGTATACTTCTTCCATAATATTCTGGTCAAGATAATAATAAAAGACACACATATAATTTATATGTGTGTCTTAATATATATATTACTTACTCAGCATCCTTTATACTTAATGCTATTTTTTTATTTTCTGCATCTACTGAAAGGATTATTGCTTTTACTTCATCACCAATCTTTAAAACATCTCCAGGATTATTGATTCTATCATGAGTTATTTTAGAAATATGAACCAACCCATCTACACCTGGTTCTAACTCAACAAAAGCACCAAAATCACTAATTCTTACTACTTTTCCTAAAACTGCAGATCCTTCTGGATATTTTTCTTCTATATTGCTCCATGGTTCTGGAGTTAACGCCTTTATGCTTAAAGAAAGTCTATTATTTTCTCTATCTGCTTCTATTATCTTAACATCAATAATTTGTCCTTTTTTAAGAACGCTTTCTGCTGATTTTACATGACTCCATGATATTTGAGATAAATGTATTAATCCATCTACTCCGTTTATATCAGCAAAAGCTCCAAAATTTGTAAATCTCTTAACTTCAGCCTTTACAACATCACCAACGTTTATATTTTCCCAAGCAGCATCTTCTTTAACTTTTTTCTCTTCTTCTAATATAATTCTTCTTGATGCAACTATCTTTGAAGGGTTATCTAATGAGAAGTCGATTAGTCTTACTTCTAAATTTTCTCCTATTAAATTGCTTCTATCATTTGAAAATCTTATATCAACTTGAGAAGCTGGTATAAATATTCTAACACCCTTATAATATCCTATTATGCCTTTTTCCTTGGCATCCTTTATTTTAACTGAAAATACTTCTTTATTATTAAATATACTTTCAAGTTCATTCAATACAGATTTCTTTTCATATTCTAATCTTGAAAGTACTACATTTCCATCTTCATTTTTAAGCTTTATAACCTTTGCAGTTATTTCATCTCCAATTTTTAATGAAGAAAGATATGATTCTAAGTTTTCTTCTGAAGTAAGTTCTTTAAATGGAATAACTCCATCTGATTTATATCCAACAAGAGAAATAACTAGTTCTTCTCTTCCAATTGATAGAATTCCACCTTTTATTTCGTCTCCAATTCTAAATCTTCTATCCATTTCTTCCATTAGCTTCAATTGATCTTCCATATTAATCTTTCCCTCCATAATATCAATTACTTCTTTTATTATCCAGTCAGGAGTAGATGCTCCAGCAGTAACTCCAACAACTTTCCCTTTATTTTCTTCTATGAACTCTTTAGTAAGTTCTTTAGCATTTTCAACATGAATTGTATTTGGACAATTAGCTTTTGCTATTTGATAAAGTTTAGTTGTATTAGAACTATTTCTTCCTCCAATTACAATCATAGTATCAACATTTTGAGATAATTCATTAGCACTTTTTTGTCTTACTTCTGTAGCAGAACAAATTGTGTTAAATGCTAATAATTCCTTAGAATTAGAAGATAAATTATTTAATGTCTTTTTCCAAGTTTCTTCTTTTTCTGTAGTCTGTGATACAACACAAATCTTTTTAGGAAGTTCTTCTTCGAAAGTACCATCTTTTGTTATTATAGCACTATCATTACACCATCCATTTATTCCAATAACTTCTGGATGCTTGTCATCCCCTAATATAACAATATTATATCCTAAATCTGAATATTTATTAACTTTCTTATGGATATTAGTTACATATGGACATGTTGCATTTACTACTACAAGACCTTTTTCTTCTAAAGTATTTACAACTTTTTTTGTAACTCCATGAGATCTAATTACTATTACATCTCCTTTTTCTAGCTTATCAATTTCGCTAAAATCAATTGAATATATATCATTTTTCTCTAAATATCTAACTACATCATTATTATGTATTAAAGGTCCTAATGTATATATCTTTTTATCATATTGTTTTTTTACCTTAAGTGCTTCTTCTACGGCTCTTTGTACACCGAAGCAGAATCCTGCACTTTCAGCTAATACAACTTTATTCATATTAATTCTCCTAAGTTTAATTACATATTATATTTTAAGTATATTATATTTTTAAGTGTTTAGACTATAATATTCTTATTAAATATTATTTTTTATATTTAAGCATATTTTTTCTGTTACTTCTGAAATTGATAATCCTGTTGTATCAATTTCAATGGCATCATCTGCTTTCTTTAAAGGATCAACTTCCCTATTACTATCTATATAATCTCTTTTTATTATATCTTCAAGTATATTAGAATAATCAACGGTTAATCCTCTATCTTTTAACTCCTTATATCTTCTTTCTGCTCTAGCTTCTGGAGTTGCAGTTAAGAAAAATTTAAATTTAGAATCTTTTAGTACTACTGTACCAATATCTCTTCCATCCATTATAACATCAAATTTATTTGACATATCTCTTTGTAATTTAACTAATTTAGATCTTACTTCTTGAATTGAAGCATATTTAGATACTATTGCACTTATTTCCGGCATTGTTATTTGTTCTTGAACATTAATGTCATTTAAAATTAAATCATCATTTTCAAATCTCATTTCAAGAGTATCTATTAAATTACATAATCCTTCAACATCTGTATCTTCTATATTATTTTCTCTTGCAACTAAAGCTACAGATCTGTACATTGCTCCTGTATTTATGTACATTAAATTAAATTCCTTGGCAACTAATTTAGCAATTGTGCTTTTCCCTGCCCCCGCTGGTCCATCTATAGCAACTGATATTCTCAAAATAATATTCCACCTTTCATATTTGAAAAACATTTTCATATAAATTATATTATTATTATCTATTTTTAACAAGTAATTTTATGTATTACTTCCTGCTAAAAAGCCTGTAGATAATGCAATTTGAACATTATACCCTCCAGTAAAGGCATCGACATCTATAACTTCCCCAGCAAAAGATAAATTTGATATTATTTTAGATTTCATAGTAGAAGAATCAATTTCTAAAGTATCTACTCCACCTGATGTTACTATTGCTTCTTCTATAGGTCTGAGCTTCATTACTTTCAGTTTGATTCCCTTTATTAAATTCACAAGATTTTTTCTTTCTTCTTTTGTTATTTCATTTACCTTCTTATTTTCCGATATTTCAGAAAGCTCAATAATAATTGGTATAAGTTTTTTAGGAAGTAATTCATCTAGTGAATTTTTAAAATCTTTATTAATAAATTTTTTAAAATCCTTTTGAATCCTCTTATCTAGTTCTTCATTTGATAAAGCAGGCTTTAAATCTAAGTTTATGTTATAATTGCCATTATTAGTTATGTATCTTGAGCCCTTAAGTATAAGAGGTCCAGATACACCGTAACTTGTAAATAGCATTTCTCCTTGATCCTTATATAAAGGTTTCTTAACTTTTTCATCAAAAATTGATATTTCTATATTTTTAAGAGTTAATCCCGATAAATCCTTAGCCCAATTGTTTTTTATCTCAATAGGAACTAATGATGGCTTTAATTCTGTTATATTGTGGCCTAACTTTTTAGAAAACTTTAAACCATCTCCTTTAGAACCTGTTAATGGGTAAGAAACACCCCCTGTAGCAATAATAAAATAATCAGCCTTTATAAGATATTCATCATTTACTTTTACAGATTCTATTTTACCTTCTTTTAAATTTATATCGGTAACTTTACTATTTAATTTTACTTCAACATTATTTTTTGAAAGTTCATTTGATAAACCTTTTATTATATCAGAAGATTTATCTGAAAAAGGAAATACGCGCCCTCCACGTTCGGCCTTTAACTTTATTCCTTGGGACTCAAAAAAATTAATTGTATCTTCATTTGTATATGTATATAATGCACTATATAAAAAATGAGGGTTACCTGGTATATAATCAAAAAATTCTGATATATCCTTAATGTTTGTAACATTACATCTTCCCTTACCTGTAATAAATAACTTTTTACCTAACTTTTCATTAGCTTCTAATAAGATAACATCATTATTATTTTTAGATGCTGTTATAGCTGCCATCATTCCTGCTGGTCCAGCTCCTATAACTATTACTTTTTTCATTATAATCCTCCTAATGCATTATTTTGTCATAATAAATATATCATTTTAATATCTTTAATTCAATATAACAAGCAATTAAAAAGTGCTAAGAAATGCTTAATAAACATAACTTAACACTCTTATTATTAATCGTCTCCAACATTTTTATTGTTATAAGAATATACATTATAATCTTTCCAAATTAATTCAAGATTGTTGAATGTATCTGTAATACTTTGTTTTTCTCTCATACCTACAGCGATTATTAATGCATTAATTACAGATAGAGGTGCTACAAGTGAATCAACAAATGATGCCATATTACTTTGAGCTATTAATGCATAATCTGATTTAGAAGCTAATGGAGATAAAAGACTATCTGTAATTGCTACAACATCAGCTCCTCTATCTTGTGCAAATGCAAGTGCATCTATAGTTCTAGAAGCATATCTTGGAAAACCTATACCTATTACCAAGTCTCCTTCTTCCACATTAATCATTTGTTCAAATATATCAGAAATTCCATAGCCCACTGTCTTAACATTTTGCAAAATAATATTTAAGTAGAAACCTAAAAACTCAGCCAAAGCAGTTGAACTTCTAAGTCCTATAATATATATTCTTTTAGCTTCAAATATCTTATTAACAACTTCTTCAAATGTATTATAATTTATCTTTTCAAGAGTTGCTCTTATATTTTCCATATCCGCCTTAAGTACACCTTTAAGAGCATATCCCTCACTAACATAATCATTGGATAGTTCCAATCTTTGAACTGTTGTCAGTTTATTTTTTATTAATTCTTGTAATGCTTTTTGAAGCTTAGGATAGCCAGAAAAACCTAATTCATTAGCAAATCTAACTACTGTTGACTCTGAAACCCCAACAGAGACCCCTAATTTTGCTGCAGTCATAAAAGCAGCCTTATCATAATTTTTTAAGATATATTCTGCAATTAATTTTTGTCCTTTACTTAATCTTGAAAATCTTGCTTGTATTAATCGCATTAAATCTTTTGAGTTTTCATTCAGATTATTATCCATCCGTATCCCTTCTTTTCGTTAAACTTAACAACTTTTACTTATAAACCTATATTTATATATTATCACTTTTTGAATAATTCATCAATAATCATTTCATTTTATTATATATTTCTTATAAAAACTTGTAATAAATTGTAAAGTTGTCAATTTTATTTTTTCTCTATAACTACAAGTAAAGGTGAGATATCTTCACGGTTTAGATATGATTGAACCATGACTCCAAACTTATTTTTAGGTAAATTTTTTAAATATTCCAAAATGCAAGATTCTTCAATTTTACCTTCATAATGGCCTCTATAAATACATATTGTCATTAATCCACCACTATTTAAAATCTTAAGCCCTTCTTTTATACTTTCTAAAGATGTATTATGTAATGTAGTAATTTCCTTATCTCCTCCAGGTAAAAAACCTAAGTTATACATTATACAATCAACATTTTCATCAATGTATTTCTTTAATAAATGATGAGAATCGTTTATTATTTCTACATTTTTAATTTCTTTTAGTTTGTAATTATCGCAAGCTTGATTTTGTATATCAAAAGAATAAACTTTTTCAAATATACTAGATAAAAAATCAGTATCGTGTCCATTGCCCAATGTTGCATCTATAGCTATCTTTTTATTTAACACAAAATCCTTTACTATATAATGAGATAGATCACTTATATTTCCTACATATCTGTACATATTTCCCCCTATAATGAATTAATATAATTTAACTCATCTTTAGTTAAATTTCTCCATTCTCCTCTTTTCAAATAACCTAATTTTATATCTCCTACAGCTACTCTTTTTAATGTTATAACTTCATGACCAAGTGCAGAACACATTTTTCTTATTTGTCTATTTTTCCCTTCATGAATTATAATTTCAACTAAAGAATTAACTGTATTAGTCTTTTTATCCTTCTCTTTATCAATAAGCTTTATTTTTGCATTAGCAGTTATATACCCACCTATATCAATTCCATTTTCAAATTTTTTAATTTCTTCATCAGAAAATACACCTTTACATAATGCTATATATTTCTTTTCAACTTCAACTCTTGGATGTATTATTTTATTATATATATCACCATCATTAGTTAATAAAATCAATCCTGAACTATCATAATCTAATCTTCCTATAGGATATATTCTTTCATTAACTTTTACTAAATCTAATATAGTTTTTCTACCTTTTTCATCTTTTACAGAAGTTATATATCCTTCTGGCTTATTTAACATTATGTATAGCTTATTTTCTTCAGGGAGTATTCTTTTCCCATTATAAAATACTTTATCTTTAGAAGGATCTATCTTTACCCCTAACTCATTTACAATCTTATCATTTATTTTTACTTTACTACTTAATATGATTTCTTCACATTTTCTTCTAGATGCTACACCGCATCTAGCCATATATTTTTGTAATCTTTCTTCCATTATTAATCACTCCGTTTTTTTAATAAACACCTAATATAGTACTCTAGTATAAGGTTTTATGCAATAAATTTGTTTATATAAAAATAGAGTGTATTTAATTTAAAAACTAAATACACTCCATTTAAAGTTATTCCAAATTTTTAAGTAATTCATCTAAATTTCTTTTTAAATCAATAGCTTTTTCCTTTGAAATATTAATATTACACATCATCTTACTTGGAACATCTTTTGCTTTTTCTTGAAGATCAGAGCCCTTTTTAGTCAATTCAGCTATAACAACTCTATCATCATTTTTGTCTCTATATCTAGTTATAAGCTCCATTCCTTCTAACTTTTTTAGTAATGGTGTTAAAGTTCCAGAATCTAAATGTAATCTATTTCCAAGATGTTTTACAGTTGCTTTTCTTTCTTCCCACAATACAAGCATTACTATATATTGAGTATAAGTAAGATTGATTTTATCTAATATTGGCTTATACAGTTTTATTATTTCTCGTGATACGGCATAAAGAGAAAAGCATATTTGATTATCTAACTTTAGATTATTATATTCATTCATATTATTCACCTACAATATAAATATCAAATTTAATTTTATTAAATTAAATTGATTTTACATTTTTAAAGCTCTTATGTCAATATCTATTATAAACGTATTTATATTTATAATAGTTTTTCTATGTCTGTTTTTATTTTTAAAGGAGAGGTTGTTGGAGAATATCTTTTTATAACATTCCCTTCTTTGTCAATTAAAAATTTAGTAAAGTTCCACTTAATATCTTTCGTTAATAATCCTTTTTCTTGTTCTTTTAAATATTTATATATGGGATGAGTATTACTTCCATTAACATCTATTTTTTCAAACATATTAAATGTAACTCCATAATTTATTTGACAAAAGTTCTTAACTTCTTTATTCTCTCCTGGCTCTTGATTTAAAAATTGATTACATGGAAAACCTAATATTTCTACACCTGAATCTTTATATTCTTTATAGAGTTCTTCAAGATCTTTTAATTGAGGGGTAAAGCCGCATTTACTCGCTGTGTTAACAACTAAAATTATGTTTCCTTTATAATCGCTCATATTTATTTCTTTTCCATCTATATTTTTTGCAGAATATTCATAAAAGCTCATTAAATTATCTCCTTTTAATTATAGTAATTTCTTTATATTTTCAACCATATCAAGAGGATCTACTGTTGGTTCGAATCTTCCTGCAACATTCCCTTCTCTATCAATAAGAAACTTTGTGAAATTCCACTTTATTGAATCATCAATTAAGTATTCTGGGAATTTTTCATTTAATATACTATTTAATAGTTTTCCATTTGGTTTAGTTAAATCAAATCCTTTAAACTTTTCTTTTTCACATAAAAATTTAAATATTGGATGTGCAGTAAGGCCTCTTACGTCTATCTTTTCAAATAATTTAAATGTTACTCCATAATTTATTTCACAAAAGCTTTTAACTTCCTTGTTATTTCCAGGTTCTTGTTCTAAAAATTGATTACAAGGGAATCCCAATATTTCTAATCCACTTTCATTAAATTCTTTGTGCAATTTCTCTAAATCTGCATATTGAGGAGTAAAACCACACTTACTTGCAGTATTAACTACTAAAATTACCTTTCCTTTATAGTTACTCATATTTATTTCTTTTCCATCAATATCTTTAGCATTAAAATCATAAAAATTCATTTAATATTCCTCCATTTATTTCGCATTGTTTAAAATTTAATTTTATACAATTAATATTCTTGTATTTATATTATCTCTTTTTATATTATAAGTCAACCTGAATTCACAAAAAAACATTTTAAATATACATTATTTTTTATTAATTTCACTTTTAACCTTATTTCCCCACTCTTCTAATGAATGTATTATTGGACAAATAGATTTTCCAAGCTTTGTTAAAGAATACTCTACATGTGGAGGTATTTCATTAAATTGTTTTCTTTCTATTATTTTATATTCAACAAGTTCACGAAGGCATCTTGTTAGCATTAAACTAGATATACCATCTACATTTTTTTCTAATTGATTAAAACGTATGCTTTCATTTTTCCAAATTTCTATCATTATTTTTAGTTTCCACTTTCCTGATAATATATCTAAAGCATATTTAACATCTTCTTCGTTTATTTCTTTTTTTTCAATATAATTACTCATAATTTAGCCTCCATTACTTACTTTTTTGTAACTAACTAAAGAAAACTTGCCTACTTGTTTTGAGATATCTTATTCATTATACTACTTTATATATTATAATTTAAATTGTAAAGTTTATAAATATTAATTAATAAAGGAGAGTTTAATATGAACAATACTGAAATTTTAAATGCTTTAAATAATAGATATGCTTGTAAAGAATTTGATAAAAATAAAAAAATCAACGATGAAGACTTAAATTTAATACTTGAAAGTGGTAGATTATCTCCAAGCTCAATTGGTATTGAACCTTGGAAATTCTTGGTTATATCTAATGAAGACTTAAAAAATGAATTAGCTGCCGTTGCTTTAGGTGGCAAAAAACAAATTCCTTCTTGTAGCCATTTAGTAATACTTTTAAATAGAGCAGCAAATGATTTAAAAGCAGATTCTAAATATTTAAATAAATTATTCAATGAAGATAAACATTTACCAAAAGAAGTTGCAGATATAATGTTAAAGATGATAAAAGATGTAAATGATAATAGATTTAAAAATAATGAAAAAGAAATAAAGCATTATTCAAGAGAACAAGTATACATTGCACTTGGTACAATGCTAACTACTTCAGCTTTAATTGGAATTGATTCATGCACTATAGGTGGATATGATGCTAAAGCTGTTACAAAAATATTAAGTGATAGAAATCTTCTAGATACTAATCACTTTAACATATCATGTATGCTAGCATTAGGATATAGAAATGAAAATCCTGCCCCTAAAACTAGAAGAGCTTTTGAAGATGTAGTTGAATTTGTTAAATAATATACCATTTAATTTTATATATAAATAAAAAACTAAATACTTAAATAAAAGCCAGTAGATATTTCTAATTCTACTAGCTTTTATTTTTTATATATTCATTTCTATAGAATTATTATTTAAGCTAACTTCTTTACCGTTTAATGTTATTTTCTTATTTGTTTTTAAATTATTTATTATAAACTTAACTTTAGAATATTTTTTAATATAATTATTCTTATTTATTATAAATTTTATATCAATGCTTTCATTGTTAGATACAATTATTTCATATTCATTATATATTCCATTTCTATACTCGAAACTTTCACCATCATCATTATAATGAATATATTTAAACTCATTTTCTTCTTCGCTTAAATATAGGTTTAAAATTAGTTCATCACTCTCTTTTTCACCAATATAATTTTGTTCTATGCTCATTGGAATAATGGAATCTGCTTTTACAAATATAGGGCAAGTATTCAAAGGAGATTCTTTTATTATATATTGTCCTCCATTATAGCTTTCGCCAGTCCAAAAATCTATCCATGTACTTCCTTTTGGTAAGTAAACAAGTTTTTGTCTCATACCTTGTTCAACTACTGGAGATACTAAAATACTATCTCCACAAAGGAATTCGTCATTTACTTCATAAGTATTCTTATCACTTTGATATTCAAATAGAAGAGGTCTAATAATTGGTGCTCCAGTATTTTCACACTTCCACATTAAATCATATAGATAAGGTATTAACTTATAACGAAGATTTATATATTTTTTATTAATTTCCTCTGTTTCTTTATCAAATGCCCATGGTTCCTGATCTCTAGTTCCCATTGCTGAATGATTCCTAAATAATGGTGTAAATGTTCCTACTTGTACCCATCTACTTAATAACTCACCAGTACAATCATGTCCAAAGCCCCCAACATCTGTTCCACAAAAACTCATTCCGCTTAAACCTAAATTCATTAACATAGGAATAGACATTCTCAAATGTTCCCATGTACTTTGATTGTCTCCAGTCCAAATAGTTGAATATTTTTGAGTGCCTGCATAGCATGCTCTTGTAACTACAAATGGCCTCTTATTTGTGCTTTCTTTTATTCCTTCATAAGTAGATTTACTCATCATATGCCCATATATATTATGTATTTCTTTATGAGTAACCTCTAACCCATCTTCATTAAAAACTACATCATCTGGTAATGCTCCATTAAAACTAGCTGGTTCATTCATATCATTCCATATTCCTGAAACACCCGCATCCATCATAATCTTTTGATTTTTTGCCCACCATTTTCTAACTTCTGAACTCATAAAGTTAGGATAAACTGAATCTCCTGGCCAAACTTTATTTTTATATACTATTCCGTCTTTGTCTTTTGCAAAATAGTCATTTTTCATTCCTTCATCATATATATTATATTCTTTATCTATTTTTACACCAGGATCTATAATTGTAACAACTTTAAATCCCATATTCTTAAGCTCATCAATAAACTCCTTTGGATTTTCAAATTTTTTATTATCCCAAGTAAATACTCTAAAACCATCCATATAATCTATATCTAAATATAATGTGTCACAAGGAATCCCCTTATCTCTAAAAGCTTTTGCTATCTCTAAAGCTCTTTCTTTAGGTGCATATGACCATCTACATTGTTGATATCCTAATGTCCACAATTGAGGAAGAGGAGTTTTTCCTGTAAGCTTTGTATATTCATTTACTACATTTTTTACTTCTGGTCCATATATGAAGTAATAATCTAAGTTACCTTCTATAGCTCCAAAATAATAGTATTCTGAATTTTCTTTTCCCATATCAAAATGACTTTCAAAATGATTGTCGAAGAATATTCCAAATGCCTCTTCATCTTTTAATGATATTAAAAATGGTATTGATTTATATAATTGCTCAAATGTTTCTCCATGAGGACTTGGATCATCAGTATTCCAATTTTTATAATGATAACCCTTCTTATTTAAAGATCCTGTTCTTTCTCCTAGACCATAAAAATACATATCATCTTCCATTGTCTTTGCTACATAAACCTTAAAATCTTGATGTCCATTTAAACTATGTCCTTCTTCAGCTGCAAGATCAAGATTGTTTCCTCTTCTTTTAAATGGATTTCTTGTATCCCTATAATCCCTACATAAAACCTTTTCATTTTTATCGTAAATATCTATCTTAAAATTATCATTAACAACAATTTTTAATTTTTCTGTTAATATATTTAAAGTATATTCAGTTTTTTCTAGTGAAAAACTAGAACTTTCTATATTCAAATTTTCAACTGCCTTAGAGTTTCTCTCTTTTCTGTGAAATGGAACAAAAAAATTAACAACCCCATCATTAATAATTGTTATAGTAGCTTCATTTCTTTCATACTTTAATCTAATTTCTTTATTATTTACTTCATAGCCTAATAGTCTACCTAACATTAAATCACCCTCTATTCTTAATAATTATTTCCATAGTATATATGTTTCAACTATAATCTGCATAATTGAATATGTCCTATTTTAAACGTTAATTGTTTTAATTAACATAAAATAGATAAATTGAATTCACATATTATTATTTTGACTACAAGCATATTATAAAATAAATCTCTAACTATTTCTTGTATAATAACATCAATAAATATAACAAAATTGCTATTTTTATATAATTATCCCTTTATACATTATATAGATATTTAATTTTATATTTTTCTTTTTATTAAATAAAGAAGGGGCTGTATCAAAATAAATTTTGATATTAGTAGATAAAAGAGATTACCAAATTAGAACTTTCATTTTTGCGAATATATAAATACTATTTAAGTTTAAAAACGTCTTTAATCAAGTAAAATCAATGGTTTAAAAGGGAGTCGCGTTTCGCGACTCCCTTTATAGAAATAAGAGATTATCTTTTTTAATGAAATAAAGCTTACTTGAAATTGAATAAGTTTTATATTAAATAAACTTCTAAGATTGCGCCATTTGTAGATTTATTTAAATAAATCTTTTAAAACTTCTTGAATATTTTTATTTACTTTAATAACTTTTTCATTGTTATTTATGTTATCTATCCTTTTTCTATATCTAGTATACAAATAATTTATATAGTTTAAATTATCATTTATAGCAGAACAAAATATAAATATTACTAAAGGTGTTAGCTTAGGGACTTTCCATAATAAAACTCCTTTTAATTACTGATAATATATTATATTTAATTATTAATACTATTGTTATATTAATCTATAAAATATTTGATTCAAATCCTGTAGCTTGCAAAGAATTCACTTCATATCCTATATAATACTCAAGACCTGAATAATATACTTTTTTATATTTTTAAGCAAATTATACTTTAGTAGGTTGCGGGGTTCTTAGTTCATCCACTACTATTAATAAAATTTATTTAGTTATTATATAGTATAAACCTATTTATTTGAGTACGAGCTTAAAAGAGCTAGAAATACTTACCTCTAGCTCTTTTTATTATATACTTTTCTTAAAATTTATCCAGTTTCTTTTATTTAAATAACGAATAAATAAAATTAATCTTTCATTAACAGGTTCACATTTTTCTCCAAATTTTCCTCTCATTTTTTCAACTATTTGAAGAATATTTTTATCACCGTCAATTAATCTCCAGACTTCACTTCCTAATTCATCTAGTTCTATATCAGTAATAGCCGGCTTTTTAAATAACTTTCTAGCTATTTTTTCTATTAATTTATCATGATGAAATATCAAATATACTCTATTATTTTTTTCTTCAAAAGCCTTGTGTTTCTTTACTGGTATATACAACAAGAAGTTTTCTTGCTTTTTACTATTATTAAACATTATTATTCTCCAATAATTTAATTAGCCTTACTTTCCTTTTTCTTATCACTTATAATATATTTATATACTAAATAAGTTAAAATTAAAAACATAACTAAAGCAAATTCTTTACTTTCAGCCAATACAGGTAATAACTTAGGACCTATTCCAACAACTTCATTAATTCCAAATCCTGTTAACCCCGCTACTAAAATACCAATCAAGGCATCTCCAGCAACTAATCCTGAAGAAATTAATATACCTTTTTCAACTTTTTCTTTCTTAACTTCTTCGTCATGTTTAAATTTCTTATCTACTATTACTCTAATTATACCACCAGCTAAAATACCAACGCTTAAATTTATTGGTAAGTATATGCCTAATGCAACTGGTAATACAGGTAGGCCTAATATTTCAATTGCAATACCTATTGCAGCTCCTACTAGAACTAAAGTCCATGGTAATTGTGCATCCATAACACCTTGGACAACCATTGACATTAGAGTTGCTTGTGGTGCCGGAAGACCAGCTTCTCCACCAATACCATAGATATTGATTAATAATAGCATTGCAGCTCCTCCAGCAATTGCTGATACTATCAACCCCATAATTAATCCAATTTCTATATTTTTAGGAGTTCCTCCTAAAATAAATGTAGTTTTTAAAGCTTGGGAAGTTCCTCCTGCAACAGCAGTTGCAACACAAGCTATAGCACCAGCGAGTAAAGCCATTATCATCCCCCTATTGCCAACAACTCCTATAGCTTTTAAAATTCCAGTTATAAACAATAAAGTTGCTATTGTCATACCAGATACTGGATTGTTAGATGCTCCAATAATTCCACATATTCTTGCAGATACAACAGAAAATAAAAATGAAAATAATACTGCTAATAAAGCTCCTATTGGATGGATACCTGTAATCGGTAACAACCAAGACAACAGAAATACTAATGCTGCACCTCCAATAACCCAAGTCATTGGTAAGTCTTTATCTGTTCTTTTTACATCTCCCCCTGAAGCCTTCATTCCTGAAAAAGCAGCTTTCATTGATTTAACTATTATTGGAATTGATTTTCCAAGGCTTATAAATCCGCCTGCTGCAACAGCTCCAGCACCAATATATCTTATATATTCTCCCCTTATAGCACTTGCAGTCATCTCTGCAATTGGAACAGTTGCTGGGAATACTGCATTGACAGCTCCATCGCCAAAAAATTTAATTAATGGTATAAGTCCAAAATAAGCTATTGCACCGCCTGCAAACATATAAAGAGCAGCTTCTGTTCCAACTATAAAACCAACGCCTAGAAGTGAAGCTAAAGCATCAACTCCAAACATACTTTGAAATATAGATTTACCGTTTTGTGACATGTTTATCATCCATGTAGGACTTTCAGACCATAACAATAATCCACCTGATAAAAATTTATATATTCCACCACCAGTTAAACCAGTTATAACACTTTTAAGCCCAGTACCACCTACTGTTGAGTTAACAAGAACTTCAGATGCAGCCATACTTTCTGGGAATGCTAGCTTTCCGTGTTCTTCAACCATTAGATATTTTCTTAGAGGAATAACAAATAAAATCCCTAAGATCCCTCCTAGAATAGTAATAGTAACTATTTGTAATAATGTAATATCTCCATTCCATATAACGATAGCAGGTAATGTAAATACGATACCTCCAGCTAAAGATTCTCCTATTCCTGCTATTCCTGCTACCATATTTGATTCTAAAATACTTTTTCGTCCAAAGGCATATAATAGGGCTGTCCCAAGTATTGATGTAGGTATTATAGCTGCAATAGTCATACCTACCTTTAATGCTAAATATACATTTGCAGCTGCAAAAACTGCTGCAAATATGCATCCAACTACTATGGATACTATAGTTAACTCTGGCAATGCATCCTTAACTGAAATATAAGGCGTGTAATTTTCTCCACTTATTCCACCATAAGCATCATGAGAGAGCTTATTTTTTTGTGACATAATGATTCCTCCCTAAATTAAATTATTTAATTTTTATAAATCACATTGTATATTCTAGCAATATTTTTCTACTTTTTCCGTCAATAATTTATGAACTTTATTTTTTCACCCTACTAATTATCACCCTCATTATATAATGTTATATTTTTCTAATAATTCTAAAAATTCCTCCTTTAGAATAATTATACATTTGTAATTTAAAAGAGTAAATATAATACTTGTTAAAGTTGAATATTACTTTTTTTTGACATAATAATTTTTATATGGCGTTAATTCTATATTTAAGATAAAATAAGTTGAAAAGAAATAGTTTATTTCGGAGGAAATCATATGAAAGAAAAATTTAAAAAAATAGTATTAAATAATTGGCTATTTATACTTATGGTATTGATACTTCAAGCAAAATCTATGCTTTTACTCTCAATGCTTAGAACTACAAATTCATCTAGTATAAATTTTTCCACTATGTATTTTGGAGTTCCTGCTATTGGAGCACATTTAGTTATAATAACATTAATATTAAGTATTATGTTCTTATTTAAATACAAGGGTAAAATGTGGACTGCATTAGTAATTGATGCAATTATTACACTATTATTTATTGCGGATATCTGGTACTACAGGAATAATGGAACATTCTTATCAATTAGACATTTGCTCCATCCAGAAATATTTAATCCTATTGGTAAGAATTTAATAAACTTTAGACCTATAGATTTATTATTTGTTATAGATTTTATAGTGTTCTTTATCTTATTTAAATTTGATAAATTAAGAAAGTATAATGATAATTCAAGATTATCATTAAGAATTTTAAAAACTGCTATAGTATTTTCATTAAGTGCACTTATTATTTTTATTTCTCACTATATAATTGATATAAAAGGTAGAATACCTGGACAATCATTTTTAAGATTATCTTGGGCTCCTTTTCAAACATTTAGTGATATGAGCCCTTTAGGCTATCATGGGTTTGATTTAAAATATTTTGTAGGAAGAAACAAAGAGTTATCCGATTCAGATATAAATGATGTACAATCTTGGATAAATAATAATAAAGAAGATATTCCAGATAATGAGTATTTCGGAATGCTTAAAGGAAAAAACTTAATTGCAATTCAAGTTGAATCATTAGAAAATTTTGTTATAAATAAAAAAGTTTATGGACAAGAAATTACGCCTACTTTAAACAAGCTGCTTTCTGGAAGTTTATATTTTGATAATATTTATGAGCAAAATAATTCTGGAACCAGCTCTGATTGTGATTTGATGGTTAATACATCTATTTTCCCTATCAGAGCAACTAGTACATTCCCAACATATCCTTGGACCAAATATAATAGTTTACAAAATATATTAAACAATGAAGGATATACAACAATTTCAACTCATGCAGAATTACCTGGAAGTTGGAATTGGGCTGAACCTCATAAGTCGTTTGGAGCAGATAAGCTTTGGGATATAAATGAATTTAATATTGATGAAGTAATTGGACCAGGACTATCTGATGAATCCTACTTGAAACAAATTGCAGATAAGATTAAATCAGAAAATCAACCATTTTATACTTTCATTGCTACTTTAACAAGTCATGGTCCATTTGAAATGCCAGAAGATAAAAAGTTATTAAATCTACCTAAGGAATTAGACGATAATATGTTAGGTGGTTATTTCCAAAGCGTAAGATACGCAGATGAAGCAATAAAGCTTTTTATTGAGGAACTTGAAAAGAATGGTCAATTAGATAATACAGTTTTAATGATATATGGAGATCATGGTGGTGTTCATAAATTCTATGAAGAAGAAATAAAAGATGCTCCATTAAATGAAAACTGGTGGCAAGAAAATGATAAGAAAATACCTTTTATAATTTATAATAAAGATTTAAAAGCTACCACTATATCTAAAGCTGGTGGACAAGTGGATTTCTTACCTACAATTTCTTATCTTTTAGGTGTTGAAAGATCTAAATTTGATAATACATCTATGGGTAGAGTCCTAGTTAATACAAATAGAAATGCAACAATATTAAACAATGGAGATATTATTGGTACTCCAAAAGACTCAAATGAAGAAAACCATTTGAAAGATGTATTCAAAATTGCAGATGATATAATTGAAGGAAATTACTTTAAAGTTATTGATAAATAAAACTATAAAAATGAATAAAAATACTGCCAATAATCTATTTACTTGGCAGTATTTTTTATTACTTCAAATTTATTTTTAATAAAGTCCTATTCAATTTTATAATTAAAAATTATTATTAGCCCATTAAACTCTTTAAAACATTACTAATAAATTAATTCATGATATAATATATATTATTTACTAATTTTACATTATTTTACTTTAGAAGGTGATTGTTATAAAAAAAATTTATATCCTATCAATACTTAATATCCTTACTATTTTTCTAACTAAAGAAGTATTTTATATTTTTCTTATAAATTTATCATATATTCCCTTTTTATATGATGATTTTTTTATAAATATAAATAAGTATTCATTATTAAAAGTTAAATCTTTTAAA
>NZ_JAGGJY010000015.1 GCF_017873245.1 Clostridium tertium | reverse complement strand
CAGTAGCTCAGTTGGTTAGAGTGCCGGCCTGTCACGCCGGAGGTCGAGGGTTCGAGCCCCTTCTGAGTCGCCACTTTAAAGTGCGATAAAAATTAACATGCGCTGGCATGGCTCAACGGTAGAGCAGCTGACTTGTAATCAGCAGGTTGTAGGTTCGATTCCTATTGCCAGCTCCAGAAGACTTTAGAATTATCTAGAGTCTTTTTTGTTTTTTTGTAAGGCTATAACGTTTCGTGAGCCTCTTTTAGACCATTGATTTTACTTGATTAAGGATGTTTTTAAGATTAAATAGAAGTTTTATTTATTATTTATATATGCTCAAAAAGGGAAGTTCGAATTCGAACTTCCCTTTTTATAGGCTAATATCAAAATTTATTTTGATACATCCCTCTTTTTATTTTTTCTTTAAATTTAATTGGATCCTTATATCTTCAGAATAAAACTTATATAACTTAAAATTTCCTAGGAGTCTAGAAGAAATTCTTTCAGAATAATTCTTACTTATATCAGGTAAAGATAAGTTTGTAGAAATTAGCATCTTTTTCTTTTTTAATAATTTCTTATTGAGAAAATTAAAGAATTCTGTTGCAGAGAATTCAGTAAGTTGTTCTGCACCTAAATCATCTATTATTAATAGATCACAGTTTATTAAAAGGTCTTCTAAATTATAATTATTTTCGAATCTTATTTCTCTTAAATTTTTAATAAGTTCATCTATACTTCTATAAACAACTAAATAACCTTTATCAAGTAGCTCTTTTGCTACACAGCAACTTAGGAAAGTCTTTCCGGTTCCTGAATCACCATAAAACAACATGTTGTCATTATTTTTAGAGAAGTTTGGTATAAAGTCTCCATTTATATATTCAAGAATATTTTCAATATTTTTTCTAGGAGTGTACTTATCATCGCTTATTTTATAATTAGAAAATAAGGATAAATCAAAGTTATTAAAATTATTTAGTCTTAGTGAATCTTGTAAATCAGAGTCCTTATAGTAAAGGTTAACTAATTTATTTTTATAGCAAATACACTTTGTACTGCCGATATATCCTTGATCTTTACATTTAGGGCATCTATGATGAAGTGTTAAATATTCTTGATCATATCCATTACCAACTAAAGCTTCATACTTTTTAAATCTAAGATCAACTATTTCTTCTTTTAGATTTTTGAGCTCTAATTCATTTAAACCCTTTAAAATTGACATAGCTAAATTAAGGGATTTTTTCTGAATTAAATTATCTAATTCTAATATATCTGGATGTTTTTGCTTTATTTCATTACGTCTTTTTTCTAAGTTTTTTTCCTCTTCAAGTCGTATATTTTCATATATTAATGTTAGTTCTTTTTCATATCCTTTAATCATCATTATCCCATCCTAATAATTTCTTTTCTAAATCGTCATAATCATAGTCACGGCCTTTAAAGTTATTGAATCTTAATTTAGGCTTTTCATATGAATTTGACTTTTGATTGTTAAAATTCTTTTTAGAAGATGAATTTTTATAAGAAACTTCTTTTTCTTCAATTTCTTTTAATGTTCTTAAGTTATCTTTATTCCAACTGGATAATATTCCATCTATATACTTAAAATCAGCCCTGTTTAACCTTTGGAAGCAAATATCGCATGCTTTCTTTATTATTTCTAATGAAAAGTTATAATTTGTAGTCCATTTTTCTAACATATCTTCTTGAGGTTTCATTATATCAGTATTTCTAATTCCTAAGAATTTTAAGATTTCTCTATAGGTACCCCATTTATCCTCTGTTTTTCTTATATAATTTTGAGCATCATCAATTGTTTTTATGCTCATTTCATGCCAAGCCAAGGCAACCTTTTCTATATATCTATGATTTGTTTTTCCCTTAGAAGCACAGTACTCTATAAGTAGTAGTATAAGCTCTGAAGAAAAATTAAAGTCCCTTTTCCAGCTTATATAAGTTGTGAACTCGCTAGGGGATAGTGGTCTGCCTAATAATTTTTCTATATCTTTTAGCATACCATTGTTAGATTCATCTGAAAGCTCAGCTAATATATTAATTTCGTTCTTATCAACAGTGTTTTCAGATGAAAGATCTATAAATTCTATATCAAAGTTTCCCATTTTATCTATTGGAACTAGTTTAATTACTCCTTCTTCATTCCAGTAGTTAAGGGCATTTATTATATCAGACTCTAATAAATTTAATGATGTAGCTAAAATTGATGCATTAACACCAATTTCGCCTGTAAAATTATATTTAAGCATAAGAAGATATACTTTAATAAATTCCCCTCTAGCTTTAGGCATATATTTTTCAATAAATGCATTACTGACAGGAGTAAATTTTAAAGGCTTTGATTTAAGCATAAAAGTGCTCATATTTACATCCACCTTTCTAAGATTAATTGTATAATAAGTTAATTATAGCAAAGTGCTGAAGTAGGCTCAACTAAACTACGGAATATATAAAAAGAATATTATTTCTAAATATGGGAAAACTAATAGATGTGTTGCTTAACATTATTAATCTGAAAGGAGATTTTATGGATATCAAAGGAGACACGAGAATAATAACTAGATATGTTGTATTACTGGTATTTAGTATTATTCTAGTTATAAATATTAATTCTATTAAAGTTAGTGCAAATACAAATGGGGCATTAAATAATATTGACTTAAATAGTTCAAGATATTCTCTATCTGATAACGTATTTGAAAATTTATTTGTTGCATTAACAGGTAAGATAGATGGGTATGAAGTTAAATTAGACAATAAAGTAATAGGATATACTTCAATGGAAGATAATATAGCTAGCATAAAAGATTTAATTCTGAAGAAAGTTATAGATGAAATGAATATCAATGAGGATTCAATATTATCATTTGAAATAGGTGGTAATATAGACTTACAAGAAAGTAGATTTGATGTAGGTTTATTACAGACAAATGATGAGCTAGCTAATTATATATATAAATTATCACACGAAGCGTCGAGTAAGATTAAGCTAAATGTGAAATATACTAGCGAGGAAAATATAAAGATTCAGCCTAATATAATAATAATACCAAGTGATTCAATGTACTTAGGAGAAAGTAAGGTTGAATATGGAGAGATTGGATTAAAGAAACAAGTTAAAGAAGTCACTTATGAAAATAACAAACTAATAAAAACTAAAGTTGTTAGTGAAGAAGTAATAAAGGAACAAGTTAGTAAAAAGATATATAGAGGAACAAAAAATCCCTATGACTATGGAGTTGCTTTTTTAAGTAGTCCAACTAGGGGGGGATACATGACCTCTGGATATGGAGAGAGATGGAACTCTTTTCATAAGGGAATAGATATTGCAGGTAATACAGGGGATGATGCATTAGTTGCAATGGATGGAGAGGTTATTTATGCACAATACAATGATGGCGGTTATGGAAATTTAATAATAGTTAAGCATGAAGATAATATGGTTACATATTATGGTCATTTAAGTGACTTTTATGTTAAGGTAGGAGATAAGGTTAAAAAGGGAGATATAATAGGGGCGATTGGAAGTACTGGATTTAGTACTGGACCTCATTTACATTTTGAACTTAGAGTAGATAATGAACCGGTAGATCCTACTAATTATATTGTACAATAGTTTAATATAAAAAATTATAAAATGAAAGGTGCTTAAATTAGTACCTTTCATTTTAATATAGAGTTTATATTTATTTTTCCGTCACCTTGGCAATTCTTTGGCATATCAAGTGGTTCACATGAGACTTTTAAAAGTGAAGTTACATCTTTTGGAGTTAAATTTTCATTGTTTTCATAAATTAAAGCACAAACACCAGTTACATAAGCGGCAGCTAAGGAAGTACCACTAAATGTTTTATATGAGCTATCAAGTTTTGATGGATAAAGCTTAGTACCATCTTTTTCAGAAATGTAATTAGTGTTAGAGTTTAAAGAAACTATATCAACACATGCTGCACATAAATTAGGTTTTAAATCTTTCTTTAATGATCCTATAGATGAATAAGTATAAGGCTTTACCTTGGACGTAGAGTCATATCCTGAAACTGTTATACAGTTAGGACATAAAGCAATTCCTGTAATCGACCCATCTAAATTTTTATTGCTACCACTTGGAACTATACAAGTTATGTTTTTACTATTTACTAACGAAACCATTATATCAAAACATTTTTGCAGAAATACATTATAATGTAGAAGCTCAAATGGCAAACATAACAGTTTAATATTATGTTTTTCAGACTCTTCGAAAATCATTTCCATAGAGTGAAGTATATCAGATATATAACCCTTACCACTCTTATCAAATGCTTTATAGCAATATATATTACATCCAGGAGCGACTCCGCGATACATACCATTTGATTTTTCACCATTTCCTGCAATTATTCCAGCGGTACAAGTACCGTGGCCATTATCATCATATGGATATTTTAGTCCATTTATCAAGTCAACAAACATAGATATCCTATTATATGGAGTAACTAAATCAGGATGAGGATAAACTCCAGTATCTATGATTGCAACACCTATACCATGACCAGTACTTTTAGTTTTGCTAGATAGTCTTACTTTATTTGCAGTACTAACGCTCATGCCACATAAAAATAAATATTCATCAAAGCAAATATATTCAACTTCAGGATATTCTAATAATCTTTGAATACCTCTAGTATTTAGTCTAGCGGATATTATATTGCAATGCTTTATATTGCTAATAACTTCCCCTTTATAAGATATAATCTTCTTTATAAGGTTATCCTGAAATCTTTTATATTTAATAAGTATCCTATAATTATTATAGGGCTTTGCTAACATACAACTCTTTAAATTTGTATCTAACTTTTTATTAGAAGAAAACATACTATGCTCCTAAAATTGATTACAATATATAGTATATTAAAAGTATCAATTTTGTTAATGTTATAATTTATTATATAAAAAAAGGAGAAGTATTAACTTCTCCATTTAAATATAACTATTCCTAATATCATTATAGCTATTCCAATAAACTCTTTAAGATGGAATGATATTTTTTCGGCTCCAAATAAGCCAAATGCATCTACAACTCCAGCAGAAGCTAACTGTGCAACTAGTATTACAGCAATTCCTAATGTTGCTCCCATTGCACCAATACTTCTCATAACAGTAAAAATAATTATTACACCAAGGACACCACCGAGTAAATAGAGTTTATTTACTTCCTTCACTGCTTTAAAGCTTCCTTTTCCAAAGAACATTACAATAATTAATGTTAAAGCTAATGCAGTGGCTTGAACTATGACGTTTGTTTCCCAGGTTCCAACCTTCTCTTCTAATTTAGTATTGAATACGCCTTGCAGTGTCATAGATATTCCTGATATTATTGCATATATAATTGCTAGCATATTAAATCACCTCAGGAGTAGTATTCCACTTAAAGAAGAGAAATATGAAAAAAACTCCCTATTAATTATAGAAAGTTTTTAATTATATATTAAATAAATGATTCTTTAATTTTAGATTCTGAATAACCTAAAGTAATTCCTAAGCTAATAAAATCTTCAACAAGTGTTATATAATGATCTTCAGAAGGTGATATTATTAAATCATTTAAATCTATAAATAGATTTAAGAATTGATCGCTTAAACAATAATCATTTGGTTTAATAAGGATTTCTTCGATATGATCGTAATGTCTGTCTAAACCAAGATTAATTATATGAGAAAAGCAATCTAAATATCTTTCAAATAATATTGACTTATCCATTGGTTCATCTTCTGATATCCAATATTTATAACATTTAGTTTCATCAGCTAGATAGCTTAATTTTGTATGTAATTCTAGATGTTTTCTAGCCCAGATTTTATAGTCGCTTAAGTTATTATCAATAATGATTTTTTTATTTTTTTCTTTTTGCGATTCAAAAAAAGATATAATATTCATAAATATCCTCCTGCTTTTAAGGATTTACTATAATATATTTTACAAAAATATTTTATAAATGAAAAGTGTGGTAAACGAATACAAAAAAATAAATTTTTTATATATTAAGAAAATAAAAAAAGTGCTTAGAATAATTAAGCACTTTTTGATATTTAATATTTATAAATAAAGATTCTTTTTTAAAGGATAACTCTTTATTAATGTTTCTTTTTTGTTAGTGGAGAATTTCCATAACTCTATTCTATCAACTTTAAGAGTTTCACAATTAGATTTAAAGTTAACTTCACCATCAAATTTTTTCATATCCTTTGGAAGGTAATTAAGATTAGCTAAAGATATATGCATTGATGGTTCGTTATTACAATTCTGTGTATTAAATCCATGTAGTTTTAATGTATCACTCATTAATCTTGTAAGTCTCTTTATATACCCTACATCTTCTATCTTCATATTTAAAGTTTTGTTTGTTTCTGAAACTGAAACTTCAGTAGATAGCTGAACCTTAAAATTTTTATAAGGTTTAACTATTTTATCTACAACAACATCCAATTTATCTATATTAGGATTTTCTATTATCTCTAATGGAATATAAGGAGTTGGAGAATTCCTATTAGCTCTAAATTTTTTAGATAGATTTCTTTGTATAGGATTTAAGTTTTTATAAGATTGTTCATCAAATAATGCCACTAAATAATATTTCATAGCTTTAGCCTCTCATATCAAATTAGTCTATATTTTCATTTTATTTTATGTATTTTAAATGAATACAAACTTTGTTATAAATTATAACATATTAAAATAAATTAAAAAAGATAATATAAAGAAAAGTTGAAATATTATAAAGGTTAGGGAAAATGCTAATTGGAATAAAAAACTCTATTTCCTAAAATTATTTTTATGTTATAATGAGTATTGTAAGTTTTTTAAGAATGTAAATTAATAATGTAATTTAAGTAAATAAGTTCAATAATGGATAATAATTGAAATAATAGGAAAGATTAATATATATAAATTATGATAAGGGTGAAATGGATGGAAAAATTAGTTATAAATGGAGGCAAAGTCTTAAAAGGATCAGTTGATATAAATGGTGCTAAAAATTCAGCTGTAGCCATACTGCCAGCAGCTATAATGGCTAGTGAAGGAAAGTGCATAATTGATAATGTACCTGATATAGAAGATGTACATTGTTTGGAAAGAATATTAACTAGTCTTGGTTGCTCAGTAAATAAGTTAGATAATAACACTTTAGAAATAGATGCTACTGATGTTAGAAGTGTAGAAGCATGCACTGATGATGTAAGAAGAATGAGAGCATCATATTACTTTATTGGAGCATTACTATCAAGGTTTAAGAAGGCTAGAGTAGAACTTCCTGGGGGATGCCCTATAGGAGTTAGACCAATAGACCAACATATAAAAGGATTTGAGGCATTAGGAGCAAAGGTTACTATAGAGCATGGTGCAGTAATTGTTGAGGCTGAGAACCTTCATGGAGCAAACATATTTTTTGATGTTGTTACAGTTGGAGCAACTATAAACGTTATGATAGCAGCGACTTTAGCAGAAGGAACAACTGTGCTTGAAAATGTTGCAAAGGAACCACATGTAGTAGATGTTGCAAATTTCTTAAACTCTATGGGAGCAGATATAAAGGGTGCTGGAACGGATGTAATTAGAGTAAAAGGTGTCGAAAAATTATCAGGATGTAATTATAGCGTTATACCAGATCAAATTGAAGCTGGTACATTTATGATAGCAGCAGCAGCAACTAAGGGTGATGTAACTATAAAGAATGTTATACCAAAGCACTTAGAATCAATTGCAGCAAAGCTTATAGAAATGGGAGCTATAGTTGAAGAAGGCGATGATAGCGTTAGAGTATACGTTGAAGGAGACCTAAAAGGAGTTAATGTAAAGACTGCTCCATATCCAGGATTTCCAACAGATGTTCAGCAGCCAATGTCAGCTCTATTAAGCATAGTGCCTGGTAAAAGTTTAATATCTGAAAGCATTTGGGAAAGTAGACATAAGCATATAGATGAATTAAAGAAAATGGGTGCAACTATAAAAGTAGAAGAAAGAACAGCAATAATAGAAGGATGTAAAAATCTAGTGGGAGCTAAGGTTATAGCTACTGATTTAAGAGCTGGAGCAGCCATGGTAATAGCAGGATTAGTTGCAGAGGGCGTAACTGAAATATTAGAAATAGAACATATAGATAGAGGATATCCGCATATTGAAAATAAGTTTACTGCATTAGGTGCAGATATAATGAGAGTAGAGGAATAATATCTGCATGGGGGATGGTAAAATGAAGTTTTGCTCATTATATAGTGGGAGCAGTGGCAATAGTATATTTGTTGCTTCAGAACATGCAAAGATATTAATAGATGCGGGTTTACCAGGAAAAAAAATAGATGATGCGTTAAAAAGTATTGGAGAAAATCCAAGTGATATAGATGGGATATTTGTTACTCATGAACACTCAGATCACATAAAAGGAATAGGTGTATTATCCCGTAAATATGATATTCCTATATATAGCAATGCAGATACATGGATGGCTATGGATGGAAGTATAGGTAAAATAAAAGAGCATAATATGAGAATAATGGATAGAAGATCAACACTATCTATAAAGGATTTAGATATAATATCATTTAATATACCTCATGATGCTGTTGCTCCAGTTGGATATACTATGCATCATAATGGCAAAAAAGTTAGTGTTATAACAGACTTTGGAATATATACAGAAGAAATACGAGATAATATAAAAGATTCAGAAGTTATGTTATTAGAAAGTAACCATGATGTAAATATGCTAAAGTTTGGGCCATATCCTTATACTTTAAAAAGAAGAATACTAAGTGAAGTTGGGCATTTATCTAATGAAGATTGTGGCAAAGCAATAGTAGACTTAATTAGATATAAGCCAAATAAAAAAATAATACTAGGGCACTTAAGTGGAACTAATAATCATCCAGATTTAGCTTTAGAAACAGTTAGTTCTGTATTGAAGGAGCATGGTATAGTACCTAAAGAGGATATTGACTTAACTATGGCTAATAGGCATAGCCCAAGTAACATAATAGAAGTTTAGTTATAAGGAAGAGGATGAGTTATTATGAATAGTAAGGAAATATATGCATGTAAAGTTCATATTGATGATGCAATGGATGATTTAATCAACTATGAAGAAACCTTTCCTATTATGGAAAAGGCTAAAGAGATGAAATGTAGTTATTGTAGTGAAAATGCAGAGTACATAATTAAAGTGAATGAGTAAAAAATAATAAATTTAATATAAAACCATTAAAAAGGAGAAGGAACATATGAGTTTATATAAACAATGGACAGATATGGTAGTTGAATATGTTAAAACAAAGGGAGAACAAGCCTTTTGGAATGAGTATATGGAAATTGAAAAGGCTATATACAGAGATATATTATCAAAGCATAAGGAAAATTATACTTTTACAATTAATGATTTAGCTAATAAGCATAATACAACTCCAGAATTTATTATGGGATTCGTTGACGGAATAAACGATAGTTTAAAGAATGATCTTGATTTAGAAGCTTTAACAGATACTGATGAAATAGCATTAGATGTAGATTTAGAGAAATTATATTACAATATGTTAGATGCTAAAGCAGAATATCTATACACTTTACCACAATGGGAAGGAATCTTCTCACCTGAAAAGAGAAAAGAAATTCAAAAGAAATATAGAGAATCTATAATAGTAAGAAATGAAAATAAGATAGGAAGAAACGATCCTTGTACATGTGGAAGTGGAAAGAAATATAAAAAGTGCTGTGGAAAATAATTAAAAATTAAAGAGGCCTATATTTAAATAGGTCTTTTTTTGCTACAAATAAGTATATTTGAATATCTATTTAATAAGTTTATATTAGTTATAAAAAACACTTAATCTATTATGAATAATCTATATTATAAATATTGGGGGCAAATATATGGACAGTAATTTGAAATGGGTTAATGAGCAAAAGATAAATAGAACCATAGAAGCATTAAATAATAATAATATGAACGGATATTTAGTAAATACAAAGGAAGAATTAATAGAAAAAATAAATGAAATTGTTAAAGAAGGATCAGTAGTGTCTTGTGGTGGATCTATGTCTCTTTTTGAATATGGAGTTATTGATTATTTAAGAAGTGGAAGATATGAATTCTTAGATAGGTATAAAGAGGGATTAACTTCAGAAGAGATTACTAGAATCTTTAAAGAAAGCTTTCTAGTAGATGCATACTTTGCAAGTAGTAATGCAGTAACTGAAGATGGTAAGTTATATAATGTTGATGGTAATGGAAATAGAGTTGCAGCAATGTTATATGGACCTGATAAGGTTATTCTTTTAGTTGGAGTAAATAAGATAGTTAAGGATATTGATGAAGCTATTAAAAGAAACAGAGAAATATGTGCACCAGCTAATGCAAAGAGATTAAATAAGAAGACACCATGTGCTAAGGTAGGATATTGCATGGATTGTAAAAGTAACGAAAAAATATGTAGAGAGTTTACTGTTATAGCAAGCCAAGGTAAAAAAGATAGAATGCATGTGATATTTATTAATGAAAATATAGGATATTAGAATAATTAACAATTAGGAATTTACAATGAGATTTAAAAATAAAGATATTTATTTAAGCAGCTTATAAAATATTGATTAACTAAGAATAAATAAGTTGAAAAATTAAGAAGTGAAGGTGTATGTTGAAAAAAGTAAATTTAAATGCCGTCATTTCTTAATTTTTGTGTCAAAAATTCTTGTATTAAATAATTATATTATATAAGAATTTATAAGGCAGGAGATATATATGTTTGAGATGTTCCCTTTTTTAATTAGCAACATGATGGGTGGCATGTTCAATGGAGCTGTGAATAATAGAAATAATAATATGAATAATGGCTTCAATAATAGTTATCAATATAGTAGCTTTAATAGTGGAAGTGATATGGTTGGAATTTTTGGAGGAACATTTAGTAGTGTATTCAATCAAGTTTTTACAACTCTAATAACAAATGAAAATTTAATAAATAATATAGTTGACACAGTTTTAAATAATGACGTTGTAAATTCTGTTTTAGAAAGCATAGATGATGAATTAGATTTAGATTTTATTGACTATGGTGATAGATACCTAATAGAAGGTAAGTTAGTTGGATTTGATAAGAAAGATATAGATATAGATTATGAAGAGGATCATATAAGAATTAAAGTTAAGAGAAATCAAGTTTTTAATAATGAAAATTCAATGATTGCAGTTTTTCAAGAAGGATCTAATCTAGAAAAGAGCTTTTATGTACCAAATATTGAAGCTAATAAAATTCAAGCTGTTTATAATGCAGATGTTCTAAGAGTTTATTTAAAGAAAAGACCAGCTGTAGATAAGGATACGACAATCATAGACGTAGAAAGTTTTTCTGATGCAGATGATATTAGAGAGATAGATACCTATATAGATTTGAAATAATAAAATATATAACATATGAGGAGAAAATGGAATGAATATAACGATAATTTCAGTAGGTAAATTAAAAGAAAAATATCTAAAGCAAGCTATTGATGAATATTCAAAAAGACTAAGTAGATACTGTAAATTAGATATAATAGAACTTCAAGATGAAAAAACTCCAGATAATGCATCTGAGAAAGAAGAGTTACAAATAAAAGATAAAGAAGGAGAACTTATATTATCCAAAATAAAAGATAATATGTTTGTAATTGCAATGGATTTAAAGGGAGAAAATTTAACTTCAGAGCAATTTGCAAACTACATAGAAAGTTGTGGAGTTATGGGTAACTCTAATATTGCTTTTATAATAGGAGGAAGTTTAGGGCTATCACAAAGCGTTATAAAAAGAGCAAATTATAAGCTTTGCTTCTCTAAGATGACGTTTCCTCATCAATTATTTAGGGTTATGTTGTTGGAGCAAATTTATAGAGCATTTAGGATAATGAAGAATGAACCGTACCATAAATAAGTGAGGTTTTTACTGAAATTGTAAATATGATTTTATTAGAGATTAAGAGAGGTTATATTAATATGAATATTAAAATTGAAAAAACAATTGAATTTGAAGAATTATCTCAATCTAATTTAATTGTTGATGCAGTATATAAAAGTGGGAATAATGGTAATATGTCTGATGAAGTATTAAGTAAATTAATGATGTGTGAAAATTCAGGCGGTTTTAGAAAAAGGGGAAGTATAAATCCATTTAATTTAAATTATGTTGTATTATACTCAACTAATAAAAATAAAAATTGGATTAATAACATAGATTGGGATAATAAACGTGTTTATTATTATGGTGATAACTTAAACAATGAGACCAATATGCTTGATACTCCTAAAAAGGGAAATCTTATATTAAAAAATGTATTTAGTTATCTTAATGAAAATAATAGGGATAGAATACCACCATTTTTTATATTCACAAGTGAAAAGGGAAGAGATGTAAAGTTTAGGGGATTACTAGTTCCGGGTGACGATAGATTAGTTGAAAATAACAAATTAGTTGAAGTAGTTAATAAAGTAAATGGAAAAAAAATAAAAAATTACAAAGCTGTTTTTACTATATTAGATATTAAAGAAATAGATAGAAGGTGGATTGAAGACTTAGTAAAAGGTTATAAAAATAGTATATATGCACCATATTTATGGAATGAATGGGTAAAAAATAATAAGCAAAAGTTGAGTTGTGAAATGATTATAAATAAGAATATAGTATTAGATAATAATGATAAAGTAGTTAAGGCTAAATCACATACTAATTTTTATGAACATGAAATAATAACAATACCTGCTTCTGGAACAATAGATTTAATATATAAATATAGAATCCACGCTCACCCAATAAACGGTAATTATCCGTATAAAAAATCATTATACTATACATTTAGAGAAAAATATGGGTGAATGAAAAATATATATACTCTAAAGGGTACAGTAGAAATTTATCCACAAAATATTGATTCTATAAAAATAATAGAAAATGAAGAAATAACACTTAGAATCAAAGGATATATTGAAGAAAGATATAAATTATTTGGTTTTTCTAATGAGGGAAAATATAAGTTTTATATATTAGAAAATCAGATAGAATTACCTAATAAAATAAGAATAGCTAATCAAAATAATCATTCATATATAACTATTTCAGAGGCGTATAGCGGAAATATAGATGTAAAGCGTAGTAATAAAGATAAAATTATAAAAAAAGATGAAATAGATAATAAGATAGAAATAAAAAACATAGATAATTTTATAGAAATAGAAAATGAACAAGATTTTATTGAAGGTCAGAAATTTACAAAGCTAATAGAGAGTAAGAAAAGAAATTCTAGTATTAGACAGATAAAGCTAGATATTGCAAGAAAACAGTTAGGACAAGCTGCTTGTGAAATATGTGGGGAGAATGATGAAGTAGTTTTAGATATACATCATGAAAAAGTTAAGGTAGCAGAAATGGAAGAAAATCATACTACAAAATTATCTGATTTAAAAATTCTTTGTGCTAATTGTCATAGAAGGATTCATGGATATAAATTAACATTTACTGAATTAGTCGAAAAAAATCAATATAAAAAATAAGCTATACTTAAAATAAGTATAGCCTGTTTTGTTTTAGTATCTAAATATACTCAACAGTTTTACTAGTAGAATTTATTTTAAATGTTTCTGGAGCCTCTAACCCTATTATAATCATAGGAACTGTTAGTATATTTCTAAATGGATCTAAATACTGTAAAAACTTTTCATATGAGCCACATGAATTATCAAAATTACCAGCTGTTTTCATTGAATCTGTCGCAGTTATTATGATTCCTGCATGAGTCTGAATTGCTTTCTCTACATGATTTAGCTCGCTTGATAATACAGGTTTAATTAGATTCCAAGCAGTAGCTTCACCATGATTAAAAGCAACTTCTATGGCTATAGACTCTTTAGCAAAATCTAATGTCCACCAGTGATTTCTACCTTGGGGTCTATATATAGAGTCATTAAAAATAGCACTTTGGCGATTCCAGTTCAGTTGAACTAATCTTTGATCAATAAGTCTATTTATATCATCAGAGATGCTTTTCTTAGATTTTCTATTGTTATCATTATATGATTCTATAATATCTTGGTCAGATATGGAGTTTAACGTGTCCTTAACTTCTTCCCATAAATGAGAAAATTGTTGATCATTTTCAAAAATCGTTTGGGCATTTCTAAATGAAAATATTCTATAACGCATAATTTAATCCTCCTAGTAAAAAAAAGTTGATCTTTTCCAGTAATTAAATTATAATATAATCATAATTATTTAATCAATGTATATAGAAAGTTATTAAGGGAATAATTCGAAAAGATAAATAGCAATAGAAAGAGAGAGATGTAGATGAATAAAACAGTATGTGAATTATTTGCTGGAGTTGGGGGATTCCATTTAGGATTGAGTAAGGCTGGTGAATGGCAGGTTATATGGGCTAACCAATGGGAACCTAATAAAAGTAGGCAATATGCATATGAATGTTATACATCTCATTTTCCAGAGACTACGACATTAAATATCGATATTGCAAAAGTAAATGATGATGAAGAAAACTATCCTATTCCCAATCATACATTATTGGTTGGTGGATTCCCTTGCCAGGATTACTCAGTTGCTTCTACTTTAGCAAAAGGAATACAAGGAAAGAAAGGTGTATTATGGTGGGAAATTCAAAAGATGATTAAAAGGAAAAGACCACCATTTATTTTATTAGAAAATGTTGATAGATTACTTAAGTCACCAGCTAAGCAAAGAGGAAGAGATTTTGGAATAATGTTAACTTGTTTAAAGGAGTTAGGATATAATGTTGAGTGGCGAGTAATTAATGCTGCAGATTATGGGTTCTCTCAAAGAAGAAGAAGAGTGTTTATATTTGCTTATAGTAAAACAACAAAACTTTATAATAATGTAACAAAAAAAATATCTGATTTTGGAATAGATGACTATTTAATTAATGAAGGTTTTTTTAATAAAGAATTTAAAATTGAGGAAATTGTAAAGAAAACGAATTGTTTATTAGAGAAAGACATACTTGAGATATCAGATAATTTTTCATTTGATTTCTATGAAGCTGGAATTTTAAATAATAATGAAGTAGTATCATTTAAAATAAAGCCTAAGGTGACTCAAGCGACTAAGTTAAGAGATATATTAGAAGAAAATGTAGATGAACATTTTTATATAGGAAATGATTTAGAAAAGTGGAACTATATGAAAGGCGCTAAAGCAGAACCTAGGAAAAGTAGTACTGGACATGAGTATGTGTATAGAGAGGGAGCTGTTGCATTTCCAGATTCATTAGATTTACCTGCTAGAACTATGTTAACTAGTGAGTCAAGTAGAAATAGAAGTACACATGTAATAGAAGATCCAATAACAAAAAGATTAAGGGTACTTACACCTATTGAATGTGAGCGACTTAATGGATTTGATGATGATTGGACTAATACTGGAATGACAGAGAAATTTAGATATTTTTGCATGGGAAATGCCTTAGTAGTTGGTTTAATAGAAATAATGGGGAAAAAGATAAGTGAAATAGTTGATAATGAAAACAATGAATTGCAAGAAGTTGCAATAACTTCAAAGTAACTTATAAAAAATATAAATATATATTATAATATTGATTTATAGTAATATATTTAAGGGGATGGGAAATTGTATATAGAAAATCAACGTATAAAAATTATAGAATTTCTTCAATGGAATGATAGAAATGGTTGTTATACGGATGAGAATTGTGATTTAGAAGATATACCAAGAATGACTTATGAAGATGCAGTTAAGTATTTCTTTGGTGTAATGAATGATGATTTCTACTATAGTATAACAGATAATATTTTTGAATTATCTTATGAGGAAGTAATTAAATATGCTAAAGATAATAACTTCTATGATTTAACATATGAAAAGTTAAATCTATTAATAAATAATGATAAGCCAACAATAGAATTTTATAAAAGTTTAATTTAGGAAAACTCTTACTTGTATTTATATATACAGGTAAGAGTTTTTATATTTAGAAGGGAGAATATAGAGTGAAAAAGGTTTATAAAGAAAATCAACTACTAGAAGTAAACAATATACCATCAGAAGTAATTGAAAGTATGAAAGCAACAATATATATACTAAATGAAAACTATGGAGGGAATAGAGATATAGAATCTGACTTAGGTGGATATGTATTTATAGCAGAAAATATCGTAGATATCGAAATACTGAAACAAGATAAGTTACAAGGTTTAGTGTCAGAATATACTGATGTAATTGAGGTTATGAATGGAGAAAATTATACTTCAAGCTTATACTTGCTTTCTAGTGATTTTGCAATAGTAGTAGTAACAACAGAAGAACTTTCTAAGTTCCTACTAAAATAAGATGAGGAGAGTAAATAACATGAGTAAGAAGAGTGAAGAAAAGATAATCAAGGAAACTAAGTACTGCAAGATAATAAGCCAAGGAAAAGTTGGAGAAGGAGAGTACACATACTCAATAGAGAAAATCTACATCAAAGAACTAAAGAGAGACGAAGTAAGGTTCTGTGTCTACAAGGCAACTAGAAGAGGTGATGAAACATACATTCCAAGAAGTCTTGATGTAACAGAATTAGAACTAATAGAGTTAATAAAAGAATCAATAAACAGAAAAGTATTTTCAGAGGGATTCATTGAAATGTTAAAACAAGAAATAAGTAAAATCTAAAAGTCTTAATTACTATAAAGATAGTGATTAAGACTTTTTGCATTTAAATAAAAGTATAGAAAGAGGTAGTATAAATGTTTAATAAAGATAATGTGTTCATTACAGTTAATGAAGAAGTTTCTTCAATAATTCAGCAGTATATAATAAGAGAAATTAAGAAAGTATTAGATAAATACAAGAGTATAAAAATAGAAGAAGTAAGTAGCGTAGAAAAATTAATAAACAGTATAAGTAATAAAGAGTTAAAGGAGGAATTCCTAAATGATTGGAGTATGTCAGTAAAGATAGCAAAAGAAATTGGAGAAAATGAAGTTGATGACAGGATAATTTCTATGTACCAAAATCTAAAAGATAATGGATTAGAAGAATTATCAATAGGTCATGTTATCAATTGGTGTAATGAGTTAGATGAACAAGGCTATGTAATGATTGATGATTATAGCATAATTTATAAAAGTTCAGCTACTCTAAAAGATATTGCAATAGAATTATTAGATGATATGCTTGATGATGCGATTTATGTTGATTCATTAATAGATAAAGATTCATTAGTTGAATATTGGATAGAGCAAACGAGTAAAGAAGATGTAATAGATGACTTAATTAGAGGAAGTAATATTGAAGAGCTATTAGGACTTGCTCCAGAAACCATATATGAAGATGAATATAATAAATATTTATATTCTGAAATAGATTGTTAAGAGGTTATATCTTAGTTGATAAGGTATAGCCTTTTTACTTTTTAGATAAATATGAAAAACTAATAATAAGGAGAGAAATAAAGATGTTCAAGAAAGATAATAGATATGTAACTAGAGGTGTAAATGATGAAGTAGATATAAGATTACAACTTATAATGTGGAGTATGATTGATAAGCTAAAAGAAGAAGGAAATGTTGAACTGGATTACTTACAGGTTTTCAAGCTAAGAAAAGAAGGAAATAAGATTGTAATAAAGCAAAGTCAAGAAGTTCCTGAATACTCATGCACATATGAAATAGAGCTAGAAGATGTTCAGCTAGATGATGAGATTAAGGTGTATGTAATAGATAGTGGATCTGAAGGAAGTACTATGTTATTGCCTTGGGAGTATTGATTAGGAGATGGAGAAAATGAATACATTAAGTAAAGTAAAGACCTTTGCTTATGATAGTAAAGAACTTCTTGGAGTAATGAGGTTCGACTTCTATGATGGAAGGCTATCTAACCAATGGAATCCTAGAGAGTTAATAACTGAATTGAATAATAGAAGAGAAATAGATTTAAGAAAGTTACAACAAGAACTTAATTATATTCAATTCGAGTTGATAGATAATTTTAATAATGTAGTTAATCTATGTAATGGTACAGGTTATGATAAAGAAACTCTATTATATGTTGATTTAGAGTTAAGTAAATATGTAATCAAGCTTATACCAGTAAGAGATAGTTATTCATATATTTATACTTACTTAAAGGAGGGGAAATAGTTGAATCTTTTACTTATATTGAAGATAATAAGTGTAGTTTTAGAGCTTATAGCTTCTGGCTTATCAGAGGGAGAAGCTATAGGAACGGCATCAGCTATGTTCGGAGCGTCTAAGGATTTCATAAGAAAGTTTTTATAAATAAATTTTTATTAAGTATTCACTAGATTTTAAATAAATATTTAGTGAATGTTTTACAATTAAAAAATCTAAGAAGTTGTCTAATAATTAAGAAGTGCAAGAATTAATATATAATATCATCACAATTAAGAATAATAAATTTATTGTGATGATATTATAATAATAATAAGCTGATTTTTTTATAACAATAATAAATTACTAGAAAATATCGTTGTAATAGTAGTGTCGATGTAACGATAGTGACGATATTTTCAGAATAAATAAGATTGAGTAGAAAGAATAGAAGAAGCCTAAGTAAAGATGGAATTTATCTTGAACATAGGATAAAGAGAAAAAAGTGTAACTACAATCAATCTAACTACATCTAAAAAGCAACGATAACACATCAGAAAACAGAGATTTTAGAAAATGTGAAGAAATGTAGCCACAGGAATGAAAAACTGCGAAGAGATGGTAAATTGAATGTTTTCTAAATAAGATTGTAACAATAAAGAAAAATCAGTAAATAATAGCTCCATAACTATACAAGCTAGGATAACAAGGCATGAAAGACTATGAGATGTTGAAGGTACAGAAAATCCTAAGCTCAATAATTCCACTTAAAATCAAGGATAAGTCATAACAAATAATATGTACAGTGCAAATCTAAATTCACTCAAAAATAAAAAGAATTGAAATGATAAAACATAAAAATAATGAAACTTGGAACTAGGGAATAGGAACTAAGGACTTGGGACTTGGAAAGAGTAACGGGGGGATAGGGGGGCTAAAGCCTTATAATAAAATAAGAATTGAAATAGATTAATAAAAATCTATTTCAATAAAAAATAAAATAAATAATAAGAATGATAAGAATAAATATAATAAATAAAATTACAATAATAAGATAATTAAGAATAATACAAGTTAAAAATAATTGATTAAGAAATTTTAATAATATCAAGTAATAATTAATGATTATAACAATTAAAGTTACTGAATAATAAAGAAGATATAATAACTATATCAATTAATACTAATAGAATTAAGAAAGTCTAATAAAGTTACAATAGAGAATAAAATCATAACAATAGACAATAGATAAAAAATCTAATCTACCAATAAAGAGAAATACATCAGAAAGCAACAATAACATACTAGAAAACAGAAATTTCAGAAAGTGAAAATAAATAATAACACTCAAAATAAAAACAACAAAGAAATAGTAAATCAACTGTTTTAAATGATGTAGTCAAATATATATTATAAATCTGATTAAAGAGTTAATGTTTCTAATAAAAGAAGCATTAACTCTTTTTATATTAAATAAGTGATTTTAAAAGGAAAAATCACTTGTATTTTCAATATTATGAAAACTTTTTAAAGGAGGTAATATTTAATGTGAAAGAAAAGGAGATGATTGAAAAAGAATATATGAGTAGAAAAAGTGAAAATTATAGGGGTATCTATAAAGATATGGTTGAAGTTTTAGGACATGATATAACTCTAAAAGTATATGAGAATTATAAAGGTCAGCAGATAACATTTCCAATGAGATTATATTCAGATAAATATGTAATTGATTATTTAAATAAGAATTATGATGGAAAGAACTTAAAACAGATATCAAGAAAGTTAGGATACACGTGTAATTGGTTACAAAAAGTAATAAATAAAAATGGAATAAACAAAAATGTGAGAGGAGAGAAGTAATAATGAATATTTTTGATGCAGGGGGAATAACTACAGCTATTGCAGTAATAGCAACAATAATAATAGGAACAGGAATATTTGCATTGATAAATACGATATTTGAAATATGGTATCTAGGATTTGGTGCAATGGTTGGAGAATGGTTAGTATGTTGTGTAATAAGTGCATTTATAGTTAACTTGGTTTTCAGGAATAATACTAGGATTCTTTTCAGTCTTATGGTTCTTAATAAAAGTAGGAGCAGTAATTGCAGCTGTAATATTTATTTATCAAAAATTTAAATCTAAAAAGGATGAAGGAGATACAAAAGTTGAAGAAGGTCAATAAGATAATAATAGGAATAGTAGCAATATTAGCTTTCATAGTAATAGGGTCAATAGGTAAGTCTAATAATGAAGTAAAAGTTATTATAAATAAGGCTAAAGAGTATTTAAATAATGGAGAGATAAGCGAGGCTGAAAATGTACTTAGAGATAAAGCTGGCGAAACTAATAACAGAGAGTTTGAAAAATTATGGAGTATAGCTTATGGGTATGAGCAAGTTTCTAATAAGCTTAATCTATATGATAATATAGAGTGGGCAGAAGAAATGTTAGATAAAATTGATAATAGCTATAAAGACTATGAGCCAACAAGAGAAAAAATAGATAATTTAAAAGAAGAATTATCAGATGTAAAAAATACTAGAGAAGAATTTAAAGAAAGAATTGATGAGGTACAAAGGCTAATTGATGAAGGGAGTTATGAGAAAGCTATGGAGTTAAGTAAGGAGACTCCAGATTGGAAAAAATTAAGTCAAAAAGATAAGAATACTATGATGGATTTAGAGCTACGAGCTAGAGATTTATATTATGGACAAAAAAAGAGTGAAAAGGAAGATGAGAGAAAGAAACAAGATGAAGAATTTACTGTAGAAAAAGCAATTGAGTATGCAGAAGACTATAGTCTTAGAACTGGTTTAGATACACTTAGAGTAGAAGTTGATAAGACACCACAATATGATGAAGAGGGAAGAAAATATTATAATGTAGGAGTTTACATAATAGAGTTAGATGAATTAAATGATGCTTATAGAGTATACTCAGATGGTTCAATAAAGCGCTTAGATTAAAAAGGGGGAAACCTCTTTTTTTTTACAGAAAATATCGTCATAATCGACATTACGGTAATGTCGATATTTTTCAGTAGAAATTTGGAGCTATAAATAAGTAAGTGCTATAATCACATAGTAGCTGATGATAAGGGGGAATTTTAATAAAAATGATAAAATCAAGGCATACAGATGAAGAAAAACAACAATGTGTAAATGAATATCTAAATGGTAAAGATAAATACTATTTATCTGGTAAATATTCTACATCAATTAGAACTATTGATAGATGGATAAAGAGCAGTAACATAGATAGACTAAAATTAAGAATGATTAAAAGAGCTAAGACTATACCTGTAAAAATACAGGAAGAAATATTAAATGTTTTAAATAGTAATCCTATATGTGTTGGATTCAATATTTCTTACTGGAAAGAGTTTATGATAATTGACTATATAAAGAATAAGTACAATATTGCTATAAATAGAAGGATGGCTAAAGGTTTAATAGAAGATTCCCAAGAAGTTAATGTACTTTCATATGAAGATAAGGTAATTAACGATATAGAAGAACTAGCAGACTTAGGATATAGTATAGTGCTAGTAGATTATATAAAAATAGGTAAGATTGCAAGTCAAGAAATAGAATATAAAGATTACAAAGAAGAGATGGTAGATGTAAATCTTGTAATAGCTAGGGCTGGAGAAGATATGTATTTAGATGTAATTTTTTCAGACTTAGACATTGTAGATACAATTAATGAAGTGGTTCTAACTAAAAAGGATAAGGCAAAAAGAAGAATAATTGCTAATGATAAGTTTGAGGTATTGAAGAAGGTGTGCAATGAGGAGCAAAATGACAGAGTTGTATTTATGACAATATATGATAGAGATATGCCAAAGGTAATAAAGAAAGATAACACTATAAAATGGTATATTGTAGAAAGTGAGCTTTATAAGACTTTGACACATCCAGTTTATGAGGGTGAACATGGAAAAACAGTCATAGAATATATTGATGATAAGAATAATAGAGGAAGAGTATATAGACGATTTACAGATATAGATAATACGATAAGAGGTAAGATTGACAAATATGTCTCAAATGTAACTAGTGATAAAATAAAGTATGAAAAAAGTAGGGGAAATAATGATTATAAAAAATATAATTGTAAGAATAATGAAGAAAAGATGAGAAAATACATAAAAATACTAAAGTAAAATTATGTAAATAACATTTAAGACAGAGAAGTTCCTTCTCTGTCTTTATTTATTTCATTAATACTATGGACAATGACAATATATATGATTTAGTACATAATAATTCTTGTAGCGAGGAGAAAAAAACACTTAGGAGGACATGAAAATGAACAAGAATTATGAAGAATTTAGAAAAGAGTGCATTAAAGCTATAGAAGTTTTAGGAATCAATAATAGAGCAGTTGAAATAAGAATGCTTAAAACTAAAAAAGGTACAATCAGTGGTTACTATGAAAATAAAGAAAAACTTCTAAAAGATATTTTTAGATATGATGGAGTTAATAATATCTTCTTTACACTAAATGTATTCTCAGAAGATTTACTTGCAAGAGGAAAGGAAAGGTTAATAGAGTATGCAAGTCATACAACATCAGATTCAGAAATTACAAGAAGAGAATTCTTACTAATAGATGTAGACCCTAAAAGACCAGCAGGAGTATCTTCAACAGGTGAAGAGTTGCAATCATCAGAAATAGTATTAAGGGAGGTAGTAAGCTATTTAAGAAGTGAAGGATTTCCTGAACCAGTAATAGCTTGTAGTGGTAATGGATATCATGCCTTATATAAGGTAGATTTAGATAATACTAAAGAATCAACCCAATTACATAAGGATTTTCTTTATGCCTTGGATAGTAAGTTCAGTAATGATAAAGCTCAAGTAGATAAAACAACATACAATGCAGCAAGAATAACTAAAATGTATGGAACTATGGCTTGTAAAGGTGATAGTACTGAAAGTAGACCTCATAGAAGGTCAAGAATAGTACAAGCTCCAGATAAACTTGAAGTAGTTAATGAGGTTCTGTTAAAGAAAGTAGCAGACCTTCATATCAAGAAAAATGATAATGATAAGAAAGTAAAAAAGGTATATAGTAAGTCAATTGTGAAAGGAAGTATTAATATGGAAGAGTGGTTAAGAGATAATGGATTAAATATTTCAAAGGTAAAGGAGGAAGTTGATAGAACTGTCTACGTTCTTGAAACATGTCCTTGGAATTCTAACCATATAGATAAATCGGCTTCGATAACACAATTTCATAATGGAGCTATTAGTGCTAAATGTCATCATGATAGTTGTTCGCATGAAAATTGGAGAACGCTAAAGGAGCTCTATGAGCCGAAGGCATCTAAAAATAAATCAGAATATTCTGAAAAAGGTGAAGAAGAAGCTAAAAAGAGTCATGCAGATATAGCTATAGAACAGGCTTTAGGATATGAGGATATATTTTTTCATAACTCTGTCGAAGAAACTTTTGTAGCAGTAGATAAGGGGAATGTTTACGAAGTTCATAGATTAGAAGATAAAAAGTATCAAATGCTTTTAAGAAAGAGATTTTATGATGAACTTGGAAAAGCTATTTCTAAAGATAATATAAATCAAGCTATAGGAGTACTAGAAGCGAAGGCTTTATATGAGGGAGCTGAATTAGAAGTTTATAAGAGATGTGCAGAAGTTGATGGAGTTACTTATTATGATTTATGTGATAAGGAATCTACAATAATAAGAATTGATGAAAATGGATGGGGAGTTGATGATACTAAACAAATGTTGTTTATAAGAAAAAATAACATGGGTGAACAAGTAATGCCTATACATTATGATGATTTATTTGGGTTACTAAATAAGTATTTTAGATTTAAATCTAAAGAGGACAGAATATTACATGCAGTAAGTTTAGTAACTAGATTAATAGCAGATATTCCACATCCAATTGAAGTAATTCATGGAGAAAAAGGAGCTTCTAAAACAACTACAATGAGAATGAATAAGAGTTTAATAGACCCGTCTCCAAGAGATGTAACTTCAATGCCTAAGGCAATACAAGACTTAGCAATATCAATTAATAACACTTATATGGCTTGTTATGATAACTTAGATATTATTTCATCGGAGAGAAGTGATTTACTTTGTATTGCTTCAACTGGTGGTGTGTATCCTAAAAGAAAACTTTATACCAATGATGAGGAATCAATGATGTCTCTGAAAAGTAAGATTACCCTAAATGGAATTAATGTTGTAGCTATAAAAGCAGACTTAATAGATAGATGTATACTTCTTGCATTAGAGAGAATATCCGAAAGTGAAAGAATGGAAGAAAGGTTACTGTGGAGTAGTTTTAATGAGGACAAGCCTAAAATATTGGGAGCTATTTTAACTGCACTATCAAGAGCAAAGAGAATATATCCAACATTAAAATTAACTAAATTAGGTAGAATGGCAGATTTTACTATGTGGGGATATGCAGTAGCTGAGGCTTTAGAAATTGGAGGAGAAGAGTTTTTAAAAGCATATTTAAATAATCAAAAGAAAGCGAATCAAGAAGCTGTGGAATCTAATCCAGTAGCAACAGCATTAATTAAGTACATGGAAGAAAATTCGAACTTTACAGGTACAGTAACTAATCTATTAACAGTTCTAAATCAAGTTGCAGAAGTAGAGCAGATAGATACAACATCTAAGCTATGGGCAAAAGAACCTAATGTGTTAAGTAGAAGATTAAATGAAATGAAATCTAATCTTGAATTAGAAGGCATTTACTATGAAATAACCCAAAGAAATCATGGAAGAATAATTGATATTGTGAAAGTTCCTAAGGATATAGCAGCTTAGTTAAATATGACATTATCGGAGTTCATACTTCGATAATGTCGATAAATTCAAGATGAAAAGGAGTAAAAGTAATGGAAACTTTAAATATGATAACTGATAAGACAATAGCTTTATACATAAGAAAAAAACATAATGGAGAAAATCTTTCAACAGGATATGGTAGATTACAGTGGTTAAGATATGAACTTGAAGAACATGAAGGGAGGATAAAAACTTTTATAGATGATACTAATGAACCCTTAAAGTTAGCTAGGTTATTAGAAGAAATATTAATAGGTAACATAGATGTAGTTTTGATATGGTCTATTGAAGATATTGATGAATATATGTTTAAACACTTAGCTTTACAGTGTAAAGAAAAGAAAGTATCAATTATAAGTTTTTGTGAATCATATGAATGGATTAATGAGCAAGTGGAAATTATTGCAGAAAAATCAAAATCATTTAAAGATAAGAAAGTTGGATAAGGAGAGATAAACATGACTAAAGATAAGCAAGTAAATGAGGTAATAGATTTAATTTCAGAGATGATAATCAAGTATATGGTAGAAGAAAAGATGATTCAATTTAAAGAAACTAATAATTTAAAAAATATAGATAGAATATAGTATTAAAAATAAATATAGAAAAAGGAGTAGATATTTATGAAAAGAATACAAGTACAATTTACATGTGAAGCAAGCAGATATAATGAGTTAAAGGATAAAGCTGTATGGTTGGATTATAAGAAACAAATAGTAATTGAAAAGAATAAGAGAAGTAAAAGAAAAGAAGGATGGATTGAAAAGTTAGTAATGGAAATTGCTAATGCTACGCAATGTGATGATATAGTTTTTAATGAAACAGAGGAAAGTATAATAATAGAGTTTTATGATTGTGTATTTTTAGGAGGTATGCAAGGTGAATTTCAATAAAAATGTTATCAATCATTGAGCTATAGGGCAGAGTTAGTAGATAAAGTTATGAGAAAATTTAGAATTAAAAACTATAGCTTAACTCATATTTTTGAACCACTAGGATTAATAAAAGAAGATGAGGAAAAAACAATTTTGGATGAAAAAGATATAGTATATTCAGGAAATGATAATTTTGTTCTTCCGTTTTAGATAATACGAGTAAATAATAACGGAAATTATCGAAGTATTGATATGACAATAACAACGATATTTTCCGTTATAAAAGTAGAAGTTAAGTATATATTATAAATTTGATGATAAGTAAATGGAGGTAGTTAAAATGTTAAGTAAGAAAACATTAGTTGCAATTTATTCAAGGGTAAGTACTATTGAACAAGCTGAGGAAGGTTACAGTATAGATGAACAAGAAAGACTACTAATAGAGTGGTGTAAGAAGATGGGCTATGAAGTCTACAAGTGTTATGCAGATAGAGGAATTAGTGGGAAGAATATCAAGAGTAGACCAGCTTTAAAAGAGTTACTTAGTGATGCAGAGGAAAAGAAATTCCAGATGGTTCTAAGTTGGAAGATTAATCGTATCAGTAGAAAGCTGGAAGATGTACTAAAGATAGTTAATCTTCTAGAGAATAACAACATTTCTTTTAAGTCTTATTCTGAACCATTTGAGACTAATACTCCAGCAGGAAAAATGCAATTTCAAATAATGGCATTAATTGGAGAATTTGAGAGAGGTACTATAGCTCAAAACGTAAAAATGGGGATGTGTGCAAAAGCTAGAGCTGGTGAATGGTGTGGTGGACGAGTTTTAGGATATGATTTAGTTCAAATGGAAAAGCAACCAGGAGCTAAAAGAACTAAAACTAAACTTGTTATAAATGAAAAGGAAGCAGAAGCAGTTAGATTTATTTTTAATGAATATGGTAATGGAAAAGGGTACAAGGCTATAACGAATCAGCTAAACAAACTTGGCTATAAAACTAAACTTGGAAACACTTTTTCAGTAGGTTCTATAAGAGAAATCTTAACTAATCCTGTATATATAGGAAAGATTAGATACAATGTTAGACAGAATTGGTCAGAGAAAAGAAGAAGAAATATTAATGCTAATCCTATAATAACAGATGGAATTCATGAAGGAATAATTGATGAAAAACTATGGGATAAAGCACAAGCTATTTTAAGTTCTAAACAAGGTAAACCGTCAAGAGTTCATGATGGAGAATTTCCTCTAACAGGAATACTAAAATGTCCTAAGTGTGGAGCTGGGATGGTTATTTCAAGAACTACTAACAAGATGGCAGATGGTAGTAAAAAAAGAATAGCTTACTATGCTTGTGGTAATTGGAAGAATAAAGGTACAGCAGTATGTAATAGTAATTCAGTTAGAGCAGATAAGGCTAATGAGTATGTATTCAATAAGTTATCAGAATTGTTAACTAATGAAAAGATGGTTAAGGCTATAGTAAAAAATGTTAACAATGAAAGAGTTAGAAAGATAAATCCAGCAAAGAAAGAGTTATCTAAAATAGATAATGAACTTGAAAATCTAGATAAGAAAAGAGCTAAGCTATTTGAAGCCTATGAAGATGAAATAATAACTAAAGAAGAGTTTAGAGAAAGAAAGGCTGAACTGACTAAGAGAGTTAAGGCTTTAGAGGAAGAAAAAGCTCCATTATTAGTAACTCTTTCAGATAATGTCAATGAGGAACTACCTTATGAGCTTATTAAGAGTGTTTTAGAAAACTTTAGTAAGGTATTAACTGAAAGCTCAACAAGAGAGCAACAAAAGAAGTTACTGCACATGATAATTTCAGAAATAACAGTTAATGAGCTAAGGGAAATTGATTCAATAAAGATTAATTTAGATGATAACTTAATAAACTATTTAAGTAATGAAGAAGGGGTATCTTTAAAAGGTACGCCTTCTTCTTTTATGTTAAGGAGTGTTGGTATAAGTACATTAAACTTAGATATTGCAATATAATTTAGGAAATAAAATGTAAATTACTATATAAAAAAATCTAATATTGTTATAATATTTACTATATACAAAATATTAGGAGGTTTTTATGGAGAAGGTTAATGAAATAACAGTAATTCAAAGCAAAGATATAGAAATAACGAACATAGGAAGTATTCAAAGTTCAATAACACAATACGAAGGTAATGTTATGACTTTATTAGAATGTTGTGGGCTACCATCAGCTAATGTGCTAGTAGATGTTAAACAAAGAAAGAATGTTCTAAAAAATATAGAAAGTCCATTAGAGTTATTGGATGAAAAAAAAAGAAGTCAGGCTATGTATTTATCAAAGTTTTTAGCAGCAGTTACGGCAGGTTTGTTTGATGCTGCATTAAATTATTTATGGGATGAAACGATATTACAATTGAGGTATAGAGTTGCACAATATGATATACAATACTTTTTTGATGTTGCAGTATCATCACCAGAAAGAAGAAAAAAGTTAAATGATGTAGAAGATTTAGTGAAAATTGATGATAGTGAGTTAATTTTAGCAGCAAAAGAAATTGATTTGATTTCAGATATAGGGTACAAGCATTTGGATTATATCAAGTATATGAGAAATTGGGCTAGTTCGGCACATCCCAATCAAGTACAATTAACAGGATTAAATCTTATTTCTTGGTTAGAAACATGTATAAGTGAAGTAATGAACTTACCAGAGTCTAATGTAACAATAGAAACTAGAAAGTTATTGAACAATATAAAAAGCAATAAAATATCTGAAGAAGATGCAAGAAAAATAGGAACATTTATGATAGATTTACCAAAAGAAAAGTTAAGTGCTTTAGTTAACGGTTTCTTTGGAATATATACTAGATTAGATACCAATCAAGATGTCAGAGAAAATATACATTTATTATTACCGTTAGTTTGGGAAATAGTTGATTATAACATAAAAAATGAATTTGGCATAAAATATGCAAGGTTTGAAGCAAATAATGATAGTGAGCAAGCTGCTTTAGCTAGAAATTTTTTAGAAATAGTAGATGGTCAACAATATTTACCAGAGCCTATAAGAGCGGCAGAAATAAAAGGTGCTCTTGAAAATCTAAAATTAGCACATCATTCACCTATAGATAATTTTTATAAAGAACCAACTCATGTAAGACAATTAAAGAGATTAATTGGTACACATGGAGTGCCAAAGCAGGTAGATTATGATTATGTTATTACAATAGTTGATGCGTATTTAACTAATGGTAATGCCGAATGTTGGGATGCAGAACCAATATATAAACAGTTAATAAGTGATTTTAATCAGCAACAATTAACAATAGCTGTATTATGTTTTGAAAGTCAAATAATAACAAGCAAATTACAATTTAGTTTATGTCAGAAAAAGTATAAGAATATGATTTCAATTGTAGAAACACGAATTACATCTCCAGCTGTAAAGGAATTAATAGAAGAGATTAAGAAATTTAATGGACCGCTTGAAAAGATGAGAGATGAAAGTAGAATGAAGAAGCTATTATCAACTATAAAGCCTCTTATTAGTTAAGTTTAATAAACCTCACTTACTGCCGATATGGAGAACCGTACCATAAATAAGTGAGGTTTTCACTAAAAATAGTAAATTTTTAATATTATACCAATATGCTAAATATAATTAATAAAGTGAGACTTCCTTTATTAAAATAAGTCTCACTTTATGATGATATTGAAAATTAAATAAGATTATTTTGATTAGTTAATTAGGATTTTAAATTATTAGATATCTATAATTTTATCTATAATAATATTTTTAATTTCAATAATTTTATTAGATATCTGTTGTTTAGTGATAGATATTTTCTCAATTTCAGTTTTAATTAAATTGACTAGCTCCACTTGTCTAACTTTATCAGGAACTGGTAGTAAAAAATCATTTAGTTCCTTGCTAGATATTTTAACCATAGATTGATTTTTTCCTTTTGAGACATATTTAAAATATAATCTTCCTATAATAGAGTTTATAATATAAGCTAAATATTCCTTATTTATATCATTGTTTAAATTAATTCTTATCATTAAATCAGAAAAAATATAATCATTATTTTTGTTCGGAAGCTTAGCAATTGAGGCTAATGATACTAAATCTGGAGTATTGCCTCTACTAACAAATAAGTCTCCATCTTTAATAAAATAGTTATCGATATTTTCTTTAGTTTCGTCTGAGTATTTTAATGTGTTAAATGTCATATAAGCATTAAGATTGATACTATCTATACCTAAAACTATATTGTTTGTTGCATTGTCATCACATGTAGGTGACCAGCCATTTTGAGTAGTGATTATATATCTACCAAGTTTTTCAACACAATCACAATTTGAAAACATTTTTTCTTGTAATAAAACAACTTTATTCCACCTATAACTATTTCTTAGATTGGAATTATTGAAAGATAAAGAGTGTAAATTAGTAGTAGCATATTTTTCGGTTTCTAGTTTTTCTAGTGATTGAAAATCTATTGAAAATTCTTTAGTGAAAACTTCATTAATTAAGTTTTTAACACTTTTACAACTTTTTTTCATATCTAATATTGAACTTTCATATTTTTGTATTAAGTTTAATAAGTAATTTTGCTCATCTTCATCAAGTAGTGGTATATCTAATGACATTAAGTCTTCAACTCTTAAAAAAGAATATCCAGATACTTTATATAAATCTTCAACCATTTCTTTAATTATTATTGAAAGTATATAGGTATATACTAAAGGGTTATATTCTTTTTTTAATTTGAGTGCAATATTATTTTGATTTAACAACATTTTTTCATTATTTCTAATGAGAGCTATTTTTCCGATACTACCAACTAAAGAAATTATTATTTCATTCTGTTTTACTTTAAATTTTTCAAATTTATGATTATTATAAAATTCGTTAGGTAAATATTCTACACTATCAAAATCAATTGAAAAGTCTTCTTGGAAATTAACCCCTTTCAGCACTACAATTTTTCCTTCTGTTATAAAATCTTTTGCTTCAAATGCATATCCTTTATATGAATAATCAATAAAATACTTTAGCTTTTTAGTATTTTTATACTTTTTAGAGAAATCAGTGAGCCATTGAAAATATTTAAAATCATTTCTTAAAATATTATGACCTGATATATCTTTAAGATTTAAAGTGTTAATTTTTAGTCCCATGAGTAGTACCTCCTGCCCAATGGATGTCTCTCATATAATCAAGTATAGTTTCTTTAATACCATCATCAACTAAAATAATTCCATCTTCATTTGTACGATAAAGGTCATTTATAGCTGTCTTTTCTCCTCTTTTAGACCTCTTATATCCTACATTATCAGCTTCAGCCATAAAAATAGAATAATTAAGTTCTTTTGAAACTTCTTCAAAAACCCACCAAGTATTAACATATCCAAATTCTTTTTCTGTATCTTTATTATATTTACATAGGTCTATTAGTTCATTTTTATACTTGCTTATTAAGTCATTAATTGATAAATGTAAGTCACTATCTTCAATATATGCTTTTAGAAATCTATGTAATATATCCATTTCTTCATTTTTTGATAAATTTCTAATAGAAGGTAATTTTGACTTTTCTTTGCCTTCAGAATAGACTTTTATTAGGTTATCAACTCTAGTTCTAAGTGTTGAATATTCTTTTGAGTATTTATTCCAAATAGTATTCCAATTTTTAATTTCTTTAGAAGTCTTCTTTTGTGCAAAGAGAATACTCGTTTTTGTTTTAGTAAATGGGTCGAAAGTTAATTGAGGTAAAGAAACAATTGATTTTATATTAAAGTATTTATATATGAATAGCCTAATATACTTATTTTCAGCTGTATCGAAAATACTTTCAGGAAGAACAACTGCCAATCTACCATTTTCTCTAAGTAATTGATAGTATCTTTCAATAAATAAGTTTTCAGAATTCTTTTTATCTCCAAAAATAAAGCATTTTCCAACTTTCTTTTTAGTATCATTATCTAAGTCTACTGAGAAAGGTGGATTAGTTAGTATGAGGTCAAACTGTGAATTTACTTTGTGACCATATATTTGGTCATCATGTTCTTTATTCAGTACATTAGGAGCAGATGGTTTTATGTATTCTGAAAAAGGTAATAATCCATCACCTTTTTGTGCTCCAACAAAAATATTAGTAGAGCCATCACCGTGCAAAATCATATTAACTTTTGTTGCTGTTCCCAAATTAAAGTTTAATTCGGAACCGTATATATATTCTCTTGCCCATTTGTTTTCTCTATAATCTGGATAAAACCAGTCTGAATATATTCTATCTTGAACACTTCTACTAGTATCTAATTTATTTTTGAATCTATATTTAATATTTTCAGTAATAAACTTCATGTATTCTATAAGGAATGTTCCACTTCCAGCAGATGGGTCAATCATATAAGGAATTTCCTTATCTTTATTAATTCTTTCAATTGCAAGTTTATCAGCCTGAACAGCCCAGAGCATAAACTTTACAATATTAGTATGAGTAAAGAATTGACCTTTAGTTTGTTTAAATCCTGTTCGTATAATTCCTTCAAAGAAATCTCCTAGAATATCTTTTCCTGATAGACTATTTTTACCATCAACAAAAGAGTATTTTTCTAATTGTTGAACTGTATATTTTAATTTAGATAAAGAGAATTTTTTAGTATCAATAACATAAGATTTATTTAATTCAATATCATCAGTAATATTAAGTTTTTCTGTTAAAGCTCTTTTATATAAAGCATTAATTCTATTAAACAAAACATCATTACTTTCAAATTCATCACTTGATGATTTATCAAAAGTAAGTGACTGAAAGTCATATATATCTCCATTACTTTTTTCATCTTCATCTTGAATTTTAGCTAATATAAGATTAGTAAGTGACGAAAATATTTCATTATCATCAGTACTACCACCACCCCATAAAACATTATGCAAGTCTTTTTGTAATTTATCTAATATTTCGTTTGAAAAATTTCTCTCTAAGTCTTTTGAGCTTCCCTTTTTATATGGAGTCTTTTGAGCCTTTCCATATCTTACAGGAATAGCATCTGTAAAATCTCTTGTCTTTTCCCAATCAGAGAAAGTAGGGAATTTTTCATTATCGATTACCACACATTCATCAATAATATTTTTTTCAATCATATTTAAAGTATAAAGTATTAAGTATTTAACATTATTTCCTTCTGTTTTTTCCATTCCAGAAACTTTGAATAGTTGTTCTTCAATAGTTAAGTCTTTGTCTAAAATAGAATAGTCCTTTGGTGATTTTAATTCAATAAATAAAAAAGCATTATTATTTTCATCTCTAACAATAATATCAATTCTACTTGTTATTGTGTGTGGTCTTCCTGCTGTATATTCATGCTCAATTTCGATTCTTTCAGGTTTATAACCATATTCATTTACTAACTTAGTTAATATATAAGCTCTAACAATTTCTTCATCGCCTGAAATAGAGTTAATATCTCTTCCTTTAATTTGAGATGAGTATTTAATAGTTTTCTCTTTAAAATTTAAATTTTCAACAACTTTAATAGGTTGTAGCTGGATGTATTCAGCTATGTACTGTTTTTGTATATCTGTTAATAAAGCGGTCACTTTTTTCTATCTCCTTTACAATTTACTTTTTATATAGAATTAAAGAATACATATTATTTAGTTTATTAGATTTACATAAATCATTAACTATATTATATCAGAGTATATACTTATAATTAAATATTTACATAATAAAGAAAAGGAATAAGTAAAAAATATTATTGTATAGAAATAATTTTATAAATATATATTATAAAAATAGTATTAACTCTTACTTGAATTAAAGATATAGGCAAGAGTTTTTTATTTTCAGAAGGGAGAAATATATAATGAAGAAGATTTATTTAAAGAAACATTTAGAAGAATTAAAAGATTATCCAGTAGAAGTTATTAGGAGTATATCTGAAATTATAGAAATACTAGATGATAATTATGGAATGAATAGAAATGTAGATAATGACTTAGGTGGATATATACTTATAGCAGAAAATATTGTTGTTATCGAAACTTTAAAGCAAGATAGGTTACGGGGTCTAGTCCCAGAGTGTACTGATGTAATTGAGATTTCAAATGGAGAAAATTACACTTCAAGTTTATACTTGCTTTCAAGTGATTTTTCAATTGTAGTAGTAACAACAGAAGAACTTTCTAAGTTCCTACTAGAATAAGATAAGGAGGTTGAATAAACATGAGTAAGAAGAGTGAAGAAAAGATAATCAAGGAAACTAAGTACTGCAAGATAAAAAGCCAAGGAAAAGTTGGAGAAGGAGAGTACACATACTCAATAGAGAAAATCTACATCAAAGAGCTAAAGCGAGATGAAGTAAGGTTCTGCGTCTACAAAGCTACTAGAAGAGGTGATGAAACATACATTCCAAGAAGTCTTGATGTAACAGAGCTAGAACTAATAGAGTTAATAAAAGAATCAATAAGTAGAAAAGTATTTTCAGAAGGATTCATTGAAATGTTAAAACAAGAAATAAATAAAATCTAAAAGTCTTAATTGCTATAAAGATAGTGATTAAGACTTTTTATATTTAAATAAAAGTATAGAAAGAGGGAGTATAAATGTTTAATAAAGATAATGTGTTCATTGCAGTTAATGAAGAAGTTTCTTCATTAATTCAGCAGTATATAATAAGAGAAATTAAGAAAGTATTAGATGAATACAAGAGTATAACAACAGAAGAAATAAGTAGTGTAGAAAAATTAATAAACAGTATAAGCAATGAAGAGTTAAAGGAGGAATTCCTAAATGATTGGAGCATGTCAGTAAAGATAGCAAAAGAAATTGGAGAAAATAAAGTTGATGATAGGATAATTTCTATGTACCAAAATCTAAAAAGTAATGGATTAGAAAAATTATCAATAGGTCATGTTATTAATTGGTGTAATGAGTTAGATGAACAAGGTTATATAATGATTGATGATTATAGCATAATTTATAAAAGTTCAGCCAATCTAAAAGATATTGCAATAGAGCTATTAGGACTTGTTCCAGAAGCAATTGAAGAAGTAAAAAAAGAAATTGAAGATACATTTAGTATCAAAAAATGAAATTAATGCGTCACTTTCAGCATTAAATATGTCACTAATGGCAGAGTCTTTTGGACTAGGTGTACTATATAGTGGATTTTTCTCAGAGGTAGTAAAGTACTCACCAAAATTACGAAAGCTTTAAAATTTAATATCTAATGGCCATGTAGTTACAAAATTAGTAATTGTATATCCGGATGTAAAATATAGACGTACTACATAAAAATAAGCTGAAATTGTTAATGTAAGTAGAGAAGGAAGAAAAAATTATTATTATCTTGATTCAAAGGAGTCTCAGTAAGAAACACTAACTGAGCTTATAAATTTTATATTTACTGGAGTACAGCATATTAGCAAAGATGATTCAAGAAAAAAGTAATAAACCAGTGGAATTCTAACAATAAATTAAATGCAATAATATTAGCTTAATATTTCTGTTTAAGCAATTAATATCATAGTAAAAGGCTAGTTTTAATTTTAATACGCAATTCAACTAGCCCTTATTTTAATAGGTAACTTAATATTTAAAAATCACATTTAAATATATTCTAAAAAAACAATTTTTAAATGAGCTTGAAAGATATATTTATTTTGGGCAAATATATCTTACTCTGCCATTAGTATTTTTACCATATTCAATAGCCTCTTTTTGACATCGACAAATGCATGCCATGCAATGGTTAAAATTGTTTCCCCAATTTGGCTTTCTATTTTCAAGATGAATGTTTCCTAGTGGATAAACATTTTCACATTTTCCGCAAGAAATACAAGCGTTTGTTGAATAAAAATTTTTTTAAATTAATAAGTATTGGGTAAAAAATAACATTTTATTGTTATGATCTTTATTTTTATCTAATGGAAATCTGCATATAATGTTTATATAGCATTGCAAATCGATTATTTTGAGAGTGCTTCCAAGGTTTACTCTTACCGCAGAAATGAAGTACTACTGTATTTCTAGTAATCCAATCCATATCATAATTACCGCCACTTCTTAGAAGATAATTAGAATACTTTCGAGCATCATAATTCCAGATAGCATCATCTAAAGGAAGAGTTTGTTTTCCATACAAATAATTAAAGATATCTTGGTCTGGAAGTAAAAGCTCTTCCTTATGCTCTCTTACGCATTGAAAAATTTCTTCTACATTAACAATGGAACGTGCCTTTGTTAAATCCATAAGCATAACACCGGAATTGTAGTAATCATGATCTACTCTTAATCGGACACGATTAATATCATTTATAACTCCGGTAACCCCTACATGGGATGCAGCGGCAAATATGTAGTTTCCAAGTTCAGTTTCCCATAAAGGGCGGATTGAATTAATAATAAGGATATCCGGATCAAGATAAAGAATTTTCTTTATTGATTTCGGAAGAATAAGCGGAGCTAGTAGGCGATAATACATTTCTTGTGGATATCTCTTTGAAACAGGAGCATTTTTAAACACGGAGCGTTCTACATTTATAGATGTCATAGCCGCCCCTTGCTTTGCACAATATTCTTCAACTTCCTGTAGCATCTCCAGTGGAATCTCGCTGTGCAGTAACCAAATATGAAATGTTTCTCTTGGATTATTTAACACTAGCGATTTCAGCATCGTCTGAAACGGTGGAATATAATTTTTATCAAAGGTAACAAGTAAATCTATTCTATTAGATGACATATCTTCAATTCTCTCCTTTATTAATTATAATAATAAAAACACATACTGCTGCATAAAGAGCACAGAATATGTCACTTCTCTTTAGTGGATGAATTTGATATTTAATAAAGTTTATTCTATATTATGTTAGACTAATTATTTTTAGAGCTTTATTGTTTTCTATTTGAGCAGCTTTAATTGAATAGAAACCACTTTTACAAAGACCTAAGGCTCCCATTTTATCTGTATCAACATATTATATATACCTCTCTATGATATAAATTATAGTGACTAATATTTTACTTTTCAATATAAAAGGATTAACACTTAAACTTAACTTTAAATCAAGGGAGTGAAGGAATTTTATTAAATAATTTTAAATGATAAAATTTAATATAGAAAAGTAGTATTTTATATTGCAAGATAATGAACAAAGAGAAGTTTGAGTATGATGAATACACATATGAAAATAAATTAAATAATCTGAGTAGCGATGTTTTTAGTTGTAGTTACTTGATTAGAAATTGTAGTAACTACACTATATATAGCAGAGTAAGAATAATATTAATTATAACTGATAGATAAATCTAGGATTAATAATAATTATTGTGAGGTTAGATTGTATATTGTAAGTATAGCTGTAAATAATTATAAGAAATAGTTGATATAAATAGTGAATCAAGATAAACATATATAATAAGTATATATTTTAGAAAAGCTCAAGAATTGAGTAAATATATATTTATAAAAGAATTTTGATTAGGAGAAAATATATGAAAGAGAACTTATATGAATATAAAGAAAAAATAATGAAGTTACCATTAAAAGATAAATACACTAAAGAAGAGTTATTAATTAAAGAATTTTTAGTAGATAGTGAAAATAGCATAGAGATATATTATGCACCACATAATGAGTATTTAAATCCAAGGGCAAAGATATTTATTATTGGAATAACTCCAGGATTTCAACAAATGAGTACAGCAATTGCAACAGCTAGAAAGGAATTTGAGTTAGGGAGTGATATTAAAAAAATTCAATATAAGTGTAAGGTGGCAGGAAGGTTTAGTGGAGTAATAAGAAAAAATATAATAAGTATGTTAGATGAAATAACCTTAAATAAGGCTTTAAATATAGATAGTTGTAGTGAATTATTTAATAAAAAGGATTATTTATTACATACAATTTCTTTAATTCCTTATCCTGTTTTTGTGAAAAAGCAAAATTATTCTGGTCATACTCCTAAATTAATAAAGAGTGAATTTTTAAGGAAGTATATTTATGAAAATTTTATTGATGAATTTAATAGTTTAGACAATCATGAAGAGATTTTATTAATACCATTAGGAAGGGCGGTAGAAGAAGTCTTACTTTGCCTAGAAAATAAGGGACTTATAAAAGAGGAACAAATACTAAAGGATTTTCCACATCCTTCAGGGGCTAACGTAAATAGAGTAAAACAGTTAAAAGAAAATAAAGATAATATGGTCAATTTTATTAATAATTTTAATTTTAAATAATTAAAAAGTAAAATAATAAATATAGTGGTATAAACGGGAGGATTTTTATGACAACACCTGCTAATAATGCATAGCAAGGCTATTGCATTAAGGATCTTGCTGAAAAATATTTCTTATCAAAAAAGAGTATAGATAGAATAATCTTAAAAGAAAAGTCTAAATGATATTAAGCCATAAACTATTTTATAGTTTATGGCTTAATCTTATTTAATAGAAATTAATCAAATGATTTATTTATTTAAGTCTTTTCCAGTAAAGCCTAAAGGTAAAAGTTCTTCTAATGTATATTCTTTAAATTCATCTTTATTTTTAGCAAGATAGATTTTAAAAGTTTTTGGATCACAAAATTCTGCAATTACTTGTCTACATACTCCACAAGGAGCACAGTATTCAGTTTCTTCAGCATCTGCCATATTACCTACTATAGCAATTGCTTGAAATTCATGTTGTCCTTCAGATACAGCTTTAAAAAAAGCAGTTCTTTCAGCACAGTTTGTTGGAGTAAAAGCCGCATTTTCTATATTACAACCTAAATATATTTTACCGTTTGTACCAAGTAATGCAGCACCAACATTAAAGTTAGAGTAAGGAGTATAAGCAAATTTTTGAGCTTCATAAGCCTTTTCAACTAATAATTTTGCATCAATCATAAATTTCACCTGACACTTTCCATAATAATTCATTTATTAGCACCTACAAATAATAGTATGTATCAATAAATGGATTATTATTATAGCATTTAAAATTTAGGATGTATATAACACTTTATAAATTGAACATTTTTGTTATATAAAAAGTCATATTTATACTGTGTTTTATAGGCATAAAATGCTCGGAATAGGAAGTTATTTGAATATTATATGGAATTTTTAATAGTTTATATGTTTAATTTTAAGACGATAAAGAATAGAGGGAATGATAATATAGTGAATTTTGCAAGTGATAGCTTAAGTGAATAATTATAGCATTAATATTAAGTTTTACATAGAAATGAAAATATATATTAAAAATAAGTATAATATAATAGATAATGATTTAATAAGGAGTAAATAGAATGAAGAAGAAAGTACTAATTATTACTATAATAGCAACTTTTATGATTTCGCTTACAGCATGTGGATATAATAAGTCATCTAATGATAATAAAAGTAATAGCAGTGAGTCTATAGAGATTGACAAAGATACAAGCAAAGACTCATCTAAAGAGGCTCAACCTAAGAGTACAGATAACTTAGGTGAAACTAATACTGAAAATGTAGATAACTATAAGGGTGACCTATTGAATAATATAAAAGACAAGTCTAAAAGTGGAATGGTTATAAATAGTGAATTTAAAGCAAAAGATGGTATTATTGATGAAGTTAATAATGCTTATGGCAAGGAAGATACTTCAAACTATATAGCTGAAGCTAAAGGACTTTATTATACTTTTGAAAGTAAAAATTTAGCATTTGGATGTAATAAAGGAGATCAAATATTTGAATTAAGATCTTTTGATAAATCATTAAAAGATTTAAATTTACAAGATATAATATCATATTTTGGAGAACCACAATATGAAGTTAAAACAGAGTTGAATGAAAGAATAATTGGATATGAGATAAATTATGATTTCAAATTATTATTTGTTTTTTCATATAGTAAAAATGAAAAGGAAGTTTTAGATCACTATTCAGTTTTATATCCTCATGGAACTGTTAATAGTATGGATGATGATCCAGGTAGAGAGTGGTAGTATATTAATCTTGGATTATATAGTAAATTAGATAAAAGGATTATGGACTACCATAATCCTTTTATCATAATATAAATATATAATAAATAAGTAAATGAGTAAGTTATTGTCTTGAAAGATAAATTTTCTTTTCTACATCTATAAAGATACCTGCTAGAACTCCATAAGTTTTTTCCCAAGCATCCATAATTTCATCTGTTGCAGCATCTCCTAAAACTTGTTTAATTGCAAATAATAAGTTGCTTCCTATTATTGGATAATGTTCTTCTTTAACGCCTGCATTACAGTGAATTTCTGCAATTCTATTTACTACAGGCATAATTGCTGGTAAGTTGTCTATATTTTGCGCTGATGATAAGATAGCCATAGCTAATGCCTTAGGCTGTTCACCTGACTCTTGTCTATCCATATTGAATAATGGTTTGATTTCAGGATTTTTTTCAAACATATTTTTATAAAAAGTTGTTGTTATTTCAACTCCATGAGTTTTTAATACTGGTACTGTACTTTTAATTATATCAATTGTTTTTTGATCTAACATATTAATTCACCTTCCTAAAAATGTTAATAATAAATATTAATAAATAATACTTATCGGTTAAATAAATTCTAGCATTATAAAAAGTTATATTCAAATACTATAAAAGCTTAATAAACTTAATATTTTTGTGAAAATTAATACTATATAGTTTAAGCTTTTTTATGCTTAAGATTACAAAATAAAAAATATAATATTTTTATTGACATTAACGCAACGTAATCATTTATCATTAAGTTGTCAGGAGGTAATGAGATGGAATATACAATTAAAAAGCTAGCTGAATTAGCAGGCGTAAGTACTAGAACTCTTAGATATTATGATGAAATAGGTTTACTAAAACCTTGTAGAGTTAATTCTTCAGGATATCGTATTTATGGTCAAAAAGAAGTAGATTTATTGCAACAGATATTACTGTATAGATCGTTAGATATGAAGCTGGAAGATATACAGGATATAATATCTAATCCTAATTTTGATATTTGCCAATCTTTAATTGAACATCGCCAAAGACTTATTTCTAGACGGAATCAACTTGATCAATTGATTTTAATTGTAGAAAAGACATTAGAATATAATAAAGGAGAGATAGATATGTCAAATAAGGAGAAGTTTGAAGGCTTTAAAAAGCAAAAATTACAAGAAAATGAAGCTAAATATGGAAAAGAAATTAGAGAAAAATATGGTTCAGAGACTGTAGAAGAATCTAACAAAAAGTTTATGAATATGACTGAACAAGATTTTAAAAAAATGCAAAGTATAGAAAATGATATGTTTGAAGATTTAATTGAGGTTTTCAATTCAGGAGATTTAGATTCGGAAAAAGCTAAGGGTGTTTACGAAAAACACAAAGCTTGGCTAAGTTTTTCATGGCCTAGTTATTCAAAAGAAGCTCATATTGGATTAGCAGAAATGTATGTAGCAGATGAAAGATTTGCAAAATACTATAATGATAGAGCTGGTAAGGAAGTAGTTGCTACACTAAGGGATATTATTGTGAAGTATGCAAGATAATTAGTATTAATATTGTAAAGTTAATTCAATATATAAATAGAAGTTTAAAGCCGTAGCTATGTTAATAGATACGGCTTTTGCCGTGTAAGCTAGTAGAATCAATGGCTTAAAAGGGGGGCGCGTTTCGTTATGTCCTTTAAAATTCTAGAAGATTATATAAAAAATATAATTTTGAATTTAAGTGAGATAATAGTGAAATAGTATCATGATTTATAGATTTAATTAAATTATCTTTAAAAAATAAATTTATCAATAAGTAGCAGGTATATTATTTTTAATCAATTTCATAAAAATATCAGGAATAACAATTCTAACTTGAGGATTGTTATTTAATTTATCAACTACATGTTGAACATTATCCATAGTTTTACTCCATACATGAACATAAACAAAGGTATATGATTCTGGGGTTTTAATATTTGTATAACCCAATTCAACTCTAGAATTAATATTTTTAATTAGTTCTTCTTCATCTTCTAGGTTGTTCCAAAGTAAATCACGACAAGATACTATAGGTTTGTCGTTGGACCAAACTATTTTACCTTCGTAATTATTATTTTTTTTATAATCAAGATAAAATAGACCTTCTATGTTTGGACAGGAAGTATATTTGTCCCATAAAGAATTATCGTATAAAGCATTATCATCGATTATTAATACATATTTTTGATCAACTTCCTTAATATAGTTATTTAATCTCTGTGTATAGCTATCCAATTTAGTTTTTGGAAATTTACTAGGATATATATAGCCATTTCCAGAAGGAGAAACAATGTAGTAATCAGAATACTTCGATGAGCTTGCACTTTCATAGTATTTGTTAAATACTGTAGGTGCTAAATAATAAAGAGATGGGCTTAATGTCCAACCTAAATTAAAGTTTCCTCTATTTTTAGAGCCATACCATTTTTCTGAACTATAATTGCTTCCTAGTAGCCATTGCTGATTATCCCCATCAGACATAATGAAGGTCACATAATGGATATTATCTTCAGCTGGAACGTCATTGCGGTGCTTTTGAGTTTGTACATTAATAGGAAATGAACTCAATACGGATAAATTATAGGACCAATCTGCAGCGATGGTATCTACGCCATATTTTGAAGCTATACTTACATTATTAAACTCATCAGGGCCCCATCCTAGGCAACGAGCAATATCATCCATAGAGCTGAATATATCCTTTCTTAATGAAAAATCATTTATATCATATTCATAGAATATAAGTGATTTTGACATTATTGCATAGTCTCTTAAAGCCATTGATTTTTCGGGAGATAGCTCTATAACTGTAGTATGATTTAATCCTGAATTCCATAAACTTTTATAGGCCCAGTGTTTATCTGTATTTCTACAATCTTTAATTAGATTAGTTATTTCGTAATTTTTAACTTTAGATTCTAGGGATTCATCAATAGGTAGGGAATTTTTTAGTGATGCAAGAGAGCAGGCGTTATTGATAGAGTAAGGATTTGAATTGCTATATAATATGTAACCATTGATATTATGTTTAAAGATATTTAATAGCTTCCAAGGGTCTGATATATTTTCATAGCTAATATTATAATTTTTATTTAAGTCATCTAGCCACAGTTTGTAATCAGGTTGATTAGAAGGAAGGATATAAATTTGAAAGTCAGATTTACTCGATATAATGCCTTGAAGAGCAGAAATCATAGTCTGCTCTTCTTTGTTCATATCAGTATCAGAAATTACATATAAATATTTAGGTAAAATGCAATTTTTAATGTAATAATCATTTAAGCTATTGATAGAATTTTGATAATTCATAGAATAAGTATTTTTAGCTGTATAACTATTATAAAAATCACTTAAAAACTTAAAATGATTTCCAGTATAAAAATCTTGAGCACTTTTATCACTTATTGTTGATAATACTACTTGGCGTTTAATAATATCATCCAAGCTTACGTCTTTATAATTTTTCATAATATCGTACATTATCATAAATGTAGTAGTTCTGCCTATTCCTTCTTTGCAATGAAAGTGAAGCCAAGTATCATTAGGTAACTTACTAACAAAATCAATGAAATATTTTACCATGTCATCTGTTGGTAAATTGCCATCTGTTACAGGAATACGAATATATTGCATTCCTTTTGATTTAGCAAGTTCTTCTTCGTTTTGAACAGATTCAGGAATTACAGTATCTTTAGTATTATAAAAAGTTATAGGAGTACCGATCTTAATAGATTCTAAAAGTTTATTTTCAATGGATAAGACTTCGGGTAAACTTAAACCTTTATTAGCACTATTATTTGAGTTTTCCCAACTTACAGCTATTCCATTTATAAATCCATGAGATTCTTGTCTTAAATCAACATCTATTATAGAAAATTTATTTGGTATAGAATTTTTTATTAAAGAAAGGCCAGATTCAGAAAATTGACCACTTCCAGAAATATTCAACTTGTCTAGCCCTTTTAAGTTAATATCTTGATTTTTTGCTAGATTAGTTTCAGCAGAAATCATTCGAAAGTGATGAGGTAAAGTATTATTATTTGCAGAGTTTTCTTTTAGATTCAATTCTGAAAATGCCTTAGGATAATAGCTAATGTGTGCAAGTGAGTAGAGTATAGTTAAAAGAATTATGGAACAAAGTTTAAGAGACTTTTTCATTAGTAAACACCTCACATATACAATTATTATTTGATATATATTAGGATTAGTAACAGTAGTTTAGTTTATTCATAATAGTAATCAGGTAGCATAGAAAGATAAATACAATATTGGAAGTATTTATACAATGATGCTATAATTTATAATGTATAATATATAGTTATTTTTAAATATTAAATAAATTAAGGAAAGACGTAAATTAAATAGAATTTTAATTTGCAAAACTTAGTTGCAGTTAGAATGCTTTTATTTAAGTTAATATGTGTTAAATGGAGATTAAAGTATTTACTTACTTTTATGATTTATAAAGAATATAATAGTTATAAATTTATTTAGGTATTTAGGTTAACTTTTAATTTGTTAAGATTATTTTATATAGAAAGGGAAAGGAGAAATAGTATGAGATTAATTATAAATGCGGATGACTTTGGGCTTAGCAGAGGCGCCAATTATGGAATAATTGATGCATATAGAAATGGGGCTGTAAGGAGTACTTCAATAATGGCTGGAATGCCAGGATTTGATCATGCAGTTGAATTATTAAAGGAATGCCCAGATCTAGGATGTGGGGTGCATCTAACTTTGTCGGCATATAAACCTGTATTAAATTCACATAAAACAATTATAGATGAAAATGGATTTTTTTACAAAAGGATAAATCCAGATAAGGATATGGAGAGGTTTAGTTTAGAAGAAATATACAACGAGTTTTGCGCTCAAATTGAAAAAGTTAAAAGTAGAGGAATTGAAATAACTCATTTAGATTCACATCATCATGTTCATACATTTGAATTTCTAAAACCGGTAATTGAAAGGTTAGTAGAAAGATATAATCTTCCTATAAGAGGGGGACTACAATATGAATTAGATTATGATAAAGTAATTCCTTATGAAGGGATTTTTTATGATAAAACAGTTAGTCTAGAGGCTTTTAAAAGCTTAGAAAATAAATTAGATAAATATGAAATTGTGGAAACTATGAGTCATCCTGCATATATTGATAGCTTTATTATGGAGACAAGTTCTTATAACATAAAAAGAGTAGAGGAGCTAAAGATACTTACATCTAAAGAACTTAAGGAGTTTATTGATTCTATAGGCATAGAACTCTGTAGTTATAGGAATATTTTAAAATAGAACTTAGAACCGTATCATTAAATGTGATGCGGTTTTATTTTTTTGAATAATAAACAGTGTAATATCAAAATATAATTATAAAGAGAAAATATGCACAATAATGTGTGAAAAAAATTTTAAAAAAAATACTTGAATAAAAATAATTTTCATGTTAATATGTAAATGTATTCAAAAGAAAAAGGTTTTCAACAATAAAAAAATATAAAAATAATTTTCAATAATAGAGGAGGCATATAAATGTTTAAACAGTTACAAAAAATTGGAAAAGCCTTTATGTTACCAATTGCTATATTACCAGCAGCTGGTTTATTACTTGGTATAGGGGGAGCTTTATCAAACCCTAATACCGTACAAGCTTATCCATTCTTAAATATTTCTTGGTTACAAGGAATTTTCTCAATTATGTCATCTGCAGGAGATGTAGTATTTTCTAACTTAGCACTTATTATGTGTATAGGTCTTTCTGTGGGTCTTGCTAAGAAAGATAAAGGTACTGCTGGTCTAGCAGGTGCAGTTTCATTCTTAGTTATGAATGCTTCAATAAAAGGAATGATTACAGCTTTTAACCCAGCAGTTGAATCAATAGATACTGGTGTTGTTGGAGCTATAGTAATTGGATTAACGGTATCATATCTTCATAATAAATATGGAAACATTCAATTACCAGCAGTTTTAGGATTCTTTGGAGGGTCAAGATTTGTACCAATAGTTTCTTCATTCTCAGCAATTTTTATTGGGGCAATATTCTTCTTAATATGGCCAACATTCCAAGGCTGGTTAGTTTCAGCAGGTAATGCAATAGCTGGATTAGGACCAATAGGAACTTTCTTATATGGATTCTTGCTAAGATTAACAGGAGCCGTTGGATTACATCATATGATTTACCCATTATTCTGGTACACAGAATTAGGTGGAATTGCAACAGTTGCAGGTCAAACTGTTACAGGAGCTCAGAATATATTCTTTGCACAATTAGCTGATCCAAACCATACTGGATTATTTACAGAAGGAACAAGATTCTTTGCAGGACGTTTTGCTACAATGATGTTTGGATTACCAGCAGCATGCTTAGCTATGTATCATTGTGTACCTAAAGCAAAGAGAAAATTAGTTGGTGGATTATTCTTAGGAGCAGCAATAACATCATTTGTTACAGGTATAACTGAGCCAATCGAGTTCATGTTCTTATTCGTTGCACCATGGTTATATGTAGTTCACGCATTCTTTGATGGATTATCATTCTTTATAGCGGATATACTAAATATATCAATTGGTAATACATTCTCTGGTGGATTAATAGACTTCACATTATTTGGAGTTCTTCAAGGCAATGATAAAACAAACTGGATATATGTATTAATAGTAGGAGTAATTTGGTTTGCATTATACTACTTCACATTTAGATTCTTAATAACTAAGTTTAATGTTATGACTCCAGGTAGAGAAGCAGATAGTGAAGAAGTTAAGGTTGTAACAAAAGATAGTATGAATGAAACAGCAACTCAAATTTTAGAAGCATTAGGCGGAGAAGAAAATTTAGATGATGTTGATGCATGTATAACAAGATTAAGAGTAGCTGTAAAAGATGTAAGTAAAGTAGATAAGGATAGAATTAAAGCTTTAGGAGCAACTGCTGTTTTAGAAGTTAAAGGCGGAATTCAAGCAATATTTGGAGCAAAAGCAGATCCATTAAAGCAAAAAATAAATGAAATTATAGGGAGAGAGTAATAAGAGTGAAAGTAATAGATAGAGGATTAATCGTATCATGTCAAGCACTAGAAAATGAACCACTACATAGCTCTTATATAATGAGTAGAATGGCTGTAGCAGCTAAGGAAGGTGGAGCTATAGGTATAAGAGCCAATAGTGTTCAAGATATTGTTGCTATAAAGAAAGAAGTTGATTTACCTGTAATAGGTATAATAAAAATAGATTATGAAAATATGAAGCCATATATAACTCCAACAATGAAGGAAGTTGATGAGCTTGTTGAAGCCGGAGCTGATGTTATAGCTTTAGATGCTACAATAAATCAAGATGAAGAATTTTTAAAGGAAATCTTTAAAAAGTATCCTTCTCAAAAATTTATGGCAGATATATCAACTATAGAAGAAGGCTTAAGAGCTGGAGAGTTAGGATTCCATTATGTTGGAACTACTTTAGTTGGATATACAGAACATTCTAAGGGAATGAATAATTTTGAAGTGTTAGAAGCTTTAATAAAAGATTGTAAATCAGAAGTAATAGCAGAAGGAAACTTCGATACTCCTGAAAAGGCAAGACTTGCTTTAGAAAAAGGAGCTTGTGCTGTTGTAGTTGGTAGTGCAATAACAAGACCACAATTAATTACAAAGAAATTCAATGATGAAATTTTAAAAGCATTATAATACTTGCGAGGTAGAGACATAAATCTCTACCTCTTTTATTTAGCTTATTTTAATGTTATTCTAATATATATACTTAAATTAATGTTTTAATATTATTAGTGCAAAAATAAATTGATTACTTCATACCTTTAGATGCAGTTATGTAATTGAAGTCATATATTTTATGGTTTGGGGTAATTACCTTAATTATGTTTAATTAAAATATAATATAAGTTATAGCATAAGAAGGCTAATATATATTAGATTATGGAGGATATTAAGTGGATATTTTATGCGAGGTACAAAGAAAATATAATGAGTTTTCCGATAAGGAAAAGGATATAGCAGATTATATTATGCAGCATGGCGATAAAATTAAAAATATAAATATTACTGATTTAGCTAAAGAAATAGGAACATCAGGAGCAACAATAACAAGGTTTGCTAAGAAAATTGGATGTGATAGCTTTGTAGATATGAAAATAAAGCTTGGATCAAATAAAGTAGAATTACCGATAAATGATGAAGATGGCATTTTCTCATATACATATCAATATTATAACGAAGTTATAGAAAGAACTAAAATGTTAATAGATAAAGAGGAAATATTCAAAGTGGTAAATGAAATAAAGAAAGCGAAGAATATTTATATTTACGGGGTTGGTAGTTCTGGATTAACATGTAAAGAAATGATGCAAAGGCTTTTAAGAATGGGATTTAATGTACACTGTATTTCAGATTCCCATATGATGATTATAAATAGTTCAATTGTGTCAGAAAATGATTTGGTGATAGGAATTTCTATATCTGGAGAAACACAGGAAGTAATACACTCTTTAAGAAAGTCTAAGGAAAATGGGGCAAAGACAGTATCTATTACAGGCTTTGAGGGGAGTACAGTAAGCAAGTATTCAGATATAAAGTTTATAGTGTATAATCCTAATTTTGTAGATAGGAGTAGATTCATTAATACACAGTTTTCTGCTATGTATCTCCTGGATTTAATATCTATGGTGTTGTTAAAGGATATTAATTTAAGTAACAAGATGCAAACTACTATTAATGCGATTATTAATAATTAATAAAAATCTGCTATAAGGATTTTATAGCAGATTTTTATTTTTTTTATAATTTAATATAGGCACTAATATAAAATTACTTTACAAACTGTCCAGTCCGTCCCATATTATATGCAGTTTTTATCATAGACTTTTCTTCAGCTGTTATTTCTTTATCATACATCTTACTAAATTGCTTAAATAAAGCATCAGTATCAATTTTAACTTTGGTTTTATGTGTTCTATTACTATCATTATATATCTTAGGTATTATGGATGGATTATAAATTTTTTTAAAGACTTTATATGTATAAAGCGCATCATAAAAAGCATTATGGAATTTATCTTCAAAATCTATGTTTAACATTTCAACAGCAGTCTTTAATCCAATTTGTTTTCCTTTCTGAATATTAAATAGTTTTGATGTGTGTTTTTGAACATCAATATATTTACTGGGAAATAGTGAAGTAGATAAGTTATTGAACTTTATATTTCTTAGAAATTCTTTTATATCTGACCTTCCCCATACACATAAAACTGCTTCATCATCACCTAGAAAATTTAAAAATCTTTTATAAACATTAGAAAAGGTTTCACAGCTTGATAACATATCTTTATTTATTTTAGTTATATTTTCTACATAAGGATTAATATCAGTATAGACGATAGGTCTTATTAGTTCATTAAAATTTGATGTTATTTCTAGATTTTCATTAATTTTTACAGCTCCAATTTGAATTATTTCAAAAGGAAGTTGTTTCATAGTACTATCAATTGATTCGTTATTATTTTTATCAGTAGTATTACTTGGTATATATTTTTGATTAAATTCTAAATCACAAACTATATAATTCATTAAAAATCCTTTCTAAATCTATAAGTATTCATATCTATATTGTAGCCATTTTATTATGTAGATTATATTAATTTCTATAAAGAGTATATCAAAAACTAATATATTTAGATATTATGAAGTACAATCAATTAAAAGGTATTAAGAAAATGTACAGAAAGGGAGATTTTCATATTCATTCAACAGAGTCAGATGGAGAACTAAAACCAGGAGAAATAGTATTGTTAGCAAAAGAAAGAAGAGTAGATATTATAGCATTAACAGATCATAATACTGTAAGTGGAAATAAGCAAGCAGTTAATGTTGGTCAAATACATGGTGTAAAAGTAATACCTGGGATAGAATTATCAACTAGATTTAAAGGTAATAAAGTTCATATACTAGGGTATTTTACTGATGATAAATATCAAAGTGATGAATTTAAAATGATTTTAAATAATTTATGTACAAGAAAATTCAAAGCATGTCAAATTTACTTTAAGGGAAAGCTAAGTTTTAAATCAGAGGGAGGTAAGATATCAACTTCAGCTGGAATAGACTTTTTACATCATTATAATGTAAAGGTAGTTTTAGCTCATCCTACATTACTTGATAGAGGGGTTTTTGAACAAATAATAAATTTAAATTTTGATGGAATAGAAGCAAAGTATTATAGAAATAAGGATAATGAGACAGAGTACTTTATAAATGTAGCTAAAAAGAAAAATATAATATACACAGCAGGATCTGACTTTCATTCATTAAAGAAAGTTGATTTAAAGCATGGAACATTAGGACAAATATATCTAGAAAATGAAGAGATAGATAACTTTTTAAATATACTAAACTTAAGCTAATTATAAGCGGAGTAGTGAGTTATGATCTTTATAACTAGCATTCTTTATAGCACATTTAAAATTTGATAGAGTAAAATATAGTAAGAATAATTTTAGAGGGTATTAGATTGGCAGAAGGAAATATATTAGTAAGATTGTTTAGAATAAAAGATTTGTTACCAATTACGAACGGTAGCATTAGAATTAGTAATTCAAAAATAGGGAATATTGTTTATGAAAAAGAAAATGCATTTGATATAAGTGGAAGAAGTGAAGTAATATCAGTAGTTACCTTAGATAGGAAGTTATCTCAGGAGCCTTATGAAGAAGGTGAAAATCCGTATTTATTATATAATATAGAGGTTAGAGCGGAAGGATATAAAGATGTTATTGTTGAAGGAGTAAGTGTATTTGATGGAATAACTTCAATACAAGATATAGAAATGGAAGAGGCAAGTATTGAATCAGGGGAAAAAAATCTCCAGGAGGAAATAATTATTCAAGATCAACAAGGTGTTGAGAAGTCAACTGAAAATATAGAAATGGGTTTCTCAATGGCTCCTTTTGTTCTTAGAAACGTATATGTACCTGAATTTATAACTGTACATTTAGGAAGTCCTACTTCATATGCAGAAAATGTTACAGTAAGATTTATAGATTATATTAAGAATGTTGCTTCTAGTGAGATATATCCTACTTGGCCAGAGGAAGCAATAAGAGCTAATGTATATTGTCAAATTTCCTTTGCATTAAATAGAGTTTATACAGAATGGTATAGGAATATGGGATATCCATTTCAAGTAACAAACTCAACAGCATATGATCAATATTTTGTAAAAGGTAGAAATATATTTGAGAATATAAGTAAGATAGTCGATGAAATTTTTAACGAGTACATTATAACAATTGGAAATCAAACACCATTTTTTGCCCAATATTGTAATGGAACAACTGTAAAGTGTGATGGGTTATCACAATGGGGTACTGTTGATTTAGCTAAGGCAGGGATGTCTGCTTTGGATATAATAAAATATTATTTTGGTTATGATAAAGTACTAGTTAGAGCAGAATATGTTGAAGGAGTACCTGAGTCATATCCTGGTTATTCATTAAGAATAGGTGATGTAAATGAAAATGTTAAAGCAATACAAGAACAATTAAATAGAGTATCTAAAAATTTTCCAGCTATTCCAAGGATTTATCCTGAAGATGGAAGATTTGGAAAGGAAACAGAAGACTCCGTTAAAGTGTTTCAAAGAGTATTCAATTTGACTCCAGATGGGGTTGTAGGTAGAGCTACTTGGTATAAGATATCTAATATTTATGTTGGGGTAAAGAGATTAGCAGAATTAAATCAAGAGCCAGAAATAGGTGAATCAGGTGGAAATGGAGGAGGAACTGGAAAACCAGAGGGTGATGGTAAGTATCCAGGATACTTATTGAAATATGGGGCAAGAGGAGAAAAGGTAAGAGAGCTTCAAGGTTATTTAAGTGAAATTTCTAAGTCTTATAATATACCTAATGTATCAGTAGATGGGATATTTGGTAATGGGACAAAGGACGCCATTATAAAATTTCAAAGATTATTTGGGTTATCTACAGATGGAATAGTAGGATTAGCTACTTGGAATAAAGTATTTGAAGTTTATAAAAATATAGACAATAGTAATCCAGGAGTACCTGATAATAAATTTGATGGAAAGTATCCAGGTTATTTATTAAAGTATGGCTCAAGAGGAGAAAAAGTAAAGGAAGTACAATACTATTTAGCAAGTATATCTAATCAAATTGGGATACCTACTGTTGCAGTAGATGGAATTTTTGGTAATGCAACTAGAGAAGCTGTTGTAGCATTTCAAAAATTATTTGCTTTATCACTAGATGGAATTATAGGACAATATACATGGAATAAAATATTAGAAGTATATAATGGTATGAAATACTAGAGTATTTAAATTATATATCGAAGTTTTATAATTGAATTCTAGCTATTAAGATGGTTAAATTTAAAAGATTATAAAGGAGATTAGGTAGATGTTTATAATTCTCATAAATATTTAAGTGACGTATCAATTACATTTATGAGAATGATAGCATATTATATTATATCTTAAAATATTTAAATTTTAACATTAGAGGAGAGGATGATATGCAATCAATAAGTGCTGGAAAATACAAAGGAATAGACATATCAAGTTGGCAAGGAGAGGTTAACTTTAATCAAGTTAGTAATAGTGGAGTTCAAGTTGTATATATAAAGGCAACAGAAGGTGACTATTATTTAAATCCTAGAGCCGATGAGTATTATTCAGGGGCTAGAAGTAATAATATGCTAATAGGGTTTTACCATTTCTTTAGGCCAAGAGTAGATGCAAAGACTCAAGCCAATTATTTTTCAAGCTATGTAAAGGGAAAAAGTTTTAATTGTAGATTAGCTTTAGATATTGAATTATCAGATGGATACGGAGCAGCTGAGATATCTAATATGTGCGTAACCTTTTTAGAAGAAGTTAAAAGGCTTACAGGGAAAGATGTTGTTGTATACACATATACTAACTTTGCTAGGACAAGTCTTACAAATATCTTATCAAAATATCCTTTATGGATAGCAAATTATGATGTTACAACACCTGGAGATAATCCTATATGGAATAGTTGGGTGGGATTTCAATATTCAGAATCAGGAACTGTACCAGGAATAAGTGGATACTGTCCTTTAGATGTATTTACAGATGGAATATTAATATCAGGAGGAAATACTAGTATTCCAAATATAAATCAAGGTGGAACAACTATAACTTATACAGTAAAAGAGGGAGATACTTTATCAGAAATAGCACAGAGGTATGGAACAACAACGGAAAGATTAGCACAAATAAATAATATAAGTGACCCTAATTTAATATACCCAGGACAAGTTTTGAAAATTAGTTCAAATAGTTCAGCAGGAAATACATCAGGTGGGACAACTATAACTTATACAGTAAAAGAGGGAGATACTTTATCAGAAATAGCACAAAGGTACGGAACAACAACAGAAAGATTAGCACAAATAAATAATATAAGTGACCCTAATTTAATATACCCAGGACAAGTTTTAAGAATTAGTTCAAATAGTTCAACAGGAAGCACCTCGGGTGGAGCAGCTACAACTTATACAGTAAAAGAGGGAGACACTTTATCAGAAATAGCACAAAGGTATGGAACAACAACAGAGAGATTAGCAGAAATAAATAATATAAGTAACCCAAACTTAATATACCCAGGACAAGTTTTGAAAATTAGTTCAAATAGTTCAGCAGGAAACACATCAGGTGGAACAGCTACAACTTATATAGTAAAAGAGGGAGACACTTTATCAGAAATAGCACAAAGGTATGGAACAACAACGGAAAGATTAGCGCAAATAAATAATATAAGTGACCCTAATTTAATATACCCAGGAGAAGTAATTAGAATAAATTAATAGTCAATAATAATTAAATAGAATGGACTTACTTTTAATATGAATTATTGGTAAGTCTATTTTTATGAATAGTGTTCATATAATTCGGAAAGTGAATTATAATAAAGATAAATTCATATAACAATAAATAATTACATATAAATGAGGTTCTCTAAAGAGATAATCTTAAAAATAAGCAGTATAATTAATTTAGAAATAGATATATTTAACGTTAAATATTTTGTTTAGAATATATTTCAAAAGAATATATAAAGATATAATGAAATATTAAGTTTTATTATTTAAATGTAGGGAGTGGTAACGTTGAAAAAGTTAGAACAGTTTATAGAAAATTTATGCGGAAGCTTTAATAATAATGGACAAATAGATAGAGAGCTTGCAGCTGGTGAAGTGATACACCCTAAGGCAAAGCATATAAATGGTGTATGTAATAATAAAATAAAGAATTTACCAAAGAATTTTAATGGATATTTTGTTATAGAAGAAAGTTATTATGAACAAGGAAAATTTACAAATATATTACCACATCTATTTTTATTTAATTTAAATGAAGAAAATGAAGTAGTGTTAACTTCTTATGAGTTACCAAAAGGAATAGGTAAAGAAGAATTCAAAAATAATAATGATAATTTAATAATGGATTATAATGAGTTAGAGATATCAAAGAAATTTACTCCAATGGTTTATAAAGAAAATGATGGGGTTTTTGAGGGAGAAAGTGTTAGTAATTTTACACCTGAAACTGAATTTACTTTAAAAGAAAAGATTGAAGATGAAAAGATGTATGTGAGTGAGGTTTTTAGGAAAAATGGGAAAATTACTTTTGGATTCGTAGATCCAATTATATATGAGAAAATAAAATAAGTAATTTCAAAAGTAGTGGATAACATATAGTTATTCATTACTTTTTTTATGAGAATGAACAAAATTGGTAGATTGGAATGATTATAAGTTTTAGTGTATAATTAATGGGTAAAATAAATATTTTTAAGGAGGTAATATGATTGAATTAATGATTATATGCGGATTAATATTATTGATTTGCATAACATCCAGTAAGATTTTATACAAATTTGGGGTTCCAATGCTTTTAATTTTTATAGTATTAGGAATGCTATTTGGCTCTGATGGAATTGTAGGAATATACTTTGATGATTATGAATTAACGAGTAAGCTATGTTCATTAGGGTTAGTATTTATAATGTTTTATGGAGGGTTCGGTACTAATTGGAAAACAGCTAAGGAATCAGCTGTCCCATCTATATTAATGTCAACCTTAGGGGTTATAATTACAGCAGGACTTACAGGATTATTTTGTTATTTTGTATTAGGTACGAGTTTATTAGAAGGGTTTCTTATAGGATCTGTTGTTGGTTCAACTGATGCAGCTTCAGTATTCTCAATACTACGTTCTCAAAAACTTAACTTAAAGGGCTCACTGGCACCTTTGTTAGAAATAGAAAGTGGTAGTAATGACCCTATTGCATATATGTTAACACTTATAGTTTTAACCTTCATGTCTAATACAGGGGTAGGCTCTATGGTTCCAATGATAATAAAGCAAATAGTATTTGGAATATTAATAGGAAGCATATTAGCTAAAGGGGCTGTTTATGTAATTAGACGTGCTAATTTTGAAGTAGAGGGTTTCTATACAATATTTATAACTGCCATTGCAATATTATCCTATGCAGTAAGTGAATGGCTTGGAGGAAATGGATATCTAAGCGTATATATGGCAGGGATTATAATAGGCAATAGTAAGATACCTCACAAGAAGAGTTTATTCCATTTCTTTGATGGAGTATCTTGGATAATGCAAATTGCTTTATTCTTTATTTTAGGTTTATTATCTTTCCCATCTAAATTACCACAAGTAGTTGGTATATCTATAGCGATATCGATATTTATGATAGTAATAGCAAGACCATTAGCGACATTTATAATTTTAAGTAAGTTTAATTATTCTGTTAAAGAAAAGATCTTCATATCATGGGTAGGTCTTAGAGGTGCTGCATCAATAGTTTTTGCAATATTTTCTATAACTTATGGAGTTAATATACAAAATGATATATTCCATATAGTGTTCTTTATAGCATTATTATCTGTAGCTATACAAGGAACGTTAATACCAAAAGTAGCACAAAAGTTAGATTTAGTTGATGATAGTACTCCTGTATTAAGAACATTTAATGACTATAAAGAAGACAAGAGTACAAAGCTTTTAGAAGTTAATATATTTGATGATAGCAAATGGGTTAATAAGACCATTATGGATTCTGATATCCCTGAGGATATATTAATAGTAATGATAAAACGTGGAGATGAAGTTATAGTTCCGAAAGGATCTACAATTATTAATAAGGGAGATATTCTAGTATTAAGTGCTAATAATTTTGATAATTTATTAAATAATTAGTATGAATTATTTAATTTGAAGATTTTATATAAATAGATTTCCCATTTAATAATAATCTTTTTAATTGTAGAGATTATTATATGAAAGATATGTGCTTTTGTAATATTTCATAAAATCAAATTTGGAGAGGGAATTTATGGGGAGAAAAGAAAAAGTTTTAAGAGAAAAAATAATAAATGATTTATCTATAGATAAAAGACAAATAGGTTATTATTCAACTCCAAGTTTTATATGTGATTATATTACAATGAGGGTAATGGAAGTAAATAATAATGGGAAGAGTGTTTTAGATCCATGCTGTGGAAGAGAAGAAATGCTTAATCCTTTTAATAAGTTTAATATAGAAACTTATGGTATAGATATCATTAAGTATAAAGAAGAGTATAATTGTAATTTTAAAAATACAGATTTTATAAAATACTATTATGAATTTGTTAGTGCAAATAATCAAATAAAAAACTTAAATTATGATTATTATGTTTTAAATCCACCTTATAATTGTCATGAAGTTCAATATATAAGGGATAATAAAAAGGAATTAAAAAAGCATTTCAATGATGTAGGTGTTCATAATATGTATGGACTTTTTATTTCGGCTGTAATAGATTTAGCAAAAGATGGTGCTGTTATAGGAATAATAACTCACGACTCATTTTTAACTTCTAAAAGTTATCAAGGTCTAAGAAAGAAAATATTGAACACCTGCTCTATACATGAAATAACTATGTGTCCAACTGATTTGTTTTTGGAGCAAGGTGCTGAAGTAAGGACTAGTATAGTTATATTACAAAAGGGATTAAGCTACCAAGAAAATGTAATTATAAACAATAGATGTAGAAGCATAGAAGAGCTAATTAATATTTTAGATTCATCTAATAATAATTTATACAATTTAAATGATATAGTATTGAATAATAAAATGGATAATAGTGAATTTATAATAGAGTGTCCTGAAAAGGTTAAAAGCTTATTTACACTTAATAGATTAGGGGAACAATTTAAATGTATAACGGGAATATCGACAGGTAATGATAAATTGTATTTATCAAAAGAAATGAATAATCCATATACAGTTCCATTTTATAAGAATCCAGGAAAAGATAAGTATTATACAAATAAAATCATGTATATAAATAAGGATTTTATAAATATATCTAAAAGTATTCCTAATTTTATAGTAAGAAATAAAGAACTTTTATATAAGTCAGGAATAATTTGCTCTTCAATGGGGGTACAATTTACAGCTTGCAAGTTACCAAAAGAAAGCACCTTTGGTGTAAATACTTGCATTATATGTGATGATAAAGATGCATTTTGGTTACTTGCGTATTTAAACTCTACTTTAGTGACTTATTTAGTTAGAGGTGTTTTAAATAGAAGCAATATGATAACATCAGGATATGTATCAAGAATACCACTTTTAAACTTTGACAATGAAGCAAAGGAGAGGTTATCTTATTTAGGGTGCTCAGTATATGATAAAGTTAAAAATGAAGAAGATATTAATGAAATATTAAATGAAATAGATGAGATAGTTAATGATACTGCTAACTTATCTAATGATACAATAGTATATATAAATAAGTTTAAAATTGATTTAATTAAGAGAACATAAAAAACAGTCGTTAAGACTGTTTTTTATTATAAATTATTCATCTAAAGGCTCAAATTCATCTTTAGAAGCACCACAAACTGGGCAAACCCAATCATCAGGTAAATCTTCAAAAGCTGTATCAGGATCTATTCCGTTATCTGGATCACCGTATTCTGGATCATAAACATAGGTACAAGGTACACAAATATATTTTTGCATTAATATAAACCTCCTAAAATTCCTTTATATTTTAAAATGTATTGGGTATATTATAAAAATATGATATAAATTATTATAAATGATAAAAAAATAATAAAATAAGAACAGATTTAGAGATAGAGGTGATTATATGGGAAGAAAAACTAGTAAAAATAATGATTTACTAAGTAGTGTAAGAAAGGATACATCTCCTAAAATATATTCTTTATTAGTTGATTTAGTAAATGATAATAGAGAAGATTTAGCAGAATTAGTATTAAAAATAGATTATTTATTAGAATATACAAGCACATGTATAAATCATAAGGATTTTGATGAAGCAAAGGAAACCATTAAGAGAGTAGAGGATAGAATAAGTATCCTTGAAAAAGAAGGTAAAAATATTGAGTATTTAAGGTATCTTTATGAAGGAATAAAAAAGAAATGTAAATAATACAAAAGGCTATTTAATGCTTGCCTCAAGCTTAAAATAGCCTTATTTTTATTTAATTATTTTCTTTTTCTATTTTTATTTGCGACTTCGATGTTTACTTTTCTCTTATTAAGCTTAACACCGATACATTTATCAAGAACTTTATCCTTAACGTCTGGAGATATATTAACAAATGAGAAGTTTTCTAATATATCTATATCACCTATTGAAGAAGCTCTTATTCTAGCTGTATCCTTAATAAAGTTAACTAGAGTTTTAGGATTTATGCCATCTCTTCTTCCTATAGATAAGAATAAACGGATATCTTCTGATTTAGGAGCTTCTAAAACATCAGATGTATAAGTTTCTAATAAATCATCATTGAATTTATTCTTTATTAATGCAGCAATAATTTCTACAGAATCATACTTTTGAGTTAATTCTGTTGCTACTGGGATAAACTTTGAGTAATCAGAATCATTAATAGTATTAGTTACATCTTCTAATATTGATTTTGATTTACTGTTAAATATATCATTAACTGTTGGGATATTTTTTCTAGATATATCGCTTTTAGTTACTGATTTTATTTGTTTTAACATTGAATACTCTTTTGGAGAAACTAATGAATAAGCTATACCTTCTCTATTTGCTCTTCCAGTTCTACCTATTCTATGAACATAGCTTTCAACGTCTTGAGGTAAATCATAGTTTATAACGTGTGTTATACCCTCTACATCTATACCTCTTGCAGCTACATCAGTTGCAACTAAATAGTTTAAAGAACCTTCTTTAAATTTCTTTAATGTTCTTAATCTATGAGCTTGAGACATATCTCCGTGCATACCTTCAACTACATATCCTCTTGATTGCATACCTTCAACTAGTTCATCTACGCCTTTTTTAGTTCTACAGAATATAATTGCAGATGATGGAGTATCAAAATCTAAAACTCTACAAAGTGCTTCAAATCTTGTCTTATGAGATACCTCAAAGAAGTTTTGACTTATCGTAGATACAGTCATAGAAGTTTTCTTTATAGATATATGCTTAGCATCAGGTTTCATATATCTTTTAGCTAATTTTCTTATTTGATCAGGCATAGTTGCTGAGAATAATAAAGTTTGTCTTTCACTTGGTAATTGTTTTATTATATCTTCTAAGTCATCTATGAAGCCCATATTCAACATTTCATCAGCTTCGTCTAAAACTAAAAACTTAATTTGATCTAGTTTTATAGTTCCTCTCTTTATATGATCTAAAACTCTACCAGGAGTACCAACTACTATATTAACATTTCTTTTTAATGCTCTTATTTGATTTGTTATTGGATCTCCACCGTAAACAGGTAGTATTGTTAAATCATCATATTTTGATAATCTTTTTAGCTCATCATTAACTTGTATTGCTAGTTCTCTTGTTGGAGCTAAAATTATAGCGCTAAGTCCACTTTTTTTAGAAATATGATTAATAATTCCACATCCAAAAGCGGCAGTTTTACCAGTACCAGTTTGAGCTTGACCTATAAGGTCATATCCTTGTATAGCCACAGGTATTGCCTCAGCTTGTATTTGTGATGGTTTTTCAAAACCTAAATCATTAATAGATTTCAAAAGGGTATCCTTAAGCCCTAAGTTACTAAATTTTATTTCGTTCATTCAAAATCCTCTTTCTTTTAGTATTTAAAATAATATATAATTAAATATATATAATATATTTTTTATTTTATATTAGCTATATAATTTAAATAACATATCTTAAATCATAACTATAGTATGTACTATAACAGGTCATATTATGATTTTAAGTACTATTAAATTTTTGCTATAATGTAATATTATTTTTTCTTAACTAACTTAGTATACACTATAATTCAGAAATATGCTCGTATTATTTATTAGTAAAATAAGTTATTTTGCAATAAATATTAAAAAAACAATCAGTAAACGTTTGAATGGAGGAATAATATGGAGAATTGTAGAGAAAAATTATATTTTTACAAAATAGATAGCATAATAGGTTCTATATATATTGTAAAAAGTTTAAAAGGATTAAGAGGAATTGAATTAATAGAAGAAGAGTGGATCAAATTTAAGGGGAAAAATAATTTAATAGAAGATAAAAAGATATGCTTGGATGTAATTACTCAATTAAATGAATATTTTGCAGGAGAAAGAAGAGACTTTGATTTAAAATTAGATATAGAAGGAACTGAATTTAGAAAACTAGTATGGAATGAATTAATAAAAATTCCATATGGAGAAATAAAAAGTTATAGTTATATAGCAAAAGCAATTGGTAACGAAAAGGCTGTAAGAGCAATAGGGCAAGCAAATAGAGCAAATCCTATTCCTATAGTAATACCTTGTCATAGAGTTGCTGGTAAAAATGGAAAGTTAATAGGATATGCTGGCAATCATACAGATATTCAAGAAAAACTTATTAAATTTGAAAAAAAGATTTAATAAAAAGAAAATAAAAAGGAAAATATAAATTTTACATATTATGGGATAGGTTAAGCCTCTCCCTTTTTTATTTGTATAAAAATATCATTGAAATATAACTATAAGTATTTTAATATATAATTATAAAGTAAATTAATAGTATATAATTAGTAAAATTATAGTATTTGAATAAAATAATGAATAGTATTTTTATATTAATATATTTAGTAATAAAAGTGAGGAAAAAGTTATGGATGCTCAAATTATTCAAGATTTTAACAATTTATATTTTAGTAAGAAACAAATTTCAAGAAGAATATTTGACAAAGAAGAATTGGAAAGTATATGGAAAATAATTGAAGATGATAGAATGAAAATATCTTTTGAAAGTAATTTTAATTTCAAACCATTTGTAAATTATTGGTTTAATAATACAGAGGATATTATTAGTAATACAGAATTTATTAATGAAGCAAATAATTTAGGGGTATTTAATTATATATCTTCAAAGATAAGGGAGAAGATATATAATTCAGCTGAAGAGGCTGAGTTATTAGGATTGGCGAATTTAGAGAACATAGTTATTTCAGATGAAATACTAAAGAATTTAAAATTAGCTATTAGTAATGGCTGCAATATAGATGAAGAGTTTATATGTAATTTGTATAGTATTGTTGATGGAGAAGGTATAAAAGATAATAAGAATGCTATAGAAGGAATTGTTAGAAATGAGTCAAATGCAGGTAATATAAAGACTTTAATTTCCTTAATAAATGAAGACGAAGGGAAAAATGCATTAACAGTAGCTGCAACAATATATTTGTATATAATAGTCAACAAGCCTTTTAGAAGATATAACTCTATAATTTCAGAGCTTTTATCATATAAATATCTATTGATTAATGGGTATGAAGTTATAAAATACTGTTCATTATCAACACTTATAAATTCAAAATTAAAAAAATATAAAGCTGCAATCGAAAATAGTATATATTCAAATGGTGATATAACTTATTTTATAAGATTTTACATAAGTGCATTAAGAGAGGCTGTTGAAGTTTTGAATAATGAATTAAACTGTAAATTTGGTAAAAAGATATTAAAGGAACTAATTGAAAGAAATAATGTAAAATTAGAAGAAAGACATATTAAATTTATAAACAGCATTTTATCATCTAAGGATAATGTTGTAACTATTGACAACTATAAAAATAAATTAGATATTTCATATGAAACTGCTAGAAGCGATTTAAATTATTTAGTCACATTAGGGTTTTTTAAGATTGCTAAGTCAGGAAAAAGATATGAATATTACAAGAATGATATATCTACAATTGTGGATAACTTTGAAGAATAATGTTGACAAATTCAAATAATTATTAGAAAATAACTAAGGAAAAAATTAAGTGTTAAAGAGCAGATGGGCGGCCAGACTACCCATATGCTCTTTTTTTATGCATTAAATTAAATAAATAAAAGTTGGAGGAACTAGATGAAAAAGATACTAAAGGATAAAACATTTTTAAAGACCATGCTTACGCTAGCTTTACCAATAACATTTCAAAATTTTATTACTTCATCATTAAACCTTGTGGATAATTTAATGGTTGGTAGGTTAGGAGAAGAAGCTATTGCAGCTGTAGGATTAGCAAATCAGTACTTTTTTATTTTTATGCTATGTATTTCTGGGATAAATGCAGGAGCTAGTGTATTTATGTCTCAATATTGGGGAAGAAAAGATATAGTTAGCATTAAAAAGGTATTGGGATTAGATATTACTATTGGGTTTATAGCTTCATTAATATTTGGAGGAGCTGCATTTATTATAGCGGAACCAATAATGAAAATTTTATCAAGGGATATTCAAGTTATAGAATTAGGCGTTCAATATTTAAGAATTATTGCAATAAGCTTTATATTTACTAATTTTACGCAAGGTTTTTCTTCAGCTCTTAGAAGTTCTGAGCAACCAAAAGCACCGATGTATGCAAGTTTAATAGGTGTATTAAGCAATGCATTTTTAAACTGGGTATTTATTTTTGGAAATTTAGGTGTAAAACCAATGGGGGTAGTAGGAGCTGCTTTAGCTACAACTATAGCACGTACTATAGAAATGATTTATATAATTGTAATAATATATGGTAAAAAGAATATTATATCCTCAAAGGTTAAGGAGCTATTTGCCTTTGATATAAACTTTGTGAAAATATACTTTAATACATCAACAGCTGTTATAGCAAACGAATTATTATGGTCATTAGGGATGACTGCATATTCAATTGCTTATGCTCAAATAGGAACAAGCGCTGTTGCCACAATGCAAATTGCAACTACTTTAAATAATATGTTTATGGTACTGTGCATTGGACTAGCCTCTGCAGCAGCTATTATGGTTGGTAATAAGATAGGTGCAAATGAAGAAGATGTTGCAGTTGATTACTCACATAAAATAGGAAAAGTTGCACCGGTTCTTGGATTAATAATAGGAGTTTTAGTTTGGGTTTTAGCTCCTCAAATAGTTAAGCCATTTAATGTAGAAGCAGGAACATTTAATGATACTGTAGTAGTTTTAAGAGTAATGGCTTTGATATGTCCTATAAGATCTTATAATGTAGTTATGATTGTAGGTATATTTAGAGGTGGTGGAGATACCCTTTATTCTACATTAGTACAACTAGGAACAGTTTGGTTTTATGCAGTTCCAATGGCATTTTTAGCAGCTATAGTCTTTAAGTTACCAATAACATTTGTATACTTACTAATATGCACAGAGGAATTTATTAAAATTTGTTTTGAGAGAAGAAGATTGAAATCAGGAAAGTGGATTAAGAATGTAATAGCAGAGAACGAGTTAGCTACTTAGATGAGAATTAAAATCAATGGTGAAAAGGGAAAAAAGTGAAAGGATTTTTGAATAGAAGGTACTTTGAATCTTTAATAAAAAAGATAGTAGATAGATTTGTTTTACATAATCCATCTACTATCTTTTTTATTAGCTATTTCATTTTCATAATTCAACAAAGTTGAATTATCTCTTCAATTTTTCAACTCTTTAATTCTTTCATTTTTCACTTTTTTAATTAGGTAATTTGCTTTTAATTATTTCATAAACTTTTTTAGGTAAAGCATCTTGTTCTTCTTTGGTTAAATTAGCAGTTTCTATAGCTGGGTGGATATATAAATCTACATGAGCAGGTTGTACAATCCATTTTTTCTTGTTAGATTCCATTATTTTATAAGATCCGCTCATTGTAACAGGTACTATAGGAACTTTAGATTTTGTAGCTAATTTAAAACTACCAGCTTTAAATTCGCCCATTTTATCACTTTTACTTCTTGTACCTTCTGGGAATATAACTAATGAATGACCATTTTTCAATACTTTAACGCCTTGAATTATAGCTTCACCAGCTTTTCTTAAATTACTTCTATCCATAAAGATACAATGCATGTATTCCATCCATGTACTAACTCCAGGAATTTTTTTTACCTCTATTTTAGATACAAATCCTTTTAATCCAGGAATTTTAGTTATATATATTGGAATATCAAAATTCCCTTGATGATTTCCTATAAACAATACATTTTGATCCTTAGGCAGATTTTCTAGTCCGTGAACTGTAACCTTAACTCCGGCAACTTTTAAAAGACTATTAGCCCAAGCTGTAGTTGCTTTATGAACAAGTTTTTCCTTTTCATTTTCTAAACCTTTTTTATCAAGTCTTTTAGTTTTTATCATACTAGGCATACTAAGTAGTAACCCTACAAAGAAGACTATATACCAAGCAATGGATCTAAGCATGTAAATCAAATCCTTTCAATATTTATTAAAAATTTCATAAATAAAGTATATAACAAAGTTAAAGCATATAAAAGTATATAAATAGATAACTTTAAAAGATGAATTTAATATTTATAGAGGGATAACGAAACAGTAGAGACTAAATAACTATAATTATATGGATAATTAGTTTGATGATATACAATTGAAGCTATATGGGAGTTTTATAATATAATGTAATAATATTCATATGTAAATGCAATTAATAATTTAAGTAACTATATAAGTAAAATAAACATATAGTAAGTAATAAAAAGTATTTTAGAGGTGAAAGGTTTTGAATAAACTAGACCCAAATAAACTTATAATTGATTTTAAGAAGGGGATATCTCAAGATGGTCCAATAAGTCCCCGTAACTATACAGTTACTCATTCAGATGATACAGGAGATATATTAATAACAGTTGCGAAAGATTATAATAAGGATCATGTGACTGATAAAAGAGATGAGGTATATGGTAGATGGTGCGAAAATGGTAATAATTATGTTTTATGTCTTTATCTAAATGTAGATGGAAATGAAAGAGATAAAAATAAAGTAATACAAAGAAATAGAATATTTAGAGATGCTTTACCATTGATAATTACAGCTATAAGGCAGGCGGATTTAGGATTAATAAAAAAACACACTAAATTAAATGAATCAGACATATTTGTAAAATTCAATTCAAGATTTGATGAATTTTACAAAGTTGAGAATTGGGGAAAATTAAAAAATTATAAGTATATAGAAGATGATTGTGATGAATATGAACTTAAATCACCAGAAGAAGGTGGATTAATTGAGCAAACAAGATCTGCAATACTTAGAAAAAAGAAATTTAAAATTAGCATGGAAGAAGGCGTTATACTTAATCTTTTAAATCCATATATAGAAAATCAGTTGTGTATTGCATATGGGAAAAATATAAGGTATTGTATTCAAAAATGTGAAATAATTGATATTGATGAAATAAAATCATTAGATGGATGTGGAAGAATATATGAGGTATCATTATCAGTCAAAATTAATATTAAATCTAAGATTAGAGAGGTATCTATGGATTTTATTATAAAGCCAAATGGTGTAATAATTAAAAGAACGGAAGAATAAATAATTGCTATGGAGGATATTATAGAAGTAGGATAATATTGACATATACCTAATATTATTATACAATTTATTTGGTAATCATGTCTCCATAGTTCAATGGATAGAACAGTCCCCTCCTAAGGGACAGATACAGGTTCGATCCCTGTTGGGGATACCAAGTAAAACCCTCAAGCCTTAATTTTATTAGGCTTGAGGGTTTTATGTTTTTTTATAATACTAAGAATACAAATGAAAGTATTAAAGTAAGATATATTTTTATAAGGTTTATTTATATGGTGTAGTTACTAAAAAATAAATTACGGTAACTACTAATTGTGTAGTTACTAAGAAATATATTAAAGTAACTACAAAATGGGTGCTCACTAAGAAATATATTAAAATATGTAGTTACCAAGAAAGACTTTAAGGTAACTACAAAAAAAGGAATATAAAATTAGTTATAGTCCTTTTTATGTGTACAAGTGAGATAAATAATTATATAATTTTAAATTTTTAATTATATAAAGCTTATGTGGTAAATATTATATATTATAGAAAGATATTTAAATTTTTTATTAAAATCATTATATTGATTTTAAGATATGATATAATATAAAATAAAAAAATTATTTAATTTAGGAGTGTGAATAAATTTGGAGAGTTATACGTGGCAGATAGTATTATTAGTAATATTATTGTTGATGTCAGGATTTTTCTCTATGTCAGAAACTGCCTTAATGGCACTAAGTAAAATTAGAATAAGACATATGGTAGAAGAAGGAGTTAAAGGGGCAAAGCTAGTTGAAAAGCTTGCTGAAGATCCAAGTAGGTTATTAGGAGCAATATTGATAGGAAATAACATTGTTAATATAGGGGCATCTGCACTTGCAACATCAGTTGCTGTTAAGGCTTTTGGAGAAGGTGCAGTAGGTGTTGTAACTATTGTAATGACTATATTAGTATTGATATTTGGTGAAATAACTCCAAAATCTATAGCAAAGCAAAATTCAGAAAGTGTTGCTTTAAAGGTTAGTAAAATTATAAATATTGTAGTTAAGTTATTTAGACCATTTATAGCTATATTTACAGCTATATCTGGATTATTTATAAGACTTTTAGGTGGAGATCCAAAGGCAACAGAACCATTTATAACAGAAGAAGAGCTAAAGACGATGGTAGGTGTTAGTGAAGAAGAGGGAGTACTTGAGGATGTAGAAAAAGAAATGATATTCAATGTCTTCGAATTTGCAGATTCTCAAGTCAAGGATGTTATGGTTCAAAGAGTTGATGTAGTGGCGGTAGATATAAATGCTACCTATGATGAAGTTATAAATATTATTAAAACTGAGCAATTCTCAAGAATACCAGTTTATAATCAAAACATAGATGATGTTATAGGAATATTAAATGTCAAGGACTTAATAATAGCTTCTCAAAGTAAGGAGAATTTTAAAATTTCAGATTACATGAGAGATCCTTATTATACTTTTGAGTTCAAGAAAATTACAGAGTTATTTAATGAAATGAAAAAAACTAGAAATCACATGTCCGTTGTATTAGATGAATATGGTGGAAATGTTGGTATAGTTACTATAGAAGATCTAATTGAAGAAGTAGTTGGAGAAATTGAAGACGAATATGATGATGAAGAAGATAACGATATAATAGTTGTTAAAGAAGATGAATATATCGTTGATGGAAGTGCTAGATTAGATCATATTGGTGATTTAATAGGTGTTACTATGGAATCAGAAGAGTTTGATTCTGTAGGTGGATTAGTAATTGGTGAATTAGGAAGATTTCCTGAGCAATCAGAAGAAGTTAATCTTAATAATATCAGATTTGTAGTTGAAGAAGTGGATAAAAATAGAATTAAGAAAGTTAGAATATACACTTAATTTAAAGATAAGATGGAGAACTATGTAAAATTAAGTTCTCCATTTTTATTTTATAATGGAAAGATTCTTAATAAGAAGGTGTATTTTATGGATTATATGGATCTGGCAATAAATGAAGCTAAAAATGCATATAACATAGGAGAGGTTCCAGTTGGAGTAGTTGTTGTTAAGGATGGAGAAGTTATAGCAAGTCAACATAACTTAAAAGAAAAATTAAAGTTAACAACAGCTCATGCAGAGATATTAGCAATAGAAGAGGCCTGTAAAAAGTTAAATAATTGGAGGCTATCAGGTTGTGAGATGTATGTAACATTAGAACCTTGTCCTATGTGTGCAGCAGCAATAGCACAAAGTAGAATATCAAGATTATTTATAGGAACTTTTAATAAGGATATGGGAGCTTGTGGCTCTACTATAAATTTAATAGACTATAATATATTTAATTGGCATGTAGATGTTAAGTGGTGTTACAATCAAGAATGTAGTGATTTGTTAAAGTCTTTTTTTATAAAACAAAGAAGTAAGGTATAAAATTTATAAGTATGTCTTTATAAATAATTCATATTTATTTGGTATAATTATCTAAAAAGTTATATAATTAAAAATAATTACTATAAGAGGAGGAAATGAAATGAATCCAGTAGCTTTTGAATTATTTGGCTTAGAAATAAGATGGTATGGAATAATAATATCACTTGGAGTATTAGCTGCTATGTTGTTAATATATATGTTAGCGAAGAAGAAAAACTTAGATTATGATATAATAATAGATGCGTTTTTAATAACTTTTCCAATATCAATAATTGGAGCAAGGTTATACTATGTAGCTTTTGAATATCAAAATTATCATTCATTCATGGATGTAATTAACATAAGAAATGGTGGAATGGCAATCCATGGAGGAGTTATAGCTGCATTATTATCAGGTTACATATTTGCAAGGTATAGAAAAATAAACTTCTTAAGATATGTAGATGTTATAATGCCAGGAGTTATATTAGCCCAAGCAATTGGTAGATGGGGTAACTTTATGAATCAAGAAGCTCATGGAGGCCCAGTATCTAAAGAGTTTATAAGTAAGTTCCCAGAGTTTATACAAACTGGGATGCATATTAATGGAGTTTATTATCATCCAACATTTTTATATGAATCAATATGGAATTTATTAGTTTGTGCAATTTTGGTTTATATTATTTATAAGAAAAAAGAAGCAAATGATGGTATAGTTCTTGGTGGATACATGATCTTATATTCAATAGGAAGATTCTTTATAGAAGGATTAAGAACTGATAGTTTAATGTTTATGGGACTAAGAACAGCTCAAATGGTAAGCTTACTTGGAATATTACTAGGAATAGTTTTAATTGTTTGGATAAATAAGAAAAATAAGGCTGCTTAGGTAATATAGTTACATCAAGTTTTAAATGTTGCAATATGAATTAGTATGTGATAATATATAGCAGTAGTTAAAATTAAATAGCTATATATTATTTTATGGAGAGATGTCCGAGTGGTCGAAGGAGCACGCCTGGAAAGCGTGTATAGGGGAAACTCTATCAGGGGTTCAAATCCCCTTCTCTCCGCCATAGCCGTGCTAGATGGGGAGTCAGCGGTGCCCTGTAACCCGCAATCCGCTATAGCGGGGTTGAATTCCTAGCCTAGGCTTTAATCTGTAGGGTCTGCCTATGCAAGTGGTGTTGATGGCAAGGTCCCATACGACGTAAGTGCGTGAACCTCGTCAGGTCCGGAAGGAAGCAGCGATAAGCGATTACTGCGTGTGATATGGATCAATCTTGTCAGAGCTAACTACATAGTAACGCTTATAGATTACTGTCAAAGCTAGGTGCACGGTTTTAATTTTAGGCCTTTCTAACCAAAAGAAGGGTTTTTTTAATGTAAAAGGTAGAAAATAAATGTTTAAGTATTACATAGAATATTTATTTAATCAAAGGTTACTCTTCAATAGGATTAACATACAATAGGACAAAGAAAGCGAGGGCATTCCTTATGGGATACCCTCGTTTTCTTTATCTTTATTTCATAATATAGTTATAATTATTTGAGTAAATAACTATTTATTTTAAAAGATGGATTTATAAAAGTAAAATTTATTTTAATCAAGGCTTTTTGTATAAATCGTAAATATATGAGGATGCTTATGATTTATATTTTCTTTATGACAGAAGCTTTCTGATATTTCCCACTCATCTGTAATTTCTGGAAAATATGTATCAGCTTCAAATTCATCAAAAATATGAGTTATATAAAGCTTATCTGCATATGGAAGCATTTGATTATATATACTAGAACCACCACATATAAATGTTTCTTCTTCAGTATTTAATAATTTTAATAATTTCTCTATAGAATTAACTACTACAGCACCTTCTAATTTTATGTCTTTAGTAGTAAGAACAATATTCCTTCTATTAGGTAATGGCCTTTTAGGTAATGACATATAAGTGTTATATCCCATAACTATTGTATTACCATCAGTTACTCTTTTAAAATACCTTAAGTCTTCAGAAATATGAGCAAGTAGCTTATTTTTATTTCCAATGCCATTATTTTTATCCATGGCAACTATTAAACTTATCATAATATTATATCCCCAATTCAAATTTTAGTTGTGGTTTAACTGGCTCGTAATCCACCATTTCAAAATCATCAATAGTAAAGTCATAGAAATTTGTTTTACCTTCTTTAAGTATTAATTTAGGTTGTTTATCACTAGGAGTTCTTTCTATTAATTCTTTTGCTTGTTCTACATGTCTATCATAAATATGTAAATTATCTACAACGTGCATAAACACTCCAGGCTTTAGGCCAACATGTCTTGCTACCATCATCATTAAAGCAACATATTGAGTTTTATTTATATGTCCAGCTGTACAATAGTCTGAGCTTCTTTGATGAAGTGTTACATCAAGATACTTATCTCTAACAGACCAAACAGTAAGAAATGCACAAGGGTTTAATCCTGGTGTTTCTTCAAAGTCTGCATATTGATATAAGTCTATAATATGTCTTCTAGTATAAGGCTCATTTTTTAATCCATCTAATAGCTTATTCATTAAATTATATTTTTTTACAGTAGCACCATATCTTTGACCAATTGTTCCTGTACCATTAACTTCCCAATCTCCCCACCAAGTAATTCCCATTTCTTCAAGTACTGATAGTTCATTTGAAGCTTTTTGATATATCCATAAAATTTCTTTAATGCCTGATTTCCATGCAACAGGTCTTAGTGTAGTAATAGGAAATTCACCTTTAGAGATATCATACTTTTCCACAACTTGATTTATATATATTGTGTGTGCAGGAGTGCCATCTTTATATTTTGGTCTTACTTTATGACCTTCTGTACTTACTCCACTTGTAAGAATATTATTTAATGTATCTTTAAATAATTTATCTGTTTTTGATATAAAATTTGTTGTCATAGGTTCACCTCTATATCTTAATTTCACCCCAAGGGATGAACAAGTTATATTATACCATAAGGGTAAGTTAATATGATTTATTTTAGCCTATTTTTTAAATCTGTTAATAGATATTACTGAGCATAATAAATGATTCATTATAAAAGTAATTTATTTAGATTATTTAATTTAAGGTTATGTAAAGAAAAAATAATGTGGAAATTAGAAGAAGATGGGGTTGTTCAATGTTTAACGAAAAATAATTACAACATTTGTAAGTTGTGTCATGGGAGTGATTGTAGAAAAATAAAATGAAAGTTTTTATTGTAGGACTTGCATGTTGAAAAAATAAATATGAAGGATTTGAAATTAAAACTTTCAATCCTTCATTAATTTTCATCTTTAGTTTATAATATAAGTAAATAATTAAATTTAAGGAATGATTTTATGGGATATACAGCTTTATATAGAGAATGGAGACCACAAAACTTTTACGATATTGTTGGTCAGGAACATATAACAACAACAGTTAAAAATCAAATATTAAATGACAGAATTGCTCATGCATATCTTTTTTGTGGAACAAGAGGAACAGGGAAAACAACAACAGCTAAAGTATTTGCTAAGGCTTTAAATTGTTTAGATTTAAAAGATGAGGAACCATGCAATGAATGCGAGATGTGCAGAAAAATAAATGATGGTTTAGCAATTGATGTTACTGAATTAGATGCAGCTTCTAACAATGGTGTTGATAAAATTAGAGATATTATAGATGATGTAAAATATCCTCCTCAAGAAGCTAGATTCAAGGTTTATATAATGGATGAGGTTCATATGTTATCTACTGGTGCTGTTAATGCATTTTTAAAGACCTTAGAAGAGCCTCCAAATAACGTAATATTTATTTTGGCAACAACAGATCCTCAAAAACTTCCTATTACTATTCTTTCAAGGTGTCAAAGATTTGACTTTAAAAGAATAAATAATAATGAAATTACGGAACGTCTTAGAAAAATAGTTAATGAGCAAAATGCTCTTGCAGATGATAAAAGTTTAAATTTAATCGCAAGAGTATCAGATGGGGCTATGAGAGATGCATTAAGTATATTGGATCAAGCTATATCAATGGGAAATGGAGCAGTAGAATATGATGTTCTTATAAATATGCTTGGGCTTGTTACTAATGATCATTTATTTAATCTTACTAATTCTGTAATACAAAGAAATGTAGAAAAATCAATTGGTATAATAGATGAAGTTGTTTATGCAGGAAAAGATATTTATCTATTTATTAAAGATTTAATAGCTCATTATAGAAATATATTAATGGCTAAAGTTACTAATAATCCTGAAGAAGTATTAGATATGTCAGAGGAAAATATAGCTCTAATAAAAGAGCAAGCTAGCAAAATTAGAGCAGAAGAAGTAATGAGATATATAAGAATTCTTCAAGAAACTGAATCTAATGCAAAGATAAGCAAGCAAGCTAGATTATATTTAGAATTAGCTGTTATTAAAATGTGCAAAATAGAATATGATACTTCAAATGAGGTCATTTTAACTAGAATAAATAAGCTTGAAGAAGGATTAAAAAATGGTAGTCTTAAAGTAGTAAGTGCAGCATCTACTAATAAAGGCGATTCAAAAAAAGAAGTTGTTACTAATAAACCTAGTAGAGAACAACCAAAGCTTAGAAGTAATGATATTGTAGCAAATGAAAATTCTAAGGTAACTTTAAATGATATCCAAAGATCATGGAAGGATATTTTAGAAAGATTTAAAGCAAGAAGAGCTATGATAGTATATGCATCAATGCTTACTGGAAAGCCAGTGGAATGTAAAAATGGTGTTTTAACTATTGAATATGAAGATCAATTTAAATTTAATAAAGATAGATTAGAAAAGCCAGAATATAGGGCTATAATTCAAGAAGTATTAGCTGAAATTTTTAGAGAGGATATAAAAATTGCCTTTGAAGTTGAAGAAGTATCAAACAATGAAAAATCTACTGCTGATATGCTTTTAGAAACTTTAGGATCTGATATGGTAGATATTTTAGATGAATAAAAGTAAGTTATAATATATGCACATAAACGAAATAAAAAATAAGAATAATAAGAATGAAAATTAATACAAATAGTAGCTTTAATATAGTAAAATAAATAAAAATACTATATAATAAAGAATAGATTTTTATAAAAGGAGGATGTTTTTATGGCAAGAGGAGGATTTCCAGGCGGATTTGGTGGAGGAAATATGAACAACCTAATGAAGCAAGCGCAAAAACTTCAAAAAGATATGGAGCAAATGCAAAAGGACCTTGAAACTAAGGAGTTTGAAGCTTCAGTTGGTGGTGGTGCTGTAGTTGTAAAAGCAAATGGTAAAAAAGAAGTAGTTTCAATTAACATAAAGCCAGAAGTAGTTGATGCAGATGATGTTGAAATGCTAGAAGATTTAGTTCTTAGTGCAGTAAATGAAGCATTAAGAAAAGCAGAAGAAGAAAGCGCAAATAAGATGGGTAAATTAACTGGTGGAATGAATATACCAGGACTTTTCTAATAAATAATAATTTACATTGTTTTTAGCTTTTTAATTAAAAATCATAAATTAACAATTGATGTTTAATTAGTTATAAACAATTCATAATTATAGTTAAGACATAAAGGGCGAATTTATTTCGCCTTTTTATATATTCAAATTACAGAAAGGATGGATTTTATGGATTTTTATCCAGTTGCTATAGAGAAGCTTATTGAGGAATTTGCCAAACTACCTAGTGTTGGGCAAAAGACGGCTCAAAGATTAGCATTGCATGTATTAAATCTTCCAGAAGATGAAGTTAAAGAATTTGCAGATGCTTTAGTTAAGGCAAGAGGAACAATAAAGTATTGTTCAATATGTGGTAATTTTACAGACAAGGATCCTTGTTCAATATGTTCTAATCCAAGTAGAGACAAGGATATAATTTGCGTTGTAGAACAGCCTAAAGATATAATGACTATGGAAAAAGTTAAAGAATATAATGGAGCATATCATGTATTGCATGGGAATTTATCACCGATGCAAGGAAGAGGCCCACAAGATATAAGAATAAGAGAATTAGTTGCTAGAATGAGTGCTGATGTTAAAGAAGTAATAATAGCAACAAATCCTAATATCGAAGGGGAAGCAACAGCAATGTACATATCAAGAATTTTGAAGCCTTTAGATATTAAAGTTACTAGAATTGCATCAGGAATACCGGTAGGAGGAGACTTGGAGTATGCTGATGAAGTAACGCTTTCAAAGGCACTAGAAGGTAGAAAAGAGATATAAATATAACTGAAAGGTGGATATATGAGTAAAATATTAAAATTTCTATTTAGTAGAATGGCAATTATTGGACTTCTTATTTGTCTTCAATTAGCAATTCTTATTTTCGCTATATGGAAGCTTACAGAATCTTTTGTATATCTATATGTATTATTTTCTCTAATAAGTATATTTGCAGTTATTTATATTGTTAGTACTAAGGATAATCCATCATACAAGCTTGCATGGACTATACCAGTATTGTTAGTTCCTGTATTTGGTGGATTGTTCTATTTACTATTTGGATTAAGAAAAACCACTAAGAAATTTAGGGCAAAAATGATTAATATACATAATGAAACTGCTAAATTATTAACCCAAGATAGAGATATACTTAATGAGATTGAAAAAGAGGATAAGGGTGTTGCAAACCAAGTAAAATATTTAAATAAGTATGCAGCAAGCCCTATATATAAGAATACTACCACGAAATATTTATCACCTGGAGAGGATTTTTTTGAAAAACTAAAGGAAGAATTAAAAAAAGCAAAACATTATATCTTTATGGAATATTTTATAATTCAAGAAGGAGTAATGTGGGATAGTATATTAGAAATACTAGAGGAAAAAGTAAAAGAAGGCGTAGATGTAAGATTAATATATGATGACATGGGATGCTTAAGAACCCTTCCGTATAAGTATGATGAAAAATTAAGACAAAAGGGAATAAGATGCTTATCATTTAATCCATTTGTACCATTTTTATCAGTTATAATGAACAATAGAGATCATAGAAAAATTACAATAATAGATGGTCATACTGCATTTACAGGTGGTATAAATTTAGCTGATGAATATATAAATGAAATAGTTAGATTTGGTCATTGGAAAGATTCTTCGATTATGATAAGAGGAGAGGCTGTCTGGAATTTAACTATGATGTTCCTTGAATCATGGCAATTTAATTGTGGTCAAAAAGAAGACTATGAAAAATATAAGCCATATGTAAATTACGATAAGGAGTTTAAGGGGGATGGATATGTTCAACCTTATGGTGATAGCCCTCTTGATGATGAAACAGTAGGAGAAAATGTATACTTAAATATTATAAATAAAGCAAAAGAATATGTTTATATAAACACTCCATATTTAATAGTTGACAATGAATTAGTAACTGCTTTAACTTTAGCAGCGAAAAGTGGTGTAGAGGTTATAATAGTTACTCCACATATAGAAGATAAGTGGTATGTTCATATGGTTACAAGAGCATATTATGCTCAGCTTATTGAAGCAGGAGTAAAGATATATGAGTATACACCTGGATTTATACATTCTAAGACATTTGTATCAGATGATGAAATAGGTGTTGTAGGAACTATAAATATGGATTATAGAAGTCTTTATTTGCATTTTGAATGTGGGGTTCTACTTTATAAAACAAAATCATTGATGGAAATTAAAAATGATTTTATGGAAACATTAGAAGTTTGTAAGTTAATAACAATAGAAGATTGCCATAGAATTAAATGGTCAAATAAATTTATAACTGCTATATTAAGAGTTTTTGCACCATTAATGTAAGAAAAATTAATTATACCTGAATATTTATGTTAAAAATTGGATAATAATTTAATATATAAATTATTTGGGAGGATAATAATGGATAAGAGGGTAATTTTAGATTTATTAATGCAAAGTGCAGAAAGAAATAGGACAGAGTACAGTGAGGACGACTTAGAATTATTAAGTGCTATAAAAGATGCTATAACAGAAATGGAAGTAGCGAGATCACTATTCAATTCAGTAAGTGATCCTCAGTTAATTGAATTAGCTATCCATGCAGAAGATGTGGCCAAGACTAGATACAATTACTTAATAACTATGGCTAAAAAAAGAGAATTAAAAAGAATAAATTAATATATTAATAAATTAATATTATTGTTGGATAATACATAATATTAATCGGAGGGAATTTATATGGATTTAAATATTATTTTATATGGGTTAATAGGGCTAGTTTTATTATATTTATTAATAAAATTTTTGAAATGGCCATTAAAAATCTTAATAAATGGTGTTATAGGAATAGTTTTATTATACCTAACAAATATTGTAGGTTCTTATTTTGGATTTTCTATAGGAATAAATGCAATAACAGCATTAATAGCAGGATTTTTAGGAGTTCCTGGTGTTATATTTTTAGTAATATTTCAAATGTTTTTATAAAAATGAAAGAGATTCAGTTTTAATTGAATCTCTTTTATTTTAATGAGAGAGGGAACGTATAGTTCCCAAAAGTTTATATAGATGGGAGTTAGAAGTTTTTTTCAATCTATTATGAGTGAAAAGCCTCTTATGAGATCAGTATATGGAGGTTGTAAAAATTCGTTACTATAATTTTTTTATTCCTTCATTTCTTCATTTTTTTGATTTGCAAAATATTACTAAGCCTATATATTGACTCATGTGATAAAATAAATATAAATTAATTTTAATGGGGGGATTGTTATGCCAGCAGGTAATGGAATAAATTGCAACTATTGTCCAGAGTATAAAAGGGGTTGTAATGGTGATGATAAAGGATGTCTATGCTATAAGTGTCCTAGGCATTTGGGACAATGTATGTGTGTAAAATATTGTAGGGAAACGGAGTCGATTCTAACATTTGACAATTATTATGAAGGGACTGATTAGATGAAGGAAAAAGGAAAGAAGTTTATAAGTGAATTTAAAGACTTTGCGATGAAAGGAAATGTGTTAGATCTAGCAATTGGGGTAATTATAGGTGGAGCTTTTAATAAAATAGTTTCATCATTAGTTAAGGATATTATAATGCCGCCAATTGGACTTATTACTGGAGGAGTTAACTTTTCAGAGCTTGCATATGTATTAAAGCCAGGAGAAGGTGGAAGTGATCCAGTTACATTGAATTATGGATTGTTTATTCAAAATATAGTTGATTTTTTAATCATAGCACTATCAATATTTATATTTATAAAAATAGTTAAAAAATTAAATAGTAAGAGTGAAGAGGAAGCTAAAAAAGAAGAAGAGGAAAAAGAGAAAAAATTAACAGTGGAACAAGAACTGTTAACAGAAATAAGAGATTTATTAAAGAATGAACAAAAGGCTTAAAAAGAATAGTTGCTACATATTTTACATAATAAATATAATTTAAATTATAGGTTATAGCATTTTTAGAGAATATAAATGATGCTATAACCTATTTTATTAATAAAAATAGTGTTTAAAAATATTATTATTGCATAATATGATAATAAAAATTATTATTTTAATAATTGAAAAGTGATTGTAGTAGCATTATGTCTACAAAGCAATATTATTATAAAAAGGTTAATAAAATAGTTGTTAATGGTGTAAAAAAGTAGTAAAATTAACAATAATTAAATAAGCAATAAAAATAAAGATTATATGGGGGAGTGGAACGATGCATAAAAAGCTATTTATTCCTGGGCCAGTTGAGGTAAGACCAGATGTTTTAGAACAGATGGCAAAGCCTATGATTGGTCATAGAAGCAAAGAAGCTTCAGAGCTTCAAAGAAGAATTAGTAATAACTTAAAAAAGTTGTTTTTCACAGAAAGTGAAATACTACTTTCAACTACATCAGGTAGTGGACTTATGGAGGGAGCTATAAGATGCTGTACAGCAAAGAGGGCTGCTGTATTTTCCGTTGGGGCATTCGGAAAGAGATGGTATGAAATGGCAACCTCGAATAACGTTCCTGCTGACTTATTTGAAGTAGAAATGGGAAAAGCAATTAAGCCTGAAATGGTTGATGAAGCATTAGCAACAGGTAAATATGATTTAGTGGCAGTAACTCATAATGAAACATCTACAGGGGTAATGAATCCAATTGAAAGTATTGGTAAAGTTGTAAAGAAATATCCAGATGTAGTTTTTATAGTAGATACAGTTAGTTCTGCTGCAGGAACAAAAATTGAAGTTGATAAATGGGGAATAGACATTTGCTTAACTTCAACTCAAAAAGCAATTGGATTGCCACCAGGTATGGCAATATGTACTTTTTCAAATAAAGCAAAGGAAAGAGCAGAAAAGGTACCAAATAGAGGATTTTATTTAGATTTATTATCTTTATATAAATATATTCAAAAGAAGGATTACCAATATCCATCAACACCATCTATACCACATATGTATGCACTTGATTATCAATTAGATTATATATTAAATAAAGAAGGTCTAGAAAATAGATTTAAAAGGCATATAGAAATGGCTAAAGTTGTTAGGGAATGGGCAAAAAAATATTTTGAAATTTTCCCTGATGAAAATTATTTATCTAATACTTTAACTACTATTAAGAACAATAGAGGCATAGATGTTTCTGCATTAAATAAAGAATTAGGTAAAAGAGGATTTCAAATATCAAATGGATATGGAAGTTTAAAAGATAAAACATTTAGAATAGCTCATATGGCAGATTGCCAAATGGAAGATGTAAATGAGCTTTTAAGAAATATAAATGAAATTTTGGGGTTAGAGTAATAATTATAAAGTGTGAATATAATGGCTATGATGAATTAGTCATTATTAATGATATAAAAATCGGGAAAATAATATATATCATTAAGTTTTAATTTGTAATTTATAATAATTATGAGTAATGAGAACAGGGGGCAAAGAGATGTTCAGAATATTAGTAAGTGATGGTTTGCAGGAAAATGCAATTAATAAATTATTAGAATTAGGTTTTGAAGTTATAGATGAACATTATGATAAAGAAGTTTTAGGAGAGAAGCTTAAAGATTTCGAAGCTTTAGTAGTAAGGTCTGCAACAAAAGTAACTAAAGATGTATTAGAAAAAGCTTCAGGCGGAAAATTAAAACTTATAATAAGAGCTGGGGTCGGAATAGATAATATAGATATATATACAGCTCATGAAAAAGGAATAACAGTTAAAAATACTCCAAATGCAAGTTCAGACTCTGTTGCAGAGTTAGCACTAGCTCATATGTTTGCTGTAGCAAGATTTGTTGGAACTTCAAATTACACTATGAGAAATGGTGAATGGAATAAGAAGAAGTATGAGGGAATTGAACTTGGGGGTAAAACATTAGGAATAATAGGTATGGGTAGAATAGGTAAGGCACTTGCTAATAAAGCTACAGCTCTAGGTATGAATGTAGTTTATAATGATGTATTTGGTAAGCAAGATGATATAAAATATGAATTTTTAGAATTAAATGATCTACTTAAAAAATCAGATTTTATTTCCTTACATGTTCCTTATGATAAAGAAAATGGATCTTTAATTAGAAAAGAAGAGTTAGAGCTTATGAAAGATGGGGCTTATATAATAAATTGTGCAAGAGGGAAAGTAGTAGATGAAAAAGCTCTATTAGAAGCATTAGATAGCGGTAAAATTGCAGGAGCAGGGATAGACGTGTTTGCAGTAGAACCAAATACAAATGAAGCATTAGTTAATCATCCAAGAGTTAGCTGTACTCCACATATTGGTGCATCAACAATGGAAGCACAAGATAGAATTGGAGAAGAGGTAGTGTCAGTTATACAGGAGTTTTTTAGCTAGGTGATAGATTTAGGAGGAATTTTAATGGCAGTCATAAGACCTTTTAAAGGTATAAGACCTATAAAAGAATTAGCAAATAAAATAGCAGCACTTCCGTATGATGTAATGGATAGTGATGAAGCTAGAGAGATGGTAAAAGGTAATCCTTATTCATTTTTACATGTAGATAAAGCTGAGATAGACTTACCAAATGATATTGATGCATATGATGATAGGGTTTATGAAAAAGCAAAAGAAAATTTAGATAAAATGATTGAAAAGGGATATTATATAGAGGATGAAAAACCTAAATTCTATATTTATAGACAAGTTATGAAGGGAAGAAGTCAAGTTGGACTTGTTGGTTGTGCTTCAATAGATGATTATACTAACAATATAATAAAAAAGCATGAGCTAACAAGAGAAGATAAAGAAATTGATAGAATTAATCATGTTTATAAATGTGAGGCTCATACAGGTCCTATATTTTTAACTTATAGGGCAAACAAAAATATTTCAAATATAATAAATGAATGGATGAAAAAAGAGCCAGTCTATGATTTTAAGTCAGAAGATGGAGTATCACATACTGTATGGATCATAGAGGATGAATGTATAGTAAATAAAATAAGTGAATTATTTAAATCTGTAGAATATTTGTATATTGCTGATGGACATCATAGATCAGCATCAGCAGTAAAGGTTGGACATATAAAGAGGGCAGAGAATGAAGAGTATACTGGAGACGAGGAATTCAATTATTTCTTATCAATTTCATATCCAGATAGCGAGTTAGAGGTATTGGACTATAATAGAACTGTTAAAGATTTAAATGGACTTTCAAAAGAAGAGTTTTTAAATAAGGTAAGTGAAAATTTTATAGTTACTAAAAGTAATGAACAAGTTAAACCAAAAGAAAAGCATACTTTTGGAATGTATTTAGAAAAACAATGGTATTTGCTAGAAGCTAGAAATGGAATATTTAATCCAGATGATCCAGTAGATCAACTAGATGTTTCAATACTTCAAAATAATCTTTTAAAACCGATATTAGGAATAGATGATCCAAGAAAATCTAAAAGAATTAAATTTGTTGGAGGAATTAGAGGATTAAGAGAACTAGAAAGAAGAGCAGATACAGATATGAAAGTTAGTTTTTCTATGTATGCTACGACTACTGATGATATTATGGATATAGCAGATAGCGGAAGGATAATGCCTCCAAAATCAACATGGTTTGAGCCAAAGCCTAGAAGTGGACTTTTTATTCATAAATTTTAGGGTTTACTAGAATAAAATATTAAGAAGATAATAAAAAAGTATCATTATGAATATAAAGTTAATTAAAAAATAAGATAAAAGAGTTATAAAAATCTAAGATATAAAGATTAAAAAGATTATATCTAAGCTTATAACTCTTTTTTATGAAAATAAAAAGCTGAATTTAGAAATATGTTTATATAAAGGCCTAAGAACGCAATACCATAAAATTGATTAATTAATATAGATTCGAAATATTTTTATATAGTTATATGTATAATTTTAGGGGGGAGGACATAGTTTATAATTGGGCATCAAATGCATTTATTATTATATTTAAAAGACTTTAATGAATTATTATTTGTATATTTGGAATAATAATAATGTTATTTAGTAGAAGGGATGTGTTTAAATTATGTCAGTAAAAAATGCAATGACAGTAGATTTTTTAAGTTCGGCATATGGTGGAGAAAGTATGGCTCATATGCGTTACACAATTTGGGGTGACTCAGCTGAAAAGGATGGTTATCCAAATATAGCAAGACTTTTTAGAGGAATTGCGTATGCAGAATGGTGTCATGCTAAGAATCACTTTAATGTATTAAATGAGCAGTTGGGAGATAAAACAGTTGCAGCTGGAGCTATATTTGGTCATACAAATATAGTTGAAAACCTACAAGGTGCAATCGATGGTGAATTACACGAAATAGATCAAATGTACCCTGTTTATTTAGAAACTGCAAAATTCCAAAATGAAAGTGATGCTCAAAGATCTTTCCATTATGCTTTAGAAGCAGAAAAAATACATGCTAAAATGTTTAAAGACGCTCAAGATATGGCTAAGCAACAAAAAGATATAAGTGATGAAACTATTTATGTATGTCCAATTTGTGGATTCACTGAAATTGGAGATAATGTAGAAAACTGCCCAGTTTGTGGTGCAAAAAAAGATATATTCAAATCTTTCTAACATCAAGATTATTTCAAATAATTATATGATAAATAAAGACATATGCATTTTATTTGCGTATGTTTTTATTTATTTAGTGGTTATAAAAAATTTATTCTATTTATAATGTTTTGCTATTATGTTAGTTTTTATAATAAGTAAAATTGTGACTTCAATCACATAAAATGGGACAAGTTTGTTTTATAATTTAGTTAAGTTAAAAATAGATAAAAGTAAGGATAGGAGTTACATATATGAATATAGATAACCTAGAAAGACAACATTTAGATATAAAAGGATTATTAAAAAAAATTAATAGCATTTTAAGCATAAGAAATATGGAAGATAGTTTGGATGAATTAGTTTGGGATATAAACACACTTGCTGGAAAGTTAAATATTCATATGAAAACAGAGGACAAGTTTTTGTATCCAGAATTAATTAATAGTAGTAATACTAATTTAAGAAATATATCTAAAGAATATAGCGAAGAAATGGGAAGTATTCACATAATATTTACTGAGTTTAAAAATCAATTTAATACTAAAAATAAGATATTAAATGATAAAGATAAATTTTTGATAGAAAGCAAAAAAGTATTGAAACTATTAGAAAATAGAATAGAGAAAGAAGATAAAAGCTTATATCCTAAAATTAAATCTCTATAATAAAATGAAAACAGATAGACTATTAAATTCCATTGCCTATCTGTTTTATTTTATTATAGTTTTTCTAACATACTCTTTAAAATTATAGTTGAATTTCTAACTGCTATAGGAATAAACTTTTCATAATCCATATGAGCTCCATTATTAGCATTATCAGATATTGATCTAATAACAACACATGGAATATTATTTAAATAACATACATGGGCAATACTTGCACCTTCCATTTCACAAGATATTGCATTAAATTCCTTTTCAAACCATTGAATTTTTTCAACACTTGATATAAATTGATCTCCAGATACGATTCTACCAGAGAATGTATTAATTTCTTTAATATCTTCACATGCAGCTAAAGCAGCGTTAACTAATTTATCGTCGCATTTAAAAGAAAAAGTATCTAACCTTGGAATTTGACCATGGGGATCACCAAATACAGTTGTATCCATATCATGTTGAACTAAGTCTATTCCAACAACAACATCTCCAGGATAAATATCTTTACCAATTCCGCCTGCAACTCCTACATTTATTATAGAAGATACTCTATATTCAGATATTAATATTTGAGTACAAATAGCAGCATTTACCTTACCAATACCACAAACAACTGCAATTATATTTTTATCCCCTAGAGTTCCTTTATAAAAAGTCATATTTGCTTTCTTTGTTTCTTCTTCAATAGACATATCTTTTAGAAGTAATTCTAATTCCTCAGTCATTGCACTTATAATTCCTAAAATCATGACTAACCTCCTTGAAATATATTTGCAAAGCAAAATAATTAAGAAATGAAATAATGAAGTAATGAACAAATTAAGGTGAAAATCCTTGGTAGATCTTTGAATATAAAGTACTTCGCACTTATAATTTAATTTTTGCGTAGCAAAATAACCTTAATTCTTTTACTTTTTCATTTTTTTATTCTTTCATTATTAAATAGTCTTGCAATTTATAACTTATATTATCATATAATAAAATTCGTTTAAATAAAACATATAATTTTATTATTAGAAATTATGTTAAGTTATACTATTTTTATTATATGGAAAATAATATTATTGTATATAAATAAATAATAGTCTAAAATAAGATATAAATTAAAATTATTCTTTGGTGAAATATACATAAGATATAAAAAGGAGAGAAGTGAATGTTACAACATCCATTATCTAGAACAGAATTACTTATAGGAAATGATGGACTAGAAAAACTAAAAAATTCAAAAGTAATGGTATTTGGAGTTGGTGGAGTAGGAAGCTTTGCTGTTGAAGCGTTAACAAGAGCTGGAGTTGGAACCTTAATATTAGTTGATGATGATACTGTTTGCTTAACTAATTTAAATAGACAAATACATGCTACATATGGAACTATAAGCAAAGTAAAAGTTGAAGTTATGAAAGAAAGAATACTTACTATTAATAGAAAGTGTAATGTTATTACTCACCAAGTATTTGTTACTCCAGAGAATTTGGCAGAATTAATTCCTGATGATGTTGATTATGTAATAGATGCAATTGATACTGTATCTGCTAAAATAGCTTTAGCAAAGTACTGCTACGAAAAGAATATTAACATAATTGCATCAATGGGAACAGGAAACAAGCTTGATCCAACACAATTTAAAGTTGCTGACATATATGATACGAAAGTTTGTCCTTTAGCTAAGGTTATGAGATATGAATTAAGAAAAAAAGGCGTGAAAAATCTTAAAGTTGTGTATTCAGAAGAAAAGCCAAGAAGACCGAAAGATGAAGATGTGGTTACTTGTAAGACTGGTTGTGTTTGTACAGGTGGTACTAAAAAATGTGCAATTAAAAGACAAATACCAGGAAGTATATCATTTGTTCCTCCAGTTGCAGGTATGATCCTTGGTGGAGAAGTTATAAAATCTATTATAGGTGAAATTTAATTGATATATAAGTTATGTGAAAGACGAAAGAACTAGCGGTTAAATAAAATTGTTTTATATCATTTAAATAAAGCTAGTATTTTATTGTATTATATAAAATTTAAGTAATAAATATTTAAAATTCAGGAGTAAGATTTGTTATTTTTTATAATGAATCTTACTCCTGAATTTTTAAATATCTTTATCTTTTGAATTTTTTACTCTATAACTTTTAGGAGAAATTCCAGTTACTTTTTTAAACATTTGGCTGAAGTAAGAGGAGTTTCCAAAGCCAACGATGGAAGCAATATCTCTAATTGAATAGCTAGTAGTGGCTAGTAAATTTTTAGCTTCCTGAATACGCTTGTTTATAACATAGTTTATAGGAGAAACCCCTATATGTTTAGTGAATGTATGAACTAAATGAAATTTATTCATATAAGACAAATCAGATAAAAAGTCTAAAGTTATATTTTGAGCATAGTGGGAATCAATATAATTTTTTATTTTTACACATTCTAAGTTTAATTTTTCTTGAGATTCTTCTATAAATTGTAGCGATGTTGTGCTGCGTATGATGTGAGTTATGAATAGTGTTAAGATACTTTTACATGCATGTTCATAATTAAATTCTTTATTTTCTACTTCATTAATTAATTGATTAAAGTAATTAAGTATCAAATCTTTATCTTTAGAAAAGTTCATTATTTTATATAGATTAATTTGTTGTTCATTATTAGTCAAACTATAGGATTCAGGAAAATTTAACAACAGGTTGTCTACCCCGAGAACGATATATTCTAAAGGGGAATCTGATAAAGATGATTTTTCTGTATGTAAACAGTTAGGATTAATTACAATTAGGTCCCATTTATTAACATTAACAATAGCATCATCTAAATGAAACGCTCCTTTTCCATCAGTTATAAAAAATATTTCTGTGAACGGATGAAAATGAGCTGTGCTATGCCAATCGTTTTCAAATTTTGATTTACTGATATAAAGTAGTTCATAATTTGGATCATAGTTCTTTTTATTGATTAAATATCTTGTATTACCCATGATACACCTCCAATCTACATATTGTTTTATTTATTATAACACAATATATATAAATTTTTAATAATATTTAGATAGCAATATTACAATAAAACTGAGCAACAATATTATTGTGTAAAAGGTTTCATGAAGGTAGAATAAATATATGTAGAGAGAGAAATGAGGGGAGGAATTATAAAAATGCGCAAGAAAAGCACTGTAAATAAAGTGTTTATAGGATTTTCAGTAATCCCGGCACTAATACTTTTTATATTATTCATGGTAATTCCAACTATAAATGTATTCTGGATGTCATTATTTAAATGGGGGGGATTATCAAATAACAAGAAATTTGTAGGATTGGACAACTTTACAATATTATTTAAAGATAGCAATTTTATTAAAGCGTTTCAAAATACAATATTTCTATTAGTAATAGTAACGGTTGTAACTATGATTTTAGCAATAGCTTCAGCCGCAGTATTAACTAGAAAAGATACTAAATTCAAAAATTTCTTCAGAGTAGTTTTCTATTTTCCTAATATTTTATCAGTTGTAGTTATATCAGCTATATTTTCAGCAATTTTAGATCCTGAAAAAGGGATAATAAATGCAAGTCTTGGTTCGCTCGGTTTAGAAAATTTAAAACGAATGTGGCTTGGTGATCAAAAGGTAGTTATATGGTGTATAGCTATTGCAATGATATGGCAAGCAGTAGGTTATTATATGGTAATGTATATGGCAAGTATGAGTAGTATTCCGGAAAGCCTTTATGAAGCAGCAGAATTAGAAGGGGCATCAAGATGGAATCAATTTTTACAAATAACATTACCTTTAATTTGGAATGTTATAAGAACTACTTTAACATTCTTTATAATCAGTACAATAAATTTAAGCTTCTTATTTGTAAAGGTTATGACTGCTGGTGGACCTGATGGATCATCAGAAGTTTTCCTAAGTTATATGTACAAGCAGGCGTATTCTAACTCATCATATGGGTACGGTATGGCTATAGGAGTAATAATATTTATTTTCTCTTTTGGATTATCACTAGTAATAAGTAAAGCAACAAAAAGAGATGTAATAGAATTCTAAGGAGGGATTGATATGGAAAAATCATATAAAAAGGCATCAACAGAAAAGTTAATGAAAATTTTTACTTATTTATGTTTAACTATATTTGCTTTAAGCATATTAATTCCTTTGGGATGGGCTGTATTAGCATCATTTAAGCATAAATCGGAGTTTTATGGTAATCCATGGGCATTACCAAAAGGATTTTACTTAGAAAATTTCCGTAAAGCATTTATTGAAGCAAACATGGGTGAATATTTTATTAATTCAGTAATAGTAACTGGACTAGCGTTAATAATTTTATTGGTTGTATCTATACCTGCAGCCTATGTTTTATCAAGATTTGAATTTAAAAGCAAAAAGGTATTAAATTTACTATTTTCAGCTGGGTTATTTATAAATGTAAATTATATTGTTGTACCTATATTCTTATTGGTATTAGATGGAGAAAAGTTAGTAAGAAATATCTTTGCAATACCAGCAAGTATGACAGTATTTTTAGATAGCAGAATAGTAGTTAGTATTATTTATGCATCAACAGCTTTACCTTTCACTATATACTTACTTATGACATTTTTTAAATCATTACCTAAGGCATATGAAGAGGCAGCTTACGTAGATGGATGTAGTAATTTAAAAACTTTAATTCACGTTATAATGCCAATGGCCAAGCCTAGTATCATAACAGTTATATTATTTAATTTCTTAGCTTTTTGGAACGAATATATAATTGCACTAACTATGCTTCCTAATAAAGCAAAAACATTACCATTAGGATTAATAAATTTAATGCAAGTTCAAAAAACAGCAACTGATTACGGAGCTCTATATGCTGGTTTAGTTATAGTTATGATTCCAACAATAATTTTATATATATTAGTTCAAAAGAAACTTACAGAAGGTATGACAGTAGGCGGAATAAAAGAATAATAGAGGAGGACAAAAATGAATAAAGGGAGAGTTACAATTCCAACGGATGATAATTTTATAAAAGAGACAATGGAGATAGCAGAAAAGTGGGGGGCAGATGCAATACGTGATTGTGATGGATTTAAGCTACCAAGAGAAATAAAGGGATTAGCAGAAAAGATATATTCTACTTATTTTGTTGCACGTGGTGATAATAAGTGGGCAGAGCAAAATATGGAAGAATTACAACAAACTTATTTAATGACTAAGCATCATTTAGCTACTAGTGAAACATTAGTAATAAAAATAATGGAAGGATATTTTGATCAGCAAGTAAAGCCGGATTCTTATCATGATGTTAAAGAATTTTGGGAAGTAATAGATAGGACAACTGGAGAAGTTGTTGATTTAAATAAATGGAGCTATAACGAAGAAACACAAGAAGTAATAATAAATGATACAAAAGCCTGGCATGAATACACAGTATCATTCTTAGCATATTGCATATGGGATCCTACCCAAATGTATAATCATATAACTAATAATTGGGGAGATAGACCTCATGAAATGCCATTTGATGCAAGAAAACCAAAGACAAACAAGTATATTTTTGAGGCAATGCATAAATGGTTAGATGAGCATCCTGAAACTGATGTAGTTAGATTCACAACATTTTTTTATCACTTTACATTAGTATTTAATGATAGAGCAAAGGAAAAGTATGTTGATTGGTTTGGATATAGTTCAAGTGTAAGTGCTGAGGCCTTAAGAGAGTTTGAAAAAGTAAAGGGATATAAGCTAAGACCAGAGGATATTATAGACCAAGGATACTACAATAGTTCATTTAGAGTTCCAAGCAAAAAGTTCTTAGATTACATGGATTTTCAACAAGAATTCGTAGCTAATAATGTTAAAAAGCTTGTTGATATTACTCATGAACATGGAAGAGAAGCAATGATGTTCCTTGGTGATAACTGGATAGGAACAGAGCCTTATGGTAAATATTTTGAGAATATAGGATTAGATGCAGTAGTTGGATCTGTTGGTAGCGGTGCTACTCTTAGAATGATATCAGATATTCCAGGGGTTAAATATACTGAAGGACGTTTTCTACCATACTTTTTCCCAGATACATTTTATGAAGGAAATGATCCTACTATAGAAGCTAGAGAAAACTGGATAACAGCTAGACGTGCAATAATGAGAAAACCAGTAGATAGAATAGGATATGGAGGATATTTATCATTAGCATATAAGTTCCCTAATTTTGTTGATTATATAGAGAGTGTATGCAATGAATTTAGAGAAATATATGATACTATAAATGGAAATAAGCCTCATTGCGGATTAAAAGTTGCAGTTCTTAATTGTTGGGGTAAATTACGTACATGGCAAACACATATGGTTGCACATGCTCTATGGTATAAGCAAATATATTCATATCTAGGAGTGATAGAATCTTTAAGTGGTATGAGTGTAGATGTAAGCTTTATAAGTTTTGATGATATAAAAAATCAAGGAGTTCCAGATGGCATTGATGTAATTATAAATGCTGGAGATGCAGGCACTGCATTTAGTGGTGGAGAAAAATGGCTTGATGAGGAAATTGTTACTAAAATTAGAGAGTGGATATATAACGGCGGAGGATTCATAGGAATTGGAGAGCCTTCTGCTGTACTAAATGGAGGACATTACTTCCAACTTTCAGATGCTTTAGGAATAGATAAGGAATTAGGATTCTCATTAAGTACAGATAAATACTTCAAGCAAGAGTTGGATAAGCATTTTATAACAGAAGATATATTTGAAGAGTTAAACTTTGGAGAAGGTCAAAAAAATATTTATTCAGTAAAAGAATCAACTGAAATAATAAAGTACACAAATGGCGATTTATTAATGGCTGCAAATAGTTATGGAAAAGGTCGTACTGTATATATAGCTGGATTACCATATTCAATTCAAAACACACGTATTCTAACAAGAGCTTGTTATTATGCAGCAAATAAAGAAAGTGAAATGAAGAGATGGTATTCAGATAATCCTTATTGCGAAGTATCGGCTTATTTGGAATCAAATAGATATGCGGTTATAAATAATTCTAATGAAAAGCAAACATCAAATATTTATGATGGCGAAGGTAAATTAATTGTTATGGAATTAGATCCTGCAGAAATAAAATGGATTGATATAAAATAATATTAAATTGAATGTGAATGATGAGTAGGTTGATTTTCTGCTAAAGTTTTTATCACATCCTTAAAGGAGGAAGCAAGATGGTAAAAAATATAATTTTAACTGTGATATTTTTTCTATCCATGTTTTTGGTTATTAAAGGTAATGCCATTAATGGTTATTTAGGATTATTAATAATATTTATAGGTATGGCAGGGATTCTAGGAGAACTATATATCTATAATAAAAAGTATCAATAAAACAATATTGAGAATATAAGCAATATTAATAAAATAATAAGCAAAAATATTATATAAATAACGTTTACAAAGTAATAGAATTAAAATATAAATTATTAATTGGTATATTAAAAAGGGGAAAGGGAGGAAATGTAATGAAAAAGAGAACATTAGCCTTATTATTAAGCTCACTTATGGTAATGACTAGCTTAACTGGATGTGGAGGAAAAGGAGATAGTACAGGAGCCTCTGCTGGTGAAACAAAGACTTTAAAAATTGCTGCTTTTGAAGGTGGATATGGAAAGGTTTATTGGGAAAAATTAAAGGAAAACTTTGAAAAATCCCATGAAGGCGTAACCGTTGAATTAACAGTTGCTTCTAATATAGAAGAAGTTATTCGTCCTCAAATTCAAGCAGGAAATGTTCCGGACTTTATATATTTAGCAACTGGAAGACCAGATGCATTAACTGAAACATTTACTAAGGAACAAGGATTACAGGATTTATCAAATGTACTAAATATGAAAGTTCCAGGAGAAGATGTAACAGTAAAGGATAAATTACTACCTGGATTTACAGATAGCTATGCTACAAATCCATATGGAGATGGAAAGACATATTTATTGCCATTATTCTATAGTCCAACAGGTTTATTCTATAATAAAACTTTATTTGCTGAAAAAGGGTACGAGCTTCCAAAGACTTGGGATCAAATGTTTGCTTTAGGTGACAAGGCAAAGGCTGATGGAATATCATTATGGTCATATCCAACTGCTGGTTATTTAGATTGTATGATTCCACCAATGCTTGCAGCAGCAGGTGGAGAAGAGGCATTTAAGGATGCTATGAATTATAAAGAAGGTTTCTGGACTTCTGAACCAGCAACTAAAGCATTAGAAACAGTAGGAAAACTTAAGGATTACTTAGATCCAACAGTTGTAGCAAATGCTAATAATCAAAGTTTTAAAAATAATCAACAGTTAGTTTTAGATAATAAAGCGTTATTTATACCAAATGGAACTTGGTTACCAGATGAAATGAAGGATGCTCCAAAGGCAGATGGCTTTGAATGGGGATTCATGGCTTATCCAGCATTTAAGGATGGTGGAGACCAATATTCTGTAAGCTTTATAGAACAAATGTATATTCCAAAAGATGCTAAAAATAAAGAATTAGCTGAAGAGTTTATGGCTTATATCTATAGTGATGAAGCAGTTAAGATTATAGCTGAAAATGCTAAGGGAGTTGTTCCTGTTAAGGGATCTATGGAAATTGCAAATCAATATTTAGAGCCATTACAAGTTGAGTTATTAAAGATGTATGATAACGGTGCTAAAGCTTTACTTGGAGTTTTTGCAGCAACTGAACCAGTAGAAGGATTAACATATTCTGATATATATGTTGGTACAGTTGATTCAGTAATGACTGGAGATAAATCAGTTAAAGATTGGCAAACATCATTACAAGAAGCTACAGATAAGATGAGGGCAAATATAATAAAAAATTAATCATAAATAATATGGTGTAAAAATTTAACAAGGGGTATTTTTCTAAACTTAAATTTTTATAATTCTTACTCTATAAAACAATAAAAAAACTCAGCTCTAGCTGAGTTTTTTATTGTTTTATTTGTTACTATATTCCTACTATAATTTTATATGACAATATCCATTTGGATTTTTCTTTAAATATTTTTGATGATACTCTTCAGCTTTATAATAATTAACTAACGGTTTTACCTCTGTAACAATTTTTTTATCATATTTTTTTTGTTCTTCTTCCTTGCTTTTAAGAAGTGTATCCAAGTCATTTTCATCTAAATAATACATGCCTGTTCGATATTGACTTCCGACGTCTGGTCCTTGTCTATTTAATACAGTGGGGTCAATTATTGACCAATATTCATTTAATATATGTTCCAATGATGTTTTGTTTTCATCATATTCAACTAAACAAGCTTCAGCAAAATAAGTATTTTTATTGCATACATCCTCATAAGTTGGATTTTCAGTTCTTCCATTTGCATATCCTACTTCTGTAGATACTACACCATTTAATCTAGATAGAAATTCTTCTACTCCCCAAAAGCATCCACCTGCTAAAACTATTCTCTTCATTTTATCACTCCTTTATAAATTTAATTGTATAAATTATTTAAATATATTATACATCTATAAAGAAAATAAGCTATATTTATTTAAAAGATATGTTGATATTCATTTTGTCTTCTGTTATTTGATCTAATAGTTTTTCTAAAGAAATTTTAGTGTTAGAGATAACCTTATTATATATTTCATCACTTTTCATAGTTTCCTCAAAACCTTTATTCACTTCTTCTTGAATTAAATCGAACTCTTCAGAAGTTAATTTTATTTCTCCAAATCTAAGTAAACCATTAGAGGATTCTTCATACTCTGTTTTTTTTCTATTAATATTAATGCTAAAGATTTCAGGCTTAGTTAATATTATATTTAGTTCTTTATTTTTATTATCAATGTTTATATCGTCAGTAGTAATTTGGGATAAATCTATAGAATATGAGCAGTTAGCAAAGAATCTTATTCTTTTATATTTCTTTAATATTTCAAGTTCGCCCCAACTTTTATCTATTGTTACCGTTTTTGAAAGTTCTACTTCTAGAGGAATTATTTTATTGACATTTTTAATTTCTTTAACTAAACTTTCCTCAGAAATTATTTTTATATTATTAATATTTGAATGGTTTGAACTATTTGCTTGTGATCTACAATTTAAAAATAATTTACAGACTAGTAGGGTTAATGATAGTATTAGAAAAAACTTAAAAAAACTTTTTACACTATTCTTTTTATTATTATTTCTATTTTTTTTGAAAAGCTTTAAAATAAGCATATAAACTCCTAAGATACTTAATAGTAATTAATTATATGAAAGTTTATTTGTAATAATGAACATTAATTCAATTTCGAATATTGATTAATTAGTCGAATATAATATGTTGTGCATAATGTACGTTTATCGTTATAATATAATTATTGGTATGAATATATACAACTTAGGAGATTTTGTTATGAGCGAAAACAGAGGAATAAGTATAGATTTAGTTAAAGGGACATTTAGCGATTATATTATAAAAGATAAAAATAATATATTTATAGGAAGATTTACTATAGTTGAGCTAGATAAGGACAATAAAAAATGTACCGTTAAACTAAAGTTTTATAAAGAAAATAAATATGAGTTATTAAAAGAAACTGTAGAAAGTATATTAAGAGCTATATTTAAAGATATAAATATATATAAGACCAATGTTTTAGTAGATGAAAATATTGATTATAAAGTATTTTTAGATTTAGGATTTACATTAGAAGGGATATTTACTGAAAATCTTTTTTCTAATGGAGTATTTTTAGATGAATTAAGCTTTGGAATAAATAGAAATGAGTATAACAATACTCAAAGGAGTTTCCTAATTAATTTAGTTGGAGAAAATGTAACTGTAAGAAATTTGACTCCTGATTGTGCAGAAGCTTTATTAGAATATAACATAAGAAATAAAGATCATTTAAGTAATTTTGAGCCAAGTAGGGATAATAACTTTTACACATATGAGGTTCAAAGAGATATTTTATTAGAAGGTTATAAACATCTAATGAGTGGTACTGGAATAGACTTTGGAATATATATAGGTGAAAAACTAATTGGTAAGATTAAGATATCTAATATAGTTTATGGAGTTTTTAAAAGTGGAATAATAGGATACTCTATTGATAAGGACTTTCAAGGTAGAGGGTACATGAAAGAAGCATTAAGATTAGTTATAGATTATGCAAGAGATGAGTTAGAGTTGCATAGATTAGAAGCTTCTGTTTTAACAAATAATGAAAAATCAAAAGCCGTACTTAATGGATGTGGGTTTGAAAAAATTGGGTTAAATGAAAAATACTTATTTATAAATGGGGCCTGGAAGGATCATATAACCTTTTTTAAGATATTAGAAAAATAATATTAATTATTATACGTGATAAGAGGAAGGTGTTTATGAAAGAGATTATATTAAATAGAAATACAACTGTAGTGAAATCTTTTAATAACAACATATTACTTGTAAGGGAAAAAGGAAAGGAAAAGATACTTTTTCAAAAAGGAATAGGATTTGGCAAAAAAACAGGAGATATTATAAAAAAAGGGACTTCAGTAGAGAAGGTGTTCATAATTGAAGATAAGGAAAATCAAAGAAATTTTAAAGAAATCTTAAATAGGGTAGATACAAAATTAATTGCATTAGTTGAAGAGGTAATTGCTGAAATAACGGATGAATTGGGAGAGGATCTTAATGAGAATATTCATGTAGGATTAGTAGATCATTTATTTTATGCAATAAAAAGGCTAGAAGATAACGAAGAGATACAAAATCCTTTCTTAGTAGAAATAGAAACCTTATATAATAAAGAGTTTGAAATGGCTAGTAGATTGGCAAATAGAATAAGTGAGGAATTAAAATTAGATATACCTGAAGGAGAAAAAGGATTTATTGCCTTACATATTCATTCAGCCAGAAATAATGGAAAGTTATCTAATACTATAAAATATAGCTTTTTAAGTAATTCTATAATTGAGCATGTTGAAGATAGATTAAATATAGAAATAGATAGAAGATCTTTAGATTATGCAAGGTTCCTAACTCATATAAGATTTGCCATAGAAAGAATAATTACTGATACACCGATAAAAAATGATTTGATTGATATTATAAAAGAAAAATATGGGGTATCATATGAAATTGCAGAAGAGACAAAAAAAATAATCTGTAGAACTTTAGAGATTCCGACTATATCAGAAGATGAAGTTGCATATTTAGCAATGCATATAGAGAGATTTAGAGTTTCAATTATAAAATAAAAATCAGCCATTATAAAATATGGCTGATTTTTATTTTATAAAAAATTATTATACTTCGAAGTTAACAACTACAGTTTTGCCTGCAACAGCATCTCCACTTTCAACTGGAGTTATTGACTTAGTTGCATCAACATTAGTTATTAATACTGGTGTAGCAAGAGATAATCCTTTGCTTAAGATTAATTCTCTGTTTATTTTAATTAATGGTGTACCAGCTTTAACTTTTGTACCTTGTTCAACTAATTGTTCAAAACCTTCTCCATCAAGAGAAACAGTTTCTAATCCTATGTGAATAAGTAACTCTAATCCATTTTCTAAAGTCATAGCAAATGCATGCTTAGTTTTAAAAATAAGAGTAACTTCTCCATCAGCAGGAGCAACAATAGTATCTCCTTCAGCTATTATAGCCATTCCATCTCCAGCTAGTTTTTCAGCGAAAACTGGGTCTGGAACTTCTGATAAAGGAATAATCTTACCAGAAACAGGAGCAACAAGTGCGTTAGGATTAACTACAGCATTTTCATTGTTTGAGTCTGACTTAAATAAGTTCTTAATAAAATTAAACATAGTATTTCCTGAATAATCAGGAATCCACATCCTTTCTACTTCAAATTTTAATGAGTGTATAAATTAATACTTATAGTATTTATAAATATCTAAGAATAAATACATAAATATTATATACAAAATGTTAAAAACAAAAGGCATAAGCCCTAAAATTATAGATGGACTCATGCCTGATTAAACAGTAACACGTCTAGTATGATTATATATATAGTTATTAATAGTTGTCAATAAACTAAATAAAAAAAAACTAATGAAATCGTTAGCAAAGATGAGCATATTTAATATAATTAATGAAATCTTAAGAAAATCATCAAAAAATAATAAAAAAGGATATTGAAAACAATAACAACAGATGATACAATAATATTGTAAATAAAATATGTGTACAAATTTAGGCGTGTTATCAATTAGTTGAGCATGAGCCGAAGAGGATTTATATATCTATAATATCCTTTTCGGCTTTTTTTATTTCTTACTCGGAATTATATTATACAGCTGCTTAAATTTGTATATAAAAAAATTTAAGGAGGATTTATTATTATGATGAAGTATCTTCAAAGATTAGGAAAATCTTTAATGCTTCCAGTAGCAGCATTACCTGTTGCAAGTATATTAATGGGTATTGGTTATTGGATTGACCCTACAGGTTGGGGTGCTAACAATGTTATGGCAGCTTTCTTATTAAAAGCTGGTGGAGCTCTAATTGATAATATGGCTATTCTTTTTGCAATTGGTGTAGCAGTTGGAATGTCAGACGATAATGATGGTACAGCAGGACTTGCTGGTTTAGTTTCATGGCTTATGATCACAACTTTATTAAGCCCAGCAGTTGTTGGAATGTTTAAAGGAATAGATGTTGCAGAAGTACCAGCAGCATTCTCAAAAATTCAAACTCAATTCGTTGGTATTGTTGCAGGTTTAATCGGGGCAACATGTTACAACAAGTTTAAAAATACTAAATTACCAGATGCTTTAGGTTTCTTCAGTGGTAAGAGATCAGTTGCAATTATGACAGCATTAGCATCATTAGTTGCAGCACTTGTATTATTCTTTGTATGGCCAGTAGTTTACAATGCACTAGTATCATTTGGTAAGGCAATTGTTTCTACAGGAGCTGTTGGATCAGGTATATATGCATTCTTTAATAGATTATTAATACCTACAGGACTTCACCATGCACTTAACTCAGTATTCTGGTTTGATGTTGCAGGAATTAATGATATCGGAAACTTCTGGGCAGGAACAGGTACTCAAGGTGTAACTGGAATGTACATGACTGGATTCTTCCCAGTAATGATGTTTGGTTTACCAGCAGGAGCTTTAGCTATGTATCATACTGCTAAAGATAATAAGAAGAAAGCTGTATATGGATTATTATTAGCAGCTGCATTATCTTCATTCTTTACAGGAGTTACAGAACCATTAGAATTCGCATTCATGTTCTTAGCACCAGGACTATATGTAGTTCATGCTGCTTTAACAGGTGTTTCAGCTATAGTTTGTACATTATTACCAGTAAGAGCTGGATTTAACTTCAGTGCTGGATTTGTTGATTGGATCTTAAGCTTTAAGGCTCCAATGGCTGAAAATCCACTTTGGTTAATACCAATTGGTTTAGTATTTGCAATTTTATACTATGTAGTATTTAGATTCGTAATCACTAAATTCAACTTAAAGACTCCAGGTAGAGAAGACGACGATGATGAATTAAGTGAAAATGTAGCAGTTAGTGGAGATATGAATGAATTAGCTAAAGCATATATCCAAGCTTTAGGTGGAAAAGAAAATATAGTATCAGTAGACAACTGTGTTACTAGATTAAGACTTGGTGTTAAAGATAACGCTATAATTAAAGATAAAAGTTTAACAGCTCTAGGAGCTAGAGGGGTTATAAGACCTGGAAAAGGAAATATCCAAGTAATAGTTGGAACAAATGTGCAATTTGTTGCTGATGCAATAAAAGCAGAATTAAAGAGATAATAAATAAAATAAAATAAAATAAAATAAAGTAAATAGAAATAGAAGGTGTACGAAAGTGTGCCTTCTATTTCTATTTATATAATAAAAGTTATAAATAAACATTAAATAGATAGATTACTTCAATTATATTAATTAACTGGTTATATTCATACAATATATAAAATATTACATTAAAGCACTATATCTTATCTAAATTTAGATTTTATATAAACTCAGTTTTATTATTCATAAGCTTAGTGTTGTTATTTTGTTTAAAAAAGTAAGTTAACTTTATAATGTATTATTAATTTTAATTATGAAGATTATTAAAATAATCATATAAACCATACAATTATATATAGATTGTAAAATTAAAATCCTATATATAATTGTATATAAATATAGGATTAAACAAACAGAAATATCTATATATATAAGGATATACACAATGTACACTGGTGTTAACATAAAAATATATAATTAACCTATCCTGGTGTATCAGTAATTAAAAAAATAAGAAAATAGAAGAAAAGTATAGAGAAATCAATATAATTTATAAAAATAAGATTATTTCATAAAGAGTAGGGGGAATCTAACATGATATTATGTAAATCGTCACTTATTAACGAATTGATTGCAGCAAGATAACTTGAAAAAAGTTAAAAAACATTGTTGACAAGAAAGTGAATAAGTGATAAGATAAGAAAGTCGCTTGAGGGCGATGAAGAAAATGGTCTTTGAAAATTGAACAGAAAATAAGTTAAGTAAACAAACCAGCAATTCTTTTAGACGTCTTAACATTAAGACTCAAAGTAATTTGAGCAAAGAT
>NZ_JAGGJY010000014.1 GCF_017873245.1 Clostridium tertium | reverse complement strand
CTTAAGTAAAGTTAATAGGTATATTTTTAATACATACACTTCTATCTCAACTCCTCAACTTTCTTTCTAGCTTTATTAAATTCATTTATGCAGTTATTACAAAGCTTAACTCCTAAGATAGTTGCCTTTACATTTACATCACCACAACAATGGCAACCTGGTATATGTTTCTTAAGAATTATCATTTCGCCTTCTGTGTACATTTCTAATGGTTGTCCTTCTTCAATATTCATTGACTTTCTTAATTCCATAGGTATAACTACCCTTCCTAATTGATCTACTTTTCTTACTATTCCTATACTTTTCATTTTTACATTTCCCCCTCTTTTTAGTTATATTCTATTTCTGTAACCTTAACCGGATTAAGCAATTCATAAATTTTAGTCATACTCATGTTTATATAAGCTCTATTCTTGTCAATCCAAAAATCTTCTGTTTCACCTTCATCTGGAGCATATAAATCTATCTCTAAATCTATTTCTCTATTATCAAATGTGTGTATCTTAGCATAAGTAAATCCTATAAAATCCACTACAATCTCACCATTTACTCTAGGTAATAACCCTAAATAAATATCATCTGATATAAACTCAACCCTTCTTATATCTTTTTTATTAATTATTGTTCCATGAACTTCTAAAAATCTTTCAATATTAAATTACCTCCTCAAAATCTACTTGGTTATTTACTTGTATAATTTCATCTAATAAAGCTTTAGGTGCTTTATAATTTGTTATTATTCCTTTAGCAAGTTCTATTTGACTTCTCTTAATAGCTTTATATGACTTTACTTGAAATTCTCTTTTAACTTGTCCATAAATGTCTGAATAAACTCTACCTCTTAAAGATTTATCTTTATATGCAGGTGTTTCGTATCCAGTTACCTTAGTGCAGATCTTTTTAATTAAACTAGTAATTTCATCACAATCCACTCCAAGTAATGGCAAGTTATCTTTTAAATCCTTAACCTCATCTCTTACAACAATTATTTCTTGTTCTAATTCTTGTTGCTTGCCGTCTATCATAAATATTGCTTGCAACTCCTTAGATAACTTAGCTTGTACAATTTGCTTTGCTCTGAAATAGTTATTAACTAATTCTCTTTGAACTTTCCATGCTAAATCATCTTGAAGTGACTTTACTAACATTAAGTAACCACTTTCTGTAATTAGTAGTCCTTTAGGTGCTTTTTTATCAAATCCATATGTTAGTACGAAATCCGTACCGACATCATTTTTAGATAATTCAAAATAATCTACATTCTCTATAAAGTGTTTTTTATTATCTGCAAAATTTCTCTTTGCAGTTCCTTCTACTCTTTCATGTAACATATCAATATCTTTGAATGTTACAACTCTTTGTCCGTTAAATTCTTTTACTGATAAATCAGTATTGTTGATCTTTACAATTTGATTATTCATTTTCCATCCTCCTTAATTTTTATACTGCTAAGCTTTAACTCTTAATTCAGTTACATTATTTAAATCTGTAAAGTCTTTTCCAGAAGAAAATTCTATAAATCTATCTAGTTCCTTATCTGTAATCTTCAAAGCACCAAGCTTAAGAGCTATTATGTTCCCTGATTTTATAAGGCTATAAACTGTATTTTTATTAACCTTTAATTTACTTGCAGCTTCCTTAATAGTTAGTAACTCCAAATCATTCACCCCTTGTATTTCCGTCATTTTTTAATAAATTTAAATCAATCTCTAAAGCTGTAGCTAATGAAAGTAATTTTTCTACACTTGGTATATATCTCCCACACTCTATATCAGAAATATAGTTTCTTGATATACCTACTCTTTCTGATAAACCCTGCTGTGTTAGAGATTGCTTTTCTCTTGCTCTTTTTATAACCTTACCGATTTCCTTAGCAACTGTTATCGTCATTTGCTCACCTCCTCGCAACTTATGTTATTATTGTATTGTATATCCGTCATTAATTCAAAGTTCATTTACGTGTATTTCCGACCAAATTTGACTAAATAAGAGCATTAGAGTTATATTTCTTACACGCGCTTATATTTACTTGTATTTCCGTCTTTTTATGTATTGTAATTCCGACTTTCAAATTATATAATTACTATATAAAGTCGGTATGTTCGACATGGAGGTTATTGAAATGAGTATTGGCCAAAAAATTAAAAATATTAGAAAAGCAAATAAATTAACTCAAGTTGAATTAGCTAAAAAAGCTAATATTTCACGTTCATATTTAGCTGATATAGAAAACGATAGATATAATGCTAGTGTAGATACTCTTAAATCTATCGCTAATTCGCTAGATGTTAAACTTTCTGAACTAATAGAGGAAAGTTCTTCTGATAATAAAATTAATTCTAAAAATAATAAAAATAAAAAACAAATAGAAACTATTGCAGCTCATTTAGAAGATAAAAACTTAACTCCTAAAAAAGTTGAATTAATAAAAAACTATATAGATGCTCTATTTGATGAGTTTGACGATTAGGTTCTGATTTTATATAAGGGGATTATGGGATGACTTATGACGAAATGCTAATTGAAGCTGAGAAGGATGGATTAAGAGTAAAAGAAAAAGCCTTAAAATACGGATTCAAGGGACTATACAAAGATGGGAAAATACTTATAGACAAAAAAATTGTTACTGATGCTGAGCGTAAATGTATTCTTGCTGAAGAAATTGGTCATCATGAAACAACTTTCGGAGATATAATAGATGAAACCTCTATATCCAATAGAAAGCAAGAAATAATTGCTCGAAGATGGGCATATAAAAGAATGGTAAGTTTAACAAAAATAATAGTTGCCCATCAAGTTGGCATTAGAAATATATATGAGCTTGCTGATTTTCTTGAAGTAACTGAGGCTTTTTTAAAAGAAGCTTTAAATTATTATGAAAATAAATATGGCAATTGGTACTCAATTGATAATTACATTATTAGGTTTAATCCACTAGGTGTGCTTGAGAAACTTGAGGACTTCTAGTGTTTATTTTAAAAATCAAATAGAACATAAGTTCTGAAAGGAATGGTTTTATGCCAAAGGGATCAATTAGACAACGAGGAAAGAAATGGTATTATCGTTTCTTTGAAAATGGAAAAGTTATAGAGCGATGTGGAGGTGATAGGAAAGAAGATGCTTTGAAAGCGCTAAACGAAGAATTAAATAGAAAATATAAAGGATATACAAGACCAGAAGAAACAAAACTTTGCGATTATCTTAATATGTGGCTAGAAAATTATATTATAGATGAAAAATCAAAAAATACTTATGATAAATATAAGAATGTGATTACTAATAAAATAACACCAAGCATTGGTAATGTTAGACTTTGCGACCTTAAGGTAATCCATATTGATAAATTTCTGAGAGATTTAAAAAAAGATAAAATAAAGAAAGGTAAAAATATAACATGTCTATCTGGAACAACTATTCAAATGTATTACGGTATTCTAAATACTGCATTGAATAGAGCTGTAAAGTTACAAATGATAATAGAGAATCCATGTAAATATATTGATACACCAAAAAGAAATAAATATAAAGCAAACATTTTAACTTTAGATGAATTTAAACTTATTTATAATAATCTAAATGATAATGTTTTTGAAGATCACATTTTTAAACTTGCATTAGATATTTCTATAGAAACAGGCTTAAGACGTGGTGAATTATGTGGCTTGACATGGGATAGTATAAATCTCGAAGATAAATTTATTGATATTACTAAGGCTCTAATAAGAATAGAAAATATTTATACTATATCTACTTTAAAAACAGAAGGTTCATATAGAACTATACCTATAAGTGATGAACTTGTACAAAAATTGAAAAAACATAAGAATATTCAAAACTCAAATAAATTAAAATATGGAGAATTTTATAAAAAAGTATTTTTTAATAAGATGTCCTATGATTTAATTTTTAGACATGAAAATGGGGATTATATAATTCCATCAACTTTTTTACAACGATTAAAGAGATTATGTAAATATAATAAAATAGATAAAAATATTCGTTGGCATGATTTAAGGCATACTAATGCTACTTATTTGATAGAAAGCGGTGTAAATCTTAAGGTCGTTCAAGATAGATTAGGACATTCTTTAATGCAAACTACTGCTGATACTTATAGTCATGTAACAAAAAAAATGAATAGAGAAGCAACTGTAAAATTAACATCTCTGATTCATTCTTAAAGGTATACTTGGGCAAATACTTGGGCAAAATTTATATTACCCTCAGTAAATCCCTATAAACACTTGGTTGCGAGCAAGCCTTAAGCGGAGTTCTGTATTAAGCAATCATCTATCTAGGCTTATTGTTGCCAATAAGCTCAAGCGGTACACCCGGAAACGGAGCGGGCAACTCCTAAATGTTTCCCTATTCGACCTTGCTCCAGGTGGGGTTTACATAGCCATCATGTCACCATGATGCTGGTGAGCTCTTACCTCGCCTTTCCACCCTTACCTAAAAATTTAGGCGGTATCTCTCTGTTGCACTTTCCTTCAAGTCGCCTTGACTGGACGTTATCCAGCACCCTGCCCTATGGAGCTCCGACTTTCCTCTCCTAGATCTAGTCTAGCAGCGATTGCATGTCTTACTCGCGAAGATTATCTTAACACAACTTAATTAATAATGCAAATTATATTTTTTACAATTTACACAAATTGTAGTATTAATACTAACATAATTAATATAACCCAAGAGTAAAATCCTATCCCAGAAAGTAATAAAGTTAATAATATAAGTATGAATATACATAACCTGGCAGCTGGATTTACACAAGTTTTAAAAAAAGCTCCACCTTTTCCAATATTTTTACCTATACCATCACATATATCTTTGAAACCATCTTGAAATACTTTTGTCCATGATTTATTTTTCTTTTTATAATATGATTTACTCATAGTTCATCCCCCAATAATATTCCTATTATTAATATTATGCTTAAATCAAAAATTTTGTGTATAAAAAAGACCTTACACAAATGTGTAAGGATCTTCACTTTTTGTAGATATTAATATTTCTAAGTCTTCTAATTTATCTTTTATTTTATTTATAACTTCTAAAAAAACTATCCATTCAGACGAAAAATGTCCTGTATCTATTATAGATACTCCCATTTCTTTATAATCAGATGCATAATGATATGTTGTATCACCTGTTATTATGCAGTCTGCTCCTTTTTTGTATGCTTTTTCAAAAAAGTCACTTCCACTTCCATTTATAACTGCGATATTTTTTACTTTTTCACAGCCCCTAACAACCTTTAAGGAATTTATATTTAGCTTTTCTTTAATATCTTTTATTAAATCTTCCAATTGAATATAATCTTCTAATCTAATAATTCTCCCTAACCCTTCATTGTCATTTCTAGCCCTCTTATTTACCTCTAGAAGCTCTTTAGATTCATATCCTAGTATATTTACTATAGTTTCATTTAAACCTTTCTCAGCCGAATCTAAATTAGTATGACTAGAATATAAACTTATATCATTTTTAATAAGTTCTATTATTTTTTTGCCTATTAAAGTATCAGTTGTTATACTATTAGGTTTTCTAAATATAAGTGGATGATGGGTTATTATTAAATCTACCTTCTTTTCCTTTGCTTCTTCTATAACATTTAAGGTACAATCTAAAGCCAAAAGTATTTTTTCTACTTTCTTTTGTTTATCCCCTACCATTAGTCCTACATTATCAAAATCTTCTTTTAATGTTTTTGGAGCAAATTCCTCCATTACCTCAATAACATCTTTAACTTTTTTCATAAACATCTTCCTTATAAAAAATTAATCATATTACTAATAACATCTATTTTTTCTTGTATTGATTTTCTTCTTTCACTTGCATTAACAGTACTTTCTGTTATAAAACTAATAATCCTTTTATAATTTTCAACTTTTGAAATTAAATACTCCTTCATTAAATGATGTTTTTGCATCAAAAGTTTTGGACTTACTTCGTAATATATTGAATCTAAACTAGTAGCTTCGCCCTCTTTTCGTCTTACCTTAAAAAGCTCATAATATATATTTTCATCTAAACAAAGATCTTCACTTATTATTTCATAATTATTATTATAAAGATATTCTCTTAACACTTCTGGATTTTGTGCTGGTTGAAGTATTAAATATTTCATAGAGTCAACTTTTTCAATTTGTGATTCAAGTATATCTCTAATTAAATTTCCCCCCATACCTGCAATTACAGTTACCTCTACCTCATCTTTTTCTAAAGCATTAAGCCCATCACCTAATCTAAACTCTAATTCGTCTCCTGTACCTTCTAATATAGCATTTAACCTTGCTTTATCTAAAGGTTCCTTATTTATATCTACTGCAATTGCTTTACTACAAATTCCATTTTTTACTGCATATAGAGGAATATATCCATGATCTGTTCCTATATCTGCTAATACTGATGTGTTTTCAATGTGTTTAATTATAAAATTTAATCTTTCGCTTAGTTCCATAATTCTTCTCCTTGCTAAATTAAAATTAGCACCTTTTGGTGCTAATCTAAATAATCCTTTAATTTTTTACTTCTTGAAGGATGCCTTAATTTTCTAAGAGCTTTCGCTTCTATTTGTCTTATTCTTTCTCTTGTTACATTAAACTCTTTACCAACTTCTTCAAGAGTTCTTGCTCTTCCATCATCTAATCCAAATCTTAGCCTTAATACTTTTTCTTCCCTAGGAGTTAAAGTATCTAATACATTTATTAATTGTTCTTTAAGCATTGTAAATGCAGCTGCTTCTGCTGGTGCTAAAGCATCATCATCTGGTATAAAGTCTCCAAGATGTGAATCTTCTTCCTCACCTATAGGAGTTTCTAGAGATACTGGCTCTTGAGCTATTTTTTGAATTTCTCTTACCTTATCTACTGGTAAGTCCATAACCTTTGATATTTCCTCTGGGAATGGATCTCTTCCTAGCTCTTGTAACAATTGTCTTTGTACTCTTATTAGCTTATTTATAGTTTCTACCATATGTACAGGTATTCTGATAGTTCTTGCTTGGTCAGCAATAGCTCTTGTTATTGCCTGTCTTATCCACCATGTAGCATAAGTAGAGAATTTAAAGCCCTTTCTATAATCGAACTTTTCTACGGCTTTTATAAGCCCTAGATTTCCTTCTTGTATAAGGTCTAAAAATAGCATTCCTCTTCCAACATATCTTTTAGCAATACTTACAACAAGTCTTAAATTTGCTTCAGCTAATTTTTTCTTAGCTCTTTGATCACCTTGCTCTATTCTATTTGCTAATTCTATTTCCTCTTCTGAAGATAATAAAGGAACTTTTCCAATTTCTTTTAAGTACATTCTTACTGGGTCATCTATTGCAATTCCTTCTGGAATAGTTAAGTCCAAGTCTAGTTCCTCTTCGACTTCATCTGCTTCATTAGGATCACCTATTACTTCAATTCCCATTGACTCTAACACTTCATAAATTTTTTCTATTTGTTCTGGACTTAGGTCAATATGCTCAACCTCATCCATTATTTCCTTATATGTTAAAGTACCACTCTTCTTTCCTTTATCTAGTAGATTTTTAACTATAGTCATTTTGCTATTTTTGTCCTCATTCTCTTTTTTGCCTTGCTTAGCTTTTGTTTTTTCATCTACCATTTTGTTACCTCCTTCCGTTATTACCAACTACTACTTTGCACCTCTCTTTAACTGATCATTAACATTTTTTAATTCAATTGCGATTTGTATAGATTCTTCAATTTTTCCTTGTGATTCTAATACTTTTTGCTTACGTTTTAATTCATTTAGTTTTTGATTCAATTTATAATTATCCAATTGCTTGATAAAATCTTGTATTAACTTTTTATTATCCTTACCTATCAGTACATGATGTTCTTTTATTTTTACAATTTCCTCAATTGTTTTTACATTTGTACACTTCGATTCTAAAAAGGTAATTATATTATTTATATTCCCCTTTTTGGCTTCTTTAATAATAGAAAAAATCTCTTTATGTTCTGGAAGAATTAACTCATCTTGGTTTATTAACTGACTAATATAATCAAAATACTCTTCATTTAAACATAACTTCATTAAAGATCTTTCAGCTTTTATAAAAGCTGGCTCTAAATATAATTTTGTTCCATTTTCTTCCTTATTATTCATAAAATCATTTTCTTTTATATTTTTTGTCATTTCTTTTGATAATAAATCGTATAATGTTTGTTCTCTTATGCCTGTATTTTCAGATATTTTTTTTATATAGACATCTTTTTCTATAGAATTAACACTTGCTAATATTTCTGTAACTCTTTTTCCATATCTAACTAAGTCATTACTATCTTTAAGATTAATTCCTTCTTCTGCTTTCTTAAGCCTATAATCGATTAAGCTTTCAGCACCATTTATTAATTTTATAAATGCATCTTTTCCATTGCTTCTCACATATTCATCTGGATCTTTTCCCTGTGGAATACTTAAAACTCTAACATCAAATCCTGCATCTTTTAATATATCTAGTCCTCTCATAGTTGCTGCTTGACCTGCTATATCAGCATCATATGAGATTATTACCTTATCTGCATAACGTCTTAATAATCTTGCTTGATTTGTAGTTAAAGCTGTTCCTAATGAAGCTACTACATTTGTTATTCCATACTGATGCAACGTTATTAAGTCCATATATCCTTCAACAATAATAAAGTATCTTTCTTGCATCTTGCTTTTTATTGCAAAGTTTAATCCATAAAGATTAGTTCCCTTTTGAAACACCAAAGTTTCAGGTGAATTTAAATATTTGGGTTTTGAATCATCTAAAACTCGTCCTCCAAAACCTATTACCTTCCCCCTGTAATCAAATACAGGAAATATAACGCGATTTCTAAACCTATCATATTTATTTCCTGTCCTCTCAGAAGTAGATACTAATCCTGCTTCAAGCAATAAATCATCTTTAAAGCCTAACTTTCTTAAATGAAATAATAAATTATTCCAACTATCCTTTGCAAAGCCTAATCCAAATCTTTTAATTGTCTCTTCCTTAATACCCCTATTTAAAAAATATTCCTTTGCTTCTTTTGTTAATCTTAAGTTTGAATAAAAGAACCTTGCTGCTTCAACATTAACTTTATAGAGCAATTCTCTCTTTTTTGCAGTTGGACTTATTCTCCCTTTATCACTTTCTATTGTAATATTAACCCTATCAGCTAAATACTTAACTGCTTCAACAAAAGGCATATTTTTATTTTTCATAACAAAAGTAATTACATTCCCTGATTCACCACATCCAAAACATTTATATATTTGTTTATCCTGTGATACGGAAAATGAAGGTGACTTTTCATTATGAAATGGACATAGTCCTGAAAAGTTTCTTCCAGATCGCTTTAGTCTAACTGACTCAGATATTACATCTACTATATCATTTTGTTCTTTTACTTTTTCTAGAATCTCTTCAGAAATCTGCAAGGAGATTCACCTCCTTACCTATAATTTTCGTCAACTTATATTCATTTCGACATTTTTTCTCTATTTCCTTCTTTGAAAAAAAATTTTTATAAAAATTTATTGAATCTTCTTTATTTATATTCTTTATCAAATCTAAAATTCCTTTTAAATATATACTTTTTATTGTATCCATTTATTTAATATATTACTATTTTTGGTACAAATAGAGAGTTAAACTTATTTAAGCAATAATCATCACTCATTCCAGCTATATAATCTGTAACTGCTCTTTTTAATCCTTCTTCTTTAGCTATTTCTTTATATATAGTTGGCAATTCATCTTCATGAGTATAGTAATAGTTTATTATGTTTTCTAAAATAAATTTCGCCTTATTTCTCTCTACTTTTAAAATATCCCCTAAGTAAACATTTTTAAACATAAATCTTCTAAGCTCTGTCATAGCCTCCCAAACCTCAGTACTAAATTTTATATCAACTTCATTATTATTTAATGCATTTGTAGTGTTTTCTATTACATCTGTAACTAAAGTTTCAATTCTTTGAGAATGTGTTTTACCTAACACCTTTATTACTTCCTTTGGCAATACATCTTCACTTAAGAGCCCAGCCCTTATTGAGTCATCTATATCATGATTTAGATATGCTATTTTATCACTTACCTTAACTACTATTCCTTCTAATGTCTTAGCTTTGTTGTTGCCATTATCAAGACCACTATGATGTAATATTCCATCTATAACTTCAGTTGTTAAATTTAATCCTAATCCATTCTTTTCAAGTTTCTCAACTACTCTAACACTTTGTTCATTGTGTCTAAATCCGCCTTCCAAAAACTCATTTAAGACCTCTTCTCCATTGTGGGCAAATGCTACATGACCTAAATCATGCCCTAATGATATGGCCTCAATCAGATATTCATTTAATCCAATTCCACTACCTATTGTTCTTGCAATTTGAGATACCTCTAATGTATGAGTCAACCTTGTTCTATAATGATCACCAAAGGTCTTTATATAAACCTGAGTCTTATGTTTCAATCTCCTAAAGGACTTGCTATGAATGATTCTATCTCTATCAACCATAAAACAAGTCCTTACAGCGTCACTTTTTTCATCTCTTTTTCTTCCTAAAGTTGAAGTGCTAAAAGTAGCTTGAGGGACTAATGTCAACCTTTCGAAACTCTCTATTTTTTCTCTTACATTCATATATCTCACCTCTATATTACATATTCTATATTTTTCTCTTTTTTCCTCTATTTAAACATATTTTATAATAATATATTTAATACCAATTATATTTTACTTATATAAGTATATTTTGTTTTTTTTATTAATATCTTAATAATGAGTAATTATATAAGGAGAGAGTAATGGAAAACCTATTATCAGATTTAAGAGAAGAGTTGCTTCCTGTTAATGAAATAAAGACTAATATTTTGTCTCACTATAAACTTCAGAAAGCATCTATATTTAGTATTAAATTCAAAGATACAGAAAAACAAAGAGCTGTATATAGAATAGACTCTAATAATAAAAGTTATTGTTTAAAAAAAGTTTATTATGATGAAGCAAATCTTTTATATGTATATTCAGCCATGGAATGGTGTTATAGAAATAGAATCGATGTTCCTAAATTGTTACCTACTGTAGATGGAAATAGATATGTTAAATATAAAGATATGCTATTTATATTAACTCCATGGCTTAAAGGTGAAAAATGTGATTTTGATAACTTAGACCATGTTTTGTTATCATCAAAAACATTAGGCAAACTACATATAGCTTCTAAAAACTTTTCTCCAATAGCTGGAAGCAGCTTAAGAGAAGGTTTTGAAAATTATAACGAAACTATATCAAAACACTTTAATCAACTACTTTTGAGTATAAATAATGCTCATAGATATAATGATAGATTTTCAAAAATATTCCTAGAAAATATTAACGAAAACTTAGAACTTGCTAAGATTTCATTTGAAGTATCATCATCAATTATCCCTAATGAACTTTCAAGATCTCTTTGTCATGGAGATTACGTAAATAAAAACATACTAATAGATGACAATAAAATTTCTCTCATTGATTTTGATAAATGTAAAATGGATTATTGCTCTAGAGATATATCATATTTTTTAAGAAGATTATTGAAAAGAGAAAGTACTAATTGGCAGATAAATTTAACCTTAGAAGTTCTTGATAAATATATGGAAGAAAACACTTTAACCAGTTCAGATTTAAAATATATCTTATCATATATTGCTTTTCCTCAAAAGTATTGGAAATTATCTAGAGATTATTATAAAAATATAAGAAGATGTAATAAAAATGCTTTTATTCAACTCCTTGAAAAAGGTTTAGATAGGACAGCTAATCAATTAGAGTTTATTTATGAGCTTATGAATTCATTTGAAAAACATTATAATGTAAAATTTTAAAGAGGAGGTTTAACACCTCCTCTTTTTATAAATTATCTTTTATTTCTAACTTGTGCTTGTGCAGCAGCTAGTCTTGCTAATGGAACTCTAAATGGTGAGCATGATACATAATCTAATCCAATATTATGACAGAACTCTACTGATGATGGATCTCCACCATGTTCTCCACATATTCCAAGCTTAATATTTGGTCTAGTTAATCTACCTTTTTCTACTGCTATCTTAACTAATTCACCAACTCCAGTTTGATCTAACTTAGCAAATGGATCTTGTTCGTAGATTTTCTTTTCATAGTAATCTTTTAAGAATTTAGCAGCATCATCTCTTGAGAATCCAAATGTCATTTGAGTTAAATCATTTGTTCCAAATGAGAAGAACTCTGCTTCCTTAGCAATTGTATCTGCAGTTAACGCAGCTCTTGGTATTTCTATCATAGTACCAACTTTATACTCTAATTCAACACCCTTTTCTGCCATAACTTCTTGTGCTGTTTTAACAACTATATCTTTAACATATTTTAATTCTTTTATTTCTCCAATAAGCGGAATCATTATTTCTGGAACTATGTCAAATCCTTTAGCATTTTTCACTTCTATTGCTGCCTCAATTACAGCTCTAGTTTGCATTTCAGCTATTTCTGGATAAGAAACTGCTAATCTACATCCTCTATGTCCCATCATTGGATTAAATTCATGTAATTCATTAACAGTAGCCTTTAATTCTTCAAAAGTTATATCTAACTCTTTAGCTAATTCATGAATATCCTCATCATTATGTGGTAAGAACTCATGTAGTGGTGGATCCAAGAATCTTATAGTAGCTGGCATTCCGCCTAAAGCTTCATATATTCCAACAAAGTCTTCTCTTTGCATTGGAAGTATTTTTTCAAGAGCTTTTCTTCTTTGCTCTTCATTCTTAGCAACTATCATTTCTCTAACTGCCATTATTCTATCTTCTGCAAAGAACATATGCTCAGTTCTACATAAACCTATACCTTCTGCTCCAAATTCTACTGCTTGTTTTGTATCTCTTGGAGTATCAGCATTAGTTCTAACCTTTAATTTTCTAATTTCATCTGCCCATCCCATAAATGTAGCAAAATGTCCTGATATTTCTGGTGTAACTGTCTTAACAGCTTCTCCATATATATTTCCTGTTGAACCATCTATTGAAATAAAATCATTATCAGTATAAACTTTTCCATCAACTTCTAAAGTCTTAGCTTCTTCATTAACTTTTAAAGCTCCACATCCTGCAACACAGCAAGTTCCCATTCCCCTAGCAACAACAGCTGCATGAGATGTCATACCGCCTCTAACAGTTAATATACCTTCTGCTGCTATCATACCTTCTATATCTTCAGGTGAAGTTTCTAGTCTAACTAAAACAACATTTTCACCTTTTTCTTTTCTTTCTTTAGCTTCTTCAGCTGTAAAAGCTATTTTACCACAAGCAGCTCCAGGTGATGCAGGAAGTCCTTTAGCAATTGGTGTAGCCTTCTTTAAATCTCCTGTATGGAAAGCTGGGTGAAGTAGAGAATCTAATTGATTTGGCTCAACCTTTAATATTGCTTGTTCTTTAGTTAACATTCCTTCTTCAACTAAATCAACAGCTATCTTTAAAGCTGCTTGAGCTGTTCTCTTACCATTTCTAGTTTGTAAGAAATATAGCTTTCCTTCTTCTATAGTTATTTCCATATCTTGCATATCTTTATAGTGATTTTCTAATGTATGAACTATATCAGTAAATTGTTTATATATAACTGGATTTTGCTCTTCTAATTTTGCTATTGGAAGTGGTGTTCTTATACCTGCAACAACGTCTTCACCTTGTGCATTCATTAAGTATTCACCATATATTTTATTTTCTCCAGTAGCTGGGTCTCTTGAGAATACAACTCCTGTACCTGAAGTTTCTCCTTTATTACCGAATACCATTTCTTGTACGTTAACTGCTGTACCCCATTCCCCTGGAATATCGTTTAATCTTCTATAAACTATTGCTCTTGGATTATCCCATGATCTAAATACTGCTGTAATAGATTCAATTAATTGAGTTTTTGGATCTTGTGGGAACTCTTCTCCCATTTCTTTTTTATAAAGCTCTTTATATCTTCCAACTAATACTTTTAAATCATCAGCTGTTAAATCGGTGTCAACTTCAACACCCTTTTCTTCTTTTATCTCATCTATTAGATTTTCAAATAATCTCTTTTCAATCCCCATAACAACATCTGAGAACATTTGAATGAATCTTCTATATGAATCATATGCAAATCTTGGGTTATTAGTTAAATCAGCCATTGCAACTACTGATTGATCATTTAATCCAAGATTTAATACTGTATCCATCATACCTGGCATTGATACTCTTGCACCTGATCTTACAGATACTAATAATGGTTTTGTTAAACTCCCAAACTCTTTTCCTGTTAGTTTTTCTAGTTCTGTAATTTTTTCGTGAATTTCTTCAATAACTTCTTCTGCGATTATTTTTCCATCCTCGTAATACTTATTACAAGCCTCTGTTGTAACTGTGAATCCTTGTGGTACTGGAATTCCTAGTAGAATCATTTCTGATAAATTTGCCCCTTTACCTCCTAGAAGGTTCTTCATTGAACCATTGCCTTCACTAAAAAGGTAAACGTACTTCTTTTTCTCCATCTCAATACTCCTCCGTTCAATCAAATTGAATATATTTACTAACAGTACTTTTGCACTGTAGTTACCCTAAATAAATTACCCATAGTCTTCTCTTAATTGCCTTCTCCAAGCTTAACAAAAAGCTTTGTTATGTTAGTTTTTGATATCTTTCCAATTATTTTAAATTGATTTTTTTCATTAGCTGTTGTTTCTATCTTTTCTACTATTGGAATACTATCAATCTCATGCTCAATAATTTTCTTTGCTAAGCTATAAGCACTATCTTCCGCATATCCACATATGATATTTGGCATTCTAGTCATTATAACCCCAATAGGAACTTTATGAATATCAGTTCCCCCTATAGCATTTTTTAAGAAATCTTTTCTAGAAACTGCACCTACAAGCACTCCGTTACTTTCTACAAACAATGTACCTACATCATTTAAGAATAAGAATACGATTGCATCATACACTGTAGTTTCCTCACTTACTGTAACCGGTTTAGACATAATTTCTCCAACTAAAACCTTAGAAATATTTTCTAAAATTCTAGTATTTTGTGCCTCTCCTAAATATACATAACCAACCTTAGGTCTAGCATCAAGTATCCCTATCATGGTTAAAATAGCTAAATCTGCTCTTAATGCTGCTCTAGTTACACCAAGATGCTCTGCTAAGGCTTCGCTTGTAACAGGCTGTCCTTCTTTTACTATCCTTATAATTTCCTCTTGCCTTTGTGATAACTTCAAATTTATCCCTCTTTCTGCATTTTCAAGGAATATTCAGATAATTTAGATTTGTTTGATTAGTTTGATATTTACAATCTAATTATAACATTTTCTAAAAGTTTGACTATACTTAATTTTCTGAAAAATCAGTCATATTAGCTGAATATTCCTTTTCTGTTTATTTTATTCTGCTGTATCTCCTGTTTATCTCAATTTTGCTTTAATTTAGTCCTCATCTTCAAAATTCACAGTATATGTAAATACATTTTCATCTACTTGCTCATTTTTATCAGATTTTGTTTTCTCATTATTATTGTCATTGCCCTTAAATTTTTCATTTTTAACTTCGCTTACTTTATCTTTAAACATATAAGCAACATCTGTAGCAGCATCCTTTATATCATTAGCAGCCTTACTTATATATTTATTAACAACTTCGACACTACCATCTGCTTTAGTTATTTCTATAGTTATTTGAGTTACCACTGCTGCAATAACAACAAAAGCTAATATAGGCGGAATAATGACAGCAATTACCCCAGCTGCTATCCCTGCATTAACAGGAACGTCTACAAGTTCTTTACCATCCTTACTAACTTTAATCCTAGTAACATTTCCCTTATTTATTAAGTCTTTTAACCATTTCTTAAGCTCATCTATAGTTTCATACTTTTCTTTCTCTTGGCTATCTTCTATATGGTCTTGCTTAATTCCCTTTGTGCCTTCAATATATATTATTGCTTCTAGTACGTCTCCATTACTTACTTCAAGGGCATATTTTGCCTCTGCATAGCTTACACCAGTTCTCTCTTTAACTTGATCTACCTTTTCTAAATTTATTTCCATATCTATTCACTCCTTTATATAATTTAACATTTCTAAGCTTTTTGGCTTTTTAGAATAGTTTGAGGATATAATAAATGTCGTAACCTTACTTATATCTCTCTTTACATCCGCATTAATATTTAGTTTGTATATCTTATCCATAGGAGTCCTCATTAAAAATCTTATAGCATTATATGCAGGCTTTGAAATATAAATTCCATATTCTCTTGAACATTCTTCACAAACTCCACCATAATGTGATAAAGATATATAATTAGATACCGATATTTTTTTTCTACAACTTACACAACTTTCTAAGTTTAATCCATACCCAGTTGCTTTTAATAATCTAAGTTCAAAGGATCTAATAAGCATTTCATAATCTAATGCATCTGTATTAAGTAAATACATACAAGTTAGAAAATCTTTAAATAGCCCCTCATTTACTTCTCCCTCTTCTACACATATATCTATTAATTCACATATATAGGATGAGTAAGTTAATTTATCTAAGTTATCCAATAAGCCTTGAAAAGAATTTGTTATTTTACCTTCTTGAAGATTAAATAAACTTTTCCCTTTAAATAAAACATACTCTCCGTAGCATAGAGGCAAAGTAAGAGATAAAAGCTTACTCTTACTTTTTCTTGCTCCTTTTGCTATAGCTGTTATTTTTCCCAAGTTATTTGTGTATAACCATACTAGTTTATCATTTTCTTTAAATTCTTTAGTCTTTATAACTACCGCATTTACCTTATGTAGTGACAGAAACACCATCCCCTTATTTTATTTAACCTTTTTATACCCTAGCTCTTTTAATAGGTTTTGATTATCTCTCCACTCTTTTCTAACCTTTACCCAAATTTTTAGATTAACCTTAGCACCTAAGAATTTTTCTATTTCATATCTTGCACTTTCACCTATTTTCTTTAGACATTGACCATTTTTCCCTATAATTATTCCTTTATGTGAATCCTTCTCACAAAGCATATCTACTTCAATGTGCCATGTTCCACTTGGACTTTGTTTCATTTGAATTATATCAACTGCAATTCCATGTGGTATTTCTTCTCTTAATGTTCTTAAAGCCTTTTCCCTTACTATCTCTGATACAACAAATCTCTCTTGTACGTCTGTTATCATATCATCTGGATAATATTTAGGTCCTTCTGGCATTGTTTCAATCATCAATTCAACTAATTTATCAACATTCTTTCCTCTAAGTGCTGAAATAGGAATTATTTCTTTGAACTCTAATTCTGATGAATACATTTGAAGAGTTTTTGCAACTCTCTCTTGAGTAAATTCATCAATTTTATTTACTACTAAAAACACAGGAGCTTTTTGGTTCTTCAAAGTCTCTATTATAAATTTGTCTCCTCTTCCTACTTCCTCTTCAGGATTTATTAAGAATAATACAAGATCTACTTCTTTTATAGAATCTTTTGCCGAGTTAACCATGTATTCTCCTAATTTATGTTTAGGTTTGTGTATTCCTGGTGTATCTACAAATACTAACTGATGATCTTTTCCTGTTAATATTGTTTGTATATTATTTCTAGTAGTTTGGGGTTTATTTGATACTATTGATAGCTTTTCTCCCATTATATGATTTAATAAAGTTGATTTCCCTACATTTGGCCTACCTACTATTGTTACAAATCCTGATTTAAACATTTTTCCTCCTAATTATCTAAATCTTTTAGCTAATGCTTCTAGCATTATTTTTAAAAGTTTTAATTAGATACTTATCCTTATTTTTATTATTTTGTCTTTTTAATTTCAAAATTATTGTATCTTTTATTATATCATTACTTTTTCAAAATTAAAGCATTGTTAGTAAGATTTATAAAAGTACCAAGATACTATATTATATCTTAAATATAACAAATATCAATAATGTTAATAAAGTTCCAAATAGAGCACCCACAATAACCTCCCAAATAGAGTGCACATTAGAATCTACTCTACTTTGCGCTGTTATTAATGCCATTAAATAACTTAATACTATACATATGGGTTCTTCTGTTATTAACGAAATTGCTGTTGCTATTGAAAACGAAAGAGCACTATGCCCGCTAGGCATTCCTCCTCTTAATGGCGTTCCTTCTCCAAAAATAGACTTTATTATTAAAGTAGCTAAAACGACAAATACTAATGCTATAAATATCATATAAGGTTCTGATTCTTTTACCTTGTGTATTACATTATAAGACAAATTAGATATCTTATCCCAAAATATTATATATCCTACAAGTAATGCATTTACAGCTGTAACTAATACGGCTCCTGCTGATGCATTCTTTGCTATTTTGGCTAAAGGATGATAATGATTTGTAGACATATCTATAGTTGCTTCTATTGCTGTATTAATTATTTCAGCTCCAAGTACTAATGTGATTGTGATTGCTAAAATAAGAAACTCTATCTTTGATACATCGAATAAAAAACATGCTAACAGCACGCATAATGCTGCAAATATATGAATTTTCATATTTCTCTGTGTTCTCACAGTTTCTATAATCCCATTTATTGCATAGTTAAAACTCTCCACCATCTTCTTTATTTTCATAAGCTCCCCCCACTTATAGTATTATCTTCTAATTTGCAATTTATTTAATATTTCTTCCTCTCTTTTTCTCATTCTTTTTTTGTCATCTTCCTCCATATGATCATAACCTAATAAATGAAGAATTGAATGTACTACTAAATAGCTAACTTCCCTTTCATATGAATGGCCATATTCCTCACTTTGCTCTAAAGCTCTTTCCAAAGATAAAACCATATCTCCTAAAATCAATTCATCTCCATCTTTGAAAGTTTCATCAAAATCATAATTTAAATACATTTCATTAAAAACTTTCTTATCTTCAAAATCTAACATTGGAAAAGATAACACGTCTGTTGCTCTATCAACATTTCTTGTTTCATTATTTATTTCCCTTATTTCTTCATTATCAACAAATAATAAAGAAATTTGATATTGACATTCTACCCCTTCTTCTTTCAATGCAAAATCACATACATTGCTTAATCTTTCTATAAAATCTTCTGTAACCTCTAACTTATCTTGTCTGTTTTCTGTATATAACATTTTTATCTCCTTTATTATTTTTTTAAAATTAAAGGGAAAGGTATGATACCCTCCCCTATCAAATCCCTTATAAAATTAAATTACTTAGTTATTTCACTTTCTTTTCAGTTGGATATTCAATTCTATGATGATATATTCCATCTAATGTCTTAAGAAAAGTCTTTCTTATAGTCTCTATATCTTTTAATGTTAAATCACAATTCACAAGCTGTCTAGAATTAAGTTTATCATTTATTATATTATTTACCATCTCTTCTATTTTCCCCTTTGTAGGCTCATTAATTGACCTTACAGCAGCTTCCACACTATCTGAAAGCATCAAAATTCCTGATTCCTTAAAAGATGGAATTGGACCTGGATATCTAAAATCCTCTTCCTTAATTTCCTCTGGTTTATCTGATGAATTCTTAAGTTTATAATAGAAATATTTAACTAATGTAGTTCCATGATGTTGTTCTATCATATCTTGAATTACCTTAGGAATTTTATGCTCCCTAGCCATTTCTAAACCATCTTTTGTATGTGATAATATAATTAATGTACTTAAATTAGGTGTTATCTTATCGTGGGGATTTTCTTTTCCCATTTGATTTTCTCCAAAAAAGTATGGTCTTTTTGTTTTTCCAATATCATGATAATAAGCACCTACTCTAGCTACAACTGGATTTCCTCCCACAGCCTCTGCAGCAGCTTCTGCCAAATTAGCAACCATCATACTATGATGATATGTTCCTGGCGCCTCCATTAATAGTTTTTTCATTAATGGTTGGTTTGGATTTGATAATTCTAATAATTTTATATTAGTAACTACATCAAATATCGATTCAAAGAAAGGTAATAGTCCAACTGCTAAAATTCCTGAAAGTAAAATTCCTATTGCAGTATATCCTGTCTGTATTAATATTTCTTTTATATTATTTGATGAAATCATACCTAAAGTAAATGATAATAAAGCTAGTATTCCAGTTATATAAATGGTTGAATATATTATATCATTTCTTTGCTGAACTTTTTTAAGACCTGTTGATCCAAGAACAACACTTAATATTGATAACACAACTACTGATGGATTAAATCCAACTATTATAGCTATAAATATTATATTTAACAAATTTATAACTAAGGATATCTTATAATCGATTAATATTGTCATAAGCATAGCACTACAAACTAACGGTATTAAATATGGAGAAATTACATTTAACCCCATTGAAATCAATATTATTATAAGATTTATACTACTTATAAGTATGATCATTTTAGTGTCATTAAATACTTCAGGCTTTTCTTTAGATATATATCTATATTGAATAAATAATACTAAAGCAACTAATATTCCTAAAGAAATAAATGAGAATAAGTAACTCTTTGTTGTACCATTATTTAAAAGACCTAATTCTTTTAAAATTTCTATTTGTCTTTCAGTTACTGGCTCCCCTTCTTTTACTATTATTTGATTTTTCTTTATTATTTCTTTTGGAACACTTTTTTGAGCTTCTTTAACTGCTTCTTCCATTTTTGCATTATCAACAAATTTATTTGGATTAATTTGAATATGGCATATATTCTTTAAAACATCCTCTAAGTCTCTATCTATATTACTATTAGACAATTGACTATCTGCTATTGACTTAGCTTCTAATAAATCTTCATATTTATTTTCTTCTATTTCTTCCTTATAAACTGTTTCTAATACATTTACTACCAAATGTTGTATCTCAGATGTCTTTTCCTTTAACTCAACTAATATCTTATACTCAGCATCAGTTAAATTAAATTCTTCAATTTTTTTTATTTCAGCTATCTTATCTTTTTCTTCCTTATTAGAAGAATTTTCAGATACAATCTTATTAAATAATTTATTAACATTTTCAATTGCTTGAGCTTTTACCTCACTTTTAACTATATACTGCTTATCTTCTCTTGCTTTAGCCATAGCCTCTTCTTCTTTTTGCTTAGTTGCAATTTCATCTACAGTATCAATAGGAGCTTTTATATCTACAGTTGCTATATCTCCAACTGAAAGATTATGCCTCTTAGGTGCAATCACTGTTAATAAAAGTAAATATATTACTAAAAACACAGTTAGATAAGTAAATCCTCTTTTGTATTTTATATCATCTTTTTTCTTTTCTTTATTCCAAAACAAGTCCATCACCCTCTAATCCATATAGTTTTTCTAATAATCTATCGGCTCATTATTTACTATATTTTGTTCTACAACAAATACTACATTTACTATTATATTTCCATCCGAACTATCCTTTGTGCTTATTATTCTATCAACTACTTTAGCTTCTCTAGTCAAATTATTATAAAGAGATTCCTCTAATTCATTTACTGCACTATCAATCGCCTCTTCTTTTGTGTATGTAACTGGAAATTCTCTCTTTTCAAAATAATTAGCCTTCTTTATAATTTTTCCACTCTCTTCTATTTTATCATACTCTTCAAAATCTTTTATAGCTTTTTTCAGATAAATTTTTTTTCCGAATACTTCTACGTATATATCACTATCTTTCTCTCCACTTCTTTTTAGTTCTGTCCCTTCTACTTTAGTAGTCATACTCTTTTCATAAAAAGTATTTGCCATAACTACACCTTCTGGTACAACTTCATATGGATCTTCCTCTTTACCGTTAATTCCTTCTATAACAATATCACCAGCCTTCACCATATCTCCAACATGAACTGCTGATCTACCTGAAAAAGCATAAACTCTACTTACTTCCCCATCCATCTTTGCAACTAAATTTCCTTGTTTTTCTTCTTTAACTTCTGGTGGATTCACTTTCTCTTCTATAAATATCTTCAATGTTGAGCCTTCTATTCTAGCTCTTAGCCATAAAACATCCGAATTTACATCCTCTAGTTTCTTTTCTACATCTTTAACATCTATTTTATTTTTGCTTATCCCTGGCTTTATACCTATTTCATATAATTGTTGTCTTAACTCATAAGGTGAAACATTCTTTTTAGTAGTTATTTCTATACTCCACACATAGGTAGAAAAATATAATAACAATGCAATAAATATCCCTCCTCCTATAGCTAAGAATAATTTACTCTTTAGTTTTCCTATAAAAAATAATATTCCGGTACTTCCTATGACTTTACTTTTACCATTCAATCTTTTTACAACATCAATTAAAACATTATAATCATTATAATCAATTGTTACTCTAATCGTTGCTACATCTATTCTCTTAACATTTATAACATTTATATTTTCATTCCACAATATGTTTAAAAGTCTTTCTGGCTTTAATATGTTAACTTCAACTACTACTTTTCCACTATCAAAAACTCCTGTTGCCATATTACACCTCGTATGATATAGATTTAAATTTTCCACTAATTGTTATTGTAGAATCCCCAATATAAAGTATCTCAAAATTCTCACCTTCAATATTAATGGCCTTTACTTTTGTATTTACTTTTATAACATTTCTCTCAAATAATATTATTCCTTTATGATTTTCTATCGTTATTTCATCATTTCCTATGATAGTTATTTTAGGGACATTTAAAACTATATCTTTAGGTAAATCAAAAGTTTCTGCTATGATTTCTCTGCTCTTCTCTATTTTTCTTTGCATAATCTTCTCTCCTTATATTTTTCCTAATAGTACTTTATGATAAAAATATATAGAAAATTACTTATAATTTATTTGAGTTTATAAAGTTAACAGTTTCAATGCCTTATAAAATTTATTTCAATATAACAAAAAAGCAAAAGGAACTAGATAAGTTCCTTTTGCTTTATTTATTAGTTAATATTCTTCTTATAAATTGACTTTATTTTGTCATAACTAAGCTAATTAAGACTTAGCTATCTTTTAAATGTTATTAACACCGATGGTGTAGCCGTTCCTTTAATAATTCTATCTTTTCTTTTATAACTGCTGAGGAAGGTACTCTAACAAGATCTACCTCTTTAGAATATCCAATTAATTAAATCCTGTTTATTCCCTTAAATTCAAGTATAATAATTCTTACACTTATTTTTGCTAAAATATATAACTATAGTCCTCAACCTTAGTGTATTATAAACAATACATCCAGACTTATTGGATAAATTGTAGACTCCAATAATAACTTTTAATTAAGTTCTATTAAAATTTCAAACCAAAATAGTTTCTACTTGAATTTTCTCTTTCTAGCAGCTTCTGATTTTTTCTTTCTCTTCACGCTTGGCTTTTCATAGTGTTCTCTCTTCCTAACTTCTGAAAGAACTCCAGCTCTAGCGCATTTTCTCTTGAATCTTCTTAATGCACTTTCAAGTGTTTCATTTTCTCCAACTTTTATTTCTGACATCTATTATCCCTCCCTCCGCTAGCTCAAATTAATTAATTTAACTCAGCTACGGGCTTAATAACACACGCTATATTATACAATAGGCACATCTTAAAGTCAACCTTTAGATAAAAAACTCTTTAGCCTGGTGGCCATTTTAATTCTCTTTGTCCTAGCACGTGAAAATGCATATGATCAACTGTCTGCCCACCATCTTTTCCACAGTTATTAACAATTCTATATCCTGTTTCAGCTATATTTAGCTCCTTTACTAGTTTATTAATAACTAAGAAAATATGTGAAATAATATTTGCATTTTCTTCATTTAATTCATTCACACTTTTTATATGTTTCTTAGGTATAACTAAAAAATGTATAGGTGCTTCAGGGCTTATATCATGAAAAGCTATGACCTTTTCATCTTCATAAAGCTTTTTACTTGGTATTTCACCCTCTGCAATTTTACAAAAAATACAATCCATAAATTCACCCCGTTTCTTTAATTGATAATGGTTAATTGATAATTTATAATTTTGGAGATAATTCAGCATAGCCGAATTGTTTTCAATTATTCGACAACTACTTTTACCTATGCATTGTCGACTACCAATTGTTATAGAAGTTTTGCTATTCCAATTTCATTTTCTGCTTCTGTAATTTCTATATCAACTATTTTACCAGTAACGTCTGCACATGTACATGGTACTTGAACTTTTATATAATTTCTTGTATATCCTTCATATATACCATCTTTACCTTTTACTTCTGCTTCTATAAGTGCATCCATTTCTTTTCCTATGAATTTTTCTATGAATTCTTTTTCATTTTTATTGCTTAATTCAATTAATAACTTACTTCTCTTTTCCTTTATGCTTCCATCAAGTTGATCTTGCATATCTGCAGCTTTGGTTCCTTTTCTTGGACTATATTTAAATACATGAGTTTTAGTAAGCTTAATATTTTTTAAAAATTCATATGTTTCATTGAATTCCTCTTCTGTTTCTCCTGGGAAACCAACTATGACATCAGTTGTTATAGATACATCCGGCATAGTTTCTCTTAATAAATTTACTGAATCAGCATATTCCTTTGCAGTATATCTTCTATTCATTCTCTTAAGTGTAGCATCACATCCACTTTGTAGTGATAAATGGAAATGTGGACATAACTTCTTAAACTTCTTTATCTTTTCTATAACTTCAGGCGTAAAGAATGCAGGTTCAATTGATCCTATCCTTATTCTTTCTATCCCCTCAACTTTTTCTATTTCTTCTATTATGTCTATTAAATTAACACTACCTTCTAAATCTAAGCCATAAGAAGCTGTATGTATTCCCGATAAAATTATTTCTTTAAATCCATGCTCTGCCAATTTATTAACTTCTTCTAATACCTTTTTAGGATCTTTTGAACATACTGAGCCTCTTGAATATGGAATTATACAATATGTGCAAAATCTATTACATCCATCTTGTATTTTTAAAAATGCTCTAGTTTTATCTTGATATTCTTCTATATTTAATTCTTCAAACTTCTTATTTTTAAGTACACCTTCAACATGAACTTGTGACTTTCCTTCGTCTCTAGCTTTATTTACATAATAAACAACATCACCTTTGTTTCTTGTTCCAAGAACTACATCTACTCCCGGTATTTCTGAAACTTCCTTAGGTGCAATTTGTGAGTAACATCCTACAACTGCTACTGTAGCATTTTCATTTAATCTTCTTGCTCTACTTATAATTTGTCTTGATTTTTTATCACCCATATTAGTAACAGTACAAGTATTTATTACATATACATCAGCTGCTTCACTTGCATCCACAACTTCATAGCCTTCTCTAATAAACTTTTCGGCCATTGCTTCTGATTCATATACGTTAACTCTACATCCCAATGTAGAAAATGCAACTTTCATTATTAATTTCCTCCTAAATCTCCTAGCTCATATTGAACTAAAGAAGTAGCTACAAAACCTGCTGTCTCTGTTCTAAGGATTCTACTTCCTAAAGTTACTATATAAGCACCATTTTCTTTTAGTCTATTTATTTCATCTTCTTCAAATCCGCCTTCAGGACCAACTAGTATTCCAACAGTTTTTATTTTAGTTCTATCCAAATCAGTATGATTAAATAAAGTCTTAATTCCAAAGTTTTCAGCATTTTCGTATGGAACTATAACAATGTCTAAATTATTCATTTTATCTAAAGCTTCATCAAAGCTTATTGGATCCACAACATTTGGTATTATACTTCTTTTACTTTGTTTAGCTGCTTCTAGCGCTATTCTATTAAGCCTATCTAATTTCTTAAAATCACCTTTTAATTTTATATCAACTCTATCTGTTAAAGTTGGTATAAATTCAGTAATTCCAAGTTCTGTCCCCTTTTGAACTATTAAATCCATCTTTTGTGCCTTGGGCAAACCTTGAAACAAATATATTTTTACACTACTTTCATTGTTTATTTGAAGCTTTTCTTCTATTTCAACAATAACTTCTTGCTTAGTTATTGTTGAAATAGAAGCTAAAAATTCTTCACCATCACAATTATTTAAGACTATTTTATCCCCTTCATTTAGCCTTAGTACTTTATATAAATGTTTTACATCATCACCTAAGATTTTAGCTTCATTATCTATAAAATTTTCTTTAGGAGTAAAAAATTTATGCATTGTTCATTCTCCTTAAAACTATTTTACTTTGGCAACTATACAGTTCCATTCCCCATCTTTATTTATTTCTATTACTTCAAATCCAGTTTCTTCAAGTTTTTTAGTAACCATATCTACTCTATCATGTATTATTCCTGAAGTAATAAAGTATCCATTATCCTTTAAGACTCTTTTTACGTCTTCCGTTAAAATACATATAACTTCTGCAATTATGTTAGCAACAACTATATCTGCTTTTCCATCAATTACTTCTACTAAATTACCATATAATATTTGTATATTTTCCAAATTATTATATCCAACATTTTCTTTAGCAGATTCAACTGCAACTGGATCTAAATCAACTCCAACAGCCATTTTAGAACCAAGCTTTGCTGCTGCTATAGCAAGAATTCCTGAGCCACATCCAACGTCAAAAACAGTACTATCTTCCTTTACATACTTTTCTAAGGATTGAATACACATTCTTGTTGTTTCATGTGTACCTGTTCCAAAAGCCATACCAGGATCAAGCTCTACTACTAACTCTTCCCCCTGTGCATCATATTCTTCCCATATAGGCTTTACAACTATTTTTTCTCCAATCTTCGTTGGTTTATAATACTTTTTCCAGTTATTAGCCCAGTCTTCTTCAAACATTTTTTCACTTTCTACTTTAGCTACTCCTGTGTCAATTCCAAGCTCTTTAAGTTCATTCATCTTTTCATTTATATACTCTAATATCTCATCTATATTATCTTCTTCTGAGAAATAAGCTTTAACAACTGCAACCTTCCCCTTATGCTCTAATACATTAATATCTGCAAAATCCCAAGTTAATGGTCCTTGTTCTCTTTCTAATATATCATTCGGATCTTCAATTGCAACTCCTTTACAATCTAATCCATAAAATATTCCAGAAACAGGTTCTAGTGCCTCACTTTTAGTTATAACTCTAACTTCTATCCAAGTTCCTTGCATTTAAATCAGTCCTTTCAAACATACTTTGACTAATTTATTATTTTACACTTATGTTAACTTTCTGTCTATATTTAAAACTAAAGTAATTAATTCCTTTTAAATAAATAAAAAAAATTAAAAGTATTTGGAAGCCCCAAATACTTTTAATTTTTAACATATATTATTTTGCTGATTTAGCTGCTTCTAAAACTTTATCATAACTTGGTTCACTTGTTATTTCATCAAGATACTCAACAAAAGTTACAACTCCATTTGAATCTACAACAAATGATGCTCTTGTTAATAAACCTAATTCTTTTGCATAAGTTCCAGTAGCCTTAGCAAAACTTCTATCTTTGTAGTCTGATAAAGTCTTAACTTTTTCTACTCCTTCTGATCCACACCATCTAGCTTGTGCAAATGGTAAATCCATTGAAATAGTATAACATGTTACTCCATCTAAACTATCTACTTCTTTATTAAATCTTTTTACTTCCATATCACAAACTGGTGTATCTATTGAAGGTACTGTTAAAAATACCCTAACACCATTTGTATCTTTAAGAGTAAATTCTCCTAAATCATTTGTTGTAACTGAAAAATCCGACAACTTATCTCCAACACTTAATGTGTTTCCTTCTAATGTTATTGGTGATCCTTGAAATTTTACTTGTTTCATTTTACCCTTCTCCTTACTTTAAGATTTCTATTCTATCTTTTCCAAAATCTCATAAAATTATATATTTCAATTATACTTGATAATTATTATTTGTAAATACTTTTTATCGTTATAATTTTCTGCTGTAAGTGGAAGGCAATTAATTAAATTTTTATACAGCGTATTTATTTACTATTTCTTTAAAGCTTTCTTCTTTTTCTTCTAGATATTCTTCAAATTTTAAATCACTAACTTCTATAGCTTTAGAAAGTTCATATAAAAATTCTGGAATCTTATTGCCTGGAATATCTCCATAAGAATTGCCTAAATTTGTTTTTCCTACACCAAATGATCCACCAGCAAACATAGTGAAGCATTCCTCAATTTTTTCTCCTACTCTCTTCTTCTTACCAGTAAATCCTATAGATCCAATTTGATGAACCCCACAAGAATTTCCACACCCTGAAATATAGACTCTTGGTAATACATCTGATTTATATTCTTTATCTTTAAAATAATCCATAATTGAGTTTAACGTTCCTTGACTATTACATATTCCCACTTGACATGTTGGTACTCCTATACAAGATACACTTTGCTCGAAATTAGTTGTTGCCCCCATATTTTCAGTTAATTCTAATAGTTCTCTAGCTTCATTACCATTTAAGTTTCTAAAATAAACTCCTTCTGTCATAGCTAATCTAATTTCTATATCTTCAAAATTTTTAATTGTATCTAGAATTGCTTTTAAATCATTAGCAAGTAATTGCCCTCCAATCGGATGAAGATAAACACTATATAATCCTGTTTGTTTTTGGTCAATAATTCTTGGATTATTAATTTCTACTTCTATTCCTTTTTTATTACAAATTTTATCTTCAACTTGTATTTCTAAATTACCTTTTTCTATAACTTCTTCTATATGTTTTTTATAACATTCTAAGAAATCTTTCTCGCCCATTCTTTCTAAAATATATCTAACACGTGCTTTATTTCTATTTTCATAATTTCCTTCAGCCTTAAATAAGCTTACCATTGCTTCTACATAATAAAGTACATCTTTTGCTTCAATTAAATCATAATATTTAACTGCTTTTCTAGGATTTTGTCCTAAGCCTCCACCTAAATATATTTGAAAATACTTCTCTCCATCTTTATTAACTGCAACAAAACCTAAATCTTGAACAGTACAATGTGCTGAATCATATTCACTATTCGAAAATGAAACTTTAAGTTTTCTAGGAAGCTTATAAGTATAAATTCTTTCTAAAAAATAATTCCCTACAGCTTTTGCATAAGGAGTTACATCGAACTCTTCTTTTGGATCAACCCCAGATAGCGGTGACATAGCAACATTTCTTGGATAATTTCCTCCTGCACCTCTAGTATATATATCATTATCTAAAGCTTCCTTCATTAAATCACAAACTTCATCAATACTTAGACCATGTAGTTGTATTGCTTGACGTGTTGTTAAATGTATTTTATCCAATCCATATCTTTTTGCAAAATCATAAACCTTATACATTTCATCAATATTAGTTATACCTGAAGGAATCCTAAGTCTTATCATGAATTCTTTACCACCTCTATGAGCATATACACCAAATCCTCCAGATACATGCTTGAATTGCATTACATTTAATTCCCCATTTAAAAATTTATGTCCTTCTTTTCTAAATTCTTCTATTTCTCCATATAGAACTTCTTTTAATTTGTCCATTTCATACCACCTCTTTTATAAATTAGTACTATTGTTAATTATATCACTAAATATAATATACATTTATTGAATATTCCTATAGTAATAATAGGGAAAACTTATATTGTATATCATATCACTTTTAGTATTTTGTGCATATATCATATATTTTATAAAAAAAGAATTAGCAACATGCTAATTCTTTTATTTAAATAAATCTTTAAATCCTTTTTTATGATGGGTTCCTTCACCAACATTTTCTCCACAAGCTTCCATAAATGCTTTTAAAGCATCTTTTTGCTTATCATTTAAGTTTTTAGGAATATCAACAATTACCTTAACATATTGATCTCCTCTGCCTGATGAATTTACTCTTGGAACACCTTTTCCCTTTAATCTAAATAAAGTTCCTGATTGTGTTCCTGCAGGAATTGTATATTTTACATCTCCATCTACAGTTGCAACAGTTATTTCAGTTCCTAGCGCTGCTTTCCCCATAGATATATGAGTATCTATATATATATCATTTCCTTTTCTTGTAAACTTCTTAGATGAAGCAACATTTATTCTTACATATAAATCTCCTGGAGGACCATCATTAGTTCCATGATCTCCTTGCCCTCTAAGCGGCATAACATTTCCTGTATCAACTCCAGCTGGAATATTAACAGTTATTTTTCTGTTTTTTCTAACATTTCCTTTTCCATGACATGTAGTGCATGGATCATCTATTACTTTACCACTACCACCACACGTGCTACATGTTGAAGTACTTACAAAGCTTCCTAAAGGTGTTTGCCTTTGAACTCTTACTTGACCTTGACCATTACATGTTGGACAAGTTTTTGCTGAAGTACCTGTTTTAGCTCCACTACCTTTACATGAATCACAAGTTTCACTTCTATTTATAGAAATTTCCTTTTCTACTCCAAATATAGCCTCTTCAAAGGTTAAATTAACTGTATATTCTAAATCTGCACCTCTTTGTGGCCCATTTCTTCTTCTACTGCTACCACCGCCGCCGCCAAAGAAGCTATCAAATATATCTCCAAAACCTCCCATATCTGAGAAGTCAAAGCCACCAAACCCACCTGATCCAAATCCACTTCCGTCAAAATCCGCTGTTCCAAACTGATCATATCTCGCTTTTTTTTCTGGATCTGAAAGCACTTGATAAGCTTCATTTATTTCTTTAAACTTATCCTCTGCTTCTTTATTGCCTTGGTTTTTATCAGGATGATATTTTATAGCTAGCTTTCTAAAGGCCTTTTTTATTTCTTCATCTGAAGCTCCCTTTTGAAGCCCAAGGGATGCATAATAGTCTTTATTTGCCATCTATTTTCACCACCATTTTTTTACTTTATAAAAGGGAAGACGACTTATGCCTTCCCTCATATATTATATATATTAGACTAATAGGTTACAACTATTTATCGCCTTTAAAATATTATTTATCTTCTTTAACTTCGAAATCTGCATCTACAACATTATCATCTTGTGGAGTTTGGCTTGCACCTGCTCCTCCCATATTGTTTGGATCAAATCCAGCACCTGCTGCACCATTTGCATTTGCATCAGCATATATCTTTGATGATATCGCATAGAATTCTTGGTTTAATTCATCCATAGCTTTCTTTATAGCTTCTAAATCTTCGCCATCTTTTACTTTGTTTAATTCATCAAGTTTAGCTTGAACCTTAGCTTTATCGTCAGCTGTTACTTTATCACCAAGTTCTTCTAAAGTTTTAGTTGTTTGATAAGCAACTTGATCTGCATTATTTTTAACTTCTATTTTTTCTTTTCTCTTCTTATCTTCTTCTGCAAATCTTTCTGCTTCTTTTACTGCTGCTTCTACTTCAGATTCACTTAAGTTAGTTGAAGCTGTAATAGTTATATTAGCTTCTTTATTAGTTGCTTTATCAACAGCTGATACTTTAACTAATCCATTTGCATCTATATCAAATGTAACTTCAATTTGTGGAATTCCTCTAGGAGCTGGCGCAATACCTGATAATGTAAATCTACCTAGAGTCTTATTGTCAGCTGCCATTTGTCTTTCACCTTGAACTACATGAATTTCAACTGATGTTTGACCATCTGCTGCAGTTGAGAATGTTTGACTCTTCTTAGCTGGAATTGTAGTATTTCTTTCAATAAGTGGTGTAGCAACTCCACCTAATGTTTCAATTCCTAATGTTAATGGAGTAACATCTAGTAACAATACATCTTTAACTTCTCCAGTTAATACACCTGCTTGAATAGCTGCTCCAACTGCAACACATTCATCTGGGTTTACTCCCTTTGAAGGTTCTTTTCCAGTAAAGTTTTTAACTGCTTCTACAACAGCTGGGATTCTTGTTGATCCCCCAACTAATATTACCTTATTGATATCACTTAATGAAAGATTTGCATCTGCTAAAGCTTTTTTCATTGGCTCAATTGATCTTTGAACTAAGTCATGAGTTATTTCATTGAATTTAGCTCTAGTTAAGTTCATATCAATATGCTTTGGACCTGTTGCATCTGCTGTTATAAATGGTAAGTTAATGTTTGTTTGCATTGATGATGATAATTCAATCTTAGCTTTTTCAGCAGCTTCTTTTAATCTTTGAAGTGCCATTTTATCATTTCTTAAATCTATTCCATTTTCAGCCTTAAATGTTTCAGCTATATGATCCATTATTCTTTGGTCAAAGTCATCTCCACCTAATTTAGTATCTCCATTTGTTGATAAAACTTCGAATACTCCATCACCAAGTTCTAAGATAGATACGTCGAATGTACCACCACCTAAGTCATAAACAAAGATTTTTTGATTTGTATCCATTTTATCTAAACCATAAGCTAAAGCAGCTGCTGTAGGTTCATTTATTATTCTTAATACTTCTAATCCAGCTATTTTACCAGCATCTTTAGTCGCTTGTCTTTCTGAGTCATTAAAATATGCAGGAACTGTTATAACTGCTTGAGTTACAGCTTCTCCTAAATAAGCTTCTGCATCAGCTTTTATTTTTTGAAGTACCATTGCTGATATTTCTTGTGGTGAATGATCTTTGCCATCTATATTAACTTTATAATTTGTACCCATATGTCTCTTTATTGATATTATTGTTTTATCTGGGTTTGTGATCGCTTGTCTTTTAGCTACTTGACCTACTAATCTTTCTCCATTTGCTTGGAATGAAACTACTGATGGAGTAGTTCTTGCCCCTTCTGAGTTGCTGATTACTACTGGTTCTCCACCTTCCATAACAGCTACACATGAGTTAGTTGTTCCTAAATCAATTCCTATTATTTTTCCCATAATTTATTTCCTCCTAAAAACTATCTTTTTAATAAGTTTAGTTAATATCAATATTAGTTAGCTACTTTTACCATTGTATATCTAATTATCTTTTCGCCTCTTTTATATCCCTTTTGGAATACTTCAACTACTGAATTAGTACCAAATGATTCATCTTGAACGTGCATAACTGCTTGATGTAGATTTGGATCAAATTCACCAGTTGCATCTATTTCTTCAACTCCTAATTTTTCAAAGGATCCTTTAAAACCTTTTATAGTCATATCTATTCCTTTTTTGAAGTCTTCTACACTTCCATCAACAGCTATTGCTCTTTCTAATGTATCTAATACTGGAATCATTTCTTTTAATACATCTGTACACGCCTCTGTATAAATGCCTTCTTTTTCCTTAGTTGTTCTTTTTCTGTAATTATCATATTCTGCTGATATTCTAAGTAATCTTTCTTTTAAAGCTTCTACTTCATTGTTTAGCTTCTTATTTTCATCTTTTAATTTTCTCATATTATCTAGATCATTTTCCTTATCATTATTTTCTTCAACTATATCATCTGAAGATTGATCTGTTTCTGATTCAGTAGTAGAATTTACATCCTCATTATTTTCTGTTTCAACTGTTTCTTCTATATCTTCTATTACCTCTTTGTTATCTTCCACAACAACACCTCATCTCTTTTATTCTATAATTTGATTTCTTAAGCTTTTATTTAACTCTTTCATAACTTGCCCCATAATAGCTATAACCTTAGAGTAATTTATCCTCTTTGGTCCAATTAATCCAATCTTACCAATAGGTCTTCCATCCAATGAATACTCCGCTGATATAATTGAACAATCCTTAGCCTCTGGAAAATAATTTTCATCACCTATTCTTATGGTAATATCACTACTAGGTTCTATCAAATCTATTAAATTATCTTTATCATTAATTAAAGAAAGAATTTCCTTAGCTTTTTCAATATTATTATACTCAGGATAATTAAATATATTTGTAGTTCCTTCAACAAATACTTCTGTATTGTTAGCTTCTTTTAATGTTTCATATAAAGCAGGTAATATTCCATTAAATAGTTCATCGTAGCCATTTAATTCTACTTTGAGCTTATTAATTACTTCCAAATTAATTTCTTCAATAGTTAGATTCCTTAGCCTTATATTTAAGACTTCATTTATCATTCGAATAGTTTCAGGCTTTGGCATATTATTTATTCTTATTCTGTGATTCTTAATAATTCCACTATCTGCTACTATTACTGAAACCAAATTATGACTATCAATAGTAAGTAATTGAATAGATCTTATATAGCTACTTCTTACAGATGGAGTCTGTACTACAGTAGTTAAATTAGTAAGCTCTGACAACAATGAACAAGCTTGCTTTACTATCTTATCAACCTCATACATTGCTGAATTTATAATGTACTCCCTTATTTTAAGCTCCTCTTCTCGAGTTAGCCTTCCAGTTTCCATTAGCTTATCTACATATAGCCTATATCCTTTGTTTGAAGGTATTCTACCTGCAGATGTATGTGGTTGCTCTAGATAACCCATTTCTTCTAAATCAGCCATTTCATTTCTTATTGTAGCTGATCCAACTCCTAAATCATATTTCTTAGCTATTGTCCTTGAACCTACTGGTTCCCCTGTCATGATATAGTCATTAATGATAGCCTGAAGTATTTTTATTTTTCTTTCATCAATAGCCATTACATCACCTCTATCTGTTAGCACTCATTATAATCGAGTGCTAATGACTACAATATCAATATATTCCTTATTACCTTTTTTGTCAATTTGAATAACTTATAAATTAAATAACCTCATTTAATTTTATTAATTTATCACTATTTTTCTCTACTTTTTTAACATATTCTCTTGTTTTCTAGGCACTCCATTTTATAATATAAAATCACTCATAACCAAATTAGATAACTCAATCCCTTTATCAGTTAGCCTTAAAATATCATTTTCTAATACAAGTAACTTTTTGTTTATATTTTTCTCTATAACATCTTTATATATACTATTTATGTGTATTCCAAATCTTCCTTTAAATTCATTAATGCTTACTCCTACATTCATTCTAAGTCCCATAAATATAAATTCTTCCATATTATCTTCTTTTGAATTTTCAATTACTTCTTCTATGACACTCTCGTTACTATTAACTTTTTCTATATAAGACTTTACATCTTCTATATTTTTTATTCTTTTTCCATCTATAAATGAACTTGAAGCAGATCCAACTCCCAAATAATCATCACATCGCCAATAAACCTTATTATGATAGCACTCATACCCTGGTTTTGAATAATTAGATATTTCATACTGATTATATCCATGCTCCTTAAGTATTTCCTTAGTAGTTGAATACATCTCCCTCTCATCATCCTCTGAAGGTAATATTAGTTTGTTTCTTTTCCATAGTTTATAAAATGCTGTTCCTTCCTCTATAATCAGACTATACGCAGAAATATGCTCTGGGTTTAACTTTGCAATTGTTTCTAGAGATTCTTTCCACTCATCTACTTTTTGATTTGGCAATCCAAACATCAGATCTACATTTATATTCTTAAAGCCAACTTTCCTAGCTAAATTGAAATTTTCTTCAAATTGCTTAAAACTATGTATTCTTCCTATATCTTTTAAAAGTGAATTTTGTACTGCTTGAAGTCCCATGCTTATTCTATTTACACCACCACTTAGCATAGTTTCTAATTTTTCTTTTTCTAATGCTCCAGGATTACATTCCATAGTAAATTCCATATTTTCAGTTATATTAAGTTTACTTATAGTTTTTAGTAATTTATATATTTGATTAATTTCCAAATAAGATGGAGTTCCTCCGCCTATAAATATACTTTTTATTTTATAGTCTATTACTTTTTCATCTATTTCCTTGCATAATGCATCTACATAATCATCTTTAAGATGATCTAATGAAGCATAAGATGGAAAATCACAATAAAAACATTTTTGTTTACAAAACGGTATATGTATATAAAGTGCTATTTCTTTTAAATCTTTCATTTGTATAATCACTCTTTCTATCATTTAAATTTCTCTTTATTGCTATTATACAGAACTACTCCAAAATGAAAAGATAAAAAATAGGAGAATAAATTATATAATATAATTTATTCTCCTATTTTTATATTTCTATAAGATCTATATTAATAATGTTGTGTAATACTATGTCCTTCTGCGCTCGTCGAATCTTTGTATCGATTACATTACCTTCTAAATTCACCTTCATTGTTGCATTTAATCCATTTCTTAAAATATATGTTTCTAATTTATGACTAACCATTGATATTAATGATGTTTCTCCATTTTTTCTTTTAATGGTACCAGTTACTAACCCTGAATTTCTTAATACTTTTCCCTTCTTTTTTAAATCCCTCAATTTTGCCTCTAGCATAACATACACCTCACTTAAATATTTTATACAATTTAAATATATTTTCCTTTATTAACTTTAATTACAAATATATTTATTAAGTAAATAATTTTATAAAAAATTTATATATTCTACTGATTGCCTACATAATTAAGATAATTCCCTATTAAATTTTTATTGTAACTTCTATGTCAATAACTCTTTAATTGAATATATTATCTATAGATTATCACTTGAAAAATAGTTTGTATAAGGAGAGATTTATTTTGAAAACATTTAAAATACTCGCCTTCGATGGTGGTGGAATTAAAGGTGCTTTAAGTGTCGAAATTTTAAATAGAATTTGTTCGAAATATCCCAACTTTTTAGATGAAGTAGATTTATTTACAGGCACTTCAACTGGTTCAATAATTGCTTCATTGCTAGCAAAAGAGGTTTCTATTAATGAAATAAGTAATTTATACAGTAATCCTACTGCAAAAAAAATTTTTTCTCCATCTCATTTTAATTTATTTCGTCCCAAGTTTAATAATATTAATTTGAAGAATATTATCTCAAATTATTTCGATGACAACCTAAAAGTTGGAGACTTAAAAAAATTTATTTTTATTCCTGCTTTTCATGTAAAGGGATTAAACAAAAATACTTGGGAACCAATATTCTTTAATAATTTATCTAAAAATCCAACATGTGATTTTAGTGTAAAAGATACTATCTTATCAAGCTCAGCTGCCCCTACATACTTTCCATCATATAAAGGTTTTGTCGATGGAGGCGTTATTGCTAATTCTCCTACAGCTATTTCATTGTTAGCCGCTTTAGCAGCTCTTGGCCCTTCTTATAACCTAGAGCAGATAAGACTGCTTTCTATAGGTACTGGTGATAGTCCTGAAAGGATTAACGGCAAAACAGAAAAATGGGGAATTTTACAATGGTCATTTCACCCCTTAGCTAAAATGAAATCCCCATTATTAGCTCTTTTAATGGATGGAATGTCAGATTTAGAAGATATGTACTGCAAAGAAATTTTAAAATCTAAATATTTTAGGATAAATCCAAAGGTCTCTAAGTTTATTGAAATGGATGATTATAAATTTATTCCTTACTTGAAGTTAATAGCTAATACTTATGACTTATCATCTTTATACAATTATATCGAAAATATTTATTTAAAATAATTTAATATAATGCACAACTTTAGGTAAATTTAAATATAATAAATTATAATATTACCACCTTACTCTTATAGTTATCTATCAAAAAAGCTAAGTTTCTTTATGAAACTTAGCCTTTTTGATATTTGAATTTATTTATCTACTTTAAGAACTGCCATGAATGCTTCTTGTGGTATTTCAACTGATCCCACTTGTCTCATTCTCTTCTTTCCTTCTTTTTGCTTTTCTAATAGCTTTTTCTTTCTTGATATATCTCCACCGTAACATTTAGCAAGAACATCTTTTCTCATAGCCTTAACTGTTTCTCTTGCTATTATCTTTGAACCAACTGCTGCTTGAATTGGAACTTCAAACATTTGTCTCGGAATTATTTCTTTTAACTTTTCAGCAATTCCTCTTCCTTTTTCATAAGCTTTTTCTCTTGGTACTATCATAGATAATGCATCTACAACATCTCCATTTAACATTATATCAAGCTTAACTAGTTCAGTTTGAGTATATCCTTTAAATTCATAATCTAATGATGCATATCCTCTTGTTCTAGATTTTAATGTATCAAAGAAATCATATACTATTTCATTTAATGGAATATCATAATTTATAGAAACTCTTGTTTCCTCTAAATATTGCATATCAATAAAAGTTCCTCTTCTTTCTTGACATAATTCCATTACAGCTCCAACATAATCAGAAGGTGCTATTATACTTGCCTTAACTATTGGTTCTTCCATGTACTCTATCTCTGTTGCTTCTGGAAGATTTGTAGGATTTGTAAGTTCTATTATATCACCATTAGTTTTTATTACCTTGTATATAACTGATGGTGCAGTTGTAATTATATCTAAATTAAATTCTCTTTCAATTCTTTCTTGAATTATTTCCATGTGTAATAATCCTAAGAATCCGCATCTAAACCCAAACCCTAAAGCTATAGATGTTTCTGGCTCAAAGCTTAAAGCAGCATCATTTATTTGAAGCTTTTCTAAAGCATCTTTAAGTTCTTGATATTTTGCTCCATCTACAGGATAAATTCCTGAATAAACCATTGGTACTGCTGGTTTATAACCTGGCAGTGCTTCAGCTGTTGGTCTATCAGCTTCAGTTATAGTATCACCAACTCTTGCATCTCTTACATTTTTAATAGATGCAGCAATATATCCTACATCTCCTGCACGCAATTCACCTATCGGTAGTGTCTTAGGCGTAAACACACCTACTTCAGTTACTTCACATACCTTATTTGTAGCCATTAACTTAATTTTAGTTCCTGGTTTAACTACGCCATCAAATATTCTTACATATGAAACAACACCCTTATAACTATCATAATATGAATCAAATATTAATGCTTTAAGAGGCGCCTCTTCATCTCCATCTGGTGCAGGTATATTTTCTACTACAGTTTCTAAAACATCTCCTATATTTAGACCTGTTTTAGCAGATATCATTGGTGCATCTTGTGCTTCTATACCGATTATATCTTCTATTTCTTGCTTAACTTCATCTGGTCTTGCAGATTGTAAGTCAACTTTATTTATTACCGGAGCTATTTCTAAATCATTATTTAATGCTAAATAACAATTTGCCAAAGTTTGTGCTTGAACTCCTTGTGTAGCATCTACAACTAAAACTGCTCCTTCACATGCAGCTAAGCTTCTTGAAACTTCATATGTAAAATCTACGTGACCAGGAGTATCTATTAAATTTAATATATACTCTTCTCCATCTGATCTTCTATATATAAGTCTTGCTGCTTGAGACTTAATAGTTATTCCTCTTTCTCTTTCTATTTCCATATTGTCAAGGATTTGCTCTTCCATTTCTCTTTGTGTTAGAGTTCCTGTGGCTTCTAATAATCTATCAGCTAGGGTTGACTTCCCATGATCTATATGGGCAACTATTGAAAAATTTCTAATATGTTTTTGTCTATTACTACTCATATATAAAACTACAACCGTTTTTTTGGTTAATAGTCACTTCACCCCCATTATAATTAAATCAAAGTAAATTATATCACAATGCCTAGGATACATGTCAATATAAATGTGAAGTTGTTAAACGCTGTAAAATACTATATCTAATTAGATTTTTCTAAAAAGTCATCAACTATTTTATCTAATTTATCACTATTAGTATTTATATTTTTATCTTTAGGTTCTATATTATTTTCATCGTGTTGATTACTTTCATTTATATCTTCTTGACTATTTTCATTTATAGAATTTGTTTCCTCATCCTTGTCATCACTCTTTATTTTATCATTAATTTTATTCTTTATACTATTAAATCCATTATATATACTACTACCTAACATGTAAATTTTTTCTGTTACTGGATTATTAGCATTTATCATAAACTCTTTATCTGATACCTTTATGGTTGTATTTTCATTATTTTCATCTGTGGTATAGATTTTAATTTCTGCATTATCCCTTATAAATTCCTCAAAATCTTCTCCAAATTCTTCTTTTACTAACTGATAATTATCTTCTCCATTCCCAATTGGTGATAATGCTCTAGTATTTACAATATTAATTTGAACAAAACCAATAAATATTAATAATGAAAATATTAATGTTCCTATTAAGACTTTTTTATTAAACAAAAAAGCACCCCCTAGTATTTTTATTATCTAAAAGGATGCTCATAAATATCAAATTTTATTCAATTTTAATTCCTATTTAAGTGTTCTGCCAAAACTCTTGCTATATATTTTGCAGTTAATTTTGCTTCTTGAGCAGTATTTACATTTGCACCTACTTCTATAAGTACAAAATTGTCACTTAAGCTATAATTGATAGATGTTGCTGCAATTTCATATTCATAAGTGTTTCTAATTATCCCTGGAAATAAAGTATTAGCAGTATTATACAATTCATCCACCAAGGCTTTATTAGCTTCATATCTTGTACTGTTTTGTCCTGTAACAAACATCATCTTAGCTAAATTTTGATCATTTAAATTAACTGTTACTGCATCTTTATTAGCTACGCTATCTCTATGCAAGTCTATTATTATTTTAAAATCACCATACTTATTCAAATAATTTGTTAACGTCTGATTGGATCTTGTATAAGAATCATTATAAGAAACACTATGATTTGTCTTATCGTGAATTACCGATATTCCATACCCTTCTTCTAGTTCCTTCGATAAAACATCACCAACACCTACAACATTAAAGTTACTATCAGTAGTATCTTTTCCTGCTTCTGCATAGTTTTCTGTTGTATGTGTATGGAATATAAGGACTTCTGGCTTTGAGTTATCTAATGCTTTCTTTAAGCTTGGATCATATGCTGCACTTACCTTATTTAATTCTGCAATTTCCTCTGAGGTCATTTTAGCTATACTTTCGTTTTTCAATGAAAACGGTGTTAAACCTTTTATTGCTGATCCTAAAGCAGAATCTCCTAAAATACTGTCTTTAAACAAGCTTATTTCTCTTCCAACTATTCCATAAGTACTAAATCCTCTAAGACCTAAAGCTTCTAACGCTACATTCTTTACTGAAAGGTTATTTTCTGCATACTCACCTTCATCATACACTTGAGTTTTAACAACTGGCATAGTAAAGTTTAACATTTGAACATATGCATAGCCACCTCGCTCATTGTATTTATTTATAACTCCCATTGCTCTTATAAAAAATACAATAACAGCAAGTATAATTATTACATATCCAAAATTAAAGCCTGATTTAGGTGAGGCTGGTTTTCCCCTAACACTTCTTAGTTTTTGCTTAGGTATAGTTTGTCTTAATGAATACAACGGCAACTCCCCCTTTTCTATATTATTTATATTAGGGGAGTTACATAATTATTAATACTTTTATTAAATTTATTTAATTAATTCATAAATTTATTTATATCTTCCATATCCAAATTAGGTTGTACTGCCATGTTTATTCCATTAGCAATTATTTTTGCTAAAGATTCTATAACCGCATCAACATCTTTAGGAGTTACCATTAAATCTCCAACAAATGGATCTAATATTTCTTTTATTAAATTGCTCTTTTCAACTTTATCCACTGACTTTAACATATTATAAAACTCTTTTCCACTTTCTGCCTTACTTATGAGTTCATCAAGCAATAAATCAATAGTATCATTTGCTATTGTTGATGCATGAACTACAGTTGGAACTCCAATTGCAATAACCTTTACTCCTAACACTTCTTCATTTATTTTCATTCTATGATTGCCAACGCCTGCTCCTGGAGAAATTCCAGTATCACTTATTTGAATAGTTCTATTAACTCTTTCTAATTTTCTAGATCCTAATGCATCTATACATATGACTAAATCTGGTTTTATTCTATCTACTAAAGACTTTACTATTTCTCCTGTTTCTATTCCAGTAACACCTAAAACACCTGGTGATATACAACAAACGGGTCTTACTGAATCATCTATTGCATCTGGCATCACTTGTTTTAAATGTCTAGTTACCATAATTTTTTCTGTTACCTTTGGTCCAAGTGCATCAGGAGTTACATTCCAGTTTCCAAGTCCAACAACTAAAGCTGTCTTTTCTTCTGAGATATCAACCATTCTTTTTAACACATTGTCAACAACCTTAGATACTTTATCCATAGATTCTCCATCATAGTGTGTAAATTCTGGAAAATCTATAGTTATATAATTCCCCTTAGGTTTTCCAAGTTCCTTTCCTGCTTCATCACTTTCTATAGTTACTGTAGTTATTTTTATATCATCTTCCTTTTCTTCTTCTACAATAACTCCATCAAGTTCTCTTTTATTTTCTTTTGTATACATGTCTCGTGCTTCTATAGCTAAATCTGTTCTTACATTTATCATACTAATACCTCCTAAAATTCTTCCATCCTTCTTATTTTTCCTTAATGTTATAATTTAATACTTGAACTTATAAAGTTTCAATGATATAATCTAGTATGTTAAAAACGAACTCGAACGCAGATTTCCCCAAAGCTGCAAAGAGACCCTATAAAATTATTAAGGGGGTGAATTTAGAATGGCAAATATTAAATCAGCAAAAAAGAGAATTAAAGTTACAGAAGCTAAGACTGCTCAAAACAGAATGATAAAATCAGCTTTAAAAACTGCTATAAAGAAGTTTGAAACTGCTGTTGCTGCAAATAATGCAGAAGAAGCTAACGTTCTTTTCCCTAAGGCTGTTAAAGCTTTAGACATGGCAGCTCAAAAAGGAGTATGTCACAAGAACATGGTAGCTAGAAAGAAATCAAGATTAGCTGCAAAGTTAAACGCTATGGCGTAATCAAATAAGAAGCCGGTCCACTGGACCGGCTATTATTTTACATAATTACTTTACCATAAATATATTAAAAAGCATAAGTTCCATCTCCATAGTTTTATCTATACCAGACGTTTTTAGCTTATTTTCAGTTTCTAAACAAATTTCCATTAATCTTTGCAATTGCTTTACAGTAAATTTATTGCATTGGTTCACAAGCTTTTCGCATATAAAAGTTGGCAATTTATATTTACTTGCAAGATCATTTATATTAAGCCCATTTTGGCTAAGTATCTTAATTTCATATAATCTTTTGAAATTATTTTCTATATTACTTATTATTAGCATATGTTGATCGCTTTTAAATAATAATTCATCTAGTAAATCAATTGCTTTTTCTGCTTTTCTTTGAGATATTAAATCAATTAAATCAAATATATCATCTTCACTAGAATTAGCTATAAGTTTATCTATATCTCTTTTAGTTATTTGTTTCCCATTAGTATAAGAAATAATTTTATCTGCTTCTCTCTTAATTATATCAAAATTATTTTGGACTTTTTCAGCAAAATATCGTGCTTCTATCTTTCCTATTTCTTTGCCATTAGCTTTAAATACTTCTTCTACCTTTTTATAATATCTGTCTTTTTTAAGCCTATCAAAATAAACTACTTTAGAAACTTTATCTAGGGATTTTAATTTATTATTTTTTTTAGGAGTATCTCTTTTATCATTAAATAAATAATACATTATTAGCACTGTATAAGGTGGTAAATCCTTTAGATATTTTAATACTTCATTATAAATTTTAGTGTTTGCACTATCTGTTTTGTCCTTTAAAAATGCTGCTCTATATACAACTACAACTTTCTTATCTCCCATAAAAGGCATTGTTTCACAAGCATTCATAATTTCATCAAAATTTGTAGTTAATCCATCTAACCTTATATAATTTAAATCTAATAAGGATTTGTCTACAGTATTATTTACAATTAAATTTATTCCTTCTTTTATAAGTTCCTCATCTAAACCACAAAAAATATAAGAATTTTCTATTTTATTTTTTTTAACTTCACCTTCTAGTGCATCAAAATCTATCAAATTAATCTACCTTTCTTTAATTAAATACTAAAATCTTATTTTCAAGCAAAATTATCTTACTATAATTGCTCAATTTAAAATCTATTATATCATAATTAGAATCATTTTTCCCTTTTGATATTTTAAGTACATAACTCTTATTTCTTCCTTTTAGTATAATATCTTTATTGTATTTTAACATTTGATAATTATCATTTATTCTTATATTATTAAAATCTTTATATGAATTTTGTGATAAAGTTACTATTTTATATTTTTCCAAATCTACACTTTTTTTCAGAGCAATTATACTTCGTTCTCCTTTAAAGCTTATTGCTATTATTCCATCTTTATAATATTCTATCTTAGGAAATGGACTATATACTAACATGTAATAATAGAAAATTAGTATTAATGGAAAATAAATAACTCTTCGATAGCCTTTATAATAAAAATAACATGTAATTGAAATAATAATATAACATATAATTACCATTTCATTTAAATATAAGGCATTTGGAGTTATATTTAGTAACCATTCTGTTGATATATCTATAAATAGTGTTACATAATAAGTTATAAAAGCTATATAGTTAAAAAGAGTATTGAATTTAACTAAAACAGCTAATAAATTTCCTAGTACAACTACTATATTTATTAAAGGTAATAGTATTAAATTTCCCATTAGAAATCCCAAAGAAAACTCTTTAAAATATATTATTAAAATTGGAAATGTAAAAACTTGTGATGATAAACAAATAGATATTCCTTCCCTTAAAAACTTTGGAAACTTATATAACTTTTTATTTATTGATTTGTTAAATAGTATTATCCCAAGAGTAGCTAAAAAACTTAGTTGAAACCCTACTTCGAAAACGCTATATGGCTTATATAAAATTAATACAACTCCAGCCATAGATAATGATGCAAGAGGATTATAATTTCTTTTTAAAGGAGTTGCTAAGCCCATAAATAACATCATTATATATGATCTTACAGTTGATAATGCAGCACCTGTAAATATTACATAAATTATAGAAACTATAGGAGCAAGTTTACTTCCAAATATCCTTTTTAATATTGAGTAAACTAGAACCATATGTAGCCCTGATACAGAAATTGCATGAAGTACACCTAAATTCTTCATATCCTCCTCATCATCTCTATCTAAAAAATCTGAGTATCCAAATGATATAGATGTAACTATTGCTGCTCTTCTATATCCCAATTTTTCCTTTAATGAATTAAATATATCTTCCCTAATTCTATATATTTTTCCTTTTAAATCAACATCTAATTTCTTAAAATCATCTACTTTAAACTCTCCTATTACCCCTTTTTCTTGATTTATTTCTTTAGTAAACTTTCCAGTTATTATAAGCCTTTCACCTAATTTAGCATTTTTTAAATTACCCGATAAATATATCTTTCTTTTTGATACTTCAGCAGTTGCTCCGTACGAATTAATTGATATTATTCTTACATTTTCTTTTTCACCGATCTCTAAATTATAGTAATAAATATTATTAATTATTGGTATTGAAAAGAAAGCTATAAGTATAATAGTTAACTTCAAATTTATTTTGAATATTAACATTATAAAAAAACAGCTAGCAATAAGTATTGCTAGCCCAATATTTCTATTTGAAATTACAAATATATAACTTGATAATATAAAAGTAATAAATATATATGGTAATATATTTATTTTTTCTTCATAGTTCAAATGGCAACACCTCATTAATAATTTTTACCATTTTTTTATAATTAAATCTCCTAATAAAAAAATAAATATTAACCACGATATCACAATAACAAATATCATTGAATAGGTAAATTTAGTTATCATAATTAATATGAATAAAGATACTATATAAATTAATATAGTTAATATTAATAGCTTTACTCCTTTTAAATTTCCTTTTTTAAATATTTGACAATTAATTAAGGTATCTATAATCAGCATTACTCCCATTAAAGAAAATCCTATTATGTCATAATTATCTTTTATAAAATAAATTGCAACTCCAGGTATAACACAAAATAATATACCTCTTAAAACTACCTTTTTCCCTTTATAAACATCATTACCATATATCATATTTATAAGTATTATAGGTGAAAGCATTAAAAAGTTCATTAATATAATAAAATACTCGTCTACTACCGTTCCGCTTGTTATAAAATATTTTAAATTTAAAAATACAATTTCGCATAGCATAGCTATTGTATATATACTTATTCCTCTTTTTATTCCATCTTCTACTTCAGCATGTTTTTCTTTTAATTTAAAGAAAGCTTTGATACTACTTTTATAAGTATATATATCTCCCATTTTTTTTAGTAACATTGATAACTTACCTTTAACTATTCCAACCCTTGCTAAACTTATAAGAGAAATATCTCCTAAGGTTTCTCCCTCAATAGAAAACTTATATCCATCAGTATGATATAATGATATAATTTTATTCTTTTGTTCCGGATTTAGTTTACAATAAATCCTCGTTTTAGAAACAACTTTAAGCATTTCCTCATTACTTAAAGATTCTAATTCAACTCCTGTAGTTATCTGTTCTAATGACGATATAAGACCTATTTTCTTACCAAACATTTCAGAAGCTATTTTATTATCTTCAGTAAATATAATTGGTAAGACACCCTGCTCCATAATATTTTCAATATCATCAACTACATCATCAATTAACGGATTCTCTAAAGCTATAATTCCAACAAACACTAAGTTACTTTCTATATTTTCAAATTCTGAAGGCTCATAATTAAAACTTCTATATGCAAATGCTTCTGTTACTAATCCTTCCTTTGAAAAATTTAAATCTGCAAGTTTAATCTTAATTATATCCTCTGGAGAAATTTCTCTTTCTATTCCATTAATAAGAATGTGAGTACAACAATTTAATACCCCTTCCAAACTTCCTCTAGAATTTGCTCTATATCCATTTCTATTTTTATTTACTGTAGTTATAATATTCTCATTAGAGTCTCTTTTTATTTGGAACTTCCTCTTATTTTTACTCTCTAAGTTACCTTTGAAAATAGAATTTTCAACACCATATTTTACATATGCTACTTCAAACATATTTCCTTTTGACCAATTATTATCACTATTGTACTTTGCATTATTACAAAGTATTGATATATCTAAAAGTCTTTTGATATTTATATCATTAATATCTATTGCATTAGATTTATAAATTTGTTCATTTGTATATAATTTATCTAAAAATAATTCCTTTTTAGTTATAGTTCCAAGCTTATCTAAAAAAAATATTTTTACATCATTAACTAAATCTAAAGCTGAAAAATTTGTTAGTTCAATATCGTCTTCTTTCAAAATTTTTTCTTTTATGTATTTTCCATAATATGTTGCTATAAGCGGGATAAATATACAAATTGTCGCAAATATCTCTTGACTAAATAGTTGTTTTTTGTCAATTAATTTCCCAGGAAATACAACTATAAAAATTGCTTGTACAATAATTAAACATAATGCAAGTTTAATTAAAATTTCCTCTACTTTTTTTATAGTAATATCCTTTTTGCTATTTGAATCATCTATTATTCTTATTAATTTTCCTAATTGTGTATTATTCCCAATTTCTACAACAATACCTTTTCCTGAACCTTCTTTAACTAAGGATCCTCTAAAAAGAATATTACTTATTTCACCAATAGATAATATTTCATTATCTAGCTTTGTTGAAAACTTATCCTTTAAAAATCTATCTCCAGTTACATTACTTTCATCCACTTTAAGATTTTCACTCTCTATAATTCGAATATCAGCTGCAATTATGGAATTTTTTCTAAAATAAACTATATCTCCTTTTACTAACTCTTCTGCTTCTACTAGCTTCTCTACTCCTTCTCTTAAAACTAGCACTTGAGAAGTATTTAAATTTTGTAAAACTTCTATTTCTTTTTCTTTAGAAACTTCATGATATAACTTAAACCCTAAATTAAATAATAGCAAAAATATAGTTAGTACACTAACTATGTAAAATTTATTAAATAAAAAAAATCCTATAAATAATAAATATAAATACAAGTATTTTTCTTTTAAGATGTCTAATGCTAATTTAAACATTCCTCTAGAATGTGGAAGAGAAATTTTATTATTCCCACCCTCTTCTTTTCTTAAATTACAATCATATTCATAAAGCCCCTTATTTACATTACTCCCAAGTGAATTTACCACCCTTATCCAGCTATTCCCATAATAACTTTTCATTTTCCTCCTCCTACCTCTAATAATTCGCCATTTATTACTATCATTTTTTAAGTTATTTTAATTATATCATTTTTTATATTTAACTAAAAAAAGAAAAACCTAACACTTATAGTATAAGTTGTTAGGATATTTTTTTAAAGTATTAATTTCTAATATTTTCTATAAACTATTAAGATTTTGTTTTTGGATTAAATATTAATGCCATTATGTATCCAAAGAAAATTGCAGCTGTTATTCCTGCTGCTGTTCCAGTTATTCCACCTGTAAAAGCGCCTATTAATCCTTTTTCTTCAACGGCTTTTATAGCACCTTTTGCAAGTGAGTTTCCAAAGCCAGGCAACGGCACTGTCGCTCCAGCTCCACCTATTTCTACTAATTTATCATATATTCCGAACGCACCTAATATTGCTCCAACAGTTACAAAGATTACTAATATTCTTGCTGGTGTTAACTTTGTTGTATCCATAAGAATTTGTCCTATTACACATATTATTCCACCTACGATAAAAGCATTTAAATACTCCATACTAGTTTCCCCTTTCTATTTTTCTTTAAATTCTATTGCTACAGCATGTGCTATTCCAGGGATACTTTCTCCTTGTAAAGATGAGGTTGTACTCATAAGAGCTCCTGTAGAAATTAATAAAAGATTTTTTATTTCTTTTCTCATTAATTTTTTATAGAAACATCCTGATGATACCACAGCTGAGCATCCACATCCACTTCCACCTGAATCTGTATTTTGAACTGTATCGTCATATATCATATCGCCACAATCAAAATAATTTTCTCTTATATCATATCCATATTCTAATAGTAATTTACATGTTATTTCCTTACCTACTTTACCTAAATCTCCTGTTGCAATTACATCGTAAAATTTAGGATCTCTACCTGTATCCTTGAAATGCCTTGCTATTGTATCTACTGCTGCTGGTGCCATAGCCGCTCCCATATTATTGGGATCTTTTATTCCATAATCTTTTACAACTCCTGTTGTTATATATGTCACTTCTGGAAAATCACCACTTTTTCCAAGAACCATAGCACCTGAACCAGTTACTGTCCACTGAGCCAATGGACTTCTTTGTGACCCATATTCTAAAGGAAACCTAAATTGCCTTTCCGCTGAACTAAAATGTGATGAAGTAGATGCAACAACATAATCTGCAAATCCTCCGTCTATCATCATAGAAGCCACACTTAATGATTCTGACATAGTGGAGCAAGCTCCATATAATCCAAAGAACGGTATATTTAATTTTCTAGCTGCAAAAGATGAAGATGTTATTTGATTTAATAAATCTCCAGCAAATAAATAATCTATATTCTCTTCTTTTAATCCAGCTCGATTTATTGCACTTGTTATTGCTGTATACATCATTTCGCTCTCAGCTTTTTCATAGCTTTCTTTTCCAAACATATCATCATTTAATATTTCATCAAAATATTCCTTCAAAGGTCCTTCACCCTCTTTAGGTCCAACAATAGAATATGTTGCTATTATTTTAGGAGGGTTTTGAAGTTTTACGGTTTGCTTTCCAACTTTTTTTATATTTAAATTATTAGTACTCATAGTGATGCCCCTTTCTTATCTTAATAGTTGTATAAGATAATAAATAATACCTATTATTACAGAACTTCCTATACCATATACTAACACTGGCCCTGCTATAGTAAACATTTTAGCTGCTACTCCAAACACGAAACCTTCCTTTTTAAATTCTATAGCCGGAGCAACAACAGCATTTGAAAAACCTGTTATTGGAACTACTGTTCCTGCACCTCCAAAAGATGCTATTTTATCATATATTCCTACTCCAGTTAATAAAGCTCCTAAAAATACCATAATTATTGGTAACAACATTTTAACTTCTTCTTCTTGAAATCCATATTTAACTAGAAGCGTTTGAAAAATTTGACCTAAAGTACAAATTGCTCCTCCAACTAAAAAAGCTCTTGCACAATTTCTTACTATTTTAGGCTTTGGATTTGTCTGATCAGTAATAGTTTGAAATTTATTTAATATCTGTTGTTCACTTGGTGTCTTTTTTTTAGCCATAATATTACTCCTTTCTAAATATGTATAATTTTATTATTCCAATAATAATAAATATAACACTGGAATATACTTCAAAATTTTTTCAATAAAAAAAATCTTTTGACATAACTTCAAAAGATTTTTTACTATACATTATTCATTTTTTCTTTCCTTTATTATCATTTGTAATTTAAGTGTAATTTAAGATTTTTCTTTATTCTTGTAGTTTTTGTTTCATTAAAACTAATACTTTCTTTTCAATTCTAGATACTTGAACCTGACTTATACCAAGCATTTTCGCAACTTGAACTTGTGTTTTATCCTTAAAATATCTAAGCATTATTATTTGTCTTGCCTTACTATCGAGACTTCTTAGTGCTTCTTTTAATGCAATCCTATTTATCATATCACTATCATCTTCACCTTTTTCACTTAGTTTATCTATAAGTAAAACCGGGGCACCATCATCTTGATGAATAGTATCATATAAATATTGCATACTAGCAGAAGATTCTATAGCAAATAGTATTTCTTCTTTATCTACTCCAGAAAACTGAGATAGTTCTTCAATAGTTGGTTCTCTATCTAATTTTTTAGTTAGCTGCTCTTTGTCAAAATGTAATTTTCTAGCTAAACTTTTTACATTTCTACTGACCTTTATTATTCCATCATCTCTAATAAACCTCTTTATTTCTCCTATTATCATAGGAACTGCATAGGTAGAAAACTTTACATTAAATTTGTCATCGAAATTATTTATAGCTTTAACTAAACCTATAGAACCTATTTGAAATATGTCTTCGTAATCATACCCCCTATTAAGGAATTTTTTACTAATGGATGATACAAGAGGTAAATTCATTTCAATGACTTTATTCATAGCATCTTGATTACCTGCCTTGGCTAGAGGTATTAATTGTGAATTTTCTTCATAATTATACGCCTCTTTTCTTACACTTCCATTTTCCATATACTTCACCTAACTTACTGTGTTGAATTTCTTCTTCATTACAACTTTAGTTCCTTTACCTTCTTCGCTATTTACTTCTAAGCTATCCATAAATGTTTCCATAACTGTAAATCCCATCCCTGATCTTTCTAGCTCTGGTTTTGAAGTATATAATGGTTCCATTGCTTGCTCAACATTTGTAATCCCTCTACCAAAATCTTCAATACTTATAGTTATTTCATCTCCACTTATAGTAGCTTCTATTTTGATTATGCCCTCTTTTTTGTTTTCATAACCATGTATTATAGAATTTGTTACAGCTTCTGATACCGCTGTCTTTACATCTGTTAATTCTTCTACTGTTGGGTCTAATTGGGATACAAATGCAGCAACTGCAACCCTTGCAAACCCTTCGTTTTGGGATTTACTCATTAACTCTATACTCACTTTATTATCTACCATTTTAAACCCCTCCATTAAATATTGACTACAGCTTCATCTATACTGCTATATACATCAATAATTTTATACATACCTGATATTTCAAAAACCTTATTAACAGTTCTATTTATTTCTGCTACACAAAGTTTTCCATCCCTGTTTTGCATTTTCTTGAATCTTCCTATTACTACACCTATTCCAGAGCTATCCATAAATGTTACTCCATTAAAGTTTAATATAACTTTTTTTATATTATCCCTATCTATCCTATCATCTATTTTAACTCTTACTTCTTCAGCACTATGATGATCTAATTCACCCATTAGGCTAACAACTAGTTTGTCTTCTTTTTTATCGAATTTTAGATACATACAAACTACTCTAAAGTCTTCCTTTAGAGCACCCACCTCCTCAATAGTTATTTCAAATATTTTCCTTCTTTTTCCATAATTTTAACATACTATTTTATTCATAGTCAAATAAAATAATAACTTTTTATCTTATTACTTTTAAATTAATAGAAAATTTTGGTGTTTTATTTATTATTTCATATAAACTTCATAAATTAATTCAATATATTATATAATTTTTTCTAAATTGGCTCGCGTTTTGTTAGCCCATTTAGAAAAAAATTAATATGGAAGTATAAAAGAGGGTAGCGAAACGCGACCCCCTTGTAAAAATTAGATATTAACTTTTTAAAGGTACTAAAGATTTACTTAAATTTAAATAAATTAAATTCTATATTAAAGTAAATTTCTGAAACTAACACTTTTTCTTATATTTCTATTCCTCTTTTTTCTCTATAACCTTTTTATATTTTTTTAGTTCTGATTGTAAGCTTGTATAAAAATCCTCTAAAGATTCTCCTTCTTCTAATATTAAAGTTTCTATTGCGTCATCTAGATTATCCATAGTATATATATGGAAATCTCCATTTTCTATAGACTTCTCAATTTCTGGTATTAATATTAATTCATCCTTATTTGAAGAAGGAATTAAAACTCCTTTATTTTTAACTGTATCTAAAAAATCACATACTCTATAGAATCCTTCAATTTTTTCATTAACACCTCCAATTGCTTGCACCTCACCTAATTGATTTATAGATCCAGTTACTGCAATTGTTTGCTTTATAGGCCTTTTGCTTAATGAAGATAAAATACATATAATCTCTGCTACTGATGCACTATCTCCATCAACTAACCCATAAATTTGTTCAAAACTCAAATAAAAATCTACCGGTATTTCTTCATATGGATTAATTATATTATTCAGTAATCCCTTTAATATATTTATTGATTTTTCATGTATTTTTCCACTTAGTCTACTTTCCTTATGAATATCTACTATTCTTCCTGATCCTTTATGAGATACGCACGTTATTCTCATAGGCTTTCCAAAAGAATGATATCCAGTATCTAAAACGGCTAGTGCATTTATAACTCCTACTTTTTTTCCTATAATAGATATTAAAATTTTATTTTCTTTATAAAGTTTATCATATTCATTTTCTATTCTTTCTTTAACATATGCAATATCTACTATATCTTTAGATTCTATCATTAATGAATTTCTCTTTTTGGCATTATCATTAGCCAAAATCATTAATTTTTCTATTTCAGTAGTATCTATATTTATTTTAGTCTTACTATTTGCAGTTCTTGATAAATATTTGATGATTTCATTTACTCCATCCTCTGTAATAGGCATAAGATTATTTCTCTTTACCTTATCCTTTATAGACTTGTTTATATAAGCTGTAACATTATCATTAGTCTCTACAATAGGATTAAACTCAGCTCTTAGTGGAAATAACTTTCTGAAATCTTCATCTAAACTGTATAATGTATCATAAGTCTCTTGATCACCTATTAAAATCACTTTTACATCTATAGGTATTGGTTGTGGCTTTAATCCACTTATTGATATTACTTCCACATATGATTTTGAAATATCATATGTTATTTTGTTAGTTATAAGGGCTTTTTTCAAATGATAATATGAATATGAATTATTAGCAAGTGAACTTACTCTAACAATTAAACATCCACCATTTGCTTTTAATAAAGTTCCTGAGTTTATCAAGGATATATCAGTCGTATACACACCATTATGGTTTTCATACTCTATAAACCCCATTAAATTGTTTAAATTTGGATCCTCTTCATAAATAACAGGTGGCGTAGATCTTAAACTATTGTCCACAAGTAAATGTATATCATACTTATTTATAAGTTGATAAAGTTGTTCTTCATCTTCTTCAATATCCATTGTATAACAACTTATAATTTCTTTTTCCATGGATATAAATAATTTTTCTAAATATTCATAAGCTGCATCATCATCTATAAACTCAAGTAAAACCTCATCCTTATATCCCTCCATTTCATTTGCTAGAAAATCACTATATATTTCTTTTAACTTTTTTATTGACTTAGTTTCTATGTCTTTTAATTTTCCTAAAACTGCTTCTGCTTTTTTCTTTAAAATAGATGCCTTAGCCACAATAGCTTCTTTTTTGTTTTTTTCTAAATTATCATATTCCCTTTCGCTAATTACTTTTCCACTTATTAATGGAATAAAAGCAAAACCTTTATTTGTAACCTTTACTTCAAAATCTTCCTTCTTTGCCATCTCCATTAATTCACTTATATAATCATTTCTCTTACTTTGTATTTCCTCTATAAGTTCATCCTTTTCATCTTCAGATGATGCATTATAGAACTCCTCTACTATTTCTATATAATTATTTCTTATTTCTTCAACTGCGTCCTTCAGCTTTTTACCATTACCATTGCTAACAAATAATACTTCTGGCTTCTTATCATCCTCTAATGAAACATAGCAAATGTCTTTTGGAGGTTCCAGATATTTATACTGCTCCTCTATATAACCTTGCAGCTTCTTCAGTTTTTCCTTAGAAAATGAATCGATTAAATAAAGATTATAGCCTTCTTTATTTATATTAAGAGCTCTTCCAATCTTTTCATACTCACTATCTATTTCAGGAATCTTTGTTACACTGCCTTTCAGATCACTTTCCTTGAATTTAAAATTAAATTTTACTTCTTGTGAAGTTAACTCTTTTCTCATATATTTTCCACTTTCAAATTGCTTTAGCAATTATTAAGAAGCAGTTTCCCCCCTTTTTTTAGTATTTACTATATAGATATTCTTAATATGCTTGTTTAGGGAATAAATTTTTCTAATTTAATTATTTTTTTATATATATTATATTAAATATATATGAGAATTTATTATCTATCACCAATACTTTCTTTCTTCATAATTATATATTTTTTGCTAATGTCTAGTTATAAAACAATAAAAGGCCTGTATTTTTCTTATTACAGGCCTTTTGTCTATTTTTTTATAATTACATTAGTTCTATAAACTTATTTACTACTTCTTCTGCATGTTTATAATCTTGTTCTGATGGAACAAAGCAGAATGATAAACCTGGCTCAACTACTTTAAGCTTTAAATCTTTTAGTCTTGCTGTTAGCATTCTTACGCCTTCTCCGCTCCATCCATAAGATCCAAATGCTAATGCCGGCTTTCCTCTATTTATTATAGGATTAACTAAGGATAATAAATCCCAAGATGGTTTAACTGCATCTTGATTTATTGTTGGTGATCCAACCATAAATCCTCTTGCTCTTTCTATTTTTGCTATACTTTCTTCTAAAGGAATAGTAGTTATTTCTGTTACATCTACATCATATCCTCTTGCTTCTAGCTTTTCCTTCATAAAGTTAGCCATATTTTCAGTATTTCCATATGCAGAAATATAAAATATTTCCACCTTATTTTTATCTACTTCTACTTCTGTTGCCCATTCTTTATAAAGGTTTAAAATCTTATCAATATTAGCAACATGAACTGGTCCATGGCTAGGCGCGATACATTCTATATTTAAATCTTTTATCTTTTCTAAGCCCATTAATACAAATTTTTTAAATGGTCCCATTATACAATTAAAATAGTATTCCATTTCAACAAAATAATCTTGATTTAAACTTTCTGTAATTCCGCCTTCTGGACAATAATGAGATCCAGTAAAATCACATGTAAATAATAAGTTTCTTTCTTTTACATATGTGAAAATAGTGTCTGGCCAGTGTAAATTAGGTGAACTTATAAATTTAAGACTTGTTTCTCCAAGTGAAATTTCTTCCTTAGCTTCTACAGCATTAAACTCTCTATTTAATATATTTTTCAAATAATTTAATGCAGCTTTAGATGCAACTACTTTTATTTCTGGATAATCTTCAATTAATCTTATAAGAGATCCACTATGATCTAATTCCGTATGCTGAACTATTACATAATCTACTTTTTTATTACCAATTACTTCTTTTAAATTATTTTTAAACTCATCATAAAATCCAGTTTTAACAGTATCTACTACTGCTACTTTTTCGTCATTTATTACGTAAGAGTTATAGGTTGTTCCTTTTTTTGTTTCCATTATTATATCAAATATTTTTAAATCCGGGTCTTTAACCCCTATCCAATATATATTATCTTTTAACTTTTCCTGTAACATATCCCTACCTCCAACTTTACTCTTTTATCTCTATATATTCTAGTAATATTTTACCATAAATATATTTGTCAAACAATTATGAAATTCGACTTTTTTTGTATATTTATTATATATTTTTTAATTATGCTATATTTTTTATATTTTTATCATATCTGTTATATTATCAACTTCTATTATATATTCATAATGCAAGGCTCTTGTTAATGATACATATAAAAGCCTTTGATCTAACAAAGTATTTTTAAAGTTAGACTCACTTGGATTATAAATAATAGTTGCATCAAATTCTAATCCCTTTGTTAAATAAGATGGTATTATCAATATATCATCATTATGCTCTTTTTCATTTCCTTTTATTAATGTTGCTTTAAATAAAGAATTCTTTTTTATAAGTTTTTCTAAAATTTTACCATCTTCTATACCTTTTGTTATTATTGCTATACTACTTTTACCTTTATTCATAACTTCAGTAATTATACTGTTTATATTTTTTATTACATCTTTGCTGTTATTACATTTTATTATTTTAGGAGATTCTCCATGTCTTAATACAGGTTTTGCTCTTTTTAACTCTAGTCCTTGTGATTCTAATGCACCATTAGCAAAATCTATAATTTCAACTGTAGATCTATAGCTTTGAGTAAGTTGCATATATGTCGCTTTTCCTTCAAAAACCTTTTCTACTATATCACTCCAATTTTTTATTCCTTTATAATAATATATTCCTTGAGCAATATCTCCAACTAAAGTAAGAGAATTTCCCTTAGTTAATCTATTTACTAAATAAATTTGGAATGGATTATAGTCTTGTGCTTCATCTACTACTATATGTGAATATTTTTCTTTTTCTTCAACACCTTCTAAAAGAATATTAATATATAAAAGTGGTGCTAAATCATCTTCATCTATAATTCCTCTATTATAATTTGAAATGATTTCTTCTTTCATAAATTCTGATAATTCTTTTGGTATCTTATTTAAAGTTGCAAGTTCAAAAAATTCTTCATTTTTAAATAAATCAACATATATATCCTTAGAGGTTATTCCCCTCCAACTTTTAAAATAATCATTCATTTCTTTTTTTGAGTTGCTTTTTATATTATTTTTTATTTCATCTCTTTCTGAATAAATTTTTATCAATTGCTTCCTTCTATCTTCACAATCCTCTTGTTTATTTTTTATCTCTTTAATTCTTATATCCCATTCTAAATCTACTTGCAGGCAAAGAACTCCTATTCTCTCTTTAAGCTTTAATCCTAGATATCTTTTTATTTCATCCTTTCTTTTATTTATTGGATAATTTTTTAAGTCTTTAAGATAAAGCCTCATTATTTCCCTTTTGTTAAATAATACATAATTACCAATCATTATGTCTGTTATATCAACAGAATCGCTTTCTAATAATGTAATGTATCTATCTATAATAGATTTAAAGGTTAATGTTCCTTTTATTTTAGATGCATTTATTATTAATTTACATTTCTCTGCATCTGTAGACTCAATTAACTCCTTAAGTTTTTCATCTTTTCCATTTACCTTGCTTCTAACTTTTAAATGATTAAGTACCAAATCTTGAAAAGTAGTTTGTTTTACTTCATCAACTCCTAAATTCGGTAATATATCTGAAATATAATCTAAGAATAACTTATTAGGAGCTAGAACTAAAATATCTTTTCCATTCATCGTTTCTGAGTATCTATAAATCAAATATGCCAGCCTATGTAAAGCTATAGTAGTTTTCCCAGAACCAGCCGATCCCTGAACTATAATAGGTAGATTCTTTGGCCACCTTATAATATCATTTTGTTCCTTTTGAATAGTTGCTACTACTTCTTTTAATTTTTTTCCTCTACTTTCCTCAAGATTTATTTTTAAAAATTCATCAACTAAGTCATTTCCTTCATCACTAGTTTTTATTATAATTTCATTTATTCCTTCATCGAATATTTCTTTTAATGAATCTTCTTTAAATAAAAATTTTCTTTTTAGTGATAAGTTTCCTTCAATTATTCCTATAGGCGATTTATAATATGCATATCCTCCAGTTCCACTATAATATAAATCTGCTACTGGAGTTCTCCAATCTACTACTATTTCTTCTCCATCTAAAGTTGAACTTACTGATTGTTTGCCTATATATATACTTTCATCACTACCTCTCAATTCTCTAAAATCAACTCTACCAAAATAAGGAACCTTTATAGCCTCCTCATAATTTTTTATATCTTTTCTTAACACAGAATATATTTTTTCTGTAGTTTCTTTTTCTTCGTTATAATTTCCTTTTGATTCCTTTGTTAAAGCTCTCAACTTACTTTCTATACCTTCATAACTCTTTTTTTTCTCTAAAAGCTCATTATCTATCTTTTTCCTTTTTTCCTTTAATATTTCTTGTTCTAATTTTAAATCCTTATTCATATTTTTACCTCTAAATTCAACTAATGCCTTAATTATAGGCTAATTAGATTCTAAATTCAATTATTATAGTATATAAACTAATCAAGTAAAAACTATTAACTATCAAAAGCATAAAATCTCATATATTCCAATTATTTACTATACTCAAAACATTTATTCCTTTTCTTACCCATTTATAAATTATAAATTTCAATAAGTATTTTACTTTCCAATATTGTGTGTTAGAATCTTATCGTAAAGGAGATGTTAATATTGTCTAAACAAACTAAAACACCTAACTATATAAAAATAGCTGTTGATATAGCTCATAGAATAATAAATAATGAATTTTTGGAAGGAAGTAAGATTACAGGAAGAACAACTTTAGTTAGTATATATAATGTATCTCCAGAAACTATTAGAAGATCATTAGCCTTATTAAAAGATATGAATGTTGTTACTATTAATGAAAAAAGCGGGATTATAATAAATAATAAGACTTATGCAAAAGAGTTTTTAAATAAATTCAAAACAAAATCAGATTTTACTCATTTAAATAGCGACACTTTTGACTTAATAAAAAAAAGGAAAGATATCGATAATAAGCTTGAAAAAAATATTAATGCAATAATTGAATTTGCTACTCAACTAAGAAATGTTGGTTCTATTATTCCCTTTGAAAGTATAGTAGAAGAAAATAGTATTGCTGTAGATAAAAGTATTGGTGAACTCGACTTTTGGCATAATACAAAAGCTACTATAATTGCTGTTAAGAGGGATGGAGATTTATTTTTATCACCAGGACCATACTTTAAAATACATTCACAAGATATAGTAGTTTATGTTGGAGAAGATTCAGTTCTAGAAACAGTTAAAAATTATATTTCTTTACCATCATCTGATAAAGAAAAAGAATAACAGCTAAAGTAAATTTACTTAGCTGTTATTTTAATTAATTCCTAATATATAGTTAACTGCATTTTTAAATTCTATTTTCCTAATTTTTTTTCTTAGTTTAAACTTAATACTTTCTATATATTTTATAGAAAATGGTAAGTATTCATCTATGACATTTATATATTCACTTGAAAAAAACTCTTTACTCAATATTACTGAAAACAATATAAGCATTATACAATTTGTTTTTATAAGTTCTTTCAATTCATGTATATTTTCTCCTTTAAAGCAACTGTCTTCTTTTAAAAACATAACTGTAAAATTTATTAATTTATTTACTATTTTATCTAAATTGTATTTAGGCGCTAATTGTGACATTATAGTTATATGATTGTTATTTATATCAGATTTAATATCTTGTAAATCATCTGCTAGTTGAAGCAAGAAACCATAAAAAATACAAAAAGATATTTCATCTTTATTCATCTTTCCCTTTGTTAAAAATCCATCTACTAGTACTGATGATCCACCTTTTTCAATAGATATACCTAAAATATCCTCTTCATAAGGAATACTCACAATATTTTGTTGTCTTAAACTTTTTATTTGACCTTTATGAATTGAAAGTAAAGCGTCATATAATTCACTATAATCATTTCTCTTAAAATCTTCTTCAATATAACTAACTAATTTATAAACAGCCTCTTCACAAAAATCGCTACTTTCTACATTTTCTCCATTTAATCTCTTATTCAATTTATAATTAAAATTTTTCTTTTCCATGTCATTTATCGTTGTATTATCTAAATAGTTATCTGTATATGGATATAACATACTATAGCTAAATATAGCCTTAGATAGCTGTACTTTTTCTCCAAAGACTGCTTGAAGGATATTTATGATCCAAACATTTCTCATGGCCTGTCCTATGTCAGTATAACTTAAATTTTCATCAAATTGTTTTGCTTCTTTTATAAATCTTTTAGTGCTATTAAAAAAGTCATTTTTAATATTTTTATTAATTATTCCAAGCTTAAAGGTTTCTTTTTCACTTTCTATGAAGTTATCTATAATTTCATCAAACTCATTTTGCCACTTTCCCTTTTTATTATCTTCCTTAGGAAATTCGTTTATTTTTTTAATTATTAAATCTATATAGTTATCTAAATTCTTTTCTTTATTTTTCTTCTCTATATTAGTATATTTTTTCATATCTAATTTAAAATTTCTATCTGATTTCCACCATCGTTCACTACATTCTAAATATATATAGTTTATTAAATTCATTATTAATCTCCCAAATCTAATCTTATCATCACATTTATTAATTTTTTACTTTGCTCCCCATTAATTTATAAGTAGCACTACCTATTGCTCTTTTTAAAGCTCCAATTTTAATATCTGGATGATAAATAAACTTTGAAAGCCCCGAATTTTTCCAATATCTATAATCAGCATCGCCCTCTTTAAAAGGTGTTTCTCCTGATTTTCTCCATAAATTATACATAAAAATAGATTTTACTTTTGGTTTGTGTATTTTTCTAGATATCAAATCTTCACTAAACTTACCAGATATACATTTTATTTTTTCCACATTTTTATCATTTAATTCTATGGCTCTATATGCTATTGGTATCATTTTCACAAAATTAAATCCCCAATAATACAATACATCCCTAATATACTTTGCTGAAGATGTATGACCTGCCCCTGCAGTAGTAGTAATTACTAATGCTTTTTTTGTAAAAAATTTTGGCCTATGAAAATTATAAGACATATGGTCTATAAACGTTTTTAAAAGCCCACTAACTTGCATTGAATAAACTGGTGAAGTAACTATAACAGCATCTGCATTTTCAATTTCATTTACTATATAACTCATCTTTTCATTGTGTGGACATTTATCTTCACCTTTATAAATACATAAAAAACACCCATTGCAATAAGGTATCTTTTCCTTACGTAATTCAATATCTATAAATTCAATTTCACCATGTTTTTTCATTTCCTCTTTTGCAATATTTAACACATCCCAAGTGTTACCTCTTCTTGGACTTCCATGTATTACAACACACCTCATAATTTCCCCCTAAAACAATAAAAGAGAAAGCTTAATATCTTGCCTTCTCTCTTGCTAATCATTCAATTTAAATTATACACCATATTTATCCAACTTGTAAATTTTATAATTCAAAATATATTATACTTGTATCATCTCTTTTCTTTAATCTCGGATAATCATTACAGTTACTATCTTTCTCCTGCTCTTCATATAATGTATTAAATATAGCCTCTACATTACTCTCTTTTAGTAAATTTATAAACGCCTTATAATCTTGTGCTAAATTGAATGTATCATAAAATTGTGAAAATCCATCTGAAGTAATACAAATACTAATTTCACCATTAATAGAAATTTTATTATATAACCCTCTATCTACCGCATCTTCATTAAATTCCAATATCCAATATCCATTTAATTTATTCTTTAATTTTCTTACACTTATAACTTCATCATTACAAAGCTTTCTTGCATCTAATACAGAAATATTATTTACTTTGCTTACTTCACACATTTTTCTTAAAATATTTTCTTCTAACCCTATTAGTTTTCTATCAACAATTTCTTTTATTGATTCATTTTCTTGAGAATATATTAATGTACAATCACCAATTACATAATACTCTAATTCTTTACTATTAAATCTTACTAAAGCTAAAGCTGCACAAGGATAATCAATTTCCTCTAAATCATTAAATCCATCATATTTAGAATATTTTTCTTTAACTTCCTTAATTGCATTTTTTATTATTTCCTTAATATCTTTTGAACTATTTATATGTTTTTTTAAGTAATCATCTAATGCTTCAACATACCATAATGCATCCGTTTCTTTCTCAGTAATTCTTTTTCCAGTTAATCCTGTTGCTCCATCTAATATCCAAGCTGAGCCTTCGATTATAGTAATTTTATCTTCATTCGGTTTAACATTTGATCCTTGTCTTGATAAAGCTTTTATATTTCTCATAAACTTATCCCCCTATATATCTTTAGTACTAAGTCCATACTCTTTAAATAAATCTTATATAAATTATATCTCTTTACTGGAACTATTTATACAGCTCTAAACACTAAAAATGGACAATTATACTTAAATTTATAATTGTCCATAGCTATATCTTTTATTAAAAATCTATAAAATAGTAATGTTATATCAAGTTTTAATAAATTGATTTAAATAAAATATAATAATTAAAATTCTATATTTATTTAATTTTTAAATGAATGAATTGGTGCAGGTATTCTTCCACCTCTTTGTATAAATAAAGAAGAGGAATATTTATTTACAGGCATTACTGGAGCTGTTCCTAGTAATCCTCCAAACTCAACTAAATCTCCTACCTTACATCCTGGTGCTGGTATTACTCTTACTGCTGTAGTCTTATTATTAATCATTCCTATAGCTGATTCATCTGCAATCATAGCTGCTATTGTTTCTGCTGGGGTATCTCCTGGAACAGCAATCATATCTAATCCTACTGAACATATAGCAGTCATAGCTTCTAGTTTTTCTAAGTTTAACGATCCATTTAATACAGCATCAATCATTCCTGCATCTTCTGAAACTGGTATAAATGCTCCGCTTAATCCTCCTACATGACTACATGCCATAACTCCACCTTTTTTAACAGCATCATTTAATAATGCAAGAGCTGCTGTTGTACCATGAGTTCCAACTACTTCAAGTCCCATTTCTTCTAGTATATGTGCTACAGAATCTCCTACTGCTGGAGTTGGAGCTAATGACAAATCTACTATACCAAAAGGAACTCCTAATCTTTCTGAAGCTTCTTTAGCAACTAATTGCCCCATTCTTGTAATCTTAAATGCAGTTTTCTTTATAGTTTCTGCAACTACATCAAAGGATTCTCCTTTTACTTTTTCTAATGCTCTTTGCACAACACCAGGTCCACTAACTCCAACACTTATAACCTTATCAGCTTCTCCAACGCCATGAAAGGCTCCTGCCATAAAAGGATTGTCCTCAACAGCATTACAGAACACAACGAGCTTAGCACAACCAAATCCTTTTGTATCCTTTGTGTATTCAGCAGTTTTTTTAATTACTTCACCCATTTCTCTAACGGCATCCATATTTATTCCTGATCTACTTGAACCTACATTTACAGATGAACATACTTTGCTAGTTTTAGCTAATGCTTCTGGTATTGAATTTATTAATATTTTATCGCCCTTTGTGTATCCCTTTTGTACTAAAGCTGAAAAACCACCTATAAAGTCTACTCCTAAAGTTTCTGCTGCTTTATCTAAAGTTTGCGCAAACTTAACATAGTCTGTCTCATCTGTAGCTCCTGCAATTATTGATATAGGGGTTACTGATATTCTTTTATTTACTATTGGAATTCCAAATTCATTTTCTATTTCTTTACCTACTTTAACTAAATCTTTAGCACTACTAACTATTTTATTGTATATTTTTTCTCTTGCCTTATCGCCATCTGAATCTATACAATCTAATAATGAAATACCCATAGTTATTGTTCTTATGTCAAGTTTTTCTTCTTCTATCATCTTTATGGTTTCTAATATATTATTACTATTCATCTTTAACCTCCAATTATAAAGTGTGCATTGAATTAAATATTTCTTCTCTTTGAATTTTAACCTCTACTCCAAGATCTTCGCCTTTTGTTACTAATGCACTTTTAATATCATCAAAGGTAGAATTAGCTTCTTTTAAATCTAGCATCATTATCATTGTAAAGTATTTATCCATTATAGTTTGGTTAACATCTAAGATGTTTATGTTTAATCTCAATAATTCATTACTAACTCCTGCAACTATTCCCACTTTATCTTTTCCTATTACTGTTAATATAGCTTTCATTAATATTCAACTCCCATTTTTATTATATTTTTCCACATAACCTAAAAAGTTATTATAATTTTATCCCTTGTCCGTAAGTTTGTCAATTTTCAACTGTAATTATTCGTGAAAAATCCGCAATTTTCATTCTTTTCTAAAAAAAAATTAGGCTCTGTTTTAATGAAGTGTTTATTATAATATTGTGAAGGAATTTAAAAATAAAATATTAATATTTTTATCCTAATATAATTATGCCTCCAATTAATGTATAATAAAAACATACATTAATTAACAATTTTATTATTTAATGAAATACTGTTTAATAATTTTACTTAAATTCGAATGGGAGTAGATTTATGAATAAGAATAGTAATTTACTTTATTGTATTTTAGGAAGTATAATATTAGTTTTGTTTAACACTAGTATTGTTTATGACTCACTTCATTTTCTTCCTATAATCGGATTATTTTTAAGTCAATTAACTTATTTTATATCAGCTATAGGTGTAATTTTATCTTTGTATTTTACAATTCTATTAATAAAAGAAAATTGGAAATTCAAAGAAAAATAATTTCAATTTATTAAAATTATAATTTTGACTAGTAGATTTAGAGTCACACTTGTAATTTTATGCATATTAAATGACAAATAAAAAATTCTATTAAAAGCTATTTTTATAAGTAAAATCAATGACTTAATAGGGTATAATATTTCGTTATTACCTTTTGAAAAAATTAATATTGAAGTTATATTTAATAATGCATAGTTTTTTAGGAGGAGCTTTCTATGAATAAAAGGAAAATAATAAGTATATGTGCTGCAGTATTAATCTTTTTTTCATTTTTGCTTTATAAATACTTGCAGTTAAGCAATAATAAATTAAATATCTATGCTGACAGAGTTCTATCATTAGCTATTAATACACAAAACTCTATTTATGCGATTACGGAGGCTTCCTCAACAGAAGAAGATTTTAACCGCAATGTAGAAGACCTAATTATTAATGTGTATGCATTACAAAATGTATTAGAAAGTGGTGAAATATTGCTTTCAGAAAATGGCAGGAACGGTAGTGCACTGTATAATTCTTTAGATAATCTTAAATCAGCATTTAAATACGATAATAAAAATCTAAAAAATATTGAACTAGATGCTATAAATAGTGCTAGTGATGTATTAATTCAAAGATTACAGCCTTATTATGACGATGGCAAAAATATAAGTAAAAAGGAAATACTTGCAGCTACTCAATTAGCTTTAATGAAAATGAGATTAATCGAGTTACTTCATTAATTACTGAAATGGAATTAATTATTATAAAATTTGCAGATAATTTTAATTTCTGCAAATATTCATGTTAAATAAAATGACTGGCTATTAATAGCCAGTCATTTTTAATCATTTCTCTCCCTTTATACTTCCATTTAAATTTCAATATTATTTAAGCCTTAATGCTTTTTATATCTCTGCAACTTACAATATTAATTCCTGTTCCTAATATATCTTTAAGAATTACTTCACCTACAGAAACAGGTGCAACTACTTCAAGTTTTTTAAGTTCTTCCATGCACTTAAAGTTAAGTTCTTTTGGAATTGCCCCCTTTGTTTTAACTGGAAGCACCGGAAGTTCACCATCTTTAACTTTAACAGTAGTAGTTATTACCCTAACAGGATTGGTTATTTCACTAATCCCATAATCAATACCTCTCTTGCATCCATTTCCATTTACTTTATTTTCTTCGATGTTAACCTTTAAATGACATCCCATTGGACAACATATACAAATTAAATTCTTTTCCATTTTATTCACCATCCTCTAAAGAAATAATTAAGTCTTCTTCTATATTGTTTAATAATTTCTTACTTAAAACTATTCTTTCCATTTCTGATGGCGCTAAATGCCTTTTCTTCAGCCTTGAAACTTCCTTTTCCCCAGATTTAACAACAAGCACTTTATTTTTATAAACATTATTTACTCTCATAAATATAGTCAACTTTTCATCTATATCTTCTATAGAAATTCTTTGAGGAACAGTATAATTTATAGCATTACCATTCTTTATATTTATATAATTTTCTTTCTTCAATATGTTCTTCAAATACTTTGCAGCTGATTTTCCTGCATGTTTAGCTTCTTCAGTAACAAAATCTACTAAATCATGTACATGAACTACATTTCCACAAGCAAAAATTCCATCAACATTAGTTTCCATACTTTCTGTTACAACAAGTCCATTAGTCCTTCTATCTAGTTCTATTCCTACTTTATCTGATAATTCATTTTCCGGAATTAATCCAACTGATAATAGTAATGTATCACATTCAAATTCTACTTCTGTTCCTTTCATAGGTCTCTTATTTTCATCAACCTTTGAAATTATAACTTTTTCTAGTCTTTTATCTCCAATAATATCTACAACTGTATGTGATAAGTATAATGGTATATTATAATCTTCTAAACATTGAACTATATTTCTATTAAGCCCGTTTGAATATGGCATAAGCTCTACAACTGCCTTTACCTTAGCACCTTCTAATGTCATTCTCCTAGCCATTATAAGACCTATATCACCAGAGCCTAAAATTACTACTTCTTTACCAGGCATATATCCTTCCATATTTATATATCTTTGAGCTGCTCCTGCAGTATATACACCTGAAGGTCTATCCCCTGGAATATTTATTGCTCCTCTTGTTCTCTCCCTGCATCCCATTGCCAATATAATTGCCTTTGTTTCCAAAATCATATACCCATCATTAGAATTTATTGCATGTATTCTCTTATTTTTTTCTATTTCTAAAACCATTGTATCAAGTTTTATATCAATTTCACTTTCTTCAACAAGTTTTATAAATTTATCAGCATATTCAGGGCCAGTAAGCTCCTCTTTAAATGTATGCAAACCAAAACCATTGTGAATACATTGATTTAATATCCCACCAAGTTCTCTATCTCTTTCAATTATTAAAATATTTCTTACCCCATTTAAATAAGCTTCATATGCAGCTGCAAGACCTGCAGGACCTCCACCTATTACAATTAAATCATACCTCATAATTATCCCCCTATCTTGACTTTCCAGTTAAAATATATGAACCATCTTTTTCTAAAACTATATTTTCTAAAGGTATATTAAGTTCTCTGGATATTATTTCTTGAACACGAGGTCCACAAAATCCACCTTGACATCTTCCCATTCCAGGTCTACATCTTCTCTTTACTCCATCTAAAGAAATAGCCCCAAAAGACCTTTTAATTGCATCTACTATTTCACCTTCAGTTATTTGCTCACATCTACATATAATTCTTCCATACTTACTATCTTTTTTTATTACTTCAGCTCTTTCTTCTAACGAAAGCTCCATAAATCTAATTTGCTCTCTATTTGGATTAAAGTTATCTTTTCTACTCATATTATTAAGTCCAGCATTTTTTAATATATCTAATACACCCATAGCTATTGCTGGAGCAGCAGATAATCCTGGTGACTTCATCCCTGCTACATCTATAAATCCTTTAATATCTTCATTTTCCTCTATAATAAAATCTCCATTATCAGAATGTGCTCTTAAACCTGAAAAATTTCTAATTGAATTTCTAAAATTTATTTTGTTTGTTGTCTTTGATGCAGTTTCCTTTATATAGTCTAAACCTTTACTTGTTGTTTTTACTGAATCTTTATCTTCAATAGTTTCTGCATTAGGTCCTACAATTAAGTTTCCATGAACAGTTGGAGTAACTAGTACGCCTTTTCCAAGTTTTGTTGGACATTGGAATATAGTATGTTCAAACATCTTGCCTTCATTCTTGTCAATTACATAATATTCTCCTCTAATTGGGGTTATCTCAAACTGCTCTTTACAAATCATGTTATGAATTTTGTCAGAATAAATACCAGCTGCATTTATTAAATATTTAGCCTCTACCACTTCTTTATCCTTTATCTTTATTTTAAATGTATCATCTTTTTCTATTCCTATAACTTCACTACTTAATTTAATTTCTCCTCCATTTTCAATACCATTTTCAATTAAAGCTATCGTATATTCAAATGGTCCTACTATTCCTCCTGTTGGTGCATATAATGCTCCTAATATATTTTCACTTAAATTAGGCTCTTTTAATAAAACTTCTTCTTTATTTAGTAGCCTCAATCCCTTTACCTTATTTTTTATACCATTCTCACATAATTTTTTTAATAACTCCATTTCTTCTTCATTAAAAGCTATTACTAATGACCCATTTCTTTTAAAGGGTACAGACAACTCCTTACATAGGCTTTCAAACATTTCGTTACCCTCTACATTATATTTTGCCATTAGTGTTCCATGTTCTGGATCATAACCAGAGTGAATTATAGCTGAATTTGCTTTTGTCGTTCCCATAGCTACATCATTTTCTTTTTCTAAAATTACAACTTTTAAATTAAATTTAGTTAGTTCTCTAAAAATAGAAGCTCCTATAACACCAGCTCCTATTATGGCAACATCATACATATATATACCCCCATTAATATTATTTAAATTTATTTTAACCAACCTTTTTATAATTTAAATTATTCCTGGCATCTTTGTTTAGATAACAAAAAAAGCACAAAAATAAGACTTAACTCTTATTTTTATGCTTAACTCTAACTTCTCTTAGCACATTAAATAATTATACATTCATTATATCATATATTTTTCCAATGGTACATATAACTTTCAGAATTTTATTTATATAATATTTTCCTATAAAATTTGTACAAAGATTATTATACTTTTTTGGTAATTATTCTAAATTTTCTAAATTTTATTTAATTTATTAAAATATTCCACTATAATATACTTATTGCACGGGTTAATTTAAGTTATCCCTTTACAATTTATATATACCAAATAATTGGGCAGGCTTTTTTATTTAATAGCCTGCCTAGTTACTTTTATTATTAAACCAAAAATTCATCTTCTAAGCCTTCAAGATCTAATATCATTATTTCTTTTAAACTAAAGTCTATAAGTCCCATATCTCTCATATTTATAAGTTCTCTTGAAAGAGATGGTCTTGGAATTCCAAGCTCTTCAGCTAAATCTTTTTTAGATGATATTTTTAATGAAAATGTATTATTTCTTTTATAATTATCAAGTAAAATCTTACATATCTTTCTTCTAATTGAATCTAATTCAATTAAATTTATTTTTCTATTTAATATAACTATTTTTTGAGATAAAAGCTCTAATATATTTTCTGTAAACTTAGTATTCTTCTGAATTATACCTAAAACACTTTTTTTAGGAAATGATAATACCTTACAATTTTCAAAAGCCATAACTGTTGCAGGATACTCTTTTTCTTTAGAGAATAATAATGCTTCTGCAAATACATCACTTACATTAAAATAGGATAATGTTAATACTTTTCCATTTTCATATATAGTCTGGATTACAGCCTTTCCATCAATTACAACAGATAAGCTATTACACTTTTCTCCCTGATTTGCTATTACTTCACCCTTTTTATATGATTTTATTATATATGATTCACTTTTTAAAATTTCCTCTATCTCAACTTCAGGAATACCCTTAAAAAAGCAAGTATCCTTTAATATATCTATCATACGAACTCTCCTTTGTATAAAAATGTGAACATTTTTATAATTGATAATGCATAATGGACAATTAAGAAAAAAACAGAGATTTTTAAATAAAAGGTGCTGATCACCAATTTAATTTAAGTTTTTCTGTGCAAAACATCCTTAATTATCAACTATCAATTGTCCATTATTAATATTATACTATCACAAATTATATATAAAAAAAACAAAAGCTGTTGTAAAACCAAGTAGCTTAGTTTTACAACAGCTTTTAATTTATTATTGTCCTAAGAACATGTTTAAATCATCTTCAACATTAGTTATTCCACCAATACCAAAGTTTTCAACAAGTACTTTTGCAACATTTGGTGATAAGAATGCTGGTAATGTTGGTCCTAAGTGGATATTCTTAACTCCAAGATATAATAATGATAATAATACTATTACAGCTTTTTGTTCATACCATGCAATATTAAATGCTATTGGTAATTCATTTATGTCTTGTAATTCGAATACTTCTTTAAGTTTTAATGCAATTAATGCTAATGAATATGAATCGTTACATTGTCCTGCATCTAGAACTCTTGGAATTCCACCGATATCTCCTAAGTCTAATTTGTTGTATTTATATTTTGCACAACCTGCTGTTAATATAACAGTATCATTTGGTAGAGCTTTTGCAAAATCTGTGTAGTAATTTCTTGATTTAGCTCTTCCGTCACATCCTGCCATTACGAAGAATTTCTTAATTGCCCCTGATTTAACAGCATCTACAACTTTATCTGCAAGTTGCATTACTTGATTATGAGCAAATCCACCTATGATTTCTCCTTTTTCTATTTCTGTTGGAGCCTTACATTTCTTTGCAAGTTCAATTATTTCTGAGAAATCTTTAGCTTGTCCATCTATACCCTCTATATGCTTGCATCCTGGGAATCCAGCTGCTCCAGTTGTGAATACTCTGTCTTTATAGCTGTCCTTTGGTGGTACTATACAGTTAGTAGTCATTAAAATTGGTCCATTGAAGCTTTCAAATTCTTCTTTTTGCTTCCACCATGCATTTCCGTAGTTTCCTACAAAATGATCATATTTCTTAAATGCTGGATAGTAGTGAGCTGGTAACATTTCTGAGTGAGTATAAACATCCACTCCTGTACCTTCTGTTTGCTTTAATAATTGTTCTAAGTCTTTTAAATCATGACCTGAAACTAATATTCCTGGTTTATTTCCAACACCTATATTAACTTTTGTCATTTCTGGGTGTCCATAAGTTCCAGTATTAGCACTATCAAGTAAAGCCATACCGTCTACCCCAACCTTACCAGTTTCTAAAGTTAAAGCAACTAGTTCATCTACTGTTAAGTTATCATTTAATAACTTAGCTAAAGTTTCTTGCATAAATGCACTTACTTCTTCATTATCATAGCTTAATTCATTAGCATGCTTCATGTAAGCTGATAATCCCTTTAATCCATAAGTTATAAGTTCTCTTAAACTTCTTATATCTTCATCCTTAGTTGCTAATACACCAACTTCTATTGATTTTGCATCATATTCTTCTCTTGTAGTTGCTGTCCATAATGCAGCTTCTGATAATCCATCTTTACTTGATAACTTATTTATTAATTCTTCTTTTATTTCTAAAACTCTTTTAACTCTTTCATAGAATATTTCATCATCAAAGTTAGCATTAGTTATAGTTGTAAATAAGTTTAATGTTATAAAGTGATTAATTTCAGCTGAAATTTCTTTTCCTTCTTTTCTTAATCTTGTTGTAACTTCTGATAATCCTTTTGTTGTATATACTAATAGATCTTGCATTCTTGCTAAATCTGGTGATTTACCACACACTCCAAATTGTGTACATCCAGTACATCCTGCTGTTTCTTGACATTGGAAACAAAACATTTTATTTTCCATCGAAAAAATCCCCCTTGATAATTTAAATCTTAATTTGTTCCTTCTATGTTTACATTATATGAGGATTTCATATCTAATTCGGTAACAATCGTTACAAGGTAACTAAAAAACAAAAAATTTATCTTTTAATTTGTCAAAGCCCAATTATAAAGATATTTTACTATAATGAAATTTATTTCTTTTTGCATTATACTGTTATTATAATTACTTTTCTCATTTAAAATTGCTTATAGGCATGACAATTTTGCTATTTTTATTTAAAGGAGATATTATGGATAATAAAAGTTATTTACAACTTAAGGAACAAGTTAACCATGGAAATATGCAATTACCACTAGAAGTCTATAATGTGGAATTTAGGAATTCAGCCGATTTCTATTCACACTGGCATGATGAAATGGAGTTTATATACATACTTAATGGTTCTGCAGAAATTTGCATAGATTTTAAAATATTTAGCGTAACTACTGGAGATTTCATTATTATTCCTAACGGATCTATTCATTATATGATAGGCAAAGAAAATACTAAGATATCTTATGTAGCTCTTGTATTTAATCTCTCTTTAATAGAAGGAAATACTTTAGATTATTCTCAAATTAACTTTGTAAATCCCATAATGAAAAACAAATTATTTTTTAAGAATATCATAAGAACTTCAAATGTTGGACATTCTAAAATAGTTAATTCTTTTAATAATATAATAGAAAGCTACAATAATAAATCTTATGGCTTTCAATTAGAAATTAAAGGATCTTTATTTTCAATTTTTTCTACTATCTTTAAAGAAGGTTATATTAGCCTAAATTTAAATTCAGAAAACTATAGTGATTTAATCAAAGTTGAAAAATTAAAAGAAGTTATTAAATATATTCAAACCAATTATAAAAATCCTATCTCAATTAAAAAATTAGCAGATATAGCTCAGTATAGTGAATACCATTTTTTAAGATTCTTCAAAGCTCAAACAGGTAAAACTTGTACTCAATATATTAATTATTTTAGAATTCAAAAAGCAACTTTGCTTTTATTTGATACAAATTTATCTATAACAGAAATTGCTTATGAAGTTGGATTTGGTGATGTTTCATATTTTATTAAAACCTTTAAAAAGTTTTTATCAATATCTCCAACTAAATATAGAAAATCAAATTTATAAATTGTGAATCAATTTATCTTTAATGAAATAATGAAAAAATTAAGGTAAAAAATCCTTACGGATTTTTAAATAAATAGTGCTTTGCACAATTAAATTTAAGTTTTGCAGAGCAAAACCTCCTTAATTCTTTCATTTCTTAATTCTTTCATTTTTTAACTATTTTGCTTCGCAAAATAACTTATAGCTAAACTTTAAAGACAGCCTTACTTCCCTTATTTGTTGAGCTTACTTCAAGCTTAGTTTCTATTCTATCTTTTAGTTCTTGAACGTGGGAAATTACACCAACCACTCTTCCATCGTCTTGTAGGTCTATTAAGCATTCTATAGCTGAATCAAGGGATTCTGGATCTAGGGTTCCGAAGCCTTCATCTATAAACATAGTATCTAGTTGTATGCCACCTGAATAACTTTGAACTACATCTGCAAGTCCTAATGCCATAGATAATGATGCTTTAAAGCATTCTCCTCCTGATAATGTTTTTACATCTCTAGATTTACCTGTATAGTTATCAAACACTTCTAAATCTAATCCTTGCCCTTTTCTTTTATCTCCTAATTCTTCTTTTCTTAAAAGCTCAAATCTATTACAAGTCATTTGTGAGAATCTAATATTTGCAGCTTCAATTATATCTTCAAAATATGCTGCTAAAACATATCTCTCAAAACTTATTTTTCTTGGATTATCCCCATTTATTACTTTTGCTAATTTACCTACGGTCTTATATTTTTCTTCATCTGCCTCTATTAATTTACTATAATTAATGCATTCTCCAACAATTCTTTTATTTTGGCTTATTCTTAAGTAAATTTCTTTTTCAGCTTTCTCTAAATTAATCTTTTCATTACTTTTAACTTTTAAAGCTTCTTCTATATTTCTCACATCAATTTTATTTAAATCCTTACACTCTTCTAAAGATAAATTATAAACTCTTTCTGCATTAGATAAATCTATATTAAACTTATTTATATCTCTTTCTAACTCATCAATTTCTACTTGTGTCATTCTCGTTGAAGAATAGTCATTGTAATTTTCAAATCCTAATTCTAGAACTTTTTCTTTAAACAGCTTTAAAGCATCATCTAGCTCTAACTTTGCATTTTCAGTTACTTTCTCTAGGGAACTCTTATTACCATTTTCTTTATCATAAATAGTTTTTATATTATTAAAGTTTTTTTCCGCCTTTAGATAATCTTCTTTTAACTTTTCAAGAGTACACTTTACTTTTAATTGTTCTTCTTCTAAATCCTTAACGCTTCTTATAGTTCCTTTGAATTCATCAACTATATTTTGTAGATTAGTTTCTTGAGTTTTTAATTCTCCCTCTTTTGCTAATAGTTCTTTATTTTTATTTTCTAGATCGATCCTTAATTCCTCAGTATATTTTTCTACTTCTTCCTTTTGCTTTAATTTAGTTAATTCTAGTGATACTACCTTTTCAATTTCTTTTTTTCTACTAATTACTTTATCTAACTGACTGTAATTATATTTTAGTTCAAATTTAACCTTTTCTATAGATATCTCAATATCATCATTAAACTCTTCTTTATTAAAAACTTCTATAAATATAGGTTTTATTGTTTCTTCTTTAAGTGAACTTATTTCTGCTTGTATTTTAGTAAGCTCCCTATAATAAGATTCTCTTTTTTCATAAAACTTGTCAGCTAATGCTTTTGATTCCTTTACAGCAGCTTCATTTATATTACCTGATTCAATAGTTGCAAGCTTTGGATGATGAATAGATCCACAAACAGGGCAATTTTTTCCTTCTATTAGCCCTTTAGCTAATATTCCTGCTTGATTTCTTCTAAAAGCATCTTCTAGCTTCTCATAATTTTTTTTCTTATCATTATATTCTTTATCTGCATTTTCATAAAATGCTGTTCCCTTTACATGTCTTTGACTTTCTAATTTACATTTTTCTAAAGCACTTAAAAGCTTATTGAGTTTTTCTTGTTTAGATGTATAATTTATTTCTTTTATATCTAAATTACTTTTTTCCTCTTTTAGCTTATTTATATTTTCTAGCTCTTCTGATAATAATTTTAATAAGTCATTCTTCTTATTTCTATCTATATCGATTTGCTTTATTCTTTCGATAATATATTGAGATTCTTTCATTAGCTTATCAAGCTTTTCCTTATTACTTTGATAAATTGAAGCTTTTTCTTTTAACTTCTCAATTTCATCAATCTTTTTTCGTAAATCGTTTTTTAAATCTTCCTTTTCATTTTCTATTTTTAGTTTTCTTTCTGCATCATCAAATTCTTTTTTATATTTATTTAAATTTTCTATACTTTTTCTTAAACTTTCTTCTGCTTTCAGTAAGGATAATTTTTTCTCTTTATATTTATCTTCAAAGCCTAGAACTGTTACAGCTTTTTTTCCACTTTCTAATTTAATACTTTTTACTTCATATTCATGCTTTAATAAATTTAATTTATCTAAATCGCATTTGTACTTTTCTAGATTATCTATCTTTTTGTTTATATCATTTGCTAAAACTAACTCTTTTGAAATATTATTAATTTCTATATTAATATCTTTTAACTTTTCTTTGATTATATTTTCTTCTGCATCATCTTTATCTATAGCATCTTTAAATTTTGAAAGTATTAATTCTATGTTCAAATCCTTAGCATTTACAATTCTTCTTAATTCGTCATCATCCTCTTTGCATGCAAATGCCTTAATTCTATTTTCTCTATCTCTTTGTATTTGTTCTATAGACTTTTTAAGATTATTGGCCTCTAATTTTATGTTTTGTTGTATATCTGCAAAAACCTTAGTTCCAAAAATCTTTCTAAAAATTTCTTCTTTCTTGTCGCTATCTGAATTTAATAATTTTTTAAATTCACCTTGTGGAATCATAACTAATTGTTTAAATTGCTCGCATGTAATTCCTAGTATTTCTTCAACTAATCTAGTAACTTCTTTCGGTCCTGATACTGTTTTATCTCCAATTTTTATTTCAGCAGAAGGCTTACTTTCTGTAAATCCATCACCTCTTTGTTTAGCTCTAAAATATTGTGGTGACCTCTTTATATAATACTCTTTATTTCTAAGTGAAAACCAAAGTTCTACTTCTGTTGGAGTTGATTTATCGACAAAGTCACTTCTTAAATTTTTCCCATCTCTTTCACTACCACTTGCTTCTCCATATAAAGCAAAATTTATAGCATCAAAAATTGTAGTTTTTCCTGCTCCAGTATTTCCTGTTATAACAAACATATTTTTCCCATCAAGACTTGATTCAAAATCTAACTCTTGTCTTTCAGCATATGGTCCAAAACCTGTTATTATAAGTTTTCTTATCTTCACCTTACTCTCCCCCCTTTTCTGATGCTTCTATTATTTTTTCTATAACATTTATCTCTTCTTCGCTACAACCTTCACCCATTATATCTTCATAAAAATTCTTAAATAAAGTTATTTTAGATTTTTCTTTTATATTAGTTGCTACATTTCTACTACTATTTCTTGAAACTCTTTCCTCTCTAGTAAGTTCCATAACATTTGGATATATACTTCTAAGCTTTGCCATAGGATCTAAAAGCTCACCCTTATCTTTTAGTATCACTTTAATGTAATCATCATAATTTTCAGACGAATTATCAAATCCTTTAATAATTTCATCTAATGTACCAGTCTTGATTCTAAAATCTCTTCTTGGCTTTAAATCGTAAATTTCTATATCTACATCTCCATTTTCATCTATGTCTACAATAGTGATTCCTTTTTTTTGCTTTACTTCTGAAAATGAATATTTCATTAGGGAGCCTGAATACCTTATTCTATCACTTCCAACTTTTTGTGGTCCATGCAAATGTCCAAGTGCTGTATAATTAAACTTTTCAAAGTGTTTGGAATTTATATATTCTGTTCCACCTATTGAAAGAGGTTTTTCTGAGTCACTCTCCTCTAAAGCTTCAAAATTATCTTCCTTCATTTGAGTTACATACCCATGAGCTACTGCAATATTTCTTTCATCTTCATTAAAATCATTTAGAATTTCAGAAATTATTTTTTGCATAGCCAAATCGTGAGTTTTTATATTTTCATCTTCAAACAAATCTCTAACAACTGGTACATCTACATATGGTATTGGATAAAAATTAACCTTTCCATATTCATCTTCTAGGACTATTTTATCTATTTTTCTTTTTAAATTTCCAACTATGTATAAACCACTATCACATAATAATGAGCTTGCAAATTCAACTCTTTCATTACTGTCATGATTTCCTGCTAATGCTATTACTTTAGTATTTAAATCCTTAACTATTTTTTTCATAGTTTTATTTAACAATTCAACAGCATGAACTGGTGGAACTGATCTATCATATAAATCTCCAGCAATAACAACTACATCCGGTTTCTCCTTTTTAATTGCTTCATAAATTTTCTCTATTATAAATTCTTGATCTTCTGTCATATAAAATCCATTAACAAGTTTTCCTATATGCCAATCTCCCATATGAAAAATCTTCATAAAATCACCTCAAAATACTTTACTTAATATATGCTAATTATATCATAGTAAAGTAAATTCATATTTATTCATATAAAAAAAGAGAAGTAATTTTTTTGTAATTACTCCTCTTTTAACTTCATTTAAAAACTATTTATTAAGAAATTTTATTAGATCTTCCGATATAGCCTTTGCATCTTCATATCCCTTATTATAAATAGCCTCTAACTTATTTTTATCTTTTTCAAATCTACTAACATCTAATGGACTACTTGGTCTTATAACAAAACATTTTCCCTCTTCTTCTAACTTATCTAATTGCTCTAATGTTTCATTATATATTTTATATCTATTTTCCATAGCATTAATAAGTCCTGGATGCTTTTTATACTTTCTTTTTATTATTGGCATTATTTTTGTTTTACTCTTTCTATAGCCCTTATGTTGAGTTAAAACAACAATATGCTTTTCTATCCCATCATCTATAGCTTTTTGTATTGGTATTGGTGCAGCTATTCCACCATCCATTAATTTTTTATTGTCAAAATCAACTATCTTTGCAACTAATGGTAATGAAATAGAAGCTTTTAATGCATCATATCCGTAACCATCGTTAAAATCCTTAATATTATAAAATTCAGCTTTACCATTTTCACAATTTGTTGCTCCAACGATAAATTTAACGCCTGAACTTTCAAATCTTTTATGATCAAAAGGCTCTAATTCATTTGGTATAATATTAAAAAGCATATCCATTCCAAAAGCTGAACCAGTTTTAATTAAATTACTAACACTTAAATATCTTTTATCATTTATATAATTAAGATTTACTCTATAATTTCTTTTATGTTGTTTTGAAATATATGAAACACAATTGCAGGCTCCCGCTGATACTCCCACACAATATTTTATATCTATATCTTTATCTAATAATAAATCTAGCACACCTGCAGTATAAACCCCTCTCATTCCTCCACCTTCTAGAATAAGTGATGTACTTTCCATGTCAATTCCTCCAAATCATATAATTATATCGTAATATTTCCATTAATTTAAAATTATATCACTTTATATAAAATAAAAAAATATAAACTTAATTAATAATGTGAATTTGAATTGATTATAATTCTTCATAATAAAAAAAAGCCTGTTAATATCTCAACAGACTTTTTATAAGTAATATTCTAAATATTTTATGCAGCTTCACTTGAAAATACATCGTATATGTTTTTTCTTCTTGCTTTAGCTAAAGAATTTGCTAAAGCATATGATATTGCCCCATCAACAAAGTGATGAAGAATAGTACCTATTGTTACTACTACTATAAATTGATAAACTGAAAAACCAAATGGTATCACTATAAGACCTTCTAGAATTCCATGAATAGGAGATGTTATAGCAATTGCTTTCTTAAAGTTCTTATCCTTATTTATTATTAATGCTCCGACAAATCCAACTATTATATGCATAGATGCTCTAGCTGCAACTACTAATGGAGTTGTTATAAAAAAACCAAGTGCTGATCCTACTCCAACAAATATTGCTACCCCAGGTGATATCAGCATTGCTAAAAACATAGGTACATGTGATGCTAAAGTTGCTGTGAAAGGTCCTATTGTTATTTTTAAAAATCCGAATTGAGTTGGAATTATAATTGCAATTGCAGTCAAAACAGCTGCAAAAACCATTTTTCTTATTTTTTCTCTACTTTCCATATAAAATCCCCCTTGATTACTAATGTATATACACTAGTATAGTATTAATATATCTACTTGTAAATATTTTTTTTATAAATAAAAGCTCATTAAATAAATTAATGAGCTTTTTTGTTTATTTTTTTATATTTTTTAATAGACTTCTTTCCAGTATCAATACTTATATTGACTGGATAAAATAATCCATCATAAACTTTATTAATCTTTTTTCTAGATAAAATAAAGATTATAATAAACGGACTTATCAAAATTAAAATATTTTGCAATAACCCAATATTCCATTTTGGTATAAAGAAATATACTAACATTACCAAATAAATATGAAAAACATATATATTCATAGTTGCCTTTCCTATTTTAGAAAAGAATTGTTCTTTCCTTGGAACTAAATTTATAACACAAATACTAAATATTATTGCTCCAAAATAAAGGAAAATTCTAAATATAGTCCCCTCAAATAATGAAACTTCTAAAGCATTGTATGAATATGAGTTATATAAGAACTTATAGTTAAACAAATCATTTTTAACTATATAAATTGCTACTAATAGAAATACTAGTATCCCTGTAATTGCGTACTCACTTTTGAAAGATTTAATTTTCTCTAAGTGCTCTTCTGTTGTATAATATCCAAGTAAGAAAAAAGGTAAAAATACAATGGTTCTAGAAATTGATAAAATACTTCCTATACTAGGTATTAATCCAACTAAAACTCCTGCTATAAAGCTAAGTAATAAAATATGTTTAAACTTTATTAAATATTTTAATGTTATTCTCCAAAAAAATAAACTTAACAAGTACCATAAAGTCCATCCTGGATAAAGTACAGAAAACATTGCTCTTCTTGTACCAATATATACAGCAGTGTACCAAATCATATTGAATATTATATAAGGTATCAATAAATTTCTAATTGCCTTTCTTTTCATTCTATAAAAATTCTTTGATAAATATCCTGAAATAAAAATAAAAAGAGGCATATGAAAAATATATATGAAAATATATAAAGTCATCAATATACTATTATCATTTATATAGTACTCAATTACATGACCAAAAACTACAAAGAATATTAATATAACTTTTAAATTATCTAATAAATAATATCTTTTTTTTAATTTTTCCATATATCTTCTATAAAATCTAAAATTATTTTAGATTCCTTTTCTCCTTTATTTATTACTAGTGATATTATATCAGAATGATACTTTCCATCTAAAATTATTAATTTAGCATTTCCATTTAAACTATTTATCTTATCTACAAAGCTAATAGAATTTTCTAAGTTGATTAGAGGATCCTTATTTCCATGTAGACATAGAGTAGGAATATTATTGCTTTCTTTTAACAAATTTATAGGATTCATTTCTTTAAAAGAACTATCCTTACCAATATAATTTTCAATTAATGTTATAGAATGTTTAGAAGTACATTTTTCAAAATCCAACACACCAGCTAATGTAATTAATCCTTTAAAAATATCATTATTTATACCAAATTCTTTTTGTTTCTTTACATTGAAAACTATATTAGCTGCAAGCTCTCCACCTGCTGAAAATCCTATAACTATAATTTCCTTATTTTTAATATCATTTTCTTTTGATAAATAGTCTTTTAAAACCATAAAAACATCATCTATTTGAGTTGGATGTTTATATAAAGGTGCAAGCCTATATGCTGGAAGAACTACACTATATCCTAAGTCGTTAAAAAACTTTCCAATACAACTTGATGTCTTAGGACTTCCATGCCACCATCCGCCTCCATGAATAAAAAATATTATAGGTTTATTTTTATCACCTTTATAAGTCCTATAATACTGTTTTATATTTTCCCCATATTTAAAATTTTCAAAATTATTTCTTCTACTTCGTATATTTTCATATAAAACCTTATACATTATAGGTATCATTGCAACCTTTTCTTCTATTCTATTATTTATCATACTACCTCCCCTAAAATTAAAAATGCAAACTTAATTTATATGGCTAGATTATTATTTTACAATACTTCACTATTTATAAAAACATTTATTTCCTATAAACCAACTTCACTACATATGGATATTAAATATACTTAACTAATAATACATAAAATATATTATAAAATTTTCTATATATTGCATAGTATATTTTTTCTTTTAATATATTTATTAATGTATTAGTTACAGTAAATATTTAACTAAACTATAAGTACTTAGATAGTTTATAAATAAAGTTAATAGTTTAGTAACTGATATAAAAATTAAATAATCTATACTTTCAATTTGCCATTTTCTTGCAAGTGTACTAGCTAATCTATGTACTACTAATTTTGATTATATGGATTATTTATTGAAACATATCGTTTAAAATACTAATAACTTTGTGAGGTACTTTTATGTTAAGCAATCAATCTTTTATTCCATTATTACTTTCTTTAATGGCTGGTCTATCTACAGTAATTGGGGCTTTTATTGTGTTTTTTTCTAAGTCTCAAAATAAAAAACTTATAACATTTGCACTAGCTTTTTCTGCAGGTGTAATGATAACAGTATCCTTTACTGATTTATTTGTCTCTGCTGAAGAAACACTCAGCAAGTATAATGGCAAATTAAATGGAGTTCTTTTATCAATTTTATTTTTGCTATCGGGTGCATTTGTAGCATTATTAATAGATAAGTTTATTCCAGATGAACCTAAAGCTAATCCATCAGAACCATCAGGTAAACTTTATAGAGTTGGATTTGTATCAATGATAGCTTTAATGATACATAACTTTCCAGAAGGTATTGCTACTTTTGTGTCTGGATATGAAAATACTACACTTGGAATATCTATAGCTTTAGCAATAGCTCTTCATAACATTCCAGAAGGTATTTCGGTAGCTATGCCTATATATTACTCCACCCAAAGCAAATATCAAGCATTTAAATATACACTTTTTTCTGGCCTTGCTGAACCAGTTGGAGCTTTATTAGCCTTCTTATTTTTAAGACCTTATATAAATGAAATAATACTTGCTATAATATTTGCTATGGTTTCAGGAATAATGCTTTATATTTCTTTTGCTGAGCTTATACCAGCATCAAGACAATATAGGTATCATAAGATTTATTTATTTTCAATTTTTTTAGGAATATGTATAATTCCATTAAGCCATATTTATGTTCATTAAAAAATGACTGTATCTTGAAAGATACAGTCATTTTTTAATCCCTTCCGTCTTCAACCATAATATATCCAATTTGTGGTTGCCTATTTAATAGGCCTATTATATATATGGTATAATACCTTCCATTTTGTAATCTCCTTTCATTTATATACTTTTCTAATCCAGCTATAGCTGAAAAAGTAACCTTTAAGTTATAAATTCCTGGAGATAAAGGTAAATATCCGGTAGTTTCCAAATACTCGACATTATCAAATAAAACTATATTATTGGGCAATGATAAAGACATTAAAGGAGCATTAGATGATAAATTAATAAATCTCAAAAAAGAGAGTGTCATATTACCTTTTACATTAACATCATTCAAGACTAATATACTAATTCCACCACCGCTAGTTACTATATTAACTGTCAAACTAGTATCAGGTAAAATATCTATATTTCTTGTAAATAATGGGGTATCATAGGTTCCTGTTATATATAACTGAAGTTCATGAGTTCCTGGTGCTACACTTTCATAGCATGATATATTAGAAAATGGTGAATCTTTTACAAATAAACTCCCATCTAAATAAATGTCTACAGCAGGTGATGAAGGAATTGCATGTAAGAATCTTATTTTACTTTGTAAGTTAGGTAAGTTCTGACGGAATAACATATTTTTCACCTCACTCTTTATTAGAATGCTCTAAGGTTATTTTTATTATCTTTTTAACTAATAAACTTATTATTGGATATGGAATTCTATAAGCCTTTAAAGTTGATATTATAGCTACATGATTTTCTTCTATTTTCTTAAAAATACTGTCTATTTCTTTACTCTTATCATCCCTATATATGCTATCATATTCGCTTCCTAAATCTAACTCTCTTAATATTTCCATATGAGGAGGATCTTCTATCTCTTTATCAGATCTTATAACTCCACTTTTTTCATAAGTTTTCATATAATCATTTAACTTCTCAAATGAATTATATGAGTTATCAAATTTAGGATTTGATGCAGTTGAAGTTCCTGTTTGGCTACTGGTATTATTCATATTAAAACCTTCAGGTATTGTATAGTTTGGTCCCATATTTAAAGGATTCATATTTTGAATATTAGTTGATACATAATTAGGCTCAGAATCGTTATAATTTATATCCATGTTATTTGGAAATGCAGTAGTATTTCCTCCACTTATATCACCTGTAAATGTATTATTACTATTCCCATTAGTTTCTCCTATAAATTGATTATTTGGGTTTAAATTAAAATTGCTAAAATTGCTAAATGGAATATATTGTTGCTCTAAACTGCCTTGATAACCTTCTTCAAACATATTATTTATATTATCATTTGTTCCTGTATTAATATTCCACATGTTATCCATTCCTGTTATTCCAACATTCATATTTTCCATAGTAGCATTTATTCCTGTAAATCCATCCCCCATATTCCACATACTATTCATTCCTGTTATTCCAGAATTCATATTCCACATGCTATTCATTCCTGTTATTCCAGAATTCATATTCCACATGTTGCTATTCATTCCTGTATCTCCAGTATTCATATTTCCCATGTTATTATTCATTCCCGCTGCCCCAGTATTCATATTTCCCATGTTATTATTCATTCCTGCTGCCCCAGTATTCATATTTCCCATGTTATTATTCATTCCTGCTGCCCCAGTATTCATATTTCCCATGTTATTATTCATTCCTGTAACTCCAGTATTCATGTTTCCCATGTTATTATTCATTCCTGCTGCCCCAGTATTCATATTTCCCATGTTATTATTCATTCCTGTAGCTGCAGTATTCATATTTCCTGTAATACCACCACTTTCCATATTACCATTACCTAAAGTAGCACCATTACAGTTTTTTTCCTTATTATATGAATATAAATCTTCTGCTTGCGTTTCTGATGGATATTCTAAATCAAAATTATTACCAAAGCTAGTACCACTTTGATTATTCATTCCACTAATATTGCTATTACTTAACATATTACTTGGTAAAAATCCACCACCTTGAGAGAAGCCTTGATTATAGTTATTACCTGAAATATTACCTGTCATGTTACCCGTCATATTGCCTTGCATGTTACCTGGTATATTGCTTGACAAATTACCTGCTTCGTAAGTATTAAAGTAATTTTCGTCTGTATAACTATAATTAACATTTGGTACATAATCTATTGTTTTTAAAAAGTTTTCATCTAACATTTCACCATCTGCTGAGTTAGAAAATCCTAATATAAAATTATTAGTCATATGATTTATATTTGGTGAATTCATGTTTACAATTGGAAACCAGTTAGAATCTTTCTCTGAAAAAGGCTCTTTTATATTTAAAGGAATAAATTTTAAATCATCATCTTCATCCTCTTCTCGATGTCTATTTAAATTATTATAATACATATATTTCCTCCAAAAAATATTTCATTATATTTATATGTTATATATTTATATATGTTTCCTGATATCACATTAGAACCCTCTACTTTTTACTTTAATAGCACACTACGTCAAGTAAGTGAATAGAATATATGGGAGGTAATGCTATGAGTAATTCAACAAATAATTCTTTAAGAGATTTATTTATAGGTCTTAATAAAAGAGTTCCTATATTAGATGATAATAAAATAATACCAATAAATTTTGATAATGCTGCAACAACACCAGTTTTTAATAGTGTTATAAATAAAATTACAGAAGCATGCGAATTATATGGATCAATTGGCCGTGGCCTTGGACAAAAGTCAGAATACTCAACTAAACAATATTGTAACTGCAGGGATTATATATTAGATTTTTTTAATGCTTCCAAAGACAAATATACTGTTATATTTGTAAATAACACTACTGAGGGAATTAATCGACTATCTAATATATTGATAGAAAATAAAAATGATATAATCATCACTACAAGAATGGAACATCATTCTAATGACCTCCCTTGGAGAGGAAAATGTAATTTAAAATATATTGAAGTAGATGAAAATGGCAGACTAAAGCTAGATGAGTTACAATACTTACTAGACAAATATAGTGGATTAGTTAAATATGTTACAATTACTGCTGCTTCAAATGTAACTGGATATATGAATGATTTATCTTATATTTCTAAACTTGTTCATAGTTATAACGCCAAACTAATAGTAGATGGTGCTCAAATAGTGGCTCATAAAAAAATTGATATAAATGCTGATTCAATAGATTTTTTAGTTTTTTCTGCTCATAAAATGTATGCTCCATTTGGAAGTGGTGCTATTGTTGGACTAAAAGAAGACTTTGAAAGACTATATCCCGATTTTAAAGGAGGAGGAACTGTAGAAGCTGTGTTAGATAACTCGGAAGTTCTATTACCTCCACCTGAAAAAGATGAGGCTGGTAGTCCTAATTTTTTTGGTGCTATTGCATTAGTTCAAGCAATGAAAGAATTAAAAAATATAGGATTTGATACCATTGAAGAAAACGAAAAAATACTATTAAAGAGAACACTAGATGGCTTAAACTGCATTAATGGAGTTATCACCTATGGTGATAATAAAAATATATCAGATAGATTAGGTATAGTAGTTTTTAATATAGATGGAATGTATAATGCTGAGGTAGCTAGATTACTAGCAAATCTTAGAGCAATAGCTGTAAGGCAAGGTGCTTTTTGTGCCCATCCTTATGTAAAAAGATTATTAGGATTAACGGATTTGGAAGCAGGTAGACATTTAGTAGATTCAACTTGCAAAATGCCTGGTATGGTAAGAGCAAGCTTTGGACTATATAACTCAATAAAAGAAGTTGATATATTTTTAAATACTGTTGATTTAATATGTAAACTAAGAAATTAAATAATTTTATAATAAAAAGAGTTAAGTAAAAGTTGTGTAATTAAAATTTAAATTACACTGCCTCTCATAATGAGGCTTTTTACTTAACTTTTTATTATTTTCTATCTACTTGCAATTAAAAACTTAATCTTTATTCCTTGTTCACTAAACATATTTTCATGCTCTGTTCTAACATTTCCTACAAAATCGCTTTTATGTAAATCATATGTAATATATTCAATATTAAATCCCGCTTCTTTAAAATATTCTATAGATTCATCAAATAACTCATCATCATCTGTCTTAAAGTATATTTCTCCATCTTCTGCTAAGAAGTTTTTGTAGTTTTCTAACTGTCTAGTATGAGTAAGTCTTCTTTTTTTATGTCTTTCCTTTGGCCAAGGATTACAGAAATTTATGTATATTCTATCTACTACATCTTCTTCACTAAAAATATCATTAATTAAGGCAATTTCCTGAGCCATTAATTTCAAATTATTTATTTCTTTATTTTTATCTTCATACGCTTTTTCTATATTTCTTTTTGCTAACACTAATACTTCATCTTTGATATCAATAGCAATATAATTTATATCTTCATTTTCTGATCCATGAACAGCTATAAATGTTCCTTTTCCACATCCTAGTTCTAAGTATATAGGATTATCATTAACAAATGACTGTTTCCATTTTCCTTTATTTTCACTTGGATTAGTTATAAAAAAATTACATGCTTCTAATTCTGGTCTAGCCCATGGCTTTTTTCTTAATCTCATGTTCTTCACTCCATATATTATAATTCATAATCATTATACAGATTTTATATATCATATACAACATATAAATATCCTTCCTTCTAATTTAAAGATGTTGAATTGGCAGCCACTATTTATTAAAATGTCATTTATTTCATACCTTACTGAAATTATAAATCATGAAGCAATTTATTAGTGAAAAGTTAAGAGTGAGACATTTACAAATATGCTATAATTAACTAATAATTGCATTATAATACAGAATAAAGATAAATTATATAGAATAATAGATAGAGTTAACTTTAGAGGGGAGATATAGAATATATGAAAGTATTTGAAATTTATTTTAGTCCTACAGGTGGAACTAAGAAAGTAGCAGATTTAATAAGCAGACAATTTGATTACGAAAGAATAGAATTAGATTTGTCAAATGCAATAGAAGATTTCTCAAAATTTACCTTTAGTGAAAAAGATCTTTGTATTATAGCAGTTCCGTCTTTTGGTGGGCGTGTTCCAACGATAGCAATGTCTAATATTAAGAAGCTAAATGGAAATGATTCAAAAGTCATTTTAGTAGCAACATACGGTAATAGAGCATATGAAGATGTATTATTAGAATTGAAATATACATTAACAACATTAGGGTTTGTCTGCATTGCAGCAATTGCAGCAGTTACAGAGCATTCCATTATGCATCAATTTGCTACTGGTAGACCAGATTTACAAGACAAAGAAGAATTGATAAAATTTTCTGATGAGATTAAAGAAGTTTTAAAACAGGCAAAGGATACTAAAGATTTATATGTACCGGGGAATAATCCGTATAAGGAATATAATGTTATTCCTTTAGTTCCAGAAGTGATCGAAGAATGCGAGAAATGTGGGCTCTGTGCTATAAAGTGTCCAGTTAATGCTATTTCAAAAGAGAATCCAACGTTGGTAGAAAAAGAAAAATGTATTTCTTGCATGCGTTGTGTAGCTATTTGTCCAAGCAAATCTCGAAGTGTAAATAAAGAGTTACTATTGGTAACTTCAAAAAAATTAGAAAAGGCATGCTCTAAAAGAAAAATGAATGAAATTTTTTTATAAATATTAAACTCATTTTTATAAATTGCGAAGCAAAAAATGAAGGAATGAAAAGTGCTTGGCACCTATAGTTTAAGTTTTGAGTAGCAAAACAACTTTAATTCTTTCATTTTTTAATTCTTTCATTCTTTCATTAATAAATTGCTTCGTAATTTATTACTTAAGCAAATTAAATATAAACACAGAAAATTTGATATCTAATTTTATTTATGTTTATTAATCTCCATCAGTTTACAATAGAACCTTTAATTAATAAAAGGCTGTCATAGACAGCCCTTAAATCTGAAATATAAAATTAAAAATTATGCCACATCTCTTACTTTTTTGTAACTTTAATTTTTATTATGTTAGCTGATGCATATTTACCCACTTCATCTTTATATGAATCTAAATTTATCGCAGCTTTTTCTGAATCATCTTCTTTAAACTTTACTAATCCAATTAATGTAGCTTCCTCATCTAAGTTCTTCCCTACTTGATTTACTTCTGACTTTGAATCAAAATCTATGCTTTCTCCATAAGTTTTAGTTATCTTATATTCTGGATTCTTAGCATCTTTTGTATTTTCTTTATCTACTTCTGCAATAGAATATATAGACTTATCGGCTTCTCCGTCATTTGCTCTCGCTGCATTCATTATTATATGTATTATTGAGTCCTTTTCTATAGTTTCAGTTGTATATTTAGTTAACTCTTTTGTTTCAATTAACTCACCATTATTGTATTTTTCCATATATAAGTTCACATCATATTGAGAATCCTTTGGTAATACCATTGATGCTACAGTACTTTTGTCTTCACCATAATTTGCAGATTCTAATAATAATTCAACAACCCCTTGAACTTGCTGATTTACTATCTTAACATCACCTTCTGGCAATTTAGCTCCACCCGCTGTACATCCCGCTAAACTTGCTGTTATAACTACTGCTGCTACTATTACTGATAACTTTTTTATTTTCATCTGTTTTCCCTCACTTTTAATAATTATGATATGATAATTTAATTATATCATATGTAAATTTTCTAATATATATGTTTCACCTAATAATCAACATAATTAACAATAATATAATATTTAAATAATTAATAAATTTATTTATGTAAAACATAATACAAAAACAATGTATACAAATCATTGTTTTTCTAGTATATAAAATACTAACTTTAAATAAATACTATATATTAGCAAACATCTAATTATATCTACACCTTATTTCAACTTAAATATAAATTTTATAAAATGTCTTTTAGCAAAGATATTATTCATGCTAACTATATATATCTGCAGCTAATTCTTCAAGATTTTTATAATCTATAATAATATAATAATCTTCTTCCTTTTTTAAAATATTTTTATTACATAATCTATTTAATGTTCTTAATAAATGCCTATAGCTTGTACCTAATAATTCAGATATTACAGTTAAAGTTTCATCAAATTTAATAATTTCACTATTTTTATCTGTACCTATTGAAATTATATAGCTTGCAACTCTATTTTCTAGTGGATACATTAAATTTATAGATGCATTTTTGGATGATCTTTTAAGTTTTTTTCCTAATGAGTTACACAAGAAATTCATTAAATTTGTATCATTATAGTAAATATTTCTTAATACTTTTAATGGTATGCCGATGCAAATACACGGCTCTATAGCTTCAACATTACAACTAGCAAAATCATTAGTAATTAGTTCTAAGTCCCCTAATGTATCTAACTCTTTATAAAAATCTAATAACAATAGTTTACCATTTTTTAATGTTGTATAAACTTTTGCCTTTCCTTCTACAAAAAACATTAAATACTTAATCTCTTCCCCCTCTTGAAAAATTAATTCTCGTTTATTAAAAAATAGGATTTCAGAATTCTTCCTAATTTCATCATTAAATAAATTTTCAATCTTATTCAATCTTATATATTTTTCTATTAAATTAATGTCCTTTACCCTCTGCATTTTTTCTCCTTAAACCATAAATTTAAATATTAAATAAATAATGTATACGATTCAATTAATATTCTACTAAGTAAAAACAATAGTATATTAAAAAGTTAATATACTTAAGTAAAATGGCACAATTGAAAGCATATATTATTTAATTTTTTATTATACATTACTAAAATATAAACTTTATTGCAAATTATATATACTAATTATGACATATGTCCTAATAAAATATAATTCTTTTATGCTAAATTTATAAAAAAGCCTAAGGAGAATCAATATGTATAATTTTTTATCTTTATTTACAGGAATATTAATTACTATCATGGTTAGTTTTAATGGAGTTTTATCTCAAGCTATAGGTAATTATTCTTCTTCTTTAATTATTCATCTAAGCGGATTTATTATATTATTAGTAATTATGTTACTAAAAAAATATAAGATATCCTTTAAGAAAAAACTTCCTATTATATTGTATAGTGCTGGAGTAATTGGAGTTTTTACAGTAATTTTTAATAATATAAGTTTTAAAGGATTAGGAGCTTCTTTAACTATATCATTAGCTCTTCTTGGACAAACTGTATCTTCTTTTATAATAGATAGTTATGGTTTAATGGGAATGAAAAAAGTAAGATTTGAAAATAAAAAGATATTTGGTTTATCAATTATCACATCTGGAATAATTATTATGACATTTTTTTAGGAGGATTTTATGTTATATATTTTATTAGCAATTTTATCTGGAGTCTCTGTTGTTTTATCAAGAATAGTTAATTTTAAGCTAGCTGAAGAAATAGGAACTTTCCAAGGAACATTTTTTAATTATTTAACAGGTTTCATAACATCATTAATATTTTTCTTTCTTACTAAGGACTATATTAATATAAATGAATTATCTATTCCATTTTATGCATACCTCGGAGGTACAATTGGTATTTTAGTTGTTTTAATGTTTAATTACATCACACCAAAAGTATCATCTTTTTCATTATCACTTTTAGTTTTTATAGGCCAACTATCTATTGGAATTATTATAGATTACTTTTCTAATAATACTATCTCTATTGGAAAAGTATTGGGTGGATTATTAATTTTGTTAGGACTAAGCTATAATATATTTATTGATAAAAAGGCTCAGGAAACTGAAAGTTTAAATATAATTGAATAATAAAAAAGGTTTAGTAAATTAATACTAAACCTTTTTTCTATTTATAAATTAGTTTTGTCCAAAATATCTATCTAATAATCCCTTGAATGCTTGTCCATGTCTAGCTTCATCTTTACACATTTCATGAACTGTGTCATGGATTGCATCTAAGTTTAATTGTTTAGCTAATGTTGCTAAATCTTTCTTTCCTTGACAAGCTCCGTGTTCTGCATTTACTCTAGCTTGTAAGTTAGCTTTTGTATCAGCAACAACTACTTCTCCAATTAATTCTGCAAATTTTGCAGCGTGTTCTGCTTCTTCGAAAGCTATTCTCTTATATGCTTCTGCAACTTCTGGGAATCCTTCTCTATCAGCTTGTCTTGACATTGCTAAGTACATTCCTACTTCTGTACATTCTCCTACGAAGTTAGCTTGTAATCCTTCCATAACTCTTGGATCTACATCTTTAGCAACTCCTACTCTATGTTCATCTGCCCAAGCTAAGTCTCCTGATTGTTCCATGAACTTATCAGCACCTACCTTACATACTGGACATACTTCTGGTGCTGTATCCCCTTCATGAACGTATCCACATACTGTACAAACAAATTTTTTCATAATTTAAACTCCTCCTAAATTCCACATTATTTATATACTTAATTTTTATATAAGCTTTACTTGATGCTTTTATTATATAATAATTATTATTAGTTGTAAATAGTTTTTTATAAATTATTTTAAATTATTTGTAATTAATATATAAAAAGTTAAAATACATAAATTACTTACTTCATCATCAACTTAAAATCAGTAAAGGTTATATATCACTAACTTGAAAACAAAAAAATATGAAATTTATATATAACTAAAGAAAAAGCAAAGCATAATGCTAAGCTTTTCTCATAGAGCTAAACTAAAAATGAAATCATAATCTGCAAATCATTACTATTAATTATAATATTCTTCAAAATGAAACTATTTAATAAAAGTTAACTTATAGAAATATCATTTTTTTCTTTTATCTTATCTATTAATTTATAAGGTAATAATAAGATATTGTCTATGCGCTTGTCCTCTATCTTCTTAGAGATTGAAATTACTATTTCACCTAATACCATGGCTGCTATTCCATCTAAGATAAAATGCTGTTTTATAAATAATGTAGATAAAATAATTAGAATTCCAACTATTTGAGTGTAGTAAAACCATGATTTGTTTTCTTTTCTATTTGTGTACCTCATAATTATATAAGTATTTAATACATGTATAGATGGAAAACAATTAAATGGCCTATCATTTTGGTAGATAATATTAACTAGTTTATTAGGCAAATTATTATTAACAACTGTTGGTCTTACTATTTCTACTGGAAACAAATAATAAATAAAGTAGCAGATAAACATACCAATGTACACTGCTAAAAGAGCCCTTATATATTTCCTACGATCTTTTAATAAAATAAATATTAGTCCTATGAAAATATAAATATACCAATATATATAAGGAAAAATAAACATCGATACAAAAGGTATTTCTTTGTCTAAAAACAAACCAAGATTTTTTCCTTTTTCTGCAATAGCCCCTAAGATAACATAATTTATATTTATCAGTGGGAATATAGCAAGCCATATTAAATCTAACCATTTTAGCTCATTTAATTTATATTTTACTATAAACTTTTTTAATAAATCCCTCATTTTTAATCACCCCCATTAAAAACATAAGTTATATAAAATTACTTCTTACTAACTATTTTACAATATTTAAATTATATTGTGCATTTAACAATTAAGTTTAAGAATTTTATAAGATTTCCTTTAGATATTCTTTAAAAAAGTAAATATATATCTTTGTTTAACTCATTGTCCTCATCAAATTCAGCGCAAACCTACATATCTACTCTTGAAAATTTTAAAAATGAAATTATAAAAATAGGGATGTATCAAACACCCCCCTTAATTTTAAATATAATATTTTGATTATTTAACATCACTATTTCAAATATAATTTTTTCATTATGTAATAGCACTATCTCCTAATAACATCATATCTTTATTATTTCTTCTAATTTTTTCATATCTATATTATCTTCCAAAATTTTAGAAAGTTCATCAAACTGCTTTAATTTATATTCATTATAACTTGTTATATCTTCAATTATAGCTTCTATATTATTTAATTCTAATAGATACTTTATGAAAGCATTTAAGAACTCTCCACCATCAAATATACCGTGAAGATAAGTTCCCAAAACTGTGTAGTCTTTATTTGTAACCCCTAATATTTCTCCACTATTTATCTTAATGAATGGAATTGCATTTTTATTTACATTACTAATACCATTATGGATTTCATATCCAAATACTTCTACATCCTTAATAGGAGTAATTTTATCTAAAACCACTTTCCCTTCAGATTGCTTTGTTACTTTAGTTTTATTAAAGCTAGTACATATATCTAAAAATCCAAATCCAGTTTCTGATGTTATATCCCCTTCTACTCCTAAATCATCTTTAATTATATTTCCAAGCATTTGATATCCACCACAGATTCCTAAAATCAAAGTTCCACTTTTTTCAAGTTCTATAATCTTGTTAAATATTCCATTCTTCTTTATAGCTCTTAAATCTTCTATAGTATTTTTACTACCTGGTATTATTAAAAGATTAGGATTTCCAATATCGCTTGCACTTTCTACATATCTTAAAGATACTTGATTTAATCTTCCTAATGAATTAAAATCTGTAAAGTTTGACATATAAGGAAGCCTTACTACTACAACGTCTAACTTTCCACTATTAATATTTTTATTTTTTAATCTTTCAGTTACACTATCTTCATCCTCTATATCTAAGTCAAAATAAGGCATAGCTCCAAGTACCGGTATTTTTATAATATCCTCTAACTGTTTCATTGCAGGCTTAAAATATTCTACATTTCCTCTAAATTTATTTATTATTACACCTTTAACTCTTTGTCTTTCCTCTTCATCTAACAGCATTATTGTTCCAACTACTGATGCAAATACCCCTCCCCTATCAATATCAGCAACTAATATAACAGGTGAGTTGCTCATCTTTGCCATAGACATATTAGCTATATCAGTGTCTTTTAGATTTATTTCTGCACAACTTCCTGAACCCTCAAGAATCATTAAATCATAACTTTTAGATACATTATTAAAAGTTTCTTTAACTATTTTCTTTAATTCTCTATTTAAATCTTTATACTTATATGAATCCATAGTACATTGTACTTTGCCATTTACTATAACTTGTGTTTTCATATTTCCACTAGGCTTTAAAAGAATTGGATTCATCCAGGCCTTTGGTTTTATTTCACATGCATCAGCTTGAACAACCTGAGCTCTTCCCATTTCAAGCCCTTCTTCTGTTACATATGAATTTAACGAAATATTTAATGCTTTAAATGGTGCCACATTAAATCCTCTATTTTTAAAATATCTACAAAAAGCTGTTGCAATTGTACTTTTACCTACTGATGAAGCAGTCCCAAGCAACATAATACTTCTACTCATTAATAACACCTACGATATCTAAAAATCCATGAGTTTCATTTGTAATTATTCCATTTTCCTTAAATTTAATTGGATACTTAAATAACGGACCATCAAACACGAAAGTATGATACTCTCCATTTTCTCCACATGCATCTGAGCCTGTCTTAATTATATCCTTCACTACTTTATGTGTTAATTGTTTTCCTAAAAAGTCAGTTGATAATGCATTTAACCTAACATTTTTAATAACAGTCTTAAATCCAGTATCTATAAATTCATAAGTTAGCTTTTCCCTATTTTCAAGCCAAAGTGGGAAAATAGCTTCCATTTCTACTTCATTACATCTATCTGTACACCATGTTCTATGTGCTTCTAAGTCTATATCTCCAAAGACACAAGCTTCTGCACCTAGTTCAATTTTAGCCTTATGTAGTGCTTTTTTAAATGCTTCTGAATATTCTTCACCCTCACATTTTACAAGTAAAAGAGGAATTCCAAGTGATTTTGATACCTCATTTAATAAGTCATTTGACACCCCATGAAACCATGATCTTAAAAATTTTTTATCAACTGTAATAAGTAAAGCAACCGGCTTATGCCCTTCTCTTATCATTCTATATAAAGATAATGTGCTGTCTTTTCCGCAACTATATGACATGACAAACTTTTTCTTCATTTAAATTATTCCTTTCTATTTCCATTTTTCCAATGTTCTTACCATAAAAGTTTTTATATCTATTCCATAAACCTCTTCCAAATCATTGCTATTTAGCACTTCTTTTGTATTTCCATTTCCTTTTATGACTCCATCATTAAGCATCAAAACTCTATCTCCATAATTTTGAACTAAATTTAAATCATGTAATACAGCTATAACAATCTTATTTTTTTCTTTAGCCCAGCTTTTAAGATAATCTAATATCTCAATTTGACATCTTAAGTCTAAATGATTTGTTGGCTCATCTAAAAGTATAACTTCCGGATCTTGTGCAAATGCTCTTGCTAAAAATACTCTTTGAAGTTGACCTCCAGATAGTTCACTTATAAGCTTATCTTTTATATCAAGTAACCCAACCATCTTTAAGCTTTCATTTATAACTTCCTCATCTTTTTTACTTAGTCTTGAAAAAATACTATTTAAATGAGCATACCTTCCTAATGCAACTGTTTCAAAAATAGTATAAGGAAATTGTATATTAGAGCTTTGTGTCATTAATGCAATCTTAGTTGCAAGTTCCTTTCTTTTTAAAGCATTTATATTTTTCCCATCTAACTTAATTTCTCCATTAAAAGAAATCAAATTAGATATAGCTTTTAATAAAGTACTTTTACCACATCCATTAGGACCAACTATGCATAAGTTCTCTCCTCTATTTATGTTAAAACTAACTTGTTTTACAATATCTATTCCATTATAGCCACAACAAACATTTTTAACTTCTAACATATTAAATCACCTACTTTGATTTTTTAAAGTATAAATAAGCAAAAAATGGAGCTCCTATTATAGCTGTTACTGCACCTACTGGAAGTTCTGATGGCACTATTATAGTTCTTGAAATTAAATCAGTAATCACCATAAGACATCCCCCAAATACAATTGACATAGGAATAACATATGAATGTTTGGATCCAAATATCTTTCTCACTATATGTGGAGCAATTAAATCAACAAATCCTATAGTTCCACTTATTGATACTGCTGCTCCCGTTAGTATTGCTACAAATAAGAAAAGATACTTTTTAACTTTTTCTGCTTCAACACCAATAGATTTTGCTTGTTCTTCTCCAAATGTTAATACATCCATTTCTTTAACAAATGCCATTATTCCTATTATTCCTATTAAAAAGAATGGAATTCCAGCTTTAAGATAACTCCATCCCCTCATAGAAAATGATCCCATTTGCCACATAGTTATAGCTTCTATCTTATTAGTAAATAAGGCTGTTATAGTTGTTAACGCCGCATTAAAGAATAAAGAAAAAACCATTCCTGACAATATAATGGTACTATTTGATAATTCTTTATCTACTTTACTTGCAAATACTAACACTATTATCATAGTTAATAAACTACTTATAAATCCAACTAGAGGTAGTGAAAAGTTTCCAAGGAAAGGGATAGATATTCCTGAAACTACTAAAAGCCCTACTCCTAAAGATGCTCCTGATGATACCCCTAAAGTGTAAGGTGATGCTAATGGATTTTTTAAAACCGATTGTACTACAGCCCCACTAGCTGCAAGTGCTCCTCCAACAGTAAATGCTAATAGTACTCTTGGCAATCTAATACTCCAAATTATTGCAACATCCTTTGCTTCAATACCTTCTAGTAAATTTGCATTAAATACTTTATGAAGTATTATTGAAATAATATCCATAATACTAATATTGGAACTTCCGATGGAAGTTCCAATACAAATTATTAAGATAACTAGTGGTATTGATAATATCATCAATGTTTTACTTTTTTTATCTTTACTTATATTCATTTGGATAAACGGCCTTAGCCATTTCTTTTAAAGCTTTTATAACATTTTGAGATGGTCTTGCTGATGCATTTTTATCTATTCCATAAACTTGACCTTCTTTTATAGCTGTTATACTATCCCATCCATCACGACTCTTTATATCATCAACTGCCTTTACTCCATTTATATCAGGCATATTTGTTAATATAACATCTGGATTAGCCGCAATTATTGATTCTGGAGTTGGTGATATCCATGATTTTTCATTAGCAAATATGTTTTCTGCTCCAATTATTTCAATCATTTCATTTAAGAAAGTATCTTGACCAAAACTACTTAATTTAGCTCCTGATCCTATTTCAAAATATACTTTCTTCTTATCTGTTATTTTATCTCCAATAGCCTTTATAGACTCTACTTCTTTTTTCATGTTATCAACAATTTCTTTTCCTTGCTTTTGAGTTTTAGTTATTTCAGCTATAAACTCTATATCTTCATATATTCCATCTATACTATAACTACTTGGAATATAAACAACTGGGATTCCAGCTTCTTTAACTAATTGAAATGGATCATTATCGCCTACTTTGTTATGTCCTGACGCAATAATTATATCTGGTTGCAATGATATTATAGTTTCTGCATCTGGATTTCTAAAATCTATTTTAGGTAGATCTTCACTTATTCCCTCTACATCTGCTGAATATTTATCTATAGCAACTAATTTATCTGCAAGTCCTAACTCAACTAATACCTCTGTATTAGATGGTGCAGTTGATATAATTTTTTCTACTTTCTTTGGTAGGGTAAATTCATTTCCCTCTCTGTCTGTCATAGTTTTTGTAGTTTCTGCACAACCAGCAAATAATGCTATAGAAAATAACATTGCAAAAACTAACGAAAGAATTTTACTTCCTTTTTTCATAATACTTTCCTCCTAATTTTTATTAGGGCTTATTTTATAGAATTATAATTTTTTCTACAAAATAAAAAGACATACTAAGAGTATGCCTAAAATACATATTTAATAATTTTAAATTATTAAATAATAGAAAATAGCTTGTATTATCTATTAAAAATAACTTAAAACTATAATAGTATTCCTATTATCTCACCCTCAGAAGATAACAGTCCGTCTATAGAAGGCAGGTCTCCCGGCTTTACTTCATCCTACTCTCTAACCTTCCCGCGCATCTTGCAGTGGTATTAATAGATTTCGTCCATTTCACGGTTACTGGGGTAGCTCAGGAATTTTACCTGATTCCCTATTAAGCTTGAAAAGCACCTTATATAGCTAATATAGTCTAAATTTCAAATAGAATTATATTATTAATGATATCATATGTCAATTAAAATATACTATTTTATTATATTTCTTAAAGTGCTTATGAACTTTTCATTTTCAGCTCTAGTTCTAACTGCAATTCTATAATAATTTTTATCTAACCCTTTATAGTTACTACAACTTCTGATAATTATATTTTCACTTAACATTTTTTCCTTCAAATCTATAAACTCCTTAGTTTTAAACATAATAAAATTTACTTCTGGTTTAAATACTTTTATTTGCTCTATCTTACTTAATTCATGAAATAAGAAATTTTTTTCATCTTCTATATATTCTATCGTGTCATCTATATATTCTTTTTCATCTAAAGCAACTATAGCCGCCCTTTCAGCCATAACATTAATATTCCAAGGAACACTTATGTCATCTATCTTTTTTATAATATCTTTATTTTTTGATATACCATAACCTATTCTGATTCCTGGAATAGCAAAGAACTTTGTCATAGATTTTATGATGAATATATTATTATAATCTTCTAATAAGTCTATTGCTGTGTAATTTTTATTATCTTTAACGAAATCTAAAAATGATTCATCTATAACTACTATTGTATTAGTTTTTATAGCTTTCCTTAAAATCTTCAATATTATGTCCTTATTAGTTAAATTCCCAGTTGGATTGTTTGGATTACATATAAAAACCATGTCTGTATCTTCAGTTATATAATTTAATATTTCTTCATTTATATTCCAATTATTATTTTCTCTTAAATAATAATATTCTATACTTCCATTAACACTTAAAACTGCTTCTTCATATTCTCCAAATGTTGGTGCTGGAATAAGTACTTTTTTAGGTTTTAACGCTCTAACTAAATTAAATATAACCTCTGCTGCACCATTTCCTAATGTTAAATCTCTAATTTCTATATCTTCAAATTTGCTTATTGAAGATTTTAAATCAAAATATGTTATATCTGGATATCTTTCTATTTTATCTATTGCTCTTATAAGCTCCATCTTAACATTCTTATTTGCTCCAATAGGATTAATATTGGCAGAAAAATCTATAAGCTTTTCTTTATTTAAATTATATTTTCTTGATAACTCATCTATATTTCCACCATGAACTACCTTACTCATTATAAAAGACCTCCAATTAAAGATAAAATCATTGCCACTAAATAGCTAAGAAATGATACTAAATACAGAATATTATTAGTTTTGTATACATCTAAAACTTGTATTTTCTTTACTTCATCTCCTATAGTTGGCTTTTCTACTAACTTTCCAAAATAATAATTAGCTCCACCTAATCTAAGCCCCAGAGCCCCTGCAACTGCTGCTTCTGGATGAGCACTATTAGGACTACTATGGTTATTCCTATCTCTTATGTAAATCTTAAAACTATTTTTATAATTTAGTTTTAATATTAATGCTGCAATTACTATAAGTATTCCACTTAATCTAGCTGGTATATAATTGAATACATCATCTAATTTTGCTGGAAAAAATCCAAAATCCTTATACTTTTCATTTTTATATCCAAACATAGAATCCATAGTATTAACAGCTTTATATACCATTGCAAATGGCGCACCTAAAAGTCCAGCATAAAAAATAGGAGCTACTATACCGTCAGACATATTTTCTGCTATAGTTTCTACTACTGCACGTAAAATAGCTTCCTTATCTAAATCTTTAGTATCCCTACCAACAATATAAGAAAGTTGCTTTCTTGCTCCCTCTATATCGTCTTTTAATATATATGATATTACCTTCAATCCTTCTATTTTTAAGGCTTTTGTTGAAATACAAAAATATATTATTATACCACTTATAATTATTCCTAAAATATGATTAATATTAAAACTAATTTTAATTATATAGTAATTAATAAAATAAACTATTAAAACACTAAAAATCCAAGTCAACAATCCTGCTATCTTTAAAGTATTTTTGCATAATTTTCTAAATATGCTTTCTAAAAATCTACAAGTATTACCTATTAATCTTATTGGATGAACAGGATTTTGAGGATCTCCTATTATTAAATCCAAAATATATCCTATAGTTAGTTGTATCATTTTATCTCCTTTTATTTTAATTCTATCTCTTCTTAACTTTTTATTTCTAAAACTTCTTTTATTATAAAATTATTATTTTCAAATTCTATTATAATCTTATATCCTTCTCCACATTTAGGTTGCCAGCTATAAAAGTTTTTACTATCATCATAAAAACATTCTAATATAGTTCCTATTGTTCCTCCATGTGAAATTAGTAAAACTGACTCATATCCATTTGAATTTATAGCTTCTATAAAATTATTAAACTCTTTCTTAATACGTTTTTTATATTGATTTTTACTTTCACCATTTGGACATCTTACATAACCAATTTCATCCATAATCCAATTTATATAGAGCTTATTCTCTTTTAAATCCTCATAGGATTTCATTTCAAAATCTCCAAAATCATATTCAAAAAATCCTGATAATTCTTCATAAGACTCATCTTCATAAAGAATCTTAAAAGTTTCATTTGCTCTAACTGCTCCACTAGTAAAATATTTATTGCACCTTGGATATCTCATTATTGATTTTAAAGTCTTTAACTCTTTAATTCCTTGCTCACTTAAACTTACATCTGTTTTACCACAATATAATCTTTTTTCATTACAAATAGTCTTACCATGCCTAATTAAATAAACTTCAATACTACTCATCTTTGATCACCATTGGAATTCCACAAAAAACTCTATATACTTCTTTAGAATTCTTACTTAAATATTGAAGGCACTTTCCAGTATTCTCTCGCCATATTCTATCTTCTTTTTTCAATGGAACTATCCCTTCACATATATCATCACTAATAATTATTTTATCTTTAAACAAACTTTCATTTTCCAAAATATATTTTAATGGGTCTTGATTTTCTAAAGACATTTTATAAGTTAAATTCTGAAATTTATTTATTACTTTTTTTGAAAAATCTATTTCTAAATCATCTATATTATTTAACGTTAATACTTCTTCGTCAGAAATATTAAATTTTTCTTTAACAAAGCTTAATTTTCCATTATAAGCTCCACCAAATACAAGAATCAAAATTAAACACACCCTCCTTAATATTTTGCTAAGCAAAATAGTAAAAAAATGAAATAATGAAGAAGTGAAGAATTAAGGAGGTTTTGCTCTGCAAAACTTAAATTTATTTGTGTAAAGCACTATTTATTCAAAAATCCTTAAGGATTTTTTACCTTAATTTTTTCATTCTTTCATTTCTTAATTATTTCATTACTAATAAATTGCTTGCCAATTTATTTATATTATTGCTAAACACAGTACTCCTATTAATTCTGAAATTACAAGTCCATATCCTGCACTGTCTCCTGACATCCCACCTAATTCCTTTGTACTTTTATTTACTGAAATTAAAGCTGAAATTATCATTCCTAATGAAACTATAAGCCCCTTATATCCAATAACATATATAAAAAATAAAGTTGATATAAATAAAAATAAATATAAAATAAATATATCTGCTTTTCCTGTTCCTTTTTTAAAGTATGACCCAAGGGAACTTTCCTTCATAGATTCTTTTTTTAATAGCATAAGCCCCATCAAGCTTCTTGAAATAATAGGTATAATAATCAATCCAATTATGTTTTCTGTTTTGTCTACTAGTGTATAGATAGATGCAAAATCAATTATAAATAAAATTGCTAATGATATTACTGCAAAAGCTCCTGTATTAGGATCTTTTAATATTCTTACCTTTTCTTTTTGATCTCTTCTTGATAATAAAGCATCACACACATCCATATATCCGTCTAAATGCAACATTCCTGTTATAATAAATGGAGTTACCATAGTAATTGCCGCTATCAAAATTGTAGATATATTAAAAATACTAATAATTTTATAAATAGCATAATGTATTAATCCTACAACAAGCCCCACTAATGGATAAAGCTTCATCATATGCCTTACTCCATTATCATCCCATTTCTTATATGGCATAGGTATTACTGTAAACATACCTAGTGCCATTATAAAAGCATTTATTAACTTCATCATATTAAATCACCTACATATCTTTTTCCCTTATGAATTATATTATTATTAAAACAACATTCTATAACAATATCTGATATCTTAGCTAAATTTATATTTATTTTTCCTATTTCTCTTCTGAAAGCTTCTGTATAATCATCATAAACTATAGAATCACTAAATAAATAATCTGTTACTATAACTAAGTTTATATCTTTACTAGATAATTTTTTTATTCCATCAAATATTTTTTCACTTACATTCATTATAAATTGATCTTCAATAAACATTTCATTTGTAACTATTGATGTAACACTATCTAATAAAAGAGTATCTCCTTTTTTTACTTTTGCTGCTACTTCTTCTATATTTCTACCTTGCTCAATTGTTTTAAATCCCCAACCATCTCTTTCTATTAAATGATTATTAATTCTTTTTATATCTTCTTTATCGTAAGGCTTCATTGTAGCAATATAGTATAAATTGCTATCTTTAGATTCTAACTTCTTTGCTAAGCGTTGGCCAAGCATTGATTTTCCACTTTTAGATCCACCAACTACTAATATAATCATTTTTCTATTCCAATTCTTGCTAGAACTTTTTTATCTACAAATGGATGTTTTATTAGATGTACTTCAGAGACATAGTCTGCAAGTTCAATTAAAACTTTATCAGGATTTCTTCCCGTTAATACTACCTCTAAATTTTTAGGCTTACTTTTTAGGAAGTCTACTACTTTATCTAATTCAAGTATTCCATATGTTAATGATGCCATAATTTCATCCATTATTAATAAATCATATTCTTCTTCTACAGCCTTTTTTGTTACTTCTTCAAATCTCTCTCTATGCTCTTTTATAACATCTAGTTTATCCTCATCACTTAAATACTTAAAAAACTTCTTCATTGGTTCACCAAAAAGAACATGAAAATTATCATTTAATTTCTCTATAGATTTTAATTCTCCTGATTCATTATCCTTTAAAAACTGAGTAAGTAATACCTTATATCCTCTACCAGCAGCTCTTACCCCTAATCCCATTGCCGCCGTTGTCTTTCCTTTTCCATTTCCACAATATATATGAATAAGTCCTAAATTCATTTAAATTCTCCTATCTACAATATAACTTTTTTTATCCTTAACTTCTTCTAAATAACTCGGATCTATTTCTGCTTCACTAAAAGTTGCCATATTATTCATCATTGCACATGCATATTGAACTACAGAAAAAGCTATTGGACATCCACTTCCCTCTCCAAGTCTCATATCCAAATTAAGCATTGGTTCTAATCCTATATTATCCATTGCAATATTGTATCCAATTTCCTTTGAGCAATGAGATGATATAAGATAATCTTTAACAAACTTATTTAGTTTAGTAGCTATTAAAGCAGCAACTGCTGATATAAATCCATCTATTACAACAGGTATTTTATAATATGAAGCTCCTAGGAAAACCCCTACCATTCCAGCTAAATCAAATCCGCCAACTTTAGCTACTACATCAATTGGATCATTAGGATTAGGCTTATTTAACTCTATCGCTTTCCTAACTACTTGCTTCTTCTTATCAAAAGCCTCATCTGTTAAACCAGCACCTTTTCCTACAACGTCTTCAATTTCACAATTTATTAAAGCTGCTAAAACAGAACTACTGGTGGTTGTATTTCCTATTCCCATTTCCCCAACACCAATTATGTCATAGCCCTTTTTCTTAGCTTCTCTAGCCATATCAATACCTATATAAATCCCTTCAACACACTCATCATAAGTCATAGCTGCTTCCTTTGCTATGTTATTAGTACCCCTTCTAATTTTTCTATTTATTGCTCCTGGTATCTCACCTTCACAATCAACACCAATATCAACTACTAATAAATCAGTATTATTCTCTTTTGCAAGAACTGCAACCCCTGTCAGTCCTTTCGAAAAATTAATAGTTTGGGCTAATGTTACATATTGAGGAGCAGATGCTATTCCTTCTTCTACAACTCCATTATCTGCCGAAAAAATTACTATACACTTTTTTTCTATTTTATTTTTTATTTTTCCTGTTACTCCAGATAATTTAACAGCAATATCTTCAAGTTTACCTAAACTTCCAAGTGGCTTTGCTAAAGAATCTACTCTTCTTCTTGCTTCTTCTTTAGCTTTATAATCTATTTCATCAATATTCTTTATTACATTTTCAACTACTTCTCTATGATTCATGCCGTCTCCCCCTCGTCTACTTCTTTTTGTTATGATATATTAAAATTCATCTAAAAGTCAATAAAGCACTATTTTTATATTTTCATATACAAAAAATCCACAGTTTAATCTACTTAAACTGCGGATATACCATTAATAACCTAATAGTTATAAATCTTAATTATGCTTTTCAAAAATAATTTCTGAAGAATTAGGCCAAATATTACTTTTATTTACAAGCTTTATTTTTATATTTTTTACACTAACCCCATTTAAAAATATTTCTATAAATTCCTCGTCATTGCCTGCATATGAACCAAAGAGTATTAATCTATCAATTTCCTTTTCAAAATCTATTATCTCATAAATCTCATAATACATAAGTTCTCTTCCATATGAAGGATACTTTATTTTATTAATTGAAATATAGTCATTAAATTTGTAAATAAAATCTCGTGAAAATGAATCTCCAATATTTTTTAAATATACTTCCTTCTTATCCAAGTCCGAATCACTACAATAATTTTTATGCTTATTAACTATCGATAAAATCTTATGTATGCTATCCTTTGATATTTTAAAGAATTCATTATAATTAAAAAAACCTTCATATAGCACTGTAGTTGATAGAATTTCATCTATTTCAATACAATTCATATTAAGCCTCCTTTAATTTCAAATATCTCCCCATTACCCCTTTTTAAATAATCATCTATTTATATTTTTATACTTTTTCACTTAATTTTAAAGTCCTATTTTCTTCAAAAATAGTCATAAAAAAATAGGACTATAGTCCTATTCCAAAAGATTTTTTATTATTTTATAAAAAATTATTATATATTACATTAAATTTCATCTATAAGCTTACTTATAACTTCCTTATTTATAAACTTCCATTGTCCTAATTCTATATCATTGGACATAATATTCATTATCCTTATACGCTCTAACTTTATAACATTATATCCAAAAGCTTTGGTCATTCTTCTTATTTGCCTATTCAGTCCTTGAGTTAAAATAATACTAAATATATTTTTATCTATTCTTCTTAATTTACATGGTCTTGTAATAGTTCCTAATATCTCAACCCCATTAGACATTCCCTCAATGAAACTATCGTCAAACTCTCTATCTATGGTGACAATATATTCTTTTTCATGATAACTATCTGAAGATAATATTTTATTTGCTAATTCACCGTCGTTTGTCATTAAAATTAACCCTTGAGAATCCTTATCTAACCTTCCAACTGGAAAAACATAATCTTTGTAATTCAAAAAATCAATTATATTATTATCTATCTCTCGTGCAGAAGTACAAACTATTCCTGGCGGTTTATTTAATGCTATATATACCTTTTCCTTAGGCTTTATTTTTTCACCATCTAATAATATTTCATCACTTTCCTCAACCCATTGACCTTGCTCACAGAGCTTTCCATTAACAATTATTCTTTTATCCTCAATCCATCTACTTACTTCTTTTCTTGAACAATATCCATAATTACTTAGTAATTTATTTATCCTCACTGCACAAATTATCCTTTCTATCTCTGATTTTTATATTATATATTTGTTTGAATTAATAATCTACATTAATAAATTGCGAAGCAATTTATTAGTGAAAAGTTAGGAGTGAAAGAGTGAAAAACTTAGGATATTTTGCTACGTAAAATTTAATCTATAAGTGTAAAACACCTTTTATTCAAAAAAATCCTGTAAGGATTTTCTCCTTAACTTTTTCCCTATTAACTATTTCACTCTTCACTATTTTGCTTCGCAAAATAATACAAAATTGAATTTATATTTTTGTACTCCCGTCCAAATATATCTAACACTTACCATTTGCAATTGTTGTCATAAATGAACTGTGTTAAATTCAACTTAGGATATTTCTAGGAGGGGTAATATGAAGAAGAAAAAAATAATTTATTTATCTATATCAATAATTTTAGCTTTAATTGCTATAATAATTCCCTTTAACCTATTTACAAAAAATGATAAGACTCTTGAGAGCAAAGCATTTTCATGGGATAATGTTAGTCTTTACTTTGTAATGACTGATAGATTTTATGATGGTGATAAATCTAATAATAATTCATATGGAAGAATTAGTGTAGATTCTAAAGGATCAACCGTTGGAACTTTTCATGGGGGAGATATTAAGGGTTTAACTAAAAAATTGAAAGAAGGATATTTTGATGATTTAGGAATCAATGCAATTTGGCTTACATCTCCTGTAGAACAGATACATGGATTTATCTCTGGAGACTCAAATGGCTCCTTTGCTCATTATGGTTATCATGGGTACTATGCTTTAGATTGGACTTCAATAGACAAAAATATGGGTACTGCTCAAGAAATAAGAGAATTTGTTGACTTAGCTCACTCAAAAGGAATAAGAATTGTTTTAGATGTTGTAATGAATCATACTGGATTTTCTACTTTAAAAGATATGTCTGATTATGAGTTTTCACCACTTAAAAATGATACAGTAGATATTTCTAACTGGACTCCTAGTGAAAATGAAAACTTTGATACTTATAATAAAACTATAGTTGATTATTCAGGACATAAAGAAGAATGGGCTAAATGGTGGGGAACTGATTGGATACGAGCTGGACTACCTGGATATACACCTGGTGGTTCAAATGATATAAGCATGAATCTTTCTGGATTACCAGATATAAAAACAGAATCTACAAATCCTGTAAATATTCCACCAATACTTAAAACTAAATGGGCAAAAGACATTACAGAAAAAAATGATAAATGGATAATTCCAGCTGCTGAAAAATATAGAGAAAACTTAAATATAGCTCCTTCAGAATATATAATAAAGTGGCTATCTGCTTGGGTAGAAGAGTTTGGAATAGATGGTTTTAGATGTGATACTGCTAAACATATAGATATGTATAGATGGCAAGAATTAAAAGAAGAATCAAATAAAGCTCTAAAAACTTGGAGAGAAAAAAATCCTGATAAACCTGGTGCTAAATGGACCGATGATTTTTGGATGACAGGTGAAGTTTTTGGACAAGGACTTGATAAAAATGAATATTACAATAACGGATTTGATTCAATCATAAACTTTAAATTTCCAAAAGGAGATAGCTTAGATTCACTAGAAGAAATTTATTCTGAATATGCAGATAAAATAAACTCCGATCCTTCATTTAATGTTTTAAGCTATATCTCATCTCATGATACAGGATTAACTAGAGGTAATATGATAAATTTAGGCACAAAACTTATATTAACTCCTGGTGGTATAGAAATTTATTACGGTGATGAATCAAATCGTAAACCTTCAACTAATACTGTAACAACTGCTAAAGATCAACCTTCAAGATCAGATATGAATTGGGATAATGTAGATAAAGATGTACTATCTCACTGGCAAAAAATTGGTAAGTTTAGATCAAATCATATTTCAGTAGGTGCAGGAGAACATAAAGAAATTCAAACTTCTCCTTATACATTTAGCAGATTTTATAATAAAAATGATTTTAATGATAAAGTTGTTGTTGCAACTGGTGTTTCTAATGAAGCTATTATAGATTTATCATCTGTATGGGAAAACTCTACATCTATAAGAGATTTCTATAATGGCAAGAAATATACAGTTAAAGATGGTAAAGTTACTGTCAAAGCTGATAGCAATGGTATTGTATTATTAGAAGAAGTAAAGTAAAAATGATGCAATCTCAGAAATCTATTTAATATAAAATTCACTCAATTTCAAGTAAGCTCTATTTCTTAAAAAAGTTAATTTCTTATTTAAAAAAGGGGCTCGTTTCACGAGCCCCTTTTAAAATTTTATATACCTACAACTTCTTTTATAGCTTCTACTACTCCATTATCATTATTACTTCTTGCAATAAATCTTGATACCTTCTTTAAATCATCATGTGCATTTTCCATTGCAAAACTATAATAAGCACTACCCATCATTTCTAAATCATTAAGATAATCTCCAAATACCATTGTTTCTTTATGATCAATATCTAACATCTCTTGAATTTTATTTATTGCAACCCCTTTATTGACCCCTTTAGCAGTTATATCAAGCCATATTTCTCCTGACACTGTTACTTGAAGCTTGTCTTTATATTCATTATAATACTTATTACTATTAAATTCAGATCCTGAAAAATCACATATTGTTACCTTTAATATGTCATCTTCTACCTTAGTTAAATCATCAATTATTTCGTATCTTTCATAATATTTTTCTGTTTGTTCTACTAATCTCGATTCATTACTTTCTATATAAGCTGATCTTTTGCCACATACTATAACATGAGCATTCTCTATAGTTCTACCTATTTTAATAAGTTCTAATGCAACATTTTTATCTAAAGCATTAACAAGAATTTCTTCACCTTTATATACTACAAAAGTTCCATTTTCAGCTATAAACATCATATTATCTTTTATTTTTTCAAATCTTTTTAATAAGTTATAATATTGTCTTCCACTTGCAGCTGCAAATATTATGTCTTTTTCAACAAGCTTATGAAAAATATCAAAAAACTCCTTATTTATTTCATTATTCTCATTTAGCAATGTTCCATCCATATCTGATGCTATAAATTTTATCATACGCTTGATCACTCCTAATTATTATATTTAATATATCACTTTTACATTATATTTTGATAAGCCATCAATTATATTTTCTTCTGGTTTCTTATCTGTAATTATATAATCAACATCACCTAATTCACAGAATTTATATGATCCATCATTATAAAATTTTTCATTAATAGTAATTAAATATCTTTTTTTACTTGCTTTTATAATAGCTTCTTTTGTACTAACTTCATCCAAATTAAAGTTACTTACAAAATTGTCTTCTATATTAATTCCACCAGCTCCAATAAAAGCTTTATCAATTTTGAATTTTTTGATTTCATTTACAGTAAATGCCCCAACAGTTCCGCCTGTTTTCTTATTATACATTCCGCCTAATTGTATTATATCTACATTAGGTATCGAATCAAATGCCATTGCAATTCTATTCATATTTGTTATTAGGGTTATATTCTTTGTAAATCCTGTCATCATTGTTGCAACTGTATAATTAGTACTTGAAATATCCATAAATATTACATCATTTTCTTCAATTTCATCCATGACCAACCTTGCAATTTTTTCTTTTTCTTCTATATTACTTATTATTCTTGAAGTAGTATTATCATTATGAATTATTTTTCTTTCTAAAATTGCACCACCATATGTTCTTTTTATATTTACATGTTGCTCCAACTTACTTAAATCCTTACGAATCATACCTTCCGAAACATTAAATTTTTCACTTAAGTCTTTTACTCTTACTTTCCCATCTCTCTTAAGCATTTCTAATATATCTTCTAGTCTTTCTTCCATAAACAAACAAATCCCCTCACTTACCCTATAAAACTAATTTTATTTGTTATCATTTATTATCATTTGTTATCTTTTAATATCATTTTATAACATTTATTATTATTATTCAAGTATAACAAATCTAATTTGTATTTTGTAAGGAAGATTAGTCATATATAAATTTTCTTACTACGTGATTTCTCTTTAAGTCAATTCCCCTACATCCTTAATCAAAAACTAAAAAACTAAAAAATATAAAAGGAGTTATTTAAAAATAACTCCTAATAAACACTAATTTAAATTTCTATAATCATTAAAATTAATTGTATCACTTTCATAGCTAATATTTTTCTTATTAACAAAATAAAGTGATATTATTATCCCTATAGCTCCAACTATTACAAAACTTATAAGAATACTTGTTAATGATGGAACATTTTTCAAAATATATGGTGATAAAGTAGCTATACTATTATTAACCATATGCATTATTATAGCTGGCCATAGTGATTTTGTTTTATATGTTATATATCCAAACACTAAACCTAATAATGTAGCATAAGTACCTTGAATAAAATTACCATGGAAAATCCCAAAGAATACAGCTTGAATAATTATTGTCCATAAAACCGATATATTTTTATTTAAAGTCTTAAATATAACACCTCTAAACATAAACTCTTCTGTAAATGGTGCTATTATACCTACTGTTAATAAAGCAATAAATATATTACCTTCACTTAATGGTGCTAGAAGATTTTCCATAATAGAAAAATGATCTTTAAATAATCCTGCTTCTTGAACTAGACTTAATGCACCAGCATTAAATAACCATGCACTTATCCCTAAAGTTACCCCCATTAAAAGATTTATTTTAACAGTTTTAACTATTTGTAACTCTTCCTTAAAACTCTTCTTTCTTATCTTATATATTAATAAGAATACTAATACTGTTATTATTGACGATGCTAATAAAATATAGTTTGTTGCTCCTAGCATTTGATTAGTTATCTCATCAACATTTGGAGCATTTGTAGATATTTCATCTATATTTTTAATTGCATATATAACTCCAACTAATATTCCTCCAATCATTGATACTATTAATTGAATTCCAAAGGTTACAAATAAATACCCAATTGCTGCAAAAAAACTTTTTAATTTTCCTTTCATTTTCCTACCCTCTTTCCAGTAAATTATATACCACATTTTCCCTAATATAATTATATATTACATTTGCTTATTTAACTATATATTTATAAAAAATAAGACTTTTGCATAAATTAAAAATCTTATTATTATAAGTTTATACTATTCTTAATACAATTTTATTTATATATCTTATAAATTCTTTAACTTTTTGGTTAAATACTCATAAAAAACTCTTTTTTACCATACTTATATCTTTATTTTTTTTCATCCTTAGTTTAAAATTAGAAGTAAAACTAGCGTATTATTATCTAGATATATACATAAATTTATTAAAATCACGAATATATAAGTTATAGTAAAGATTTAACTTTTTAATAAAATATCTAAGTAATTGATAATATATAAATAAAGTGAATATTTAAGTAACTTATATAAAAATTACATACTATATATAGTATGTAATTTTTATATAAGTTATAGTATTGATTTAAC
>NZ_JAGGJY010000013.1 GCF_017873245.1 Clostridium tertium | reverse complement strand
GTGCAATTTTCAGAGAACACTCTGAAAAGTAAATCTGGTGATGATGGCGTAGAGGAAACACTCCTTTCCATTCCGAACAGGAAAGTTAAGCTCTATAGCGTCGATGGTACTGCACGGGCGACTGTGTGGGAGAGTAGAACGTTGCCAGGTTAATATGGCTCGATAGCTCAGTCGGTAGAGCAGAGGACTGAAAATCCTCGTGTCCCTGGTTCGATTCCTGGTCGAGCCACCAGATAAAAAGCACTAACATTTGTTAGTGCTTTTTTTATACCCTATAATTTTTTTACTTAAGTTCTTCTAAGACAGCATCAATATGTCCTTTAACCTTAACTTTTCTAAATTCTTTTATTAAATAACCTTCTTCATTAATGATAAATGTACTTCGTTCTATTCCTAAAACTTTTTTGCCATACATATTTTTTTCTTTGATAACATCATATAATTCACAAACAATCTTATCTTCATCACTTAATAAAATAAAGGGTAAATTAAATTTCTCAATAAATTTATTATGTGAATTTAAGTTATCTTTACTTATTCCAAGCACTATAGCATTTTGATTTGTGATTTTATCTATATTATCTCTAAAATCACATGCTTCTGTAGTACATCCTGGTGTATTATCTTTAGGATAAAAGTATAATATTACTTTCTTTCCTATATAATCACTTAGTTTATGTTCTTTTCCATCAGACCCCATAAGAGTAAAATCTGGTGCTAAATTTCCTATTTCCATTATAACATCCTCCTTTTAAATCTTATATAATTATAATACTATTAATAATTATTATCAATAAATAATATAAATACTGATCGTAAAATTAGATTAATTAGATAAATATTATATATTTTATTATAAACTCTGTTATAATTAATAAGAATTAAAATTTAAAATAAAGGAGATATTTCAATGGAAGATAAAATTTTAGTTACCATAGCAGGCAAAGAAATTAAAGAATCAGATTTACAAAATATGATAATGAAGTACCCAGCTGATAAAAGAGCATATTTTGAAACAGTAGAGGCAAAGAAGCAATTATTAGAACAAATGGTTTCATTTGAGTTAATCAACATGTTAGGTAAAGAGTTAAATATACAAGACACAGAAGAGTATAAGGAAAATGTAAGACAGGCGGAAAATGATATATTAACTCAGCTAACATTAAATAAATTATTATTAGAAGTTACTGTTACAGATGAAGATGCATTAAATTATTACAACAATAATAAAGGGGAATTTACTCAACAACCTACAGTTTCTGCAAAGCATATATTAGTAGATTCAAAAGAACTTTGCGATAAAATTAAGAGTGAAATAGATTCAAAGGAATTAACTTTTGAAGAAGCAGCTATGAAATACTCAACTTGTCCTTCTAAAGAAGAAGGTGGAAATCTTGGTGCATTTGGAAGAGGAATGATGGTTCCAGAATTTGAAGATGAAGCTTTCAAATTAGATATAAATGTTGTGAGTGAGCCAGTTAAAACACAATTTGGATATCATTTAATAAAAGTTGAAGATAAAAATGAAGGAAAAGAAATAGCATTTGAGGAAATAAAGGCTCAAATAGTTAATAAGCTGTTACAAGAAATGCAACAAAGAAAATATTTAGATGTTGTAAAAGAATTAGAAAAGAAGTATGGAGTTACTAGAGCTTAAGAGATATTAAAAAAGGAATTGATTCATCAATTCCTTTTTTGTTTTATAATAATTCATTAAAGCTAAATATGTATCTATCTGATAATTCTATCAAAGTATCTTTCTGGTTTTCTGATGCCTTATCATATACTGAGTAGACATGCATGCCTGCAAGTTTAGCTCCTTTAACGGCTTGTACAATATCTTCGAACACTAAGCAATTTTCAGGTGCTATACATAGTTTTTTTGCAGACAATAAATATATATCTGGATTATCCTTTGATTTCTTTACGTCTTCAGTTGTAGTTATTGTATCAAAATATTGATATATATTATTATTTTTTAATGTAGCTTCCAATAATTCAACTGAATTACTAGTTGCTAATGCTATTTTAATTCCTTCCTTCTTTAATGAATCTAAATATGGAATTACGCCTTCTTTTAATTTAATAGTATTAGAATAGTGATAAAAGGCCATATTATGCCATGTAGAAATTATTTTATCTATATCATCATTTATATTAAATTTATTTTTAAAGTATATTGCTGTTTCTGTTAAAGTAAGATGAGTGATCTCTTCTTGAAGATTTTCAGGAACAGGATAACCAAAGTTACCTAGATACTCTTTATCTATTTGAGCCCATATTCCCATTGAATCTATTAATGTTCCATCTAGATCAAATATTACTGCTTTAATATTATTCATATATGTAAACCTCCTATTAGTTATTATTCAACATAATATTATAATAAGTTAAATATTTAGCTTAGTTATATAATTATTTTATTAAAAGTTTTATTTATATAAAAAAGTTTTAAAAAATTATAGCAATAGTGAAACCTTTTTCATATACTTATTTTAAGTAGAATTTTGAAAAGGGGATAAGATTTATGTGGATATTAATATTGTGTGTCTATATATCTATAATACCAATAGTATTAATTTCTTGTAAATCTATTGGATTTGATGATGAGCTTAAGGAAGTAAATGATTATATAGATTGTAACTAGCTATATAAATAAATCTGTGAATACTAAAATAAATCCAATTTTATTTTATAAATTATAAAAAATAAAAAATCCTCTCGAAAAGAGAGGATTTTTTGGTCGGGGTGACAGGGATTGAACCTGCGACCTCATGGTCCCAAACCACGCGCGCTCCCATCTGCGCCACACCCCGAAGTACATTATAATTATAGTAAGTATAATCTATTATGTCAACACTTTTAAAATAAAATATTAAAATTATTTCTATGGCAATTAATAAGTATAAGTTCATAATATTAGCATTAAATTATGTATAAAACAATATAGATTTTATGCATTTAAATAGAAATATAAGTTATACTGATATTATCTTTACTTATAGCTATTAAATATGATATCTTTTAAGTAAATTATAAATTTTACTTATAGTATATTTATCTTTAAGTTGTTTAAGATATTCAAAAGTAAATATTAATGAATTTAATAAAGCAATACTAAATCTATATTTCTAATTTTAAATTTATATAATATATAATTTGCTTGGAGGTCAAAGTTATGAGAGGAAGTACTGTAGTTATTATTTTAGGAAGTATAGGATTTTTATTAATGGGACTTTTATCATTAAAAAGTAAAAAGATGAGGAATTTCTTGAAAGATAGTGGAGTCTATAATGATATTGAGAAGTTTATGAAGCTTAACGGAATATTTAATATATCTATAGGTCTTGTAGGGATTATTTTAGGTGTATTAGATTACACATTCATAGAAAAATCAAAATATATAGTAATAACATTTATAATTGTTATTGCTATAGCATCTTTTATACAAAGTAAGATGCTGAAAAAATACAGGAATATATAAAGTTATATATTCCTGTATTTTTATTTGAACAAGTCTTTTTTTCTTACAGTACTATCAATTACAGCATCGATAAATTTATGTAGAAATTATTTGTAAAACTATTATATAAATGATAGTATATAACATATAATTATAAAGAGATTTAGATTAATTTAGTTATGTTTACATAACTAGTAATTATCCAGATATGTACAGTATACATTTACATTGTCTAAATATCTCATTTTAAAAAAAATTACCATTGTCCAAGCTTTCCATAAGTGTTATAATGGTAATATATCACGTAGGGAGAGGGGGATGGTCTAAGGACCAAACATTTATGAAAAAGAAGATTTTATCTATTGTTATGGCTGGTGCTTTAACAATAACTTCGGTAACGCCAGTTTTTGCTACTCCTAATCAGGAAGTAATAGAGAATCAACAGAAATATGATGACATAAGTAAGAAGATTGAGGATATTCAAGGGAAGATATATAGTTTAAATGAACAAATAGCACCATTAGCAGAAAAGGTTGACAACAATAAAAAGCAAATGGATTCTATTAAGGATGAAGTAGAAAATACTAAGAAAGAAATAGAAACTTCAAAGGTTGATATTTCAGAAAAAGAAGAAGTATTAGGAAAGAGATTAAGAGAGCTGTACAAATCAGGTGGACAAGGTAGTTACTTAACACTTTTATTTAGTGCGGATAGTTTTAGCGATCTTATATCTAAATTAGATTCTGCTACTAGACTTGTAAATATTGACAAGAAAATAGTAAAAGATTTAGTAGATAAGAAAGAAAAATTAGATGAAAAAGTTACTTCACTGGAAGAAAAAAGAAATGAAATAGCTAAGATAAATGAGGAAGTTAAGAAAGATTTAGATGAGTTTACTGGAAAGAGACAGGAGCAAGAAGCTCTTATTGCAGAAGTAGAAGCAGAAAGGGCTAAATTTGATGAAGAGTTCTTATCTGTTGCAGAAAGAAGTTTAGTTGAACCACAACTAGCGATACTAGAATCATCTAGTTCTATCACTGATCTTCAAAGTGCTATAAGCCAATTAAGAAGTATCAGAGATAACCAATTAAAAAGCCCTACTGTAGTAGAAGAGATTAATAATTCAATAGAAGCTGCTAAGGTTAAATTAGAAGAGTTACAAGCTCAAGAAGAAGCAGCAAATAAGCCAAGTATACCAAATAGAGGACCTGGATCATCAGCTTCAGGTAATGCAATAGTAGATTTTGCATATGGATATATTGGTGCACCTTACGTTTATGGGGCTGCAGGTCCAAGTAGTTTTGACTGTTCAGGATTTACTAGCTTCGTATTTAGAAATGCAGCAGGAATAGATATAACAAGAACTACCTATACACAAATTGGGGTTGGAACTCCAGTTTCATATGGAGAAATGCAACCTGGAGATTTAGTATTTACTTATGGTTTAGATCATGTAGGAATATATGTAGGTGGTGGTCAATATATACATGCTCCTCAGCCAGGAGATAGTGTTAAGGTTTCACCAGTTACATCATTCTACGCTGCTAGAAGAGTACTTTAATTAGAATTTAATTAATATTTATTATAAACTCCGTCAAAATTTGGCGGAGTTTATTTTCTTTAATATTATATTAGCAAATCTTTTGTTAATTGAAAGTTTATTAAATAGTTATAAAGCAAATGGTTTATATGATATAATCTAGAATGGATATAATATTAATAGCGTGTAAATAAGCGATAAAAATTTTATAATCAATAGTATTGGTTTATTATAATAGTTGATAATAAAAATATAGTTTTAGAAATAATTTGAGGTATTTAAAATGAATAGAGAAGTTAGTTTATTAGAAGATGAATCTATTGATGATTTACAATTAGATAACTTGTATTTGATCCAAAAGAAGTCTGGATTTAGATTTGGTGTAGATGCAGTTTTATTATCAAACTTTGCAAATGTAAAGAAAAGACATAGAGTCATAGATTTATGTACAGGTACTGGAATAGTTCCTTTTTTATTATACGGAAAATATAAACCAGCAGAAGTTATAGGAATAGAAATTCAAAATGAAATGGTTGAAATGGCTAAAAGAAGCAGTAAGTATAATGAATTAGAAGATATTATTAAATTTGAAAATGCTGATTTAAAGGATATGAAATTTTTGAATAAATTAGGAAAGTTTGATGTTTTAACAGTCAATCCTCCATATAAGTTAAATAACTCAGGTATATTGAATCCTAATGATAAGTTAGCAATAGCTAGGCATGAAGTTTTATGCACATTAGAAGATGTAATAATAGCAGCTAGAAAACTCTTAAAGGATAATGGAAGAATGTATATGGTACATAGACCTGAAAGGCTAATAGATATATTTGAGCTTATGAGAAAACATAAGATTGAACCTAAAAGAGTTCAAATGATTCAGCCTAATAGCAAAAAGGCTCCTAATATAGTATTAGTTGAAGGTCAACGAGATGGCGGAGCTTATTTGAAGTGGGAAGCACCACTATATGTATATAATGAAGATGGTAGTTATTCAGATGAATTAAATAAAATATATGGTAGGGAGGTCTAGATTTATGGAAAAAGGTAAGTTATATTTAGTACCAACTCCAATAGGAAACTTAAAAGATATAACATTGAGAGCTTTAGAAGTTTTAGAAAATGCAGATATAATAGCTGCAGAGGATACTAGGCAAAGTTTAAAGTTATTAAATCATTTTAACATAAAGAAAAGCTTATTTAGCTATCATAAACATAATGAGCAAGGTAAGAGTGAAGATATAATAAATAAACTAAAGGGTGGCATGAACATAGCACTAATTACTGATGCAGGTACTCCAGGAATATCTGATCCGGGAAGTGTTATAGTTGAGAAGTGCATAGAGCAAGAAATTGAATTTGAAGTATTACCAGGTGCAACAGCAATAACGACTGCTTTAGTTTACTCAGGGTTAGATACGACGAAGTTTATATTTAGAGGATTTTTACCAAGAGAAAATAAGGAAAGAAATTCTATACTTGAAGAAATTAAAAATGTTAGAGATACTATAATCTTATATGAAGCTCCACATAGATTGTTAGATACCTTAGAATATTTATTAAATAATATAGGGGATAGAAAAATTGCAATATGTAGAGAGCTTACGAAGCTTCATGAAGAAATCTATAGGGGAAAAATATCATCGACATTAAAATATTTTATAGAAAATAGACCGAGAGGTGAGTTCGTCTTAGTAATTGAAGGTAAATCTGAGGATGAAATAAAAGCTGAGAAAGAGGCTTTATGGAGCGATTTAACAATAAAAGAACATTTATTAAAGTTGATAGAAAGTGGAATAGAAAAAAAGGATGCTATAAAATTAGTTGCAAAAGAAAGAAATTTACCTAAAAAAGAAGTTTATAAATACTCAACAGAACTATAATTAAATCCCCTATGACTTCATATAGTCATAGGGGATTTAATTATAAATAATCTTTTAAGTATTAAAAATTATTTTTTTAATTCTGTTAAACAATTTTTACAGATGTTTTTACCTTTGTAATTTACAACATCTCTAGCATCTCCACAGAAGATACAAGCAGGTTCATATTTCTTTAAGATTATTTGTTCACCATCTACATAGATTTCTAAAGCATCTTTTTCAGCTATATCTAATGTTCTTCTTAATTCAATAGGAATAACTATTCTTCCTAGTTCATCTACTCTTCTTACTACACCAGTTGATTTCATTATATTTCCTCCTTAAAACAAGTTTCGACATCTTGCAAGTTAATATTACTAAAAATGTAATTAAAAGTCAATATAAAAGAGAAAAATTTTCAAAAATACATATTTAAATTGCCTTTCAAAGTCATAAATACAATATACTACCATAAATTAGAAAAGTCAATACTATTTAATCAAATTTCCAGATAAATAGCAAAAAATGTAGAATGGCTTGTCCACTAGCTTATGAAGGGAAAAAAGTATTTCAACAAAATAAAATTAAAAAAAAGCTAATAAAAAAAGAAAAAATTGTAAAAAATAATAAGGATTATAAATTTTATTATAAGAATTAAATATTTTGAAAAAATTAAGAAACGATAGTTATTTTTGTTGACTTTTAAAGAAATAATAGAATAAAATTAAACAGGCAGAAGTAACTTGTAATAAGTTTATATATACTATATAATTAAAATAAGAATAAATATTTAGAGGTGAATATAATGGTAAAGAAAATAGATACTAATTATATAACAGAAATTGCAGAAGAAATGTCTAATAGCACTATGGTTGGTTATGAGGATTTACCTAAATATGATCTATTTTTATCTCAAGTTATAGATTTTTTAAATGATAAGTTTATAGAAGATAAATATACAAATAATATAGTGCAAAATTATATAAAGAGTGAAGTTATTAGCAAACCAGAGGATGGAAAAAAGAGGGGATATACTAAAATACATCTTATACAATTAGTACTATTAAGCTATATGAGACCAGTATTAACAACGGAAGAAATTAAAAAGGTTTTCAGATTGGCATTTAATGAAATAAATGATAGATCAGATGATATAATATCTTGGGAAAAAGCATATAAGATATTTTCAGAAACTCAAAGTGAAAGCTTTAAGGATTTCCTAAGTAAGCCAGCTGTAGATGAAGAAAAGTTAGATAACATAATATCAGAATTAAAATTAAATGAAAAAGATGAAAATAGTATAAGAACATTTGTTATTGTAATGTCACTTATTGCACAAGCAAGTGCTATAAAAAAATTAGTTCAAAAGATAGTGAATGAATATCATTCAGAATAAATATTATAAAAGTTATATTAATTTAATAAATAAAATTAAAAATCATCATCTAAGTGCATATGTAAATAGTGGGGTGATTTTATGGAAGAGATAGTTAACTTAGTAGCTAATCTAGGCTTTCCTATAGCAATTTCCTTATATTTATTAATAAGAATAGAAGGGAAGCTAGAAAGTCTTACTAATAGCATAAATAATCTATCACAAACTATAAATTCAATTAAATAAAAGCTTTCAAAATAAGGTATTGTTAATAATAAGTAGCAATACCTTATTGATTTTAGAGCCTATTAAATATTAGCTTTTAGGATTATAATATATATATGTTTTGCTTAATGCAGTATTTATTAAGACTAGCAATATATTAAATAGTTAATATGCTTATTTAAATAAAATAGTAAAAATAGAAGCATATATTATTTAAAATATATAGATAGGAAAGAACTTTAATGAAGAATAAAATAATTATTAAGGAATCTGTTAGAGGAATAATAGAATATGTTTTAAAAACTGGTAGTTTAGATGATAGGTATATGGGAAAAAGTAGAGCTCTAGAAGGGACGTTAGCGCATCAAAAACTACAAAGTAGTAATGAGTCAATATATAGTCAGTATCAAAAAGAAGTAAGAATGGAACATGCCTTTGAAATTGGAGATGTGACATTATTAGTGGAAGGAAGAGCTGATGGTATTATTATAGAGGATAATAATATTTACATAGAAGAAATAAAATCCACAATGAAATCGCTTATATATATAGATGAAGATTATAATGAATTACATTGGGCTCAAGGAAAGTTTTATGCATATATATATTCTATTCAAAATAAATTGGAAGAAATAAATATAAGGTTGAGTTATTTTAATATAGAAACTGAAGAAGTAAAAAGCTTTGATAAAAGATTTAGGTTTAATGAATTAGAAAAGTATATTGATTTTATAATAAATGAATATAAAAAATGGATATTATTAAAGTCTAAGTTAAATAGTATAAGAAACGAATCTATAAAAGCATTAAAATTTCCTTTTGATAATTATAGAAAAGGACAAAAGGAGTTAGCTGTTACTTGTTTTAACACAATAAAGGAAAAAGCAGTATTGTTTGCTCAAGCACCTACAGGAATAGGCAAAACAATATCAACTATATTTCCTGCTGTAAAATCTTTAGGAGAAGATAGAGGAGAAAGAATTGTATATTTAACAGCTAAAACAATAACTAGAACTGTAGCAGAAGAATCGGTAAATAAGTTAAAGGATAATGGGCTTAAGTGTAGAAATATTACATTAACATCCAAGGAGAAAATTTGTTTTAAGGATAAAACTAATTGTAATCCAGAGCACTGTGAATATGCAGTAGATTACTATGATAAGGTAAATGATGTTATATTTGATATGCTTGGAAAAGAAGACAACTTTACAAGACAGAAGATTGAAGGATATGCGAGAGATAATAAAGTATGTCCTTTTGAGCTATCATTAGATTTGAGTTTATGGTGTGACATAATAATATGTGATTATAATTATGCTTTTGATCCTAGGGCAAAATTGAAGCGCTTTTTTGAAGAAGATGTTGATAAAAATATATTACTTGTGGATGAAGGTCACAATCTTGTGGATAGAGCTAGGAATATGTTTAGTGCAGAAATCTATAAGAGTAAGGTAATGCAAGCAAGTAAACTTATAAAGGGGAAAGTGCCAAATCTATATAAGACATTAAATTCTATTAATAAGGAATTAATAGAAATACGAAGAGAAGTTCAAGAAGCTGAAAGTATTAGTATCTATAAAAAGGATCAGTATAAGGACTTATATAAATTACTAAGAATATTTTTAAAGGAATGCGATGAGTATCTTATAAAGTCTGTAAACACAGAAGGTTATGATGAAATAAGGGATTTATATTTTGAAATAAGAAGCTTTATATCAATTTCAGAGCTTTATAGTGATGAATATGTAACTTTAGTAGAAGTTAATAAGAACGATGTTAAGGTTAAGTTGTTTTGTGTTAATCCATCTAAGAACTTATCTAAAGTAGTACAAGAAAGTTATTCTACTACAATATTTTCTGCAACACTAACCCCAATAAATTATTATATAGATTTGCTTGGAGGGGATGATAAAAGTTATAGAATAAAATTGCCATCGCCATTTAAGAAGGAAAATCTAAGGATTTATGGACATCCGCTTAACATGAGATTCAAGCAAAGAGAAAATAATGTTGATAATCTATGTGAATTAATTTATAGATTTGCAAATGAGCAAATAGGCAACTATATGGTATTTTTACCATCCTATCAATATCTAAAACAGATATATCAAAGATATATAGAGTTATATGGTGAGGAGAATACTATTTGTCAGAATGAAATTTTAACAGAATCCCAAAAGGAGAATTTTATAAATAAATTTCAAGATGGCGCTAATATACTAGCCTTTTGTGTTATAGGAGGAATATTTTCTGAGGGGATAGACCTACCAGGGAATAGGCTTATAGGAAGCATAATAGTAGGAGTAGGATTTCCTAAAATATCTAATGAGGGAGACATAATAAAGGATTATTATGATGAAAAAGGGTTTGATTATGCATATATATATCCAGGAATAAATAAAGTAATGCAAGCAGCTGGAAGAGTCATAAGAACAGAAACAGATAAGGGGAGAATATTACTTATAGATGATAGATATTTTACTTTAAAGTATAAAAGCTTGCTTCCAAAAGAGTGGAATATAGTTAAATAAAATAATAAAGGGGGAGTATAAATGAGAGTGATTGACTTAAGTCATACTATAAATAAAAATATGACTACATATACAAAAGATGAGAAAATTGAAATATATAATATAGCTACAATTGAAAAGGATGGATTTAATGAGAAGCTATTAAGACTATGTACACATACAGGAACTCATATAGATGCGCCAAGTCATATGATTAACAAAGGAAAAACTATTGAAGAATTTAATATAAGTGAATTTATAGGAATAGCATTTATGATTGATATTTCTAATATTAAGGAAGTAACAATTAGTGATTTAACTCAATATGAAGAAGAGTTAAGGAACTGTGATTTCTTAATATTAAAAACAGGATGGGAAAGGCATTGGGGAACAAAAAGCTATTTTAATGATTTTCCAAGTCTAACTGAAGAGGCAGCAAAATGGATTTGTGATTTTAGTTTAAGAGGTATAGGCATAGATGCTATATCAATTGATAAGTTTGATAGTATAGATTTTGAAATACACAATATTGTGTTATCTAGAGGCAAGCTTATAATCGAGAATTTAACAAATTTGGATGATATAAATAGTGACAAATTTACTTTAGTAGCTACTCCATTAAAGATAGAGGATGGAGATGCTTCACCTGTTAGAGCAATTGCACTAACGAATTAATGTTTAAAGTGTACAAATATAATTATGTTTTAATTATTAGGCAGGAATATAAGAAATATCGATATCATGTATAAACTTAATACTTAATATCGATATTTTAGTTTTAAAATAAGTTAATGTAATTTTAGTATTATAAATTAAAATATAGTGTATAAAATAAAATAGCTAAAATTAATCTATATATAAGTCGTAGCTGGCTTTAAATGATTCTCCAACGCTAAGTTTTTGAATTCCTTCTTTATCTTTAAATTCTCCATTAAAATTATAAAAATCTGCATGTCCATACCAAGGCTCGATACAAACAAAAGGTGCGCCTGTTGGTTTAGTCCATATAGCTAAATAAGGGAATCCTGAAAAATCCATGGATAAGCTCTTATTATGATTTTTAGATTTTAGGCTTATTATATTTGATTCCAAATCACCAAAAACTATAGCATCATCTTTAAATAAGTCTAAAGATAAGTTTATAATATTTTCATTATTGAAAAATGGCTTCTTAGTACCTGTAAAGTATCCTAAATTACTATTAAGTTCCATTAAATCAGAAGTTTCTTTTTTATTTAACTCAAAGTAATAATCTTCAAATTTTTCTCCATCCATTAATGGACACATAAATGCAGGATGGCCACCAATTGAGAAGTAGATATCTTTGTCATCAAGATTTGTTACATTATAACCAACTTTAACTCCATTATCTAAAAGTTCATATGAAAGCTTTAAAGAAAATTTATATGGATATACTTTTAATATATCTTCAGACCATAAAAGTTCAAAGACGATATAATTATCATCTTTTTCAATCATATTAAACTCTCTAGTTCTTGCTAGACCGTGTTGTGGTAATTCATATTCTTTATTATCAACAATATACTTTCCATCTTTAACTTTTCCAACTATAGGGAATAAGATTGGAGAATGATATTTCCAGTACGCTTCATTTCCATTCCATAAATACTCAATTGAGTTTTTTTTACTGAACAAGTTATTAAGTTCTCCACCAAAGGTATCAGTAGAGATTTTTATGTTTTCGTTTTCTAAAAAATACTTCATCATAAACACCCTTTCTGTTTTATATAGCTTACATAGAAATTATACTATATTGGAAGTTTTTTAGAAAGAAATAGATAGCTTTGCTTATATATTTTAAAGTATTGTAGTATTATATATAAAGTAACAGTAAAATAAGATAGAATATTATAAATTAATATATTTAATATAATTTATATGTTTGATATATAATATAAAAGATTAAATAATAAATAATGTGGTGATTTAATGAGTAAGGATAAGAAGGAGAATAAGAGATCTGTAATAGATAGTATAATATATTTCATTGTAAAAATTAATAATGATGATATATTTGCTTTAGGAGCTCAGCTTGCATATTATTTAATATTAGCCTTTTTCCCATTTTTAATATTTTTATTAACTTTAATAGGATTTAGTAGACTAAATTCAGCAGATATTTTAGATGGATTAAGGACTATATTACCAAATAATGTTTTTACTTTAGTAGATACTACAGTAGTTGAAATAGTAGATACTCAAAATGCAGGTTTATTAGGAGCATCTATTGTTCTTTCAATGTGGTCTGCATCTTCAGGATTCAGAGCTGTAATAAAGGGGGTTAACAAGGCTTATGATATTAGAGAACATAGATCTTTTATAAAAAGAGCATTTATAGCAATATTTTTTACATTAGCTTTAGCGTTAATAATAATGTTAACTTTAGCTATGTTAGTATTTGGAGAGATAATAGGTAAATATTTAATATCAGTATTTCCATTTCAGAATATATTAAGGAATATATGGAATATAAGCAGGTATATAGTAGTTATACTTGCGATGATTTGGATATTTGCATGTATATATAGATATACTCCAGCTAGAAAAATTCCTTGGAAAGAGGTCTTTCCAGGTGCCATTGTAAGTACTTTAGGATGGATAGTAGTTTCACTAGCATTTTCATATTATATAAATAATATAGCTAATTATTCTAGGTTATATGGAAGTGTGGGAGCTGTATTTATATTAATGACTTGGCTTTATATTACATCAATGATATTAATTTTAGGGGCTGAGATAAATTCAGTTTTATCAATAAGAAAATCAATGTAGATTCAAAGATTAAGAAGTTAAATAGTTTCTTAATCTTTGAGCATATAACAAAATGTTTATTAGAAATATATAATATTTTGTTTATTTTTGTATAGAAAAATACTAAGTGGATATACTCAAAGAAGAAATATTCAGGAGGTGCAAAAATGAATAAAATAGTATTATTAGGAAAATTAATAAGGGACCCTGAACTTAGAGCACTAGAGGGAAGTGATAAAGTATTCACTAGATTTATAATTGCAGTAGATAGAAATTTTAAAGCACAAGATGGAACAAGAAAAGCAGATTTAATCCCAGTTACAGTTTGGGGAAGAAAAGCTGAGGTAGTCTGCCAATATATGAGGAAAGGAAGTTATATAAGTTTAAGCGGAAGATTAAGAACTGGAAGCTATGAAGATAAGGATGGAAATAAAAAGTATATAGCAGAAGTTGTAGCAGAAGATTTTAAATTTGTAGGAAATAGAAGGACTGATAAAGAATTAGAACAAGCAGAAAATTTAGATGATTTTGCAAATTAAAGCTTAAAATATAAATTAAAATAAATAGTGTAAAAGGGTAAGCAATAACTTAGAGCTTACCCTTTTACATTTAATATAACATTTGAAATTAAGACTTAAATTGTACCTTTACTTAATACAGTTGCCTTATCTTCTTCATTTTGAATTCCATTAATTATCTTAACTGAAGAAGATATATCACCAATTAATATTCCACCTACAAGTTTATTGTTAGCAAAGAATAGTTTTGAATATTTATTATTTGTATTATCAACATAACCTATTTTTTCTAGATTAGGATCATCGAAGTTTATAGTTCCAGCAGAGAATATTTGAGTATTCATTGCTGCAAAGACTGTTGATGAAACAAATTTTTCGAATTTAATATTATCACCAGTAGAATTAGCACCAGCAACTTTTCCCATTTCTATTGCAGCTGGCCAGTTTCCATAATAAACTCCATCTAGTTCAGCTACATCACCACAAGCATAAATATCTTCTACATTTGTTTGCATATATTGGTTAACAACAATACCTCTATTACATTCAATTCCTAAAGGCTGAGCTAAGAAGATATTAGATCTAACTCCAACTGAGTATATAATAGTATCTACATCAATTAACTTTCCACTCTTCAATTGAATTGATTTAACTCCAGACTCATCTGCATTTATAAAATCAACAGCTTCTCCTAATAAGATATTTACAGGAGTTTTATTTACTAAGCTTTCAAATAATTTAGATCCTTCTGAGTCTAATTGACGAGGAAGCATTCTTTCTGCTAATTCAACTACTGTAACATTAATATTACGTTTTTGAATTTCCCAAGCAGCTTCTAATCCTAATAATCCACCACCAATAACAACAACATTTTTTGAGTTTGGTAATTCATTTTTAAGAGACTCTACATCAGAAAGCTTTTTGATTGTATGAATGCCCTTAACAGTATTATAAGTCCAAGAATTTATTTCTACTTCTGAATCATTAAATTTAACTTTAGTTGGAGGAACAAAATTGTAGCTACCATTTGCTAAAACTAGTTTATCATAACGAATTCCTTGCTTATTATCTAACTTTATTGTTTTTGTTTCTTTATCTATGCTATTTACGTTAGCTCCAAGAATTTCAATTATATTATTTTCTTTATACCAATTTGTTTTTGCAAGGTAGAAAGTATCATCAATTTCTTCAGTTATTAAATCTGAAAGTTGAGTTCTAACATATGAATGTTCTGGCTCATTTGATATAATCTTAATAATAGCACTTTCATTTCTTTCTTTTATAGCTTTTGCAGCATAGAATCCTGCAGCACCATTACCTATGATTACATAGGTTTCTTCCTTATCGATTGAGTAATTTGTATCTTCTCTCTTAATTTCAATAAATTGATCACTTCCAGCTCCACATACAGGACAAACTTCAGGAACAGTTTCAGATTCAAAAATTTCTCCACAAATTACGCATTTCCATAATTTTAAACCACCATTTGTAGGTATTTCTTCTATTGTTGTTTTAGCTTTTGTCATAGGTGTAAAAGCCTTTTTACCTACGATAATTTCTCCAAATCCTAAACCAAATTCATAAGCTTCTTTTAATTCATCATCAGATGGCTTGAAGTTTATTTTTAGGCTCGGGCCATAAAGTTTCATATTTAATTCTTTAAATCTTACTTCCATTCTAGGAATAGCTTCACCACTCCAACCGTATGATCCAAATGCAGCTGCCAATTTTCCGCCGTGAACAACTGGGTTTAACTTTGAAAGTATGTCACGAATTGGTTCAAGTAATTCACCAACTATAGTAGGTGAACCACATAATAATCCATCAGATTCTCCTATGCTGTTAACTATATCACCTATCTCATGATGTATAACGTTAAATAATCTAACTTCAATGTTACCAGCAGCCTCTATGCCTTTGGCTATTTCTTTAGCTAGTGTTTCAGTGTATCCGTATGCTGAAACATAAGGAATCGTAACAATCTTCTTTCCATCTTTGGCTGGACTTTCAGGAGTACTCCACTTTCTATAAGTTTCAACTATTTTCATTGGTTCTTCCACTAGAACTGGACCATGTCCTGGTAAAATCATATCAATTTCTAAATTTTCAATCTTCTTAATGGCTTTTAATACATATGGCTTATATGGTCCAAAAATACAATCAAAGTAGTATTTTAGTGCTTCCATGTAATGATCTTTATTTTCAACTTTACTATTTATTATTGCTTCAGATGAATAGTGAGATCCAAATGAATCACAAGTTATTAAAACTTCATCTTCAGGGACATAAGTGTATATTGAATCTGGCCAATGTAAGAAAGGAGCTGAAATAAATTGTAATGTTTTATTTCCCAAGCTTAATGTATCTCCATCACCAACAGTTATAGATTCAAAATCTCTATTTGCAATTTTTTTCATAAATTTAATCGCGGGAGCTGAACCGACTACTTTAGCATTTGGTGAAATTTCTAACAACTTAGCAACTGATCCAGCGTGGTCAGGCTCCGTATGGTCAACAACGATATAGTCAATATTAGTAATATCTAAATCTAAATCTTTTAATCTTTCTATATATTCATCAAAAAATTCAACCTTAACAGTTTCAAATACAGCGGTCTTTTCGCTACCTTTAACTACATATGAGTTATAGCTTGTTCCATAAGGTGTGTACATAATAATATCAAAAATTCTTAAATTTGGGTCAAGAGCTCCAACCCAATGTATATTTTTTTTTAACTCTAAAGATTTCATAAATCGACACCTGCCTTAAATTAATATTATATAATAATAATTATTATAAAAGTTACTATAAAAAATATTATATGTCTAATTATTAACAATATCAATAACTATTTAAAATATTTATTATAAATTTGCATTTTATATTCTTAATTCAAATAAAATATTTTTTTATATCAAAAAATTATAATTAAATGTAGTTTAACAATAATAAGCTAATATTATTACTAAATCAGCAATATAACTATAAATTAGATAAACCTAATAATAGGAAAATACTTAAATCGACAAATGAACTATAGGTTTTTTGAGTGAAAATTTAATTGAAATTAATTGATGTTATATATCTGAAATCTACAAAGAAAATATTGTAAAAATATAAAGGAATATTTTATATATGAAACAAACAATGTTTGACATTGTTTTAATATTATCTATGTTATGTTTTTAATGTAGTGGTTAATAAATTAATTAATAGCTGATAAAGGGGGGAATAAAATGTATATTGTTGATAGCTTGTACAATGTTACAAAAAATGAAGAAAAAGAAAGCAGATATGCTTATAGGATTATAAGTGAGGACTTCTATGGTGGACAAGCATTTGGTATAGAGGCAGAGAGGCAAGATTTAATAGAAGGAAATGTAGTAAATATAGAGAGGGATGAAATCAGAAAGATTTCAAATATAGAAGAAAAAGTTAAAGAACTTCTTAGTTTGATACATGATAATCAAGTATCTCCAATACACCTTGTTGACATATTAGGAGAGTATGTTGATGAATATGTATCAGATTTTAATTTATAATTTTAAAGTATGGGTAAAAATCATATAAAATCTAATATTTATAGTAAAATATATTTAGAGGTGATTTTTATGATAATTGGAATAGGAACGGACATAATTGAAATAAATAGAATAAGAAAAGCTGTGGATAAAACAAATGGGTTTGTGGAAAAGGTATTTACAAATAAAGAAATAGAAATGTTTAAAGAGAGAAATATGAGATATGAAGTAATTGCAGGAAATTTCGCAGCTAAAGAAGCAATAAGCAAATCATTTGGTACTGGTATAAGGGGATTTTCATTAAGAGAAATAGAGGTTTTAAGGGATGAGTTAGGAAAGCCAATAGTATTTTTAAGTGATAATATAGATAGATTAATAGGAAAATCATATAAATTGAATTTATCAATATCACATAATAATACATCAGCAATAGCCTTTGCTATTTTGGAGGAATCATAATGTATATAATGTCAACAAATAAATGTAAAAAGGTAGATAGATACACTATAGATGAGATTGGGATACCAAGCATAGTCCTCATGGAAAATGCAGCAAATGAGATAGTAAATAAAGTAGTCAACTTAGGAGAAAAATTTATTGTTTTTTGTGGAAATGGAAATAATGGTGGGGACGGATTAGCTATTGCAAGAAAATTAATTTTAAAAAATAAAGATGTTTATGTAGTTATTATAAACAGAGCTGGTAAATGTTCTAGCGATTTTTCTATTAATCTAAATATATTAGAAAAGATTACAACTAATATTGCCTATATAAAAACTGATGAAGATATTAAAAGTTTAATACCTACATGTAACAATTATAATATTGCGATAGATTGTATTTTTGGAGTAGGATTAAATAGAAATTTAGATTCTTTTTATATAAAATTAATTAATATCATAAATGAATGCGTTGGTATAAAAGTGAGTATTGATGTTCCATCAGGCCTAAATGCAGATAATGGGGAGATAATGGGGGCATCTATAGAAGCTGATATAACTTATACGTTTGAAGTTATAAAAAGGGGATTTATTGAGTATAAAGCATTAAGTTATTTAGGGGAGCTTAATGTTTTGAATATAGGCATTCCAGAGGATGCTAAGAAAGTTAATTCGGAAAATATATTTATTTTAGATAGGGATCAATATGCACAAATATTAAAAAAGAGAAGTTTATATGGTCATAAAGGAAAGTACGGAAAAGTTGCAATTTTAGCAGGTAGCAAAGGATATACGGGAGCAGCATATATAGCTACTGAAGCATGTGTTAAATCAGGGGCCGGTTTAACGACTTTAGTGTCTTCGAAATATGTACAAGATAAATTAAGTTGTAAGTTAATTGAAGCAATGACTTTAGATATAGAGGAGAGAGATAAGGTAAAAAAACTATTGAATGATTCAGATGTAATTGCAATAGGACCTGGCATGACTGAAGAAAAAGTATATAAAGATATATTGAGTGATATAGGGAATCATGGAGATAAGTTTTTCGTAGTCGATGCAGGTGCACTTCAATTAATAGCAAGAGATAAGAGCATGATGAATGCTTTAAAAGGAAAAGCGATATTTACTCCACACCCAGGAGAAATGGCAAGGCTTATAGGTAGATCTATATCATTTGTTGAAGATAATAGACTAGAGGTAGCTAAGAGATATGCAAAGGAAAATGAGATTATAGTTGTATTGAAGGGATATAATACTGTAATCACAGATGGGAATAATGTTTACATAAATAATTCAGGTAATAGCAAAATGGCTTCAGGAGGCATGGGGGACTGCCTAACTGGAATTATTTCAGCGTTAATAGGACAGAGTCATTCACTTATAAATTCAGCCTTGCTTGGCACATATATACATGGAGTAGCAGGAGAATTTGCATCCCATGAAAAATATTGTACAGTAGCATCTGAAGTTATAGAAAATATATCTAAAGTTATGAATTATATAGTTGGTTAAAGATTAAAGTATGAATAAAATCTGATTAAGGCTAATATTAGTAATTATAAATAGTAAAGCTTTAGGAGGGTTTATGAAAAAGAAATTATTATTAATACTTATGGTGTGTATACCTTTTATATCAATTATTTTAGTAATATTATTTAGAGCTACAGCAGAGCCAACTAATGAGGAAATAATAAAATCTTTAAAAGAGATAAAGTGTTATAGTACAAGAGTAGAATATATAATAAAAAATACGAGAGGAGAAGAACGGGAAGAAACTACACAATATTATTCAAAGGATATTGGTGGTAGAATTGATTTTGGAGAAGATAGATCAAAAATATATAGAGATAATAAAGTGATAGTAAAGGATGGTATTTCGAATAAAGAATATACTATGGAAAATGATATGGATGAGATACATTCGTTAGCCTTTTTAAATAAATTATTATCATATCCTATAGACGAAAATGGAATTAAAGAAGGACAAGAAGAGTGGGGAGATACAGCTTATATAGAGTTTACATGTGAAGTGTTTTTAAAAAATGATCATCTAGATAAAGTCAAAATTTTTATTGATAAACAAGAAAAAACTCCAATAGGAGCTATTATTTATGATAAGGATGGAAAAGACAGAATAAGAATTGTATATAGGGATTTTGAAAAATTAAAGCAATTAGATAGCGGATTGCTAGAATAAGTAAAATAAAAATAACCAGTTCAATATTTAAGTTTGATATTAGTACACGTTAAGAAATTAGAGAAAATGGAGTACATAAGTATAAACAATAGTTTTAACATTAAGAAAAAAATAAAAAGCCAGGTAGATAAGAATTAAATAAATATGGAAAGTCAAAAATAATAATAAATATCATAAAGTGATGCTATTTTTATTCTAATAAGTTATAAAAATACAAAAAAATATAAAAATAGTAAATTAATCAAGAAAAGTGAAACATAAGTTTTGACAAAGTGACATAATTTGCAATATAATTTATTCATACATAGATTTTTACTACCTGGAGGCAAATTATGTCTAAAAATGTTAAAAAACTAAATTTTATAAAAAATGCGGTTAAAATTAAAAAAAATAGTCAATTTATTGAGTGTGATTTAATAGAATATAATGAAAATCAATTTAATACGGAATTTTTTAAATTAATGAAAGCTGGCTATGAAGAGATGGCAAAAATTAATTTGGAGCTTTCACAACTTCCTTTCGAATGCGAATGTGCAGATATTAATGAATATGAGAACTGGCTTTGCGGAGTGTGATATTTCTAATGACGACTATGGTAGTAAAAAGAGGGGATATTTTTTATGCAGATTTAAGTCCTGTTATTGGTTCAGAGCAAGGTGGAATTAGACCAGTTATAATAATTCAAAATGATATAGGTAATAAATATAGTCCAACAGTTATAGTAGCAGCTATAACATCTCAGATTAATAAGGCAAAGTTACCTACTCATGTTGAAATTTCTTCAGAAGAATATGGATTAAATAGAGATTCTGTTGTTTTATTAGAACAGGTAAGGACTTTGGATAAAAAAAGACTAAAAGAAAAAATTGGGCATATGACAGATGCCGATATGAAAAAAGTTAATAAAGCTTTATTAATTAGTTTAAATCTTGCATAAAGTTTTATTTATATAAAAGAGTATATTAAATACTTAAGAAACCCATATTGGGTTTCTTTTATTTATATAGAAAATGACAAGACACAGCGCAAAGTGATATACTATAAATAAATAGAGTAGCACTTTTGCTAATAAATATTATGTTTTATGAAAAAAATAAACAATTAGTATATACAGAATAAAAATATTATGCTAAAATAATTTTAGAAAATTTAGCACAATATAGTTACAGGTAAATTAAAATCTTAGGAGGATAAAAAATGATTAAAAATATTGAAGAATTAAGGTCATTAGCTAAAACTGTACGTGGAGATATAGTTTCAATGTTGACAGAATCATGTTCAGGACATCCAGGTGGTTCATTATCAGCGGCAGATATATTAACTACATTATTTTTTGGAGAGATGAACATAGATCCGAAAAATCCTAAGGATGCAGATAGAGATAGATTTGTTTTATCTAAAGGTCATGCAGCTCCTGTTTTATATAGTGTATTGGCGAGAAGAGGATATTTCCCTGTTGAGGAGTTAAGTACTTTAAGAAAGATTGGATCAAGATTACAAGGACACCCAAGCATGAAATGCTTACCTGGAATAGACATGTCGACTGGATCATTAGGCCAAGGTATTTCAGTAGCGGTAGGAATGTCTTTAGCTGGTAAGATAGATAATAAAGATTATAGAGTTTATGCACTTTTAGGAGATGGAGAACTTGAAGAAGGTCAAGTTTGGGAAGCAGCTATGTCAGCAGCTCATTATAAATTAGATAATTTAACTGCATTTATTGATTTTAATGGTTTACAAATAGATGGAGATATAACAAAAGTTATGAATCCTTCACCAATAGATAAAAAGTTTGAAGCTTTTGGTTGGAACGTTTTGGTAATAGATGGCCATGATATATATGAAATACTTAATGCAATAGAAAAAGCTAAAAATTGCAAAGGAAAGCCAACAGTTGTTATATGTAATACAATAAAGGGTAAAGGTGTTTCATTCATGGAAAATCAAGCATCATGGCATGGAACAGCACCAAATAAAGAACAATGTAAGCAAGCATTAGCAGAAATTGGAGGTAACAATTAATGAGTAAGAAGATTGCCACAAGAGAAGCTTATGGAAAAGCATTAGCTTCATTAGCAAATGTAAATGAAAATATAGTAGTTTTAGATGCAGATCTTTCAAAATCTACCAAAACTGCAGATTTTAAAGCTGTTTGTGAAGAAAGATTTTTTAATATGGGAATAGCAGAAGGAAATATGATGGGTGTTGCAGCAGGTTTGTCTACTTGTGGTAAAGTACCATATGTAAGTACTTTTGCTATGTTTGCAGCAGGGAGAGCATTTGAGCAAATTAGAAACTCTATTTGTTATCCAAAGTTAAATGTTAAAATATGTGCAACTCATGCTGGTCTAACAGTAGGAGAAGATGGAGCATCTCATCAAGCTATAGAGGATTTAGCTTTAATGAGGAGTATCCCTAACATGACTGTAATATGTCCAGCAGATGCTGTAGAAACTGAATCAGCTATAAAGGCTATTGCAGAATATGATGGTCCTTGTTATGTAAGACTTGGAAGAGCGGCAGTAAATGTTATAAATGATGAAAATACTTATGAATTTAAAATAGGAAAAGGTGTAACATTAACTGAAGGAAATGATGTAACAATAGTTGCTACAGGAATAATGGTAGATGTTGCATTAGAAGCAAAAGAAGAGTTGGGAAAGCAAGGAATTAATGCAAGAGTATTAAATATTCATACATTAAAGCCTATAGATAAGGAAATATTAGTTAAAGCTGCAAAAGAAACAGGAGCTATAGTTACTGTTGAAGAACATAATGTAATTGGTGGACTTGGTTCAGCTGTATCAGAAGTAATAACAGAAGAAATTCCAGTACCAGTATTAAAGGTTGGAGTAAATGATGTGTTTGGAGAAAGTGGATTGCCAAATCAACTATTAGAAAAGTATGGATTAACATCAGCTAATGTTGTAGAAAAGGCTAAAAAAGCAATTTCTCTAAAGAAATAACAAGCTTACTATAATAATTTAAAATAAATCACTAAAAATAGCTATATTTACCACTAAAGCTGTAGAAATTATCTACAGCTTTTTATTTTTAAATTTTAAATTACAATTAACAAAAATAGTAATATAATAGTAAATGAAGTTTATTTAATTATTATAAGAAAATATTAGTATAAGATTTGGATAAGAAACAATAAAATGAGGAAAAATAATAAAAATTCTCGAAGAAAGGGGGATATATATGAATAATAAAATAAAAGAATATCTATTAATATTGCTAGGGGTGTTTTTGGTTGCACTATCTTTAGAATATTTCTTTATACCTAATAATATTGCTGCAGGGGGGTTAACAGGACTTGCAATAGTAATAAATTATTATATACCGGCTATATCAACTGGACCTTTAGTATTTATTATGGACTTGGTGTTGTTTGTTGTTGGATTTATTTTTCTTGGGAAAAATTTTGGGGTTAAGACTATAGTTTCAAGTTTTAGCTTAGCTGGAATGATGACTATAATTGAAAATTTCTTTAATCCTCAGGCTATAACAAATGATTTAATGTTAGCTTCAATATTTGGAACCTTTATTACAGCTGTAGGTATGGCAATAGTATTTAATGCAAATGCATCGACTGGAGGTACAGATACAATAGCAAAAATACTAAATAAATTTTTTCATATTGATATAGGTAAGTCTTTATTAGCTGTAGATTTTATAGTAACCTTATTAGGGGCTATTACTTTTGGTATAAACATAGGGCTGTATGGACTGCTTTCAGTAATAATTAACGGAATTGCTATAGATAAGGTAATAGAAGGATTCCATGCATGTAAGGAAGTAACAATTATAAGTAGTAAACATGACGAAATAGCAAAATTTATAATGAATGACTTAGAAAGAGGATGCACATATTTAAAAGGTATTGGTGGTTTTACAGGAAAAGATACTTGTGTTTTATATGCAGTCTTAGGAAGAAGTGAATTTATAAAGTTAAAGCAATATATAGGAAAAGTAGATGAAAAAGCATTTATAACAGTTGGTGAAGTTCATGAGGTTATGGGAGAAGGTTTTAAAAATATACAATAATAGTTAAGGATGGGACTATTTATTAGAAGGAGAATAAAAGGACATATGAAAAAGTTAAAAGAATATATTTTATCTACAATAGGAGTAGCAATAGTTGCCTTCGGATTAGAGTATTTTTTCTTTCCACTTGATATAGCAGCAGGAGGAGTTTCAGGATTAGCTCTAGCTATAAATCAGTTAATAGATATTAATCCAAGTGTATTAGTTTTTATATTTAATTTTATCTTGTTTGCTCTTGCATTTTTTTTAATCGGTGGGTCTTTTGGAGCAAAGAGTATATATGCTACTATAATGATGTCAGTAATAATGTGGATTTTTGAATCGTTTTTTGAACCAAAGGCAATTACAGATAATTTATTTTTAGCATGTGTATTTGGTTCAGCCGTATTAGCTTTAGGTACAGCTATCACGTTTTATCAAGATGCTTCAACAGGTGGAACTAGTATAATTGCTAAAATTATTAATAAATATTTTCATTTGCCAATAGGTCAAGGATTACTATTAGCTGATTGTACAGTAACTTTATTGGCTATTTACTCATTTGGGATAGAAAAAGGGTTATTTGGACTTTTAAGTGCGACTTTAATAGGAATTTTAGTTGATAAATTTATTGCAGGATTAAATCCAGTTAAGCAAGTATTTATAATTACAAATAAGGAAAAATTAGTTGTAGACTTTATAAATAATGATATTGATAGAGGATGTACAATATTAACTGGAAAAGGTGGATATACAAAAGAAGATATGACAATAGTGTATACTGTATTAACATCAAAACAATTTATAACTCTAAAGCAATTTATAAAAAATAAAAATCCAGAAGCGTTCTTAACAGTAAGTGAATCGACAGAGGCTTTAGGTAAAGGCTTTGCAGATTATTAAGAAATAATGAAATTTTTGCAGAAAACTGAATAAATATAGATTTTCTTAGTTGTAAAAGCATAAAAAAAGTTTTTCCTTAGACTTTGTTATGCTATAATAACGCTATGGGTTTAACAACTTTAAAAAAAATACGCTTATGCGAGGTGTTGTGAAATGATAGAATTTAAGAATGTATCTAAGCTGTATGATAATAATGTTAAGGCTTTAGCAGATGTAAATATAAATATAGAGTCAGGTGAATTTGTATTTTTAGTTGGACCTTCAGGAGCTGGGAAATCAACTTTTATTAAGATGTTAATTAAAGAAACTGATCCAACAGTTGGGGATATAACAGTTGCAGGAAAAAAACTTTCAGCAATAACAAGAAGACAAATACCTTATTATAGAAGAAAAATAGGTATGGTTTTTCAGGACTTTAGACTAATACCTACATTAAATGTATATGAAAATGTTGCTTTTGCGATGAGAGTTGTAGAAGCTTCTCAGAAGGAAATTAGAAAAAGAGTTCCTATGGTATTATCTTTGGTTGGACTTTCTCATAAGTACAAGATGTTCCCAAATGAATTATCAGGAGGAGAGCAACAAAGAGTTGCATTAGCAAGGGCAATAGTTAATAATCCATCAGTTTTAATATGTGATGAACCAACGGGGAATTTAGATCCAGAAACAGCTAAGGAAATAATGGATTTATTAGAGGATATAAACAGAGCAGGTACAACTATATTAATGGCGACTCATGCTAAGGACATAGTTGATAATATGAAGAAGAGAGTTATTGCTATAGAGAAAGGATGTATAGCAAGAGATACTAAGAGGGGGATGTACGAAAATGAAGATTAATACATTAAAGTACTTTTTTATAGACGCCTTAAAAAGTCTTAAAAGAAACAGAACATTAAGTATGGCAGCAATGATTACTGTACTAATAACATTCTTTATATTTGGTACATTTACTTTATTAGGGTTAAACTTTAATAAGGCAATAGAAGATGTTGCGTCAAAAGTAGAAATTAAAGTTTTCTTAAAAGATGATATAAAGTTATTAGATCAAAGAGAAATAGAGATGAAATTAAATGAACAAGAAGGAGCTAAAGAAGTAATATACGAATCAAGGGAAGAAGCCTTTGTAAACTTCAAAGAAAGTTTAAAGGATAATCCAGGATTATTACAAGGATATGATTTACAAAACAATCCGCTTCCAAGTTCATTTATAGTAAAATTAGAAGATCCGGAATATGCAAATGCTATTAGTAATGCTGTTAAAGATATGAGCGGTGTAGAAAATATATCAAATCAGCAAGATATGATAAATACTATAAGTAAGTTTGTCGGTGGCGTTAGAATAGCTGGCTTAATATTATTTGCTGTATTTACAGGGGTATCTATATTCTTAATAACTAATACAACAAAAATAACAGTATATACAAGAAGAAAAGAAGTTGGAATAATGAAGTTTGTAGGAGCTACTGACTGGTTTATAAGATGGCCATTTATAATTGAAGGGATGATAATCGGTACAGTAGGTTCATTACTTGCAAGCTTATTACTATTTGGATTATATAAATGGGCTTATGGCTACATAGTATCAAATATGTTCCTAGTTACATTAGTTGTTCCAGGATTTGTACTTGGAACATTAACTTGGATATTCCTTTTGGGTGGAATAATAGTTGGAGCTATAGGAAGTATAGTTGCACTAAGAAAATTCTTAGATGTATAAAATATTAAATAAAAAGAGAGAATAATTGATATGTTTTAAGTGGAGTTTATCTCCACTTAAAACATATTTAAAGAAATCTAGTAGTATAGATAATGTATATATAATCTAGGAGAGTTTTATGAAAGGAAGTATTAAGATATGGAGGATAACAATAGTAAAAGTAGAAGAAGAAATAATAAGTTTAAAAAACCATTAATTATAGTGGGGATAGTTATAGTGTTTTTATTTTCAAATATAATGTTTTTCTACATGGGAAATATATTTGCATTTAATGGATTAAGTTTAAAGAATGTAAGCGAGGATGTTGCAAAAGATTTAAATGATATCAAAGATGTGAAGAAATACGATTTGTTATTTCAAGTAAGGGATGCATTGCTTGCAAAATATGATGGAGAAATAGATGATAATATCCTTTTAGAATCTGCAATTAAAGGAATGACGCAGTCACTAAAAGATCCATATACTGTATTTATGAATGCGAGTGAATACAAGTCATTTGTAGAGCAAAGTGAAGGGCATTTTGTAGGAATAGGGGCTCAGCTTGGAATTAAAGATGATAAAGTAACAGTTGTAGCGCCTATAGAGGGTTCACCAGCAGAAGAAGCAGGGTTAAAAAGCGGAGACGTTATATTAAAGGTTGATGGTACAGATATAACAGAGCCAAATGTAGAAAAAACAGTATCTATGATAAAAGGTGAGCAAGGAAAACCAGTAACATTAACTATTGCTAGAGCAAACTCAAAAGAAATTGATATAACAATAGTTAGAGACGTGATTAAGGTAGTTTCAGTTAGAGGCGAAATAATAGATGGAAATATAGGATATATACAAATATCTTCTTTTGATGAAGATGTAGCAAAGAACTTTAAAGAAAAGATAGTTGAATTAAAAAATAAAGGTATGAAGGGAATGATTCTGGATTTAAGAGGAAATCCAGGTGGTTTCTTAGGCGAAGCAGTTAATGTAGCTTCACAATTTATACCAAAAGGAGAGGTAGTAACTTATACTGTAGATAAATATGGCAATAAACAAGAATCAAAATCTATAGGTGGAGAAGCAGAAGGGATGCCTTTAGTAATATTAATAGATGGAGGAAGTGCATCAGCATCAGAAGTAGTTACTGGAGCACTAAGAGATTATGGTGCGGGAACTATAATTGGAACAACAAGTTTTGGTAAGGGTGTAGTTCAACAATTAATAGAATTTAAAGATGGAAATGGTGGATTAAAAGTAACAACTTCAAAGTATTATACGCCTAATGGAGAAAATATACACAAAATTGGAATAAAGCCTGATGTTGAAGTGACGATTCCTGAAGAAATTTTATCAAAAGAATATGATAGAAGTATAGATCCACAATTTAATAAAGCAGTAGAGGCGATGAAAGATAAGTTAAAATAGGAGGCTCACAGATGGAGTTAATACTATATACATTGAGAACAGTAGCATATGCCATAATTGAGCCAATGCACATATTGATGCTAGTAGTTTTAGGAATAATGTTCTACTTAAAGAATAAAAGAATAACAATAATGCAGAAGATGACTATTGGGGAGAGTATTAACTCCCCTTTAGAACTTACTTTATCACAGATTTCTTTAGGAATAATAGGTGGGGTTATAGTAAGTTTAATGATGAGTAGTTTAGGAATCATATTTAATGAGAATTCTGGAATAGAAATAATGTTTATGATATCAATTTTATTACTATTTATAAAAAAGAGATTTATATGTTTTTCTTATTCTGGGGCAGTTTTGGGAATGATAAGTATTTTGTCAGGTATTTTATCTAATATAACTAATACTGAATCATATATTAATGTAAACATATTATCACTTATGACGTTCGTTGGAATTATGCATGTAGTTGAAGGAGTTCTAGTGATTTTTGATGGTGGTAGAGGAGCTATACCCGTATTTTCTAATAGGAACGATAAAATAGTAGGTGGATTTGCATATAATAGATATTGGGCTTTACCAGTAGCTATATTTATAGCTTTTTCAGGAAGTATTTCAAGCGTTACGACATCAGTTGTTGATACCCCTAATTGGTGGCCAATAATAAATAGAGCAGAAACATTATTGATATTAAGTACTGCTATAATAGGTGCAATACCATTATATGGAGTTATAGGGTATAACTCTGTATCATTTACTAAAGATAAGATTAAAAAGCCTATTTATTCAGGAGTTGGAATATTAATTTATGGAGTTTTACTAACATTGATAGCACAAGTTTCACAGTTTGGTGTAGTTGGACAAATTGTTGTTATAGCTTTTGCACCATTAGGACATGAAATAATGATTAGAATTCAAAATAAAATTGAGGAAGCTGGAAAATATATTTATGTAACTGATAATGATGGAGTTTCTGTATTAGAAGTTTCACCAACATCACCTGCATATGAAGCGGGGATAAGACGAGGAGATAAAATAATAGAAGTTAACAATGTAAAAACTGTTTCAGAAGTAGAAATATTTAAAATAGTTAGGGATAGTATTGAAGAAATTTCGGTTAAAATTAGAAGGATTTCCGGGGAAATGCTCGATTTAACTATAATACCAAAGAATAAAAGGTTAGGATTACTTCTTGTACCCAAAATGGTTAAAGTGGATGATGCATTAAGTGTAGATAATGATGACTTTAAAAAAGTATTAGAGCAAATGAAGAGAAAGCGATAAGCTTTCTTTTTATTTCTATAATTATTTTTAAATTAATGGAATATAGAATTTAAAATTTAAAAATGTAATTATTTAAGATGTTGAAATTCTAAGTTTTAGTGATAAATAAAGAGTTTAGGAACATCTATTTTTATTGTTAATACTTTATTTAATAAAAAGATTATTATTAATTGTATAAGGCAAGTATAAAGGATAAAATATAAACATAATAAATAAAATTTATGGGGGTGAAAAAATGCCACAATTTAAGATTGAATCAAAATTTAAGCCAACTGGAGATCAGCCACAAGCTATTGAGAGCTTAGTAAATTCAATAGAAAGAGGAGATAAAGGTCAAACTTTATTAGGAGTAACTGGATCTGGTAAAACATATACGATGGCTAATATAATAGAGAGAGTTCAAAAACCAACAATTATTTTAGCTCACAATAAAACATTAGCAGCTCAATTATGTTCTGAGTTTAAAGAGTTTTTTCCTAATAATATTGTAGAATACTTTGTTTCATACTACGATTACTATCAGCCTGAAGCGTATGTACCACAAACGGATACATTTATAGAAAAAGATGCATCTATAAATGATGAAATTGATAAACTTAGGCATTCTGCTACATCGGCTTTATTGGAAAGAAGAGATGTAATAATAGTTGCATCTGTATCTTGTATATACGGTTTAGGTAATCCGGAAGAATACAAAAAGTTAACTATTTCTTTAAGGACAGGAATGGAAAAAGAGAGAGATGAGATAATTAGAAAGCTTATAGAGATACAATATGAAAGAAATGACATAGATTTTGCAAGGGGAAGCTTTAGAGTTAGGGGAGATTCTTTAGATATAATTCCTGCCTCTTCATCAAATAAAGGAATTAGAGTGGAGTTCTTTGGAGATGAAATTGAAAGAATTAGAGAGTTTGATGTTTTAACTGGAAATATACTAGGAGAAAGAAATCATGTATCTATTTCTCCAGCATCTCACTTTGCTACTTCTCCAGAAGTTTTAGAAAAAGCTATAAAAAGTATTGAAGATGAATTAGAAGATAGATTAAGAGAACTTAATAGTCAGGAGAAGTTATTAGAGGCTCAAAGATTGAGACAAAGAACTAATTATGATATAGAGATGATTAGAGAAATGGGATATTGTAGTGGAATAGAAAACTATTCTAGAATATTAGATGGTAGAGATCCAGGAACTCCACCTCAAACATTACTTGATTATTTTCCAGATGACTATTTAATGTTTATAGATGAAAGTCATGTTACTTTACCACAATGTAGAGCAATGTATGCAGGTGATAGATCAAGGAAAGATACGTTGGTGGAATATGGATTTAGATTACCGTGTGCATATGATAATAGACCATTAAAGTTTCCAGAATTTGAAGGAAAAATGAATCAAGTAGTTTTTGTAAGTGCGACTCCAAGTCAATATGAAATAGATCATTCAACAAATATAGCTGAACAAGTTATAAGACCAACAGGATTGATTGATCCGGTTATAGAAATAAGACCAGTGCAAGGTCAAATAGATGATTTATATGCAGAAATTAAGAAAACTACAGAGAAAGGCTTTAGGACTCTTATAACAACGCTAACTAAAAGAATGGCAGAAGATTTAACTAAATACTTGAAAGACCTAGGTATTAAAACTACATATATGCATTCAGATATAGAAACAATAGAAAGAATGAAAATTATAAGAGATTTGAGACTTGGAGAATTTGATGTATTAGTTGGAATTAACCTTTTAAGAGAGGGATTAGATATCCCAGAAGTTGCATTAGTAGCAATATTAGATGCTGATAAAGAAGGCTTCTTACGTTCAGAGACTTCATTAATTCAAACTATAGGAAGAGCAGCAAGAAACTCTGAAAGTAAAGTAATAATGTATGCGGATAATATTACTAAGTCAATGAATAAAGCTATAAAGGAAACTGAACGAAGAAGAGAAATTCAAATTAAGTATAATGAGGAGCATGGAATTACTCCTCAAACTATAATTAAAGAAGTAAGGGAAGTTATTGAAGCTACAAAAGTAGCAGAAGAAAAAGTTGAATATAAGGTTGAAGGTGCTAAGAAAGTTTCGGAAAAGGATAAGAAGAAATTAATCAAGAAATATACTGAAGAGATGATGGAAGCAGCTAAAAACTTACAATTTGAAAGAGCTGCAGAATTACGTGACATAATTAATGATTTGAAAAGTAAGTAATTAGGTGATAATGTGATGAATTTATTAGAAAACTGTAAGTTATGTCCTAGAAATTGCGGTGTAAATAGGATAAACGGCAAAAGAGGGTTTTGTGGAGCTGGAGATAGAATAAGGGTAGCAAGAGCTGCCCTTCATTATTGGGAAGAACCATGTATATCTGGAGATATTGGTTCTGGAACAGTATTTTTCTCTCATTGCACATTAAAGTGTGTATTTTGTCAAAATTACAATATAAGCCAATGTGAATGGGGAAAAGAAATAACTGTAGAACGGTTAGCAGAAATATTTATAGAGTTGCAAAATAAAGGAGCCTTGAATATAAATTTAGTTACTCCAACTCATTATGTTCCTCAAATAATCGAAGCTATTGTTATATCTAGAAAAAACGGACTAAAACTCCCTATAATTTATAATAGTAGTGGATATGAAAAAGTAGAAACTATAAAGTTGTTAAAAGGATATATAGATGTATACTTACCAGATATGAAATACTTTGATACAAAATATTCAAGTAAATACTCTAAGGCTAAGGATTACTTTAATTATGCTAAGGATGCGATTAATGAAATGGTAAGTCAAGTTGGTGAAGTTGAGTTTGATGAAAAAGGAATAATACAAAAAGGAGTAATAATAAGACATCTTATGTTACCAGGATTATTATTCGATTCCAAAAAGATAATAGAGCACATTCATAATATATATGGAAATAAAGTTTATATTAGTATTATGAATCAGTATACACCACTTGAAAATGTAAAAACTTATCCAGAATTAAATAAACCATTAAATCAAAAGCACTATGATACAATGATAGATTATGCATTGAGTATTGGGGTGGAAAATGGATTTATACAAGAAGAAGGAACCGATAAGGAAAGTTTTATCCCATTATTTAATTTTGAAGGAGTTTAGAAAAGGGCATTAAGCCCTTTTTGATTTTATATTTTAAATTTTAATATTAAATTTTAATGAAAGAATGAAAAAGTTAACGATGTTTTGCTAAGAGAAACTTAAAATTAAATTGGTAAGGATATAAAAGTAGGGTATTTACAGTAATAAGTAAAGTTAGTCAAAGTATTTATAAATATTTATTATATAATTGACAATAATTATAATAAAATTTAGAATATAATAAAGAACATTTGTTCGAGATTAATTTTAGAAAAGAAATGAAACACTAATGTTATAAAATAAGAAGGGGCAAATTAGTATGAAAGATAAAATTATTATAAGAGGTGCAAAAGTACATAATTTAAAAAATGTATCATTGGAAATTCCAAGAGATAAATTAGTTGTATTTACTGGTTTATCTGGATCAGGAAAGTCTTCTTTAGCATTTGATACTTTATATGCAGAGGGACAAAGAAGATATGTAGAATCATTATCATCATATGCAAGACAGTTTTTAGGACAGATGGATAAGCCTGATGTAGAGTATATAGAAGGTTTATCTCCTGCGATATCTATAGATCAAAAAACTACAAGCAAAAATCCACGATCAACGGTTGGAACTATAACTGAAATATATGATTATTTAAGATTATTATATTCAAGAATAGGAAAACCATATTGTCCAAAATGTAAAATTCCAATAGAACAGCAATCTGTTGATCAAATTGTGGATAGTGTAATGTCTATTGGGGATAAAACTAAAGTTCAAGTTTTAGCTCCTATGATAAGAGGAAAAAAGGGACTTCATGAAAAGGTGCTAGATAACATTAAGAGAAGTGGATTTGTTAGAGCAAGAATTGATGGGTCTATATATGAATTAGCCGAAGAAGAAGTTACATTAGATAAGAATAAAAAACATAATATAGAAGCAGTTGTTGATAGAGTTATTATTAAAGATGGTATAGAAGGAAGATTAACAGATTCCATCGAGACAGCATTAAAATTAGCAGATGGTTTAGTAATTATAAATGTAATAGATGGAGAGGATATATTATTTAGCGAAAATTTTGCATGTCCAGAATGCGGAATGAGTATAGATGAATTAGCACCTAGATTGTTTTCATTCAACTCACCTTTTGGAAAATGTGATTACTGTGATGGATTAGGAACTTTAATAGAATTAGATGAAGATTTAATAATTCCTAATAAGGACTTAAGTATATTAGAAGGTGCTATTGCTACATGGGGAGAAGGTAGATTGAAAGAAGATTCTTGGACTTATGCAATATTAAAAGCATTAAGTGAAGAGTATGATTTAGACTTAAGTAGACCGGTAAAGGAACTTAGTAGAAAAGAATTGGATTTATTACTATACGGAACTAATGGGAAGAAAATGAAAGTCATTTATACTAAGGATGGTGTTAAGTCACAATATTCATATGCATATGATGGTGAAATAAATTCTTTAAAAAGGAGATATAGAGATACTAACTCTGATATTATAAAGACTGAAATTGAACAATATATGAGTAATAATAAATGCCCTAAGTGCAAAGGGGCAAGGTTAAAAAATGAAGCACTAGCAGTTAGAGTTGGTGATAAAAATATTTATGAATTCACAACATTATCGATAAAAGAAGAGTTTGAATATATTAATTCTTTGATTTTATCTGAAAAAGATCAAATAATAAGTGATCAAATAATTAAAGAAATTAAAAACAGACTTAAATTTTTAATTGATGTAGGGTTAGATTATTTAGACTTAGCAAGAAATTCTGGCACATTATCTGGTGGAGAAGCTCAAAGAATAAGACTTGCAACACAAATAGGTTCGGCTCTTATGGGAGTACTGTATATTTTAGATGAACCAAGTATAGGACTACATCAAAGAGATAATGATAGATTGATAAGTACACTGAAGAACTTAAGAGATATAGGTAATACTGTAATAGTAGTTGAACATGATGAAGATACTATAAGAGAAGCAGATTTTGTAGTAGACATAGGACCAAGGGCAGGAGAACATGGAGGAGAAATAATTGCAGCGGGTACTGTTGAAGATATAAAAAAGTGTAAAAATTCACTAACAGGTCAATACTTAATAGGGGAAAAGAAAATTGAAATTCCAAGAGAGAGAAGAGTAGGAAATGGAAATTTCATAACTATTAAGGGGGCTAAAGAAAATAATTTAAAAAATGTAAATGTAAAAATTCCTTTAGGAACATTAACTATGGTAACTGGAGTATCAGGTTCTGGAAAAAGTACATTAGTTAATGAAATATTATATAAGGGATTAAATAGGTTAGTTAATAGAAGTAAAACTCCTGTAGGAAATCATAGAGAAATAATTGGATATGAAAATATTGATAAAATAATAGATATAGATCAAAGCCCAATAGGAAGAACTCCAAGATCAAATCCTGCTACTTATACAGGTGTTTTCGATATAATAAGAGAACTATTTTCTACTACTCCAGAAGCTAAAATGAGAGGATATAAACCAGGAAGATTTAGCTTTAATGTAAAAGGTGGTAGATGTGAAGCGTGTGCAGGAGATGGAATAATAAGAATAGAAATGCAATTTTTATCTGATGTATATGTTCCTTGTGAAGTATGTAAGGGTAAAAGATATAATAGAGAAACTTTAGAGGTTAAGTATAAGGGAAAATCAATAGATGATGTACTTAATATGACTGTTGAGGAAGCTTTAAAGTTCTTTGAAAATCTTCCAAGAATAAAGAATAAGTTAGAAACATTAAATGATGTTGGACTTGGATATATAAGACTAGGGCAGCCTTCAACTCAATTATCAGGAGGAGAAGCTCAAAGAATAAAGTTAGCATTTGAACTTTCAAAGAGAAGTACAGGTAAAACATTATATATTTTAGATGAACCAACAACAGGACTTCATATAGATGATGTAAGTAAACTTGTTGAAATACTTCAAAGGCTTGTTGAAGCAGGAAATACAGTAGTAGTTATAGAACATAATTTGGATTTAATAAAGTGCGCAGATCATATAATAGATTTAGGTCCAGAAGGCGGAGATAAAGGTGGAAGTATAGTTGCAACAGGAACTCCAGAACAAATAAGTGAAGTAAATAATTCATATACTGGGAAATATCTTAAAAACATGTTAAGATAAGTTAAGTATACTTGTTATTTTTAACTAGAAGTTTTAATATATAATGGTAATAAAATACTAATTTTGAGGTGAAGAGATGGGTTTTTCAAAGCTAATGACATTAGTTTTCGGTGTGGCATTTATGATAATACTTTATTTTATAATATATTATGCACTAAAAATAATGTACAAGGATGTAAAGGGAAGTGGAAGAAGAAAACAATCTTCTGCTAAAAAGAATTATGGAATAGAAGTGCTAAGTACAGGTGAGAACTCAAACTTAGAAGAGGGATCTATTTTATTGTTAAGAGGAACTATAACTATAGGCAGAAAAGAAGGAAATACAATAAAATTAGATGATCAATATGCTTCAGGAAATCATGCGAAAATTATAGTTAAAAATAATGAGATAGTAATAGAAGATTTAAATAGTACTAATGGTGTTTTTATAAATGATGAAAGAGTCAACGGATATTCAAAGATAAGAGCTAATGATCTTATAAGAATAGGCAGTGCTATATTTAAGGTTATAAGAGCAGATAAGAACTAGGGGTGAGTTTATGAATAGTACATTAAAGTTAGAAAAAAGAGTTCTGAAATTAATTTATCTACTATGTTTACTTCTGTTTACTAATTTAGCACTACTAAAAAAACCTTTTGATACTAAAGCGTTAATAATAGGTATAATTCTATGTATAATCATAGGATTTTCCCACTATCTAATAAGACGTTTTTATCCTGATGGGGATAAGTTTATGCTTATATTTTCAAGTATACTAGCTGTAGTTGGAATTGCGGTATTATATAGATTAGATCCTAATTTTGCTATAAAGCAATTAATATGGGCTGTACTTGGAATAATAGCATATATAGCTATAGTTGTAGCATTGCCAGATCTAAAAGGCTTTGCTAAGTATAAAAAAATATATATGATTATTACTTTAATATTTATGCCTATGGCATTAATATATGGTCTTATATTTAATGTGGAAACAAATGGGGCGATGAACTGGGTTTATATAGGACCTTTTGGGTTCCAGCCATCAGAATTCGGAAAGATAGCATTAGTTTTATACTTAGCTTCTTCCCTTATGACATATGAAAGTAAAAATGTAATTAAAGAGGACTTTAAGCAATTAATAGAGCCAGCTGTTATTGTTATGTTCTCATTAGTATGTATGGTTCTGCAAACAGATTTAGGATCAACTTTAATATTTTTTGGAATATCTGTAACTATGCTATATATTGCGACTTCAAAGAAAAAATATGTATTTACATGTTTAGGGCTTTCGGCAATAGGAGCAGTAGGGGCTTATGGCGTTTTTGGACACGTACAAAGAAGAGTGAAAATTTGGCTTGATCCATGGAAATATGCTAGTAATGAAGGGTACCAAATAGTTCAGGGCTTATATGCTATATCATCAGGTGGATTATTTGGTGTAGGTTTAGGTAATGGATATCCTGATTTAATTTTTGCAAGTGAAAGTGATTTTATTTTTGCTGTTATTTGCGAAGAATTTGGTATTATATTTGCAGTAGGATTAATTATAATATACTTCTTATTGTTTTACAGAGGAATAAGAATAGCATTTTTAACAAATGATAAGTTTAGTCAATTAGCTGCTGTTGGGTTTAGTACAATGATAGCTTGTCAGACTTTAGTTATTATAGGTGGAATATTTACTGTTATACCACTTACAGGTATAACTTTGCCACTGATAAGTTATGGCGGTAGTTCTATGTTAACAATGTTTTTTGCTCTTGGTATATTGCAAAAGATATCAGAAGAGTATTAAAATAAAAAAATATATAAAATTGGAATAAAATGTAGTATAATATAAGAAAAGGTAATGGTGAGAATCATTACTTTTTTTATTTTTATATAGTTTGGTTAATTTAATTTTTAGAGAGAAATATTTATAGCTTCGGGGGAGGTAGCATTTTGTCTAAAAAAAGCAAAAGGATAAATTTTGAAGAGAAAGTTAATAAAGATATCGAATTCAGAGACAGTAGAAAGTTGAAGTCTAGTAATAAAAGAAGATTAACTATAACTCAAAAAATATTAATATTTCTTATTACAATTACTTTAATATCAAGTTTATCGTTAGCTGCATATTCATCTTTAATATCGTATAGGAATGAGAAAGTTAGGGTAAATGAAGTTTTAGAGCAAACAAAGGGGTTTGGGAAAAGCTTAATCAGTAATATGATTGTTGATTTAGAAGATTTAATATATTCAGTAGAAAAGGGAATAAAAGATAAGGATAGAGCTAATAGTTTTATAGATTCATTTATGAAAAATAATTTAGATGTAACTTCGATAGCTGTTAAGAACGAGAAGAATGAATTTATAGCATATTCAGGGGGACTAAGTAGATCATATGTAGATGGACTAACTTTTGTTCAAGGGGGATCAATGGGAGTATCTTGGTCAAATGCTATAATATCAGGGGATAAGGGATTTATTGTTATAAAAGTTAACATAGATAATAAAGATTATTTTCTTCAGGTTTCAACATCTATGTTCCAAGAGCAAATTGATGCAATAAATATGGATGGAATAGAAGTTAATTTAACAGATAGTTTTGGAACAATAATGGCAAGTAATAATAAAGAAAAGATAAATACAAAGCTTAATGATGAATTAAGTAAAATAATTGAACAGAATAAAGAGGAAAATGAGGTGAAAATAGGTAATAATAGTAAAATATTTACTTATCATAAATTTACAAATGATTTTAAGATTACAAGTATTTATGATAAAAGTAGTTTAAATAAAAGTATTATTACAAGTATAGTATATACATTAATAATTACTATAATATTCTCTGTAGTAATAATATTAGTTGCTTCTATCATAATAAAAAAGTATTTAAATGCTATAATTGATATAAATAATATGAGTAAATCCATGGGAGAAAAAGACTTTACTAAAAGATCAAAAATAGATTTGGATGACGAAATTGGTGATGTTATAAGGGAGTTAAATAATTCTTTTGGTATTCTTACAACAGTAATGAAGGATAATCTTTCTTTATCAGAAGTTTTAAATGAGAATACTACAAAGATAGATGAGTCATCTAATGAGATGTATGAAGCTTCTAAGCAAGTGGCTACTTCTATTGAAAATATCTCAGTAGTAACACAACAGCAGGCTGATAGCATGGTCAATATATCTAATAATGTTAATGTTTTGGGGGATTCTATAAAGGAAGTTTCTAAAACCATTAATGTGCTAAATAATTTATATTCGGTATTAAGTACGAATGCGAAAAGTAATAATGAAGGAATGCAAGAACTATTAGTAGATAATTCAGATCTTCAAAAATCTATAAAAGATTTATCTAATGATATATTAGATATCTCAGCAAGTACAAATAAAATAAATGATTTTGTAAATATAATAGATGATATAGCAAATAGTATAAATTTAATATCTATCAATGCATCTATAGAAGCTGTACATGCAGGGGAGTTTGGAAAAGGTTTTGCTGTGGTTGCAAAGGAAATTAACAAGCTTGCAGAAAATTCTAAAGAGGCTACTGAGATAATAAAAATTACAACATCAGATATTCATAAAAAGATCAATAGAACAGTTGATATATTGGAGCAAACAAGAAATGTTTCTATAAAAGAAAGCAATAGTGTGAAAAATACTGCTGAGTCATTAAAAGTTATAAGTGATGAGATCATGGTTATGAGGAGTGCTATAGAATCTATAATAAACTCTAATAATGTTGTAACATCTAAGAAAGAAGAGATATTATATATAGTTGAAAGTAGTGCAGCTTCGATGGAAGAAATTGCTGCAGCAACTGAAGAAATTACAGCTATAACAGAAGAGCAATTTAGTTCTACAGAAGAAATAATGAATATGGCTGCAAATTTAAGAGAATTAGCAAAAAAGATGGAAGAGAGTATTGGTGAATTTAAGGTATAATTAAAGATTTTGATGTATAATATAAAAGGAGTATTGCAAAAAGTACAATACTCCTTTACCTATTACTTAATATGATGTGTATTTTTAATTTTACAGTTTAAATATATAGCTTTATAGTTATAATGATATTAATAGATTTTACAAAATAAGGAGGACTTTATGAACGATTTAGCAAAAAGTATAAGAAACGTTATGGTGATATTTCTTTTTTGCTTTATAGCATTAATATCATATATAGCCTATTTTCAAGTGTTTAAGGGCCCTGATATAGCAAATGATTCAGGAAATAAAAGACTTTGGGCGAGAAGAAATGAAATTTTAAGAGGAACTATATATGATAAAGATGGAAATCCACTAACCAATAGTATTAGAGTAGATAAGTTCAATCAAAGTAGAGAATATGTATATGGAGATTTATATGTTCATGCATTAGGATATATAGATGAGAGGTTTGGAATTACTGGCCTAGAGGAAGAATATGATAACGAGTTATCAAAGTACAGTAGTTTTTCTAATGGGATTAGAAGTTTATTAAAAAACTTTGATTTAAAGAAAGCATTTGAAAATAGAGATGAAGAAAAAATAGGAAATGGAATAGTAACTACGTTAGATTATAATCTTCAAAAAGTAGCTTATGATGCAATGGGAGATTTAAAAGGAGCTGTAGTTGCATTAAATCCAAAAACTGGTGAAGTATTAGCTATGGTTTCAAAACCTACATATGATCCAACTAATTTGGAGCAAACTATAGAAGATGCAAATACTGGTGTGGATACTGAAAGCAAACTGTTAAACAGAACAATAAATGGGCTATATCCTCCGGGGTCTGTATTTAAAACAATAACATTAGCAGCAGCTTTAGAAAATGATCCAAGTATAACAGGAAGAACATTTAATGATACTGGGAAAATAACTTTTGATGATGGGACAGAGCTTAATAATTATATGAAGCAAGCTCATGGAAATTTGGATCTTCAGATGGCATATAGAGTTTCAAGTAATGTAGTTTTTGGAACATTATCAATGGAAATGGGAAATGAAAAGTTGAAGGAAGTATCAGAAAGATTTGGATTTAACTCTAGGGTTCCAGGTATAGGAATGTCCATATCTGAAAGTAGATTTCCTTCTTTAAAAGATTATGAATTAGGAAACATAGCACAAAGTGGTATAGGTCAGGCAAGTGTATTATCAAGTCCAATGCAAATGGCAATAGTAGCTGCAACTGTAGCTAATGATGGAGTGCTTATGGAGCCTAAGCTAGTAAACAAGATAGTAGATAAAGACGGAAATACAATTAAGGAAATACAAAATAAAACTTTACAAAGTAATGTTATTTCGAAGGAAATAGCAAACACAATAAAAGATTACATGGGCTATTTAGTTTCTAATAATATATACAGATGGCCAGCTTTTGAAGGAACTAACGCTGGAGGTAAAACAGGTACAGCAGATTATATGCTAGATGATGGCTCAGAGGGAGTGCCACATGGATGGTTCATATCAGCAGCTCCTTTAGATGATCCTAAAATTGCAGTTGCAGTAATAGTAGAGCAAGGTGAAAATGGTGCAGGTTCAGCAGCTGATATAGCTTCAAAAGTTGTAAGGGCGGCTGTACTTGGAGAATAATAGAGTAAAAGGTCGAGAATTTATTTCTCGACCTATTTTTCTACAAAGTTTTAGTTTTTACTATTAGTTTTTCACTATTTATCTTTTACCTCATATATTAAAATAGAGACTTAATTCTTAGGCTTTCTTGTAGAAAGCTAAATAACTTCAGAGGTTAAAAGGAGATATTAGACTATGTTTAGAGTAAAACAATTAGATGTTGAAGGATGTTATTTAATAACACCAACTGTTTCAATGGAAAGCACTTGTGATTTAATTAAAATTTTTAATGATACTCAATTTAATATATATGGATTAAGCACGGAATTTAAGGAAGAATATTATGCAATAGCAAAGCCAGGAGTTGTAAGAGGAATGCATTTTCAGTTACCTCCAGAGGAACATGATAAACTTATAACATGCATAATAGGAGAAATACAAGATGTAGTAGTTGATTTAAGAAAGGAATCTAAAACTTATGGAAAATATACTATGGTTGAATTAAATGAAAGCAATAAGAACCTGATATATGTTCCAAGGGGGTGTGCACATGGATATTATATAAAAGGTAAAAAAGATGCCTTAATTTATTATAAAGTAACAAAACCATTCATTAGAGAGTTACGTGGGGGAATACATTGGGATTCTTTGAATATTCCTTGGGATTTTAGCAATGAAGTTGAGGTTGAAAGTGAAGATAAAGTTTGGCCTAAATTTGAGGGATTTAATTCACCTTTTTAATAATGAGCAGTTAAGAATAGATAATGAATAATTAAGAGAATAATTTAGAGAGGTTAAATTATGAAATCTAACTTTTTAAACATCTCTAGAAGTTTAATACTTAATTGTTCATTATCAACTATTAAGTATTAATTGTAAAGAAATTCCCTTTGTTTACTTTCTTATATAGTGATAAAATTTATATTACAAGAAATACAATTGAAGGGAGGATTTTGATGTTTGATTTTGATTATCATCTTAAGAACTTGCCAGAAAAACCAGGTGTCTATATAATGAAAAACTTTCTTGGTGAAATTATTTATGTTGGGAAGGCAAAAATTTTAAAAAATAGAGTAAGAAGTTATTTTCAACATTCAAAAAACCACTCAGAAAAAGTTAAAGTTATGGTTAAAAATATTTCTGAGTTTGAATACATAGTGACTGATTCTGAAATGGAAGCTTTAATTTTAGAATGTAATTTAATTAAAAAACATAGTCCGAGATATAATATAGCGTTAAAAGATGATAAATTTTATCCCTTCATCAAAATAACTACAAATGATGATTATCCAAGGGTATTTGTAACGCGAAAGTATGCTAAAGATGGAGCAAAATACTTTGGACCATATACAAATGGAACTGCAGTCTATGAGACAATAACTTTGATTAATAAGATTTTTCCTATAAGAACTTGTAAATTGTTAATAAATGAAGGTGGAGAAAAAGTTAGACCTTGCTTAAATTACCATATAAAAAAATGTGTTGCGCCTTGTGCTGGATATGTAACTAAGGAACAATATAGTGAAATGATTAATGATATCATGGATATACTTAATGGTAAGGATAAAACAATAATAAAGACCTTAAAAAAAGATATGGAAGATGCATCAATGAATCTTGAGTTTGAAAAAGCTGCTAAGTATAGAGATAAAATACTTGCCATCGAAGCAATAGTAGAAAAACAAAAGATATTTAAAACTATGGAAGGCGATGAAGACTTTATAAACATATATCAAGATGAAAAGGACAGCTGTATACAAATATTCTTTTCGAGAGAAGGAAAGATTACTGGGCGTGAACATTTTATCTTTGAAAATACAGCGGATGATAAAATTGGGGAAGTATTAGAAGATTTCATAACATCTTTTTATGGTGGAACAGCTAAGATACCTAGAACTATATATGTGCCAGATATAGAAGATTCAGAGCTTATAGAAGATTTCTTAACAATAAAAAGAGGGGCTAAGGCTTGGATTAAGATACCTCAAAAAGGCCAAAAGAAAGATATGCTAGAGATGGTAAGGAATAATGCAAAAATAACTTTAGAGCAATTTAAGGATAAGTTCCTTAAAGAAAAGGAAGTAAATAGAATATCTTTAGAAGAATTGCAATATTTATTGGATTTAGATGAATCTCCTTTTAGAATAGAAGCATATGACATTTCTAATATACAAGGTGTAGATTCAGTTGGTACAATGGTTGTTTTTGAAGAAGGAAAGTCTAAGAATAGCGATTATAGAAGATTTAAAATTAAATCAGTAAAGGGTGCTAATGACTATGATAGTATGAGAGAAATATTAGAAAGAAGATTTTCTCATGGGCTTGAAGAAATAAAGAAGATTCAAGAGAGAAATTTAAATTTCTCAAGTGGTAAATTTTCTAGTTTCCCAGATCTTATAATGATGGATGGGGGAAAGGGGCAAGTAAACGTGGCTTTAGAAGTTTTAGAAAAGTTAAATATAAGTATTCCGGTTTGTGGTTTGGTAAAAGACGATAAACATCAAACAAGAGGAATTATATATAATAATAAAGAACTTATAATAAATAGAAGCTCAAACTTAATGCAAATGATTAGAAGAATACAAGATGAAGTGCATAGGTTTGCTATCACTTATCATAGAACATTAAGAGATAAAAGAACATTACACTCTATTCTTGAAGATATTCCTAATGTAGGAGAAAAAAGAAGGAGAAATCTATTAATGAAGTTTGGAAGCGTTGAAAACATTAAGAATGCAACTTTAGAGGAATTGCTAGAAACGCCAAGTATAGATAAAAAAGCAGCTCAAAGTATAGTGGATTATTTTACGACTAAGGAAAAACAGTAACAAAAGGGTTACAATTTAAGTATTATATATAAATATGCATTTAATGGGTTGTTTATTCATGAGTTTTAATTTATACTATGAAAAGATATTACTACGTGTATTTTATAAGGAGTTAGGTATGAATAAATATAAAGTATTTGAAAACTTATTTAAAGAATTTTACAAAAGCGAAAATATTATTCTTGATGCAGAAATGAAAAATTATGTTCACTTTAGAGTAGGTGGACCAGCGGATATCCTTTTGATTCCAGAAAATAAGGAACAAATTATAAGAACAATAGAAATTTGTAATGAAAAGAACATACCTTTCTACGTAGTTGGAAATGGATCTAACTTATTAGTAAAAGACGGTGGAATAGAGGGCGTTGTTATAAAGTTAAATGATGTAAAGAACATAAATGTTTACGGAGATATTGTTGAAGCTGAGTGTGGAGCTATGTTAAAAGATGTTTCTAATGCAGCTTTAAAAAGTTCTTTAACAGGATTTGAATTTGCTTGTGGAATTCCTGGAACTGTAGGCGGTGCTGTATTCATGAATGCAGGTGCCTATAATGGTGAAATAGCTAATGTGATAGATAGTGCAGAAGTTATTGACAATGAAGGCAAAATATTATCTTTATCAAAAGATGAGCTTGAATTAGGATATAGATCTTCTATAGTAATGAAGAAAAATTATATTGTTTTATCAGCAAAATTTAAATTGCAAAATGGTGATGAGAAGGAAATTAAAGAGGTAGTTAATGATTTGACTTGTAAAAGAGAATCAAAGCAACCGTTAGAATATCCTTCAGCCGGAAGTACATTTAAAAGACCTGAGGGATATTTTGCAGGAAAGTTAATACAGGATGCAGGACTAAAGGGATATAGTATAGGTGGAGCAGCTGTTTCTGAGAAGCATTCAGGGTTTGTTATAAATAAAAATGGTGCTACAGCTAAAGATATATTAGATTTAATAGCATATATACAAAGTGAAGTAAAAAGGCAATTTGATGTAGAATTACATCCAGAAGTTAGAATAATAGGCGAAGATAAAAGATAAATATAGAGTAATAAAAAGGTTCAAGAGGATTCTTGAACCTTTTTATTTTAGTAAACATAAATAGATAAATGCTAATTTATAAATATATAAAAAGTGATTAATAAAATATTGACAATAACAATATGGTATAATATACTATATTTAAAGTTAAATAGAATTATATTATAATTTAAGGAGTGCAAGATTTATGAGAAGGTTTTATATTAAAGAAAGGTTATTTTCAATAGGAGCTAAATTTGAAATCTTGGATGAAAGTGACAATATAGCATTTATTGCAGAGGCAGATAAGTTTGATATAGGGAAAAATATTAGTATATATGATGCTAATAAAAGAAAAGTTCTTTATATGAGACAACAAATAAGGTTGGGAGCACATAAATATATAGCTTATGATGAAAATATGAGAGAAATAGCAACTATAAAAAAAGAATTTATGGTACCAGAGTATAATATTACTGGAATTGTAGGAGTAATTAGTATGGAGTCAAATAGCATGTTAGGAAGGCATTACATAATAAAAAAAGATGGAGTAAATATCGGAAAAATTGATAAGGAGCTAACATTCGGAAGAGATAGATATTCTTTAGAAGTATTAGATGAAAGATATAATATATTTTTTATAGGGTTGTTAGTAATGATAGATATGGTAAGATTCCATGATGATAATTAACCGTAAATAGTATCAATATGATTATAATAAAATAGTATGATTAATAAAATATTATAAAATTTAATAAAAAAGGGGAAATAATAATGGCTCATGAAGTAGATTATGAAATTTTAGGCAATGAAATGCAGTATGTAGAAATAGAACTAGATCCAAGGGAAAGTGTGGTTGCAGAAGCTGGAGCAATGATGATGATGGATAATAGTATTACTATGGAAACAATTTTTGGTGATGGAAGTCAAAAGTCTCAGGGCGGCTTTTTAGGAAAACTTGGAGGTGCGGCAAAAAGAGTAATAACAGGTGAAAGCTTATTTATGACGGAATTTACAAACTCCGGAGTTTTGAAACAAAAAGTAGCATTTGCTGCTCCTTATCCAGGAAAAATAATTGCAATGGATTTAAGAAAACTTGGTGGTAGATTAATTTGTCAAAAAGATTCATTTCTATGTTGTGCAAAAGGAATTAGTGTAGGAATAGCATTTACAAAGAAGCTAGGAACAGGATTCTTTGGTGGAGAAGGATTTATATTGCAAAAACTAGAAGGTGATGGTTTAGCATTTATACATGCTGGGGGAACTATTGTAAAAAAGACATTAATGCCAGGAGATACTATAAAAATAGATACAGGTTGCTTAGTTGCTATGACTCAAAATGTAAATTATGATATACAATTTGTAGGTGGATTTAAAAATGCTGTATTTGGCGGAGAAGGATTATTTTTTGCAACATTAACTGGCCCAGGGGATGTATGGATTCAAAGTTTACCATTTAGTAAATTAGCATCAAGAGTATATTCAGCTGCACCGCAAAACATGGGGAAACAGGTTGATCAAGGAAGTGTTCTTGGTTCATTAGGTAATCTTTTTGAAAATTAATACTGGAATATTTATTATAACGTATGTATAATTATTTTAAGTTGTTAAATAAATTGAAATTATAGCAATAAATAACAAAGGGGGATAGTCCAGGAATTGGACAGAAAAATGAAATATAGGATTAGAGATGAAGTTAAAAGATTAGGTAAGTATGTAGCAGGAAAGCCAATAGATGAAGTGAAAAGGGAATTTGGAATAGATAAAGTTGTTAAGCTTGCATCTAATGAAAATCCTTTAGGAGCTTCCAATAAAGTTAAAAGATTAATGGCTGAATTAGTAAATGAGATGAATATGTATCCGGATTCATCTTCATATGATTTTAAGCAAACTTTAAGTAGCAAGCTTGGGATAAGTAAAGATATGATATTCTGTGGGGCGGGATCAGATTCTTTAATAAATGTAATATGTGAAGTATTTCTGGATAAAGATGATGAAAGTATAATGGCGGAAATTACTTTTCCAAGATACGAGAGTAACACAATTCTTATGGGAGCAAAGCCAATAAAGGTTCCATTAAAAAATAATGGATTAGATTTAGAAGCTATGATAGATGCAATAACGGATAAAACAAAGTTATTGTGGCTATGCAATCCTAACAATCCTACCGGAGGTATTTTTACAAAAGAGGATTTAGATAAAGTATTATGCAAGATACCAGAGGATGTAATTATAATAATGGATGAAGCTTACAGTGAATACGTTGATTCAGAAGATTATCCTAATTCATTGGAATTATTAAAGTCATATCCTAATATGATAGTATTAAGGACTCTATCTAAGGCTTATGGATTAGCTTCATTAAGATTTGGATATGGAATTGCTAATGAAGAGATAGTAGATTATATTAATAGAGTTATAAATGCATTTGATGTAAATTTATTTGCTCAGAAAGCAGCAGTTGTAGCTATAGAAGATGAAGAATTTATAAATACTGTTAAAATCTTTAATAAAGAACAAAGAAGTTATTTAACAAAGAAGTTTAACGAAATGGGACTAGAATGTATAGAATCACAGGCTAATTTTATAATGGTTAATGTAAATGGTGATGATAGGCCAATACATGAATATCTATTAAGACATGGATATATAATAAGACCAGGATACTTATTAGATATGCCTGAATGGATAAGAGTAAGTGTAGGAACTAAGGAGCAAAATGTAGAGTTTTGTGAGTTGTTATATAATGCTATAAAAGAAAGAGATAAAGAATAGTTTTGGTAGAGAAGAGTGATAACTTTTCTCTATTTTTATTTTAAAACAAAATTATTTTAAGTATCCATATAGATATTTATTCTGTATATAATATATGCATATTCAACTGTAAGTATAATATTTATTATAACTTATATAAATAAGCTTGATATGTTATAATTTAACTATACAATCTTCGAATTAAAAAGGAGGCATCATCATGAGATTTATAATAGTTACAGGACTATCAGGAGCAGGTAAAACAGAAGCAACAAGAAGCCTTGAAGATATGGGATACTTTTGTGTAGATAATCTTCCTCCAAAGTTAATACCAAAGTTTGCGGAAGCCTGTGTTCAAAGCCAAGGAAAAATAAATAAAGTTGCATTAGTAATAGATATAAGAGGCGGAATTTTCTTTGATGATTTATTTGAAAGTTTAAATTATTTAAAAAGACAAGATTTTAAATATGAGATACTATTCTTAGATGCAGCAGATGAAGTATTAGTAAAAAGATTTAAAGAATCAAGAAGAAGCCATCCATTAGCACCTGGAAGTAGAGTTATTACAGGTATTAATGAGGAAAGAAATAGATTAAGGGAAGTAAAGGATAGAGCAGATATAATTATAGATACATCAAAGTATGCAATTAGGGACTTAAGAGAAGAAATGAATAAGAATTATGGAGATGTAAAGCAGCCAGAACAGCAACTTTCCGTGACTATCTTAAGCTTTGGGTTTAAATATGGAATACCAGTTGATTCAGATTTAGTATTTGATGTTAGATTTATACCAAATCCATTTTATATTCCAGATCTTAAGCCATATTCAGGTAATGATGAGCCAGTAAAAAAATATGTTCTTGATCAAGAGGAAACTAAAGGTTTTATAAAAAGAGCAGATGATATGTTGGACTTTTTGATACCTAATTATAAGAAGGAAGGAAAGAGACAACTTATAATATCAGTTGGTTGCACAGGAGGAAGACATAGATCTGTAGCTATAGCGAATGCTTTATATAAGAAGTTGCTAGAAAGAAATTACAATGCTTCTGTTGAACACAGAGATATAAGAGAAGATGTACATCAAGGAGCTAAAAAGCTATGAGTATAAAAGATTGGTTGAAACCAGGGGTTAGAATTAAAAGATGGCTTTTCTTTGGAATATTTGGAATTCTTTTAATAGCATTTGGATTTACAGAATTAGCAGTGCGAAGAGTTTATGATTTTTATTACAAAATATTTTATATATTTTTAAATATAACAGGAGTATTCGTTATATATATATCTGTTATAGAAAGTATGAAGTCAATAATAGCACTTACAAATAAGGGATACATTCAGTTATCATTAGATAGTAGGAAAATGGAAAATCTTATATATGAAAAAAGGTTATTAGTAAAGGGGCCTAAGATTGTAGTTGTTGGTGGTGGTACAGGATTGTCAACTATGCTAAGAGGCTTAAAATACTATACATCAAATATAACTGCAATAGTAACAGTTGCTGATGATGGAGGGGGCTCAGGTGCTCTAAGAGAGGACTTAGGGATGCTACCACCTGGAGATATAAGAAACTGTATATTAGCACTTGCAGATACAGAGCCACTAATGGAGGAGTTACTTCAATATAGATTTCCAGATGGAAGATTAAAAAATCAAAGCTTTGGTAACTTATTTTTAGCAGCTATGGATGGAGTAAGTGATAATTTTGAAGATGCTGTTCAAAAAATGAGTTCTGTATTAGCTGTAACAGGAAAGGTATTGCCAGTTACATTAGAGGATATGAAATTAATTGCAGAACTTGAAAATGGTAATAAAGTAGAGGGAGAGTCTCAAATCCCAGATGAAGTATTAAAGCAAAATTCAAGAATAAAAAAACTTATGATAGAGCCTAATGATGCAAAGCCTCTGGAAGATGCTATAAAAGCAATAGAGGAAGCTGATGCAATAGTATTAGGACCAGGGAGTCTATATACAAGTATAATACCAAATTTATTAGTAAAAGATATTTCGGAAAGCATAAGAAAAAGTGATGCAATAAAGATATATATATCGAATATAATGACCCAACCAGGAGAAACACATGGGTTTAAAGCCTCTGATCATATAAAGATATTAAAAAAATATGGCGGAAGAGGAATTGTAGATTATGTAATTGCTAATAGAGGAGATATTCCTAGTGATATAAAGAAGAGATATTCATTAGATAACTCACAATTAGTAGAGTTAGACACAAAAGAAATAAAAGGCTTAGGGGTAGAGGTAGTTGAAGCTTCTTTAGCAAAAATAGAAAAAGGTTATGTTAAGCATGATTCAGAATATTTAGCAGAAGTTTTAGTAGATACAATAATGGAGAAGAAATTGTTATATGATAGAAAGAAAATAATAGAATATATGTATGTATCACAAAGAATTAAAGAGAGAGATAAAAGGAATAAGATTGATAAAGAAAATAACTAAGAGGAGTAAAACTCTCTTAGTTATTTTTTACTTTAAAGCAATATATTGTAATATTAATGTATAATATGGAAAAATATATAATAATTTGTTAGAATATAGTATATAGCTGGGAAAAACATATGAGGAGGTTAAAGTTAAAATTCAATTTACTCCAAGCAAATTTATTGGTATAGAGGATGTATTTTATGGATGTATTGATGATATTTATAGAAATGATGTTAGTGGTTTTATTGTATAATGCATTATTTAATAAAAATAAGAAAGAGAACTTATTAAAGTATGCTATTATAATAGCAATTTGTAGTGTATTATTTTATAATTTTAAAAATATAAATGTTTTGTTAGTGTATGTCATATTGTTATTAGCAGAAATTATTGCAATAGCAATAGTTGATAAAAAAGACAAAAATTTAGTATTAACGGAAATGGTAATATGCGTTGTTATAACTTTTGCATTACAAAGTACATTAGTAACGGTATTGTATTTATTTACTAAAAAAACAAAGGAATTAGCTTTTGTTCAGCTACTATTTTTTGCTATTAGTATATTATTAATTATTATATCTTATAGAAGATATACAAAAAAGAAAAGTTTGGATTTTGAAGAATATATTGAAGATAATCTTTTAATATCAAATATATTTTTAAATATATTTATGTTTTTTATGATATATAAAATTATTTATGATAGCGGAGAATTTTCAAATTTAATTGTTATAGAAATAAACTTACTTATTCTTATAAATATATTTTTAAATGTAAATTTTTATAGGTCATTACATAAAACTGTACTAAAGAATAAAAGTATAGAAGTAAAAAATGCTTACAATCCATTATTAGATGACATAATAGAGAATATAAGAGCAAATGAGCATGAATATAAGAATCATATAAATATACTATATTCAATGATACAGGTATCAAAAGATATTCCGGAGTTAAAGAACAGAGCGAAAAAGTATATAGGTGAATTAGATAACACAAATATATTAATTTCTGTAATAGACATCGAGAGCACGATGATTAAAGCTATTTTATATAGTAAACTAGTTGAATGTGAACAGCATGGAATAAAGTTAAATTATTTTATTGATAGTAATATAGAAGAAAGTTGCTTAGATGAATCAGAGATAACAATAATACTAAGTAATTTATTAAATAATGCTATTGAAGCTACTAAGAATTCGCTAAAAAAAGAGATTACTATAAGAATTAATAAAAGTGAAAAAAACAAAATAGAAGTTATAAATAGTATTTGCGGATTAGATATATCAAATGAAGAAATAGATGGCTTTTTTAAAAAGGGATTTTCAAGTAAAGGGAAGGGCAGAGGGTACGGCTTATATAATGTAAAGAAAATAGTTAAAAAATATAAAGGTGATATAAAGGGAAGAATAATCGAAGAAAACTTAGTTATAGAAATATTAATCTAAATTAATAATTAAAGCTATAATTTACATATAAATTTTTATTATGATTTGTGATATAATTACATGATAACAATAGATAATAAGGAGAAATAGGCCATATGTCATTTTCATCAAAGGTAAAAGGAGAAATTTGCAGACATTCTGAATTAACAAAAGAAGAAGCATTAGCTGAGATTTCAGCAATAATGAAAGTAAGTGGAACAATATCCTTTAGTGGCTTAGGGTTAGCGTTTAGGATTACCACTGAAAACCCAGCATCTGCAAGACATATATTTAGTTTACTAAAAGAACATTTTAATATACATTCAAAACTTATGGTTAAGAAAAGTAATTCATTAAAGAAAAATAATATATATATGGTACTTATAGAGGAATCTATGGGAGTTAGAGATCTTTTAAGAGATACTGGAATACTAACAGAGGTAAAAGGAGTATTAACTTTAGACTACAGAATAGATGAAAATATGGTTAGGACAGAAGAATTAAAAAGAGCATATGTAAGAGGAGCTTTTATAGGTGGTGGAAGTATAAGTAACCCAGAAAAAACTTATCACCTAGAATTCGTTACTCATAGTGAAGATTATGCTAAGGATTTATCAGTTTTAATAAATACTTTTGGATTAAATTCAAAAGTAATACAAAGAAAAAATAGCCATATTATTTATCTAAAAGAGGGAGAGCAAATTTCAAATCTTTTAGGAATAATAGGTGCACATACATCATTATTAGAATTAGAAAATATAAGAATAATGAAAGAAATGAGAAATAACGTTAATAGGCTTGTAAACTGTGAAACAGCAAATTTAAGTAAAACAGTAAATGCTGCAGTAAGACAAGTTGAAAGCATAAAGCTTATTCAAAGAGAAATAGGGCTTCAAAGATTACCAAAAAACTTAAGAGAAATAGCAGAACTTAGATTAAGCTATCCAGATGAGTCACTTAAGGAACTTGGAGAAATGTTGGATCCTCCTGTAGGAAAATCAGGAGTTAATCATAGACTGAGAAAAATAGAAAAGATAGCTGAAGAAGTTAGGTCGGGAACATATTAAAAGAAAGGCGGTGTTTTTGTTGAGTAAAAAATTTACCCATCTACATCTCCATACTGAATATAGTTTGCTTGATGGTTCAGGAAAAATTAAAAAAATAATAAGTAGAGCTAAGGAATTAGGGATGGACAGTATAGCAATTACTGATCATGGTGTTATGTATGGTTGCGTATCTTTCTATAAAGAAGCTATAGAACAAGGAATAAAACCTATACTTGGATGTGAAATATATGTAGCTGCAAAGTCTATGGATATTAAAATAAATGATAAGGAAAATAGCACCCATCACTTAGTATTATTAGTTAAAAATGAAGAGGGATATAAAAATCTTATGGAAATTGTATCTCAAGCATCTATAAGAGGATTTTATTATAAGCCAAGAGTTGATCATGATTTTTTAAGAAGCCACAGTGATGGACTTATTGCTTTAAGTGCTTGCTTAGGGGGAGAGGTTCAGTCATGGCATCTTAAGGATAATTATGAAAAAGCTAAAGAAGTGGCTCTTTTGTATAAAGATATTTTTAAAGATGGATTTTACCTAGAGATACAAAATCATGGTATGGATGAACAAAGAAAAGTTATAGAAGGAAATATTAAGTTATCAAAAGAAACAGGAATTCCTCTAATAGCAACAAATGATGTACATTACATAAATCAAAGAGATTCAGAGTCACATGATGTACTTATGTGTATTCAAACAGGAAAGACGATTGATGATCCGAATAGAAGGAGGTATCCTTCAGATCAATTTTACTTAAAATCCCCAGAGCAAATGTGGGATATGTTTTCACATATTCCAGAGGCTTTAGAAAATACAATAAAAATTGCGGAAGAATGTAACTTTGATTATGAGTTCCATGTATCAAAACTTCCTAAATTTCCAGTTCCAGAAGGTATAGAACCGTATGAGTACTTAAAAAATGTATGTTATTCTGGATTGATAGAAAGATATGAGGTATTTAAGGAGTTCTTAAATAGACCACTAAATGTGGAAGAACTTGTGGATTATTATAAAACAAATGAAGAAGCCTGTGGATATATTGAAAGATTAGAATATGAATTATCAGTAATCAAACAAATGGGATATGTAGATTACTTTTTAATAACTTGGGATTTTATTAGATTTTCTAATGAAAATGGAATTCCAACTGGACCAGGGCGTGGATCGGCAGCAGGTTCAATAGTTGCTTATACTTTAGGTATAACAAAGATAGATCCAATAAAATATAGTTTGCTTTTTGAAAGATTTTTAAATCCAGAAAGAGTAAGCATGCCCGATATAGATTCGGATTTTTGCTATGAAAGAAGACAGGAAGTTATTGATTATGTTGTTGAGAAGTATGGAATAAATAATGTTTCACAAATAATAACCTTTGGAACAATGGCACCTAGAGCATGTATAAGAGATGTAGGAAGAGCTATGAATTATTCTTATGCAGAGGTAGATAGAATAGCTAAAATGATACCAACTATGCTAGGTATTACTATTGATAAGGCTTTAGAAATAAATCCAGAACTTAAAGCAGCATATAATAATGAAGAAAGAGTAAAAGCTTTAATAGATGTAAGTAAGGACTTAGAAGGATTGCCTAGGCATTCATCAACTCATGCTGCAGGAGTAGTTATAGCATCTAAGCCATTAGTTGAATATGTACCACTTCAAAGAAATGAAGATTCTATAGTAGCTCAATTTGATATGACTACATTAGAAGAGCTTGGACTACTTAAAATGGATTTCCTTGGATTAAGGACATTAACAGTTATGAATGATGCTGTTAAAATGATAAAAGAAAACCAAGGAATTGATATAAATCTAGATAAGATTAATTTTGAAGATAAAGATGTATATAATATGATTGGAGAAGGAAAAACAGCAGGTGTATTCCAATTAGAATCTCCAGGAATGACTTCGTTTATGAAGGAATTAAAGCCAGATTGCTTAGAAGATATAATTGCAGGAATATCATTATATAGACCAGGTCCTATGGGTGAAATTCCAAGATATGTTGAATGTAAGCAGAATCCAGATAAAGTTGAATATGAAGTTCCAGAGCTTGAAGATATTTTAAATGTTACTTATGGAGTAATGGTTTATCAAGAGCAAGTAATGGAGATAGTTAGAAAGTTAGCTGGATATTCTATGGGCAGAAGTGACCTTGTAAGAAGAGCCATGTCTAAAAAGAAGCATAAGGTCATGGAGGAAGAAAGAAAAAACTTTATATATGGAGTTGTAGATGATAATGGAAATATAGAAGTTCCAGGATGTAAAAGAAACGGTATATCAGAAGAAGCCGCAAACAAAATTTTTGATCAAATGATGGATTTTGCTTCCTATGCATTTAATAAATCCCATGCAGCTGCATATGCAGTTATAGGATATCAAACTGCATATTTGATGAAATACTATCCTGTTGAAACTATAGCAGCAATGCTTAATTCAGTTATGGGAACAAGTGAAAAAGTAGCTCATTACATAAATTTTGCAGAAAGTCTTGGTATACAAGTATTACCGCCAGATATAAATGAGAGTTATTCCAAGTTTACAGTTAAAGGCGATAAGATTATATTTGGTTTAGCTGCAATAAAAAATGTAGGATATAATGTTGTAGAAACTATTGTAGTGTCTAGAAATAATAAAGGAGAATTTGAGTCCTTGATGGATTTCATAAACAAAATAGATTTATCATCTGTAAATAAAAGAGCAATAGAAAGTCTTATAAAGGCTGGAGCACTTGATTGTTTTGATGTATTTAGATCAAAGCTTTTGGCAGTGTATGAAAAACTGATGGATAGTGTATCCAGTGAAAGAAAAAGAAATATAGATGGACAAATAAGTTTATTTGGTATGGAAGAAGAAATTGAGCTACCTGAAATTAATTATCCCAATATAAAAGAGTTTGCAAAAAAAAATATTTTAGCAATGGAAAAGGAAATGACAGGATTATATTTATCAGGGCATCCTTTAGATGAATATGCTGATAGCTTAAAAGTTCAAACTACTACCAATATAGATAAGGTATATAAATCATATGAGATAATAAGTGATACCTTCAATCAAACTGACTTGCCTGAGGACATAATACATGATGAAGAAAGAGTTATACTTGGAGGTATAATTGCTGAGTCAAATCAAAAAATAACAAGAAGTAATACAATGATGGCATTTTTAAAGCTTGAAGATTTAACAGGTATTATAGAGGTAATAGTATTTCCTAAGACATTAGATAAGGTTAGAGAATCGATTAAGGAAGATAGTTTAGTGGTTATTAAAGGTAGAGTAAGTATAAAGGAAGATGAATTACCAAAACTTATATGTGAAACAGTTGAACCTTTAGAAAAAATAAATACTTCTAAGGTATATATTAGAGCAAATAATTTAGACGAGGGAAGAAACTTAATGAAGGAATTAAGAGTAATGCCTTCAGAATATAAAGGAGATACTACTGTTTATATCTTTACTGCTAATGATAGAAAAAATTATAGAATGCCAAAAGATATATGGATAGATTTGGAATCTGAAGCTGTTAGTTATTTTAAAGAAATAGCTGGAGAAGAAAATGTTAAAATTATAGAATAATAAAGGAAGGATTAAAATCTTTCCTTTTTACTTAATTGTATTTTTTAATTAAATATAAAATAATATTATTATGAAAAGTTAAAAAAAATTTACAATATTAATTAAGAAAAAATTATTATTTAAGCTATAAATAATAATTAATTAGGTTATAATATAAGTAAGAAAGTATAAAAAAGTCGATAAAAATCATAATATTGTATTTATTTTAGTTGCATAAACTTTAAGTAGCAAGTAAAATAAATAAGGTGATAAAAATTAGTAAAAAACTTAAATTAATATAGTGCAATAAATAAAATTATTATAGTAAATAAAAAAATGGATAATTCCACAGAAAGTGGGACAACCTTTGTCCCGGTGGTGTTAAGGAGGAAACAGCATGAAAAAAATAGCTATTTTAACTAGTGGTGGAGATGCTCCAGGAATGAATGCAGCAATAAGAGCCGTTGTAAGAACTGCTTTACATCATGGCATAGAAGTAATGGGCGTTCAAAGAGGATATAGTGGTTTAATTAATGGAGAATTATTTACTATGGATAGATCATCAGTATCAGATATTATCCATAGAGGAGGAACTATCCTAAGAACTGCTAGATGCGTTGAATTTAAAAAAGAAGAAGTAAGAGTTAAAGCTACTAAGATATTGAAAGCATATGGAGTAGATGCATTAGTAGTAATTGGTGGTGATGGATCATTTACAGGAGCTAAACTTTTATCAAAGTTAGGTGTAAAAACTGTAGGATTACCAGGAACAATAGATAATGATTTAACTTATACTGATTTTACAATAGGATTTGATACTGCATTAAATACAGTAATTGATGCAATAGATAAAATTAGAGATACATCAACTTCTCATGAAAGAGTTTCAATAGTAGAAGTAATGGGAAGAGATTGTGGTGATTTAGCTTTATATGCTGGTATAGCAGGTGGAGCAGAATATATAATAACTCCAGAAAAAGGATTCTCAAAAGAAGAACTTTGCAAAGTAATATTAGAAGGTAAACAAAAAGGTAAAATTCATAACTTAGTTTTACTAGCAGAAGGAGTAGGCGGAGCACAAGAGTTAGCTAAATATGTTGAAAGTGTGACAGGTATTGAAACAAGAGCAACAGTTTTAGGTCATATTCAAAGAGGTGGAAGCCCAACAGCAACTGATAGAGTTTTAGCATCTAGAATGGGTTCTAAAGCAGTAGAAGTTCTATTAGAAGGAAAAACATCAAGAGTTATAGGAATAAAAAATAATGAGATAATCGATCAAGATATAGATGAAGCCTTATCATTAGATAGAAAATTTGACGAAAAGTTATTTGAAATAGCAAATGAAATTTCATCTTAGAATTAAATCTTTGATTTATTACTCAACTATATAAATATATTAATAATATTTTACTAAGCTAAAATAAAATATATACTTAAATTAAAGGAGTGTTATTACATGAGAAAAACTAAGATGATTTGTACTATTGGTCCAGCTAGTGAAAATCCAGAAATATTATCAAAAATAATTGAAGCAGGAATGAATGCATCAAGACACAATTTCTCACATGGAGATCATGCAGAACATGCAGAAAGAATAAATTTAGTTAAGGATTTAGCTAAAAAACACAATAAAGAAATAGCAATAATGCTAGATACTAAAGGACCAGAAATAAGAACTGGAAAATTTGAGCCAAAGAAAGTAGAATTAAAATCAGGTGATGATTTTGTAATATATGCAGGCGGAGATGTAATTGGAGATACAACTCAATGTACAGTTACATACGAAGGATTAGCAAATGACGTTAAACCAGGTAATGTTATATTAATAGATGATGGTTTAGTTGGTTTAGAAGTTCAATCTATTGAAGGAAATAAGATTAGCTGTAAAGTTATGAATACAGGTTTTGTAGGAACTCATAAAGGAGTTAATGTTCCAGGAGTTTCAATAAAATTACCAGCATTAACTGAAAAAGATATAGCTGATTTAAAATTCGGTTGTGAAATTGGAGTTAATTTAGTTGCTGCATCATTTATAAGAAAAGCATCAGATGTAGAAGCTATAAGAAAAGTATTAGTTGAAAATGGTGGAGAACACATTCAAATATTCTCAAAGATAGAAAATCAAGAGGGTGTAGATAATATAGATGCTATATTAGAAGCTTCTGATGGAATAATGGTTGCTAGAGGAGATCTAGGAGTAGAAATTCCTATGGAAAATTTACCAGCAGTTCAAAAAATGATAATAGAAAAATGTAACAATGCAGGTAAACCAGTTATAACTGCTACACAAATGCTAGATTCTATGATAAGAAATCCAAGACCAACAAGAGCAGAAGTATCTGATGTTGCTAATGCTATATATGATGGAACAGATGCTATAATGTTATCAGGAGAATCAGCAAATGGAGATTGGCCAGTAGAAGCTGTTCAAACTATGGCTAAGATAGCAATAGAAGCAGAAAAACAATTAGATTATGAAATAGCTACTTCAAGAGCTAAGAAACATATACCTGCTATAGCAGGAGTTATTTCAAGAGCTGCTGCAAATGCTGCTTATGAATTAAAGGCCTCAGCTATAATAACATCTACTCAAAGTGGAGCAACTGCAGGAAGATTATCTCAATGCAGACCAGATTGCCCAATAGTTGCTGTAACTCCAGATGAAAAAGTGGCTAAGAAGTTAGCGTTATGCTTTGGCGTTTATCCAGTTGTTTCAGGACAAATGCAATCAACTGATCATATGATGGAAGAATCAGTTAAAGTTGCGGAAGCTAATGGATTTGTTAAAACAGGTGATACAGTTGTAATTGCTGCTGGAGTCCCTGTAGATAAGATAGGAGCTACTAACTTATTAAAGATAAGCGTAGTAGAATAATAAAAAAAGAAGCCTTTTGGCTTCTTTTTTAGTTTTTAAACAAAACCAAATTAAATGATAATAAATATCAATTAATTTAAGTAAAGTTATATATTGGTTAATATTTAGTGTTAAAATGGTATAAATATAGTTAAAAAATAGATAATTAACAAAATGTTAATAATTATATTGATAATATTTAAGTTATAATGTATATTATTATATAAATATTGTAATAATATTAAATGGAATTAAATGGCAACTAATTCTGACTTAGGCATCTTGTGATGCCATTTTTTTTGCCATAAAATAAATATATGATTTATCAAATATTATGCATATAATTTATTTAAAAGTCTAGGTGTATATTATCTTAAAGAATATATTAGAAATATGCACCTTTTGTATTTTACATATTTTTATGCTATTATAAGGTGAAACTTTAGAGAATAGTTAAAATTTTATATATAAGATTTTAAGAGGTGATTATTTTGATTGAAAAAAATAATGAATATATATTAGATATAATAGGCGTAGGATATGAAGGAGAAGGAATAGCTAAAATAGATGGATATCCTATATTTATAGAAGGAGCTATACTTGGGGAAAAGGTAAGAGTTCTAATAGTTAAAGCAAAAAAAAGTTTTGCATATGGTAAACTTTTAGAAGTTATAGAACCTTCTAAAGAGAGAGTAGAGCCAAAATGTAAAAATTATAAAAGATGTGGCGGATGTTCTATTCAGCATATGAATTATAAAAAGCAATTAGATTATAAATATGAAAGAGTTAAAGATTGCATATATAAAATAGCTGGATTATCAAAAGATATTGTTAATTACCCTATAGGTATGGATACACCAGAAAGATATAGAAATAAAGTTCAATTACCTGTCGGAATGGTTAAGGGAAAGCTTTCAATTGGTTTTTATGCACCAAGAAGTCATGATATAATAGATTTAGATACATGCTTAATTCAAGATAATATAGCTGATGAAGTGACTAGAATAGCTAGAGAATGGATGGAAAAGTATAATATATCTCCTGCGAGTATAGATGGAAAATTTAATCCTCAAGGATTAGTAAGACATATAATGATACGTAGGGGATTTAAAACAAATGAAGTTATGGTTGTATTAGTAACAACGAAAAATAATGTAAGACACATAAATGATTTTGTAGAACTTATAAAAGAAAATGTTAATGGTATAAAAAGCATTATACAAAATGTTAATGAAGCAGATACAAATGTAATTTTGGGAGAAAAGTGCATAACCTTATGGGGAGAAGATACAATAACAGATTATATAGATGAATTTAAATTTAATATATCACCTCTTTCATTTTTTCAAGTTAATCCAAAGCAAACAGAAGTATTATACTCAAAAGCATTAGAGTATGCAGGCTTAACAGGAGAGGAAGTTGTTTTTGATGCATATTGTGGTACAGGAACAATTACGTTATTTCTTTCTCAAAAAGCAAAAAAAGTTTATGGAGTAGAAATAATAAAAGCAGCTATAGATAATGCTAATGAAAATGCAAAGATTAATAATGTTAAAAATGCAGAATTTTTTGTGGGAAAATCAGAAGAGATAATCCCAGATTTAATTGATAAAGGAATTATAGCAGAAGTTATAGTTGTTGACCCACCACGAAAAGGATGCGATATAAAATTATTAGAAGCGATAGGTGATGCTAAACCTAATAGAGTTGTTTATGTTTCCTGTGATCCTAGTACCTTAGCTAGGGATTTGAAAATATTAGAGGAAAAAGGATATAAAACAGCAAAAGTGCAGCCTGTTGATATGTTTCCACATACAAGTCATGTTGAATGTGTAGCTTTGTTGAAAAATAAATAATTAATTTTTAATAAATAAGGTCTTCAATTTATAAGATATATTCTTAAATTGATGACCTTTTAAATTTTATATAATAGGTATTAAGGATATACTTAAAGTTATATTTAGTTAATATGAGGGGGAAAACTTAGTACGTTGTTTAAAAGTGGGGATTTTTAGGAAAATCTGATTATTATTGAAAGTATGGGAGTTATGGAATATAGTAATGATAAGATTAAAAGTAGAATTTGACATATATTTATTAACCAAGATTTTATCATTGCTATTGTTAGGGAAAGGAATAGAAAAGGAAAAAAGCAGAAAAAATAGAGAGGCAGGCAAAGACTTGATATTGAAGGTAATATTTATAAGATAGGCTCAATAGTTTGTTTTATTGCTACACCAGAATATAGAGGGAAAGGGATAGCCACAAAATGCTATAAATGATTTTAAAGAAAATTATTATAATATAATTAAGGCTTATCCTAAGTCAATAGGTAAAGCTAACGCTGAAAATAATCATGATCCATTAAAAATGTATTTAGATAATGATTTTGTATAAGTCGGTGGTAATGGAATTTTTGCTATTGTAAGAGAGGAAATATATTAAAAGGACTTGCTTAGACTTTTGTATTGTGAAGAATATTAGATAATTAGTTATAGCCATCAATTTAGGGGACTACTCCTAGACTGGTGGCTTTATAAATATTAACTAAAAACAGGGAGCGAAAAAACAATTTGATACGTCTAATAGGTGTAAGCGCGCCATAAGAGAGGAGGTAACTTATGGATTTCCTTTTGGTACCAGAGGAGAAGAAATCGGTTAAAGAACAGAATATAGAAAAAGAAATGCAAAGATTAATGGATACTTATGGCAATGATGTGCTAAGGACATCATATATGTATCTGAGAAATCTACAGAATGCTGAGGATGCTTTCCAAGAAGTGTTTATTAAGGTTTTTAATAAGCTTGAAAGTTTTAAAGGGGAAAGCAGTGAAAAAACTTGGATTATTAGAATAACAATTAATGTATGTAAAGATATGCTACGCGGTTCATGGTTTAAGAGAGTGTTGCTTACGGATAAGTTAAAAGATAAAAAAATAATTATAGGAATTGAAAATAGAATTATTAAAATAGAAGAGAATAAAATTTTATTTGAAGAAGTAATATCCCTATCACAGCGGTTTAAAGAGGTTATTATACTTTATTACTATCAGGATTGTAATACAACAGAAATAAGTAAAATTTTGAATGTTGCTGAAGGAACTGTAAGAAGTAGACTACACAGAGCGAGAGAGATACTTAAAACCAGGTTAGGAGGGAGGATTGACTTAAGTGAATAAGATAAAAGACTTTAAAAATATAGCAGATGATATTATGAGAGATATAAAAGTTAATGAAGAACTTAAGCAAAAGACTTTGATAAAATATGCAAATAAAAAGAATATTTCAATCAGTAAATTACTAATACCAGCTGCATGCTTTATATTAATTCTTGGAATCATAAATATATATCATATTCTAAAGCTAGAAAATAAAGAAAATCAAGATGAAGGTTTCACGAATAATATTATGATGAACGGTGAGCATAGTGAGTCAATTCTGGAGAGTTTTGGTAATAATATACTAAGTACTAAGGAGGAGAAAAAGTGGGCTATAGGTACACTTGATGATGCAAAAATAGATTTTGGAAGCTCTTTTATTATACCTACTTATATTCCACAAGACTATAAGCTTGAACAAATTAACGCTTCAGGTTTTGAGGAAGAAAAGGCATCTAAAATTGTTATTAGTTATTTTTCTGGGGATCAGTCATTTATTATTATTCAAGAAAAGACTCAAATAGAAAGTGAATTTGATAATTATGAGAAAGTTGATATTAATGGAAGTATAGGATTGTTAAAGTCAAATGCATCAATAGATATGGAAAATGAGGATAGCATTAATACTGATTTACATTGGTTTAAAAATGAAGTCCAATATTCAATTATAGGATTAATAACACAAGAAGAAGCAATTAAGATTGCAAGATCTATGAAATAATAAATTGGAGGCGGGATTTTTATGAAAAAATTTAAAATTATAAGGGCTATTATTTTGGGAATAGTTATAACAGTATTATCATCAAATGTGGTTTTCGCTGAAACAGCTGAAGATAATAAATCTGGAGATCAAATTATGCAAATCGCTGTTGTAGATGAAAACTTAGTTAAAAAGCAAGAAGAAATTGATGAGATTATTTTTAATAACAATAGTAAGGAAATTATTGATAAAGGCTTTAATGTAATAAGTACTAGCATAGTTGGTAACTTTGTTGAGGTTAGAATAGAGCCTTACAATGAAGAAAATGCTGAGCATCTATATAATATTCTTGGTAGAGATATGATTAATGTTGTTGAAGGGGAACAAGCAATACCAATAGCAAATGAAGATAGTAATACTGATGCTGAGTTTAAAATAACAAGTAGCGAAGATAATGTTCAAGATGCCGAACTTTATACCTCAAATGATATTAAGGTAAACGAGAATAAATATAATGGATTTATTGTGCTAGGGTTAGTATTAACGGTTGGTGCACTTGGTGGAGTTGCTATTTTATCTAGAAAGAGAAAAGTTAGCTTTAGAAGATGATTTTAAAGGGATGGCGGTAGTAATTTTTTGTTGCCAATATTTATAATGAGCAAAAAGATTTAAAGATAAAAAGCATCTCATAAGAGGTGCTTTTTATAAATTATAATTTTTGTACATTTACGGCCATAGGGCCTTTTTCATTTTCTTGTATATCAAAAGTTATGTTCTCTCCTTCGTGAAGATCTTTTTCAGGGCCTTTCTCTTTAATTTGAGAATGATGAACGAAAACATCATTTCCTTCATTACATGAAATGAAACCATATCCTTTTTCCATGCTATACCACTTTACTGTTCCAGTATATTTAGACATAAAAAACCTCCATTAATTTAATTATCATTACATAGTATCTATAAAAAAATATATTTTAAACTTTAAAATGAAATATTTTTTGTAAATTTGTAAAAACATCTACTATTTCATGCCTATATCAATAATAAGGGGAAGTTAGCCAATTTATGGGTAAATATAGATAATTAATAAAATGAAGAATTAAAAATAAAGGACTATAATATAAGGAGATTTATAAAAAAGATATTGAGAATTTATTAGGGGAGATGTTAAAAGTGTTAGATATCTTAATAAAAAATGGATTAATAGTAGATGGAACAGGAAATCCCGCTTATATTATGGACTTAGGAATTAGAGACGGAAAAATAGTTAAAATTCAAAGCAATATAAATGATGATTCCAAGAAGATTATAGATGCAGATGGACTTGTAGTTTCACCAGGATTTATAGATGTTCATAGTCATAATGATTTAATTCCTTTTATGGATAAAGATATGCAAAGTCTTAAAATAAGGCAAGGTGTTACTACGGAATTAGTAGGACAATGTGGATTAGGTGTTATACCTTGTATAGAAGATGAAAGTAAGCTTTGGAAAAATTATATAAAAGGAGTTGTAGGATGTCCTAATATAAAATTTGATTTTAGGGATGTTAATGATTATTTTAAAAAGATAAGTGGAAAAGGGATAAAAAATAATTATGCAGTACTTATATCGCATGGAGCAATTAGGGCTAAAGTAATGGGATTTAATCCTTCAGAAGCTTCAAATTATGAAATTAAAGAAATGTGTGTCTTAATTGAAGATGCAATGAAGCAAGGGGTTATAGGCATGTCTTTGGGCCTTCAATATATGCCCGGAATTTATAGTGGGAGAGAGGAATTAATAGAGTTATGTAAGGTTATTGAAAAATACAATGGTATAGTTATGGTTCATGTAAGAAATCATGATAGAAACATAATAAAAGCTATAAATGAAGTAATTGATGTATCTAAGGTTTCAGGGGTAAAGATTCATATATCTCATATGAGGTCTTATGATTCAAAGGAGCTTGGATGTATTGCAGATAAATTAATTAATTTAGTTGATAATGCCATAAAAGATGGAATTAATATTACTTTTGATGAGCATCTTTATACTTCAGGAAGTACTTTAATGACTCAGCTTCTACCACCATGGATAACTGAAAAAGGAAATGAAGCCATGTTAGATATGCTTAAGGACAATGAAGTTATAGAAAATATAAAGAAGGAACTTGAAGATTTAGATACTAATTATGAGGGATGGGATAATTATAGTGCTATTGCTACTTGGGATGGAATACTAATAACATCATTAAATAAAGAAGAAAACTTGAAGTATATGGGTAGAACAGTTGAAGAGTTAGCAAGAGAACAAAATATTCATCCAGTTAATTTTATTGCTAAGTTACTTATATCTGAAGAAGGCGGGGTTGGAATAGTAACATTAAATATTTTTTCAGAAGAGGATACCATAAAGCTTATAAAACATCCTCTTGGAATGATTGGTTCAGATAGTATTCCCGCTGGAGACCCACATCCTAGATTATATGGAAACTATCCATTATTTATAAGTAAATATGTTAGAGGTAAAAAAGCGCTAACTTTAGAAGAAGGAATTTATAAGTGCACCTTATTACCAGCAAAAACCTTAGGATTAAAACAGATAGGAGTGTTAAGAGAAGGGAAAAATGCAGATATAACTATATTTGATTTTAATAATATAGTTGGGTATGAAGACTATATTATTAAATCTAAGAGTCCTAAAGGAATAAAATATGTGATAATTAATGGAAAGTTATCTATGGATAATGAGTTAATACTAGACAATAAAAATGGGAATATAATCAAAAAATAAAACTATTTTATAGTAGATGATTATATATATTCAAATACTATAGAGCATTTTGTATCCTGTTTATTTGTATTAGTTTTTATAATATTTTGAAATGTAATTTAATATATGTATTGACAGATATATGAAAAGGGTATAAACTATATTTAAAATTTAATAAATGCCTCACTTTTATATGTGGGGTAGAGGCGCAAAATTTAACAGTCTTTAGTGGAGCTTGAGAAGGTGATGAAACTATTGAGAAGGAAATTTTGCCGAAGCTTGTAATATTTCTCAGTATTACTTGCTGGGTCTGCAATTAAGAGTTGCAGGACTGTCTTAATAAACTTCCCGGTTTATTAAGTTGTGCTATCTCAAATGGGAAAGATGAGGATTAGGTTATCTGTAAGATTGGACCTGAGCTTTGCTCAGGTATTTTTTATAGAATCTTATCTGAATATTTAAGATAGCACCAACCCAAGAATTAAGGGTTGGTTTTTTTATTATAAAAAAGGAGAGGATTCAATATGAAGAAAAAATTATCACTATTAATTTCACTATCATTAGTAGCAATACTAATACTAACAGGTTGTGGCTCAGGAAAGTCAGCAAAAAATGAAAATGTATTTAGGGTAGGCATGGAAGCTGGGTATCCGCCATTTAATTGGACACAAATGGATGATTCAAATGGAGCAGTAAAAATAGAAGGAAGTTCAGAGTACGCAGGTGGATATGATGTTGAAATTGCAAAGAAAATAGCAGAAGGGCTAGGCAAAGAATTAGTAATTGTTAAAACTGAGTGGGACGGACTGGTGCCTGCATTAACTTCAGGAAAAATAGATGCAATTATTGCAGGGATGTCTCCTACAGAAGATCGTAAGGAAACAATTGATTTTTCAAATAACTATTATCAATCACAATTAGTTATGGTAGTTAAAAACAATGGGAAATATACAAATGCTAAAAGTCTAGCAGATTTTAATGGAGCGAAAGTTACTGCTCAATTAAATACATTCCATTATTCAGTAATAGATCAAATTGAAGGCGTAAAGAAACAAGAAGCTATGGATAACTTTCCAGCAATGAGAGTTGCACTTGAATCAGGAGTAATTGATGCATATGTATCAGAAAAGCCAGATGCTACAAGTGCTCAAGCTGCAAATTCAAACTTCAAAATGATTGAACTTGAAAATGGATTTGTTACAAATCCAGAGGATACACAAACAGCAGTGGGAATTAATAAAAACAGTGATTTAACTGAAAAAATAAATGAAATTTTATCAGGAATATCAGAAGAAGAGCAAGTGAATATAATGGCAGAAGCTGTTAAGAATCAACCAGCAGCTCAATAAATTTTATAGAATGGGTTATAAAATATAATAACCCATTCTAAACTTACAACTTGCTTTTATTTTAGGAGGATTGAAATGAGTATTGAATGGATAATAAAAATACTTCAAGATAATTTACCGATGTTCTTACGAGGGGCAGGTATGACACTTTTAATTTCCATAATAGGAACCTTGATAGGAACTTTAATAGGTTTATTAGTTGGTGTTATAAGAACAATTCCTGTTCCAGAGAGGGGTATAAAGAAAGTATTTCTTAAAATAATAAATATAATTCTTTCTATTTATATAGAATTCTTTAGAGGAACGCCTATGATTGTACAAGCTATGGTAATTTATTATGGGTCTGCACAATTTTTAGGAATAGATATAAATAAAATAGTAGCAGCATTATTTATAGTATCTATTAATACAGGTGCATATATGTCAGAAATAGTAAGAGGTGGTATAGTATCAGTAGATAAGGGACAATTTGAAGCAGCTCAAGCTATTGGAATGACTCATTCTCAAACGATGATTAATGTAGTATTACCACAAGTAATTCGTAACATTTTACCAGCAACAGGCAATGAATTTGTAATTAATATTAAAGATACATCAGTTCTTAATGTAATTTCTGTTTCTGAGTTATTTTTCCAAACTAAATCAATTGCGGGAAATAACTTCAGATATTTTGAATCTTTCTTTGTTGCATGTTTTATTTATTTCATAATGACTTATACAGTAACTAGAATATTAAGAGCAATAGAAAGAAAGCTAGATGGGCCAGATAATTATATTATGGCAGGAAATCAAATGCAAGTAGAAAGACCTGAAGATATGTTGCGTAAATCAAAAGACAATGTAGTGGCGTAATGGAGGAAAAGTTATGAAAAAAGTAATTGATATAAAGCATTTAAATAAATCTTTTGGATCTCACGAAGTATTAAAGGATATTAACTTTTCAGTAGATAAAGGAGAAGTTGTTTGTATAATAGGTTCTTCTGGATCAGGAAAATCAACATTATTACGTTGTATTAATATTTTAGAGAAACCAACTGGTGGTGAAATAATATATAATGGAGAAAATATTTTAGATGATAATCACAATATATATAAATATAGAACTAAGCTAGGAATGGTTTTTCAGCAGTTTAATTTATTTAATAATCATAATGTATTAAGTAACTGTGTAGTTGGACAAATGAAAGTCCTAAATAGATCAAAAGAAGAAGCCGAAAAAGTTGCTATGAAATATTTAGATGTTGTCGGAATGGGAAATTTTATTAATGCTAAGCCTAAACAATTATCAGGTGGTCAGAAACAACGTGTTGCTATAGCAAGGGCTTTATCGATGGAACCGGATGTTATTCTTTTTGATGAGCCAACATCAGCTCTTGATCCAGAAATGGTAGGAGAAGTTCTTAAAGTTATGAAAGAGCTTGCTGAAACTGGTCTTACAATGTTAGTTGTAACACATGAGATGGGATTTGCAAAAGAAGTATCTGATCGTGTAGTGTTTATGAACAATGGTATTATTGAAGAAGAAGGAACTCCAGAGCAAATATTTAATAATCCAGTAAAAGAACGCACACGTGAATTTTTAAAACGTACGTTAAATAATATCTAAAGAAAACTACTATCAAAAATTTGATAGTAGTTTTCCTTATTTTTAAAATAGATTTAAAAATGCAAATAAAATACATATATTAAATGATAAAATTTATCATCTTTTATCTAAATTTAGAATAAAAAAATACGATAACTTAATTATATAGAATAAAATAAAGTTTGTGTATAAGGGGGATAAAAGGAATATGAAAAAGACAATAAAGAAGGAAATAATTCAACTTTTAATTTTCACATCAATAATACCAATAATAGTAATTTTTATAGCAAATTTTTATTCACTTAATAAAAGTATTAATGAATTTACAGATTCAGCAATTAAAAGTAGTATTAATTTATTAAATGAGGAATTAGTAAATATTCATTTAAATAGTGATAGAGATGTTGATTATTTAGCATTAGATGCTAATGCTAAAGGAATAAAAGAAAATAAAAATAATGAAGCATTATGGTTTGAAAAAACTTTACAAAATTATACTAAAGTAAATGATGATGTTGTTTCAGCATATATTGGAAGTGAGGATGGAAAGTTTTTATTATCCCCTTATGAAGATATGGGAAGTGATTATGATCCGAGAAATAGAGAATGGTACAAAAAAGCTGTAAATAACCCATCAGAAGTTATAATGTCAGAGCCTTACGAAGATGCACTTAATAAGAGGATTGTAGTTACTTATTCTAGGGCTGTATTTAATGATATAGGAGAACTCCAAGGAGTAATAGCAATAGATAAAAATTTAGAAAAATTATCTGAGATAGTTAGAAATATCGATTTAGGAGAAGGAGCATTTACGACTATATTTAGTAAGGATGGAACTATTATTGCAAATAATGATTCTAGCTTAATTGGAAAAAATGCCAAGGATATTCCTTGGATAGAAAAGGTAGTTAATATTGAAAATAACACTAGTGAATATTTGAAATTGGATGGAATAACTTATCTAAGCTATAGATCTATAGAAAGTGAGAGCGGATTAAATATGGCTGCTTTTATTCCAGTTAGTGAGCTTATAAAATCATATGTGGAGGATCTTATATTATCAATAATAGTATTTATATCTATTGTAATACTTGTAATTATATCTTCAAAAATATATACAGGTAAATTAACTAAACCAATAAGACAAGTTGTAGATGTATTAAATAAGATAAAAAATGGAGATTTTACAGAAAAGGTAGAAAGTAAGATCCATTATAATAAGGAAATAGATTCAATGATTAATGGATTAAATACTCTAATAGAGGATATGGGAGTATTATTATCTGGAGTGAAGGAAGCATCGGAAAAAGTAAATTGTGGCTCTGAAACTTTATTTGGTATTATTTCAGAATCAAGTAATGTAGGAGAAGAAGTAGCAAAATCTGTTCAACAAATAGCAGAGGGGGCTACAAATCAAGCAGCCCAATTAGATGAAGGTGTAAGAGTAGTTGGAGAATTAGAGGATGAAGTAAATAGGTCAATAGAAAGCTCAGATAGGATGCTAAATACTTCAAAGGAAGTTAAAATATCTTCTACTGAAGGAATAGTTGCAATAGAAAATTTAAGTGAGATATATGAAAAAAATAAAGAAGCAAGTGAGAATATGGCTTTAAAGGTTGATATGCTATCAACTAAATCTGAAGAAATTGGAATTATAATTGATGCAATTAAGTCAATTACTGAACAAACAAACCTTTTGGCATTAAATGCAAGCATAGAGGCTGCAAGGGCTGGTGAAGTTGGGAGAGGATTTGCTGTTGTAGCTGAAGAAGTAAGAAAGCTTGCAGAAGAATCAGCAAAGTCAGCTACAGAAATAAATAGTGTTATAGGAGAAATAAAAGGAAATATAAAAGAGATTTATGAAGACACAGTAACAACTAGAAAATTAAACGATGATACTCAAGCGAGTTTATTAAAAACAAAAGAGAAATTTGGAGTAATAGATAATAATATAAATGAATTAGAAGAAAATATAAAAGAGGTTACTTATTCTTTAGATAAGATAACACAAAGTAAGGATACTGTGGTTTATAAAATTTCAGAGGTAGCTGCTGTGTCACAGGAAACAGCAGCAATTACAGAAGAAGTGAGTGCTGCTTCAGAAGAGCAGTCATCTGGGTTGCAGGAGATGGCTGGAGAAGCAGAAACATTAAAAGATTACTCAGAAATATTAAATAATTTAATCAAGAAATTTAAAATGTAATTTAAAAAGTGGTTCACGAAACGTGAGCCACTTTTTAAGGAAATAAAGCTTACTTGAAATTGAATAAATTTTATATTAAATAGATTTCTGAGACTGTGCCTTTTTTATTTCAAAATATAGAGTAAAGACAATAATACACAATATTTACAAGAAATTTGTACATGGAACCATATTTTAAATAATTCATAGTATAAATATTGTAATAAATAAATCTGGAGGGTTGCATGAATTCATTTTATATAGGTAACATGAGAAATGATAGTGAAGTTAGAAGTTTTCCACCACAACATCAAGATGTTCAACCAGGAATAGAGTCAATAATGAATCCAAGACCCATATTTGATAATCCTAATTATATGGGTTGTGGAAAGTTGAAGGATAAGGTTGCGATAATAACAGGTGGTGATAGTGGAATTGGAAGAGCTACAGCAGTTGCTTTTGCAAAAGAAGGGGCAGAAATAGTAATAGTATATTTATATGAAAAAGAAGATGCAGAAGAAACTAAAGAATATATAGAGAAATATGGTAGTGAGTGTTTAAATTTAGAAGGAGATATTAGTGAGGAGAGTTTTTGCAAGGAAATTGTAGAAAGAACAATTGAGAGATTTGGTAAAGTGGACATATTAGTAAATAATGCTGGCGTTCAATTTCCGCAAAAAAGTATAGAGGATATAACAGCTGAGCAGTTAGAGCTAACTTTTAAAGTTAATGTTTTTCCTATGTTTTATTTAACTAAAGCGGCATTACCGTATTTAAAAAGAGGAAGCTCTATTATAAATACTACATCTGTTACAGCATATCAAGGGCATAAAGAGCTCATAGATTATTCAGCTACAAAAGGAGCAATAACAGCTTTTACTAGGTCATTATCTCAATCTCTAGTGGATAAAGGAATAAGAGTTAATGGGGTAGCTCCAGGACCAATTTGGACTCCGTTAATAGTGTCGAGCTTTTCATCAGAAGAAGTAGCTACATTTGGTTCAGATACTCCAATGAAAAGAGCTGGTGAGCCATATGAATTAGCTCCAGCGTATGTATATTTAGCATCTGACGATTCAAGTTATGTGACTGGACAAGTTATTCATGTAAATGGGGGAACGATGGTGGAAAGTTAAATTACAGCTTTACTAATAAAGTTGAAGTAGTATATAAGTGATGTTATAATTTATGATATATTACATTAAAATGCTTCGAATTATGTCGAAGCTTTTTTAATATAAATAAAGATGCATCTAGGAGGAAATGAAAAAGTGTCGAGTTCTTTACAAACTAAAAAATCATTGGCAAAATCTTTGAAAAAATTAATGAGATCAACTCCATTACATAAAATATCAGTAAAAGATGTAGTTAAAGATTGCAATTTAAATAGACAAACGTTCTATTATCATTTTCATGATATATATGAGCTTGTAGAGTGGATATATAAAACAGAAGCTATTGAAAGTATAGCTGAATATAAAAGTTATAATACATGGATTGATGGTTTTTATAAAATATTTTTATATATAGAAGGCAATAAGGAATTTTGTTATAACACATTGAATTCATTAAGTAGAACTCACCTAGATATGTATCTTTTTTCTGTAATAAATGGTTTACTTATGGGAGTTATTAATGAAATATCTAGTGATATGATCATAAAAATAGAAGACAAAAAATTCATGGCAGATTTCTATACTCATGCATTTGCAGGGTTGGTGATACAGTGGATGAAAGATGGAATGAAGGAAGACCCTAAGGTGTTAATAGAGAAACTAAAAGAGTTAATAGAGGGGAATTTTGTAATAGCACTAAAGCGATATCAACAAATGATTTAAGAACTTATAAATTATTTTGCAATAATAGTTATAGATGTATTATTTATAACGATCTATTCATAATGGATAGATCGCTTTTTTATATTTTTAAATACTTTAAATTAGTTAATTTCTAAGTATGTATTATATAGAATAATCAAAGTATAGGAACAATGAATAAAGTATTACATATTATAGAAAAAACTATTATATAGAGGAAGAGAATGTTTATAAAATTTGAGGATATTAATAATATAAAGCTTATAGACGTTAGAACAAAATCAGAATTTTTAGAGATGAATATGACTCAATATAATATTCCAGTAATAAATGAGAAACAGCATCAAAGAATAAAAAGGTTCTATCCATTAGCTATCTTCATTATAGTTAAAAGTATAATAAAAAATAGAGAAGGAATAAAAGAACTATTAATAGAAGTATCTAATAATAAAAGTGAAGAAGTTATAATTGCATGCTCAAGAGGAAGACTAAGAAGCCCTATTACTTATATATATGCAAGGCTTATTGGAATAAAATGTAGGATTTTATGGGGTGGGTTAAAGAAAAGATATTTATTAAAGAAGGGTATTAGATAAAGTATTTTTATAATTATTTCTAATACCTTTCTAATATCCTTTATATTATAATATGTTATAAAAATAACTATTATAGACAAGGTGTATTAAAAGGTTTACAATTTATTTGGGGAATATTATATAAAAAATATAAATATTATTTACTAAAAGTAAAATAAATAGTATTTATATTTCAATATACAAAAATATGTATATTGAAATTGGAAAATAGATTTTTCTTAATTTATATAGAAGAATTTAAAACATAATAAATCATGGGAGATGAATATATGAATACTATAGTTTGTATCAAGCAGGTACCAGGAACATCAAAAGTTGAAGTTGATGAAAAAACAGGAGTCTTAAAAAGAGATGGAATAGATACAAAGATGAATCCATATGATCTTTATGCATTAGAAACTGCCTTTAATATTAAAGAAAAAAAGGGTGGAAGTATAAGTGTAATAAGTATGGGGCCACCTCAAGCTATGGAGGTAATAAGAGAAGCTTTTTCAATGGGAGCTGATAATGGGGTGTTAATATCAGATAGAAAATTTGCAGGTGCAGATGTTTTAGCAACATCATATACAATATCACAAGGAATAAGAAAAACAGGGGATTTTGATTTGATTATTTGTGGTAAGCAAACAACTGATGGAGATACAGCCCAAGTTGGACCAGAGATAGCTGAGTATTTAGGGATTCCACATGTAGCTAATGTTAGAAAAATATTAGAAATAGAAAATGATTATATAACAGTTGAGATGGACATGCCAAATACAGTAGAAATTGTTGAGGTTAAATATCCTTGTTTATTAACAGTAGAAAAGGATATATTTGAGCCAAGATTGCCTTCATACAGAAAAAAAATAGAATCAAAGGATAGAGAAATTAAAGTAATATCATTAAGTGATTTTGAAGATAAAGATGAAAATAAATATGGATTGAATGGTTCGCCAACTCAAGTTGAAAGAATTTTTCCTCCTGAATCTAATTCATATCATGAAAAATGGAATGAGAATTCAGATGAAATAAGTAAAAATATATTTAATAAGCTAAAAGAATTAAAGTTTATTTAGGAGGAATATATATGTCTAAGTTAGTTGTAAATCAAGATAAAGTAATAAATATAGATGAGATTATTAAAATTTGTCCATTTGGAGCTTTAGAAAATATTAATGGAAAATTAGATATTAATTCTAATTGTAAGATGTGTAAGTTGTGTGTGAAGAAGGGACCGAAAGGTGCTGTAGAATATATAGAAGAAGAAAAAGTATTGATAGACAAGAGTAAGTGGAATGGAATAGCAGTATATGTGGATCATGTTGATGGAGATATACATCCTGTTACATTTGAACTTATAGGAAAGGCTAGGGAGTTAGCTAGTAAAGTAAAACAAGAAGTATATTGCATATTTATAGGCCATAATATATCTGGAAAAGCAAAAGAATTATTGCACTATGGGGTAGATAAGGTATATGTATATGACGATGAAAGTCTAAACAATTTTAGAATAGAACCATATACGGCAATGTTTGAGAGTTTTATAGATGAAGTTAAACCATCTGTTATATTAGTTGGAGCAACTACTGTGGGAAGGTCATTAGCACCAAGAGTAGCAGCAAGATATAGAACTGGTTTGACAGCAGATTGTACAGTTTTAGATATAAAGGAAAATACAGATTTAATACAAATAAGACCAGCTTTTGGTGGAAATATTATGGCTCAAATAATTACACCTAATTCAAGGCCACAATTAGCTACAGTTAGGTATAAGGTTATGTCTGCGCCTATTAGAAGTGAAGAATCTACAGGAAAATTAATAATTTGTGATGTTAATAAAAATAAAATATCTTCAAATATTAATGTAAAAAGTATAGTTGATAAAAAGAAAGAGCATAGCATATCAGAAGCTGATGTTTTAGTTATAGCTGGAAGAGGAATAAAGTCAGAAAAAGATATGAGTATGATAAGGGAGTTAGCAGATTTGCTTGGGGGAGAAGTTGCTGTTACAAGGCCATTAATTGAATCTGGATGGGAAGATGCTAGTAAGCAAGTTGGATTAAGTGGAAGAACTGTTAGAGCTAAACTAATAATAACATGCGGAGTGTCTGGAGCAGTTCAATTTACTGCAGGTATGAATAACTCTGATTATATATTTGCTATAAATAACGATGAAAAGGCACCAATATTTAAGGTTGCACACTATGGAATAGTAGGAGATATATATGAAATAATTCCTAAGTTAATTCAAAAGATTAAGGGAGATGGAGGGGAAGAGCATGCAATATAATAAAGTATTAGAAAAAAATATAAAAGAAATAAAAGGCTTAATAAATGATAATGATAGAATTTTTTATGGAGAAAATATAAATGAAGATTATAGTCATGATGAATTAGGATTTGTTAGAAAGTTTCCAGAGATAGTAGTTAAGGTTTCTACTACTGAAGAAGTGTCAAATATCATGAAGTATGCTTATGAAAATAATATACCAGTTACAGCAAGAGGATCTGGAACTGGGTTAGTTGGAGCGTGTGTACCTCTTAATGGCGGAATAATCATAGATTTAAGCGGAATGAATAACATATTAGAGTTAGATGAAGAAAATTTAACTTTAACAGTAGAGCCAGGAGTTTTACTAATGGAAATAGGAAAGTTCGTTCAAGAGCATGATTTATTTTACCCACCAGATCCAGGGGAAAAGACAGCCACAATAGGTGGAAATATAAGTACTAATGCAGGCGGGATGAGAGCAGTAAAGTATGGAGTAACGAGAGATTACGTTAGGGGATTAGAAGTTGTAACTCCAAAAGGAGATATTCTAAATCTAGGGGGAAAGGTTGTTAAAAATAGCTCCGGATATAGTATTAAAGATTTAATAATTGGATCAGAGGGAACATTAGGAATAATAACTAAAGCAACATTAAAGTTATTACCACTACCTAAGAAGTCCATAAGCTTGCTAGTACCATTTAAAGAATTGGAAAATGCAATTGAAACTGTACCTAAAATAATTAAATCAAAATCAGTACCAACAGCTATTGAATTTATGCAAGGAGAAGTAATACTTGCAGCGGAAGAATATCTAGGCAAGAAATTCCCAGATCATAGTTCAGATGCTTATTTATTATTAACTTTTGATGGTAACTCAAAAGAGGAAATAGAGAAGAATTATGAAAAGGTTGCAGATATATGTTTAAATGAAGGAGCTATAGATGTATTTATATCAGATACAGAAGAAAGACAAGAGGCTATTTGGTCTGCAAGAGGAGCTTTTTTAGAAGCTATAAAGTCATCTACAACTGAAATGGATGAAGTAGATGTAGTAGTTCCAAGAAATAAGGTTGCTGGTTTTGTAAAATTTACTCATAAGCTTCAAGAAGAGTATGAAATAAGAATAAAGAGCTTTGGACATGCTGGAGATGGAAACTTACACGTTTATATATTAAAAGATGATTTAAGTGAAGATGAATGGCAAACAAAACTTAACGATGTAATGAAAAGAATGTATGATAAAGCTAAAGAATTATCAGGGCAAGTATCTGGAGAGCATGGTATAGGATATGCGAAAAAGAAATATTTGAGTGACTCTTTAAGTGAGGAAAATATAGAAATTATGAGAGGAATAAAATTAGTATTTGATCCTAAGAATATATTAAATCCAGGAAAAGTATGCTATTAATATCAAATTGTCTAGTAACACTATTGTTACTAGACAATTTAATTTTAATTAGAAAATAATCCTAATTAATTTGCTGTTTTATAATTATAAGGCTTTAGCCTTAGGGGGATCAACTTAAATAACATTAGTTGCTCTATATATTTTTTTCTAGTTCAATACTATATCTATTATAATCATTTAAAACTTTTTTATAGTATGTTTTTCTGTAATTTTTACTTAATATAATTTTTAGAAAATTTATCATTAGATTTTCTCCTTAAAAAGCTCATACTGCTTAAATTTAATTGAGTTAATAAGCCGCTATTAAGTTGACATGAGAATTATATTATATAAATATGAAGAAATTATGGAGATTAAATAAATATTATTAATAAACGAATTTTATAAATATGAAGTAAATTCATAAAATCTTCATTTAAAACGATTAATATTATTATAGGAAAAAAATTTATTAATTTTTATTAAGGAGGATTAAGAATGAATCATAATAATAAAGACAAATATGATTATAAACGTAGTTGTTTTAGACATGTGTTTCATATGAGTTTATGTTGTGCCTTGCCAATAGTTATAATATTATTATCACCAATAGTTTATAAATTTTCTCCTAAAGTTAGTGGGGTATTAGGATTAATAGCACCTTTTATATGTCCTTTAATTATGATAATAATGTTACTTATGATGTTCTTAAAAAGAAAAGAAGGAGGGTGTTGTGGAAAGGTGGAGAGTAGGGAAAAGAAGAAAATGTAATAGCTTAAAATAAAGATACAGCTGTGATATTTAGTTAAAAGCCAAGCATTATAATAACTATAAATAGCTTAATGGTATTTTATCATTAAGCTATTTATAGTTATTGGATAAAAATATTTATACAACTAATCTATATACTGATGTCGTTAAAAAGCATACCAAAAAGGCTATTGCAGTAGGAATTATAAACGATAGTATTGTCCATTTAATGCTACCAGTTTCTTTCTTTATTGTCCAAAGAGTGGTTGAACAAGGCCAATGAAGTAAACTAAATAGCATAGTATTTAGAGCAGTAAGTAAAGTCCAATTATTATTTATTAAAATTTCTCTTAGAGATTCTATGCTTGAAAAGTCAGTTAATGTTCCTGTAGCTAGGTATGCCATTAATAATACAGGAAGAACTATTTCGTTTGCTGGAAGGCCGACTAAAAAAGCAAGAAGTATAAATCCATCTAGACCAATGGCGTTGCCTAAAGGTTGCAAGAAGTTGGCTATATGGCTTATTATACTTAAATCTCCTATATAGATATTGGCTAATATCCATGTAATTGCACCAGCGGGAGCGGCAACTAGAACAGCTCTGCTTAAAACGAATATTGTTCTATCTATAATTGAAGTATATAATACTCTGCCTATTTGAGGCTTCCTATATGGTGGTAGCTCAAGTGTAAATGTTGAAGGTACACCTTTTAAAAGAGTCTTAGATAAAATAAATGAAACAAATAAAGTCATAGCTATACCTAATATAACCATAAATGTAATAGATAATGATGGAATTATATTATTTATTGTGTTGTTAGATGTAACAGCAAAGAATACTGTGGCTATTGCAATCAACGTAGGGAAGCGACCATTACAAGGAACAAAGTTATTAGTTATTATTGCTATAAGGCGTTCTCTTGGGGATTCTATTATTCTACATCCTATTACTCCAGCAGCATTACATCCGAATCCCATACACATAGTTAGGCATTGTTTACCATGCGCACAACATTTTTTAAACATATGATCTAAGTTAAAGGCTATTCTAGGTAAATATCCTGAATCTTCTAGTAAAGTGAAGAGAGGGAAAAATATAGCCATAGGGGGAAGCATTACAGCTATAACCCAAGCTAAAGTTCTATATAAGCCTAAAACTAAAATTCCATGTAACCAATCTGGAGCTCCTAGAAAATTAAATAATTCAGTTAATTTATCTTGAAATGAAAACAGGATGTCAGATAAAAGCTGTGAAGGATAGTTTGCGCCTTCTATAGTTAACCAAAATACGATTCCAAGTAAAAGTAACATTAATGGGATTCCAAATACCTTTGAAGTTATTATATCGTCTATTTTTTTGTCTCTATTTATTTTTTTTACATCCTCTTTTACAAATTTATCTTTTATTGTCTTTGCTTGCTTATAATTCATTTCTGAAATATACTCTCTTAGGTTATCTTTATTTATATTTAAATTAAGTTCTTCTTGAAGTTTCTTTGCTATCATGGTGTTAAATTTATCATCAAATTCATCGAGTTTTTTAAATATATCATAGTTACTATCTATTAGCCTTAAGGCTATCCATCTTTTATTTATAATATCATAGGGTTCTAATTTTTTTTCTACTTGTTCAACGAGATTCTCAATAACATCACTATATATAGTTTTATTTGGGGTTGGAGTTTTCTTTTTTACAGCTAAATTTTCGATTTCGGTTTTAAGATTATCCATACCTATACCCTTATTTGCAGCGGTAAGCACTACGGGTATTCCTAAGGAATTTTCAAGACCATCTTTATCAATTTGTATGTTTTTCTTTTTGGCTTCATCTATCAAGTTAACGCAAGTAATAACGTTATTAGTTAGTTCAGAAATTTGGTAAACAAGATTTAGATTTCTTTCTAAGCAAGTTGCATCAGTGACTACAACTACAGCATCATAATTGCCGTAACATATAAAATCCCGTGCGACTTCTTCATCAATAGATGAGGAAAATAGTGAATAGGTTCCAGGTAAGTCCACAAGAATATACTCATTATCGTTGTAGCTAAATTCGCCACGAGTATTTACAACTGTCTTACCAGGCCAGTTTCCAGTATGCTGATGAAGTCCAGTTAAATAATTGAAAACAGTACTTTTACCGGTATTGGGATTGCCTGCCAAAGCAATTACATATTGGTTATTTTTTTTACCAATATTAAAAATGTCCTTCATAGAATTAATTTTACTAGTTTGAGCTGTTAAACCCATTTGAAAATCACCTCTTTCAATTTATAGTTCGGAAACTTCAATAAGTTCTCCTTCTTCTTTTCTTAAAGCAATCATAGCTCCTCTGATTCTATAGACTGTTAGATTATTTTTAGGGCCTTTTCTAAGCACCTCTATTATTGCACCTTGAGTTAATCCTAATGCTAATAGTCTTTCTTTAAGTGATGATTTGGAATTATTTCTTTTTACAATTACGCTACTTCCAACTTTAATTTCTGATAAGTTTTTCATAAATTACCTCCATAGTTTCGTTTATCTAATTTTTTTAGCTTAGGCTAAATTTATTTATAGTTCAATTTATGAGTTAATAATAAATATTGATACAAAAATATAAAATTTTATAAGAATTTTATATTAGGTAGTTAAATATAATATAAAGATAGGTATGGTATGGAGGGGTATATATGAAGGAGCGTGAAGAATTTTATACTTTCAATAACTATTTAAAAAACGATAGTGGATTAATTACAGCTTCAATGGAAGATTACATAGAAATGATATATAGATTATCAAAAAATAAGGGGTTTACTAGGGTTGGAGATTTATCAAAGGCATTAAATGTAAAACCAGCTTCAATAACAAAGATGATAAAAAAGTTAGATGAATTAAATTTAGCTAACTATGAGAAATATGGTTATGTAAAGTTGACTGAAAATGGAAGTAGTTATGGTGAATATTTGTTAAATAGACATAATACTATAGAAAAGTTTCTAAAGATATTGGGTGTATCAAAGTATTTATTACAAGAAACTGAAAAAATAGAGCATGTTTTAAATAAGGAAACTTTTGAGAGAATAATAAATTTCATAGAAGTGGTAGAAAAATACCCGGATATAAAAGAAAAATTAGATGATAATTTTATAAAGAGTAAAAATTAATAATAAAAAGTTGAATTTATTAATCACATTATTCTTAATTTGTTTAATTACTAAAATTAATGGAATAATAAAGGATGAGGTGATATTTTTATGAAATCCGTTTGGAGTGAAAGTTATAATATTAAGGAGAGAAAGCATTTAAAGGAAGATATAGAAGTAGAAGCAGTTGTTATTGGAGCTGGTATAACAGGGCTGCTAACAGCATATATGCTAAAAAAAAGAGGTGTAGATGTTGTTGTTATAGATAGAGGAAAAATATTAAATGGAAATACTAAAAACACGACAGCTAAAATAACAATACAACATAATATAATATATGATAAGCTTATAAAAGAATTTGGTGAAGAAAATGCAAAAAAATATGCAAAAGCAAATGAATTAGCTATGAAATCATATAAAGAAATAATTGATAGTAATAATATAGATTGTGATTTTGAAGTAGAAGATGCGTATGTATATAGTTTAGATAATCCTAAAAAGATAGAAAATGAATATGAAGCAGCAATAAAGATTGGAATAGATGCTGAATTAGTAGATGAAATTGAATTACCGTTTAAAATAGCAAAGGCTTTAAAATTCAAAAATCAAGCGCAATTCAATCCTATAAAATTTTTAAATTATATAGCGAAAGATTTAGTTATTTATGAGGATACCAAAGCTATAGACATAAAAGAAGATACTGTTATAACTAATCATGCAAATATAAAAGCTAAAAGTATTGTTGTAGCAACTCATTTTCCAATAATAAATACTCCAGGGTATTATTTTATGAGAATGCATCAAGAAAGAGAGCATTTAATTGCACTTAAAGATGCTCAGATTCTTCATGGAATGTATTTAGATGAAAAAGATGGTGGTTATACATTTAGACGATATAAGGATTTGTTAATTTTGGGGGGAATCTCTAAGAGAACTGGAGATAATGAATTAGGTGGATCTTATGATAAACTTAGAGACCTAGCCAAGAAACTATATCCTGAATCTGTAGAAAAATATAGTTGGTCAGCTCAAGATTGTATGACTTCTGATGGAATTCCTTATATAGGTATTTATTCTAAGGAAATGCCAAATGTTTATGTAGCCACTGGATTTAATAAATGGGGAATGACATCATCTATGGTTTCATCAATAATTATTAGTGATATGATAGTTGGTGTTGAGCATGATTTTAACGATATATTTTCTCCGAGTAGATTTGATATGACTGCATCTATAAAAAATCTGGCGAAAGATGGAGTAGAAACAGCATATAACTTTATTGCGCAGAAAATACATATACCAATGCAAACAATAGAACATGTAAACAATGGCGAAGGTGAAATTGTTATTTATAATGGAGAGAAGGTTGGAGTTTATAAGAATAAAGAGGGAAAAGTCTATACAGTTTCAACTAAGTGCCCGCATTTAGGATGTGAGCTAAAGTGGAATGCAGATGATTTATCTTGGGATTGCCCTTGTCATGGATCAAGATTTGATTTTAAGGGGAACTTATTAGATTCACCTTCTATAAAGGATTTAAGGTATGAAGAATAAAAATTCATATAGTAATAAGAAAAGCTTTTTTGAAGGTTGGTATTTTAAACAACAATTTGGAGATGATAGTATAGCTTTTATTCCAGGTATAAATATTGATAAGAATGGATTAAGATATGCATTTATTCAAGTGATAACTAATAAGGAATCCTATAATATAAAGTACGATTTTAAAGACTTTTCAATAAGTTATGATAAGTTAACTATTAAGATAAGAGATAATATATTTTCTAAAAAGGGATTGATATTAAATATAGTTAGCAGTGATATAAAAATAAAAGGTAAGTTAAGTTATGATAATATTATTACAATTAAAAGCAATATAATGGGGCCATTTGCTTTATTTCCCTTTATGGAATGTAGTCATGGAATAATAAGTTTACATCATATAGTTAATGGGAAATTGAATATAAATAATGAAGAGATAATAATAAAAGACGGTATAGGGTATATTGAGAAGGACTCAGGAAAGTCATTTCCTAAATCATATTTATGGATTCAATGTAATAGTTTTAAAAATACAAAGGCAAATATTATGGTTTCTATTGCAGATATTCCATTCTTAGGGTTTGAATTTAAAGGGTGTATTGCATCTATTTTATATAAAGAAAAGGAATATAGACTAGCAACTTATAATGGTGTTAAAATAATTAATTACAATGAAAATGGATTGATTATAAAAAGAGGAAAATATAAATTAGAAATAGAAATAAATGAAAATTATCCTCAAAAACTATTAGCACCAGATGGCGGAAAAATGATAAGAACAATTTATGAAAATATATCATGTAGAGCAAGATTTAAATTCTATAAGCAAGATAAGTTAATTTTTAACTTAGAAAGTGAAAAAGCAAGCTTCGAGTATGTTAAATAAAGAAGGGACTTAGTAAATACTAAGTCCCTAATAAATTACATTGATTTATGGAATGTTCTGTTTATAACATCTAATTGTTGTTCTCTTGTTAACTTAATGAAGTTTACAGCATATCCTGAAACTCTTATAGTTAATTGAGGATATAACTCTGGATGCTCCATAGCATCTAATAGAGTTTCTCTATCAAATACATTTACGTTTAAGTGGTGAGCATTTTGACCAAAATATCCATCCATTAGTGAGCTTAAGTTCCTAATTCTATCTTCAGAATTTTTTCCTAAAGCATCTGGAATTATTGAGAAGGTATTCGATATACCATCTTGTGAATGCTCATATGGTAGTTTAGCAACTGAGTTTAATGATGCTAATGAACCACTGTTATCTCTTCCATGCATTGGATTAGCTCCTGGAGCAAATGGTTCTCCAGCTTTTCTTCCATCAGGAGTAGTACCAGTCTTCTTACCATAAACAACATTTGAAGTTATTGTTAATACTGATTGAGTATGGTAAGCATTTCTGTAAGTCTTGTTTTGTCTTATTTTGTTCATCATATTTTCAACAAGGTATACAGCTATATCATCAACTCTATCATCATCATTTCCGTATTTAGGGAAATCACCTTCGATTTCAAAATCAACAGCAATTCCTTCTTCATTTCTTATTGGTTTAACTTTAGCATATTTAATAGCTGAAAGTGAATCAGCACAAACAGATAATCCAGCTATACCACAAGCCATTGTTCTAAATACGTCTCTGTCATGTAAAGCCATTTGTAATTTTTCATAAGAATACTTATCATGCATGTAGTGAATAACATTTAAAGTGTTAACATATAGGTTAGCTAACCAGTCTGTCATTATTTCAAATTTATCCATTACTTCTTCATAATTTAAATATTCACTAGTTATTGGAGCTAGTTTTGGACCAACTTGCATTCCATACTTTTCATCTCTTCCACCATTTATAGCGTAAAGTAAAGTTTTAGCTAAGTTAACTCTAGCACCGAAGAATTGCATTTGCTTACCAACTCTCATAGCAGATACACAACAAGCAATTGCATAATCATCACCCCAGTAAGGAGCCATTAAATCATCATTTTCATATTGAACAGAACTTGTATCAATAGAAACTTTTGAACAGAAGTCTTTAAATCCTTGAGGTAATCTTGTTGACCAAAGTACAGTTAAGTTAGGTTCTGGTGATGGGCCTAAAGTATATAGTGTATTAAGGATTCTGAAAGAGTTTTTAGTAACTAATGTTCTTCCATCTAGTCCCATACCACCAATTGATTCAGTAACCCAAGTTGGATCTCCAGAGAATAAGTCATTATATTCTGGAGTTCTTAAGAATTTTACAAGTCTTAATTTCATAACGAAATGATCAACTAATTCTTGAGCTTCTTCCTCAGTAATTAATCCTGCTTTTAAATCTCTTTCAATATATATATCTAAGAATGTTGAAGTTCTTCCAAGAGACATAGCAGCACCATTTTGGTCTTTTATTGCACCTAAGAATCCAAAGTATAACCATTGAATAGCTTCTTTAGCGTTTTTAGCTGGTCCAGATATATCAAGACCGTAAGTTTCAGCTAATCCTTTCAATTCTTTTAAAGCAACTATTTGATCAGAAAGTTCTTCTCTTAATCTAATAACATCTTCATCGATACATCTAACTTCTAAGCTCTTCTTTTGAGCAATTTTATCTTCTATTAATCTGTCAACTCCATATAGAGCAACTCTTCTATAGTCACCTATTATTCTTCCTCTACCATAGGCATCAGGAAGACCTGTGATAACACCAGATTTTCTTGCTAATCTCATTTCGTCAGTATAAGCATCGAAAACACCTTGATTATGAGTTTTTCTATATTTAGTAAATATTTCTGAAATTTTTGGACTTACTTCATAGCCATAAGATTTTGCAGCATTTTCAGCCATTCTGATACCGCCGAAAGGCATTACAGCTCTTTTTAATGGAGCATCAGTTTGAACACCGACTATTTTTTCGAAAGCTTTATCTATATATCCAGCGTTATATTCATTAATACCAGAAACAGTTTCAGTATCAACGTCTAAAACTCCACCGTTTTCTCTTTCCTTTTTAAATAATTCACTAACCTCATCCCATAACTTCTTTGTGGCTTCTGTAGCACCAGATAAAAAGCTATCATCCCCATTGTATGGAGTATAGTTTAATTGTATAAAGTTTCTTACATCAACAGATTTAGTCCATTGACCTTCTTTAAAATTGATCCATTCTTGCTTCATATAATGCACCCCTTTTTCTAACATTTATAAATACTGACTTATATTGGAAATAGTTCTCAGTAAATAATATTTATCAAGTAAATTTTAACATTAATGTGCTCTTATTGCAATAAATTAATACTTAAATAATGTAATAATAATATAAAAAATTAATTAATAAAATATATTGAATAATAAGTACTATCGATATATAATATTAAAGAAATAAATATAATCTTGGAGGATCTTATGGCTGGAGATAGAGTGATTTGTAGATGTAGGAACGTAAGTTATTTAGATATAAGAAAAGCAATGAAAGGTGGAGCTAGAACTTTAGATGAAATAATGGATCAAACTGGTGCTGCAACTTGTTGTGGGGGATGTACAAGCCAAGTTCAAGCAATTTTAGATTCTGTATGTGGCTGTAATAATGTGTCTTTAAAAGATGTGGTGAATGCAGTTAATAATGGGGCAGATACAGTTGAAAAAGTTGGAGAGCTAACTAAAGCAGGAAGTACTTGCGGAAGATGTAAGGGGTTAATCGAAAATATTATTGAATTAAAGAGATAAAGTATATTTTGCTATTAATTACACGAAAATAAACCTTAAGGAATAAAAACCTTGAGGTTTTTATTTTTATAAAAAGAAAATAATAATATTTATGGGTTAAATGGTAATAAGTATTAATAAAATTGATTGATATGAATGTAAATGGTTGAAAGTGATTGAAAATGAATGAAAATGATTGAAGATGGTTGAATTTGATTTTGAAAAGTTGTATTATTTAGTTGGGAGTGATTTTAGTGTTAACTGAAGAAAGACATAAGCTTATATTAGAAGAACTTAGAAATAATTCTGTAGTATATGTAAATGAACTTGTAAAGATGTTAGATACTTCAGAATCTACAATAAGAAGAGATTTGAATTATTTAGATGAAGTAGGAAAGCTTAAAAAAGTTCATGGGGGAGCGACTCTATTAGAAAAAGAATTTCATACTAAAGATGACTTAGTATCAATAAGAGAAACATTAAATATTAATGATAAATCTATTATTGCAAAACATGCAGCAAGTCTTATAAAAAAAGATGATTTTGTATATATAGATTCAGGAACAACAACAAATTTAATGATTGATTTTCTAGAAGAAAAAGAAGCTATATATGTTACTAATGGAATAAATCAAGCAAAAAAGCTAATAAGTAATGGATTTAGAACTTATATACTTGGCGGAGAGATAAAAGACTCAACAGAAGCTATAGTTGGAGTGGAAGCTATAAATAGTTTGAAAAGATATAATTTCACTAAAGGTTTCTTTGGAACAAATGGGATATCTGACTACAGAGGATATACTACTCCTGATATGAAGGAAGCATTAGTTAAGGAAGAAGCACTAAAAAGGACAAGGAACCCATATATTTTAGCAGATAAAACTAAATTTAATGAAATTAGTTGTATAACTTTTGGAGAAATAGACGAAGCAGTGATAATAACAACAATATTAGAGAATACTAGTTATTGTAATAAAGCAGAAATAGTGGAGGTTTTAAAGCTATGATTTATACTATAACTTTTAATCCGGCATTAGATTATATAGTAAGAGTTCAAGACTTTAAATTAGGTCAAGTAAATAGAACGTCTTATGAAGAAGTTTATGCTGGAGGCAAGGGGATAAACGTTTCTATAGTGTTAAAGAACTTAGATGTAGAAAATGTAGCACTTGGATATATAGCAGGTTTTACTGGAGAGGAAATAGAGAATAAAATAAAAGCTTTTGGATGTAATACCGATTTTATAAAGCTTAATAATGGGATGTCTAGAATAAATGTTAAGTTAAAATCTAATGAAGAATCGGAAATAAATGGTCAAGGCCCTAGTATTTCAGATCAAGATCTAGAAGAATTATATAGAAAGCTAGAATTATTAAGAGAAGGCGATATTTTAGTTTTAGCAGGTAGTATTCCAGCAACTCTTCCTAAAAATATATATGAAATAATAATGGAAAGGTTATCTGGTAAAGGGATTAGATTCATTGTTGATGCAACAGGAGAACTTTTATTAAATGTATTAAAATACAAACCATTTTTAATTAAGCCTAATCATCATGAATTAGCAGAATTATTTAATGCCACTATAGAAAATGAAGATGATATAGTGATTTATGCAAAAAAGCTTAGAGAAATGGGAGCACAAAATGTTTTAATTTCAAGAGCTGGTGATGGGGCTATATTTGTAACAGAAAAGGATGAAATAATTAAATCGGATGTACCTAAAGGAACTTTAATTAATTCAGTTGGAGCTGGTGATTCAATGGTAGGAGGCTTTATAGCTGGATATTTAAAAAATAAAAATTTAGAAGAAGCTTTTAAGATGGGTGTTGCTACTGGAAGTGCAAGTGCATTTTCTGAAGGATTAGCAACAAAAGAAAAAGTTTATGAGTTATTGAATCAAATATTATAATTTGGAGGATTAAAATGAAAATTACAGATTTATTAAACAAAAAATCTATAGCAATAAATCCTAAAGTTACTTCTAAGGAAGGGGCTATTGATAAATTAGTTGATTTAATGAATTTATCAGGAAACTTAAACAATAAAGAGGAATATAAGAAAGCTGTTTTAGCGAGAGAAGAACTTAGTACAACTGGTATAGGTGATGGAATTGCTATACCACATGCTAAAACAAGTGCTGTTAAGGATGCGGGTTTAGCAGCAATGGTAGTTAATGATGGAGTTGATTATGATTCTTTAGATGGTCAACCAGCAAAATTATTTTTTATGATTGCAGCTCCAGATGGAGAAAATAATCTTCATTTAGAGGTTTTGGCAAGGCTATCTACTATGTTAATGGATGAAAATTTTAGAAGTGGATTATTAAATGCAAAGTCAGCAGATCAATTTATAAAATTAATAGATGATTTTGAAAATGAAAAGTTGAATAAAGATAAAGCAGAAAGTAAAGAAGGATATAAAATTTTAGCTGTAACAGCATGCCCTACTGGAATAGCTCATACTTATATGGCAGCGGAAAGCTTAGAGGGAAAAGCTAAAGAAATGGGAGTTTCAATAAAAGTAGAGACTGACGGTTCAGGTGGAGCTAAAAATGTATTAACAGCAAAAGAAATAGAAGAAGCAGAATGTATTATAATTGCAGCTGATAAAAAAGTGGAAATGGCAAGATTTGATGGAAAGAAAGTAATTCAAACTAAAGTTGCAAATGGGATACATAAAGCAGAAGAATTGATAAATAGAGCTATTTCAGGAGAGGCACCAGTTTATCACCACAATGGAGCAAAAACTTCAGAAGAAGAATCATCAGGAGAAAAAGATAGTATAGGACACCAAATATACAAACACCTTATGAATGGTGTATCTCATATGTTACCATTCGTTATAGGTGGAGGGATTTTAATAGCTTTAGCATTCTTATTTGATGATTATAGCATTGATCCTGCAAACTTTGGTATGAATACTCCATTTGCTGCCTTCTTAAAAACTGTAGGTGGAACAGCATTCGATTTCATGTTACCTATACTAGCTGGATATATAGCAATGAGCATAGGCGATAGGCCAGCACTAGCAGTAGGATTTGTTGGGGGTATGCTTGCAAATAAAGGCGGTTCAGGTTTCCTAGGGGCTTTAATTGCAGGTTTTGTAGCAGGATATTTAATAGTTGGATTAAAGAAGTTGTTTGAAAAATTACCAAATAGCTTAGAAGGATTAAAGCCAGTTTTACTATATCCGTTCTTAGGAATTTTATTAATAGGTGCAATAATAATGTTTGTAATTAATCCACCAGTAGCAGCATTAAATACTGGTATTACAAATGTTCTAAACAATATGGGGGAAAGTAGCAAAATATTGCTGGGCGCAGTTCTAGGTGGAATGATGGCATTTGATATGGGAGGTCCTTTAAATAAGGCAGCATATGTATTTGGAACAGCATCATTAGCTAGTGGGCAATTTGAATTTATGGCAGCAGTAATGATTGGTGGTATGGTACCTCCACTTGCAATAGCATTATGTACAACTTTCTTTAAAAAGAAATTTACAGCTAAAGAAAGACAATCAGCAGTAACAAACTATATTATGGGATTATCATTTATAACAGAAGGCGCAATACCTTTTGCTGCAGCTGATCCATTAAGAGTAATACCAGCATGTGTAGTTGGTTCTGCAACTGCAGGAGCTTTATCAATGGCATTTGGTTGTGCTTTAAGAGCACCACATGGTGGAATATTTGTTCTTCCAGTTATAACCAATCCACTAGGTTATTTTGGAGCTCTAGTTATTGGATCTTTAGTAGGGATGATAGTACTAGCAATATTAAAGAAAAATAAAAAATAATTATAAAAAATAGTTATAAGTGCAAACTTATAACTATTTTTTATATATATTCAATAAAAATATTCTTTTTGGTTATAATAGTGGGTTAAATTAGAAAAGAATAAAAATAAAGGAATATTTAGAAAAAACAAAAATAAGTTGTTTATTAATTACCAAATTTGCCAATTTTCTATATATGCAATATAATGTAAGTATGGTTGAATAACTAAATTTATAAGATAGGGAGTAGATAGTATGAAGAGTTTAAATGGAACTAAAACAGCAGAAAACTTAATGAAATCGTTCGCTGGAGAATCGCAAGCAAGAACTAGATATACGTATTATGCAAGCGTAGCAAGAAAACAAGGATACGTTCAAATTGCAAACATATTTATGGAAACTGCAGAGCAAGAAAAAGAACATGCAAAAAGATTTTATAAATTTTTAAAGGATGATTTTGCTGGAGAAGCTATAGAAATTAATGCTGCTTACCCAGTAGATTTATATGATGATACAGCAAAAAATTTAAGAGCAGCAGCAAAAGGTGAACATGAAGAATGGTCTCATGATTATCCTGAATTTGCAAGAGTAGCAAGGGAAGAAGGTTTCCCAGCTATAGCAGTAGCATATGAAAGAATAACAGAAGTAGAAAATAGACATGAAAGAAGATACAATAAGTTATTAAAGAATATTGAAGAAGGAAAAGTATTCAAGAAGGACGAGCCAGTTTTATGGAAATGTAATAACTGTGGATATATCTTTGAAGGTGAAGAAGCTCCACAGGTATGTCCAGCATGTTTACATCCGCAAGGATACTTTGAAGTATTTGTAGAAAACTATTAAAAGTATTATGTAAGAGCTTAGGAATTAATATTCCTAAGCTTTTTATGTATAAAAAATAAAATCTTAAAAGTGTAATTATATATGCTATTTAATAGCTAAGTTTTTAAAAAATCGGGTTCATTTTATACATTCTTTAATTAAGACTGTTAGGTGGCACTTATAAGTTTTTATTCACAATAATAGGGTAATAGAATAATTAGATTATATGCATCAATTTTTGTAAAAGAAAAAATAATTGTGGAATATATATTTATGTATTATGTATAATTGATATAATCAAAGAACAATATTTTTGAATTGGAAGGTTGAAATTATGATGAACTCTTTAAAGAAAAGATTTTCAATTATATACATTATCCTTGTAGTAATAATTATTTTGGTTGGATTTTCTTCGGCTATCAATATGTATAATATTAATAACTCTATAAATGGATTAATTACTAATAATTATAAAAGCATTAATACAAGTAATAAAATGATTGATTGTATTAATAATCAGGATAGGGCAATATTAATATACTTACAAGGAAATAAAGATCAAGCCTTAAATTTATTTCATACAAATGATGATGAATTTTATAAATGGTTTTATATTGAAAAAAGTAATATAACAGAGCCTGGAGAGTTGGAATTAGTAGATAGAATAAATTCTCAATATATAGAATTTAGTAAGTTATTTTCAGGATTACAGGATTATAATAATGGTCAAAATCATGATGAATTAGTTGAAATTTATTATCAAAAAATATCCCCACAAATAGATTTGTTAAATGAAAGCTTGAAAAGTTTATTTGAATTAAATGAAGATATTATGCTTAATAAAGAAGGAGATCTTAGAAGTAGTTCAGAATCATCAATATATTTTATTATATTTATATCACTTGGAGGAGCAATAATTGGTGGAGCTATAGCTATGTTCTTTACAAATAGATACTTTAATCCAATACATCTTTTAATAAATGCGATAAAGTCTGTAAAAGAAGGAAATTTAAATAAGCAGGCACCTGTAATTTATGATGACGAAATAGGGCTTTTAGCAAAAGAATTTAATAATATGACAAATAGATTATATGATTTTGAAAAGAGCACAGAAGGTAATCTAGTTGCTGAGAAAAATAGATCTTTAAGTATAATTAAAAGTATATCAGACCCGATAATATTACTGGATGATGCGTTTAGAATTAAATTTATAAATGATGAAGGAAAGATTTTCTTTAATATTGATGAAGAGAGCTGTATTGATAAAAGTTTCTTTGAAGTTATAAATTTATCTAAGGTTTACAAATATATAACGGAATCTGTTAATAAGGATAATGAAAATAGAGAGGAATTAATTGAAATAAAAAGAAATAATAAAAAATATTTTTTCAATATAACTTCAACTATAATTAAAGGATCAGAAGAAAAAATTGATGGGGTAGTAGTATTATTTAAGAATATAACTGGATTAAAGGAATTAGAAATTATAAAAGCAGACTTTATTGGAACAATATCTCATGAATTAAAAACACCATTGACATCAATAATGATGGGAGTTGGACTTATAAATGATAAAAATATAGGCTCTTTAAATGATAAGCAAAGAGATATTGTAGAAACTATAAAGGAGGATGTACAAAAATTAAATGATCTAGTATCAAATTTATTAAAGATATCCCATATTCAATCAAATAAGACTTCTTTTAATATCAAGAAAAGTGACATTAAAGAATTAATAAAAAGTTGCTTGTATAATTTTATTCCTCTGGCAAAAGAAAAGGAAATAGAATTAAAATTAAGTTTAGAAGAACAATTGCCAGAGGTTATGATGGATGAAGAAAAAATAAAGTGGGTATTGAATAACTTACTATCCAATGCTGTTAGATATACAGAACGGGGTTCTATAAAAATAGATGGATATATTAAAGAAAATAATATATTGGTATCTGTGACAGATACAGGAAGAGGAATTCCAAGTAATTATTTAGAAAAGGTATTTGAGAGATTTGTTAGAGTAGAAGGATTTGAAATACCAGAAGAGAGCACAGGATTAGGGCTATCTATAGCAAAAGAGATTGTAGAGATACATGGGGGAAAAATATGGTGTGAGAGCGAGGTTGGGTATGGAAGTAAATTTATATTTACTATTCCACTATCTTAGAGAAGTAATTTAGGAGTGATCATATGAAAAGAGTTTTGGTAATTGATGATACAAAGAATATAAGAATATTATTAAGTACTTGTTTAGAATTAAGAGGTTACGAGGTAATCACAGCGGATAATGGATTAGAAGCATTAAATATAATAAATAATACAAATGAAGCAATAGACTTAATATTTTTAGATATTAGAATGCCAGGAATAAGTGGAACTGAGGTATTAAAGAATATTAAAGAGGCAAGAATGAGTTGCCCTGTTGTTATAATGACAGCTTTTGCAACAGTAAAGAATGCAATAGAATGCACTAAGTTAGGTGCGGTAGTATATCTTCAAAAGCCTTTTTCACCTGACAGAATAAATATTGTGTTAGATGAAATAGAAAGCAAAAGTATACCTAACAAGACTGAAAGTAATATAGATTTAATTATGGCTGAAGCGAGACGGCTTTTAAATCAAAATGATATGGATAAATACAATAAAATACATGAATTATTAAAGAAAGTAATAGGAATGGATCCATATAATAAGGAAGTATATTTAATGATAAGTCAATTTAACGGATTAATTGGAAATAAAGTAGAAGAGCGAAGATTTCAAGATATATATAAATTATTTAATTAAAGAATTGAAGATTGAAATAGGAAATGGACATGGAGGAGTGAAATGTTAAAGAGATTAAAGATATCTCACAAGGTAGTTTTGGGATTTACCTTTATGCTAATAATGATGAGTGTTATATGGTTTATCGGATATACTAATATGACTAAGATAAAAGATAATTTAAAAGTGATTGCGGAAGATGATTTTAAAGGTGCTAATGATCTACTTTTAATAAATAACAATCTTTTAGAAATCAAAGCAGATATACTAATGCTGCTAGACGTAAGTAATAAAGAAGAGATAATTTTAACTGAAAATGAGATTCATAAAAATAATGAAGAAATTAAAAATTTAGTTAAAGATTATAAAACAACAATAACATTAGAAGAAGATAAAGATAACTTTGAAAAATTTGAAAAATATTTATCTGAATATGAAGCTAAGAGAGAGAATGTAATAAATTTAGTAAAGAATAATGATTATGATATAGCAAAAGATGTAATTATTGAAGTGAATTCTATAAGAGAACAAATGGAATTGATTTTAAAGAAAAGTATATCAATAAAGAATAAACTTGTTGAAGAAGATTATTATGAAAGTATGAATACATATAACTCTTCTAATAGATTATTAATTACTATAATAATAATAAATTTAGTAATAGCAATTTTATTAATATGGATTATAACAAATACTTTAGTTAAGCAATTAAAAAAGATATTATTATTATCTAATGAATTAAGTAAAGGAAATCTTAATTACTCAATAGAGAGTAATAAGAATGATGAAATAGGAACAGCGATAAAATCATTAAACTCTTCAAAAGAAGCAATAAGAGAATTAGTCTATGAAATTAATGAGGAATCAAAAAATATAACTTCTTCAAGCGAAGAGTTATCTACAGTAACTGAAGAAGCTATGGCAAAAATGATGAATATAAATGAAGCTGCAGAACAGATATCACAAGGAATAGAGCAATTAAGTTCAACTACAGAAGAGATAAATGCATCCACTCAAGAAATTACTATAACTGCTGAAGAACTATATAATAAAGCTAAAAAATCAGATATTTCTGTAAAAGAAATAAAAAGTCGTGCAATGCAAGTTAAGGAAAAAGGTTTGAAATCTGTAGATAATGCAAAATCAATTTATAATGATAAATTAAGCAGTATAACAGAGGCTATGAGGGCAGGAGAAGTTGTAAAGGAAATAAAAGTGATGGCAGAAGCAATAGCTAATATAACTGAACAAACTAACTTATTAGCACTTAATGCAAGTATAGAAGCTGTTAGGGCTGGCGAACAGGGAAGAGGATTTGCAGTAGTAGCTGATGAAGTTAGAAAGCTTGCAGAAGAATCAGCTTTAACTGTATCTAAAATACAGTCTATTATTGTACAAGTTCAAAATGCATTTACTAACATTGCCACTAATGCAAATGATATTTTAGATTTTATAGAATATAATGTGTATCCTGATTATGAATTATTAATAGATACAGCTGAAAATTATGAAAAAGATACTTATTTAATAAGTAATATGGCAAGTGATATTGCAGAAGCTACAAAATTTATGTTGGAGAATTTAAATCAGGTAAGTAATGCAATAGAAACAGTATCAGCTACAGCAGAAGAATCATCAGCTACTTCTCAAGAAATAGTTATTAATATAAATGATTCTACATCAGCAATAGATGAAGTAACAAAATTGGCTCAAAATCAATCAGAATTAGCTGAGGTATTAAATGTAATGATACAAAAATTTAAAATATAATAATAGATAATTAGATGTAATATATTTTAAATATATTAAAAGTTATATATAATTTAATAAAGGATAATTTTGTTAAATGGAAAGTGTAATTTAGGGAGGGAACAATAAGATGTTTTTAAAAGAGTTAAATAAAGAAGAGTCTATAGCTTTTATAAATTTAGTTTCTATTTTTGCTGATGTAGACAATAAATTTGCTAAAGAAGAAAAAGTTTTATTAGAAGAGTATAAGGAAGAATTAGAATTAAGTGGTTCAGAAGTACATCATATGAAGTATGGTGAAGTTTTAGAGTTAATAAAGAAATCGAATGATAGGGCAAAAGTAATTGTATATTTTGAATTAGTTGGATTAGCGTTGGTTGATGGTGAGTATGAAGATGAAGAGGTGGATTTCTTGGATAATCTAGCTTCTGAATTAAGTATTCCTAGATCTAAGAGAATTGCAATTGCAAATTATTTTTATAGATTTAAAGATGTATATGATTTTACAACTGTGGATGCAGATAATAATATAGAATTATTAAAGGAACAGGCAGAGAATATTTTAAAATAAAAATGCAAATAGATTTGTATTAAAGAATTTCTAATGGATAAAATAACACTATAACCAATTGGAGGTGTTATTATGAATGAAGAAAATGATGGAATGATTGGAAGATTGCCAATAAATATTAATAAAGAAGTACCAACACCAAATAGTGATGCAGAATCAATCAAGGCTTTGATTAAGAAATCTGGAGAAGTAGTAGGGTATGAGCTTTCAAATGGTGAACGAGTATCAAAAGAAGAAGGTGTTCAAATGGCTAAAAATGGTCAAATATCTGGGGTAGGGGTTGGAGTTTCCAAAAAAGGTGAAGAATACTTAAGAAGTCTTCCAGATCAAAGTGAAAATAACAATTTAAGTTCATTACCAACAGTAGAGTAATTTAAAGTAAGATATAAGAATTTTATATATTTTTATATCTTACTTTATTTTTATTTAATTAATAAATAAAATGATTAATATTAAAAATGAATATTAAGTTACTTATTCACAAAGAGTTTACCTTTTGCAAATATAGTTTTATTGAAAATAATATATTAATTATGTAGAATTAAATTGAGTAAGGAAAGTAATTAATTATAGGGGAGAAAATGAATAAAATTATGGTTATTTTATTATTAATAGCATCAGTATTTGCATCATATAAACTGGCAGAAGAAAAAGGTCAAAATAAATTAATTTGGGCTGTAATAACAGCATTAGTTGGACCATTTGTATTGGCAATTCAATATTTGGTGTCATATTATAAAAATGGTTATGTTACAAAATAAGTAATTTAAAGTATAAAAATAATAAGTTAGATAAGAATGACAGTAGGGAGACGTGTCTTATACAAATCTTCCTACTGTCATTTTATTTATATTAATTTCAGTAATAATATTTAATATGATAAGTTTAAATCTTCATTAATAGTCTTTATACTAGCTTTTATTGATCCATTTACAAATGGTAAAGAAATATTTTTTGTTTTAATGTATCTATAAATGTATCTTGAGTACTAATAAGAAACTCTCTAACTAACAATATCAATGATTTAACTAAAAAAAGTTCAATTAATTTTTTATATGTTATTTTATACATTAAGTCTAAGGTATATAAATATACAATACAGTGAGCTTAAAAAACTTTAAGAAGAATTTAAGGTGTTGATAAGTACATATTAATAAGTGGAAAAGTGTTAAAACTGTGGAAAGTTATCCACAAAATGTGGACAACTTGGAAAAACTGTTGAAAACTTTTTAAAAAGGTATTGACACAATATATATGTAAAGAATATATGTTTGTAACAATATGATGATTTTTGATGAAGAACACTAATATATGTAGTAGAATGTAATAGGTAATATTTTTAAGATTTGGATAATAAAATATAGTTATGCACAGTTTGTACAAAATGTGGATAAAAACTGTGGATAATGTTAAAATAATACTATAAATATAGGAAAAATAGGTGTTTTTAAAATTTAGCCTGTGGACAACTTATGATTTTATGAGAACTGTGGATAAAATATATGAAAAAAATGTTGAAAAAATTGGTTATAATTTTATTTAAGGAGAAAAATATGAAATACAATAAAAATATATATGAAGCAATATTTAAAAGTAGACCCAATAGATTTAATGCAAATGTTATATTAAATGGAGAAGAGATAGTAGTTCATGTTCCTAATACAGGGAGATGCAGAGAGATATTGAAGGAAGGAACAAAAGTATTTTTAAGAGAAGAATTAAATCCGAGCAGAAAAACAAAATATGATTTAATTGCAGCAATGAAAGATGACATATTAATTAGTATAGATTCCCAAGTACCTAATAAGGTTGTTAATGAAGCTTTAAATAATAAAAAGATTGATACTTTACATAAATATACTAAAATTAATAGAGAGAAAACTTTTGGAAAAAGCAGATTTGATTTTAAGTTGTCCACAGAGGGCGAGAGTGAAGTATATTATTTAGAAGTAAAAGGTGTAACTTTAGAAGATAGTGGACATTGTAGATTTCCAGACGCTCCTACAGAAAGAGGTGCAAGACATATATTAGAGCTTATAGAAGCGAAAAGACAAGGATTTGGTGCTGGTATTTTATTTTTGATTCAATTAGATAATGTTAAGACATTTTCACCTAATGACATAACTGACCCAGAATTTGGAAATACATTAAGATTAGCAAAAGAAAATAATGTTGATATAATGGCATATAATTGTAAAGTTGAAAAAGATGGAATTGAAATAAATAAAAAAGTTGATATAATATTATAATCACTATATAAGATATAAGATATAAGATATAAGATATAAGATATAAGATATAAGATATAAGTTAAAAAATCATATATTTAATTCAAATATATGATTAATGAATAATATTTAAAGAAAGTTGTTATTTAGAGAAATAGTTATTTAGTTAATTAAGAGGTGTATTATGAAGTACAAGTTTTGTCCTTTATGTGGTAGAGGATTAGAGGAAAAGTATAGTTGGGATGAAGGTGGGGTACCATATTGTTCCCATGATGATGTGATGTTTTTTGATACTCCAAAGCCATGTATAATGGTAGCAATAATTAAAGACGATGAAATATTATTATTAAAGCAAAGTTATATATATAAAAATTCTAAGGTATTGTTAACGGGATACGTAGATAATAATGAGACAGCAGAGGAAGCAGTTTATAGGGAAGTGAAAGAAGAGGCTGGAATTGATATAAATAATATTACATATGTAGGTTCTGATTATGTTAAAGATAAAGAAATTTTAATGATAACATTCATGGCTGACTTTGTTTCTGGTAAAATTAATAAATCAGATGAAGTAGAAGGCATGGGATGGAGTAAGTTAGCAGATGCATTAGATGAAATGAAAGAGGATATAATTGGAACCAAAGTTGTAAAAAGGGTATTGGAGATAAGAAAATCTAAAGGTATATAAATGATTATGGAAATAGTAGATAGATTTATTAAGTTAAAATTTATCTACTATTTGTTTATTAACAAAATAAAAATAGTTAACATACAATTTAAATATAGCAATAAATTAGGAGAAGTAATGAAGTTTAAAGCAAATAAGTTAAAGGGGTTTGAAAATAAAGCTTTATATAGAGAATTTAAAATCAATGAAGTAGAATACAAATGGGCTTTACCTCTAAACTTTGATTTTAATCCTAGCACAATAGTTTATCATCATACTGCGGATAATAATATGACACCTCAAAAGATAGATGAAATCCATAAAGGAAGAGGATGGTCTGGAATAGGATATCACTTTTATATAAGAAAAGATGGCGTGATATACAGAGGAAGACCAGAAAATTCAGTAGGTGCACATGCGCCAGGCGTAAATAGTAGAGCATTTGGAATAGCTGTGGAAGGTAATTTAAATAGCGAAAATTTAACTCAGAGTCAAATGAGCAGTATCATTGAGTTATCAAAATACCTAATGGAAAAATATAATATTAAAGATTTAAAAAGGCACAAAGATGTAAGAAATACAGAGTGTCCAGGAAAAAACTTTCCTTTTGAGGAGATTAAAACGAATTTAGGTATTTAAAAAGACAGTAAACAGTAAATAGATTTATATACTTATAAGTCTATTTACTGTCTTTTATTTATAAAATGTTTAATAATCAGCTCTATATATTTTAATCGATAAAATACTATCATTATAACTTATTTCAGCTTTATCTATCATCATTCCAACTAAGGAAAGTTCCCCTTCTAGTTCACATTCGCCACCTAAGTTCCAATAATATTCTTCAACTTCATGTTGACGATTAGTATTTAGTATCTTTTTTAAATTATATAATTCAATATCATCAATTTCTTTAATATGCCCCCAAATAAGGAATGAACTAGAATTATCTTCTGTATGAAATGTTACATTAATATCATTAGATCCTAATTTGTGAAGATAAGTCATTATTTCATTAATTATTCTCAGGTTTTTCTCAAATTTAAACTTCATGTTTTAAATATTCTCCTTTTTAAAGGTAGTAACAACTGGAATTAAAAGCATTGCAACGAATCCAGCAGCTAAACCATTATTATATAAATTAAGACCACCATGAAGGTATCCTATATTAGTAACCATATTTACATGTAAGAATCCAGCTAATATACCTATATTAAACCCAAATTTCCCTGCTATAGGTGCAAGTGCTGTTGAAAATAAAATAGATAATATTAATGACGGGGAATTAATAGGATTAATATTTATTAAGGCTCCTAGTAGAGCACCTAATATAATAGGAATTACATTTCTTATGTGCTTACCAAAGGCTCCGAATCCAATTATAGTGAAAATACCAGAAATAGTTGGTCCGTTTAAATCACCATTTAGAAGTATTACAAGGAAGGTTGATAAAAATCCAAGAATACCCATATTAATATAACAAGTATCTCCAAATAGTAAATAAAAATCGCTAACTAACCTACCTGGTTGTTTAAATAATATACCTAGTTTTTCTTTAGGGTCAGGATTGTGAATCAAGCCAAGTATAATCAAATATAGAGAAATTATAAATAAAAAGATGGATAAAATATAATTTGATTCAGTATTCCAGACCATTCTAGTTTCAAACTCTATTCCTACAGCCCGTAATATAGACATTAAGAGTGTAGCAAATAATCCGGCAGCGAAACCTACATTATATAAATTATATCCATTATGAGATTTAATACAGTGAGAAGCTATGGGGGCCAACACAAATCCAGTAAGTATACCTATTCCATGGCCTAGCAATATTCCAGATAAAGTTGAAAAGTTATCTGTAAAACTAAGTTGACTTACAGTTGGAGCTAATGTGGTTGAAAGTAGTGCCACTAAGCTATAATTAAGAAAAGGTTCTTTTTGATATTTTGAATAAAGATAAACACCTATTATTATTGGCCATATATTTAATAAATTTTTGCCGAAGAAGGAAAAACCAGTCATTAGCCATAATGACATGATAGTTGATCCATTAGGCTTTACACCTATAAATATCAAAATTAACATAGATAGAATACTGGTCAAAGCAGAATTAAATAAAGATGCACCAATTCCACCAATTTCAACATAATCAGTTATTAAAATATCTGGACTTAAAATTATTTTTTTTAATCCATGAAATATTTCAATGGGGGAATCTAATATTAGTGCGACAAAGATAAAAAATAAATACATTATTAATAAAACTACATAGGGGGGATAAAATCTCCTCTTTTTTATATAAATCACCTCTCAAAAATTATTATTTATATTATAAATTTTAAAAAAAATATATTGATAAAAATAATTTAATCTAATAAAATTATTTAGTTATGTATATCTTAATATATGTTTAAGGTAGTATAATATAATTATAGCTTAAAAATAATTAGAGTTAAATATAATATAGGAGGAGTTTGGTATGGATGGGAAAAAAATTAAACAGGTACCAGAGATAAAAGGATTATTAAGAAGTCATGTAATAGAAGTTCCTTCTTGCATAAGAGATTGCAGTGGAATAAAAATATTTGGAAAAAGAATAAAATCTTTATTATTTACTACAGATGTTGCCATTATAAGAAATACCAATGCCGATGCTATAATAGCAGTATATCCCTTTACTCCTCAACCACTTATAACACAAGCCTTAGTTATGGCAGCAGATGTACCTGTATTTTGTGGGGTAGGTGGAGGAATAACTCAAGGGAAAAGAGTAGTTAATTTGGCTTTGGATGCAGAATTTAAAGGGGCAATGGGAGTAGTTGTGAATGCTCCTACGGCAAATGATATTATAAGAAAAATACGAGAAACGATAGATATACCGGTAATAGTTACTGTAGTTTCAGAATGTGAAAATGTTGCTGAAAGAATTGAAGCTGGAGCAACAATACTAAATGTTTCTGGAGGTAAAAATACACCAAACATTGTAAGGAAGATAAGAGAGCAATTTCCGGCTTTTCCTATAATAGCTACAGGTGGACCGACAGAGGAAACTATAATGAGAACTATAGAGGCAGGAGCTAATGCGATAACATATACTCCACCACCATCTGGTGATGTGATGGGAAGTCTAATGGACAAATATAGAGATCTAAACTAAGTTAAAATATTTAATTAATAAAAATATAGAATAATAAGAGAAAAGGTGTATAATAATATATAAGACTAATGACCAAGGTAGAGGTGCTGTTATTAATAGTATTTATAATGAGCTTTGCAAAGTGATGAATTATAAAGAAAGGATTAACAGCCGAAGAAATATATCATTGCAATGATTTATTTCTGGGGATGCATATAATATATGTATCACTGTCACGTAAGTGGAGGGCTACAAGGCAATAATTATAAATTTTATTATTATATGCTAAATATACCTATAGCCTTTAATTTCACTTAAGGAAATCTACCACTATGGAAAAGCCATAGTGGTTTTGTTTTATAATTCATACAAGTATATTTTGGAGGAGATTATATGATACTTTTTGGGGCAAGTAAAATAGAAGGAAATAATTTAATTATTGGGGGCATAAAGGCAAAGGATTTAGCAAAAGATTATGGGACTCCGTTATATGTAATGGATGAACAGCTTCTAATAGATAATTGTAGAGATTATGTAAAATACTTTAAAGTTAATTCTGAAAATAATAGAGTAGCTTTTGCAGGGAAAGCTTTTTTGACATTAGAAATGTGTAGACTTATAGATCGCGAAGGACTTTATTTAGATGTTGTTTCTGGTGGTGAACTATATACAGCATATAAGGCTAACTTTCCTATGGAGAAAATATATTTTCATGGAAACAATAAAACTTTAGAAGAAATAGAGTTTGGAATTAAACTAGGAGTAGGAAGGTTTATAGTAGATAATCTATGGGAAATGATAAAGATAAATGAGATATCTGAAAAGTATAATAAGGTTCAAAAGGTTTATTTAAGGCTTACACCAGGAATAGAAGCTCATACTCATGAGTATATTAAAACTGGTCAGATAGATTCAAAGTTTGGGTTTGCACCAGTAGGTAATATAATCATGGATGCTATAAAAAAAGCTTTAGAATTAGAAAATATAGAATTAGTAGGTCTTCATTGTCATATAGGATCACAAATATTTGAAACAGAGCCATTTGCTGATGCTGCTGAAGTAATGATAAACTTTATAAATAATATAAGACAAGAAACAGGTCATATGATTGAAGAGTTAGATTTAGGTGGAGGCTTTGGTATTTATTATTCAGAAGGAGATAAACCAAAAGAAACAAAAGAATATTGTGATATTATATTAAATAGAGTTAATGAAGTATGTAATAAATTATCACTTAAAAAACCTATCTTAACAATAGAGCCAGGAAGGTCAATTGTAGCTAATGCAGGAACAACATTATATACTATAGGGTCAATAAAGGAGATACCGGGTGTTAGAAAATATTTAGCTATAGATGGTGGCATGACAGATAATATAAGACCAGCTTTATATGAAGCAAAATATGAGGCCTTAATAGCTAATAAGGCGAGCAGAAATATAGAGAGTAAGGTTACAGTAGCTGGCAAGTGCTGTGAATCAGGAGATATTTTATTACAAGATATAAATCTTCAAGAAGCAGAAAGTGGAGATATACTTGCAGTTCTATCAACTGGAGCTTATGGATTTTCTATGTCTAGTGGATATAATAAAAATTTAAGACCAGCAGTAGTATTTGTAAGGAATGGTGAAGCAAAGGTTGTATGTAAAAGACAAAGTTATGAAGAATTATTAATTAATGAAATATGATTTTAGAATAAAGAATAGGGTAAATGAAATTCATTTGCCCTATTTTTAATAATATATACTCTATTTAAATTTTCAATAAATATGATATACTAGAATATAAGCTAAAAAAAGAGAGGTGAGTAATAACAGTATTATTATGGAGAAAAGAGAATACATAGTAGATAGATTCGAGAGAGATTATGCTATATTGGAAATTGAATCCAATGAATTAATTAGTGTTAAAAGAAGTGATATAATAGGGAATGCAAAAGAAGGAGATATTTTATTTAAGAAAGATAACTTTTATTTTATAGATGAAGAAGCTACCAAATTAAGACGTGAAAACATTAATACTATTATGAAAGGATTATGGGAAGAATGAGTGAGAGTAATAATGTAAATGAAGGAATTGATATAGAAGAAGGTAAGAAAGATAGTAATTCTAAGAAAAGTTTTATTACTGAATGGGGAATTCCAATAATCTCAGCGATAATATTAGCTTTCCTTATAAATAAGTTCTTATTATTCAAAGTTTTAATTCCATCAGAATCAATGGTACCTACATTAAATGTTGGAGATAGACTTTTTGTTACAAGAATATATAATTTAGAAAAGCTTAAACGAGGGGATATTATAGTATTCCACTCAGAAGAACTTCAAGATTCATTAATTAAAAGATTAATAGGATTACCAGGAGATAAAATAAAGATAGAAAATGGTAAAGTATTTGTAAATGGAGAAGAATTACAAGAAAATTATATAGGTGCTGAAGACAATTTTAATGGAGAGTATGAAGTACCAGAAGGAAAGTACTTCTTTTTAGGAGATAATAGACTTTGGTCAAAGGACTCAAGATATTGGATTAATCCATATATTGATGGTGAAGACATAAGTGGTAAGGCTCAAATAAAAGTGTATCCATTTGATCAAATTGGTAAAATAAAATAAAGATACAAAGAAAGGAAGAGCTATGGGAAATAAAAATACAGAAGAAAATAATAATAATAGAAAGCAGCATACTTTATTCTATGCAGTAATGGCATTTCTATTTTTATACGCTTTTACTTCAACTAAAAATTTTATGACTACCCAAGAAATAAGTTATAATGAATTTTTAAATATGGTAGAAGATAAGAAAGTAGAAAGTGTTATAATTTCATCTACAGAGATAAAAATATTACCTAAAAGCGATGAGAATAATAAGAGTACAGGAAAGGTATTGTTTACTGGTAATGTTGATGATCCTAATTTAATAAATATTTTAAATGAATCAGGAGTAGAGTTTAAAGGAGAACCAGTACAAAATAATTTTATAGCAGAATTTATTTTTAGCTGGATAATAATGCCGCTAATACTTTTCTCTATATTTAGATTTTTAGCCGGAAGAATTGGTAAGAAAATGGGGTCATCTCCTATGATGGGGATGGGAATGGGAAAAAGTAATGCTAAAATATATAAAGAAAATGATATAAAAATAACTTTTGATGATGTTGCAGGTCAAGATGAAGCTAAAGAATCATTAAAAGAAATAATAGATTATTTAAATAATGCTAGTAAGTACACAGAAATAGGTGCTAAGCTTCCTAAAGGAGCACTTTTAGTTGGTCCACCAGGAACAGGAAAGACATTATTAGCAAAAGCAGTTGCTGGTGAAGCAAATGTTCCATTTCTATCAATATCAGGTTCAAACTTTGTAGAGATGTTTGCAGGAATGGGAGCAGCAAAAGTAAGAGATCTTTTCCAAGAGGCAGAAAAAAATGCTCCATGTATAATATTTATTGATGAAGTAGATTCTATAGGTAAAAGTAGAGATTCTCAGATTCAAACTAATGATGAAAGAGAACAAACACTAAATCAATTATTAACACAAATGGATGGATTTGATTCAACTAAAGCAATAGTTGTTTTAGCAGCTACAAATAGACCAGAAATATTAGATAAAGCATTATTAAGACCTGGAAGATTTGATAGAAGAGTAATAGTAGATAGACCGGATTTAAAAGGAAGAATAGACATATTAAAAGTTCACTCTAAAGGAGTAAAACTTGGAGATGATGTAAATCTAGAAGAAATTGCAAAAAGTACTCCTGGAGCAGTAGGAGCAGATCTTGCTAATATAGTAAATGAAGCAGCTTTAAGAGCTGTAAAGCATGGTAGAGAATTTGTAATGCAGGAAGATTTAAGGGAAGCTGTAGAAGTTATAATAGCAGGTAAGGAAAAGAAGGATAGAATCCTATCTCCTATGGAAAAGAGAGTAGTTGCATTCCATGAAGTAGGTCATGCACTTGTTGCTGCATTATTAGATAAAACAGATCCAGTTCATAAGATAACTATTGTTCCTAGAACTATGGGAGCGTTAGGATATACAATGCAATTACCAGAAGAAGAAAAATACTTAGTATCAAGAGATGAATTGACAAGTCAAATAATGGTTATGCTAGGTGGTAGATCGGCGGAAGAGGAAGTATTTAACTTGGTTTCAACAGGTGCTTCTAATGATATAGAGAGAGCTACACAAACAGCTAGAAGTATGGTTACTATTTATGGAATGACAGATAAATTTGATATGATGGCTTTAGAGTCTGTTCAAAATAGATATTTAGATGGAAGAGCTGTAAGAGAATGTAGTGATGAAACCTCAACTTTAGTAGATGAAGAAATATTAAAAATAATAAAAACTTGTCATGAAAATACTAGAAAGTTATTAAGTGAAAATAGAGATTTACTTGATAAAATTTCAGAATATTTATTAGAAAAAGAAACGATATTCGGTGATGAATTCATGGAATTTGTTTATGATAAATATCCAGAACTAAGAGATAAGAAAAAGAAAAAGATTGAAGATTCAAGTGAAGTTATAGAAGTAGAAGAAATAACAGAAGTTTAAAATAACGAAAAATGGATAAATTAGTGAGAGGGTGTACATGATTTATTGTTACACTCTTTCTTAATAATATAAATTTAAAATCAAAGGGGGATCAGCTCTTGGATAAAATAGAATTGTTAAAAGAAGATGAAAACTTAAAAAATACGTTAAATATTCTTAATGAAGAAACTTTAAAATATATAGATAAGAGAAAAAGCATTTCAGAATATATACTTGATTATAGAAAAAAATATATAGAAGAATATAGAGATGATGAAGATAAGTTGATGGAATACTTTGATCATGAAAGATATATTAAAGAAGAGTCATATAAAATGATAGATAAAAAGTTAGGTGAATTTGTTAAACTTAAAGAGTCGCCATACTTTGGGAAAATTGGATTTATAGATGATGGATATTCAGAAGAGTTGTATATAGGTAGATATGGATTAACTCCAGAAGGAAGTTATGATCCAGTGATAGTTGATTGGAGAGCACCTGTTTCATCTTTATTTTATAAAGGAATGCTTGGAGAAACTACTTATAAAAGTCCACAAGGAGAAATACCAGTAGATATATTATCAAGAAGACAATTAATTATAAAAAAGGCTAAATTAGAAGGGTACTTTGATTCAGATATAAATATACAAGATGAAATATTACAAATGGTTCTATCATCTAATTCAGGAGAGAAACTTAAGGATATTGTAAATACGATACAAAGAGAACAAGATGAAATAATAAGAGCTGATAGAAATAAAGTTGTGGTTGTAAATGGAGTTGCAGGTTCAGGAAAAACTACTATAGCTCTTCATAGAATTGCATATCTTTTATATAATTTTAGAGAACAATTAACAGATAAAGTTCTTATTTTAGGACCAAATGACATATTCATGGATTACATTTCAGAGGTGTTACCTAATTTAGGAGAAACAGCAGTTATTAATGAAACATTTTTATCTTTTGCATATAAAGAAATAGGCTTAAATGAACCTGTAAGAGATATAACATCTTATTTAGAAGAAGTACTAAAAGGTAATGAAGATGTAATTTCAGATATAAAATATAAGTCATCAAATAAATTTATAGAAGCGTTAGATAAAAAAATAGAAGATATAGAAGATAATTATTTTAAAATAGAATCAGTAAGATTTTTAAATGAAGAAATTGTATCTATAGATGAAATAGAAGAGCTTTTTGAGAAGCACTATAAATATATGCCTATATTTAGAAGAAGTCAAAAGATAAAGAGAATATTATTTTCAAAAATAAAAGATAAAAGAGATGAAAAAGTAAGGGAAATTAATCTAAAGGCACAAGAAGAAAAATCAAAGCTATCTGCAGATGAATTGGTAATTGAAGAAAACAATATTGAATTTAGAAGAAGAATTGCTATAAGAGATATAGTAAAAGAAGTTATGAAATCTAAATCCGAAATAGAAAAATGGATAGAAAATGAAGGAATCATAGATATATATAAAGAATTTATGAATATCGAAACTCTTTCATATTTAGATTTAGCGGGTATTTTATACTTAATGATAAAATTAGATGGAAAGAAAGCTAATACAGAAATAAAGCATATAGTTATTGACGAAGCTCAAGATTACAACATGTTACAGTTCTTAGTTTTGAAGGAGTTAACAGGATGTAGAAGTTATACTATAGTTGGAGACTCAAACCAAAGACTTATAAAGGCAGAAGAGGTACCAGCTATGCTTAAGCTAAAAGAAGTTTTTGGTGGATTTTTTAGTTTATTTGAACTGAAGAAGAGTTACAGATCAACTTATCAAATAATGGAATATGCAAGTAAGCTTTTAGACGAAAATGCAGTTGTTCCATTTGTAAGAAAAGGTGAATTTGATGTATTAGAAACAATAGTACCAAAAGATGATAAGGACGATTTAATAGATGTAATATTAAATTTATTAGAAGACTATCAAGAAGAAAAGTATGAAAATATAGCCATAATAACAAAGGATAAGGAAGAATTAAATCTTATATCTCCAGAACTTAAAAAGTATACAAATATATTGGCATTCAGTGGTGAAGAGGTAGTGTATAAGGGGGGAAAGGTATTAATACCATCTTATTATGCTAAGGGATTAGAATTTGATGCCGTAATAATTGTTGATTTTGATGAAAATACTGATAATTTAATTAAATATATAATGTGTACTAGAGCATTGCATAGATTGTCAGTTGTTAAAGTAAGATAAAGTTTATATAACTAATATGAATATAATTTAAAAAAGGAGCTATCGTAGAAAGCTATCGAGCTTATGCGACAGTCCCTTTTTTCTTTTTTAAGCTTTAGATTAAAAAAGTTTATTTGTGAAATTTCACAATATATTTAATTTTTTATTAGTCATAATTTAAGAAAAGTGTATATTGAAGTTAATAACATTGAAATAAAAAAAAAAGATACTATAATAAAATCATAAGATCTTTGTAAACGATATTCAACAAGGGGGTTAGGGTGTGGAGTGCTTTTATGAACAGTTTCAGACTAAAGATTACGGAAGTTTAGAAAAGATACTAAATATTTTATCTAAGGTTTCACTAGTTATTGCAATATTGTTTGCAGTAATGTTAAATTTAGTATTTGCAGCAGCTTTTGGTCTAATATACTTAGTAATCTTTATTTTATCTAGAAATCTTATAGTTGAGTATGAATATGAGCTTACAGCAGATGAGCTAGTTATATTCAAAATAATGAATAAGAGTAAAAGAAAACAAATAGGAAGCTTTAATATCAGAGAAATATCAAGTGTTAAAAGTCCAGAAAGACTTGGAAAGAGTAATAGTAAAATCATAAAAGCCTATTTAGAAGAGGCTGGATTAAAAGACATGGTTTATATGACAAAAACATCGCAAGGTGTTGTGGGGTTTCAATTGGCAATGGATGAAAATTTAACAAATTTAATTAAAAGAGTTAATCCATTAGCATTTTATTAATATATAAATTTGGAGGAGAAAGTTATGGCAGGTTTAAGTTTAAAAAATATTCAAAAAGTATATGAAAATGGATTTAAGGCAGTTCAAGATTTTAATTTAGACATTGAGGACAGAGAATTTATAGTATTCGTTGGACCATCAGGATGTGGTAAGTCAACTACATTAAGAATGATTGCTGGATTGGAAGAAATATCTGGAGGAGAATTATACATTGACGATAAGTTAGTAAATGATGTAGCTCCAAAAGATAGAGATATAGCGATGGTTTTCCAAAACTATGCATTATATCCTCATATGACAGTATATGAGAATATGGCATTTGGACTAAAACTTAGAAAATTACCAAAGCAAGAAATAGATGATAAAGTTAGAGAAGCAGCAAAGATATTAGATATAGAACATCTTTTAGATAGAAAGCCAAAAGCTTTATCAGGTGGACAAAGACAAAGAGTTGCTATGGGAAGAGCTATAGTTAGAAGTCCTAAAGTATTCTTAATGGACGAACCTTTATCAAACCTTGATGCTAAGTTAAGAGTTCAAATGAGAATAGAAATTTCAAAATTATATAATAAATTAAATACTACATTTATATATGTAACACATGATCAAACAGAAGCTATGACTTTAGGAACAAGAATAGTTGTTATGAAGGATGGAGTTATTCAACAAGTTGCTTCACCAACTGAAATTTATAACCATCCAGCTAATCTTTTCGTTGCAGGATTTATAGGAAGTCCTCAAATGAATATGACATATGGACAAAACCTTGTTAAAGATGGAAAAAACTATGTTAAGGTATTTGATAAGTTAATTGAAATTCCAGCTGAAAAAGCTAAGATAGTAAAAGAAAAGAATGCTGAAAACATAGAAGTTATAGTTGGTGTAAGACCTGAAAATATCTATCATTCAAAAGAAGAGTTAGCTGCTTCAGGAGTAGTTACTTTTAAAGGTGAAGTTGATTTAAAAGAAAATCTAGGTGCAGAAACATATATCCACGTTAAAAAGGATGGAGCAAACTTTATAATAAAATCTAGAACAGGTGCTGATTATAAGATTGGAGATCCAATAGAATTTGGATTTGATTCTAATAAGATACACATTTTTGATAAAGAAGAACAAAATACAATATTCTAGTACAAATTATTAAGTATAAAATATTATATAGTGATTAGAAATAACAGGCTTAAGGACAATAAAATCCTTAAGCCTGTTAAATAATTTATAAAGATAAATGGGAGGAGTTTAGTGAAGATAATAAAATTGAAAATAAAGTAATAGCCTCAATAATTATCATATAATTATATTAACTATTATATATAGTTTATCTATTATACACATAAAAATACTAGTATTTTTTCTTTAAGTACAAAAGTAATAAAATATAAGAACTTAGATAATTTGTATAAAGTCATTAAGGCTTTAAAGATATCTACATTACGATTAAGAATGAAAAAATAAAAAGGATATAACGAAACGTGATATACTTCTAAATTATTGATTTTACTAGCTTAAAGTGATTTTTAATTAACTATTTCAATCTTTCGCTCATTAACTTTTCCTATAACTCAACTCACATGAATTATAATATTAATTATCTATTGTCTATTATTAACTATCAATTAAAAAGAGGATATTGCACTAAAATTACGGCAATATCCTCTTTTAAATTCAAGAATCTATTTATTATTAGTATAATTTTTTTCAGCTTGCTCCCAGTTAACTACATTCCACCAATTATCTATGTATTCAGCACGTCTATTTTGATATTTAAGATAATATGCATGTTCCCAAACATCAATACCTATAATAGGAGTTAACCCTGAAGATATAGGACTATCTTGATTTGCTGTAGATATAATTGATAATTTACCATCCTTATCAGAGACTAACCAAGCCCATCCAGAGCCAAATCTGCCTAATGCAGCTTCTTTAAATTTATCTTTAAAGTTATCATAAGATTCAAAATCTCTATTAATTGCATTTAATAAATCTCCTTTAGGACTTTGATTCTTAGTAGGAGACATTATAGACCAAAAGAATTCGTGGTTATATACTCCGCCTGCATTATTTTTAACAGCTTCTCTAATATCATCTGGTACTGATTCTAAATCTTTTAAAAGTCCTTCCAATCCTTTAGAGAATAATTCAGGATGTTTAGCAATGGCTTTATTTAGATTATCGACATAAGCTTTTTCATGCTTATCATGATGAAGCATCATTGTTTCTTTATCAATATAAGGCTCCAATGCGTCATAATCATATGGCAATGGCTTAAGTTCAAATTGACCATCACCTAATTTATTACTTTTTGCTGAAGCTGTAGGAATTATTGTTACAAGGGAAACAAAAGATAAAGCTATTAAAAATAATAAACTAAATTTCTTTTTAATTTTCATTATTATTCACCTCCTGTTCTATTATGTGCCTAAAGAGATTATTTTATAAATAAATTATGGAAGTGATATAATAAATATATTAAAGTTTAAGAAGTAAATGGAAGTTGGAGGAATTATGGAAGAATTAATAAACAATAATCCAATAAGTATAGTATATTTCAGTGGATCAGAATGTGGGGCATGTGATGCAATAAAAGAAAAAATTTTGCATATTATTAAAGATTACAATGAGATTAAATTTCTTGAGATTAATGCTATAGAAAATAAAGAATTAGCAGCACAACATGATATATTTTCTTTGCCCATTTTATTATTATTTATTAATGGGAAAGAGGCACTAAGGGTTGGAAGATATTTTGATATATTAGATTTTAAGAATTCAATAAATAGATATTATAATTTAATTTATAAATAAGGATACAGTTAATAACTGTATCCTTATTTTTAAGAATTTCTTAATAAATATGATACTAACCTTGTAACTTTTACAAATTAACATTATTAATATGAAGGTTACTTAATATCTACATTATGATAAAATATTAATAAAAAATATTCGGGGGAGTTATGAGTAAATTAAACATTTTAGTAGTAGATGATGATAAAGAAATTACAGAAGCAATAGAAATTTATCTTATTAATGAAGGGTATAATGTCTTGGTTGCTTATGATGGAGTACAAGCTTTGAAGATAGCTCGAGAAGAAGATATACATTTAATAATAATGGATTTAATGATGCCTAATCTTGATGGAACTAGAGCAACTATTGAATTAAGAAAGGAAAAAGAGATACCAATAATAATGCTTTCAGCGAAATCAGAGGACTCTGATAAAATATTAGGACTTAATTTAGGAGCTGATGATTACTTAACTAAACCATTCAATCCTTTAGAACTTATAGCAAGAGTAAACTCACAAATAAGAAGATATACTAGATTTTCATCAATGATTAATGATAAAAATAAAGAAGTAATTGCAGTGGGTGGATTAGAGTTAAATAGGCTTAATAAGGAAGTAAATGTTAATGGTAAGGAAGCAAAGTTAACTCCATTAGAATTTAAAATATTAAGCCTTCTTATGAGTAATTTAGGAAGGGTGTTTTCAATAGAAGAAATTTATGAAAGAGTCTGGAATGAAGCCCCTTATAATGTAGATACAGTAACTGTCCATATAAGGAGGATAAGGGAAAAGATAGAGATTGATCCTAGAAATCCTCAGTATTTAAAGGTGGTGTGGGGAGTTGGATACAAAGTTGACAAAAAATAAAATTTTAAAGGATTTAGAAAAGTATATAATATTTATCTTAGTAATATTTTTCGCTATTTCTTTAATAGGAACATTACGAGAGTATAAAAATTTTAACTTATATTTTGGTGATAGTATTTATAATAATTCTTTAGTAAAAAACAAAATTGTAGTTTTAGATAGTAACCTAAATGATTATACAAAGCTCTTTTTAGATTTAGATGGAAAGAAAAAAGAAGATATTTATAATAAGAAAGTAGAAGAATTTAAGCTAGAAAAGGAGAACCGTCTAAAAGAAGCTGAAGAAAATATAAGAGAAAAAGCTAAAGATATGAATGTAGCAGAAGCGGAAATTAAAAAACAAATAGAAGAGGCAAAGAAAATAATTATGGAAGAAGATAACTCTGTAGATGATTATTTTAAGTATGTTCGAGAATTCACCAATAATATTCTTTATGATAATGAAAATATACAGTTTTTCTTTAAAGATAGCTCAGGTGCTAAAATTACAAACATAGAAGACAGTAATATTGAAAAGCAAATAGAAGAAAAAGAATTTGCAAATAATGAACAATATTATTACATGTATTTTGCAAACTCTAAAGTAAATGAAGATGGAAAGAATTATTCAGAAGAATTATCAAGTATATATGATTTATTAAAGTATAGTAGTGAGGATTTAATTAGGTTTTATAGAATACCTAAAGAATTGAAACAAGGAGATCTTCTATATGATGCGTTTAAAGAAAGAAAAGAAGCTTCGTCAATTTTAAATAGAAAAATTGCTATATCAGCTATATTAGGAGTTTTTATTTTAGTATTTGCTTTTATAATTTATAAGAGAAGAAAAAATAACTACACTAATTATATAGAAGATTTGTTAATCAAAATCCCCATAGATATAAGAGCAATAATTTTTCTATATAGTCTTAATATATTAAATTCATTAATATTTAATGTGATACCTTATTATGGAAATAACAGTTATTCTAATGGAGTTATTTTAAGAGCTTATATTTTAATTATTATAGATTATTATTTCTTAAAAGATTTAATTTTGATATTAGAAAATAAGAGAAAAAAGGGAAAAGTATTAACATTAAAGATATATAAATATCTTTCCAAAATCATAAAAGATAGTGAATTTATAAAAACTAATAAATTTAAGTTTATATCTATTATATTTTTATCTGCATTAGCTCTATTTTGTTTATGGTTAGAATCATTTGTATTTTTGTCATATGAGTTTATGGTATTTTCTAGAGCTTATATATGTATATATTTAATATTTACCTCAATTTTATCTGTAATGATATTTAGAGAAATTACTATATTAGAATCTCAAACATTAAGAATAGCTAAAGGAAATTATAAGGTTGATTTAAAAGCAGATAAGATATTAGTTTTAAAAAAAATAGAAAACAATCTTATTACTATTGAAGATGGTCTAAAAGAAGCTTTGGGTAAAGCAATAACTAGTGAAAAAATGAAGAGTGAATTAATTACTAATGTTTCTCATGATTTAAAAACACCGCTAACTTCTATTATTAATTATATTGGTTTCCTTAAAGAAGAAAATATAACTGATGAAAAAAGAAGTAAGTATTTAGAAGTATTGGATATGAAATCTAAAAGACTAAAAATATTAATAGAAGACTTATTTGAGGCTTCAAAAGCAGTTTCTGGTAATATGACCTTTGAGAAAGAAGATTTAAATATAGTTTCATTATTACGACAAGTTATTGGGGAATTAGAGGAAAAGATTACTCAAGCTAATTTAGATATAATAACTAAGTGGCCAGAAGATAAAGCAATAGTATATATAGATGGACGAAAAACTTTTAGGGTTTATGAAAATTTGGTAAATAATATAATTAAATATTCTATGAAAAACTCAAGAGTATATATAGATGTAATTAATAGTGAAAATGAAGTGAGAGTAATAATGAAAAATATTTCTGCTTATCAAATTGATTTTACTTCAGAGGAAATTATTGAAAGGTTTAAAAGAGGAGATAAATCAAGAAGTACTGAAGGTTCAGGATTAGGACTTTCTATAGCAAAAAGTATAGTTGAGCTTCAAGGTGGAAATTTTGATATAGAAATTGATGGCGATTTATTTAAAGTAATTACAACATTTAGAAAGTAAAGATAGAGAAGGCATTTAACCTTCTCTATCTTTTTTTAGTAATTTACTAATTTTCATCTTCATCAATTAAATCATCAAGGCTAAGCAATTCCTCTTCTGAATTTTCATTAAGTGAGCTATTATTTCTATAAGTTATTTGATTAATAGCTTGATATATTTTTTCTAAAAGATAATTTTGTATTCTTCTAGCTTTGTAAGTTTTATTAAAAATAATAAAACTCCATACTCCTATGATAGAAAAAGTTATCATGAATAAAGCACCAATGCTATAAAAAACTATTTGAAAAATTTGAACAGCTAAATCCATATAATATTACCTCCAAATTTTATATAAAAATATTATAGCATACAAAATAAAATAGTTTAGCACAAAGTTAAATAAATGTATAAATTTTCATGATAGTGTTTACTATTAGCATTAGATGTCTATAATTTAGAAAGATAATAATCATAAGGAGAAGCATGTATGAAGAAAATAATAATATTAGTAGCAACGACTGCATTATTGATAGGTTTTTTGCTAGGATTTATAGAAGTTGTAAATCAAGAGCCAACTCAAAATAAAGAAGTATTTACATATTCAGTATCTACTGTACCAACAGATTTTAAATCTGTAGGAAGTCTAGATAAGAGAATACAAGATATAGTATGTGCAACTAGTAGGGGATTAGTTGAATTAGATGCTTCTAAAAATATAGTTCCTTCATTATCAGAAGGAGTTGAAGTAAGAGATGATGGATTAGAATATGATTTTAAGATAAGATCAGATATATATTGGAGTGATGGAACTCAAATAACACCTAAGGATATAGTAACTTTTTTTAGGGAGATATTAACAGAGGAAAAAGAAGAAAATATAGGCGCATTGTTAAATGTGTACGGAGCAAAAGCATTTAGGGATGGATCAGGGTCTTTTACAGAAAATGTTGGAATAACTTCAGGGGAAGATAATGTTATTTTTAGGTTAAACTCAAAAGATGATAAGTTTATTGAAGAATTAACAACACCACAATATAGGCTTAGAAAGAATGTTTTATTATGGGAAAATATAAGACAAAACTATGATGAATTAATTTATTCAGGATACTATAATATTTCAGAGATGACAATGAGTGAGCTAACCCTTAATAGAAACAGTAGTACAAATGCGGATATGGTAGCAACAATTAAGATAGTTGCAGATGAAGGTGAAGAATTAGCTATGGCAGCTTTTGAGGTAGGGGGAAGAGATATAGTGATAAATCCACCTAAGAGCCAATTAAGTAGACTAAGTAACGAAGAGAGATTACTAACATTAGAATCAAATAAAGCTATGTATTTAACATTTAATCCTAATGGTGATTCTATACCGGTAGAGGGTAAAAAAGATATATATGGGTTATTAAATGAGGCTATAGGGCAGTATCAACTAGAAAATAGCATGTTTATAGAATTAGCTGAGGGAAGTTATTTTAGAGAAGATAAAGGCGATTTAGCTAAGCTTCAAGCTAGAAAAGTTATGAGCAATAATACAGCTGAATGGAGTAAACCAGATAAAATTTCTTTAGTTGCTGAAGAAAGTACTCAAAATAAAGAAATTTGTGAATATATAGCAAAGTGGTTTGAAAACAATACAGATATGTATTTAAGTTATAAATTAATTACTAAAGATGAAATGAATTCTATTAAAGATGTTAATTATTATGATATAGCATTAATTCATGGTGATTCAAATTTTTCAGGAGATAGTTCTATATATAACACATTAGTAAACTTTCTTCCAGATAAGTATAAAGATCAATTGTTGCTAGCAAAAACAGAAGGGGAGAGAGTAGAATTATTTTCAAAATTAGAAGATGATTTATTTAACACATATCAAGTTTTACCATTAGCATTTTACAATGATAATATAGCTATAAATAGTAAAATAAAAAATATGCTATTAGATGGCAATGGCAATATAGATTACAGTAAAATAGAAAAATCATAAAGACTGAGCTTTGCTCAGTCTTTATGATTTAGTTTGATTATTTAATCACCGTCTTGATTATTAGAATCAGCTATCAATTCATTATTTTCAATATTCTCAAACTCTTCATCTTCAACTTCTGATATATCTTTTTCTGATAGAGTGTCTTCATTATTTTCGTCTTCTATAATAGGAGTATTAGAATCATTCCTATATGAAGGATCTGGATCTAGTAGATTTATTTCACGCATAAAATCATCTTTAAATAGAAAAATTATTAACTGATATATATACATGTTTTTAAAACTATCAAAGGATGATCCTGATGTTGAGAATGAATCTCTTTTTTTAGAGTAAGAAATACTTTTGTTAAAAATTGGAGCTATTCCTAAACTTGTAGGTGTTGAAGTTGTAGGCATTCTAAAAAAGTTTTCTTCCAACATATCAGCTGAATTTAGGGTTAATCCCCTATATCTTTCTGCATCATCTAGAGTAGGTGCTTCAGGCCAAGAAGTTATTAAACCAGAATTTATGAAATATTTTCTGTATAATGATGAAATCATATTCTTATATTCATTGAACTCTTTTGAGTACATAACAATAGCTAAGAAATAGAAGGTAATATCAAAACAGGAATATTTCAAGTCTTTTTTACCAGAAAGTTTAAGGAAAATCCCTTTTTCATCATCATATAAAGATACTAATTTATTAATAATTTCTTTGGCTTTTTCATTAAATGTGATCATTTGAGTATGTTTAAATGATAACATTAAGTTTATTGAGAATAAGCATGTAAAATCTAAAGAATTGATGTAATAGTCCTTTTCATCAAATTTATTAATAAGAAAGTCTGTTAAATCTATTATTAATACTTGAGCATCAGAATTTTTTGAATGACTATAAAAAATATTTATTGCAGTAAGGATTTTACATATTTCTTCAAATGAACATTCATATATTTTCTCTTTAAACTCATTAAGCATTTGTAATATTTCTAGTGAAAACTTATTATAGTCTTCTGAAATTTCATCTTCTGGATATAATATTGAATATAAGTTATAAGCAACCATCATAAAAGCTTGGTCAGAAAATTTAAATTTATTATTTTTATCTGTAAGGTTAAATCCTTTATGGTTGTTTTCTGATAGGTTTTTTTTCTCAGTAAAAATTCCTTCATTATTTCTTAAGTTCACTGAATAAAAATCAAGTTGTTCTTTAGATAATTTTTTGTATATCTTAGAATAAGAATATAATTTTTCATCGGCATCTTTAAATCTTGAGTAATAAGTAGTTAAATCTAGTATGCTTGTAGTCATTAATGCATTAGTTATTGGAGATATATCCTTTTTAAAGGAAGATTCATCAAATCCATTATAATTTTTACTATGAATATAATTTGGAGAAGATTTCCTATATATACATAGTAGTGGAGAAAAATTACCAGATGTGGTAATATCAATGGAGGATGATGTTTTTTTATAGTTTTTAATTGAATCAACTAATCCACATTTTGACTCAAGAACTAATGTCCTTATGGCCTCCTTAGACAAGTGAAAAAGTTGGCCGCTAATTTCTTTTTGAGATAGTTTATTCATTCTAAAAAATGGTCCTATATATCGCAATTTCTTCACCTCTTCATTAATCCTTATATTAATAATATGAGGCTAATGCTGAAATAGTGCATAAATTTTAATAATATTAAGAATTGGAGGTAAAATCATGAGAATAGATGGAAGAAAAAATGAACAAGTGAGAACAGCTAAGATAACTAGAGGATATACAAAGTATGCAGAGGGATCTGTATTAATAGAAGTTGGAGATACAAAAGTAATTTGTACAGCATCTATAGAAGATAAAGTTCCACCATTTTTAAAGGGTCAAGGAGAAGGGTGGATAACGGCTGAATATAATATGCTTCCAAGATCGACTGGAACAAGAAAGGTTAGAGATATAGCTAGATTAAAGGTTGATGGAAGAACTATGGAAATACAAAGGTTAATAGGAAGGGCTTTAAGATCAGTAATGGATTTAAAAGCACTTGGTGAAAAAACAATATGGATAGATTGTGATGTTATTCAAGCTGATGGTGGAACAAGAACTACATCTATTACAGGAGCCTTTGTAGCTTTAGTAGATGCAGTAAATAAACTACATAAAGAAAAGCCTTTTGAAGTTTATCCAATAAGAAAGTTCGTAAGTGCAACTAGTGTTGGTATATTAAATGACCAAAAGATTTTAGATTTATGTTATGAAGAGGATTCTAATGCTAAGGTAGATATGAATGTTATTGCTACCGATGAAGGTGAATTTATAGAAATTCAAGGAACTGGAGAGGAATCACCATTTAGTAGAGATGACTTAAATGATTTATTAGATTTAGCCCAAAAAGGTATAAAACAAATGGTACAAATACAAAAGGATGCTTTAAAAATGGATGCCCTTTGGATTGGTACTGGAGGGAAATAAGTCTATGAAAAAATTAATAATAGCAAGTAATAATCAAGGGAAGATAAATGAGATAAAGAAGGTTCTAAATGATATGCCTATTAATGTTTTTTCATTAAAGGATATCGGATTAGATATAGATGTAGAAGAAGATGGAATAACATTTGAAGAAAATGCAAAAAAGAAAAGTGAAGAGATATATAAGGAGTTAATAAAAAGAGGAGAAAACAATTTTATAGTAATGTCAGATGATTCTGGCTTAGAAGTTGAATATTTAAATGGTGAGCCAGGAGTGTATTCAGCGAGATATGCAGGAGAGCATGGAAATGATAAAAAGAATAATGAAAAATTGCTTCTTAATTTAAAGGGCGTTAGTTATGATAATAGAAGTGCTAGATTTGTATGTCAATTAGCATTAATAAATGATAAGAATATATACAAATCAGTAACCGGAACGGTAAATGGCTATATATTAGAAGAAGAAAGAGGTTATGATGGATTTGGATATGATCCATTATTCTTATATGAACCTCTTAATAAGACTTTTGCAGAACTTACAATAGATGAAAAAAATGATATATCTCATAGAGGAATTGCGCTTAAAAAAATAAGTGCAGTTATAAAGGAGTTTCTATAGGAGGAAATTATGAAGATTGCTGTATTAAGTGATTCTCATTATGAAGCTTCATCTATAAATGCTATAAAAAAGTATTTAGTAGATGTCGATGTTATCTTACATTGTGGAGATGGAGCTCCAGATACAAAAATATTATTAAATGATTTTAATGGTGAAGTATATGCAGTTAAGGGAAATTGTGATGTTTCTAATGAGTATCCTATTGAAAGAATAATAGATATAATGGGATTAAAAATATATATGACTCATGGGCATATGTATAATGTAAAGAATGAATACAATACTATATTCTATAAGGGTAAAGAAGTAGGTGCAGATATAGTGCTTTTTGGACATTCTCATAAAGCTTTAATAAATGAACATGATGGATTGACTATGATGAATCCAGGAAGTATAACATTGCCTTATGGTAGAGCAAAAAAGACGTTAGGATTTATAGAAATATTAGAAAATAAAAAAAATAATATATACTTAAAAGAAATAGAATAAATTTTTTATGCAATCCGTTATTAGTTTACAATATTATTAAATATCTAGTTAAATCTCCAAAATTCTCTTATATAGATTATTTTTTAAAAAATGTATTGACGGATTGCTAATCCTATTGTAGAATAAACATTGTCGCTGACAGATATTAAAGATATCGGGGTGTGGCGCAGATGGGAGCGCGCGTGGTTTGGGACCATGAGGTCGCAGGTTCAATCCCTGTCACCCCGACCACTTTAAAATTTAATATGCGGGTGTAGCTCAATGGTAGAGCCCTTGCCTTCCAAGCAAGTTACGTGAGTTCGATTCTCATCACCCGCTCCATAAAAGTGGTTAAAAAAAATGTTGACAAGTGACTAAGGATGATATAAAATAATTAATGTTCTTTGTGAGAATAAGCGTGTTTAGCTCAGCTGGATAGAGCAACGCCCTTCTAAGGCGTGGGCCAGGAGTTCGAATCTCTTAACACGCACCATCAACACCGGGGTGTGGCGCAGATGGGAGCGCGCGTGGTTTGGGACCATGAGGTCGCAGGTTCAATCCCTGTCACCCCGACCACTTTAAAATTTAATATGCGGGTGTAGCTCAATGGTAGAGCCCTTGCCTTCCAAGCAAGTTACGTGAGTTCGATTCTCATCACCCGCTCCATTAAACATAATATAATAATGGTAATATGCGTGTTTAGCTCAGCTGGATAGAGCAACGCCCTTCTAAGGCGTGGGCCAGGAGTTCGAATCTCTTAACACGCACCAGATATGCGTTATTAGCTCAGTTGGTAGAGCACCTGACTCTTAATCAGGGTGTCCCGGGTTCGATCCCCTGATAACGCACCATTATGGTGAACGTAGTTCAGTTGGTAGAGCGCCAGTTTGTGGCACTGGTTGTCGTGGGTTCGAGTCCCATCGTTCACCCCATACGCTGGGATATCGCCAAGCGGTAAGGCACCGCACTTTGACTGCGGTATTCGTAGGTTCAAATCCTGCTATCCCAGCCAACTTGGTTTACTAGCTCAATCGGTAGAGCACTTGACTTTTAATCAAGGTGTACCGGGTTCGATTCCCGGGTAAGCCACCAATATATATGCAGATGTGGCGGAATTGGCAGACGCACTAGACTTAGGATCTAGCGCCATTGGCGTGGGGGTTCGACTCCCTTCATCTGCACCATATATATTGAATTAATATAAAAATAAGCGGAAGTGGCTCAATGGTAGAGCGTCACCTTGCCAAGGTGAATGTTGCGGGTTCGAGTCCCGTCTTTCGCTCCATAATATGCGGGTGTAGCTCAATGGTAGAGCCCTTGCCTTCCAAGCAAGTTACGTGAGTTCGATTCTCATCACCCGCTCCATATGCGTGTTTAGCTCAGCTGGATAGAGCAACGCCCTTCTAAGGCGTGGGCCAGGAGTTCGAATCTCTTAACACGCACCATAAATGGTGAACGTAGTTCAGTTGGTAGAGCGCCAGTTTGTGGCACTGGTTGTCGTGGGTTCGAGTCCCATCGTTCACCCCATACGCTGGGATATCGCCAAGCGGTAAGGCACCGCACTTTGACTGCGGTATTCGTAGGTTCAAATCCTGCTATCCCAGCCAACTTGGTTTACTAGCTCAATCGGTAGAGCACTTGACTTTTAATCAAGGTGTACCGGGTTCGATTCCCGGGTAAGCCACCAATATATATGCAGATGTGGCGGAATTGGCAGACGCACTAGACTTAGGATCTAGCGCCATTGGCGTGGGGGTTCGACTCCCTTCATCTGCACCATATATATTGAATTAATATAAAAAATAAGCGGAAGTGGCTCAATGGTAGAGCGTCACCTTGCCAAGGTGAATGTTGCGGGTTCGAGTCCCGTCTTTCGCTCCATAATATGCGGGTGTAGCTCAATGGTAGAGCCCTTGCCTTCCAAGCAAGTTACGTGAGTTCGATTCTCATCACCCGCTCCAAAAGAAAAGACAACTGATTTAAGTTGTCTTTATTTTTTTCTTAAGTGAAGCATAATAATATATAAAATCCACAAAGATATTACAAAGTATGTTTAAATATGTGGATAAATTTAAATATCTTGTGGATAAATTTTTTGTTAGTTTTTATGTAATGATAAGGGAGGGTTTTATGGTATTTGAAGCATGTACAGGTTGTTATGAAGATGTAGTGAGAGCTGAAGCAAATGGAGCAAATAGAATAGAGTTATGCGATAATTTAATGGAAGGTGGAACAACTCCTAGTTATGGAACTATAAAGAAGACAATAGAAAATATAAATTTACCTATAAATGTGATAATTAGACCAAGGGGAGGTAATTTTATATATAGTAATGTAGAAAAAGAAATAATGTATATTGATATAGAAATGTGCAAGAATTTAGGAGTAAATGCTATTGTAATAGGCGCATTAACGAAAAGTGGGAAAATTGATAGTGATTTTATAAAGAAAGTAAAAGAAGTTAGTGGAGATTTAAATATAACTTTTCACATGGCATTTGATGAAGTAATGGATAAAAAATCAGCGATTGATGAATTAGTTGAATTAGGTATTGATAGAATACTAACTAAAGGTGGAGATATATCTGCATTAAATAATTTAGATACTTTAAAAGAGCTAATTGAGTATGCTGGTGATAGAATAATTATAATTCCAGGAGCTGGAATTAATAAGGGAAATAGAGACTTAGTAATAGAAAAAACTAAAGCTAAAGAAATTCATGGAACAAAAATTGTATAGTATTTATAAAACAAGCCTTATATCATGTAAATGTGATGTAAGGCTTATTTTTGTATAAGGATTTAAAATTCAAATTATATAATATAAGACAAATTCATAATAAATTAATATTAAGTTTGTATTTAAATACAAAGATACTTGTAAAAATAAAAAAGCATATTACTTTGTAATATAATTAGTTAATAAGGAGGCGATATGATGTATTTTAACTATAAAAATTATGATTCTAAGGAATTTGAAGACTTATATAGATATGATGATGAACTTGGGGCTATATATTCATATACAAAAACAAAGTTTAGATTATGGTCACCTTTAGCGGTGAGTGTGAAAATAAATTTATATGGAAAAGATGGCTATGATTATGAATCACAGGCAAGTAAAACCGTTAATATGGAATATAGGGAAAAGGGAATTTGGGAGATTGAAATTGGTGGGAATCTAGATGGTGAATTCTATAACTATTTAGTAAATATAGATGGAAAAGAGCATGAAGTCGTAGATCCATATGCCAAGGCAGTAGGCGTTAATGGAAAAAGAGGCATGATTATAGACTTAAACAAAACAAATCCTGATGGATGGGAAAATCATAAAAAGCCAATTTTAGAAACTTCATTAGATGCAATAATTTATGAGATGCATGTTAGGGATTTTACTATAGATAGTAATTCTGGGATAGATAATGAGTTAAAAGGTAAGTTTGAAGGGATATGTCAGGACGGGTCTGTAATAAAAGGAACTAAAGTTAAAACAGGATTAAGCCATTTAAAAGAACTAGGAGTGAATGTTATTCAATTACTACCTAGCTTTGATTATAAAACAGTAGATGAAAGAAGATTTAATGAAAATGAATATAATTGGGGTTATGATCCATTAAATTATAATGTCCCGGAAGGATCATATTCAACTAATCCTTATTTAGGTGAGGTTAGAATAAAGGAATTTAAAAAGTTAATAATGAAGTTACATGAATCTGGATTTAAAGTAGTTATGGATGTAGTTTATAATCATACAGCAGATACAGAAAATTCTAATTTTAACTGTATAGTTCCTAAGTACTATTATCGTCAAAATAATGATGGCAGTTTTTCAAATGGGTCAGGATGTGGAAATGAAATTGCATCGGAAAGGATTATGGTAAGAAAATTTATTGTTGATTCGTTAAAATATTGGGTGAATGAATATAAAGTAGATGGATTTAGGTTTGATTTAATGGGGCTTCATGATATAGAGACAGTAAAGATAATTAGGGAAGAGCTTAATAAAATAGATAAAGATATACTTGTGTATGGGGAAGGGTGGAAGGCTAGCGATTCACCATTATCTGATGAAAGGCTAACTCTAAAGAAAAATATAAGAAAATTTGGTGATTTGCAAATAGGGGCTTTTAGTGATGATATAAGGGATGCAATAAAAGGTGATGTTTTTGAAAAGGAAAAAGGCGGATTTATAAATGGTGAAATGGATCTTGAAGAAAGCTTAAAGTTTGGAATAGTAGCTTCAATAAAACATAAAGATATAGAATATGATAAAGTTATTTATACGGATGATTATTGGGCTAATGAGCCATATCAAACTATAACATATACATCAGCTCATGATAATTATACTTTGTGGGATAAGTTATCTTTAGGTATGCCTTTATCAAGCGAAAAAGAAAAAATTGATATGAATAAAATGGCGGCAGCAATAATATTAACATCGCAAGGAATTCCATTTATTCATTCGGGGGATGAAATATTAAGAACTAAAACAGACATTAATGGAGATTTAATAGAAAATAGTTATAAATCATCAGATGTTGTTAATAAATTTGAGTGGAGTAGAAAAGAGAAGTATATAGATATATTTGAGTATTATAAAAAATTAATTAAATTAAGAAAAAATCATAGAGTATTCAAAATGAATTCATCGAAGGATATAGAAAAGAATATCGTGTTTTTAAAAATTGGAGAAAACTTTATGGAGAAAAATATAGTAGGTTATATATCTGATGGAAATGAAGTAGGAGATTCCCTAGGTAAAATAGTAGTTATATTTAATTCTAATAAGTATCCAGTGGAAGTTACGTTAAATCATAATAAGTTTAAGGTGATATTAGATAAAAATAACATAAATGAGGATGGGCTGTATAATATAGAAGGAAATATAATTAAGGTTGATCCAATTTCTACAATGATAATGAAATATTTATAAGCTGTGAAAGAATATGATAACTGTAGATGTTTCAGAGGCTAGGTAGCCTAGTAATTTATTATTAGTAAAAAAAATAATAGTGAAAGAGTGAAAAGTTAAGGATGTTTTGCTATGAAAAGTTTAAATTAAGATTAAACAAATTCTTTCACTTTTTCATTTTTCACTATTTTGCTTACAAAATATAGTGGTGCACCTAGAGGGGCTCGAACCCCCGACGCTTGGATTCGAAGTCCAACGCTCTATCCAACTGAGCTATAGATGCATAAATGAATTTATTTTGCTAGTATATTATAATACTAATATTTTAAAATTTCTATAGTTAAGTTGCTTTGAAATTTAAATATAATGAATATTGTATAATAAAATAATATTTATGAATACATAAAATATATTATAGAAATAATAAAGTTATTGGAATTAAAATACTAATATGTATTATAATGTGGTGAATATATTCTTAAACTTATCCTGGAGTATCAATATATATAAATTAAAGAAAAAATTAAAAAAAATAAGGAAATAATGAATAATTTTAAATATATAGCACATATTTATATTTGTATATGTAAAGCTGTGATAGAATAGTCAATGTCCTTCGGGGAAAGAAAGTATTGATAACAACAGAAAAAATATGTTGACAATAACTCCTAAGGATGTTAATATGTAGAAGTCGCTTGTGCGACAAGATCTTTGAAAATTGAACAGAAAAGTTAAGTAAACAAACCAGCAATTCTTTTAGACGTCTTAACATTAAGACTCAAAGTAATTTGAGCAAAGATTAAACTTTTTATTGAGAGTTTGA
>NZ_JAGGJY010000012.1 GCF_017873245.1 Clostridium tertium | reverse complement strand
ATGGAAAACACATTATTACAAAATGATTTAGTAGAACAAAGAGAAGGTTTTAAAATAGAAAATTTAGAGGGTGCTACATGGGCATTTAGAAAGCTTAGAGCAATAGAAAATAAAGAAGCTGAAATAAAGGTTATAGCAGAAGAAGAAATAAATAGAGTTAATGCATGGAAAGAAAAAGAACTAGAACAATATGCAAAGGACAAAGAATATTTTAGCTACTTACTAGAAGAATTTTATAGAGCTGAAAAAGCAAAGGATAAGAAATTTAAACTATCTACACCATATGGAAAAGTTACAGCTAGGAAGTCTAGTAAATGGTTCTATGATGATGAGAAGGGGTTACTAGACTACCTTAAAGAAAATGGATCATGCTGCATAAGAGTTAAAGAAGAAGTTGATAAAACAGAACTTAAGAAAACATTTAAGGATGGAGTAAATACAGAAACAGGAGAAATTATTCCTGGTGTAAGAATAGAAGAAACTGAAACTATAACAGTAAAGGTGGAGTAGTCATGGATGAAGAAAATAAGCTTGCATTAATAGTTAGGCTTGGATTAACTCTAGAATACCTTAAAAATGGAGATTATGAAGGAGTAGACAAGCAGTTAAGAAGTCTTATGTATGAGATAGAAAAAGGATTAATAATACCATTCTAGGAGGTGTAGTATGGAGAAGTTAGTTTTTAGACCATTAAAGGAAACTGAAATAGATGTAAGAGTACAAAGTGTTACTGAAAAAGGCTGTATATTGCTTCTATACAAAGATGCTCGTTGCGATATGAACATCCTTGATGAAACAGTTGGACCTATGAACTGGAAAAGAGAGCATACAAGAGATAATGCTAATTGCATAGTTAGTTTATGGGATGAAGAAAAGGAGCAATGGGTAAGTAAAGAAGATACAGGAACAGAGAGTAATACAGAAAAAGAAAAAGGACAAGCTAGTGATAGTTTTAAAAGAGCTTGCTTTAACTGGGGAATAGGAAGAGAACTTTATACAAGTCCATTTATTTGGGTAAAGAAAGATGATTGCAATATGTATTCTATCAAGGGCAATAATGGCAAGGATATATGGAAATGCAATGATAAGTTTTTTGTAGAAGCTATAAAGTATGATGAAAATAAAAATATTATAGCTTTATCAATTAAGAATACAGCAAGTAAAAAGAGAGTATTTCTTATGAAACCATAGGAGGTATGAAATGGCAGACAATAAAAAATACTATTACTTAAAAATAAAAGAAAACTTCTATGAAACAGAAGATATGAAGATATTACAAGCTATGGATAATGGATATCTATATTCAGATATACTAATGAAACTTTATCTTAAATCTTTAAAAACAGATGGAAAGTTAATGTTTAAAGAAAATATTCCTTATAGTCCTAAGATGATAGCAACTATTACTAACCATAATGTTGATACTGTAGATAAAGCTTTATGTATGTTTAGAGAATTAGGATTAATTGAAGTATTAGACAATGGAGCAATATATATGCTAGATATACAAAGTCTTATTGGTAAAAGTAGCTCTGAAGCTGATAGGAAAAGGGATTATAGGAATAGGATAAAGGAAGAAAAAAAGCTGTTATTAGGTGAAGGGGACAAATGTCCGGACACTTCTGGGACAAGTTCGGACGAACGTTCACGAGAGATAGAGATAGAGATAGAGATAGAGTTAGAGAAAGAGATAGAGAACAAAAAAGACATATGTCGTCAGTTGTCGTCTACATGGACTAATAATGGTTATGGAACTTTAAATAAAACTCTATTAGATAAATTACTAGCAGATGTAGAGATTTATTCTATAGAGTGGGTAACTAAGGCTATAGAGATAGGAAATCAAAGAAGCAAGAGAACTTATTCTTATCTTAAAGGTATATTAGAGAATTGGAAAACAGAAGGTATTAAAAACGAAAAAGGTAAGAATGAAATCCAAGAAAGAATAGCAAAGGGGGAAGATCCTTTCTAATGACTAAGAATGAATTTGTAGAATATGTAAGTTACTTAGGAAAACTATTCGGATTTGAAGCACCAGCAGATAAAGATGTATTAGCAGCATGGTACAAGCCTTTTGAAAGAGTGCATATAGATATAGCTAGAGAAATGGCTCAACTTTATCTTAAGCAAGAAACAGGCAGATTTAAATTAGCTAAGCTATTAGAATTTAAAGATGTAGCTTTAAGAGGCAAAGTCTATAAAGAAAGTACTGAAAATTGTAAATTATGCAAAAATACAGGATTTGTAATGTTAGAGAAAAGAGATAACGGAAGAATATATGAGTTTTGTAATAGGTGCATATGCAAGATAGGGCAATCTTTAAATTCTAATATTAAGACAGTAACAGAAGCCGATTTGATGGAAAGATATAAAGATTACAACGATATTTATAGATTAGAGAAACCGAGATTTGAAAATATAGATGTACAGGAATTTAAAAAAGAGAAAATAGGAGGATTTGTTTGATGAAAAATTTTAATTGGGAAGAGTTCAAGAATGGAGAAATAGCAGTGCATTGTGATACAGAAGAAAAAGCGAATAATTTTTTAAATGAGTGTGATAAGCAAGGGATAGCTTGGGCTGATGGAGATAAAACAACCGAGATTAATTGTTGGCTTTTGTATAAGAAAAATACAAGTTATGTTTGCAGTTTTGAGAAATCTAAATTAGAATTTGGCTTTTTAGAGTATAACAAGGATAAGGGATTAGAAATAATAAAGTGGGAGATTGATAAAATGAAAGAATTAACATTTAAAGAGGTTATAGAAAATATAAAAGAAGGTGAAGTTTGGGAAAGTACAGTAAAAACTGTCAGTTTAATAAATGGAGCTATAAATATAGAAAGAAAAAATGAAATAGAAACTTATTATATTTATATTAAAGAATCAGAATTATTTAAACTTCAAAGAAAAGAATACACATTCCAAGAAGCGTTTAAAGCTTATGAAGAAGGTAAGGAAATAGAAAGTTGTTATACGGCTACTAAGTTTTGTGAAAATGAATATTTAGAAAATAATGTTTATGCAGATTGGAAATTGGGCGTTAGATTCAAAGTTGATGAAATAAAAGGCAAATGGTATATCAACGAGGAGGATTAGTATAAGTAAATTAACACCTCATGAATTAGCTATGAAAACAGTAATGGATATAGAAAGAAGAAAATACTTAAGAGAAAAAGGAAAATTAGAAGCAGATAGCTTTTTAGCAGAGAATAGGCTTAAAGAAAATAAAAGAATGAGTAGGATAAGATGTAAGAGTTATAGAGGTAAGTAATTTGATTATATTACGAATTAAAGGAGTTAAGAAATAATGTGTATAAAGTTAAGTGAATTAAAAGATAATGAAATGTTATTGATAGATGATGATTATAATTCAATTATGTCTAAGGAAGATTACTTGGGAGATTTAGAAAGCTATAAAGGGTATGAAGTGTACACAACCACAGAATACAGAGCAAATATTGATGCTAAATATATGCTAGAGAGTGCAATAGAATGTGAAGCTGATAATATGTATGAAGATTGGGAAACTGATATATGGGACGATATAAATAAAGAAGATATAGAAGAATTACAAAAGATTGTAAATAGAATATTAAGTGGGAATAGGAATATTTCTTATATAGCTAATAAAAGAGTAGAAATTGATATTTAGTTAATTCGTCATTCAAATATAAGGGAGAATAGGAGTAAATCCAACATAGTTATATATTCCTATTCTCATATAATAGTCAATTTCAATAAATGAGGTGAAATTTTGATAATAGTTGAAGGAAAGATAAAGGGAAAAGCAAGGCCAAGATTTTCTACAAAAACAGGAAGAGCATTTACTCCAGGAGATACTATAAGTTATGAAAATTGGATTAAATGTTGCTATAAAGAACAAGATGGAAGGTACTTAGAGACGCCTATAGAAGCAACAGTATTTGCTTATTATAAAATACCTAAGTCTTATAGTAAAAAGCGAATACAAAGTATCTTGGAAGGTAGAGAATATCCTACAAAGAAACCAGATGCAGATAATATAGCAAAAATAGTATTAGATAGTTTAAATGGAATAGCTTTTAAAGATGATAGCCAGGTAATAAAACTGACAGTAATTAAGAGATGGACAGAAGAAATGGAAAGAGTTGAATTTAGATTGGATGAGGTAAAGTATGAAAATTAAAGTAGGAGATTATTTCATAGAAACAGATGAAAGACAGTTTATAGTAAAAGTTAAAAAGGTAGTAGAAGAAAGCAGATTAGCTAAGAAAGAAAATATAGGAAAAGAATACTGGCAACCCATAGCGTATTGTACAACCTTTGATTCTGCTTTGAAATTCATTCCAGAACAGGCGTCAAGGAGTAATGAGGATATATTAGTCATCAAAGAAAAATTAACTCAAATTCACGAGCATTCAAAAGAGTATAAGAAGATTGAAGAAGAAATTAAGAAAGTTTATGAGAAAAAGTTAGAAGCAGCAATAAGAGATTTTAAAAGAAAGCAAAAAACAGAAGGAGAAACTAAGAATGAATAAATGGGTAGGTATAGGGCGACTTACAAGAGATCCAGAGCTTAATTTTGCAGCAGGAACTGGAACAGCAGTATGTAGATTTACTTTAGCAGTAACAAGACCTTTTAAGAAAGATGAAACGGATTTTATTAATTGTATAGCATTTAATAAGAGAGCTGAAGCAATAGCACAATATTTAACTAAAGGTAGACAACTAGCAGTAACAGGAAGTATAAGAACAGGAAGTTATGATGCTAAAGATGGAACTAAGAGATATACAACTGATATAGTAGTAGATTCATTTGAGTTTATAGGAAGTAGTAAAAATGATAATCAAGGTTCTAATGGTTTTAATCAAGATAACTTTGGGAGTATGAGTTTTGAGGATGAAATGACACCAGTAGATGATGGAGATATGCCTTTTAATTAAGGAGTTGGTACTCTCCATAATCAAAAGTATCTATTATACAAAAGGAGATGGTGAAAGGTGGGTTATTCACGTGGAATAAGATGGAGTAGTGAAAAAATAATAAATGAAATACTTGAAGTAATGAGAGTTTTAGATATAAAAAGAATGCCAAGTAAAAATGAGTGTGATTTAGTAACAGGAAATTATACCTTATCTAATGCAATAAGAAGGTATGGAGGTTATGAATATTTTTCTCAATATTTAAATCTAGAATCAAAAGAATGTGAAAGCAAGCTCGGTTTAAAAGGTGAACTAAAGATAAAAGAAATTTTAGAGAATAAAGGATATAAGGTTGAAAAAATGAGTAATAAACATCCTTATGATCTACTAGTAAATGAGAATATAAAAATAGATGTTAAAACAGCTAGAAAGTATAACAGCGATAAAGGGTGGAGTAGCTATTCATTCAACTTAGAAAAATCCAATCCAACGTGTGATATATATGTCTTTATATGCATAGAAGATGAAAAGTATTTGATTATACCGAGTAAATTTTTAAGACAAACTCAGCTATGCATTACTGATAAAGAAAGTAAGTATGACGTGTTTAAAGATAGATGGGAGTATGTAGAAGTATATAATAAATTCTACAAATGGCTAAAGTGATGGAGCAACTTGGATTTAGTTTTATTAGATTCAAGGAAGAGTGTACAGAACTTAATAGTAAATTTACTTTAGGTTCTGTATGGAACTTCTTATTTGAACATGAGAACAATTACATTATAGAACTAGATGGTACTTTTTATGGTCCGTTAAAAGAGCGGTGTGAAAGGTTATAGGAGGATAGTATTTAGAGATTAGAGGTGATTACATGATACAGATATTAGAGCTATTCGGGGGAGTTGGTTCCCCTAGAGTAGCATTGAGAAATTTAGGAGTAGAAGTAAAAGCGATAGATTATGTTGAGATAGATGAAAAAGCAGTAAAGTCATATAATGCAATGTTTAAAGATGAATTAGAATACAAAACCCAATCTGTAGTAGGTTGGAATTTAAAGCCTGATATTCTTATCCATGGTTCACCTTGTCAAGATTTTAGTATAGCAGGATACCAAAAAGGAGCAGAGCCAGGGAGTGAAACAAGAAGCTCTTTAATGTGGGAAACAATTAATATTATTAAACAAATGGGAATATGGAAACCAAGAGTTGTGATTTGGGAAAATGTTAAAAATGTTCTTAGTAAACATATGGTCCATAATTTTAGTAGATACTTAGAAGAAATGCAAAAGATGGGATATAACAGTAATTTTGAAGTATTAAATGCTATTGATTTTGGACTACCTCAAAGAAGAGAAAGAGTTTTTACAATATCTATTTTAGATGGAGAGTTTTTCAACTTCTCAACATTGGAAAAAAGACAAGCACCTCATATAAAAGAGTTTTTAGAAGATACAAAGGAAGAGAAGTATATAGTTACTCAACCAAGCATGTTAAAGGTTATTGGAAGAAAACCCAAGAATTTTAATGGCTATGTGAAAATAATAGATAGCTACTGCGAAACTATTACAACTAAGCAACAAAGAAACCCTAATAGTGGGGTTATAGACATAGGAAATGGTAAATACAGATATTTAACAGAAAGAGAATGTTGGAGATTACAAGGATATTCAGATGAAGATTTTGAAGCAGCATTAAAAGCACATCCAGGAATACCAGGCAAATTAAATGGTGCTTTATATAAGCAAGCAGGTAATAGTATTCCAGTAACTATATTTGAGAGTATATTTAAGCAACTACTTAATCTATAGGAGGAATATGAATGGATAAAGTAAGAGAAAAAATAAAGGAATATATAACCAAGGGAGTTATAAAGACAGAAGGTATAAGGAAGTTAAAAAGAGAGTTTAAAATAAATGAAAAAGAACTTAGCGTAATGTGGCTAGAGGAAAAAGAAAATATAAAAAGCAAATATTCTAAAAGAAATAGTAGGCAGATATATAAATCTAATAAGGATGAAGTAGTCTTTAAAGCTATAAAAATATTTGGTGAGGATATGCAGAAGATAGTAGCCATGGAAGAACTTGCAGAGTTACAACAAGCTTTGTCTAAAGATTTGAGGGGGAAGGATCATAACGTTGAAGAAGAAATTGCAGATGTATTTATAATGTTAATGCAATTGGAACTTATGTATGATAAGACAAAAATTGAAGAATGGATAGATAAGAAAATAGATAGATTGGATAAAAGATTGAGAGGGTAGCATATGAAAATAGTGGTTATATGGTTAATAGCAGTACTATTTTATTGGGCATTGATATATGGAGCTACTAGAAATTATAAAGAAGAGTAATTTGATATTATTGCGAAATAAATAGGAGGTGAGTATATGAAGTATGCTAAATGCGAAAATGAGTGCCAGATGAGTGATGATGTGATAGATAAGAATATTTGTTGTTACTGGTGTAATGAGAAATCAGTGTGTGATAATCCTTGTAGAAATTTAGATTGTAAAGTAGTTAAAGAAATAGAATTGGAAGATGAAGATTAATACGTCATTCAGAAAAAGGGTGGACTACATAAGTAGTCTACTCTATATAAAATATGTTCTTTGAAAATTGAATAATGTGATATTTTTAATATATGATATTACTATTAATTATGATGGTAAGAAAGTAGATAATTCAATGCTATAAATTAACTTATTTTTATTTAGTAATATATCTTATTAATTATTCTTTTGATAAAATATAGATATATAAAGAAATGAGGTGATTTAATGAATTGGGTTTCTGTAATAACTTTGCTGATTTCATTCGGAACATTGATAATGGTTGGTGTGGAATTATTTATTAATACCAATCAAAAAAAGATAGATAGGCAAATAGCTGTTACTGTTAAGGAACGTAGGAGAATGGAACAAGATTTATTCAAAAATGTAATTGGAATTCTTGAAATTTATAGAGAATTAGAATATAAAAAATTCTTAAAAGAAAAAAACATTCTTTTTCATGAAGTGTTAAATTATAAAGTAGGAGTTTGGATAAATTTAAATAATGAAAATAGCTTTTCTTTAGACTTACGAAAAAATTGTAACGAATTAGCGACTTGGGTTGCAAGTGGCTTAGAAACAATAAATGATGATAATAAAATAGAATTATATCAAAAAAAAGCAGACCTTAATAGACAAAGAATATGGATCTTAATAGATAAATATATCGAGGAAGAAAAAAAACTAATTAAATCAATTGTAGCTGGAGAAAAGAAAAAATTGTACAAATTCACAAAGCGTAAGAGTGAAAAGATTGATATTAAAAAGTAATAAAAAACAGATAAAAATATCGCATTGTTCATTATTGAATATGCGGTATTTTTTATTATTAAGGAGGAATTAAATTGGATAAAGAGAGATTAAAAAGATATAGAAAATTAATGTCAGAAGTAGATTTACTTAAAAGACAATTAGAAAAGACAGAGCCAGAGCATGTTGAAGATAGTGTTAAGGGATCTAGTCCTTATTTCCCTTATACAGAACATAAAGTGCATATAGAAGGTTATGACTTAGAAAGTTATAAGAGAAAAGTAGCAAGACTTAATAAAAGAATAGTAAGAAAGATGAATGAGTTAGTAGAAGAAAAGGATAGCTTAATAGAGTTTATTTATAACATAGAAGATTCAGAAACTAGGCAAATATTTATTTATAGATATTTAGATGGTCTTACTTGGAAAGAGATAGGTGAAAAGATGTATTTTGGTACAAGCACTATAAGAATGAAACATGATAACTTCGTAAAAGGTTTAGCACCTATTAGCACTTTGGAAGATGTATAATAGTAGTATGGAAAGATGGATTATTTCATAAATTCTCAATACCCTTTTATACCATAAAAGCACTTAGCAGAAATGTTAGGTGCTTTTTTGAAGGATTTAGCAATTAAATGTAGAATTGTTAAATAAAAGGGGGTGAGAATGTGGAAGAAAAAGAGTTAACCGCATTAAAATATGTTGTTGGACAAATAAATGGTTCTAAAGATATAGAGTACAAGTTTGCTGGCTTATATACTGATATGACTAAAGAAATAGGTATGTATATATTTAAGTTTTTAGAAAAAGGTTTAATTATAGCTAAAAATGATAAATGGGCAACTAAAGGAGGAAGTGCGTATAATCAATATAATAATAATATTTGCGTTATACACTATGATTTATTATGCGCTACCCAAAAAGCTAACGAACTCATAGAATATGAAAGTAAAAGTAAATTAGAAAAATTATGGTATAAGGTGAAAAAAGCAATTGTAGGAGTAGTAAGTGATACTGGAATAGAAATTAGAAAGCAATTTATAAAATGGATAGCAAGCTTGATTGGATTAGTTATATTCTTACTTGTAGGGGCAAAAGTAATTGAATGGGTGTTTAATAATATAAAATGAGTTAAAGAACCTTTGAATAAGGGTTCTTTTTATTTTATATAAAAGTGAGGTGATAATATGGGTAAGGTAAAGAAAAGACAATATGTATTTCTAAGTAATTGGATAGGACAAGATCTAAAGTGTGCTTGTTTATTCCATAATCCTTTATGCAAGAATCATAAGAAATGTGAAGAGATAGAACTTACTCTATCACCATACGAAGATTTAGAAACTTGTATGAGGGAAAGAAGATACCAAAGGGTAAATGGAGCATTAAGACAAAAATAAAAAATATGGAGAGTGATAAAATGGGAAAAGATTTAATTGGATTAAGAGATACGTTTAGAGAATTAGCAAATATTCTTGATGAAGCTATAGAGTTAGAAAAAAGAGAAGAAGCTGGAGAAGATGTAACAAAAGAAACAGAAAGTGTAGTGGGAAGATTTTTATTTAAATGTATTGAATTAGAAAGATTAAATAAGTAATAGGATAGGGTTAGTAGTTAATTGCTAACTCTTTTATTATATAAGGAGGTATTAAATTATGAAGAAGTCCTTAATTAGAATTATAAACTACATAAACAATATTAAATTCGATAATATTTACTTAATATCAGAAAATAGTATGTGTAATAAGATGTATATAAATTATATAAGTAAATATATTGATACAGATAAATATAAAATTATAGAAGTAACAGAAAAAAGATTATTAGGAATAAATAAGATAACAGAAAATAATTTAATAATATTGTGTGGAAGATGGTACTTAAATAGAATAGCAAAAAAAAATGATTTTAATAGATTTATAGCTGAATATTTCAAAGCAAGTATTCCATTTGATGAGATAGAAATAGATTAAAAATATAAAGGGGTTTTAAGAATGAAAGGAATATGTAATTTAGGGTGCAATCAAATATTTGAAGATCCTATTTTTAAAGAAGCAAAAGTAAAAGATGATATAAGAGAGGTATATTTTAAATGTCCTCATTGTGGAAGAAAGTATATTTGTTTTTATACAGATAGAGAAATAAGAAGGTTACAGGCTCTTCAGAGAAAGACAAAGGATCAAAGAGAGTTTAATAAATTAAAAGATAAGGTAACAATTAAAATGAATAAGTTAAAAGATAATATGAAGAAATAAAAGAACTCTATTATATTAGGGTTCTTTTTGTTTTTATAAAAGGAGAGGATATTATGATATTTAGATTAAAGAATAAACTTCGAAGCGAGGACTATGGTAAAGTTAAAGCGAGACTAGAAGATGAATTTAAAGAGAAAGTAATACTATTAACTAATGACATAGAGTTGGTCAGTAATATCTATGAGATTAAAGAAGATGATATAAGAATAACAGATGCAAGTCTAAAAACAGAAGCCATATTCTGTGGTTCAGGAATGATGGAACATTTATTAATAGGTACAGAAGTTAGTTTTGAATATAAAGATATAAACGCTAACTTATTTATAGAAAGTAATAAGCTATTAACCGTTAAGGAAATGAAAAGAGAAATAATTAATAGATTCTCTATAAAGGAAAGCAATGTTAAAGAAGATATGCAGATGTGGTAAAGTAATACCTTATAGTATGAAAAGGTGTCCTGAATGTGAAGTAAAAGCAGAAGAGGAACGTAAACAAAATATAAGATACTATAAGAAAACTACTTATGAGAGAGATAGTAAATACAATAAGTTCTACAAGAGTAAGGAATGGAACACAGTAAGACAATTAGCAATAGTAAGAGATCATGCACTATGTAAAGATTGTTTAGATAACAATGTCATAACACCATACAATACAGTACACCATATAGTACCAATTAAAGAAGATTGGTCAAGAAGATTAGATATAAACAATCTAATATGTCTATGTGAAAGTTGTCACCAGAAGAGGCATAATAGCATGAAGGGGTAGGGGGTATCTAAAAAGTTTAGAGTAATCACTTGGAGAGTGCGTGTGGAGATTCAGTTTAGAAAAACTCCCTAAATGAAAAAATAAGGAGGTGAGGGAGTGGCAAGACCTAGTAAAAGTGTTAAAGTAATGAGTAAAAATTTAACTAAAGAAGAGAAAGAGTTAAGATTAGAAACAGAAGAAAAGTTAAAAGGTGGAGCAGATAACATTTCCCCACCAACTCATTTAAATGCAAGACAAAAGAAAATATTTAATTACGTCGTAGATCAACTTAGAGAAAGTAATATACTTGGAAATTTAGACATTTATATTTTATCTCAAACTTCTATAGCAATAGATAGATTGCAGCAAATAGAAAAGCTTATAAATAATGATATAAATAGAATATATGATAAAGATTTAATCAAGGCTAAAAGTGAATATACTAAAGATTTTTTTAGGTGTTGTAATGAATTATCATTAAGTCCACAAAGTAGAGCTAAGTTAGGGAATATAAATATGCAAGCAAAAGAAAGAGATGAAGATGTTCTGTTAAAAGTATTGGCTGGTGGTAGTAAATGATATTACTAGATCGTGCTGTTAAATATGCAACAGATGTAGTAGAAGGTAGAGAAATTACTACATGGGAAGTAAAAAAACAATGTGCAATATTTATACAAGATTATTATAAGAGACAATATGAGGATGAATTTGAATTTTATCTAGATGTTAACGAACTCCTGAAAATAAATAATCTACTAAAGTTAATGAATTTTGCAACTGGATATTTAGCAAATAATGAAGTGTTGGAACATTTAGATCCGTTCCAATGCTTTTTTATTGCAAATATATTTGGGTGGAGATATAAAAATAATAAATCTAAGTTTAGATATAATGATGTAACCCTATTTATTGCTAGAAAAAACGGTAAAACTGCTTTGATAGGATTAGTATTTATATTATTACTGCTTACAGAACAGCAATATTCAGAGTTTTATTCTATATGCTTAACTAAGGAACTAGCAGCAGAGATTAAAAAGATAATGGAGCAAATCATTAATGCAAGTCCATTAATAAAGAAACATTTCAATATATCAACTACTAAGACAGGTAGGATTACTTGTAAATTAACCAATAGTTACTTTGAGCCTAGAGTTGCTGAAGCGGGTAAGAATAACTCAGTAAGACCATCAGCATTCGTAAGTGATGAACATGGTAACTTTAGTGAGAGTAGTAATTTTAACGCTATGAAATCAGGGCAAAAGAATGTAATAAATCCATTAGTATTTAGAACTACAACAGCTTATGCTATTAATAATTCTATTATGGAAGAGGATTTAGATTATATTAGAAAAGTATATACAGGTGTAGTTGATAACGAAAGAATGTTTGCACTTGTCTATTATGCTGATAAAGAAAATATATGGAATGATATAGGACTATATCAAGCTAATCCTTTAAGATTAGAAGAAAACTATCAAATAATGCGTGAAGATAGAGACAAAGCCTTAATTCAAGATAATTTGAAAGAGGAATTTATAACTAAGACTTGCAATGTATTTATGCAAGAGAATAGTGAAGAAAAATATCTCAACTTTGAAGCATGGAAAAAATGCAATATTAATAATAAGGAGTTAGAAGGAAAAGAAACTTTAAATTTAAAAGGCAAGGAAGTTGTTGTTGGAGTTGACCTTTCATTAACAACTGATTTAACTGCAATTTCTATAATGTATAAAGAAAATAATAAATATTATTTAAAATCACATGGATTCTTACCAGAAGATACACTCCCAGAAAGAAGAGAAAAGATAGATTATAGAAGCTTTCAAGAAAAAGGATATTGCACTATAACTCCTGGGGCAATCGTTAACTATACAATAGTTGAAGAACATATAAGGAATATAGAAACTAAGTATAATTGTAAAATCAAATGTATTGTATCAGATCCATACAATGCAATGCAGATGATGGAAAGTCTAGCAAAAGATTATGAAGTGATACTATTAAAACAAACATATGGTAATTTATCACCAGCTATAAAACAATTTAGGGATGATGTTTATTTAGGAAAAGTATTTTATGAAAATAATAAACTATTAGATTGGTGTATGAGTAATACTACAACAATAAAAGGAAGAACTACAGATGATATATTACTAGCTAAGGAAAATAAGAATAAAGCTAGGATAGATTTAGTAGTTGCAAGTATTTTCTGTTATACACAATTATATTTACAACAAAACTCTATAGATATAAATAAATCAACAGAAAATTATTTGAAGATGATGGGATGGATGTAAAGGAGGTGAGAAATTGAATGTATTTAGTAGAATTGCAAAAGGAATAAAAAACGCTATTACTCCAGCTAAATCTGTAGATATGCAAAGTCAAGAATTATTAGAATGGCTTGGAATAAGTTCAACTCCTAAGAAATTAGTAAGTGAAGTAACTTATTTTACTTGCTTAAAGATGTTATCAGAAACATTAGGGAAAATGCCTTTGAAGTTTCGTCAAGATACAGATAAGGGAGTACAAAGGGTTAAATCTAATAAAGTTCACAGGCTTTTAAGGACAAGACCTAATGCATTAATGACACCTTCTATATTTTGGGCGACAGTGGAGCAAAATAGAAATCATTATGGTAATGCTTATGTATGGATAAGAAGAAAATTCAAAAGAGAAAAGTATGGTGGAAGTTATGAAATACAAGATTTATGGGTAATGCCATCTAACGATGTTCAGGTCCTTATAGATGATGAAGGATACTTTGGGGCAAAAGGTAGGATATGGTATTTATATACTGATAAATATTCAACAGAACAGTATTTATTTAATAGTGATGATGTAATGCATTTTAAAACTTCATATAGCTTTGATGGTATTTTAGGAGTTCCTGTAAGAGAAGTATTGAAAAGCACTCTAGAAGGTGGTTTAGAAAGTCAAAACTTTATGAATAACCTATATAAAAGTGGACTTACTGCTAAAGCTGTTTTGGAATATACAGGTGATTTAGATAAAGCAGCAGAGGAAAAACTTGTAGGAGGATTCGAAAGATTTGCAAATGGTTCTGAAAACTCTGGAAAGATTATTCCTGTTCCTTTAGGAATGAAATTAGTACCTTTGGATATTAAACTTACTGATAGTCAGTTCTTTGAATTAAAGAAATTTAATGCATTGCAAATAGCAGGAGCATTTGGAATTAAACCTAATCAGTTAAATGATTATGAAAAAAGTTCTTATTCTAATTCAGAAATGCAACAACTTAGCTTTTATGTAGATACTGTATTATTTATATTAAAGCAATATGAAGAAGAACTTAATTATAAGTTATTAACTAAGGAAGAAATAGAAGAGGGATATCATTTTAAATTTAATGAGAAGGTATTGTTAAGAACAGATAGTAAAACACAAATGGAGATACTTTCTAAAGGCGTTAACAATGGTTTAATTATGCCTAATGAAGGTAGAGATGAACTAGGATATCCATCAGAGGAAGGAGGAGATGTATTAGTTATGAATGGTAACTATATTCCTATAACAGATGTAGGTAAGCAATACAAGAAAGGGGGTGAAGCTAATGAGAAGAACACTTGAATTCAAATCTAAAGGAAAAGATGGAAAACTTAATAAAGTTGGAAATATGGAATTTAGAAATGAATTAACTAATCAAGAACTTTATTTTTATGGAGATATTGTTAGTGATAGCTGGGGTAAATGGTGTGATGAAGATAAATGTCCACAAGATGTTTTAGAGATTTTAAATTCTATTGATGAAAATAGGGACTTAAATATCTATATAAATAGTGGAGGAGGTTCTGTTTATGCGGGACTTGCCATATATAATCAGCTTAAAAGAAAAAAATGTAATAAAACTGTTAGAGTTGATGGATTAGCTGCAAGTATTGCATCTGTAATAATGTTAGCTGGCGATAAAGTTATAATACCTAAAACAGCTCAAACAATGATACATGATCCTTGGATGGGAATATGGGGAGGTTTTAATGCAGCAGAATTTAGAAAAATGGCTGATGATTTAGATGCTTGTTGTGAAACTATTCTTAATGTTTACTCTGAAAACTTAAAAGAAGGAGTAAATATAGATGATATTAGAACAATGATGCATGAAGAAACATGGCTAACAGGAGATAAAGCAGCTCAATATTTTAATATTGAAGTTGAAGATTCAGCTATAGCTGTTGCGTGTGCTTCAAATTATTTTGATAAATATAAAAATATTCCTGAGGATTTGAAGAAAGATGATAATACTATTGATATTAATTCTATAGTTGATACAGTTATTAAAAAAATAAATGAAAAAATAAATGAAAAAGAAAAAGAGAAAGAAAATGATATAGAAGCTGAAAAAGCTAAATTATTAATGGAATTAGACTTAATCTAGTTCTTTTTTTATGCAAAAATTAATAAATAAGTGAGGGAAAGTAAATGAATAAAGAATTAAGAGAATTATTAGATAAAATTAATGCTAAAAAAGCAGAAGTTAAAAACTTAATAAATAATGATAAGGTAGAAGAAGCAAAGGCTGCTAAGGGTGAATTAGTTAATCTTCAAGCGAAGTTTGATGTTCTATATGATCTAGAAGATGAAGCAGAAGAGAAAATAAAAGATGATATTGAAAATGATAATGCAACGGTTATATCAGGAGTTGTTAATAAAGCAAAGGAAGTTGGTAATGCTTTTGTTAATGCTATAAAAGCTGGGTTAACAAAGACACCAGTAGCAGAAAAAGATATGCAAATATTAAAAAATTCAATGAAAGAAGGAACTGAAGCAGATGGAGGGTTAACAGTTCCTCAAGACATTCAAACTTCAATAAAGGAATTAAGAAGAAGTCAAGATGCATTAGAAAATTTAGTTAATGTTGAAACTGTATCTACAGAAACAGGAACTAGGGTTATAGAAAAAGCAGCAGACCAAACCCCTTTTGACAATGTAGAAGAAGAAGCAGAATTTAAAGAAGTGTCAACTCCACAATTTGCAAAAATATCATACAAAATTAAGAAGAAAGGTGGAATTTTAAAGGTAACAAGAGAATTACTACAAGATACTGCTGAAAATATATTAGGTTATTTAAGAAGATGGATAGCTAAGAAAAGTAAGGCAACTAGAAATGCTTTAATAGTAAATAAGATTAATGAAATTACAACTTCAAAAGAGGTTGCTATTAAGGATTTAGATGGATTAAAAGATATATTTAATGTTAAATTAGATCCAGCTATTGTTGTTACATCAGGTATTTTAACAAACCAAAATGGATTCAATTGGTTAGATAAATTAAAAGATTCAGATGGTAAATATGTATTACAACCTAATCCAACAAATTTAACTCAAAAATTATTATTTGGAATTTATCCAGTTACTGTAGTGTCTAATAAGGTTTTAAAATCTAAGGGAGTTGGAAGTTCAGGAGAAGAGACTGCTTGGAAACATCCATTTATTTGTGGAGATTTAAAAGAGGCTATTACTATATTTGACAGAGAAAATATGACTATAGAAATATCAACAGAGGCAGGAGATCTATGGAGTAAAGACCAAACTGGAATAAAAGTAAGGGAAAGATTAGATATTCAAACAGTTGATGCAGAAGCTATAGTAAAAGCGGAAGTTGAAGTTGCTGTAACTCCCTAAAAATGCTCCAATGACATTATCATTGAATAATGAAGGAGCTGAAACAGATTATAATTCACTTACTGTAGTTGAGTTAAAATCTATTGCAGAAAATAAAGAGATAAAAGTTACTTCAACTATGAAGAAAGCTGATATTATACAAGCTATTTTAGAGAGTGAGATTTAATTCTCATTCTCTTTTTTATGAGGTGAATTATGGAATTAGAAGAATTAAAGTTATTTCTTAGGGTAGATGGTAATGAGGAAGATTCACTAATAAAATCATTACAAGCTTCCGCAGAAGAATATCTAACAGATGCTGGGATAATGAAAAATTATAATAAAGAAAAGTATAAGTTAGCTGTAAAAATATTAGTAAATCATTGGTATGAAAATAGAGCTGTTGAAACTATAGGAAAGAATGTAAGTAAAGTAGCATTCGGATTGGATACTATATTAATTCAACTTAAATATAGTCAAGGTGATGTTATATGAATGTAGGGCAATTAAGGCATAGAATAGAGTTTCAAAGAAAAGAAACTACTTATGATGATGATGGGTTTCCTATAGAGGGTTATGTTACTTTTCAAAAGGCTTGGGCAGATGTTAATGACCTTTATGGTAAAGAATATTGGAGTAGTAAACAAAACATATCGGAGAATATAACAGTTTTTCATACAAGGTACCATAAAAATGTAGATGCAGATTGCTTTATTCTCTTTAAAGGGCAGAGATATGAAATCATTGAAATTGATAATATAAAATATCTAAATAAAGAATTGAAAATAAAGACTAAATTGCAGGTGATTAATAATGGCAATTCAAATTAAAGGTTTTGATGATATTTTTAATGATTTAGATGATATGAATATTTCTGATAAGAAGAAAAGAAAAGCATTAAAAGAAGGTGCTGAAATAGTAAAGCAATCAGTAATAGATAACTCACCAGAAGCAAGTGGCCAAATGAAAAAGAGATGGAAAAGTACCATAAAAAGATTTGATGGAGATTTAGGCTTTGAAATAAAAGGAGATACAGTTCAAGATATAGAGAATGAGTTTGGATCTAGCAAGAATAAAAAACATATAGGATTCTTTAGTAATGCAGTAGATAAGGTATCTGATAAGGCAGTAAATATTATAGCTAAGGAGGTGCTTAAGTAATTGGAAGAATTAATAAGAAAAGCTTTATTTGATGAAAGAATAACGAATTTAGTAGGAAATAAAATATATCTTTTAAAAGCTCCTGATAATACAACAGCACCTTATATTGAATATGAAGTACTGAATGAAGAGGGTTCTTTATACGCAGAAAATGAAGAAATAGAAACTAATTATAGAATACAAATAGATGTATTTACTAAAGGAAGTTATACAGCGATAGTTAAGGCTATTAAAAATTTAATGAAAGAAAATGAATTTATGAAAGAGTTTGGAGGTTCTCGATTTGAGGAAGATTCTAAGCTCTTTCATTATATATTAAGATTTAATTATGAAAGTGAGGAATAAGAATGTCTAAAAAGATTACTACGGGTGTAGAAAAAGCATATTATGCAATTTTAACTACAGAAGAAGAAACACCAACTTATGAAGCTGCTAAATATTTACCAGGACTTAGAGAAATATCTATAACAGCTAATGAAGAACAAGCAACGATATATGCTGAAAATAGGTTATATGATAGCGAAAATTCTTTAGGAGAAATAGAAGTTACTTTAGACTTTGCTTCAATAGGTACAAATGATTATGCTACATTACTAGGCAAAAAGAAAGCAGCTAATGGAGGGATTATTGAGAGTGCATATGACCAACCACCTTATATTGCTTTGATGGTAGAAAAAACATTAAGTGGTGGAGTTAAAGAATATTTAACATTATTTAAAGGGAAATTAAGTATTCCAGAAGATAAAGCAAAGACAAAAGAAGGAAAGACAGAGTATCAAACAGTTTCTTTAAATGGATTATTTATGCCTTTAGAAAATGGTATATGGAAACATACAGTAAAAACAACTGATGAAGGCTTTAATGAAGAAACTCATAAAAAGAATTGGGGTAAAACTGTAGTAATACCTAGTACAGAAGTAATAAATGAGCTTACTGTAACAGGAAATCCAACAGATGGAGCAAGTTCGGTTAATGTTGCTAATAATATAACATTAACTTTCAATAACCCAATTGTAAGTTATACAGTTAGCTTATTAAAAAATGATTTTACTGTAGTTGATTCAACCATAAAAATAGATGGAGCTAATAAAGTAATTACTATAGATCCTAAACAAAATTTAACTGCTTCTACAAAGTATGCAGTAATGGTAACAAATGTAAGAGATATACATGGACAACTATTAGCAGATACAATAATAGATTTTACAACAGCTTAATAAAAGGTAGTCAATACGACTACCTTAATTTATTTGGAGGAATTATTAATGTTAGTAAATGAAATAAAAACTTACAAAATTAATTTAAATAATGAAGAAATAGAGTTGAAATTAGACTTTAATGCACTTATCAAAATGCATAAGGAATACGGAAACGCCTTTCTATTGATTTACTCATATGCTTTTGAAAATGACTTCGAAAAGCTACCAGCTATATTAAGATGCATGTCAAATAAAGAGATATCAGAAGAAGATATAAAAAACAATATGCTTATTAACATAAAAGCAATTGAAACATTAAGTAATATAACTTTAGATTTACTTAATCAAGAGTTAAACGATGTCTCAGAGTTTCAAATAAAGTCAGAAGTAAAAAAAAATCAAAAAGCAGAGGGAAAGAAGTAGAAATTAAAGATTTTAACTTAGATTATTTTTACTATGTAGCAAGACATCAATTAAGTATGTCAGAGGAACAGTTCTTAAATTCTACATTAAGACAAGTTTTAATTTTAGAAGAATTGCATAGTAACTACTTCAAGAACAATTTAAGAGAAGTTGTAGGAGAAGTAATTGATATAATTTCTGGAAATTCAGAAGAAGAAGAGAAAGAAATATATGTAGAAAGCTTTTCAGACCTTTTTTAAGGAGGTGAAAATTTGAGTGAATCTATAAGAAAAGTAAGTACCATATTCACTATAGATGATAACGAACATAATAAAAAGCTTAAAGAGATAAATAGTCAATATAAGCTTACTCAAAGCGAAATTAAGCTTGCAGGAGATAGATTAAATCAGTTTGGGAAAAATACAGATGATTTGAAATATAAGCAAGAAGCTTTAGCAAAGCAAACTGAAACTCTTAAGGATAAAATTAATTTATATAAAGACAGTATAGAAAAGGCTAGTAATAGAGCTGAAGAAAATAATAAAAAACTACAAGAATTGAAAGCTACTAAACAAAATTTACAGAAAGAATATAAAGATGCAGTTAAACTGTATGGAGAAGAATCAGAAGAAGCTAAAAAGTTAAAGGATCAATTAGATAAAGTTAATGCGGAATATACAGAACAAAAAGCTGTAGTAGATAAGAATATTACTAGTGTAAATAACCATAAAGTGAAATTAAATGAAGCTGAATCTCAACTATCTAAAGTTCAAGGAGAATTGAAGAAAACAAATATAGAATTAGATAAGCAAAATTCAAAATGGATTCAAGCAGGAGAAAGTCTTAAGAATGCAGGAGAAAATATATCTAACTTTGGAGAAAAGGCTAGTAAGACAGGTGGGACATTAACTAAAACTGTAACATTACCTATAGTTGCAATGGGAGCGGCTGCAGTAAATGCACAGGTAAAATGGGAGAGTGCATTTGCAGGTGTAAGAAAAACTGTAGATGCAACAGAAGAACAATTTAGTGCATTAAGCGAAGGAATTAGAGGAATGTCTAAGGAAATGCCACAAAGCGCTGTAGAAATAGCAGGAGTTGCAGAAGCCGCAGGACAATTAGGAATAAAGACAGAAAGTATTTTAGGTTTTACGAAAAGTATGGTAATGCTTGGTGATAGCACTAATATGAGCAGTGAAGAAGCAGCAACTTCACTAGCCAGATTAGCAAATGTAACACAAATGCCACAGGATCAGTTTGATAAATTAGGTTCTGTTATAGTTCATTTAGGTAATAATTTAGCTACAACAGAAAGTGAAATTGTTGCTATGGGATTAAGGCTTGCAGGTGCTGGTAAGCAAATAGGAATGACAGAAGCACAAACTTTAGGATTAGCTGGTGCATTTTCTTCTGTTGGTATAGAAGCGGAAATGGGTGGTAGTGCTATATCTAAAGTCATGGTAAAGATGCAAGCAGCTGCAACAATAGGTTCTGAGAAAGCTAAAAAGTTATCTGAATTAACTGGAATGTCTATGAGAGAATTAGAATTAATGGCTTCTAATAATTCAAAAGCATTTAAAGAAGTAGCAGCTTCATTAGGAATGACTACATCAGAAATTAATTCAGTGGTAAAAAGCTCTAAAGAATTAGAGAACTTCGGAAAAATAGCAGGAATGACAGGCGAAGAGTTTAAAAAAGCATTTGAAAAAGATGCAGCAACAGCGCTTATTGCATTTATAAGAGGACTAGGCAACGCTGAAAGTGCTGGTTCTTCTGCAATAGAAATGTTAGAGGAAATGGGAATAAAAGAAGTAAGGCTTAGAGATAGTTTACTTAGAGCTGCTAATGCTGGAACATTATTAGAGGATTCTATTAATATGGGAACTAAGGCATGGGAAGATAACTCAGCGTTAACAAATGAAGCAAATCAAAGATATGCAACAACAGAATCACAAATTGAAATGTTAAAAAATGAAATTGTAGAGATGGCTAGGGATATAGGGGTTCAATTACTACCAACCATCAAAGACGGATTAGTTGTAGTAAAAGATTTAATCCGAAAGTTTAATGAGTTAAGTCCTGCTACTAAAGAAAATATAATTAAATTGGCAACTTTAAGTGCTACTGTAGGACCAGTAGTCGGAAGTGTAGGTAAATTAGCAGAAGGATTTGGAGGAGTATTAAAAGTAGCTGGTAAACTATCAGGTAAATTAGGAGCAGCTAAAATAGCAACCGAAACAGTTGGAACAGCAGCAAAATTAGCTGGTGGAGCTAGTGGAGTTGCAGGTTTAGCAAGTTCATTAGGTGGAGTTGTAGTTGCGGCAGCACCTTACGTTTTAGCAGGAGCAGCAATAGCAGGAGCAGGATATGCAATTTATAAGGGTTTAAGTCAAGAGGTTATTCCAGAGGTTGATTTATTTGCAGATAAAATAGAATATACTGCACAAACAATGAACACAGCAGGAACTTATGCAGCTAATTCAGCACAGGCAACAGTAACAAAAATAAGTGAAGCTACTAAAACTGCAGTAGGAGCATATGTAGAACTAGATGATAGTGCTAAAAATGAAATGCAAAGCCTATACCTTAATTCAACTGTTATATCGGATCAGATTAAAACTGATATGACTACTAAATTTAGCGAAATGAGTACTCAAATTATAGCTGGTTATGAAAAACAAAAAAATGATAGTATAGCTCAATTACAAGAAATGTTTAATACTCAAAATTCTTTAACATCTGAAGAACAAGTTAATATACTTAATAAGACAGCTATGTTTTATGAAGATAGAAAAGCTCAAGCGCAGAACTATGAAAATAGTATAATTGAAATATTAAATATTGCAAGTCAAGAAAAAAGAGATATAACTAATGATGAATTTAAGCAGATTACAGCATTGCAAAATATGATGAGAGAAAATGCAGTAAAAGCATTAAGTGAAAATGAGATTGAAGCACAAATTATTCTTCAAAGAATGAAAGATTACGATACAAGGATAACCGCAGAACAAGCAGGAGAACATATAAGGCAATTAAATGAGAGTAGAGATAAAGCTATAGCGATAGCGAATGATGAATATGAGAAGACATTAGCATTAGTAATTAGAGGGAGAGATGAAACAGGTGCTATAACAGCAGAACAGGCGGATAAAATGATTCAAGATGCTAAAAGGCAAAGAGATGGGATAGTAGATCAAGCTGAAAACACAAGAAAAGAAGCTGTGAATAAAATATTTAGTATGAATAATGAGCTGCAAAAAAATGTTGATAGCTCAACTGGAAAGATAATAGGATTCTGGCAAAGAATGTTTGGTGAATGGAATAGATGGCAACCAGAAACTAAATATGCTAAAACTGTATATTATACAGAAAGAATGACAGGTAATATGGTTGGTAACGCTTTAGGAACTTCTTATTTCCAAGGAGGTCTTACAGCTATTAATGAAAGAGGATATGAAGTAGTTGAATTACCTAGAGGAAGTAAAGTCAAAAATCATTTACAAAGCGAAAACATGATAAAAGACACTGCAATTCAAACTGCTAAATCTGTTATTAATGGACTCCAGGAGATATTAAATACTGATAAACGGGTAATATTAATGATGAATGACAGAGTAGTTGGAGAAGCTGTAATACCTATAGTAAGTAATGGACTAGCTAAGAACACTAAAACAAGGAGGTAATAAATTGTTAATAGATAATATAGCTACAAAAAATTTTGGAGCCTTATTAATGGAGAAGAATATTCAACCTTCATCTATAGATGTGGAAGGGAAATACTTATGGCTTAAGAATTCTTTATTACCTATTTTCTCAAAGCAGAAATTTAACTTTGTATTAGTAGATATAAAGTTATACGTAAAAGGTTTGAATGAAAGTGATGTAAAAAGTAAAGTAGGTTCATTAATAAACAAAAGTAAAGAATGTGTTCTAAATTTTGAAGATGATTTTTACTATAAAAGTTTTCTAATAAATTCAATCATAGAAAATACTTTGAAAAAGGAAACAAGAAAATTAAATCTTAGTTTTGTAGCATATGCCTATAAAGGTGAGAGTATTGAAATTATTAATAGAATAACATCTAAAACTATAAATGTTTCTGGTAATTTAGAAACTCCAGTAATATTAGAAGTAACACCTTCTATAGACTTAATAGACTTAACTATTAATGGATTGGATGAAGAAGCTATAATATTAAAGAATCTAAAAGCTAATAAAAAGCTTATAGTAAATGGAGAAGAAGGAACAGTAACAGTAGATGGTATTAATAAATATGGAGATACTGATATGTGGGGATTCCCAAGATTAAAGCCAGGAGCTAATACTATTACAGTAAGTAAAAACAATGTAGATATAACAATAAAATATAAACCAAGATATATCTAATGTGTTCAAATTGAATACATTTTTTTATTAGGAGGAGTAGGTATGTTTATAAGAAAAAAGACATTATTAAATATGATTGAAGTGTTAAAGGGAGAAGTAGTTAATCTTAAGGAAAGAGTATCAGAATTAGAAACTCTTAATACTAGTAAAAAGATTAATTTTAATATTGATGGTAAAGAAATGGGAACAATTACAGCTGAGAAAATATGTTTAGCTAGTACAGAACCTATAGCAAGTTTTGATAGTAATGGACTTACTATTAAAGGTGAGATAAATATTAATGGATACAAGGAGGAACTATAAATGAGTAAAATCAAAATTAGTAATTTTGAAATGTTAAATGGATTAAATACTTTAGGGACATTAGCAGGATATAAACTACCTGTAAAAATATCTTATGGTATCAAAAAGAATATAGAAATTATTTCAAGAGAAATTAAGATATACGAAGAGGAAAGAGCAGTATTAATTGATAAGTATGGAGAGAAAGACAAAGATGGGAAAGTAAAAATAGAAAATAATAACTTTCTAATTAAAGATGTTGAGAATTTTAATAAAGATATACGAGAATTGCAGAGTATAGAAAATGAAATAGAAACTTATGATATATCTTTAGACCTTCTTTTAAATTCTAATATAGAATTAACTACAGCTGAATTAACAAGTATTGAGTTTTTGCTTAAGTAGCATTCTATAAACTTCTAAGAAAGGAGGGGAAGAATGTTACAACTATATGATAAGAATAAAAACAAATTAAAGGGGTTAACTAAATATAAAGATTATTGCATAGAAAGTGTTCTTAAAACTGGAGATAAGACACTTTCTTTTTTATATCCTTCTAAATTTATAGATGGAATAGTAGAGGAAGGATATATAAGAAATAAGACTGATGAATTTGTTATTAAGGAAATAGTAGACCGCGGTGATTGGACTTCTATTAAAGCACAAATGAATGTGGAGGATCTAGAAGGTAAGGCATGGGAACATTTTAATACTACAGAGCAAACAATAGAGAATTGTCTTAATCTAGCTTGTGCTGGTACAGGATGGACAGTACAGGTTAATAATGTTAGCAAGAAAAGAACTGTAAAGAAAACTAATTGTAGTAGTTGGGATTTGATACAAGAAGCTAAAAAGATTTATAGAGTAGAAATAGAATTTGATACTTTAAATAAGATTATCTATGTTAAGGAAAAGCAAGGGCAAGATAAGGGTGTTTATTTCTCGGATGAAATTAATTTAAAAGCTTTAGATATAGAAAGTAACTCCTATGACTTCTATACAAAAATAATCGCTATAGGCAAAGAAAATATAAAGGTAGAAGTAGAAAACTTTCAATACTCCAATAAAGTAAAAACTTTAATATGGAAAGATGAGAGGTATACAGTTCTAGAAAATTTAAGAGAAGATGCAACAGCAAAGCTACAAGAATTATCTAAACCTAGAAAGTCTTATAGTGCTGATGTAATTGACTTAGCCAATCTAAATTTTAAGTATAAAAATATTTTAGATTACAATCTAGGGGATACTATAACTCTTATATCTAAAGATAAGAAAATAAGGGAAAAACAAAGGATAGTAAAAATTACAGAATATCCAGATGAGCCAGAGCGTAATTCATGTGAGATTGCTAATACTACGTTAGATTTTATTGATATACAAAAAGAATTTCAAGATACAGCAGACACAGTAAATAATATAACGGAAGATAATGGAACTATATCACAAGAAGCTATTAAAGTGGCTGTAAAGAATCTAACAATAGATAAAGCTGATATAAATAGTTTAAATGCAGCAGTAGCAAGAATAGGAACACTTGAAGCAACTAAGGCTAATATAACAGAACTTAATGCGGTAAATGCTAAGATTACTAATTTACAAGCAAATAAAGCTGAAATAACTGATTTAATAGCAGGAAATATAAAATTTGATGTAGCAACAGGTGGAACGTTAGACCTACAAACACTCTTAAGTAAATTTGTAACTGGAGAAAATGGACAGTTTTTAAACCTTACATCTAGCAATGTTGTTATTGCAAATGCGGTAATAAAAGATGCCATGATAGAGAGTGTTAGTTTAAATAAACTTAAGGCAGGAACTATTGATACAAATAAAATTACTTTATCTAGTGCAGATGGTGGATTAAGTATTGTAGGTCCTACTATGCAATTTAAAGATAAATCTAATAAAGTTAGAATTCAAATGGGACAAGACACCCAAGGAAATTTTAACTTTATTTTGCGTGGTGAAGATGGTACTACAACACTTATAGACCATACTGGAATTAAAGAAAAAGCTATTGCAGATAAATTAATTAAATCTAATATGGTAGCAGATAATGCTATAGGAGAACAACAGATTAATTATTCTAGCTTAGTAACTGGATTAAATAAAGATACTAATACTAGCCTAATACAAGCTAGTAAAGTAGCAATAGATCTTACTGGACAAAGTTTAGAGGTAGCTTTTAATAGTCTTAAGAGCAATGTAGATAATATGGAGATAGGGGGAAGGAATCTACAAGGAAATGCTGACTTTAACAAACCTTTAAGTGGTACATGGAGATATGATGCACAATTTATGAGTATAAATGAAGAAATATTGTGTGATGGTTATAAATCTGTAAAAATATTAAGAACAAATGCAACTACAACAAGTACAAGGTATCTTTATACAGGTGGAGGAGTTATTCCAGCAAAATATGGAGAAGAATTTACAATGTCTTTTATGTACTATATTCCAGAGGATGTTGAACAAGAAATAGATGGAACTTTCCAAGCTGGGGTATGGTTCTATAAAGACAGAAATGCTGGTGCTGGAAGTACAAGAAAAAACTTAGAGAATGAGATTGTTAAAGGTAAATGGATTAAAGTTGTAGTTACTGGAAAGGCAAAGGATGTTGACACTAAATCAGTGGCTTTTGTTATTGGATTTGATAAAAATTGTGAAGTATATATTTCTAAACCAAAGCTAGAAAGAGGAAATAAAGTAACAGATTTTACAGTAGCACCAGAAGATACAGATGAAAAAATTGAAGCAAATACAACAGCAATAAGTATAGCACAAGGTAAGATAGAAGGATTAATAAAAGAAAGCTCTATAACTAAAGGTGATGTAACTACATTAAAAGACAACTATACAAGTATTAAAGCTACAGTAGATGGAATTAATACTACAGTAGCAAGTCATACAAGCAGCATAGGAAACCTAACCACAGATTTAAGTGGAGTATCTGGAAAAGTTGCAACAATAGAAAATAAACAAGCTACTTTAGAACAAAACTTAAATGGATTTAAGACTACTGTAAGTAATACTTATAGCACTAAAACAGAACTAAATACTGCAAAGATAGATGCAATAAATAGTGCGAATAACTCTACGGACAATAAATTAAAAAATTATTCTACAACAATAGCTATGAATACAGCAATTACTCAAAGTGCGAATAGCGTAAAAACAGAGGTTTCTAATACTTATTTAAGCAAAGGAGATGCTACTAACACTTATGCTACTAAAGCAAGTATGGAGTTAACAGCAAATCAATTAAAATTCGATTTTAGTAGTAGTGGCGGATACAACTTAATAAAAGATAGTAATTTAATTAATAACGATAAATTTTATTGGTGGCATCCTTATGTAGGAAGTTTTTATTGGCAAAGAAATTCAGGACAAGTTGGAATTTATACAAGAGTAAATGAAGCTACTGCAATATATCAAACTGTTCAAGTAAAACCATATACAACATATACACTTTCAGCAGTATTAACTCCAGAAGTATCTACATCTGGAGCAGTATTAATAATTGAACTTCCCCAAGAAAATGGTAGGGGAATAACATCAAATATAGTAGAAGCTGGAAGTAGTAGAAGAGAAAGTATTACAATAACAACACAATATTCAAATGAAATGAAAGTCGCTGTTAGACATTTAGGTTCTAAAAACAACACTGGTGGATATGTTTGTTGGATAAAAGATTTATTACTAACAGAAGGTAAGTTATTGTTACCTTGGACACCAAATCCGAATGAGGTTTACTCAGGAAACACTATTATAGATGGTTCTGGAGTTAAAATAAGCAATGGAGCATTAACAGTTTTAAATAATTCCGGACAAGTAATGTTACAAGGAGATTCTGCTGGGAATTTAATTTTTGAAGGTAGATTACAACCATATGACCACATTATAAAATTGTTCGGTGAAGAGTGTAGAATAGATGCGGATCAAAATATATTAAGAATTCAAAAAAATAGAGAAACATATATTTCTATAGATAACAGTGAATTAGCCTTTTATACAACAGGAAATAATAAAATGGCAATGGCATTTGAACCAGGAGCAAATACAGCATTAAGAATATGGGGGAACCGAAGTGGGGGAACTCTTAAATTTAGAAGAGATATATACGCAGTAGAAAGTAGAAATAGTTCCGATAATGGTTATGGAAGCTTTATTGCTAGTGCTTTTAATAATGCTTCTAGTAGAGAGTTTAAGACAGATATAACAGAGCCTACCGATATTGACTTTATAAATATACTTAAGAATAATCACATAAAGAAATATAAATTAAAAGCAGATATAGAAAGATTAGAATCATTCCCTACCGCAATAGATAAAGACGGAAAAGGAATGGAAATATATGCAGATGAAAAGTTAGGATTTATATTAGAAGAACTAACAGAAGAAGCTAAATTATTATTAAATCCACGAAACACTCCCGGAATTGATTCCTATAGTATGTGTAGTATGCTTTGGGGAATAGTACAAGAACAGCAAAAAAGAATAGAAGCATTAGAGAGTTTACAAATGTAAGCTCTTTTTTATACAAAAATTAAGAAAGAAGGTAAAAGACATGGAAAATGTATTAAATTATTATATTAAATATGGAGTAGCTATAGTAGGTACATGGCTAACATGGCTATTTGGTACATGGGATACTGCTATAGGAATATTAGTACTTTTTATAGTGTTTGATTATATTACAGGTGTTATTAAAGGTTATATAAATAAAGAGTTATCTAGCGATATAGGGTTGAGAGGAATAGCAAGAAAAGCTGTTATTTTTATTGTTCTAATTGTTGCAGTGGCTTTAGACAGACTTATGAATACTGGCACTTGGATTTTCAGAACATTAGTATGTTATTTCTATATAGCAAATGAAGGTATTAGCTTATTAGAGAATTGTGCAGCTTTAGGGCTTAAAGTTCCAGATAAACTTAAAGAAGCATTAGGACAATTAAAGGATGGAGAGAAAAAAGAAATTAAAGAGCAGGAGTAATCTTACTTCTTTTATTTTATAAAATTTTAAATCTGAAAGGTGGAATTTTAAATGGCGTTAATTAAAAATTTAATACCAGAAAGTCAATACTCAACTAAGTGTCCTTATTCAATGACACCGAAAGGAATCTGTATTCATAATACAGCAAATGATGCTCCAGCTATAAATGAAAGAAATTATATGGCTAGAGCAGATAATCAAAATGAAGTATCATTTCATATAGCAGTAGATGATAATCAAGCTATACAATGTATTCCATTCAATAGAAATGCATGGCATGCAGGAGATGGAGGAAGTGGACAAGGAAATAGAAATTATATAGCATTAGAAATTTGTTATTCAAGATCTGGTGGAGAGAGATTTATAAAAGCAGAGAAAAGAGCAGCTAAAGAAGTAGCAGCATTATTAAAAGAATATGGATGGAATATTAATAATGTAAAAAAACATCAAGATTTTAGTAATAAATATTGTCCTCATAGAACATTAGATATGGGATGGCAAAGATTCTTAAACATGGTTCAAATAGAATTAAATAATTTAAATATTAATCAATATATTAAGGAGGAAATTAAAGTGGATTATATAATTCAATATTCAAATTCAACAGATCAGGCTATAGCGGAGATAATGGCAGATAGATTAAATTGTCCTACTATTAATTGTTTAAGACCATATGCTTTCTATGGACAATATAAAACAGTAATTGCAGTAGGAGAGGCTAAAAATAAAAGTGGATATACTAATGTAGAAATAAAGGGAGCTAATAGAAAAGAAACATTAGATAAAGCTATAGAGTATTGTGAAAAATTAGGAAAGTAGTTATTAATGCTAGTAGGGAGGAGAAATCTTACTTACTAGTCTTTTTTATTTTTACGATAATCATATTATTTACTTATTTTCCATAATATGTTATTATGTAGACATAAAACATTAAGGGGGAATTAAAATGATTAAGAAAAAACTCAAAACATTTTTGACAGTTGCAGTTTTTACATCAATTTTCTCATTAGGTTTTCTACATTCGGAAGAAGTTAAAGCATATAATGCTGGTGGAGATGGAAATGTAAAGTTCAACTCTTGGGATATCAATAATTATAGTAGTACAGCAGATTTATGGACTCAAACAAGAGCCAATTATGATCCGGAAAGAATAAAAGATAGAGTTACTTATGGTGATTATGACGGAAACGGAAAAGATGAAGTTATGGCATTTTACGATTATGGAAATGCTAACACAGGGATTCATCGCTTATATGAAGATGGTGGAAAGTATTATAATGTATCAATTTATGAATCTGGTGTAAATAATTTTAATGCAAGTAGTATAACAAACAAAGTTGTATCAGGAGATTTTAATGGTGATGGTAAAGATGAGATATTAGTGCTTTATGATTACTTTAATAGAACATCCACAATGTTTCAGTTTTCACTAAATAGTGACGGAAAATCTGTTAGTTCAAAAACTGTATGGAATGCTACAGATTTTGTTGGAGATATGGTTAATGCAATGGTAGCTGGAGATTTTAATGGCGATGGTAAAGACGAAGTGTTAATATTCTACGATTATGGAAATAATGTTACTGTTGTTTTTGAATTAACAATGGGGTCAGATGGAAAATTTACAAGTAGGGAAGCTTTTAGAGCAACGCAATTTGCAGGAAGTCAGATTAAAGGAAAAACAGTATCTGGCGATTATGATGGAAATGGTAAAGATGAAGTTGCAATGTTCTATGATTATGGAAACGCTACTACTAGGATATTATCATTAATAAATAACAATGGAGCTTATTCATTATCTGAGACATGGTATTCCAATTCATTTAATGGATCTTTAATAAATGGAAAGGTAGTTTCAACACATAATAGTAGTGGTAAAGATAAAATAATTGCATTGTATGACTATGGGAATAATGTTACTGGTGCATTTACATTTGAATTACAATCAAACAGTAAATTTGCAGCTAAAAAAGAAAAAGAGTTAACTAATTATGAATCAGCTAGAGTAGAAGGAAGACTTGCTGTAGGAAAATTTGATGGACAAACTACAAGATTAACAGCAATGTATGATGGAACTGTAGTAAACCCCGAATCTAACAATAAGCAAAAAGTAGTGAATGAAGCTTTATACTGGGTAGGGAGAATACCATATTATATGGATTCTGTAATATCTACTCAAAAATTAGATAAAAATAATCCACCTCCGTATATGGATTGTGCAGACTTTACTTCATCAGTTTATTATACAGTAATGGGTATAAAAATAGGAACTTGGACAGGCACTCAAAAATATTATGGTAATGCTGTGGATATTAGCGCTGCTAAAGGCGGAAATTACAGTAAATTACTACCGGGAGATTTAATAATCTTTACATGGCCAGGAGGAGATAGCACTAATGGAGATCATGTAGCAATTTATATTGGAAATGGACAAATTGTACATGAATCTGGAGATAATTATAACGGCGGAAATGTAAAAGTAAATTCTCTTAATGAATATTGGTCTGGATATGGAGTTATAAGAAATAACATAATATCTATTAGAAGAGTTATATAATATTTAATAAGTAAAATGAAAAGCGCCTAGATTAAATTCTAGGTGCTTTATTTTAATATTAATCCAATTATTAAGGAACTAAGTACACACATAAGCATTAAATATATACTTAAATCTATTCTTATAAAATCTCTTTTCATATAATCACCTCATTTAAATATTGACATTTTTACCTATTATTATACAATATAAAGTGCAATGAAAAATATGGAATGTGAGGGGTATGTTATGAGAAAAGCGCTAATTACTATTTTATCAGGGATTTTAACTCTATCATTAGTTGGATGTGGCTCAACCAAGAAAGTAGAGAATTCTGAAGGTGGCAAGCCTAATGTTAAAGTTGAAGAGCCGAAAAAAGAGGAAAAGGAACAACCACCAATTACAATAGAAGAAGTTCCTATGAATGTTACTATCTTGGAGCCTGATTCAATAGGAAATAGATATATGGAAGCAACATTCACAAATAATTCTAAGTATGCAATAAAGGGATTTAATGTAACTGTATTACTAAAGGATAAAAATGAGAAAACTTATTTAAGTAATTTTGATACTGTAATGAGTGGAGAAACATCTCCTAAATTTCAAACTTTTGGACCAGATACAGGGAATGCAGATGATTTAGAATATTTAGAATATGAAATAACAGTAGTTGATGAAAGTGGAAAAGAAATTTATTTAACTTATGATGTAAAATTAAAAACTTATAAATGGTATTAATATGATTAAGAGGACTAGAAATTAAGCTAGTCCTTTTTATTTTATATTAATAACTTAATCTAAAATATTAACAATTATTGTAAATTTATTCTTCAAGAATGTATAATATATTTTAGGAGGTGCTTTGGTTGATTAATAATAGGCTTAAAGAGATTAGAATGAAAGAATACATGATGAAACCTCAAGAGTTTGCTAGATATATAGATGTAAATAGTAAAACTTATTATTCGTGGGAACAAGGAATAGTTAATCCTTCCTTACAAACTGCTTTAAATGTAGCTAAAAAATTAAATAAGAAGGTTGAGGATATATGGTACATATAAGTATCATATATTTTTTTTGAAAAATTCTATAAATATAGGAAACTTTCTATTAATACGGCATAGATATATATTAAGTAAGTTTTAGGAGGTATTTATGGAACTAGCAATAGTTGGAGGATTAGCAGCAACAAGTATATATTATAGATTTACTATTAACTATAGAAAGAAAAGAAAAGTAATTAAGGCATGGAATGAGTTAATGGAAGAATTAAAATTATATAGCAAGAAATCTAATTATATTCCTAAAATTATAGAGGTAAACTTTATTAGCAATGGTTACATTTTAACTATTCATATACCAACTGGATTAAGTCTAGGAGAGGTTGAGAAGTATAAGGAAGCTATAGAAAATAAATTTAAAGGAATAGTTACTATAGAAAATATAAAGTTTAGCAGTTTGGTAAAAATAACAATAATAAATAAAGACATAGGAAATTTTAAGTTTGAGCCAGTAAGAGCACTAGATAACCAAATATATTTAGGTAAAAAACTAGATGGAAAAAATTATTTAATAGATATAAATAATAATCCTCATTTACTTATAGCGGGTCAAACAGGCACAGGAAAGACTTATTTACTTGCTAGTATTATTACCAATTTAGAATATAACTCTAGTAAGTATATTGAATTATATTTATGTCAAACAGCTAAACAAGAAATAGGATTTTTAGCTAATCTAAAATCAGTAAAGTTTAATGCTAAAACACTAGGGGAAACAAGTTTTATACTAGATAAGCTAGTAAAAAAAATACAAAATAGGTCGGAGTTATTTACTTCTAATGGAATAAGAAATTTAAGTCATTGGAATAGAAAATTTAAATCTAGAAGGATGAAGCGAATATATTGCGTTATAGAAGAGTTGAGCTGCTATATGCCAGATGAAAGTGATAATGAGGAAGAAAAAACATTGAAAGCTAAATGCTGGAGTAATATTTTAAAGATAGTTAAATTAGGACGATCTAGTGGAATTCATTTTATAGGGATTGTTCAAAGGTCAACAGTTAGTAATTTAGGAGGAAATGGAGATATTAAATCACAAATGACTAGAATAACTTTTAGACAAGCTAGTGCTATAGATAGCCAAAATATTATAGGAAACAATATGGCTATTGAATTAGGAGAGAGAGAAATAATAGCTAATACTACAGATGGATATATACAATGTAAATCCCCTTGGATAGATGAAGATTTTACTATATTAAATAAATACGTAGCCGAGATTATAACAGCTAAAAATACAATAATTGATGGAATAAGCCTAATAAATAAAAAACCTATAGTTGTTAATAATGGAGTGGCTAGAGAACTACCTTTATGTGTACCTAAACTAAAAGAGATAGAAGAAGGGGATGAAGTGGCAACTACTAAGGTTATTAAAAAGAAGGAGAGGAAAGGAGTAATAAGAGAGGATTAATATGTTATTAGATAGAGATAAAGAAATATTATTATTTTTAGAAAAATATAATGCTATAACAATTAGTTTAGCACAATATATGTTTTTTAATAGTAGCTACGAAAGTGCTAGAAGAAGGCTTAAGAAATTAGAAGAATGGAATCTTATAAAGTCTTATTTAAGCAAAGCTAAGAAAGAAAAAGTATATTATTTGAATAAGAAAGTAACAGATCATAATTTATATATATTAGATTATCTAAAAGAACTAAAAAGGCTGAGATGTAATATATTAGAGGTTAAATTTCAACCACAATATTTAAAGGGCAATATTATTCCAGATGCATATGTAAGATTTAGGTATGATGGAGATACGTATATAACACTTTTAGAGGTAGATTACACTCATTATACAGATAACATTAAATTAAGTACTATGTACGAGAAACTATATAATGAAAGAGAATTATATGAAGAGTTTAAGGGGACATTTCCTATAATAATAATAGCACGACCAACTCCAGGTATAAGATACAATAGTAATAATTTTGAGGTTATTTATACAGATTTACAGTACTCAAACTTAGAAAGGTTACTTTTGTACTAATACTTCATTACAACACTCGCTTCACTCGCTATTTCTATATTTTATTCAATACTAAGAATCACATACCTAGGCTATATAGCTAATCTAAAATGTTGTATCAGAAATTGTTGTATAAGGTGTAGTAACAACACAATATACAACAGTACATACCCTATTACATTAGAAAACATTTATACAAAACACACGAAAAAGTTTATACAAAACATAGAAAGGAGGACTACAATAGGGTATTAAATAAACATAGGAAGGAAGAAAGAAAATGGAGATACTACTATTAATAATTGTCGGGGTAGCAGCTATAAAGGTATTAACCTTTTATATTGTAAATAAAATTAAAGTTGCACCTAGAAAAAGTTTTTATGCAGAAGAGGTTATAAGATGCGGACACATGAATCCTACATTATATAAGAAGAAACTAGAAGATACAATTATAGACTATACAATTATAGACTATACAAGAGAGCCAGAAGTAGAAGAAGAATATAAAAAAGTAAGAGATCTATTCAAATATAAATTGCAACATAAAGAAATATCTAGAGGGCAAATTATAGGAATAGAAAATTACTTAAGAGAGCAACTGAAAGATAAGAAAAAATACAAAAATAATGCTCATGCGATTTATAGTATGTTAAAGCAACCAACCTTAACTATAAATCACACAAGCACGATTTTAAAAATGCTATACAAATAGTATTAACTTAATTTTATTTTATTATTCAGAGTAGATTAAATTTCTACTCTATTTTTGCGTTGCACCCTAGTTGCACCCTAAATACAAAAATAAAGCACTCAAACCTTTAAATACAAGAGTTTAAGTGCTTATTGGTGCCGGCAGAGGGAATCGAACCCTCACGGTAAAACCGCATGATTTTGAGTCATGTGCGTCTGCCAGTTCCGCCATGCCGACCGGCTGCAAAAATTATTATATCAGAAGTAGATTAAAATAGCAAGTAGTAAAATTTTATGGAACAGAAGGGAAATTTTTTATAATATTATGTTGTTTGAGATTTAGACATCTGGTATTATATAGATAGGATAAATTTGCCCATGGTGGGATGGGATTTGTCCCGATTACTTGTAGTCTACATATTTTAAAATGTGTTCATAAACCAATAGGACTATAGCAATCTATAATTAGGGAGGAGATATAATATGATGTATTCAAGAGAAGTGGAAGAAATGTGCGTTGTTGCTAAGGGACCAAATCATGGACCTGCACCAATTCCTGTTGAAGGAAGATGGGTACAAGCTAAAGAGGTTAAAGACATTTCAGGATTAACTCACGGAGTAGGCTGGTGTGCACCTCAACAAGGAGCTTGTAAATTAACTTTAAATGTTAAAGATGGAATAATTGAAGAAGCATTAGTTGAAACAATTGGATGTTCAGGTATGACTCATTCAGCTGCTATGGCTTCAGAAATATTACCAGGAAAGACTATATTAGAGGCATTAAATACAGATTTAGTTTGTGATGCTATTAATACAGCAATGAGAGAATTATTCCTTCAAATAGTTTATGGAAGAAGCCAAACTGCTTTTTCAGAAGGTGGACTACCTATAGGAGCTGGACTTGAAGATTTAGGAAAAGGTCTTAGATCACAAGTTGGTACTATGTACGGAACAGTTGCAAAGGGAACAAGATACCTAGAAATGGCAGAAGGTTATGTAACTAAGATTGCTTTAGATGCAAACAATGAGATTATTGGATATAGATTCGTTCACTTAGGAAAAATGATGGAAATGGTTGCTAAGGGAATGGATGCTAATGAAGCTATGGAAAAAGCTACAGGACAATACGGTAGATTTGACGAAGCTGTAAAAGTTATCGATCCAAGACACGAATAGTTTGAAGGGGGAAAAGTATTATGCCATTATTTGAAAGTTATGAAAGAAGAATTAATCAAATCATTCCTGTATTAGAAAAGTACGGAATGACTAAAATAGAAGATGCAAAAACAGTTTGCGATGAAAAGGGTATAGATGTTTACGATATCGTAAAATCAACTCAACCAATTGCTTTTGAAAATGCTATGTGGGCTTATACTTTAGGTGCTGCTATAGCTATTAAAAAAGGATGTGTAAAAGCTGCAGATGCTGCTGAAGCTATTGGAGAGGGCTTACAAGCTTTTTGTATCCCAGGTTCAGTTGCAGATGATAGAAAAGTTGGTTTAGGACATGGTAACTTAGGAGCTATGCTTTTAAGAGAAGAAACTAAATGTTTTGCTTTCTTAGCAGGACACGAAAGTTTTGCAGCAGCAGAAGGTGCTATAAAAATAGCTGAAAAAGCTAATAAAGTAAGAAAAGAGCCATTAAGAGTTATATTAAATGGTTTAGGAAAAGATGCTGCTTATATTATATCAAGAATCAATGGATTTACTTATGCTGAAACAAACTTTGATTTCTTCACAGGTAAATTAGAAATAGTTAGAGAAGTTCCATATTCAAATGGACCAAGAGCAAAAGTTAAATGTTATGGAGCAAATGATGTTAGAGAAGGGGTTGCTATAATGCATCACGAAGGAGTTGACGTATCAATTACTGGTAACTCAACTAACCCTACAAGATTCCAACATCCAGTTGCTGGAACATACAAAAAAGAATGTGTTGATCAAGGAAAGAAATACTTCTCAGTAGCATCAGGTGGTGGTACAGGAAGAACTCTTCACCCAGATAACATGGCAGCAGGTCCAGCTTCATATGGTATGACAGATACAATGGGAAGAATGCACTCAGATGCTCAATTTGCAGGATCTTCATCAGTTCCAGCTCACGTTGAAATGATGGGATTAATCGGAATGGGTAACAACCCAATGGTTGGAGCTACTGTTGCTGTTGCAGTTGCTATAGAAGAAGCAATGAAATAAAAAATAATATAATAGATATATTAAATTCAAGATTGTGGTAAAGATGAAGAAAAGACTTCGTTATTACCACAATCTTTTTTATTTTAAAATCAAGTATAGAATTTAAAACTAAAATAATAGAAATAAAAGAAAAATAATTTTTTATAAAATAAAGTAAGCAATATTTATTAATGGATAAAAAAAATAATATATTTAAAAAAATAAAAATTATCAATTTACGAATTATAACATTGAAAAAAATATAAAAGTATACATATGTAAATATTATCACAGAAAATAATAAAAAAAAATAAAATAATATTCGTTTAATGCTTGGAATTTATCTAAAAATGATGTATTATAGTCCATGGATTTATAAAATAATACGAAAGAGTGATAAAATGAGAAAAGAAACAAAAACTAATCAACTTATAGACAGATATTTTGGTATAACTGAAAAGGAGTCTAATATAAAAAGGGAAATGTTAGCTGGAGTAACTACATTTATGACAATGGCATATATATTAATCGTTAATCCTTCTATACTTTCACAAGCTGGAATGGATAGTGGAGCCGTGTTTACAGCAACTGCAGTTTCGGCTATTGTTTCTACATTAATAATGGGATTATATGCAAAGCTTCCATTTGCTCAAGCACCAGGTATGGGATTAAATGCTTTCTTTGCATTTACTATAGTTATTGGAATGGGATATTCATTTCAATTTGCACTAACAGCAGTATTTTTAGAAGGTCTAATATTTATTTTACTTACTGCCTTCAATGTTCGTGAAGCTATAGTTGACTCTATACCAGCAAATATTAAAAAAGCAATTTCAGTAGGGATAGGCTTATTTATCGCACTTATAGGTTTAGAGGGCGCAGGCGTTATTGTTAAAGGTGAAGGTACACTAGTTTCACTTGGAGATATAACAAAGGGACCTGCATTATTAGCAATTATAGGTATAGTTATAACAGGTATATTAATGGCTAGAAATGTTAAAGGTGCTTTATTTATAGGGATGATAATAACTGCAATTATAGGAATTCCAATGGGAATTACTAATTTACCTGATTCAGTTATAAGTGCACCACCTTCAATTAGTTCTGTGTTTATGAAATTTGAATGGCATAATGTATTTTCTATAGATATGTTAATAGTATTATTTACATTATTATTTATGGATATGTTTGATACAATTGGAACATTAGTTGGAGTTGCTACAAAAGCAAAAATGTTAGATAGTGAAGGAAAAGTTCCAAATATTAAAAAAGCTCTTTTTGCCGATGCAATTGGAACTACATTAGGAGCCTGTTTAGGGACTAGTACTGTAAGCACATTTGTTGAAAGTGCATCAGGAGTAGCTGAAGGTGGAAGAACTGGTTTAACAGCCGTGTCAACAGCAATTATGTTTACATTAGCATTGTTCTTTGCACCATTATTTGGAGTTATTACACCAGCAGTAACATGTTGTGCGTTAGTATTAGTAGGATTATTTATGTTAGAACCTATTAAGGAAATAGATTTAGAAGATTGGACAGAAGCATTACCAGCATTCTTAACTATTATAATGATGCCACTAGCTTATAGTATTTCAGATGGTATGGTATTTGGTGTTTTATCTTATATAATAATTAAATTATTTACTGGAAAATATAAAGATATTACTATCCCAACAGTAATAGTGGGAATTGTGTTTGTTTTAAAATTTATAATATAACTTTATATAATAATTAACATAACTAAGAAAGCTTAGGAATAATGAATATATTCCTAAGCTTTTATTAGTTAAAATTAAAATAATAAAAATTATAAAATAAATAAAAAAATGGTATATTGTATAATGAATAAATTAAATAGATATTATGGGGGAATTATGGAGAATAATAATACTAAAAAAGAAAGAACTGATGATTTAAAAGTTAGAATAATTGCAGGGATAATTATTGTTCTTATTATATCAGGGTATTATTTATATGCAATTAACTATACAAGCAGAGGAATAATAAATAATTTTCTAAATAAAAGAGAAGGAAAAATATTAAATAATGAATTTAATGAAAAAATTAAGTCAGCTAACCTTTCAACAGATTATACAGTAGAGCAAGCAATGAATGATATTGGAACTCTAGAATTAAACACAATAAATTTACCAATTGTTATAAATATAGATGATATAGATTCAAGTACTATGAATGTAGATAATAACAGTCTGGAAAGAGCAAAGTTATTATTAAAAGAGCTTAAAGGAAAAAAGATAAATGTAATTTTGGAGCCTTATCCATGGATTGCAAATGGTAGCAAATATGAAACAGATTACAATCCTTCTGATAAAGAAAGTTTTTTTATAAATTGGAAGCAAAATGTATTAAAACCTATAATAGATGAAATAGCCATTCCTTATAGAGTAGACGCAATAAATATTGCTACAGGATTTACTCATTTAGAGGGAATGGAAGATGAATTTTGCGATATGATTGATTTTACAAGAGAGTATTATAAAGGATTAATTACATATAGAACAAGCTTTTGGACAACAGCTAATTGGGATGATGAAATTACCAAAAATCAAGTAAATGATTTAAATAAAAAATATAATGCAAAATTAAATAATAAAATATTTTCGAAAGTAGATTTTATATCTATTGCTTCATATTTTGAGTTAACTGATAATGATGTAAATACTGTTGCTAATCTTGAAAATGCACTGATTTCATCTCAAAGATATAATAGAAAGCAAGAAATTAAGGAGCAAGTTAAAAACTTTTATGATAAGTGGAACAAACCAATTTTCTTTGGTGAATTAGGATTTCCAAGAACTAACAAGGCGTCAGTAGAACCATGGAATCCTTATCTTTCAAATGAAATAAACACACAAGAGCAAGCAAATGGTTTTGAAGCATACAGAAGAACTTATGAATCAGAGTCGTGGCTTTTAGGTTTTTCAATTTTTGCAGTAGGAAACAAAGATGGAGATAAAATGTATTATCCAAGTGAAGAGACAATAGAGGTTATAAATAGATGGTTTGATTTAGATTAATTATTTGTATAATAAGAAGTACTTTAGTATAAAGTAGAATAATTAATCAATGTAAAATGTTAAAATATCTAAGATATATTTAGTTTTGTATATTTTATAATATAATAAGAATTTTTAGGGAAATATAAGAATATATTATGAATAATTAATAAAATATTTAATATTATCAATAAAATATTAAAAAAATACTAATATAATAAAAATATGTAAATGAATAAAATATTTATTATTGTCGGAATATATTGGTGTTGGTAAAATAATTATGGATTAATGATTTAATACTTAAGAGTTTAAGGAGGCGCGTTATGGGAGAAGACGCTAAAAAAATTAGGTGGTACAACCTGGCATTAATGGCCTTTGTATCAGTTTGGGGATTTGGAAATGTAGTAAATAACTTTGCAAATCAGGGTTTAACTGTAGTTGTATCATGGATATTAATAATTGCTTTATATTTTGTTCCGTATGCCTTAATGGTTGGTGAATTAGGATCAACTTTTAAAGATGGGAAAGGAGGAGTAAGTACATGGATTAGACAAACTATGGGACCAACTTTAGCATATTTTGCAGGATGGACTTATTGGGTAGTACATGTACCTTACTTAGCTCAAAAGCCTCAGGCTGTTTTAATAGCACTTGGATGGGCTGTAAAACAAGATGGGACTTTTATAAGCAATATGAACACACTTTTAGCACAAAGTTTAACATTAGTTGTATTTTTAGTATTCTTGTGGGTAGCATCAAGAGGTATTACATCTCTAAAGAAAATTGGGACTATTGCAGGTACTTCAGTTTTTGTAATGTCTATGCTATACATATTATTAATGGTAGCAGCACCAGCTATAAGAGGAATAGAAATTGCTACTACAAATATAACATTAAAATCAATTATACCTAATTTTGATTTTACGTATTTTACAACATTATCGATGCTAGTTTTTGCAGTTGGAGGTGCTGAAAAAATATCTCCATATGTAAATAATATGAATAAGCCTAGTAAGGAATTTCCAAGAGGAATGATAGTACTAGCTGCTATGGTTGCTATTTCAGCTTTACTTGGATCAATGGCTATGGGAATGATGTTTGATGCCAATAATATTCCAAAAGATCTTATGATGAATGGTCAATACTATGCATTTAAGATGTTAGGTGAATATTATGGATTAGGTAATTTATTCTTAATAATTTATGCAATAGCAAATATGCTTGCACAAATATCAGCATTAGTATTTTCAATAGATGCACCACTTAAGGTTTTAATTGGTGATGCTGATAAAAATTATATACCAAGAAAATTAACTAAGACTAATAAATATGGTGCTCCTATAAACGGATATGCTATGACTGCAATATTAGTTGGTATATTAATTATGGTTCCAGCTTTAGGAATTGGGGATATGAACGCATTATTTGATTGGTTATTAAAACTAAATTCAGTAGTAATGCCATTAAGATACTTATGGGTATTCTTAGCATTTATAATGCTTAAAAAGCTGTCAGATAAGTTTAATTCAGATTATAAATTTGTAAAGAATAATAAAGTAGCTTTAGGCTTTGGAATTTGGTGCTTTATATTCACTGCTTTTGCTTGTTTAATGGGGATGTTCCCAAAAGGTGTTGAAACATATTCAGGTGAATGGTGGTTCCAAATTTCTCTTACAATAATTACAATAGTTGTATTATTAGGATTAGGAGCTATTTTACCGAAAATTGCAAAGAAAGATAAAACTATATCAAAATAATATTAAGAGTTATAATAAACCTTTTAAAGAAATAAAAGTTATCTTTTATTGAAAAATTTTTTTCCATATGGTATAATACCTTTATTGTAGCGGAAACTAATAATATAAAATATAAAGGTAGGTTTATTATGAGTAGTGGATTAAAAACAGGATTATACTTAGTAGGTGGAGTTTTACTAATAGGATTAGTTGCAGCTTTAGCTATCCAACTTTTAGTATGGATATTACCTTTTATAGTAATTTTATATATTGTATTTAAGGTAAAAGGATACTTTGATAGTAAGAGGGGTAAGAGTACAACGAGTAATAGTTATAGATACGAAGCTAAATCAAACTTTGATAATGATTATTCAAATAAAGTTGATGATTCTGTTGGTGAAGTAATTGATGTAGAATATGAAGATTTAAATAAATAAATTATTTTAGAACTCAGCAGTTGCTGAGTTCTTCTGTTTATGATAAAGGGGTGTGAACTGTGAATTTTAGAAAGCTTAAGATATTTTATGAAACTGCTAGGCACTTAAATATGACTAAAGTAGCAAAAGAAATGTATATAAGCCAGCCTTCAATTAGTCAAAGTATAAATGAATTGGAAGCTGAACTTGGTGTAAAGCTGTTTGATAGAATAGGTAAAAAGTTATTTTTAACTCATGAAGGAGAAGTTTTTTTAAATTATACAAGGAGAATGTTAAACTTATATGATGAAGGAGTTAAAAGTTTAAGGGAGTTTACAGATAATAAAAAAGGTAAAATTATTATTGGAGCAAGTACAACTATAGGAATATACATACTTCCAGATATAATTAAGGATTTTTCTAGTAAGTTTAAAGATATTGAAATATCTTTAATTATTGAAAATACAAAAAATATTGAAAAGTTGATTCTCGAAAATAAAGTGGATTTTGCATTTGTTGAAGGTGAAATCAATTCAGAAGAAATAATAAAAGAAGTTGAATGGAAGGATGAATTAGTATTTATTTGTGGAGATGAAAATAAATTAAGAAATTTACAAATAGTATCAGGTAAAATGTTAGAAGATCAAAAATTAATAATGAGAGAAGTAGGAAGCGGAACAAGAGAACACACAGAAATATTTTTAAAAAAGAATAAAATAAAGTTTAACACTTTTTTAGAATTAGGGAATACAGAAGCTATAAAAAGAACTGTTGAGGCAAACCTTGGAGTGGGATGTGTTTCGTATAGAGTAATAGAAGAGCAAGTTAATACAGGAAAATTATTTTATTTTAGACTTAAAGAAGGGAAAATCGAGAGAGATTTATATCTAATAATGCATAAAGATAAATTTATATCCAACAATATGAATATGTTTATAGAATATACTAGGGATAAAAAGTATATAAGTAAATAGTTATTATAATAATAAAATAATAGTATTTCACCTTTAAGCAAATAATATCTATAATAATGTCATAATAACGATATTTAAAATTTATAGATTTTGAGGTGAATACATAATGAAAAAAATAAAGAGTATATTACCTGGATTGATAATCTGTTTAATTATAGGTATTATTTCAGAAATATTAGGGAAAAGATTTTCGACAGTAGGAGCTGCAAGCTTTGCTATATTTATAGGTATAGTAGTAGGAAATACAATATTTAAAGGAAATAAATATGATAATGGTACTAAATTTGCAGAAAAGGACCTTTTAAATTATTCTATAGTCCTTATGGGTGCTAATTTAAATTTAAGTGAGATATTAGAACTTGGGTTTAATGGACTTATATTTGTTGTTTTACAAATGATATTAACGATTACAATAACATATTGGATAGGAAGAAAACTTAAATTTAACAGAAAATATTGTTTGCTTATGTCGTCAGGAAATGCAGTTTGTGGCTCATCTGCAATAGGTGCAACAGCTCCGGTAATAGATGCTGATGATTCTGATAAAGTAATATCTATAACAATAGTAAATGTTATAGGAACTATTTTAATGATTTTACTTCCATTTATAACTGCAGCATTATATAACAATGAAACACTTCAAACATCTGCAATGATGGGTGGTATATTACAATCAGTAGGTCAAGTAATAGGTTCAGCAAAATTTGTTTCAGATGATGTTGTAAAATTGGCAACAGTATTTAAAATTATAAGAATAATATTATTGGTGGCTGTCGTACTAGTTTTTGAAAAAATAGATTTATCTAAAGAGTCTTCTGCTAAGGAAAAATCAAATACTGAACTTATTAAAGAAGAAAATAAAGATAATAGTAAGGCAATTAAAAAAAGAAAAATCAATATTCCATGGTTTATTAATGGATTCTTTATAATTTGTATATTATATACGATAGGGGCTGTACCACAGTTTATATCTTCTATGTTTAAATGGATTAGCAGTAATTTTGAAATTATAGCTTTAGCAGGAATTGGAATGAGAGTTAAAATAAATGATTTAATAAAAGAAGGACCGAAAGCAATGTTATATGGAGGAACAGTAGGCGTTTGTCAGATAATATTTGCTATAGTCTTAATATCAATTTGCTTTTAAAAATAATGATTAAATAAAACAATAATCTGATACTAAAAATTATAAATAAATTAGTATCAGATTTTTTTATAAATGATTTTTATATTATTTGAGTTGTTAATATTTAATAAGATAAATATTCTGTGTAAATAGACATAAAAAATAAACTTAATTGTAAAAAACTAACTTATAATGTATAATTAGCTTATTAAAAAATTAAATATTGGGGGGCTATATATGAGCAAAATAAGGATGACAAAACCATTAGTTGAAATGGATGGAGATGAAATGACAAGGATTCTATGGGGCATGATAAAGGATGAATTGTTAAATCCATTTGTTGATTTAAAAACAGAGTACTATGATTTAGGATTAGAGTATAGAAATAAGACTAATGATAGTATTACTGTAGAGGCAGCAGAAGCAATAAAAAAATATGGTGTAGGAGTGAAATGTGCTACAATTACGCCTAATGCAGCAAGAGTTAAAGAATATAACTTAAAGGAAATGTGGAAAAGTCCTAATGGAACTATAAGAGCTATTTTAGACGGGACAGTTTTTAGAGCACCTATAATAATTGATTCTATAAAACCTTACGTGAAAACATGGCAAGAGCCTATAACTATAGCAAGACATGCTTATGGAGATGTATATAGGGATGTAGAAATGAAGGTTGAAGAGAAGGGAAAAGTAGAATTAGTTTTTACTAATGAATCTGGACAAGAGACTAGAGAGCTTATCCATAACTTTGATGGGAACGGAGTAGTTTTAGGAATGCATAATTTAGATAAATCTATAGAAAGTTTTGCTAGAAGTTGCTTTAACTTTGCAGTTGATACAAAGCAAGATTTATGGTTTGCATCAAAGGATACTATTTCTAAGAAATATGATCATACTTTTAAGGATATATTTCAAGATATATTTGACAAAGAGTACAAAGAGAAATTTGAGGAGCTTAATATAGAATATTTTTATACATTAATTGATGATGCAATAGCAAGAGTGATAAAATCAAAAGGAGGGTACATATGGGCATGCAAAAACTATGATGGTGATGTTATGAGTGATATGGTTGCAACAGCCTTTGGATCTCTTGCAATGATGACTTCTGTATTAGTATCGCCAGAAGGTTATTATGAATATGAAGCAGCTCATGGAACTGTACAAAGACATTATTACAAACATATAGCAGGAAAAGAAACATCTACTAATTCTATAGCAACAATATTTGCTTGGTCAGGTGCATTAAGAAAAAGAGGGGAACTAGATAATTTAAATGAATTAGTAGAATTTGCAAATAAGCTGGAAGAGGCATCTATAAAGACAATTAATGAAGGGTATATGACAAAAGATTTAGCACTTTTATCCGACTTGGAAAGTATTACTGTAACTAATTCTTATGATTTTATAAAGCAAATAAGAATTAGGTTAGAGGATTTTTATAAAAATAAATAAATGATACTGATATAAGCTGCTTATTTTTTAGGCAGCTACTATTTTTTAGAATTTTAAGTGATATAATTTTATTATGGCAATTAATGGTTTTAAATTTGAGCGTGAGGAGAAGATTTATGAAGAAAAAAATAATTATAATTTCATCTGTTGCTTTGGGAATAGTATTATTATGTTTAATAAGTCTATTTTTATTAACTAAAGCTACGCCAATAGAAGATGGAAGTTTAGAGTGGATTAAGAGTACTAAAATATCTCATAGAGGTCTACATAATAATGAGGATATACCTGAAAATTCTTTAAAAGCATATAAAAATTCTATGGATGAAAATGTTGCTATAGAGTTAGATGTTCAATTAACTAAAGATAATAAAGTTGTTGTCTTTCATGATTATAACTTAGAAAGAATGACAGGATCAAATAAAAATGTAAATGAATTAGATTATATAGATATTTTAGATTTAAAACTTTTAAATACAAATGAGTATATACCTACTTTAAATGAAGTTTTGGAGCTTATAGATGGAAAAGTTCCACTGCTTATTGAAATAAAGAATGAGGATAAAGTTGGAATTCTTGAAAGTGAAGTTTATAATATAATAAAGGATTATAAGGGAGATATAGCTGTTCAAGCATTTAATCCATTTGTTTTATCATGGTTTAAAAAGAATGCACCAGAAATACCAAGAGGACAATTATCTGGATCTTTTAATGATTCTGATTTACCTAAATACAAAAAGTTTTTATTAAAAAACTTACTTTTAAATTTTGAAAGTAAACCAGCTTTTATAGCCTATGAAGTTGATTATTTACCAAAAGCTGTAGTTAAATTTCAACGTAATAGAAATGTACCTATTTTAGGATGGACGATAAAATCAACAACTGATTTAGAAAAAGTCAAAGAAAATTGTGATAATATAATATATGAGGAATAACTAAAATTTCTAATTATTACTTAGCATAAAAGTACCTTAATATCTTAAAAATATATAAGATAGGAGGTGTTTTTATATGGCACATAAAAATAATAAGAATTCTAAAAAAAATAAGAAGTCGGGACAAAAAACTAGAACAGAACTAAAGAAAATGCAAATGGAAACTGCTGACGAAGTAGGCTATTCTAAGGAATCTAGAAAACTTGGAAAAAATAAACCAAGATCTGAAGATAAAAGTTAATTTCTATAAAAAAATAAAAGGATGTAATCCTTTTATTTTTTTATAGAAATTTATTCGAAAAGATGTAATAATAAGATTAGGAATATAAGTTATAAGGGGGACTATTAATGAGTAATTATAATATAAGTATAAATTTAAATTATCCAATAGAAAGAGTATTTAAAGTTTTTATTGATTTAAATAAAAAAGAAATGCCTAAATTTAATGATAAAAATCCAACAGAAGTAAGTTATAAAAAAGTAATAAAACATGTTGGAAAACAAAAAATTGAAATGGAAACTAGTATAACTGGATATGAAAAAAATAAGTTATATGAAGTGACTAATACAATAAGTAATGATAAATATATTTCGAAATATGAATTTAAAGAAATAGATTCAAATTCTACAGAGATATTATTAAGTGAGACACAAGAAATGATGGGATTCACATCGTCTTTAACCTTATTATTTCAAAAATTTAATGCAAAGAAAAAATTAAAAGTTAAGATGGAAGGAATAAAGGAAGTATTAGAACAAGAATTAGAAAGAAGAGATGGAAGAAGTAATAATTCTAAAAATTAAATAGAATAAAAAGTTCTAGATTAAATACTTAGGTATAAAAATAATATATTGATTTATATGACAATTATAATAATAAATTAAAAGCACCTAATAAGAATAACTGTATCTTATTGGGTGCTATTTGTTTAATACCTCTTAAAATTAACTATTAAATGATGGTTATAAAATAAATTATTTTTACTATAATGCTTTCACAAGTTTAGAGTCTTGGTAAAAAGGCTTTTTATCAAGATACCATTTATATGACATTTCTAATCCTTCTTTTAAATATATAACTGGTAAATGGAATCCATTTTCTCTAAGATCCATTATATTTAAATTAAAGTTAGTGCTTCTAAAAGGGAAGTAACTTCTAACTTCTGAATTAGATAAAGGAATTTTTTTGATTTTAGCTTCTTTATTTAAAATAGATGCACAGGATTTAATTACTTCATCCCAAGAATATAAATCAGGGCTAGTTAAATTATATGATCTATTATCATTATCATTATATATTGCACATTCAAATGCCTTAACTAAATCTTGAATATGAATAAATTGAACTTTAACATCATCTTCTGGAACTAATATAACCTCATCATTTTTTATTTTATCAAAGAAAAAACATTCTCTATATAAGTCATTTCCTTCACCATAAATATAGCTAGGTCTAAATATTGTTGCATGTAACCCTTTATTTTTTATTAATTCATTTATATAATGTTCAGCCTGCAATTTATTATATCCATAACTACCCCAAGTAGAATTTTCTCCTTTATTAGCATCTTCCTTAATATTTTCAGCACTTGGGATATATACTGCTGCAGATGAGCAGAAAATATATCTTTTTAAAGAAGATGGATTAATACATGAAAATAAAATTTCAACATCATCCTTTGAGTAAGCGGAAATATCAAATATCACATCATATTTCTTATTAGATAAAGCATTTTTTAGAGCTTCTTTATTTTTCCTATCACAAATAATATGATCTTTGTATCCTGAATAATTTACCTTTCTTAAGCCTCTAGTTAAAATATCAATATCATAGCCACGATTAATTAAATAGGTTGCAAGAGATTCAGAAACAAATCCACTTCCACCTAATACTAAAACTTTAACCATTTTTTCCTCCTTTAATAACATAACAAAACCCCTCCCATAGATATAGTATATACAATATTTTCATAGTATAAACAAATTTAAGTAATTAATATATATAAAGTAAAATACTTTAATATGTACTAATATATGATTAAAGGTTTTGAAATATTAAGAAGAACTAAAAAGCCCAGTTTCCTAAGTTAAATATTTTAATTTCAGTGTTATCATAAGTATATCCTGTTATGTCTAAATCATCTGTTCCAATCATAAAATCAACATGGATTATTGAATCATTTGCGCCTTTATTAGCAAGTTCTTCAGTGCTTAGATTTTCTCCGTTAATTATACAAGTTGGATAAGCTTTACCAAATGCTAAATGGCAAGCTGCATTTTCATCAAATAATGTATTGTAAAAAATTATATTAGAATTTGATATAGGTGAATCGAAAGGAACTAATGCAACTTCTCCTAAATAACGAGCACCTTCATCACTAGCTAATAATTCTTTTAATGATTCATATCCTTCCTCAGCATTGAAATCAACAACTTTTCCATCTTTAAATGTTAGAGAAAAGTTATTAATTAGGTTTCCTCCATAGCTTAAAGGCTTTGATGAAGTAACAGTTCCATTAATTCCATGCTTTTTAGGAAGAGTATAAACTTCTTCAGTTGGCATATTAGCATTAAATTCTATACCAGAAGTGCATTTTTCTGATCCTCCAAGCCAAATATGATCTTTAGGAAGCTCTATAGTTAAATCAGTACCTTTAGAATTTCTATAATGAAGTTTTTGGAACTTATTAGAATTTAAAAATTCTAATTTTTTATCTATATTATTGTTATGCTCTTCCCAAGCTTTGATTGGATCATCATTATTTAATCTAACTACATTAAATATTACATCCCAAAGCTTTGATACAGCTTCTTCAGAGTTAGAGTTTTTAAATACTTTTAATGCCCATGCCTCAGTTGGAACAGATACTACAGTCCAACGTATCTTGTTTGCCATTGAATAATCATAGTATTCCTTTAAAGCTAATTGACGATGCTTTTGAAATGTTGATATTTTTTCCATAGGAATATCTTTATAAGCATCTGGGTCTGAAGCAGAAATTGAAATAACTGCACATCCTTCTCTAGCATAATAGTTATATGATTCAGATACCCAATTTGGTACTTCTTTTAATGTATCCATTGATGCATATTCAAGTTTAAGTCTTTGTAATTTTTGATCTCCATAATGAACAACAACTTCTTTAGCGCCTTCTTTGTAAGCAACTTCTGCAATAGCCCTTGCAAAATCTATACATTCTACTGGTGAATTAACAAGTAAAACCTGATCTTTTTGTAAATTAACACCTTTTTTTACAGCTAATGTTGCATACTTTAATAACATATTTTTCATATCCATGAAATCACCTCGATTTATTATTTATATTATTTATTTTTACATAATATAGTAAAATAGTCTAGTTAAAAATATAGAGGTATAAATTCCCTTGTGTATAATAATAATTATTAATATAATAGAAATACTTAGATATGGGGCAAAATAATTTAACATAAAACAAAAGATAGCATGAGGTGATATAAATGTTTAATTTGTTAGATACATTAGTTGATAAAAACAGAAAATATGGAAGTGATGGTAAACTCGCATCATATATTCCAGCATTGTCAGAGGCAAATCCTGATGATTTAGGAATATGTGTAGTTGATTTAAATGGAAAGGAATATTATTCAGGAGAATGTGACAAGAAATTTACTATTCAAAGCATATCAAAAGTTGTTACATTAATTTTAGCACTTAGAGATAATGGAAGACAGAATGTCTTTAAGAAAGTTAATGTAGAGCCAACTGGAATGGGATTTAATTCAATAGTAAACCTTGAGGTTAGAGACACAGGAAGACCTTATAATCCTATGATAAATGCTGGAGCTATAGTTACAACATCATTAATAGATGGTAAAGATGTTAATGAAAAGTTTCAAAAAATATTAGATTTTATAAGACTTGTTACAAATAATGAAAGTATATCAGTAAATGAAAGAGTATATTTATCAGAAAAGGAAACAGGAAATAGGAATAGAGCTTTAGCATATTTTATGAAGAGTAGTGGTATATTAGATGGTGATGTAGAGGAAATATTAGATTTGTATTTTAAGCAATGCTCAATAGAAGTATCCGCAAGAGATTTAGCTAGGTTTGGATCAGTTCTTGCTAATGATGGAGTTATTCCTTGGAAGAATGAAAGAGTTATGTCAAGAGAGGTATGTAGAATAGTAAAAACTATTATGGTTACTTGTGGAATGTACGATGCATCTGGTGAGTTTGCAGTTCATGTTGGAATTCCAGCAAAATCAGGGGTAGGAGGAGGAATCCTTGCCACTGTTCCAAGGAAATATGGAATAGGTATCTATGGACCATCATTAGATGAGAAAGGAAATAGTATATCAGGATTACATGTAATTAAAGATTTATCAGAAGAATTAGACTTAAGTATTTTCTAATATTTTAAATATAGATTTTAATTCAAATAGATATATTAATTAAAATGTAATGATTTGTTATTATAAAAATAGTATAATTTATAATAAACATAAATTTAAGGAGTTAACACCTTAATTTGGAGGAAGATATGGAAAGATTATTGATATTAGATTCTAACTCACTTCTAAATAGAGCATTTTATGCTATTCCAGAGTTAACAACTAGTGATGGAATTCATACAAATGCAGTTTATGGATTTACAAATATGTTATTTAAAATGAAGGAAGAGTTAAAACCAGATTATATAGTTGCAGCTTTTGATAGAAAGGGACCAACTTTTAGGCATAAAGAATATGAAGATTATAAAGCAGGCAGAAAGAAAATGCCACCTGAACTTGCAGAGCAATTTCCTATAGTAAAGGAACTTTTAGATTTATTATCTATAAGTAAATATGAAATTGATGGATTTGAAGCAGATGATATAATAGGTTCTTTAGCCAAGTATGCAGAAAAAAATAATATTGAAGTTTATGTAGTAACTGGAGATAGGGATGCTCTACAATTAGCATCAGATAACATAAATGTAGTTATAACAAAAAAAGGAGTTACTGAAACAGCAGTATATGATCATAAAACTTTTGTTGAAGAATTTGGAGTAACACCAACTCAGTTTATAGACGTAAAAGGTCTTATGGGAGATAAGTCAGATAATATACCTGGAGTTCCTGGAGTTGGAGAAAAGACAGCTTATAAATTAATTCAAACTTATGGTTCTGTAGAAGAAGTATTAAATAATATAGATAATATTAGTGGGAAAAAGTTAAAAGAAAATCTAGAGAATTTTAGAGAACAAGCTATTTTTAGTAAAAAGCTAGCAACTATAATAACTGAAGTACCTATTGAATTTGACTTAGATGAGATAAAAAGTCAAGAATCATATGATAAAGAAGGATTAAGGAAGCTATTCTTTAAGTTGCAAATGAAGTCCATGTTCGATAAACTTCCTAAATCAGATAAAGATTTAGAAGTAACTGAAGAATCTTTAAATTTGATTACTATAGATAATTTAGAGGAATTGCTTAATTTATCAAAGTCATTAGATAAGGTGTGTTATATAACATATGATGTTATAAATAGTACAAAATACTCAGAAATAGAACTAAGTAAAATATATTTATCTAATGAAGATAAAGTATATTTAATTAATTTTAAGAATATTTATAGTGTTAACAAAGATGAAGCAAATTTAGCTTTAAAGGCAATCATGGAAAATGAAGAATTAACTAAAATAATTCATGATGGAAAGTCATTAGTTACAGTGTTAAATAAGCTGGACATATCAATAAAGACATTTGAATTTGATACTGCTATAGCAGCTTATTTAATAGATTCAGCTAGATCATCATATGATTTATTAACATTAATAAATGAGTATCTAGGTGAAGATATTACTGGCGAAGGTGAAATCTTAGAAGGAAAGGTAAACTTTAAACTAAGAGATATATATGAATTATTAAAGAAGAAAATAGAGGAGGAAAAAATGGAAGAACTTTATTATAAAGTTGAACATCCATTAATATTTGTTCTTTCTTCTATGGAAGCTTTAGGATTCAATATAAATAAAAATATGCTAGATGACTTAGCAATAAAATTTAAAGAAGAGATTACTAGAACAGAAAAAGAAATATTTGATTTGGCAGAAGAGGAATTTAACATAAATTCACCAAAACAATTAGGAAAAATACTTTTTGAAAAATTAGATTTACCTGTAATTAAGAAGACAAAAACAGGTTATTCAACTAATGCTGAGGTTTTAGAAAAACTTCAAGATAAACATGAAATAATACCAAAGATAACTTATTATAGACAAATAACAAAACTTAATTCTACTTATGTGGAAGGATTAAAAAATGTTATAGATAGTGATGGGCATATTCATTCAAGCTTTAATCAAACAGTAACTACTACAGGAAGATTATCAAGTACAGAGCCTAACCTTCAAAATATCCCTATAAAATATGAAATGGGAAGAGAAATAAGAAAGGTATTTATACCCGATGAAGAAGGTGACATTTTATTATCTTGTGACTATTCACAAATAGAATTAAGGGTTCTTGCTCATATGTCAAATGATGAAAATATGATAGATGCATTTAAGCATCATAGTGATATACACACTAAAACTGCATCTGAAGTATTTAAAGTGCCAATAGAGGATGTTACATCACTAATGAGAAGTAGGGCTAAGGCTGTAAACTTTGGAATAGTTTATGGAATAAGTGATTTTAGTCTTTCACAGGATTTACACATAACTAAAAAAGAAGCTTCTGAATATATGGAGATTTATTTCGAAAGATATCCTAAGATAAAGGGATATTTAGATAGTGTAATGCAAGAAGCAAAAGAAAATGGATATGTATTAACTATTTTAAATAGAAGAAGATTTATACCAGAAATTAAATCTTCTAATAGAATAGTGAAAGCATTAGGGGAAAGATTGGCTATGAACGCTCCTATTCAAGGAAGTGCAGCTGACATAATTAAGTTAGCTATGGTTAATGTTTATAATAAATTAAAGGAAAAAGAGCTAAAAAGTACAATGATTTTACAAGTGCATGATGAGCTTATATTGAATGTTAAAGAAAATGAACTTGAAGAGGTAAAACAAATAGTTAAAGAGGAAATGGAAAAAGTTTTAGATATGAAAGTACCTCTTGAAGTAGATACTAATATGGGTAAAACATGGTATGAGGCTAAATAAGGGGGCTTAACTGAAAATGATTAAGATAGGGTTAACAGGAGGAATTGGTTCTGGCAAAAGCACTGTGTCAAGAATGCTTAGAGAAGAAGGATTTAAAATAATAGATGCAGATACAATCTCTAGAGATGTCCTTATTAAATACCCTGAAATTCTAGATAAGATAAAAATAGAATTTGGATCAGGTTTTTTCGATTGGAGAGGGGAATTTAGAAGAAGAGAATTTGGAAATCATATTTTTAGATTTCCAAAACAGAGAAAAAAATATGAAGAGATAATTATTCCATATATAAAAGATGAAATTTTTGAAGAGCTAGATAAGTACGAAAAAAGTGGAGAGTCAATTGTTATATTAGATGCTCCAACTTTGATAGAAAATAACCTTAATGATTATATGGATTATATAATTGTAGTATGGGTAGATAATAACACTCAGATAATGAGATTAAAAAATAGAGACAGATTATCTAGAGATGAAGCTGTAAATAGGTTAAATGCACAAATATCGCTAGATAAGAAAAAAGAGTATGCACATATTATTATTGATAATAATGGTGACTTATTAAAAACTAAGAATCAAGTTGATAAGGTAGTGGATTTTTTAAAGGTAATTAAATAAGTAGGGAGAAAGCAATGAAGTTTAAACGTATCTTGACTATTCTAATTACAGTATTTATTGCTTATATTGGAATAACATTAGTAATGAAGAACTATGTGTATCCATACAAATATGCTGATTATATAAATAAGTATAGTGAGGAATATGAAGTAGATCCGTATCTTGTATTAGCAGTTATTAAGACAGAAAGTAATTTTAATAAGGAAGCTGTTTCAAAGAGAGATGCCAAAGGACTAATGCAGATTATGGATACAACAGGAGAATGGGCAGCAAAAGAAATTGGAATAAATTATTTTATACCATCTATGCTTTTTGATCCAGAGTTAAATATAAAAATGGGATGTTGGTATTTAAAAAACTTAGAAAATGAATTTAATGAAAATTTAGATTTGATATTAGCAGCTTATAATGGTGGAAGTGGAAATGTTAATAAATGGCTAAGTGATGAAGAGTATTCACAAGATGGTGAAAATTTAGATTATATACCATTTCCGGAAACAAAGAAGTATGTAGATAAAGTTAAAGCAAATTATAACATATATAAATACCTTCATGAAAAATAAGAAGTAAAAAAAGACTTATCGAAAGGTAAGTCTTTTTTAGCATTAATTATACATTATCAATTATGAATTGAAGGTGGCAGTTATCCATTCATTAGTTTGATATTTTGTTTCAAGTTTAAATCCATGACTTTCAACTATAGATTTAACTTTATCAAAGCTCCATTCTACAAGTCCAGATACAAGAAGTTTTCCATTGGATAATAAATGTTCTTTTATAAAGTACATAAACAATTCAGTTTCTTCTCCACCTATATTTATATAAATCCAATCATATTTATCATCTATTTTAACTTCTTCATTTAATGCATTGCCAACTAAAACTTCAATATTATATAATCCATTTAATGAAGCATTTAATTCAACTTCTTCTCTTACATCTCTTATATCTAAAGCAGTAACCTTTGATGCACCTATAATAGCAGATGCAACTGATAAAATTCCTGATCCAGTGCCTATATCTAGTACTGATTTATTGCATAAATCAATTTCAGTTAAAATAACATTTAATAAGTCTCTTGTTGTTTCATGCAATCCAGTACCAAATGCACCTTGAGAAATAAAAGAAATTTTATGCGTATTTTTATCATTTATAACTTCATCAGGGGAAGCTAAAACCCAGTTATCATTTATATGTACCATAGGAAAGTCATAATTTTCATAATCATAATTTACTTCTTCAATATTTATACAATCTGTCTCTAAAATAGAAGAAACAGTATCTTTAAATGAAGATAAGTTATCTTTATCTAGCTCATAAGCAACTTTAATATCGATAGTAGAAACTGATTTTTCTAGATAACCATATCCATACTCATCAGTAGTAATTTCTAAAGGACTTTCATAAAATACATTGAAGATATCATTAATTTGTAATTTTTCAATTTTCTCATCTAGTTCTTCATATTTAATAGTGTATGTTAATATAAACATGGCTTAATCCCCCAAATCTAATTCATTGTAACATTATTGAGTATAGATAGATTTTTACTTAAAGTCAAGGAATCTATTGGAATAATAAGCATTTATTAAAACAAATTTGTATGTAAATTTATCCAAAAAATATATTCCATAATATATTTAGAGATTATTTATTTTTCTTTTTAAATTTAATTGAATTACTTGCTTTTTTTGATTTATTTATATAATTTTTTTTACTATTTGATTTTGAACTATTTTTAGGAGAATTATTTTTATTCAAGAAATTATTTTTAGAATTTTCTTCTATTTTTTTATTATTATTTATTTTACTGTCCTTCTGTTTTTTAGAATCCTTAATTTTTTTTGAAACGGAGAATCCAAAAGATCCAATAGAGTTTTGAGGAAGTTTAAAATATTCTCCATGACAATATGAAATTAAATCACCTTTTTCAAAATGGATTTTTCCTTTTTCATCTATTAAGTTACTATTTATATGAGAGCCTACAACCTCTGCAATAAACATATCATGTGTGCCTAATTTTATTATATCTTTAACCTTACATTCGATAGTAACAGGGCATTCATCTATATAGGCAACATTAACATTTGTTCCTTCTTTCATTGTAAATCCCATGTCTTTTATTTTATCGAATTTTCTACCCGGCTTAACTCCACAGTAATCTACAGCTTTAACCATTTCAGAAGAGGGCATATTAACAATAAATTCCATAGTTTCACATATGTATTCATAAGAAAGTCTTTCAGGTCTAATGGAAATAGAAAGCATTGGAGGCTTTGTACAGATTGTTCCAGTCCATCCAACTGTAAAAACATTATCTTTCCCTGATTTATTTCTAGATGTAATTAAAACTACAGGGACAGGGTTTAAAACGACGCTTCCTTTAAAATCAACTTTATTCAAAATAGAATCTCCCCTTTAAAATATTTTCTTTAGGATTATAGCATATATTTATTCTAATTTATATAAATAAGAATTAAAATTAAATAAAAGGTAGATTTAATTAAATCCACCTTTTATTTTTAATAATATCTTCTTCTTCTTCTTTTTTTCATATTAATTATTCTTACTATAAATAATATTAAAACTAATATAATTACAATAATTAATAATGATAATAAATATATAGGTAAATTAGCTTTAATAAGCTCAAAAGATGAAAGTTTAACCATTCCTAAAACATCTTCAGTATGTCCTGGAGTAGAAAATGTTAACTTAACTTCTTTATTACCACTTAATTTCCAAGCATCTTTTACATCTCCATTATAAGAAAGAGTAGCATTTTTATCATTAAAATCATTTTTATAGTATTCTACATCTTCGTTAACAACTATAGGAGCTGTTATTTGCTTTTCAGGACCAAAGAATCTAAATGATTTGTAAGTTAAATCTACAGTGCCAATTTCATCACCAGCATTTTTATAGATTTCTTTTGGTGCTGAATAACTATAGTTAGCTAATTTTTCTGTATCTTCAAATACATTAAGACCAGTTGCACCATATTCAGATTTTAGAACTACAGTAACTAGATCTCTACCATCTCTTTCATAAAATCCGACAAAGCAGTGTCCAGCTTGTTCTTCAGTTCCTGTTTTACCACCTATATTACCATTTTTACCAAGTAATTTGTTTCTAGATTCAATTATTATAGGTGTGCCTGAAAGGCTAACACTAATTTCACCACTCTTAGGAGCCATGGTTTCTCTAACCCAATCGTTTTTAAAAGCAGCAATTCCTATTTGAGCTAAGTCATATGCTGTAGTTTGATTTATTTCAGTATTGCTAGGATTTAAAGGATCAATTTCTAATCCTGATGGATTAACAAAATGAGTATTTTTAAGTCCTAATTCCGCAGCCTTATTGTTCATCATATTTATAAAGTTATCTACTGTACCACCAACTGACTCTGCCATTAAATAAGCAGTATCATTTGCAGAAAATATCATTACAGCTTTCATAGTATCTTCTGCTGAAATTTTATCTCCAGGATTTATTGCTTTGTAGTTATTTAGGGATGTTTCAGTTACCTTAACGACAGTATCACTAAAAGTTAATGTGTCTGATTTTGACTTGTTCTCTGCAAAAAGTAGAGCAGTCATAAGTTTAGTAGTACTTGCAGGTGATAATTTTAAATCAGCATTTTTTGAATAAATAATTTCACCTGTATTAATGTCCATTGTTACAGCGGCTTCTCCAATAATTTCTGGAGTTTGAATATTTGTCTCTTGTGCACTTACTTTATTAGCAAAAGGAGCTAATAACGAAATAGAAAGAGCAACTGCCAGCGACTTTAGTAAATTTTTCTTTTTCAATTTCATCTCCCCATTTCTAAAGATTTTAATATATATAAGTTGTAATAAATTATATAGCTAACAAAAATAGATAACCTAATTATATTAATATAATATTTTTTAAATTATGTATTTTAGTAATTTATATAAAAATTTAAACAATATATGGCTTCTTTTAAAATATTCACTTAAAGCATATGTAATTAATATTAAATAGGTTTATTGTCTATTTAATATAATACTATAAATAAGATGTATATTAACAACTTAAACATGAATATGATTTAATTTCTTATTTTGAAGCTATTAGGTTTATACACAAATTTAAGTATAACACCCACTTTACATAATAACAACATATAGAATGATTGTTAAGTGGTTTAATTTACATGTAATATAAATTTAATAATTGTACAAAATAGAAATATAAGAAAGAGGTGGTTAATATCAAAAAGTTTAGTAGATTTATTAGTTTTATTGCACTTTTTATATTTCTTAACAATATAAATTATATCCCAGTTTCTGCATTGTATACAGAAAATCATATGAAAACTGTATATTTAACTTTTGATGATGGACCATCTGTAAATATAACTAAAGAGTTAATTAATATATTAAATGAAAATAATATAAAAGCAACTTTTTTTGTTGTTGGAGATTCTGCTAATATATATCCATATATGATAAAATCACTAAATGAAAGTGGAATGTGCATAATGCCTCATTGCAATATGCATGATTATACATCTCTATATAAAAGTGAAGAAAATTATTTTAAAGATTTAGATAAATGCAAGAGTACTATTGAAAGTATATTAGGAAAAAGAAACTTAAATTTTATAAGATTACCAGGTGGTGCTGATAACAAGGTTTGTGATATTAATGTATTATCTAAAATAAAAGAGAGTATATCAAAAAATGGTGAATATTATATAGATTGGACTATTGCAGTAGGAGATGCGGAATCTAAAGATATATCAGCAGAGTTTATTAATTCAAGAATAAGAGATGAAGGTGGATTATATGATGTTGAAGTAGTTCTTATGCATGATTTAGGGGACAAATATGCTACTGTAGAATCACTTCAAGGTATAATTGATTTTTATAAAGAAAAAGGCTATAGATTTAAGTCATTAAATGAAATAGAAGACTGGGAAATTCAATATTTAAAAGATATAAATGTATTAAATAAATAAAAAATTAAGGCAAACTACTGTGTATAATAGTTTGCCTTAATTTTATTTCTTATTTTCTAATCTTTTTATCATAACTTCTTTTGCTTTTAGTTCAAGAGAATCATCTATTTTTTCTAGGTTTACATTATCATATTTTTTACTTAAAGCTATATTTAAAAATCTATCTGCTAACTCAGGATTTTTAGATAATAATGATCCATGGAAATAGCTACAGAATGTATTTTTATATATACAACCTTCGTTTCCATCGTCACCGTTATTTCCATAGCCATGTACACACTTTCCTAGTGGTTTTAACCCGTTAGTATAAGTTCTACCAGAGTGATTTTCAAAACCTACATATGTTTCATTAAACTCTTCATTATATATAACTGTATTTCCTATAAAGCGAGTATCTCCACCTTCTGTATATATATCAAGAATTCCTAAACCTTCAATTTTTTCTCCATTTGGAGCCATATAATATTTTCCAAGCAATTGATAACCACCACAAATTGCAATAACGACCTTTTCATCTTCAATATATTTTTGCAAGCTAGGTTTTTTTATAGTTTTTAAATCATTAGAAACTATTGATTGCTCAAAATCTTGACCGCCACCAAAAAATAGTATATCTGTATTTTCTGAGTCAAATTCATCATTTAATGACGTATTAATTATATTAACCTTTATTCCTCTTTGCTCAGCTCTATGTTTAAGTATTAGAATATTACCAACATCTCCATAAACATTAAGTAAATCAGGATAAAGATGACAAATATTTAATTCCATTTATAAACCTCCTTATTTACCAAAGTTTTTTAATGTAACCTTTTGAATGAAGATATTTTCTAAAGTTAATCATAGCAGTGTAAGTAGCAAGAATATAAATTTTATCATTTTTACTATTTTTAATTTTTTCTGTTAGCCTTTCAAAAGTTTCTTCAATTATAAAGTTATCTTTATTTAATCCAGCTACATTAAGTCTAACTGCCATATCATAACATCTTATACCAGAAACAAATACTTCATTAATATTAAGGTCATGAAGCTTTTCAAAGTCAACATCCCATATCCAAGAAACATCAGTACCATCTGCATAATTATCATTTAAAAGAAATGCTGCAGCAAAAGGATCTTTATTTAAACAAAGCGTATCTAAAGCTTGATTATATCCTGCAGGGTTTTTAACTAAAATAATCTTTACATCTTTACCTTCAATATTTAATGCTTCTTGTCTTCCAAAACTAGAATCTTGGTTTTGTAATGATTTTTTTATTGAAGTATCATTTATTCCAATTTCTTTAGTTACAGCATAAGCACAAAGACCGTTATAAATGTTATAAGCACCTGATTGGCTTATAGTAACTTCTAAATCATTAAGCTTTACAGTTGAACTATCAGGTGTTAGTTCTAAAATTTCAGTTACTGCATATTCTAAAGGAGCTCTTTTAAAGCCACAGCCTGTACAGTAGAAGTCACCTAAATGATTATATGTAATATGATTATATTCATAAGGAGACTTACAGAATTTGCAGAACTTAGCATCAGCATTTATTTCTATATCTTTATTATCTCCTATACTTGCATTAAAACCATAAAATACAGTTTTATTTGGAAGTTCTAATTTACCTAAGAGAGATTCATCTCCATTTAAGACTAATGTAGTATTAGGAGAAAGATGTATTCCTTCTAATATTTTTGATAAAGTAGTGTAAACTTCACCATATCTATCTAGCTGATCTCTAAAAAGGTTTGTCACAGTTATTATTTCTGGATTAATATATTCAGTTATATATTTTAAGTTAGCTTCATCAACTTCAATAACTGCATAAGAATCTTCAACTTTATTAAAGAACTTATAGTTATCAATGAAGGTTGTAACTATTCCAGGAAAAAGGTTTGCACCAGTATTATTAGTAATAACCTTATTTCCGCTTTCTTTTATAATGTTATAAATCATGCTAGTCGTAGTAGTTTTACCGTTAGTACCTGTGATTAAAACTACTTTGTAGCCTTTGGATACCTTTGAAAGTATATTTCTATCTATTTTTAAGGCTACTTTTCCAGGAAAGGTTGTTCCCCCTTTTAGTATTGTTTTTGTTAGAAAAATTGTAATTTTTGAAGCTATAATGCTTATTATTGATTTAATACTAATCTTTTTCACCACCTTATAATACTTATCCAATATTATATACAATAATATTAATAGATAATCAAATAATAATAAATTTTTGATTTTAACTATGAATAGTATATCATAACTTTATATACTTACAAATAAGGTTGTTATAAGATTTTATTAATTATTGAAGTTTGACAGGGATAAATATAGAAGAGATAATATAATAAATAGAAAATCGGGGGAGTTACTATGAAAAATTTTGTTTTTAAGAATAAAGAAGGAATAAATATTAGTTGCTATAAATGGAGTGATAATTCAAGGAAGCCAAAAGCTGTTATTCAAATAGTTCATGGGATGTCAGAATGGGCTGGAAGATATGATTATTTTGCAAATAGACTTGTTGAAGAGGGATATACAGTTTATGCTCATGATCATAGTGGGCATGGAAAAAGTGTAAATGACTTAAATGAACTGGGTTTTATAAGTAAAGAAAATAGATTTTATTCAATGATTGAAGATATAAGAAGATTAAATGAAATTATAAAAAATGAAAATAAAGAGATACCATTAATATTATTTGGTCATAGCATGGGATCTTTCTTAAGTCAAAGATATATACAAATGTATGGGGATACTATTGATGCTCTTATTTTATCTGGAAGCAATGGAAGTCCAAAAGCCTTTACTAAAGCTGGATTAGCTGTTGCTAAATTTGAAATGTTTATTAAAGGAAATAATAAAAGAAGTGGATTAATGGACAAGTTATCATTTGGGGGATTTAATAAAAGTGTAAAAAATCCAAGGACTAGTTTTGATTGGTTATGCTCAGATGAAAATGAAGTAGACAAATATATAAATGATGAGTACTGTGGATTTATATATCCAACTCCTTTTTATTATGATTTAATAAATGGATTATGGGATATACATAAAAATGAAAATTTAGAAAAAGTAAAAGCTTTAGACATTCCTATTTATATTTTTGCGGGAGATAGAGATCCAGTTGGTTATTTTGGGGAAGGAATAATAAATCTTTATGAAAGCTATAAAAAAATTGGTGTAAAAGACATTAGTTATAAGTTATATAAAGATGGAAGGCATGAGATGCTAAATGAAGCAAATAAAGATGAAGTTATTAATGATATTATAAAATGGTTAGAAAAATAGAATATTAAAGAAATAAGTATATGAACTTATATAATAAGTTCATATACTTACCATATCTACAAAAAATCTACAAAATTTTCTAAATTTATTCACATATAAAAGTAAATGATGTAAAATTATGTAGTAATAATTGCTAGCGAGGAGAAATAGTGTGGATTATAATAATTTTAGAATGAAAATTTATTATATTGATATGAAAAAATTATTATCATATATATTAATAAGCTTAATTTTCTTTAGTATGTACCAGATAGCTTTAATATATGACTTTATAGCCATATATGATATTGTACAAGCGTTGAATATAATAATAGTTATGATTTTACTTATGTTTATAATACATTTAAAGAGTCTAACTAAGAAGCAAATATATGGAATATTGCAAATATTTCTTTTTATTATGTGTATAGTTTTTATGGTATTTTCAACTCCTGAAAATCAATTTCAAGAATTGAAAATAGTTCTTTCTAAGATGGGATATAGTAGGTGTTATGAGTTTAAATCTCTTAATATAGTACTTCTATATTATATAATAGCTAAATATAAAGATGATACTGGAATTTGTAATAAAATATATTTAGAGTATATTTTATTATTTGGGATTGTTTCATTTTTAAGTTTAATAAATAATATTACATATAAGAATTTTATATATTTATTATATATAATTACAACTGCAGTGCTTCTAATAGCAACATATAGATATCTTAATATAAATAAGGGAATATTTAATAAAAAAATATATTTACTAAAGTTAAATTTTAATATTATAACGATAGATTTTATTATTAGAATTTTTATGAAAAATATAGAAATATATTTGCTAGTTGATATAGTTAGTGTAATAAAATTGTTGATTTATACAGCTACAATTTTATTTGTAATAGTCAATATAGCAAAGGAAAATTATAATTTTATTTTTAAAGAAACAGTTGAGACAAATAAAAAATTAGAAGAGATAAATAAAGAAATAATAGAAAGTAACTATAAACTAGAAGAAGCTTATAGAAAGTTAAAGGATAGACATTTAGTATATAAAAGTTTTTTAGGTTGTTTACCTGATCCTATAGTGATAATAAATAATAATCTTAGGATATCTTATTGTAATTCAAATTTTTTGAAAATAATAGAAAAAGAAAATTTAAGAGAAGTTGTAAATAGAAGAATAGATAACTATATAGATTTTAATATTGATATAAGAAAAATAGTAGTTGATATAAATAAAGGGCCATATTCAACGACAATAGATAAAGATGATAAGAAAGTAGAAGTTAGATTCTTTTCTTTAAATGGTGAAGAATCAGAATGTATATTATTATTAAAAGACTTAACTGAAGAAATAAAGCTCGTATCTATGAAAGAAGAGTTAGAGAGCATAAAGATGAAAGAAGAAATAAAGAAAAACTTTTTATCGAATATTTCTCATGATTTAAAGATACCTATAAGTGTAATATATTCGGCAATACAATTAGAGAAAATATTAATTGAAAATAATGATATAGAAAAAATAAGTGCTTATAATGAAATAAGTAAGCAAAATTGCTTTCTTCTTACTAAGTTTGCTAATAATCTTATAGATACAAGTAAAATAGATTCGGAAAACTTAGAGGCTCACTTAGTTTTAGATAATATCGTAGAATTTGTTGAGGATTACCTAGATTCTCTTTCTACACATATAAAGAGCAAAGGAATAAATATACTTTTCGATACTGATGAAGAAGAGATATATGTTTATTTTGATAAAGAGATGATGCAAAGAGTTATATTAAATTTAGTATCAAATTCATTAAAATTTACTAATGAGAATGGAACTATATTTATAAATATAAAAGATTCAGAAGAGGAAGTACTTATAGAGGTAGGTGATACTGGAATAGGTATGAGCAAAGAATTTATAAAAAAAGCATTTAAAAAGTATGAAGTTGAAGATAGAGTAAAAAATAATAGCTCAACAGGTTTTGGAGTAGGTCTTTTTGTTGTATATAATTTAATTAAGGCTCAAAATGGAGATGTAGAAATAATTAGTGATATAGGAAAAGGAACTATTTTTACAATTAAGTTGTATAAATGAAGGGTGATTAGAAGATAGATGTTAAGTGAAAAAAATTATAGGCGTAAAGGGTTAATGTTTAATGTATTTATACCTATACTTGTAATGCTAATTATTATTAATATAGTTTTTAAAATGGTAAATGAATACATATTTATAACTAGATTACTTTGCTTTTCAATATCAATACTAATATTCATAATAAGCATTGTAAAAGTTAACAACAAGGATTTAGGATTGTTAAAATACATTGGAGTTGGTTATTTTTATATAGCTATGTTAAGGTTCATAGACCTAGAGTATTTATGGCAAGAGGAAATACTTGGATTTCCTTTGTCTTTTATAGGGATTATTACATATTTAGAGCTAATAAACATAATATCAAGCATAATTTTATATAAAAAAAGATATTCTCCTAAAATTCAAAATTTAGTTTTTATTATAGTTATACCTATAATTTATATGTTTCCATTAAGAGCATACAATGGATTAACTTATTTAAGATATATATATAATCCTAATAAGCAATTTATTATAAATCAAATTATATTACTTATTTTATTTGGATTTATAGTATATCAATATAAGAAGCTAGATAAGGGAAATAAATGGATTATATATACTAGTGTATTACTAATAGTAAGTGATAGTCTTATTACATTAATGGGAATATTGGGTGTTAATTTAATTTCTTTTATATGGATTATAAAATTATTATCATATTTTTTAGCCTATGATAAATTTGAAGAAGCTTTATTATCTAATGCTTATTCCAGTGCATATGAAAGTTTAAATAGAGTAAGAAAGATTGAAACCAATTTACATAAAAATCTAAAAAGAAGAGAAAAGGAATTAAAAGAATTAAATTTGCTTTTAGAAAAAAGTGAAAAAAGGTATTACGATGTTGTCAATGCCTTTTCTGATGGATTGTTACTTTTTGAAAATGATATAATGGTTCATTCAAATTATTATAATGATATATATTATAATATGCCTAGTAAAATAGTATGTACTCAAAGTGAATTAAGACTAAACTATATATTAAATAAAATTATAGGTATAGAATATCCTGATGATTATGAGATAAATAATTTTTCTGCTGAGGTAAGCATACAAGATGAATATGGAGAAATTAAAGAGCTAGAGGTTAGTTTAGTTAAGATTTATGATGATAAAAAAATATTATTATTTAATGATGTAACTAAATTAGTAAAGCAAAGAGATGAAATTTTAAAACTTGAGAAAAAAATTAATGATGAAAATATTAAGGATGAATTTTATTCTAATATATCACATGAATTAAGAACGCCTATAAATGTTATTTATTCTGCACTTCAATTAAATGATATGTATTTAAAGAATTGTGAAGTAACAAAAATTAATAGAAATAATAATATAATAAGGCAAAACTGTCTAAGATTAATTAGAACGATTAATAACTTTATAGATAGTAATAAGCTTTCAGAAGGATTTTTAGAAATTAATAAAAGAGTTTATAATATTGTAGATATAATAGAAAATGTAGTATTATCATGTAATTTTTATATGAATCTCAGAGAAACAAAATTAACTTTTGATCCTGAGTATGAAGAAATATACTTTTATTGTGATAAAGATTATATAGAGAGAATAATGTTAAATATTTTATCTAATTCTTTAAAATATGGTAAATTTAAAGGTAATATATACGTTATGCTAAGAATAGAAAATAAGAAAAATATAATTATAGAAGTTATAAATGATGCAGAAGCTATTCCAGAAGATAAGAGGAAGGTTATATTTGATAAATTTACAAAAGTAAATACATCATTAAATAGGCCATCGGAGGGAAGTGGTTTAGGGTTATTTTTAACTAAGGGATTAGTAGAATTACATAATGGGAAAATAACAATAAACGCAGGAATAAAGTATGGAAATATATTCAAAATAACATTCCCATATGATAATAATATTAAAGGAGAAGTTGTATTACTGAATAATAATGTAGAAATTAATGAATTACAAGAAAAAATAGATATAGAGTTTTCGGATATATATTTTTAATTTCATAAATTAAAATACTAATGCATATATAATAATGAATATTATATAGAGGTGCATTAAATGAAGAATAAGGAAAGTAAACTCAATAAAAAGAAATTTAATAAAAAGGATATTAAGAAGCCTAAGAAAATAAAACATAAAAAAACTCCTAACAAACATAAAAGTTTAAATATATTTAAAGTAAATGGTAAATTTAAATTAATACCTTTAATAATTAATATACTAATACCAGTAGTATCTGGATTTATAGTAGGATATCTTAATAAAAACTCTATTGCTACATATGAGACTTTAAAAAAGCCCTTTTTTAATCCGCCAGCTATTGTATTTCCAATAGTATGGAACATATTATATATATTGATGGGAATTGCAGCATATAGAATATATATGAGAAATAAGCAAGGGGTTGATGATAAGGGAGCGTATTTTTTCTATCTGGTTCAACTTATATTTAATTTGATGTGGAGTTTTATATTTTTTACATTTAGGCTATATGCAATTTCATTTTTTTGGATTATAATACTATTTGTTTTAGTAATAATAACATTTATTAAATTTATTAGAGTAGATAAAATATCTGCATTTTTAATAACTCCATATATGTTATGGCTTATATTTGCAGGAGTTTTGAATTATTTTATTTGGTTACTTAATGAAATGTAATTTAATATGTAGTATAATATTAATAAGCCTTCTTCTGAAGGTTTATTTCATTTGGAAAGGAAGTTTCTATGGGGAAAACTTTATTTATAGCAGAAAAACCATCAGTAGCTATGGATTTTGTAAAGCTACTTAATGTTAAGGGGAAAAGAAGCAATGGATATATAGAGGGAGAAAAAAGCATTTTTACATGGTGTGTAGGTCATATGGTTACTATGAGTTATCCAGAAGCTTATGACGAAAAATTAAAATTTTGGAACTTGAGAGATTTACCCTTTTTACCTACTGAGTATAAATATGAAGTTATTTCTTCAGCTTCAGCTCAATTTAATATTGTTAGTAGTTTAATGAATAGAGAAGATGTTGATAGTATATATGTATGTACTGACTCTGGAAGAGAAGGAGAATATATATATAGATTAGTAGATGATATGGCTGGTAAACCCAATAAGATAAAAAAAAGAGTTTGGATTGACTCTCAAACAGAAGAAGAAATAAAAAGAGGTATTAAAGAAGCAAAACCACTATCAGAATATGATTCATTAGCACATTCAGCATATTTAAGAGCAAAGGAAGATTATATCTTTGGTATAAATTTTTCAAGGTTATTGACTCTTATGTATGGAAAGACACTAGCTAATGTATTAAGAAAAGATAAGAATGTGGTGGTAGCGGTTGGAAGAGTGATGACTTGCGTTCTTGGAATGGTAGTAGAAAGAGAAAGAGAAATAAGAAGTTTTAAAAAGACATCTTTTTATAAGATATCTGGAGACTTTATTAGGGATAATGATGAGTCTATTATAAAAGGTGATTGGAAAGCAATAGAAGGCTCTGAGTATTTTGAATCTCCAAAGCTTTATAATGAGGTAGGATTCAAAAAAAAAGAAGATGCTGAAATTTTAATTAAGGATTTAAGAGATATTGGCTTTGGAACAGTTAAGGAAGTTAAAAAAACAAAGGAAAAAAAGAATGCACCACTTTTATATAATTTAGCAGAATTACAAAATGAATGCACAAAGAGATTTAAAATAAGTCCTGATGAAACATTAAAAATAGTTCAAGGATTGTATGAAAAAAAGATGGTTACATATCCAAGAACAGATGCAAGAGTGCTATCTACTGCAGTTGCAAAAGGAATAAAAGGTAATATAATAAAACTTAAAAATATGCCAATTGGAGAAGAATTAACTAATATTACAAGTGAGATACTAGAAAAAGATTATTCAAAGTCTATAATGAAAAGTAAATACGTAGATGATAGTAAAATTACAGATCACTATGCTATTATACCAACAGGGGAGGGAAAAGATACTCTAAGTAAATTACCTAGTCTAGATAAACAAGTTTATTATATTATACTTAGAAGATTTTTATCTATTTTCTATCCACCAGCTCAATATAGCAAAATGTCTATTACAATTTCAGTTGGGAAGGAAAATTTTATTTTAAATAAAAAGATATGTGTTGATAGAGGATATTTAATTGTTCTTGGGAATGAAAAAGATGAAGAACAAGAAGCCTTTCCAGAGAATTTAAGAAAAGGAACAAAATTAAATCTAAATGAGTTGGAAATAAAAGAGGGAGAAACATCTCCTCCAAAGAGATATACAACAGGTTCAATGATAATTGCTATGGAAAATGCAGGTAAGTTAATAGAAGATGAAGAGTTACGAGAGCATATAAAGGGCGCTGGTATAGGAACTTCAGCAACTAGGGCTGAAATATTAAAAAAATTAATTAATATAGAATACATACAATCAAATAAAAAAACACAAGTTATAACTCCAACAGAACTTGGGGAAATGATTTATGAAGCAATTAGTGTATCTATTCCTTCGCTTTTAAATCCATCTTTGACAGCTTCTTGGGAAAAGGGCTTAAAGATGGTAAATGATAAAGAAATTAAACCAGATGAATTTATGGTTAAATTAGAAGCTTATACTAGGAAGAATACTTCTAGAGTATTGAATAATTCTAATATAGGACTTTTAAATACAAAGCTATTAAAAATAAAGAACCAATAAAATAAAACTAGTAAAGTTTAACATATAATTAAACTTTACTAGTTTTATTTATTTTATAAATATTAAAAATAAACTATATAAAGCTGGAGCTAAAAATACTGTCATTATACCTGCAATTCCAATAGATAAAGAACTCATAGCTCCTTCAGTTTCACCAAGTTCTAATGCCTTTGTTGTTCCTACAGCATGTGCAGCAGTTCCTAATGAAATTCCAACTGCAACCCTTTCTTTAATCTTAAATACCTTACAAAGAATAGGTCCTACTACAGCACCGATTATTCCAGATAGAATTATGGACAATACTGTTACAGGAGCTAATCCCCCAAGTTGATTTGTAATTTCTATTCCTATAGGTGTAGTAACAGATTTAGAAAGTAAAGAGATAGTAAGTATATTTTCCATTCCAAAAATATTACCTATTAAGAAAACTGAAGCTATTCCAACACTACTTCCAATCAATATACCTGTCACTATTGGTAATAAGTGTTCTTTAAGTAATTGCAATTGTTTATATAAAGGTACTGCCAAAACTACTGTAGCAGGTCCTAGAAACATATTTATAAATTGTCCACCTTTATTATAAACATCAAAATCTATATTAAATAATACTAAAAATCCAATTACTAAAGCTATAGATATTAGTAGTGGATTAAATAGTGGGATTTTTGTTTTTTTATAGATAAAAAGTCCGATTTCAAAGGCTATTAGTGAAATTACTAGTCCAAATAAGATGTTTTCAGTTAAAATGTTCATTATTTTAATTCATATCCTTTCTTAGTTTTTCTCTTTTGGAAATTCATAACAAATTGAACTACACTTCCTGTGACTACTATAACGATAGATGTAGTAATTATGCATAATAGTATAATAAGTATTAAACTATCTTTAATAGAATCAAAGGATGTAATAAGTCCTACACCAGCAGGAATGAAGAAAAAGGCAAGGTGATCTAAAAAGAAGTTAGATACAGTTTCAACTTTTTCAACTTTAATTGTCTTGCTACATAGTAATATTAATAAGATTATCATTCCTAATATATTACCAGGTATAGGTAACGAAAGACCTTTAGAAATAAGCTCTCCAATTAAGTAAATACCAAGAATTATTATTGCTTCTCTAAAAATTTTCATTTTGTGACCTCCTTAAACTATCCAATTAATAATTTATCACTATTAAATAAAGATGTAAATGCAATAATAAAATTTACATAACTTACTTTTAAATGTAATCAGTTACAGAAATACCTAGTATAAATTAAAATATCTTATTTTTTAACAAAATTTGCTCTGAACTCATATTATAAATTATGATAACAATTAGAAACCTTAAGGAGGTTTGAATGAAAAGTAAATTAATTAAAGTTGCATCTCTAATAGCATTAATAGGTATCACAAGCCTTAGTTTTATTTCTTGCTCAAAAGATAATAAAAATTCTAATAATGAATTAACAAAGGTTAGATTAAATGAAGTTGTTCGTTCTGTATTTTATGCACCAATGTACGTTGCTATAAATGAAGGATTATTCGAAGAAGAAGGATTAGAAATAGATTTAGCAACAGGACAAGGTGCTGATAAAACAATGCAACAAGTTTTAAGTAAAAATGCAGATATAGGATTTTGTGGACCTGAGCAAACTGTGTACATTAATAATCAAGGCAGAGAGGATTACCCAGTACTCTTTGCACAATTAACACAAACAGATGGAGCATTTTTAGTTGGAAGAGAAGCAGATGAAGATTTTAAATGGACTGATTTAAAAGGAGCAGAAGTTATAGGAGGAAGACCAGGTGGTGTTCCAGAAATGGCATTTGAATATGTATTAAAACAAAATGGATTAGATCCTAAAACTGATGTAAATATGGTAACTAATATAGATTTCACTGCTACATCAGGTGCTTTTAAAGCTGGTACAGGTGAATATGTAACATTATTTGAGCCAACAGCTTCTATGTTAGAAAAAGAAGGTAGTGGTAAGATTATAGCATCAATCGGAGAAGCAGTTGGAGACTTACCTTATACTTGTTTCTTTACAACTAAATCTTACATGGATAAAAACCCAGAAATACTTCAAAAATTTACAAATGCAATTTATAAAGGTCAACAATGGGTTGAATCACATAGTGATGAAGAAATAGCTGATTCAATAATTTCATTTTTCCCAGGAACTGATAAAGACATAATAGTTTCAGTTGTTAAGAATTACAAAGAGATAAATGCTATATCTACTAAGCCATCAATTGAAGAAGAAGATCTAACTAGATTAATGGATGTAATAGAAAGTTATGATAGTAGCTTATTGACAGATAGACCGTCATTTGAAAAGATAGTTAATAATAGTTTTTCAGAAGAAGCAATGAATTCTAAGTAAATCTTCAAGAGCTAGCTCTAGAATACTAGAGCTAGCTAATAAACTTCCTTCTATAAATATTTACATAAATTAGAAAGGAGGTATAGATTTGAGTTTAATAGATATATCAAATATAAGTTTAACTTATCACTCTTTGAAGGGTGAGACAAAGGCTATAGAAAATGTAAATTTTTCAATAGAAAAGGGGGAGTTCGTTAGCATAATAGGGCCATCAGGATGTGGGAAATCAACGCTTTTAAATATTATTAGTGGTCTTTTAAAACCTTCTGATGGAAAAATAATTTATATAGATAAAGATATAAATAATAGATTAGATAAAATGGGATACATGTTTCAAAAAGACTATTTGTTTAAATGGCTTTCTGTTAGAAGCAATGTATTATTAGGGTTAAAGATAAAAGGCTTAGACAATGAAGAAAATATACAAAGAGCTGACAAGTTGTTAGATAATTATCAATTATCTAAGTTTAAAAATCATAAGCCAGCAGAGCTTTCAGGAGGAATGAGGCAAAGGGTAGCACTTATTAGAACTCTTGCATTAAATCCAGATGTTCTACTTTTAGATGAGCCATTTTCAGCTTTAGATTATCAAACAAGGCTTAAAGTGTGTGATGATGTTAAGAGTATAATAAAAAGAGAAGGAAAAACAGCTATAATGGTAACTCATGATTTAGGAGAAGCAATTGCAACTTCTGATAGGATAATAGTTCTTACGAAAAGACCTGCAAAGGTAAAATTAGATGTAAAGATAACATTTAAAAATGCTGAGGCAACTCCGTTTCAAAGAAGAAAGGAACCAGAATTTAATGAATATTTCAATTTGCTATGGAAGGAGTTGGACAGTGTAAATGAGTAAAGAACATGAGGATTATATTAAAAAAGTAAAAAGAGATAGAATTAAGATAGCTGTATTTAGAGTAGCTATATTATTAATATTTATTGTTTTATGGGAAGTAGCAGCAAGGATGAAATGGATAGATCCATTTCTAACATCAAGTCCATCTAGGATACTTGATTCATTTATATCTTTTGTAAAAGAAGGAACATTGCTTAAGCATATATTAATAACTTGTTATGAAACAATATTAGGATTTACATTAGGAACGGTGCTTGGAGCAATTATAGCTATTGTATTATGGGCATCACCTTTTACATCAAAAGTGTTAGATCCATACTTAGTAGTATTAAATGCTTTACCCAAAGTTGCACTTGCACCAATAGTAATATTTTGGGTAGGAAATGGTATGACAGCGATAATCGTTATAGCACTTTTAATTTCTATAGTAACTACAATAATAACAGTATTAACAGGCTTTAATGAAGTTGATAAAGGTAAACTAAAGCTTATGCAAACACTACAAGCTACAAAGTTTCAAACACTAAGGTATCTTGTATTCCCATCAAATATCCAAGTATTAATTTCTGCATTAAAAATAAATGTTGGTTTATCTTGGGTAGGGGTTATTATGGGTGAATTCTTAGTAGCAAGAGAAGGATTAGGATTTCTAATAGTATATGGTGGACAAATTTCACAATTAGATATGGTTATGATGAGTATTGTAATTCTTTCAGTAATAGCATTTGTTATGTATATGATTGTTGCAAAGATTGAAGAAAGATTAAAAAATATAAATTAGTGTTGAAATTAAAAAGCTGATAATAGTTTTATTATTAGCTTTTTAAAATTAAATTAAATTTATTTAAAGTTTCTTCGTTAATTTTAATATGTTTAAAATAAGTATTAATTATTAGGCGAAATTTGTAAAGATTTCAATTGTAATAGTTAAAAATATTTGATAAAATGTATATTATATAATAATTGTGTAGATAAAATGAAAAGGTGGATTAAGTTATGAAAGAAACAGACAAGCTTTTTTCTACTATAATAAAGTGCTTGAAACCGTTTGTTAAAAAACTAAAAATTGTAATTAAGCCATTGGGAAAGAGCATTAATAGGACAAGCAAAAAAATAAATAATACATACAAAAAAATGAATGAAAAAAATCCATATATTGAACCAGTTGTTATGATTGGTATTCCTTGTTTATTTGTACTTGCTATGATATTAGGAATAAAGAACTTTACAACTGTTGAGGAAATTAACATAACTAAAAATAGTGCAGAATATCTATATTATGAAAATAAGTATGATGAATCAATTGAAGAATATAATAAAATGCAAAAAGAAGAAAATTGGCCAATTTGGACAGTAAAATCTGCTGATATATATTCTATAAAAGGTGATATTAAAAAATCAAGTTCTCTTTTAAAGGAAGCAATAATAAAAAGAGATAGAATAATAAAAGAAGAGGGCTTTGATAAATATAAAGATAAAGATATAGAATTGATCAATTCTATGCTGTTTACCTTTATAATGAACAAAGAATATGATGAAGCTATTTCACTTGGAGAACAATATATAAGTGAGTATGGAAGGAACAAAGAAATTTTAAAGACATTATTCTCAGCTTATATTTCAAATAACCATATATATAAAGCTGAAATGTTAACAGAAGAGTATCCTATAGATGAAAAATCAGCTTATGATGTTTGTGTGTTAGCTAATATGAATATGCTAATTAATAGATGGGATAAAGGACTTGAACTCTTAAAAGATGCATGGTATTTAGATAAGAATGAATTGAAAATATATGATGTTATAGAAGATATGTCTTCATTTAATAGTGAAAAATTAATAGAATCAATACAAGCTAAGATAGAGAATAATACAAATGAGGATGCATATAAAATGCTTCTAGCAAAAGCTTATTCTGTTTCAAAAGAAACTGCAAATGATGCAGAAGAATTAATGAAAGATTTAGATGATAATAATGTTGATGGAATAGCAAGTGATTTTATAAATTATGAAATATGTAAATCTAGAAATAATAATTCAGAAGCAGAAGAATATTTAGAAGCAGCTGAAAGAAAAGCAGAAAAAGAAAAGAAAGATTCATATGTAACATATTATATTTCAGCGGTAAAGGCATTTAATAATGAAAAGTATGAAGAAGCGTTTAACTTGGCTAAAAAAAGCATAATAGCCAATCAAGAATATACTAATAATTATGAAAGCTTAATTCCTGATATTTTATTAGCAAAAGGAAATATTAAGCCAACAGAAGCGTATTTTAGAACTGCTATGAAAAAAGAGCCATACAACTATGAAACAATAATTAAAATAGCAAATTATTATTCAAATTATGAATCTAATAATGAAAAGGCTAGGAATTATTATGAGTTAGCTTTAAATATTAAAAAAGATGATAGTGAGTTGTATTTTAAACTTGCTAAGCTAGATATAGTTGATGAAAAGTGGGAAGATGCTTCTAACAACTTAAAGGAAGCAATAAAGCTTGATGAAGATAATCCGGAATACTATAGAACTTTAGGTGCTGTATATTTAAAGAGTTCAAAGAATGAAGAGGGAATTGAGCTTACTCGTAAAGCTTATTCTATGAATGAAAAAGATATATTGGCATTAAATAATGCAGGTTGGTATTATTTAATGGTTGAAAATGATATTGCAAGAGGATATGAAAATATAAAAGCAGCATATGAAGAAATTCCAGCAAGTATGGACGAAAGTACTAAGAATTCTCTTATAGAAAATTATAATAAATCAAAAGAGGTTTATGATAAGTTTTTAAAAGATAGCTCCCAAGAGTTTAAAATAACAGGATTGAAACTGTTTTATTAAAAGTGCCAGTAGGCACTTTTTTTTATGTAGAAAAATAATACAATTTCTGGTATTATTATAATTATATTATATATATAATTATATTTATGGGGGGATCTTATTGAAAAAATCTAAAAAAATAGTTAGGCTAATTGTAGTTATTTTAGTAATATGTATCGGGTTTATATTTATTTTTAAATCAAAATATTCAAATGATGTTACTATTAAAAAGTGGGATAATATATATAATGAAAGCAATATAAAATTCTTTTATGGAGAAAAGAATGATGAAAAAATAAAAATACTTAAAGATATGTATAGTATAGAAGAAAAATTAGAAGGTGAAAAAGATAAAGTTAAAAAGGCCATAAAAATATCGGAAATTTTAAATGAAATAATTACATTTGATGATGTTCCTAATACTAAAGGAATAAATGGATTTGATATATTAAAGGAAAAGAATGGAGCTAAGAAGGCTTCAGCTAGAGATCTTGGTATAATTTATAGAGATTTTCTTGAAAGTGTAGGGTATACAGCAAGACTTGGAGAGTTTAGAAGAACTGATGCTAAATTAAGTAAGCAAAGTTCATATTATATAGTTGAGTTTTGGAGCAAAGAAGCTAATAAATGGATAATGATTGATTTTATTGATAGAGGATATTTTGATAAAGAAGGATTTCCTTGTAGTGCATTAGAGCTTCTTGATGGAGACATTAGAAATTTAAATTACACAGGAAAAAGTGATAGAAGTGATTATATACCAATGCTAAAGAAGTCTTTATATACTTATACGATAAGTATTGATAATACTACTGACATGCAAAAAAGTAATAGCTATGTAACTTATATTAAAAATGAAAGTGATATAACTTTTAAGTTTAAAGGAAGCTATATTGTGCCTACAATATTCACACAAAATAAAGATTTAATAAACAAAAACCCTATTGATACACTTGTTTCAAGTGATGAAAAAGCATATTTAGTTTTAATGAAAAAGCAAGAAAAAACATCACTTGAAAATGAACAAGAAAATAGTAGTTTTGTAGTTGGGGCTTTTAAGGATGGCAAAATAATGGATGAATATTATATAAAAGAAAAGGATAGTGGATTTAGAAAAGTTAAAAAATATTCAGATATTTTATTAACTAAAGGAGATAATTTAATAGAGCTTTCAATAGATGGTGAAAATGTAGTAAGTAGTATAGAAATAGATTATAAAAAATAAAATATAAAGTTTTCTTTATTTTATTTTTAAGTTTCTTTAATATAATCTTAAGATTTAATGGATTATATTCAATAGACAGTAGAAGATTATAAAGGTATAATAAGATTTGTTGTAATTATAACAGGTCTTAAAAGGAGGAAAAAGAATGGGTTTAGATTTTATCTATATACTTAAAGCTATAGTTATAGCTATAGTAGAAGGTCTTACGGAATTTGTACCAGTTTCATCAACAGGACATATGATTTTAGTAGGAAGTCTAATAGGCTTTAGGTCGGGTGCTGTTGGTGCAGAAGAATTTGCAAAGATGTTTGAGGTAGTTATACAACTTGGAGCAATTTTAGCGGTAGTAGTATTATATTGGAATAAACTTTGGGGAGCGGTAGTTGATTTCTTTACTTATATCTTTACATTAGGGAAAAAAGGACAATCAGGTTTCAGATTTGGAATAAATGTAATAATAGCATCAATTCCAGCTCTAATTGTAGGTTTAACTTTATATGATGATATAAAAAGTTTGTTTAAACCTTCTGCAGTAGTTGTTGGATTTATTGTTGGTGGTATATTATTACTAATAATAGAAAATAGATTTAGAAATAGGGCTTCAAAAAGAGGAAAAACTACAACAGTTGATGTTTTTGATTTAACTCCAATGCAATCATTAAAAGTTGGATTATTCCAAGTTTTATCAATGTGGCCAGGAATGTCAAGAAGTGCTTCAACAATAATGGGGGGATGGATTGCAGGACTTGCAACTCCAGTAGCAGCAGAGTTTTCTTTCTTTTTAGCAGTTCCAGCCATGATTGGTTCATCAGCTATGGATTTATTTAAATTTGATTATTCAATAATGAATTCTACATATATAGTGGCATTAATTATTGGCTTTATTGTAGCTTTTATAGTATCAATAATAGTTATGGATATGTTCGTAAGCTATTTAAAGAAGAAGCCTATGAGAATATTTGCTATATATAGAATTATTGCAGGTATAGTTTTATTAGCATTATCACTTGCTGGAATAGTAACTTTAACTATGTAAAATGATTTTTAAAAAATAAGAGTACCTAGTTGTACTCTTATTTTTTTAGTTCATTTTCTAATTCTTTTTTTAGGTTTTCAATTTCTTTTTTGTAATTTTGAGCTTTATTTGTTAAGCTTGATTGTATATTATTTACTTTAGCTTTTAAGTTTTTTGTGGAATCTAAAGCAGAATTAATTTTACCTTGTACAAAATAATCTGTAAAAAAATTATCAAATAAATAGTCAAATATACCAGACATACTATCAAGATTTAAATTAACATTAATTTCATCACTTAAATCTTTTAATTCAGCATTATATCTATTTAACATTATTTTTATTGAATTTATTGATTTTGAAGCATCATCCATTTTGGAACGTTTAGCCATTGTTGCTATAAAATCTCCACCCATCATATCATAGATACCCCAGTTTTGAGCACTATTTAAGTTTGATATAGCTTTATCTATATAAGGGATTAGTTTATCGCCTTCAAATAAAGCTTCTTGTATTTCCTTAAGTTCTAGGGAGGTGTTTTTTAATTTATTTAAAATTAATAATACTTTTTCACTTTTCCCGTTATTAAATTTTATAATATATTCAGCCGAATTATTTAAAAGATCATCATATTTTAAATCAATATCACCAATATCGTTAATATCTTTTAGCATTTGTTTTTTATTAGATGTTAATCTATTTAAGTAGTCTTCTTTTTCTAAGTAGCTAGCTTGTGCTTCTAAAAATTCAAGTTTTTCTTTAGAAAGCTTTTCATCTATTGATCCTTTAATTTTATAGTAAACATATGATAGGCTAAAGGATTCTAAATTATCTACATCCTTTTTTTCTTTGGCTAAAATTTTTTTTAGTACTTCTAATGATTCATTAGTTTTATTTATTTCTACATCAAGAGTAGAAATCTTTGATTTTAGTTTTTTTAAAGTAGTTCTTTCTTCCTCAAGTTTTAAAAATTCTTCGTTAAAGCTTCTCATAAATAATCCCCTATCTTTAAAATAAATATAAACATATTATAAAGTATTTAATACTATATTTCAATATAACTTAGTTAATTTCATATAAATTAAAACAATAATTATGAGAAAATTACAAAAATATAAAAAATATTGAAAATAAAGATAATTTTACTTTTCAGTATATTATCTTTATGCTATCATTAAATAAGAGAATTAACAATAATGCTTTGAAAACAAGTGCATTAAATGAAGCTAAATTGTTATATTCAAAAAAAAAGAATTAACAGAAAATTTTAAATGTATAATCAATTTGAAAGTAACTGAATTGGGTAGGGGGAGTTTTAAATGTCACAACAAATTAAAAAAATAGCATTACTAACAGGTGGTGGAGATTGTCCAGGATTAAATGCAGTTATAAGGGCCGTAACAAGAACAGCTATAATAAACTATGGAATGGAAGTAATAGGTTATAAGTTTGGATACAGGGGATTATACAACAATGATTTCGTACCTTTAACTTTAGATAGCGTATCAGGGATTCTTCATAGAGGAGGAACTATATTATATAGCTCAAACAAGGACAACTTATTTGATTACTTAGTAGAAGAAAATGGCGTTATGGTAAAAAAAGATGTATCAGATGTAGCTGTAGACAATTTAAAGAAAGAAGGAGTAGATGTATTAGTTGTAATAGGAGGAGATGGAACTTTAACATCAGCAAGAGACTTTGCAAGAAAAGGTGTTAAAGTAATAGGTGTTCCAAAAACAATTGATAATGATTTAGCATCAACAGATGTAACATTTGGTTTTAATACGGCTATAGATGTTGCCACTGAAGCGTTAGACAGACTACATACTACAGCGGAGTCACATCATAGAGTAATGATTTGTGAAGTTATGGGTAGAGGAGCAGGTTGGATAGCATTAGAATCTGGTATTGCAGGATCTGCTGATGTTATACTTTTACCTGAAATGCCTTATGATATAAATAAAATTGCTGAGAAAGTAAAAGAAAGAGAAGCTGCAGGGAGAAGATTTAGTATAGTTGTAGTAGCAGAAGGCGCAAAACCTAAAGATGGAGAAGTAGTAGTTGCTAAGATAGTTGCTGATAGTCCAGATCCAATAAGACTTGGTGGAATAGGAAATAAATTAGCTGAAGATTTAGAAAAGCTATTACCAGATAAAGAAATAAGATGCACAGTGCTTGGTCATATTCAAAGAGGTGGAATAACTTCAACATATGATAGAATTCTATCAACAAGATATGGAGTTGGAGCTGTTGAACTTATTAATGAAGGTAAGTTTGGAGATATGGTTTGTCTTAAAGATGGAAAAATGTCTAGTGATAGTTTAGAGAATGTTATAGGTCAAAAATCAAAACTAGTTGATCCAGATGGAGAATTAGTTAAAGTTGCAAAAAAAATAGGAATTTCATTTGCTGATTAATTATAAACGAAGTGGTAGATATTTTACTCTACCACTATTTTTGTTATTAAATTTAAATAAAAAACTAAATAAAAGTTATATAAACTTTTATTTGATACTTCAAAATTTTCTGACAATATGATATAATTTTATTAGGCAGAGAATACAGTAAAGAAAGCTGGAGGGTATTATGAAAGAGATAAAGAAATATTTAGAATCAAGAATTGGGACATATGGATTTTTCTTTGAGGATTTGAAGAGTGGATACATTTATGGTTATAATGAAAACGTTCAAATGGTAGCAGCAGGTTGTATGAAGCTGCCTATAGCTGTATCATTAATTAAAAGTGTAGAAGATAAAAAAATTGACTTTCTAGATAAAATAAAAATTGATGGAAAAGATAAAGTTTATGGTACAGGGATAATTCATGAGTTTAATGAAAGAGAATACACTGTTTTTGAGTTATTAGTTGCTATGTTAATACAAAGTGATAATACAGCAGCAAATAAAATAATTGATATTGTTGGAATGGAAAAAATAAATAAAGATATAAAAGAAATGGGCCTGAAAAATACAGTGCTAAATAGAAAAACAACTGATGAAAGAAAGACTAAAAGTGAAGTTGAAAATATAACATGTGCACTAGATCTTGCTAGAATTTGGAGACATTTATATAATTCAACCTATTTAAATGAAGAAAATAGTCAGATGTTAATTGATATTTTAACAAGACAGCAAATTAAAAATAAGTTAGCTCTATATATTCCAGATGATTTGAAATATGAAATTTCAAGTAAGACTGGGGATAAGAATGGAGTAGAAAATGATACTGAATTAATTAGATTATCAAAGGGGAATTTTACATTCACTGTTTTATCTATGGGAATACCTAATAGTGTTTATGGAACAGTTACATTAGCTAAATGTGGAAAAACTATGTGGGATAATGTGATGAATAATTGGCATTAATCCTTGACATATTTATATATTAAAGGTTTATGAAATGTTTGTTTAAATTGAAAGACATAAAAGTGCATAAATTTTTGAAGTAAAATAGAGGATAGTTATTATAATTATCCTCTATTTTATATTGTTTAGAATAGAATATTCTTAGATTTAGATATTTAATTTATAACATATCTATTGGATGTTATATTTGGTTATCCTTCAAATTCTTAATAAGTTATTCATAAACACTATAAATAATTTATAGAAAAGTATTTAGTATGGTTATAAAAAATAACTATATTATTCTTTTGATAAAAGAATAGTACCTTTTCCGATAACTACTATTCTATAGCTTGGATCTAGTGGAGAAATTTTATGTTTAGAAGAGTTTGGAGGTAGCTTTATTGATTGAATTAAGGTATCATTTTCATTAAATACTACAAAGTAAACGTCATCTGTTTTTGAAGTATTTTCGATATAATTTATTTCATTTAATGGGGTAGTAAAAGTATTTACTCTATATACTCCTTCTTTAAGAGGAGGTTCAGCAAATTGAATAACAGCATTAGTAGGTATGTAAGATACTGATAAAAGAACTAATAGTATGACAAGAAATTTTTTCACTTTAACATCTACCTTTCTATTTTAATTAATTGAATATATATTATATGTAGGTATTTTTAGGCGAAATAGCAAATATTTATATGATTAAATCTTAGCTTTAAGATAAAAAAGCTTCACCATCGCCAATTAATATTAATTTATAGTTTTTTCCAAAATTGTTTAATACATATGTTTCAGATTGTGGTTTCATTTTTATTGTTTGTAACACTGTTTCATTTTGATCTAAGAGAATTAGATATATAGAACTATAATTTGAGACATTTTGAACATTTTGAACGTTGCCAAGTGTGTTAGTAATATTATTTACGTTATAAACACCTTCCTTTAATATATTTGAGGAAATTTGAGGATTTGCTTTTACTATATTAAAGTTTAAAAATAAAGAAATAAAAATAATAGCTATAAATTTTTTCATCTAAATAACCACCTTTCCCAATTATTTTGTCTTTATAAATGTTTAAATATACAAAATGAGTATTTATAAAGACAAAATATATAAATATAATAAAATTTTGTAATAATTTTGTTACCAATATAATAAATATGTAATGTAAGATCGTTTAAAACTACTATAGAATTAAAATAGTTTTTAAACTATCTTTTCAGTAAGATAATTTTAAATATATATCTATGGAGGGCAATAATGGGTAATATATTAAATTTAATTAAGTTTATTTTTAAGAAGAAGGAAGACTCTATTTTAGATGATAAAGTTGAGCTTAGACTCAACAGTAAAGAAAAACAATTAATAAAAAAATATTGTGATCTAAAGGATATATCGATAAATGAATTTTTAAGAACTGTAGCTATGAAGGAGATAGATGAGTTCATTTATATAAATATATAAAAGGCAAATATATGGAAGAAGGAATAACTAATAGTATAGTTATTCCTTGGAGAATTTTATAGTCCAATATATACCTTTTCAGGAACTTAACTTCATAGTTAATAGTATGATATATGTATAAAAAAAGTTACAAAAAGATATGAAAATATTAAATAAAATGTATGACTATAAATTAATAATTAACTTTTTAGAAAATAAGTATAGCTTAAGATCAAAATATTAATATTATAAATATAAAAAAAGAACCCTTAAAACGGGCTCAATAGCATAAATTATAGTCCAGGGGCTTCGATTAATGTTGTGAAAATAAACTCGTGAACATGCCCTTGCACAAATGTTGTAGTAGCAATTGCCAAATGAATGTGTTTACCATTACTTATAGGTATAGCAGGACCTGTTATAATACATATATCATGATAATGTCCGAAAAAGTCTGTACTAGTTTTTATTTTATGAACATGAGATCCATTGTACGGTATGGCTTCACTTGAGATACCTGCAAAGCGATGATTATGTCTATCATCGCTTTCTTCAGTAAATCTAGTACTTCCTAGGAATTCGTGATTGTGTGTTTGTCTACGATAACGTCTTAAAGCACTATAATCATTCGGATACATATAAAAATCTCCTAACTAAATATAATATAAACCTTATTTCAATATAATTTATATTATATTTAGTTTAAAAGGCAAATGTGCAAAATGATCATATAGAATATGTTTTTATGTTCCTAGAGAATGGATATAAAGTATAATTTTATATAAATTAGTACTAACAAGAGAGGTTCTTATTAATACTTTCTTGACAATATATTATATAAGTGTTATCCTATTGGAAAAGATGACCTTTAATTTAATCCAGAGAGATTAACAAGGAAGAGATTGTAATAGTAAAAGACTTTTATTTAGGGCCTATTATACCTTCCTTGAAATAAGGAAGGTTTTTTTGTGTAAATTATTATAATATATGTTTCAATTAATAATCTGTATTATTACTATTTTATAAAATTAAAGATTAATAAGCTTATTTAAGTAAAATAACAAAATTGAAAACATATATACCTTTAAATTTAACACGGAGATGTTAACAAGGAGTGATGTATAATGAATATGAAAAGCAAACATTTGATTGATCCAATGGATTTTTCAAAAGAAGAATTACAAGAAATTTTTAAATTAGCACATCAAATAATAGCAAATCCAAGGGAGTATTCTCATATCTGTGATGGAAAAATTTTAGCAACTTTATTTTATGAACCAAGTACAAGGACAAGATTTAGCTTTGAAGCTGCAATGATGAGACTTGGTGGTAAAATTCTAGGGTTTTCTGAGCCAAATTCAAGTTCTACTGCAAAGGGAGAAACTTTAGCAGATACTATAACTATGGTGTCTATATATTCTGACATAATTGCTATGAGGCATCCAATGGAAGGTTCTGCTAAACTTGCAAGTATGTACTCACAAGTTCCTGTAATAAATGCAGGAGATGGAGGACATCAGCATCCAACTCAAACATTAACTGATCTTTTAACAATAGAGTCTTTAAAGGATGGTTTAACAAATCATACAATAGGAATTTGTGGAGACTTAAAAAATGGAAGAACAGTTCACTCACTTATAAAAGCTATGTCACGATATGAAGGAACTAAATTTATCTTAATTTCACCAAAGGAATTATCTATACCAGTTTATATAAGAGAAGAAATATTGATAAAAAATAATATAGAATTTAAAGAAGTTGAAAAATTAGAAGACGTAATAGATGAACTAGATATTTTATATATGACTAGAATTCAAAAAGAAAGATTTTTTAATGAAGAGGAATATATAAGGCTTAAAGATAGCTATATTTTAGATGTAGAAAAGATGAAGTTAGCTAAAAAAGATATGATAGTTATGCATCCACTACCAAGGGTAAATGAAATTTCCATAGAAGTTGATAGAGATGATAGAGCCTGCTATTTTAAGCAAGCAGAGTATGGAATGTATGTAAGAATGGCATTAATTGCAAAACTTTTGGGGGTGGCTTAGATGTTAGAAATAACAAGTATTAAAAATGGATTAGTAATAGATCATATAAAGGCTGGAATGGGAATAAAAATATTTAATTATTTAAATCTAGATAAGGTTAATAGCCAAGTTGCATTAATAATGAATGCAGAAAGTGATAAAGTTGGCAAAAAAGACATAATTAAAATAGAAAATTCTTCAGAAATAAACTATACAATTTTAGGATTATTATCACCAAATCTAACTATAAACGAGGTAAGGGACGGACAAATATCTAGAAAAATAAAACCAGAGTTACCTAAAAAGGTTGTAGATGTTCTGATTTGCAGTAATCCAAGATGTATAACAGAGGTAGAACAATATGTTCCGCATACATTTAACCTAATAGATGAGAATAAAGGAACATACAAGTGTGATTATTGTGATCACATAACAAGTCTATCTGATTTATAGATTTAAATATAAACTATGAGGTGAAATTATGAATTTGCTAATAAAAAATGCTAGAATAGTAGATTACTCACAAGATTTTATTGGAGATATTTATATAGAAAATGGAAATATAAAAGAAGTAGGATTAGATATTAATATAGATGCTATAAATGTTATAGACGCTAAGGGGTTAACTTTAATGCCTTCATTTATCGATACTCATGCACATTTTAGGGAACCAGGGCTTACTTACAAAGAAGATATAGAAACAGGGTCTAAAGCAGCATTAAGAGGTGGATATACTGGAGTATGTCTGATGGCAAATACTAAGCCAATATGTTCTAGTAAAGAAGTTTTAGAAGAAGTTAGAAACAGAGAGAAAGAGTTAAATTTAATAGATTTGCATCAATGTATATCTGTTACAAAAGGTTTTAATGGCAAGGATATAACGCATTTAGATAACTTTGCTAATGATAATAGGCTTAAAGCAATATCAGATGATGGCGTTGGAATTATGGACTCTGAAATTATGTATAAAGCTATGCTAAAAGCAAAAGAACATGGATGGGTAATAATGTCTCATGCAGAAGATCATAGTTTCTCAGATATAGATATGAGAATAGCTGAAAATATAATGACATTAAGAGATATTTATTTAGCAAAAGAAACTGGGGCAAGGCTTCATATGTGCCATGTTAGTACAAAAGAAGCTATAGGGTATATTAAGAGTGCAAAGAAGCGCTTTAGAAATATAACTTGCGAGGTTACTCCTCATCATATATCATTAACAAAAGATATAAACAATTATAGAGTAAATCCTCCTATAAGAGAAAAAGAGGATGCGCATGAAATTATAAATGCTATAAAAGATGGAATTATAGATTGTATAGGGACAGATCATGCTCCTCATACAAAAGAAGATAAAGAAAAAGGATCACCTGGAATGGTTGGGCTTGAAACATCATTTCCTATATGTTATACAAGCTTGGTTAAATCCGGAGCTATAAATTTAAATAAGTTAAGTGAAATTATGTCAAAGAACTGTGCGGATATTCTAGGTATGAATAAGGGGAGAATTAGTCCTGGAGTTGAAGGAGATGTAGTCTTATTAGATTTAGATAAGAAGATCAAAGTAAACTCAGAGGAATTTAATTCAAAGGGAAAAAATACTCCTTTTCAAGGTATGGAGTTTTATGGAGAAGTTCAAATGACAATAAAAGCAGGAAGGATTCTTTATAAGAAGTAGGGAGATAAATATGAAAAGTTTAATAATGGATAAATTGTTTAATAGAGTAGAAGAAAGAGGAGTAGTTTGCGTTGGATTAGATACAGCACTTGAATATATACCTAGTTATCTTTTTGAAGGAAGATCGGAAGTTGAAGCATTATTTGAGTTTAATAAGCAAATAATAGATGCAACTATCGATGTGGCAGCGTGCTTTAAAGTTCAAATTGCTTATTATGAAGCTTTAGGATTAAAAGGAATGATTGCTTATAAAGAAACTTTAGATTATTTAAGAAAAAAAGATGCAATTATAATTGCAGATATAAAAAGAGGAGATATAGCAGCAACAGCCAAGCAATATGCAAAAGCTCACTTTGAAGGAGATTTTGAAGCTGATTTTATAACTCTTAGCCCATATATGGGGATGGATAGTATAGAGCCTTATATGCCATATATGGAAAAAGGAAACAAGGGACTATTCTCATTAGTTAGGACTTCTAATCCAGGAGCAGAAGATATAGAAATGCTAAAGACTACAGATTCCAGAGATGTATATAAGGTAGTTGGTGATAAAATAGCTGAGCTTGGTAAAAAAATAGTAGGAGAATGTGGATACTCAAGCATAGGTGGGGTTATAGGATGCACTCATGTTGAAGAAGGTATTGAAATAAGAAAAAGATTTAAAAATATGTTTTTCTTGATACCAGGATATGGGGCTCAAGGTGGAAAGGCAGAAGATGTGGCTTTATATTTAAATAATGGAAATGGAGGAGTGGTAAACTCTTCAAGAGCTATACTTTTAGCATATAAAAAGAAGGAAGGCATGGAAAAAGACTTTGCATTATGCGCAAGGGAAGAAGCTATTAGAATGAGAGATGAAATAAGAGCAGCGGTAGAGAGTCTATAGGAGGAAAACTAATGAAGGTATCGTATACTAAATCAAAAGTTATATCAAACGAAAAGATAGTGGATGGAATATACAAAATGCTTGTAGAAGATAATAATGAAGTAAAGCCTGGACAATTTTACATGTTGAAATTAGGTGGACAAACATTACTTCCGAGGCCAATAAGTGTATGTGAAAAAAATGAAGGGACTATAACATTCTTATATGCAGTTGTTGGAAATGGCACAAAAGAATATGTTAGTTTAGAAAAAGGAGATTATATAAACCTTACTGGACCATTAGGAAATGGATTTAATGTATATGAAAAGCTTGGTAGAGTTGCATTGGTTTCTGGTGGTATAGGTACTGCACCAATGCTTGAGGTAGCTAAAAAGCTTAAAGAAAATAATAATGCCTCTAAATTAGATTTATATGCAGGATTTAGGGATGAAATTTATTTAATAGATGAAATAAAGAATTATGTAGATGGAACATATATAAGCACTAATAGTGGTAACTATGGGCATAAGGGATTTATAACTGAGATCCTTAATGTAGAGGAATATGATACCGTACTTTGCTGTGGTCCAGAAATAATGATGAAAAAAGTTATAGATATATGTAAAGAAAAAAATGTAAAAATATATGTATCTATGGAAAAACATATGGCTTGTGGAGTTGGGGCTTGTCTTGTATGTACATGTAAAACTAAGGATGGAAATAAAAGGACATGTAAAGATGGTCCAGTATTTGATGGATATTATGTTGAACTTTAAAATCAAAGGAGGAGTTTTGTAAATGTTGAAAGTAAATATAAATGGAATAGAGTTTAAGAATCCAGTAATAGCAGCATCAGGAACCTTTGGTTTTGGAGCAGAATATAATAACTTTTATGATGTTGGAATTTTAGGAGGAATATCATCAAAGGGATTAACTTTAAATCCTAAAGGTGGTAATGAAGGAATAAGAGTATATGAAACACCATCAGGAATGATGAATTCAGTTGGACTTCAAAATCCTGGAATAGACAGATTTATAAAAGAAGAACTTCCTAAAATGAAGGAACTTGGCACCAATATTATTGCAAATGTTGGTGGAGGATGTATTGAGGATTATGAGGAAGCAATTCAAAAATTAAGAGATACCGATATAGATATGATAGAACTTAATATATCATGTCCTAATGTAAAATCAGGGGGAATGGCATTTGGAATAAAGTCAAATGTAGCTTATGAAGTTGTTTCTAAAATAAAGAAAATTTCAGATAAACCTCTTATGGTTAAGCTTTCTCCTAATGCAGAAGATATAGTGAGAATGGCAGTAAGCTGTGAAGACGCTGGTGCTGATTCAATATCACTAATAAATACATTGAAGGGATTTGCAATAGATCCGTATAAAAGAAAGCCTATATTCAATAATATATATGCAGGACTTTCAGGACCGGCTGTAAAGCCAATAGCATTAAGGATGGTACATGAAGTATCAAAAGCTGTCAGCATACCTGTAATAGGATTAGGTGGTATTTCTAATGGAATAGATGCAATAGAGTTTATGATGGCAGGAGCAGCTGCAATTCAAATAGGTACAGTAAATTTTATAAACCCTATGGCAGGAAAAGAAATAATAGACGAAATGGAAAAGTTTTGTATAGACCAAGGTATTAAAGATATAAAAGATATAATAGGATGCATAAAATAAAGAATGAAGTATTTAAATAGGACAGTAAATAGTTGTTTTAATCAACTATTTACTGTCCTATAACATATGTATATTATTTTTTTAAAAATACTCCAACTATTATATTTATGATATCTTTTATAGTATCTAATTGATTAACAATTCCATCCTTCATAACAATAGCTTCTGCTGTAGTTTCAACAGCAACATCACTTATATCTTTAACATTTTCAGAGATTCCGTTTAAATTCTGTATAGTACTATCTAAATTTGTTTTATTATCTTTAAGAGTTGTATTTATAGTATCAATAAGTACAATAAGTTTTCTTAGGGCTAAAATTAAATAAATTAAAGCTATAACAGAAACGATAACTATAATGGTTAATAAAAGAGTATTAAGATTAATAGTAATAGTCATATTATATATCCTCACTTAATATTTATAAAATAAGCATACTATTTAATTAAATATTTGAATTTTCTTGAAGGTTATTATCACTTTCTTCTGTCATTTCTTTTGAAGATTCCTCTAAAGAATCGTTAGTTATAGCTTTTTTTGACTCAAGATATTTTGCAATTTTACTTTTAGCATCACTAAAATTACTCTTAGCATCCTCAGTAACATCTATAGCTTTACTCTTAATTGTATTATTTAAATCATTAGCAGTTTTCCTTAATGATTGTCTAGTATCTTTACCTGACTTAGGTGCAAATAATAATCCACTAGCTAGTCCAGCAGCAACACCAATAGTAGCTCCTAATGCTACATTTTTAGCAACTTTAGCTTTTTCTTTCTTAGCTTTTTCTTTTTTCTTTTGTTCTATTAATTTTGATAAATTCATATTAAAATCCCCCATTTATAGTAAATTAATTGTATACATGGATTATAGAATAAATAGTATATAAATACAAGTATGTTTAAAATAAGTTAATAATATTAAATATTATTAACTTTAAAAAGTAAAAAATACTTTATATTATAACTTGTATAATGTAAAATATAAATATAACAATTAAGATTTTATTAAAATTATTGTATTAAGAAAATATAGTTATAGGATTAAAATTAATACAAGAAGTTAAGGAGGATACAATGAGACTAAAAAAAGGAACTATAGTTTTCAGTATAGTTATTGCAGTATTATTAGTTCTTATAGTATTTATGATAAACAACATACTAAATAAAGGAACAAAAGAAGTTATTGTAGCAAAGAAATTTATAGAAAATTTGTCGGATAGTAATATAATAGAGGAATATAAAAATAATAGTAAAATAGATGAAGAAGCAACTTTAAATAAACTAGCTAATAAAAGTTCCCAAATACAATACTCTGTTATAGTTGGAAATTATGGGGTAGATATAGATAAAGATTATAATGTGCTGGGATTTTCTAATAAAAATTTAGGAAGTACATTTACAAATGAAGTTATAGATGAAAAAAAAGCTATTAATTTAGCAACAAAGTATGTTAATGAAATTACTAATGATGAGTTCAAATTTAAAGAAGTTAGGTCAAGAGAAGAGGAAAATAGTCCATGTTATAATATAGTTTTTTATAAGTGTAAAGATGGATATCCTTACTATAAGCAGGAAATAAGTGTAGTAATTGATAAAAGTAAAGGAAAGTTAGAAGGGTATTCAAACTATCCGTTGGATCATATAAAACATATCAAAGAAATAAACATTGATGAAGTTAAGGCTGGAGATATAGCAAAAGGACACTTTGTCAATCTTAATTTTAAAGTTAGTGATTTGGAGAATCCTATGATTGCTTTTGTCGCTGTAAAAGATAATGAAATGGTATTATCATATATTTATAATGTAAAAGTAATTAATAATGATAAAAAAGAAGAAGTATATTCTATATGTGTAAGAGCTGATTCAGGAGAAGTAATAAATTTCAATTTAGATACTGTAGCAATAAATTAAGAAAAATAAATAAAACTAGCAAAAAAGAGATTTGAATATTAAATTTATTCAAATCTCTTTTATATTAAACAGCTATATCATTTTCATTATTTGATTGCCATTCTATTTCTTCATCAGAAAGTTCAGGAATTGATGAAGCATCAAATACAGGATCTTTTATTCCAGATCTTTTTTGCTTCTTATAGTCATCTAATGCTTTAAACGCAATCTTACTTAGTAATACAATTGCTATTAAATTTATTATAGCCATAAAGCCCATAAATACATCAGCTAAATTCCAAACAATATCCATGCTGACAAGTGAGCCAAAGAATACCATTGCGCCTACTGCAATTCTATAAATTTGTAAGTAAATCTTCTTATCAGTTATAAATTGAATATTGGCCTCGCCGTAATAATAATTTCCAACAATAGAGCTAAATGCAAACAATAAAATACAAATTGAAATAAAGATTCCACCCCAAGAACCAACTTGAGAGTTAAGTGCTATTTGAGTAAGTTCTATTCCTTTTACAGTGCCATCAAGTGGAGCATCTGATAATAAAATTATAAATGCAGTACAACTACATATTATTATTGTATCAGTAAATACACCAAGAGTTTGTATAAAACCTTGTTTAACAGGATGTGATACGGTTGCTGTGGCAGCAGCATTTGGAGCTGAACCCATACCAGCTTCATTAGAGAATAAACCTCTTTTTATACCTTGCATTAATGCAGCACCGATTCCACCACCAACAATTTGATTTATACCAAATGCATTTTCAAATATTAATTTTATGACTGAAGGAATTTGACCTATATTTTTGACAACAATAAATAGCGCAACAACTATATAGGCTATTGCCATAATTGGAACTAAAATACTCGAAACCTTAGCAATTCTATTAACTCCTCCAAAAATAATGATAGTAGTAAATATTGTTATCAATGCCCCAATGAATGCTCTATTAAATCCAAATGAATTGTTTAGAGAAAGAGTAATAGTATTTGCTTGGACTGAATTGAATACTAATCCAAATGCAATTGTAATAAGTAGTGCAAAAGTAACACCCATCCATCTTTTTTTTAGTCCTTTTTCCATATAATAAGCTGGACCACCTCTAAAAGTATGTCCATCTTTAACCTTATATATTTGGGCTAAAGTTGATTCTATAAAACTTGAGGCTGCTCCAACAAGTGCTATAAGCCACATCCAAAAGATAGCACCAGGACCACCTATTGCAATAGCAGTTGCAATACCAGCAAGGTTACCAGTACCAACTCTAGAAGCAGTACTTATACAAAAGGCTTGGAAAGATGAAACAGAATGCTCTTTTTTTTCAGCAGTAGCGCCATCTCCAAGAAGTCTAAACATTTCTTTAAGGTTTCCAAATTGAACAAATCTAGTTTTTATAGTAAAGTAAAGTCCAATTATAATTAACATGGCTATTAGTACATAAGTCCATAAAAAATCATTAAATGCTAAGATTATATTATTAAAAAATTCCATAAAATAAAAATCCCCCTTTTCTTTCGTAAATAATACAAATTTCATCTTAGATTATAATATATTAAACATAAGGAAAATGCAAGAAAAAAGTTGATAAAATTCATAAAATACGATAAATAAGTGGTTTTATATGAATACATGCATTATAATGAATTAGATTCTGACAACTTATGCATAATAAAAAGTAGATAATGGAAAGTAGATAAAAAAAGAGAACCTAATAGATTCTCTTTTTGATGTATTTAATTAATCATTATCAGAATTTGGTGGTGGAGTATTGTTATTGTTGGTATTATTGCCATTGTTGTTAGGTTCATTGTTATTTTCGCCATTATTATTTTCTTCAGAGTCTTTCAATTCTATAGTTATTGTATCACCTTTTTTAGCTTTATCAGCTGACAAACTCTTAATTATTCTAGTTTTAGCATCATTGTTAGAAATCTTTACATTTACTCCTTTAGATTTTAACAATTCTATAGCATTATCAGCGTTACTTCCTATAGTTATTCCTAAATCAGATAAATTGAATGCTTCATCCTTTGGAACATATTTTGTATCATCTTTTTCTGTTGGAAGTACATATTGATAATCAGCTGTACCAGAAGAAGGATTAGCTTTCTTTATAAATACTCTTTCTTCAATTAAATTCTTTGGAGTATTTTCTGTTGCAAGTTTGTTATTGTTTTTATTAACTTTCGCTGTTACGTGAACATCACAAACTCCTGTAGGCTCAGTTCCAGCAATGAATAACTCATTATATACCCTTGAACCTCTTGGATCTTTATTACATAAATCTGTAGGTCTTTTTCCAGAGTCTTTACAAATAGCAACACTAGTAACACCGCCAGGATTTCCATCAAATTCTTTATATTCTAAGTTTTCATGTATTGGAGCCATAATAGCACCCCATAATGAAGCAGCTGAAGAACTATAACTAGCACCTCCCATTGCAGAACGATTATCATAACCAATCCATACTGCACCTGAATAATATGGGGTTAATCCAGCAAATAAAAAGTCTGTAACATTGCTAGTTGTACCAGTCTTACCTATTACAGGCATATTAGGAATCTTAGCTAAAGAACCATCAAAGCTTAGAGGACCTTTAAGTAAATCTCTCATTATATATGCAGTTTGAGGAGAAAATACTTGTGTTTGATTAAGTTTAGGTTCTAATATAACTTTACCAGTAGCATCAACAACTTTAGTATATAATATAGGCTCAGTATATAAGCCGTTATTACCAAAGCTTCCAAAGGCAGAAGCTAGAATATATGGATTACCACCATCAGGGTTTTCTTCGGCCTCTGTAAATTCACCTAAAGATATAGTAGCTATACCTTTTGATTCTTCACTATAGACTAATCCTAATTTTTCCCCATAGGCTAATCCAGTTTCAATACCAAGTTTGTCTTCAATAAGAACTGTTGGTACATTTTTAGATAATGCAAGTGATTGTCTTGCTGTAATTAATCCGTCTGAAACTTTGTTCCAGTTTGCTGGATTATATCCACCATATTTACTTTGAATAGATGATGGAAGACCAGCATCATCTAGGATAGTACCAGCAGTAATAGTTTTAGTATCAATTGCAGGTCCATAAACAGTTAAAGGTTTTGTAGTAGACCCTATAGATCTTAAAGCATAATAAGCTCTATTTGTAGATCTAGCAGGTTGCTCACCTCTACCACCAACCATAGCTTTAATTTGGCCTGTTCTATAATCCATAATTACAGCAGCAGCTTGTAGTGCTGGAGTTCCATTTTCATCGGTAACCTCTGGATTAGCATATATATCAAGTTGTTGAATGCTATTTCTATCATTTAAAACAGCTTGAGTAGAATCTTGCATTTTTCTATCCATAGTAGTATAAATTTTCAAACCACCAGTAGCAAATAATCTATCTACTTCTTCATCAGTATATTTATATACATCCTTTAAATCTCTCCTTACTTGATCTAAAGCAGGATATACAAACCATTCATAATTAATTTTGTAATTAATGACTGTTTGAGAAAAAGCAAATTGATTTGCATCTGTAAAAGCATAAGCTTCGTCATATTCTTCTTGAGTTATATAACCTAAATCCCTCATTTTCATAAGAACGGTTTTTGTTCTATCTAAGTATATTGTAGGATCTGCAATATTCTCAGGATCATAAGGACTATAAGCACTAGGTGCTTGAGTTAAACCAGCAATAAATGCAGATTCAGGTAAAGTTAAATCTTTAGCACTTTTTTCAAAATAGTACTTTGAAGCAGCTTCAACTCCGTAAATTTTACCACCTAGAGGAATGGTATTTAAGTATGCTTGTAATATTTGATCTTTTGTAAGTTTACTTTCTAGTTTTAGTGAAAGATAAATTTCTCTAATTTTTCTTTCAATTTTAACATCGTTTGTTAATAATGTATTTTTTATTAATTGTTGAGTAAGAGTAGATCCACCTTGCACGTTTCCGCTTCCTGTAAAGAAATATTTTGCAGATCTTAAAGCTGAACCTAAAGTTCTTTTTATATCTACGCCAGGATGCTTATAAAAACGTTCATCTTCAATTGAAATGTAAGCATCTTTTAAGTATTTGGACATTTCATCTAAATTTACTTTATACCTCTCTTCTTGAGTTGGTAGATTATCAATATATTGACCTTCACTATCATAAATCATTGAAGGTTCATTTAAAGCTAGGACCGCATTTACGTCAAGAGGTTCAGTACTTTTAATTATTGCAAATACATAACCAAGTCCAACAACAAAGCAAAGAAGCCCTGCTATTAATATTCCAAGAAAAGTACCTTTCAAAATTTTCTTATATTTAGGTTGATTTTTTTTCTTTTTAGAATTTTTGCCGCTGTTTTTATTTTTCTTAACATTAGCTTGGCTTTTTTCTGTTCTAGAAGTATCTTTAGTAGCCATTTGTTCCTCCCTTGCAATTTAAAATTATTTAAAGTATAAAATAAATAATATAGAATATTATAGCATATTTATATAAAGAGTAAAATAATAACTCAAGAAGGTGTCTATGAAGTATTATACAAAAAAACCTAAAATGCGATTTCAAATTAAACATCCCAAACTTATATTGGGTATTATTGCCATTTGTGTCTTATTTAATTCTATATTGTATTTTTTTGATAAAAATATTTTACCGGCTGTTTTAACTATAGGAGAAGAGCAGTTAAAAAGAGAAGCAACAAAGATTATAAATGAAACAGCTTTGGATATTTATTCAAATCAATTTGATTATTCTGACATGATAATTATAGAAAAAGATAATGATGGAAATATAACTATGCTAAGAGCCGATACTGTAAAACTAAATTATCTATCGTCAAAATTGATTTTAGCATCTAACGATAAATTTGGGAAATTACAAGAGATGGGGTTAGAAGTTCCCTTAGGATATATGACTAAAAATTTAGTTTTTTATAATTTGGGGCCTAAAGTGAATATAAAAATGACTCAAATAGGAAACATAACTAGCAGTTATGAGTCGGTATTTGAAAGTGCAGGAATAAATCAAACAAGACATAAGATTTATTTGAATGTTAATATGAAGATGAAGATAGTAGTACCATTAAATAGTAGGGATGTAGAAGTAGCATGCCAAATACCAGTTGCAGAAACAATAATAGTTGGGAAAATTCCTAATACTGCAATTGAGCTAAATAAACCTTGAAAGTAAATAACAATTAACGACTGATAAGATACATTAGCCAATTTATAAGTTAAAATATTCATGAGAAAATAAGAAAATTACAAAAATAAAGAAATGATTTAGTTAAATCTACCCCAAATTATAAAAGCCCCAATTTTAGGAGCTTTTATAATTTGGGGTAGATTAATCAAGTATATTTAATATCTAATTACTTACATGTATATTATTAATTGATATATTAAAAAATAAATATGTATTTTTATTTTGATTCCCAGTTAAATACATAAGGAACATTTCTATAGAAGCTTTCATAATCAAGTCCGTAACCTACTACGAATAGATCTTCTATTTCAAAACAACAATAATCTGGTTTCAAATCAACCTTTCTTCTTGAAGGTTTATCTAATAGAGTACAAGTTTTTACTGAATTAGCTCCACGTTTTTTTACATAATCTACTACAAATTCCATAGTGTAGCCAGTATCTATGATATCATCTACGATTAATACATCCCATCCTTCTATATTATCAGGAATGTCATTTACAACTTTAACTTCTCCAGTACTTTCTTCTCCATGCCCATAGCTAGATGTAGTCATAAAACCAACTTTAGCCCTGCAATCAATAGCTCTAAATAAATCTGCTCCAAAAACAAAGCTACCTCTAAGAAGTGGAAGCACATAAAGTTTCTTGTCCTTATATTCCTCAGTTAAAACCTTTCCAAGCTCTGCTATTCTAGTTTTGATTTGCTCTTCTGTAAAAAGTATGTTTCTTTTCTTGTCATCCATTAGTTTAATCCTCCTAAAATGTTCTATATAAAACCCAATATTTTATAAAAATTACATTATAAAATATTTATAATAGTTATACTTAATCAATTTATAATTAGCTTTTGCAATATTAATTATATTATTATTTTTATATTACATATTATTTCAAATTCTTGCAACTCATTTTTGAAGACTTTTTCACCATACTTTAAGTTTTTATAAAGTATAATATGAATTTATATGTTATTATTTATTATATGTAATTAATTCAATATAATTTATATAATATAAATGGTATTTTGATTCGATAAACATAGATATTATATTGATTTGGCTATATTTACAATATCTAATTAATAGTATAGAATTATATGAAAGTTGTTAATAGTATATAAGTGAGGTGGTATTAATGATATTTGGAAATATAGATGGTATTAAAAAAACTTATTTAGATGAGCTTGAAAGGCTTTATAAAGTAAAGGTTTTAAAGGATGAGGCATGTAGTGTAGAAATAATAGAGGTAATCTCAAGGCTGACTTCTATTTTGGATAGGGAAATAAGCGTTGCAGTAGATAGAAGAGGTAAGGTTGTTTCTGTTGCTATTGGAGATTCAACTTCAGTTGAAGTATCTATGATAGACATAAGAGAAAAAAGGTTGTCAGGTGTTAGAGTTATACATACACATCCTAATGGCTTTTCTAATTTATCTGCTCTTGATATATCAGCATTATTAAAATTAAAGCTTGATGCAATTATGGCAATAGGAGTACATGAAGGTAATGTTACAGATTGCTCTTTAGGAATGATAACAATTTCAGATGATTTATTAGACTATGAAGAAAAATTAAATTTTACAATTGAAGAAGTACTTTCAATTCATATATTAGATAAAATTCAACATATAGAAAGTATGATTAAAGAAAAAGATATTATTGAAGATGAAGGGGAAAAAGCTATTTTAGTTGGATCTGATACTAAAGAAAGTTTGGAGGAGCTTAAGGAGCTTACAAAAGCTTGTGATATACCAGTACTAGATTCAGTATATCAAAGTAGAAGTAAAATTGATCCAGCTTTTTATATAGGAAAAGGAAAGGTTTTAGAAATAGCTAGTTTAAGACAAAGTAAGCATGCAAATCTTATAATTTTTGATGATGAACTATCAGGTTCCCAAGTTAGAAATTTAGAAGCTGCTACAGGTGCTAAAGTAATAGATAGAACAACTTTAATTTTAGAAATATTTGCAAGGAGAGCAAGAAGTAAAGAATCAAAAATTCAAGTTGAATTAGCACAACTTAAATATAGAATGAGTAGGCTTCAAGGCTTAGGAACAGTACTTTCAAGAACAGGCGGTGGAATAGGAACAAGAGGTCCAGGAGAAAAGAAGCTTGAAACTGATAGAAGACATATAAAGGAAACTATATATGATTTAAATGATGAACTTAAAAAGATAAAGAAAACAAGGGAAGTCCAAAGAGAAAAAAGGACAAAAGAAAGTATTCCTAGAGTATCATTAGTAGGATATACAAATGCAGGCAAATCAACTCTTAGAAATAAGCTTTGTGATGTTGCAGCTCAAAAAGAGATACAAGGAAAAGAAAAAGTTTTTGAAGCAGATATGCTATTTGCAACTTTAGATATAACTACAAGATCCATAATACTAAAAAATAAAGGCATAGTTACTATAACAGACACAGTAGGATTTGTAAGAAAATTGCCTCATGATTTAGTTGAAGCATTCAAATCAACTTTAGAAGAAGTAATATATTCAGATCTTTTATGTCATGTTGTAGATACTTCTTCAGATTCTGCACTTGATCAAATAAAAGCTGTAGAAGAAGTCTTAGAAGAGCTTGGGGCAAAAGGTAAAGAAACTATATTAGTTCTAAATAAAATAGATAGAGCTACAGAGGAACAAGTAGAAGAAGTAAAAAAGGCATGTTCAGAATATAAAATAATTGAAATATCAGCTAAAGAAGGTATAAATTTAGATAATCTTCTTGACTTAATAGAAGAAAAATTACCTTATAAAATGAAAAAATGTGAATATTTAATTCCTTATGATAGGAGTGATATGAATTCATATCTTCATAGAAATGGAAGAGTTTTAGAAGAAGATTATCGAGATAATGGAACATTTATGGTTGTTGAAGTAGATGACGAAGCTTATAACAAATCAAGTGATTTTATAATAAACATACTTACTTAAGAATATACTGTAACAAACAAGTTATGGAGATGATTAAGTGCAAAATATGATATATGAGGTAGCAATAGATTCATCAAATGACGAAGAAGATATAACTATTGAAGATGATCAAGCAGCAATAATTGGTAATAATACGCAGTTGAATAATACATCAGGATTAAATGATACATCAGATGCATTAAATCATTCATCTTGCAACTCTGTGGATGATGCAGTAGCTAAAGTAACAACTTTATCTGCTGCAGTAAACAGTATGCAAACAAATATAGGTTCAATAATTATAGGTGGTGAAGAAGAAAAATACTTTTATGATAGAAAGGTTAAACCACTATTAGATGAACTATATTTTCTTTCTTTATCAGCACAAGGTATATCTATAGCAGCACAAAATTTACAATCTAATGCATATGCAAAAAAGAGGCAGATTAAACTTCCAGTTGATTTAACGCATGAAATAGTAAAAGAAGCTTATTGTGTTTTAGATACTTTAAAGAAAAGAAATGCTATATATAGGCGCGCTGTTGAAAATGATATTGAAAGATGTGGAGATTTACCAAACGATTATAAATCATGTTTTGACTGTTTAAATGAAGATGATAAATATTCTGAGAATGATAGTAAAAAAGATGATGACTGCGATGAAGATTAGACTTTATTGCAGTTTTTTTATATAATAAATTGTAGTAATACAATAGTAAATAATAAGGGGGCGTATTAATGGTGAAATCAATTATAGATTATCAAAAATCATATAAGGAAATTACAGAAATTCTTATGAAAAATACTGACGTAATAGCCATTTTTGTATTTGGAAGTATGGTTACTGGTGATTTATGGGAAGAATCAAATATAGATTTATTTGTAATATATAAAGATGAATTTGAACAGGTAAGAGATTTATACTCAGAGATTATGGATATACCAATACATATAAAATTTTTAGGTAAGGACGCTTTCAAAAAGAATTTTCTTGAAGCAGGAAAGCGAGATATAATAAAAAATTGCCTTATATCCTCTAAGTTAATATATTCAATTGATCAGGAAATAACAGAACTTTATCAAAGGCTTATATATGTAATGGATTTAGATAAAGGACGATGGAATTTAGTTTATTTAGGAAACACATTGAAAGAAATAGGAATTTGTAAAAAGTATCTAAGTACAGGAAGTAGGTATACTGCTTCTGAGCTTTTAATTAGAGCACTAAGTAGTTTTTCTAATCTTTATTTAAGTATTAACGGCTATACTGTAAGCAAGGATTCATTAACGATGGCGTGTAATTTGAATGATGAACTTAATGAAATGGTTAGAGAGCTTTTTTATTCTGATATTAATGATGAAAATATAAAAAGTGTTTTAAATTACATTGAAAATTACTTAGAATATAATATTGAAATGTCCGCAAAAGATATATTAGATTATATAAAAGAAACGGATAAGCCTTTAAGTGCTTTTGAAATTAAGAATAATTCATATTTTAAAAATTTTAATATTAAATTTGAAGAAATATTAAAACTATTATATAAGAATAATATTTTGACAAGAAGTGAAAGAAAATTTAGAGATTCGAAGGGAAGCTTACTTGCTGTTGAAAATGTATATAGTTATAAAAAATAAGTTGCTTTGGGGGAAGTATGAAAGAATTTTTTAAGATATCTTTTGAAGAGGAAATTCCTAAATATGTACAAATAGCAAATCGTATAAGAAAATTAATAGATAATAAAGATATAAGTGATGGAGAAAAATTACCTACTATAAGGGAATTAGCAGATATCTTAGAAGTAAATAATGTTACTATAGTAAATGCATATAAAAAACTAAAATCAGATGGATATGCTTTTCAAAAAGTTGGTTCTGGAACATATGCTAAAAGAAAAGAACTAACATCATTATTTAATAGAGAATATTCTAAGATATTTAAAAATATGTTACCAGAGGAACTGGAAAAGATTATAGATTTTACGGGAGAAACAAATACAGAAGTTTATTTCCCAATAAATGAATTTAAATCTGTAATAAATAAGGTTCTAGATAGGGATGGAGCAAATGCTTTAATAATAAAAGAACCTCTTGGATATGAAAAACTAAGAGAAACCATAAATAAATCTTTTTGGAACAATAAATTAGATTTAGATAATATATTAATAGTTTCAGGAGCACAACAGGGGATTGATATAGCATCAAAAGCTATCGTAAATATAAATGATAATGTTATAGTAGAAAAGCCAACTTATGGGGGAGCATTATCGGTATTCAAATGGAGAAGAGCTAATATATTTGAAATAGAAATTAAAGAAGATGGCGTAGATTTAGATGAATTTGAAGAAATTTTAAAGAAGAATAAAATCAGTTGTTTTTACACTATGAGTTATTTTCAAAATCCTACTGGTATAAGTTATAGCCGTGAAAAAAAACTAAAGTTATTAGATCTTTCAAAAAAATATGATTTCTATATTATAGAAGATGATTATTTATCTGAACTTATATATGATAATAATATAATTCATGAACCATTGAAAAAACTTGATAAGTATGAAAGAGTTATTTATATAAAAAGTTTTTCAAAGATATTTTTACCAGGAATAAGACTTGGGTATATGGTAACACCAGCTTCATTTAATGAAATTATACAAAGTTCTAAAATAAATACTGATATTACTACTTCAAGTCTTATGCAAAGGGCTTTGGAACTTTATATAAGTGAAGGATTTTGGAAAGAGCATATTGCTTACCAATGTAGGGAATATAAGAAAAAATATAAATTAATAAAAAGTTTAATTGAAGATGAGCTTTTAGATAAAGTAACATATATAGATCCTAAAGGAGGACTTTATTTTTATATAAAATTAAAAGATAAAAGTATAACATCTAAGGAGCTATTCTATAAGTTAAAAAGAAAAAATGTATTTATTACTCCAGGAGTAATATTTTATAGAGATTCCAAAAATGGAGATTACTTTTTTAGAATTGGTTTCTCACAAGTAAGTAAAGATAAGATAATAAAAGGTATAGGTTTAATTAAGGAGGAACTTTAATGAGTTACATTACTATAAGAGATTTTGGAGAAGATAGTTTTGTAGAGAAAAAATCAGAATTTATTGGTTATGCGAAAAGATGTGAAAGTGAAGAAGAAGCAAAGGCATTTGTATCAGAAATTAAAAATAAACATAAACAAGCCACTCATAATTGTTTTGCATATGTTATTGGAGAAAATATGGGGATTCAAAGATATAGCGATGATGGTGAACCACAAGGAACAGCAGGAATACCAATACTTGAAGTAATGAAAAAAAGTAATGTAACAGACTGTGCAATAGTAGTAACCAGATATTACGGTGGAATATTATTAGGTACAGGAGGGCTTACTAGAGCATATACAAAGGGAGCATCTATAGCTTTAAAGGCTGGTGGAATAGTTGAAAAAGTAAATGGAGTAAGACTATTATTTCATATGGATTATGATATGTTAGGTAAAATTCAATATAAATGCAATGAAAATAACTGGTATATAGAAGATACAGAGTATACAGATAAAGTGGTTGTTCATATATTAGCAGAAATAGAAAAAGCTAGTGATATTGAAAAAGAGATAATTGAAATATCAAATGGGAAAATAAAAGTGGATAAGCAAGATGAAGGAATATATTTTAAAGAAGAAAATAGGCTTTATAAGTTGATTTAAAATTATAAAATTTGTAATTTACTTATGAATATATTAACTATTAAGATATTATTAGTTTTATTGTATAGACTATTAATTGAATTATATTTAAAAAATATAATTATAATAATGTAGCATATTACTAATTTAAGAATATATAAGAAAGTTTGTCATAATAATATAATTGTGTTATAATTCCAATATATTTATAAAATTTTTGATTAATGTTGGGAGGAATAAAAATGTCAGGACATTCAAAATGGCATAATATACAAAATAAAAAAGGAAAAGCGGATGCTAAAAGAGGGAAAATCTTTACAAAGTTAGGTAAAGAAATTGTTATTGCAGTTAAAAATGGTGGCCCTGTACCCGACACTAATCCAAAATTAAGAGATGTAATAGCAAAAGCAAAGGCAGCAAATATGCCTAATGATACTATAACAAGATCAATAAAGAAAGCTTCAGGAGAACTTGCTGGAGTTGATTATGAAAAAATAGTTTATGAAGGTTATGGTCCATCAGGAGTTGCTGTAATAGTTGAAACTTTAACAGACAACAAAAATAGATCAGCAGGAAATGTAAGAAGTGCTTTCACTAAAGGTGGTGGAAACATGGGAGCAACAGGTTGTGTAGGTTTCATGTTCCAAGAAAAAGGTGAAATTGTTATTGAAAGAGAAGATAAAGATGAAGATGAAATTATGATGCTTGCTTTAGATGCTGGTGCAGAAGATTTCGCAGCTGAAGAGGAAGTGTTTGTTATAACAACTACACCAGAAGATTTTGGTACTGTCAGAGAAGCATTAGAATCAAATGGATTAGAATTCTTAGAAGCAGCAGTTAAGATGGTTCCAGATACATATACTGAAATCAACGAAGATGATGCTAAGAAGTTCCAAAAGATGTTAGACTTACTTGAAGATGATGATGATGTTCAAGAGATCTACCACAATGCTGAATTCCCTGAAGGATGGGATGAATAAATTTAATAAAAACTCCGTATCAATTTAAAATTGATACGGAGTTTTTTTATTAAAATATTTATTTGTTTAATTAAAGTAAGAATTTGCAACGATTTAAGAAGATAAAGGAAATTAGAGTGGGTTATTTTAATCTATTGCAATTTTTATAGGAATATGAATAAGAATAATAAAATTGACAGTACATAGGAGTCTATATATAATTAATCATAAAAATCATGGTAAATTTTGTGGGGAAAAAGTAAGATTTTAATATATTCAGATCATGAAGAAGATAGGAATTTATTTCAATTCTAAAATTATTAATATAAGGAAATAATAATAAAAAGACGTCACAAAGGGGTGAGCTTTATATGAAATTAATGAAGAAATTAAAGCCTGGTAGAATTATAGTTTTAGGATTTTTATCAGTTATTATTATAGGAGCAATTTTATTAAAATTACCAATATCTATAAATGGTGGCGCTAAAGTTTCTTTTGTAGATGCGTTATTTACTTCTACCAGTGCAGTTTGTGTAACTGGATTAATAGCTATAGATACAGCTGATACATTTACTGTTTTTGGACGAACTGTGGTAGCTTTATTGATTCAAATAGGTGGATTAGGAGTGACAGCAGTAGGTGTGGGTTTTATTTTACTTATGGGGAAAAGAGTAGGAATTAAGGAAAGAACACTTATCAAGGAGTCTATGAATTTAGAATCTATGAAGGGACTAGTAAGATTAGTTAAATCAGTGCTATTAATGACATTAACATTCGAGACAATAGGTGTAATATTAAGTTATTTAGTTTTTTCAAAGGACTATAAGCCATTAGATGCATTAGGAATAAGTATGTTTCATTCCATTGCAGCATTTAATAATTCAGGATTTGATATACTTGGAGGACTTCAAAATTTAATACCATACCAAAATAATATTTTATTAAATTTGACTACATGCGGATTAATAATATTTGGAGGATTAGGGTTTTTAGTAATTAAAGAAATTTTAATGAAAAGATCCTTTAAAAAGTTTAGTTTACATACAAAAGTAGTAATTACAATGACTTCTATATTATTAGTAATTGGAACAATATTATTAAAGTTTACTGAAGAGATTTCTTGGCTTGGAGCATTCTTTTTTAGTACCTCTGCGAGAACAGCAGGATTTAGTACCTATTCATTAAGCAATTTTACAAATGCAGGATTATTTGTATTAGTTATTTTAATGTTTATTGGAGCATCTCCTGGGTCAACAGGTGGTGGTATAAAGACTACTACTATATTTACATTATATAAAAGTATTTATAGTACAGCTACAAATAAACATTGTATTGCTTTTAAAAGGAAGATACCTACTAGTGCAGTATTTAAAGCTTTTAATATAACTATATTAGCATTGTTCGTTGTTTGCCTAGGAACCTTTATATTAAGTGTGTTAGAGCCTAATTATACCTTTATGCAACTATTGTTTGAAGTAACTAGTGCTTTTGGAACAGTAGGGTTATCAACAGGAATAACACCAAACCTTACTGATTTAAGTAAAATTATAATTTCAATAATCATGTTTATAGGAAGACTTGGACCAATGACTATTGCTACAATTTGGTATTTTAAAGAAACGGCAAATGCTTATTATTCAGAAGAAACAGTTATAATAGGATAGGAGAGGTAGATAATGTTTAATCATAGACCTGAAATTGAGTTTGGAATAATTGGAATAGGAAGATTTGGTTTTGCTTTGGCAAAGACTTTAATAGAAGCAGGTAAGGAAGTAATAGTATTAGACAATAATGAAAATAAGATAAAGCAAATTAGATCTCTTACAGAAAATGCTTTTGTAGTTAATAATTTAGATAAGGAAACCTTAGAAGAAACAGGAATTCAGAATTGTGAAACTGTATTTGTATGTATAGGAGAGAAGATCGATGTAAGTATTTTAACTACATTAAATGTAATAAATATGGGAGTAAAGAGAGTTATTTCCAAAGCAATAACATATGAACAAGGGTGTGTATTAAAAAAAATAGGTGCTGAAATTGTATATCCTGAAAATGATATGGCAATTAGAATTGCAAATAGATTATTAAATGAAGAAGCATTAGAATTTATTGAGTTAAATAATGATATTCATATAGAGGAGTTAAGGGTTACTTCAAAAATAGATGGAAAATCAATATTAAAATCTAAAATAAGAAATGATTTTAATTTAAATATTATTGCATTGGAAAGAGATGAAGAAACTATAATAGAAGTAGACCCAAATTATATTTTAAGGGAAAATGATTTAATAGTAGTTATAGGTAAAAAGAGTAATATAAGAAAATTAGAAGAGCATTTAAATAATAAATAAAAATATAAACTTATGAAAAAAGGTCTTTTATAGGCCTTTTTTTGTAAAGTATAAAAACAATTAAATCTAACTATCAAAATATTAAGTTGATTTATAAAAAATAACAGTGAGTTAAAATAAAAAAATAGTGATTTGCCATAATCACTATTTACAATAAACCTGTATAATATCTATTTCACTCCACTTAAAAGTGACTTAAGATTAAATTTATATTAGCAATATATTATGAATGATTCAAGTTATAGTTTAGACTATGTCTTAAATTATATAGAAGATTAGAACTCTAAATTTTATTAAGTTTTATTTAATGAGTTTGCTAAATGAAATATTTTCAATTTATATTAATAATTTAATAGCGTATTAAAAATATATTTATGATTAATACTAATTTAAAGATTAAACTATATAGAAGATGATTATATAAATTTTATTTTCCAAAATATAAGTAGAAATAAATATAAAATTATATAAAGTTAATTTATTAATGAACTAAAGATGATGTGGAGGAGAATATGAAAAAAATAAGTTTATTTAGTTTTATAATAAGTATAATTATGAATACCTTAAGTTTAGATATAAATGCTGAGATAATTAATATAAATCCTATAAAAGCAGGAGTATTACTATATAAAGAAGATGATTATTATATTTCAGAATTGAGAAATCATTTATTAAAAATAGAAAATGAAAATAAAGAAATGATAGATTTTATATTTTATGATGCAGATGCAAATCAAGAATTGCAAAATAGGCAAATAGATGAACTTATAAAGACGAAAGTAGATTTAATATTATTAAATATTGTGGATATACATGAAGCAGATTTAATAATAAATAAAATTAAAGAAAATAATATACCCTTAATACTTTTTAATAGAGAGCCGCTATCTTTAAATGAAATTAAATCTTATAATAAATCCTTATATGTAGGGACAGAATCTTGTGATGCAGGGAAGATAAAAAGTGAAATGATAATAAACGAGATAAAAAATGGAAATATAAAAGATAAAAATGGAAATGACAGTTTAGATTATGTATTATTAGAAGGAGAAAAAGATAATATAGAAGCGCAGTTAAGAAGTGAATGTGTTATAAGATCCTTAAATGAAAATAAAATTAAAACTAATGAAATAGCTAATGAAGTTTGTAATTGGTCAAAAGAGTGTGCAAAAAAAGAGGTTGAATCTTTATTCTCAAAATATGGGGATAATATAGAAGTAATAATTTCAAATAATGATGAAATGGCCATAGGAGCTATTTTAGCACTGCAAGAAAAAGGATATAATATAGGAGATCCTAATAAGTTTATATCTGTAGTAGGTGTAGATGGAACAACTGAAGCTAGAAAAATGATAGAAAATGGATTTATGACAGGTACAGTTCTACATGATGCAGAAGCAAAGGCAAAAGCTCTTTATAGAATTGGATTAAATTTAGCAGAAGGAAAAGAACCATTGCAAGATACAGAATATAAATTCGATGAAACAGGGGTAGGAGTAAGAATACCATATAATGGTTATATAATAAGAAATTCATCAAATATATAAAATTGATATTTTATATAACTATAAGGATTGTAAATATGTTATTAAATTAAAGAGAAGTAGTAAATAAAAAATAAAGGTCTATAAAGACCTTTATTTTTTATTTAATTTATTTATTTTTAAAGTATATCTATATAAGTTTACGTTAACTTTAAAATAAACCAAAGAAAAAGCTAATTTATATAGCTATACTTTTTATTGAATATAAAAAATAAAAATGAGTTTAAATAAAAAAGAGTGATTTGCCATAATCACTCTCCACAATAAACTTGTGTAACATCTATTTCACTCCACTTGGAAGTTACTTAAGACTAAATTTATAATATCAGTATGTTACTAATATTACAAGTTGTAATTTATTCTTTATATTTAAGTATATGGAAAATAAGAGTTGTAAATCATATTTTAAATTGGTATTAAAAATGCCTTTATGATTAATACTAATTCTAGGAATTATAACTTGTAAGAATAAATATAAATATTAAATTTTCAAATTACAAAAATATATAGGAATAAAAATAAATTCAGATATAAAAACTTTATTAATAATTGCAGAAAAGGTGGAGGATAATATGAAAAAAGTAAGTTTATTTAGTATTATAGTAATTATAATATTAAATATATTTAGTGCTGATATAAATGCTAATACAACGAACATTAAGCCTATAAGAGCAGGAGTACTACTATATAATGAAGATGATTATTATATTTCTGAAGTAAGAGATTACTTGTTAAAAATAGAAAACGAAAATAAAGAAAGAATAGATTTTATATTTTATGATGCCGATAGAAATCAAGAATTGCAAAACAAGCAAATAGATGAACTCATAAATATGAAAGTAGATTTAATATTATTAAATATTGTGGATATACATCAAGCAGATTCAATAATAAACAAAATTAAAGCACATAATATTCCTGTAATATTTTTTAATAGAGAACCTTCATCATTAAAGGGAGTTAAATCTTATGGAAAGTCTTTATATATAGGAACTGAAGCATGTGAGTCAGGTGAAATTCAAGGTGAAATGATAATTAATGAGATGAAAAGTGGAAATATAAAGGATAGGAATGGAAACGGTATATTAGATTATGTATTATTACAAGGCGATAAAGATAATATAGAAGCGCAGTTAAGAAGTGAATGTGTTATAAAATCAATAAATAAAAATGGAATTAGGACTAATGAAATAGCATCTGAATATTGTAATTGGCAACAGGAATGTGCTAAAAATAAAATTGAGTCTTTATTTTCAAATTATGGAGATAATATTGAAGTAATAATTTCAAATAACGATGAAATGGCAATAGGAGCTATATTGGCACTTCAAGAAAGAGGATATAACATAGGAGATCCAAATAAGTTCATATCTGTAGTAGGAGTTGATGGAACAACTGAGGCTAGAAAAATGATAGAAAATGGATTTATGACAGGTACAGTTATACAAGATGCTGAAGGAATGGCTAAAGCACTTTATAGAATAGGCTTAAATTTAGCTCAAGGGAACCCACCATTGCAAGATACAGAGTATAAATTTGACGTAACAGGCGTAGGTGTTAGGATTCCGTATAATGGTTACATAGTAAGAAATTCACCTAATTTATAATTTGAGTTTTATATTTAAATAAGAATTACAAATAGATTGTTAAGGAAAAAACTGTTAGAATTTATAGTTTAGGAAGAAATTAAAAAATTATAGTAGAATTATATATAGTTATTTTTATGATTAATAATACTTCTTAAATTATAGAGTATGCAAATAATATTTGAAATTATAAAGTGATAAAAAAATTATATAGATAACTGTATTAGTAAATAAAGGAGATGTGAAGAATAATATGAAAAAAGTTAGTTTATTTAGTATTGTAGTGATTATAATTATAAACATATTTAGGTTAGATATAAGTGCTAATACAATTAATACAACACCATTAAGAGCTGGAGTACTTTTATATAATGAAGATATTTATTATATTTCTGAAATAAAAAAACAATTAGAAAAACTTGAAAGTGAAAATAAAGATGAAATAGATTTTATATTCTATAATGCTGAAGGAAATCAAGAATTACAGAATAAGCAAATTGATGAACTTATAAAAATGAAAGTAGATGTAATACTATTAAATATTGTAGATGTACATGAATCAGATTCTGTAATAAATAAAATCAAGGAAAATAATATTCCTGTAATATTTTTTAATAGAGAGCCATTATCATTGAATGGAATTAAATCTTATAATAAATCTTTGTATGTAGGAACACAAGCTTGTGATGCAGGTAAGATTAAAAGTGAAATGATAATTAATGAGATAAAAAATGAAAATATAAAGGATAAGAATGGAAATGGTAGTTTAGATTATATATTATTAGAAGGAGAAAAAGATAATGTAGAAGCTCAATTAAGAAGTGAATGTGTTATAAGATTTTTAAATGAAAGTGGAATTAAAACTAATGAAATAGCTTCTGAAGTGTGTAACTGGGAAAAAGAATGTGCTAAACAAAAGATTGAGTCTTTATTTGATAAATATAGCGATAATATTGAAGTAATAATTTCAAATAATGATGATATGGCAATAGGTGCTGTCTTGGCACTTCAAGAAAAAGGGTATAATTTAGGTGATCCAAATAAGTTTATATCAGTAGTAGGTATAGGTGGAACAGAGGAAGTTAGGGAAATGATTAAAAAAGGCTTTATGACAGGTACAGTTTTGCAAGATGCTGAAGAAAAAGCAAAAGTTCTTTATAGAATAGCGCTAAATTTAGCACAAGGTAAGGAAGCATTACAAGATACAGATTATGAATTTGATGTAACAGGAGTAGGAGTTAGAATACCATATAACGGTTACATAATAAGAAATTCACCAAATTTAGAAATTTAATCTTTTATAAGTGAATTTTTTATGTTATAATCTTTGGGTATTTTGGAAGAATGGGGGAGTATAATCATGAAACATATCAAGACAATCAATAAGACTAATATCAAAAACAGCTTAGTAAAACCAGGTTGTAAAGAATGTGCTAACTCATGTCAATCAGCTTGCAAAACTTCATGTACAGTTGCAAACTTAGAGTGTGAAAACTAATTAACAAGAAGCGGCAACAATTAAGTTGCTGCTTACTTTTTATGTTAAGCAAAGCTTTTGGAGGGATAGAAAATGTCTTTAATACACAAATTTAAACAAGGTGATAATTATTTTGTATTAGATGTAAATACAGGAGCTGTTCATATAGTAGACGAGCTAGTATATGATTTAGTACATGATGATGGAATGAAGGATAAGGAAGAAACATTAAAGCTTTTATGTGATAAATATGATAAAGAAACTATTATAGAAGCCTATGATGAAATAATGGAACTTGTAAAAGATGGACTATTATATTCAGAAGATAAGTATGAAGATATAGCTCATGGATCAATGGATGATAGAGATTATATAAAGGCAGTTTGCCTAAATATAATTCATGGATGTAATTTAAGATGTAAATATTGCTTTGCAGATGAAGGAGAATATAATGGACATAAGGGTATCATGTCATTAGAAACTGCTAAAAAGGCAATAGATTATGTTGTAAAAAGAAGTGGTCCAAGAAGAAACATAGAAATAGATTTATTTGGTGGAGAACCAACTATGATCATGGATACTGTAAAAGAAATAATAAAGTATGCGAGAGAAAATGAAAAAGAGTGGAAGAAAAATATAAGATTTACAATGACAACAAATGCTACTCTTTTAAATGATGATATGATGGATTTCATGGATAAGGAAATGGGAAATATCATACTTTCATTAGATGGTAGAAAATGTGTTAATGATAATGTTAGAATAAAAGTTGATGGAAGTGGATCTTATGATGACATACTTCCAAATATAAAGAAGATGATAAAAAAGAGAACACCTGGAAAGATGTATTATGTTAGAGGAACATTTACAAGAGCAAATACTGATTTCTTTGAAGATGTAATGGCTATGGTAAATGAAGGCTTTGATGAAGTTTCTATAGAGCCAGTGGTTTTAGAAAAAGGACATCCTCTTGCATTAAGAGAAGAAGATTTACCAGAAATAATGAAAAATTATGATAAATTATATGAAGATATGGCAAGAAGAAAAAGAGAACAAAATGGAGAGTATAACTTCTATCATTTTAATGTTGATTTAAATGGTGGACCATGTGTTTATAAAAGAATTTCAGGTTGTGGAGCAGGATTTGAATATGTTGCAATAACTCCACAGGGAGATGTTTATCCATGCCATCAATTTGTAGGAAAAGAAGAATTTAAACTTGGAAGTATATATGATGATACATACAATAAAGACCTTGGAAGAGAATTTAAAAAAGCTCATATATACAACAAGCCTAAATGTAGAGATTGCTGGGCAAGATTCTATTGTAGTGGAGGATGTCAAGCAAATAACTTTAGCTTCAATGGCGATATGAAAATACCTTATGAAGTTGGTTGTAAAATGCAAAAGAAGAGAATTGAATGTGCAATTGCTTTAAAGGCAGAATAATTTTAAATATAAAAGTTGGTATTTGCTTATGTTCAAATACCAACTTTTTATATTACAATGATAATAAAAAAATAAGTTTTGGAGGATAAGATGGAATTTATATTAAAAAATAAGATGAAGCTTATATATACAAAAACTACATCTAATTTAACATCAATGTCTATATCAATAGATGCAGGCGCATGTAGAGAAAAAGACTTATTAGGACTTGCTCATGCAACAGAGCATATGGTTTATAAAGGCACAAGAAAGAGAAATGAGGAAAAAATAAATAAAAACTTAAGTAAAATTTTTGGATTTCAAAATGCCATGACAAACTTTCCATATGTTATTTACTATGGAACTATGTTAAATGAAGATTTTGAAGAAGGTGTAGAACTTTTTTCAGATATAATTTTAAATCCTATATTTCCAACTGAGGGATTTGAAGAAGAAATGAATGTAATAAAGGAAGAGTTAAGAGAGTGGGATGAGGAATTAGAGCAATATTGTGAAGATAAACTATTTTTAAATAGCTTTAGAGAAAGAAGAATAAAGTATCCAATTATAGGTACAAATAAAGATTTACAAAAAATAAAATTAGAAGATATAAAACAATTTTATAAAGATAATTACTTACCAGATAAGACTTCTATAGCAGTGGTTTCTTCTTTAGAATTTGAAGAAGTTAAAAATATAGTTGAAAGCTATTTTGAGAATTGGAGTACTGAGTATAATGGAAATAATAAAGAAAAAATAATTTATGATAAGACTAACTTTGGAGTTTATAAAGAAATTAAAGAGGGAATTAATACATGTAAAGTTCAAGTTATATTTCCAATAGATGATTTAAGCTATAACGAAATAAAAGCATTAAGAATATTTAATGAGTATTTTGGAGAAGGAGTTAATTCATTATTATTCGATACATTAAGAACAAAAAATGGACTTGTATATGATATTTTAACTAAGATTTCTTATGAAAAGTACATAAAGCTTTATAAAATAACTTATAGTACTTCAAAAGAAAATTTAGATAAATCTTTAGAATTAATAAATGAATGTATAGATAAAATTGAAAGGTTTGAAGTAAATATAAGTGATGATGATATATTTGATTTTAAAAAGTCTATGAAACTAAAGAGATGGTTTAGAGAAGAACAAAATATAATTTTAGTAAAAGAATTATCAACGTATAGTACAATGTTTGGAGATTATAAAATATATTCAGAAGAATTTAATAATCTTGATGCTATAGATAAAAATTATATTTTGGATGTAGCTAAAAAAGTGTTAGAAAATAAATCTATACAAGTAATAAGCAATTAAGATAATTGAATCTATAATTATTTTAATTTATTAGTTTGTAAGTGAATATATGTGGATTGCTCTTGACTTGATACGAAGGAAAAGAATAACAAAGCTATATTTACTTTTTATAAATATAATACAATTTTTTATTCATAATTTAAGTATAAATAAAAGGGAGATATTAATGAGTAAAGCACCTTTATTAGAAGAATTATTAAAATATCATAAAGAAGAAAATTTGATTTTATCAATGCCAGGAAATAAAAGTGGGAAAGCGTTTTTAAGAGATTCATTAGGAAAAAAGTTTAAAGAAACTCTAGGGGATTTGGATATTACAGAAGTGGACCCTTTAGACAATTTACATTGCCCAGAAGGGGTAATAAAGGAAGCGGAGGAGCTTCTAGCAAAAACTTATAATGTAAAAAAAGCATACTTTCTTGTAAATGGAAGCTCTTCAGGGAATTTAGCTTCAATATTTGCTGCTTTTAAAGAGGGGGACGAGGTATTAGTAGAAAGAAACTGCCATAAGTCAATTTATAATGGACTTATTTTAAGAAAACTTAAGGTAGTTTATATAGATGCTGTAATAGATGAAAATATAGGAATATTTTTGCCGCCTAGAGAAAAAGAAATAAATGAAGCTTTAAGTAAAGCATTTAATCCAAAAGGAATAATAATTACAAGTCCGAATTATTTTGGAATATCTTACGATATAGAAAATAAAATAAAAGAATTAAAAGAAAAAGGACTAAAAGTAATAATTGATAGTGCTCATGGTGCTCATTTTGTAGTAAATAAGGATTTACCAAAGTCACTAGCTAATCTTGGGGATTATGTAGTATTAAGTGCTCATAAAACACTACCTAGTTTAACACAAGGAGCATATTTATTAGTAAATAATAATGAAGAAAATATTGATTTTTATGTAAAGACTTTTATGACTACATCACCATCATATTTAATAATGGCTTCATTAGATTATGCTAGATATTATCTAGATAATTACGGAAAAGATGACTATGGTAACTTAAAAGAAAGAGCAGAAAAGTGGAAAGAAAAAATAAACTTATTAGGTAAAGTGAGTGTAATAAGTGATGAGAATTTATTTAATAAATATACAATAGATAAAAGTAGATATTTAATTACTTTAAATGAAGGATATAGTGGTCATAAACTTTTAGACTATCTTAGAGTTAATAAGATACAAGCTGAAATGAGTTTTTCACGAGGAATAGTTCTGATTTTTTCTCCTTCAAATACAGAAGAGGATTTTGAAAAATTATATTTAGCTATTAAGAATTTAAATATAAATGTGTTGAAAACTAATGAAAAAAATGCAGTGTTTTCAAAAATATCACCTGTTAAAGTATTAGAGCCTTATGAGGTTTTTAATTTAAATAGTACTAGCTTAGATATAAATAATGCTTTGGGGAAAATAGCTAAAGAGTCGATAATTCCATATCCACCAGGAATTCCTTTAGTTTGCGCAGGTGAAAAAATTACTAAAGAAGCTATTGATATAATTAAAGAATATATTGAAAATAGATTAAAAGTAATTGGAGTACAAGACAATATTATTAAAGTAATTGAAGAGTAAGGCATATAATATTAAAAAAATATTACTATTAAGAAAGTGCTTTAATATAAAATGTAGAATGCAAAATTTCCAGTGTATTTAAGGATGAAATACTGAAGCCTATATTATTTTGAAATTATTTTCAATAGTTTTTACTTTTATTATGCATTCTACATTTTCAATTGAGCTATAGATCTATTTTTAGATTACAATAAAATACAAGCCAATAAGGAAATTACTCCTGCTAAACAAATGGAGATACTATTACTTTCAATAATTCTAAAATTGATAGTATTTTTAATTGAATTATTTAATTTAGATTTTTGGAGTATAGGGCGTATAATAGCTATAATACCCAAAGCTATAAGGGATATTCCTAATATAAAAATATAATTAATTAAAGGAAAATTTAAAGTATTATGTAGGTAAAAAGACAATAAAGATACAACTAATATCCAAGATAAAGTATTAAGAATAAGCTTTTTCAAAATAAAACCTTCTTTACAAATTAATAGATAATTCATTATATTAATATTATATAGCCTCTAGGAATTATTTTACAATATGTTTTTATAATAAACTTAACACTATATATTTAGACTTTTATATTAAGGTGTAAATTTATATAACTTGTTAAATGAAAATCAAAGAAAGTAAAAGAAAAACTAAGCTTTGTTTTACAAAATTAGTTTTTATTCAATTAATTGTTAGTAGAGATATTTTAATAACTAAAACAAGCTTTAGTAAATATTGACATAATAGTATCTTTTAAATAAAATAATTATGGTAAAGAGGAGGGATTGTTAATGGAGAAAAATAAAGGGAATATTTCAATACATACAGAAAATATTTTTCCAATTATAAAGAAGTGGTTATATTCTGACAAAGATATATTTATTAGGGAACTTATTAGTAATGGGTGCGATGCTATAAGCAAATATAAAAGATTAGTTTCTTTAGGAGAAACTAATGGAAATGAAAATGAAAAATATAAGGTTACAGTTTCGTTAAATAAAGAAAATAATACTTTAAAATTTATTGATAATGGAATTGGAATGACTGAAGATGAAGTTAAGAAATATATAAATCAAGTTGCATTTTCAGGTGCAGAGGATTTTATAGAAAAATATAAAGATAAAATGGAAGATGGAAAAGATATAATAGGTCACTTTGGGCTAGGTTTCTACTCTGCTTTCATGGTTGCAAAAAGAGTTCAGATAGATACTTTATCTTATTTAGAAGGAGCAGAAGCAGTAACTTGGATTTGTGATGGTGGTACAGAATATGAGATATCTCCATCTTTAAATAGAAAAGAGAGAGGAACAACAATAACTCTTTTTATAGATGATGATAGTAATGAATTTTTAGAATTGTATAAAGTTAGAGAAATAATAGAAAAATATTGTTCATTCTTACCTATAGAAATATATTTAGAAGAAGAAGGTAAAGAAGTTAAGGAAGAAGATATTAAACCGTTAAATGATACAACTCCATTATGGATGAAATCTCCAAAGGATTGTACTGATGAAGAATATAAAGAATTTTACAAAAAGGTATTCCGAGATTTTAATGATCCATTATTTTGGATTCATTTAAATGTAGACTATCCATTTAACCTAAAAGGAATATTATATTTTCCTAAACTTAAATATGAACTGGAAGCTACTGAAGGGCAAGTAAAACTTTATAATAATCAAGTTTTTGTTGCAGATAACATAAAAGAAGTTATACCAGATTTCTTACTATTATTAAAGGGGACAATAGATTGTCCAGATCTACCTTTAAATGTATCTAGAAGTTTTCTTCAAAAAGATAAGGATGTTATAAAAATATCTAAGCATATAGTTAAGAAGGTTGCAGATAAATTAGTTGGACTATATAAAAATCAAAGAGAAAGCTTTAATAACTTTTGGAAGGACATTCAAATATTTATTAAGTACGGTTGTTTGAGAGATGAAAGCTTCTATGATAAAATAAAGGACATTGTTATATTTAGAAGACTAAATGGTGAGTATATAACATTAAAGGAATATTTAGAAAATAATAAAGATAAACATGAAAATAAGGTCTTTTATGTAACAGATGAAAAGCAACAATCACAATATATTAAAATGTTTAAGGAAGCGGATTTAGATGCTGTAGTTTTAGATTGCTCAATAGATAACCATTTTATTAGCTTTTTAGAGTCAAAAGAAAATGGAGTTATATTTACTAGAATAGACTCTGATATTTCAGAAACACTTAAAAATAGTGAAAGTGAAGATTCAAAAGAGTTAAATACTAAGCTGGAAGAGTTATTTAAAGAAGCAACTTCTAATAAAGTAAATAATATTAAAGTTGAAAATCTAAAAAATTCAGGAACTCCTGCTATGATATTGGTTTCTGAACAATCAAGAAGAATGGCTGAAATGAGCAAAATGTTTGGTGGAATGGAAATGCCAAATATGTTTATGGAAGAAAAAACTTTAGTTATAAATAATAATAACTCAATAATTAAAAAGCTAGCATCTGTAGACTTTGAAAGTAAAAAGGATGATATTAATTTAATATGTCAGTATATTTTAGATTTAGCTTTAATAGCTAATAAGGAGTTAAGTTCTGAAGAAATGAATGACTTTATTAATAGAAGTAATGAGTTATTAAATAAAGTAATAGAATTATAGTAATATCTTAAAAATGAAATCAATAAAAAATAGAACTATTAAGCATAAATAGTTCTATTTTTTTGCAAATTAATATTGTATCGGTACAATGGACAAAATGTAATTATTGGATTATTATAAAATAAATAACTTAATTAAAAAGCAGGTGCACTTATGAATGGGGTAAAAAAAGTAGCTACAATAAATGATTTATCTGGAATAGGAAGATGTTCACTAACAGCAGCACTTCCTATATTATCGACTTTAGGAGTTCAATGTTGTCCATTTCCTACAGCTATACTTTCTTCTCAAACTGAATTTGATAAGTTTTCATTTTTAGATATAACTAATGAAATGAACAATTATAAAAATGTTTGGAAAGAGCTCAATATAAACTTTGATTGCATATATAGTGGCTTTTTAGGTTCTGAAAAGCAAATTGACATAGTTTTAGATTTTGTATTAGATAATAAAGATTCTTTAATTGTTATAGATCCAGTTATGGGAGACAATGGAATACTTTATGATACTTTTACAAAAAATATGTGTAATAAAATGAAAGAACTTGTTTCTATTGCAAGTATAGTAACACCAAATTTAACAGAAGCATGTATATTAACAGGAGAAGAATATAAAAAGTATGATACAAGTAATGAAAAAGTTATGAGAATTGCTAAAAAACTAGCACAAATGGGACCAGAAAAGATTATTATTACAGGAATAATAAGAGAAAGTGAAATTTATAATTTTGCTTACGATAAAGAAAGAGATGAATTTTTTATAGTAAAATCAGTTTTTAATAATGAATCATATAGCGGAACAGGGGATATTTTTACTTCAATTATTATAGGATTATTATTAAATAATCATAATTTAAATTTTGCAATTAAAAGTGCAACTAACTTTATATATGAAGCAATTAGTTATACATCTAAATTTAAAACTAATCCAAAAGAAGGAATAATGTTTGAAGTATTTTTAAAGGAGTTGATTTTGATAAATGAAAACAAAAATTAAAACAAGAAGTTTAGTTTTGGCAGCATTATTTGCAGCTTTTATATGTATTACAATATCTATTCATATCCCAACAGGATTTAATGGAGGATATGTACATTTAGGAGATACATTCATATATCTTGCAGCAGTACTTTTACCTACTCCATATGCAATGCTTGCAGCGGGTATAGGAGCTGGACTTGCAGATGCATTGGCTGGTGGAATGATATGGGTGTTACCTACAATAATAATTAAACCTATAATGGTATTATTTTTTACTTCTAAAAGAGATAGTATAATATGTAAAAAAAATGTACTAGCAATAGTTATAGCTGGTATTGTAGGATGGTTTGGATATTATTTAGCAGGAGCTGTTATATCAGGTAGCTTTGTAGCTCCACTTGCAACTTTCTTTATAGATATAATGCAACCTATAGGAAGTGGTATAATATTTTTAATAGCTGGTTATTCTTTAGATAGGGTGAAAATTAGACAAAGATTATCTATAGAAGCAAAATAACTTTAGAATATGGCGTGAGGTAGAAGTATGAAGGTTATGACCTTTAACTTAAGGACAGATTTCTTATTAGATATAAATAATAGATGGAATAAAAGAAAAGAAATAGTTTATGATATATTAAACAATAATGATTGCGATATAATAGGTGTTCAAGAGCTAAATAATAAAATGTTTAAGGATATTTCAAAAGAATCTCCAGGATATAATATAATTGGGAGCCCTAGAAGTCTTAAGTATTTTATAGAAAGAAATGATATATTAGTTTCTAAGAAACATAAAATATTAGAATACAGTACTTTTTGGCTTTCAGAAGATCCTGAAAAAATAGGAAGTGCTATTTGGTATTCTGTTTATCCAAGAATATGCACAACAGCTTTAATAAGATTAAATGATGGTAATATAGTTAGAGTATATAATACACATTTAGATTTTTTATTATCAAAGGCTAGGGAATATGGACTTAAAAAAATAGGTGAGTATATGGATAAACAACATGAAAAAGACAATTATCCAGCTATACTAATGGGAGATTTTAATGCAAGTCCAACAAGTAAAGCCATTAAAAATTTCTCGGAAGGTAAATATAGTAGTAAAAAATTTATAGCTGTACAAGATCACAAGAAAGAAATTTATAATATGTCTACTATGAGTAAGTTTAAAGGAAATAAAAAAGGTCTTCATATAGATTATATATTTGTAACCGAAGAGTTTAAAGTTTTAGATACTGAAATATTAGAGTATAACAAAAATGGTAAATATCCTTCAGATCATTACCCTATGATTGCAAAACTTGATATAAATAAAAATGCTAATACTTCAAAATAGAGTATTAGCATTTTTCATTTTAATTAAGCATTATCAATTATCTTAAAGAATAAATCTTCTATATTACCTAATTCGTTATATTTTTCTTTTAAGTATTCTTTGCTACCAGAATCTACTATTTTGCCTTCCTTCATTAAAATCATTGTATCGCTTATTTCTTCCATTGAAGCAAGGATATGAGTACTAACTAGTATGGTTTTTCCAAGAGATTTTATTTTTGATAGTATTTCTCTAAATTCCTTTATTCCATTAGGATCTAAACCTACAAAAGGTTCATCAATTAAAATTATACTTGGATCATGAATTAAAGCCATTATAATAGATACCTTTTGTTTCATACCTTTAGACAAGTCTTTAGCAAGAGAATCTTTTTTATTTGCTAAGTTGAAAGCATTCATTAACTCATCAGCTTTACTTGTCCAATCTTTAATTTTATAAGCTAAGGCTATAAATTTAAAGTGTTCCCAAACTGTTAATAAATTATATAAATCAGGGGTTTCAGGTATATAGGCTAAATTTTCTCTTATGGTTCTATCCTTTGTAGATTTTCCATCTATTAAAATATCACCTGAATCTTTTCTTAATAAAGAAAGTATGCACTTTAATGTAGTAGTTTTACCAGCACCATTGGGGCCGCATAATATGGATATTTCACCAGTGTTTAATTTAAATGATATATTATCAATTGCTTTATTTTTCTTAAAAGATTTAGATAAATTTTTTACTTCTAACATAATTTCCTCCAAATTAATATTCTATAAAATCAAATATTTTATTACATAACAACATTAATAAGCTTATATAAATCCCAACAATTACAGTTAATACTCCAAATGCTATATATGGATTAGTAGTTATACTGTAAGTAGCTACAGTTGCAACAAATGGAATCATTATAAGTATCATTAGCACGAAAGTTACAAGCATTCCTGGCCCAGATTCATTATCCTTTGGCATAAGAAGTATTACGATTAAGTTAAGTAATTTTACTACTAATGAGAATGCTATAGTAATTAAGTAACATCCTATTCCTAAGATTAAGAATTTATAATCTAATATAATAGAAGGAATAAGCATTATACTGATTCTAATTGCTAACATTAAAAGTTCGTCTAAGACTGTAGAAAGAATTTTATTTATTGGTTTTCCTGGGATAATATAAATATATACATTTTTTAATTCTCTAGATAACTCGGAAAAATTAGATGAAATAAGAACTATATAAACTGTACCAATTGAAATCACTAACAATGAAACTAATTGATTTCCTTTTAAAGTAACATATCCTCCGATTATTCCAATAATAATATTAACTAATAATAATAAATATTTTTTTAATGAAGTCTGTTTTCTTTTTCTAATAATTGAAGCTTTCCAATATAATGATAATGATCCCCATCTTTCTTTAGAACTACTATTTAAATTAACTTTTTTTATATCTTTTTCCATTTGTGAATGAACATCTCTCTTGTTGTTTTTTAACTGCTTTAATTTTTCATTTTGTGTAGATACCTTTTCAGCTATTTCTTCATAATATTCAACATTAAGAGTTATAAATAAGAAACAATTAATAATAATTAATGATAATAAATATAATATATCAAATATTGGCGGTGTAATTGTTTCTGTTAAAAGTAAAGATATAAATTTAACTATAGAAGAAATTATAGGTAATTTAACAAGAAAGCTATCAAAAATAGACATAGACAATTCGTTAAAGTTAAAGTTTAGACTCCAAAACTTATATAAATAAAATAAAAGTATTAAACATGCAATACCTTGTAATATGTAAGAGATAAATTTTAAGCCTTTAACTAATCCTGTTTTAACTTTTATTGCAAAAAACAAATAAGATAAAGAAATAAAAAATAAGAATATAAAGAAAAATCCTAAAGCTATTGGCAATAATCCTATTAATGATAAATTAGTAAAGGCTAGGAGCATTAATATAATAAAAATAAACGTTAAAAAGAAGCTTGCTACACCTTTTATTGCACTACGAATCATTGAATAAAATAGTATTAATTTATTATTTATAGGGGAAGGAAATAGATAGCTAATATCTGAAATTGAGAAGTTACTTGGAGCATAATCATTTAAATAATTTGCTAATACAAATAGTATAAAAACTAATGATATTATAGCTATAATTCCTAGAGCAGATTTCTGCATTTCTGGAGCTATAGAAGCTTTAGATTCATTTTTAAATATTGAAACTATAAATGAAGAAAAGCAAAGTCCGAAAAATATGATTATAGAAAATAATTTCTTTAAGAATAAAAGCGGATGATGAAAAATTTGAAAAAAGAAATTTTTAATTTTTAAAAGATCTAAATAGACTAAAACTTTTAAATCGTTCATTAAAACACCTCCATAAGTTGTTTGTTAAATTATAGCAAAAATATGTATTTTAAACAAGAAATATTCATATAGGTGATTAATAGACCAAATTAAAATTGAACATTGAATTTTGAAAGTGTTTAAATATGAGATATCATGAATATATTATTTAGATGATTAAAAAAATCGTGATTTAATAACAAAATAAGATAGCTAGTGGAAGTAAAGTGTCAACTTTTTTATTTTTAATGAATGAAAAATGTTAATTTTATATTTGGAATATTGTAAATTTCGTTTATAGTGAAGTATTTATTAAAAAGTCCAAAAATAATATACATATATGCGAATAAAAAAAATATTGACTAGAATAATATTCGTATTATATACTTTTGGTGTGATATATTACTAAGGAGGAGTATTTATGAAAAATGCTTTAGTATTCCAATCAGATTTTGGAATTGGAGATGGTGCTGTTAGTGCTATGTATGGGGTTGCTTATAATGTAGATAAGACACTTCAATTATTCGATTTAACACATGAAATACCACAATATAACATTTGGGAGGCTTCATATAGGTTAATTCAAACTGTAGTCTATTGGCCTAAAAGCACTGTATTTGTATCTGTAGTCGATCCCGGAGTTGGATCAAATAGAAAGAGTATAGGAGTTAAGACTGCAAGTGGACAATATATAATTACCCCAGATAATGGAACACTTACTCACATTAAAAGAATATGTGGGATAGTCGAGGCCAGAGAAATCGATGAAACTATAAATAGATTACCTAATTCTGGAGCATCTTATACTTTCCATGGAAGAGATATATATGCCTATACAGGAGCAAGACTTGCAGCTGGAGTTATAGATTTTGAACATGTTGGTCCAAAAATTCCAGTTGATGAAATAGTAGAATTACCAGTTGTTGAATCCATAAAAGAAAATGATTTAGTAACAGGAACTATAGATGTTTTAGATGTAAGATTTGGTAGCTTATGGACAAATATTGGAAGAGAATTATTTACTAGCTTAGGTATTAAGTATGGAGATAAAGTTGAAGTTTCTATTAGAAATAATACAAGAGAAGTTTATAGAAATATAATGGTTTATGCAAAGTCGTTTGCTGATGTTTATGTAGGTGAAACCTTGGTTTATGTTAACTCATTAGATAATTTAGCTGTTGCTATAAATCAAGGATCATTCTCAAAAGCCTATAATATACAAACTGGAACAAATTGGATAATATCTATCAGAAAAGCTCCTAGAGTAATATATGATTAGAAATTAATTTAAAACACGAATAGTATTTATTCACTGTATATGAAATGAGGAGGAATTATAATGGAAAATAAAATGTCTATTAAAACAATAGTAGCGATTGGTATAGGTGCAGCTGTATTTATGATACTAGGGCGTTTTGGAGCTATTCCATCAGGTATCCCAAATACTAATATAGAAACAAGTTATGCTTTTTTAGCATTAATGTCAGTATTATATGGTCCTATTGCAGGAATATCTATAGGTTTTATAGGTCATGCTTTGAAGGATTTGGTATTTTTTGGTTCACCTTGGTTTAGTTGGGTTATAGCTTCAGCTGTTGTTGGTCTTATAATAGGATTATCATGGAAAAAATTAAAAGTTAATGACGGTGAATTTGGCAAAAAAGAAATTATTGTTTTTAATATATACCAAGTAATTGCTAATTTAATTGCATGGCTTTTAGTTGCTCCTACATTAGATATACTTATATATGCAGAGCCAGCTAATAAAGTTTATTTACAAGGTGTAGTTGCTGCAATTTCTAATTCAATTACAGTTGGAATATTAGGCAGTATTTTACTTTATACATATGCTAAGACTAGAGTTAAAAAAGGAAGTTTAGATAGAGAGTAATATCTAATTAAAATACTGGGGGCTTTAGGTCTCTGGTATTTTTTACGTATATATTACAAACAATATATTATTATTTTTAATCATAAATATTATTTTTAATCATAAATAACGTTTTCGAGGAACATATAATTTATATATAAAGGGAGATTTGCTATGAAAAAACCTGTAATTGAGTTCGATAATTTTACATTCCAATACAGAGCTCAAGCAAAGCCAACATTAAATAATGTAAACTTAACTATATATGAAGGCGAAAAAGTTCTTATTGTTGGTCCTTCTGGATCAGGTAAGAGCACGATTTCAAGTTGTATAAATGGTCTTATTCCATTTTCATATAAAGGAGAGATTTCAGGAAGTCTGAAAGTCAAGGGGAAAGAAACCAGTAAAATGAGCATTTTTGAATTATCTAATTCAGTGGGGACTGTTCTTCAAGATCCAGATAGCCAGTTCATTGGATTAACTGTAGGAGAAGATATTGCTTTTAAGTTAGAAAATGATTGTATACCTCAAGATGAAATGAAAAAGAAAGTAGAAATTGTTTCTGAAATTGTTGGAATAGATAAGCATTTAGAAGCAGCTCCATATAGTTTATCAGGTGGTCAAAAGCAGCGTGTAACCTTAGCAGGGGTTATGGTTGGAGATGTAGATATACTTTTATTTGATGAACCACTTGCAAGTTTAGATCCTGCAACAGGTAAAAATGCAATTGAATTAATTGACAAAATACAACAAGAAACAAATAAAACTATAGTAATTATAGAGCATAGATTAGAAGATGTGTTACATTGCTCTGTAGATAGAATAATAGTAGTAGATAATGGAGAAATTGCTGCGGATATAACTCCAGAAGAACTTTTAAGTTCGAATATATTAGCGGAAACAGGCATACGTGAACCATTATATATTACTGCTTTAAAATATGCAGGCTGTGAGGTTACTCCAGATATTAATCCACAACATATTGATACATTAAATTTAAATACATATAGAGAAAAACTTAAAGAATGGTATGATGAAACTGTTGACAAGAGTGTTAATATAAATTCTGAAACTATACTTGAATTAAAAGATATAAAGTTTGGATATGAAGAAAAACGAGAAATATTAAAAGGAGTTTCTTTTAATATTAATAAAGGTGAAATGGTTAGTATAGTAGGAAGAAATGGGGCAGGAAAATCTACTATATCGAAGCTTATTTGTGGTTTTTATAAACCAACTAAAGGGCAAATATTATTTAATGGTAGGGATTTAGTTAACGATACAATTAAAGAGCGTGCAGATAAAATTGGTATTGTTATGCAAAATCCAAATCAAATGATATCTAAGACTATGATTTTTGATGAAGTCGCATTAGGACTTAAAGTTAGAGGAATTAGTGAAGAAGAAATTAAAGAAAGAGTACTTGATACATTAAAAGTTTGTGGGTTATATGAGTTTCGTAATTGGCCAATTTCAGCACTTAGCTTCGGGCAAAAGAAACGTGTAACTATTGCATCTATACTAGTTTTAAATCCAGAAGTTATAATTTTAGATGAGCCAACTGCTGGGCAAGATTTTAGGCACTATACTGAAATTATGGAATTCTTGCAAGAATTAAATAGAAAAGGTGTCACTATAATCATGATAACTCATGATATGCATTTAATGCTTGAATACACAAATAGAGCAATAGTATTATCTAATGGGTTGAAGTTAGCAGATGATACAGCAGCAAATATACTTACAGATAAAAGAGTAATATCTGAAGCTAATTTAAAAGAAACATCTTTATATGAATTAGCAATAAAGGCTAAATTAGATAATCCAAGAGAGTTTGTTAAAAAGTTTATTGACTATGATAGGAGGATTAGAGGCATATGAGCAAAATGCTTGAATATACAAATATAAATTCACCTATTCATAAATTGACAGGTGCGTCTAAGTTAATTGCTTTGATAATATGGGCATTAGCTTCAATGATTACATATGATACACGCGTACTTATACTTATGTTTATTTTAAGTATATTTGTATTTAAAATTTCAAAAGTAGAATTTAAGCAAGTATCCTTTGTTCTTTATTTTATATTAATATTTTTATTGTTAAATAATTTAGCTATTTTTATTTTTTCACCATATGAAGGTGTTCAAATTTATGGAAGTAGAACTGACTTATTTAAAATTGCAGGTCCATATACACTAACATTAGAACAATTATTTTATCAGTTTAATATAACATTAAAATATTTTTCTATAATACCAATGGCATTATTATTTATGGTTGCAACTAATCCAAGTGAGTTTGCAGCTTCATTAAACAAAATTGGTGTTAGCTATAAAGTTGCTTATTCTGTTTCAATAGCATTAAGATATATCCCTGATGTTCAACGTGACTATCAAGATATATCATTTGCACAACAAGCTAGAGGAATTGATATGTCTAAAAAAGAAAGAGTAACAAAAAGAATTAAAAATTCTGCAGCAATATTGATGCCATTAATTTTTTCAAGTTTAGATAGAATAGATACTATAAGTTCAGCAATGGAGCTAAGAGCTTTTGGAAAAAATAAAAAACGTACTTGGTATAGTGGAAGAAAGTTTGAAAAAAGAGATTATATAGCGATATTAATAGTTAGCTTAATATTTATTATAGCGATTATTGCAACTATAGTTAACCATGGTCGCTTTTATAATCCTTTTAAATAAAGCTGTAATAGAAATTGCATATTAAAACTTATTTAGTTTTACTTTTAAAATTATATAATTATTAATGGTGTAGGTTATTGATTTAAGAATGATTATATATAATTAAAATTTTATTTAAATTGCTTTGGAAAATATATTAAGTGATAGATTTAATGAAAGAACCAATAAAATGGACTCTTGTAAAAGAAAGAAATTTTATTGGTTCTTTTTTTTATATAACATATTAATTTTTGTGTGTGAATAAACTATGTAGATTTAGAATAAAGATATTTATTAATTATAAATAGAATGCTGAATTTTTAATAGCGATTATTTGACATAAGGTATTATAAAATATATTATTAAAATACAGAAAACATAAGATAGATTTAAGGTGGTGAAAGTATGGAACTTTCGAAAGTTCAAAATAGATTTATAAATCATAAAAGTTCTGGATATCAACTTTTGAAAGGCAAAGAAGGAACAGGGAAGAGTACTGCATCAATTTATAAGGCTATAAATTTAGAAAATAATTATTGTATTTATGAAGAGGATAAAATTTTATTTGTAACATCTAATTATACTAAGACATATGAAGCAATGGAACTTTATAAAAAAGAAAGTAATGAGAATTATTTTTATTCATTGTTTTCGTTAGAAAAGGATAGATTAAACATTATAACGTTAGAAGAACTTATTGATACATATTCTAAAGCCTTTAGAAGAGAAAAGGGACTAGCTATGCAAGTTATAGATAAAGTAAGAGGTATAGAAATTTTAAAAGAATTAGAAAATGAAATATCATCATTTTATAAAAAATCTAAGTTTCTTCAAAAGGCAACAATGAACTTTATATTAGAAGAAATTTTATGGATAAAAGCTAGTAATTTTTCTAAGGATTACTATCTTGAAGTTGATAGAAAAGGACGTGGAGGAAGAATTAAAAAATCTTCTTATACAAGAGAATCTATTTATAAAATTAAAGATCTATATAATGAAAATTTAATTAATAAAGGCTTAATGGATGAGTATGATCATGTTATATATGCTATTTCATATATAAATAATCATGGCGGATTATATAGTCATGTTATATTAGATGATATGGAGAAGTTTACTAAGGGAGAAATAGATTTTATAAAAGCTATTTATAAAAATAAACCACATTCTTCATTTGTTTTTATATTAAATAGCGAACTTAATAATAAAGAAAATTCTTGGATGATAAAAGGTAGAAAAGTAAATACTTTAGGGATTGATGTAAAGGGAAAGAGCTTTAACTTTAAAACTAAATATGATTTAAAAAAGAAAAAACAAGTAGACACAGTTGAAAAGTATAAGTATATAAACTTGAAAAATAAGGGGATTGTGGAGTTTAATATAGATACAGCTTCGAATAGAAAAGAAGTATTTGAAGGAAATGATATTTGTTATAATGAAAATGAATTAGAAGATATTCCAATGTTTAATAATATAGCGGCAGGAACACCTATAGAAATGGATGACAATATAGAGGGAAGTTTTTATATACCTAAATATTGGCTTGAAAGAGGAAAAGATACCTTTATATTAAGAGTAAAGGGTGACTCTATGGTAGAAAAAGATATTTGTGATGGTGATTTAGTTGTTATTAAAAAACAAGGAACTGCAAATCATAATGAAATAGTAGCTGCAAGCTTAGATGGTGAGGCAACATTAAAAACACTAAACCTAAATGGAGATTTACCAAAATTAATGCCTGCAAATTCTTTATATGCTCCAATTAGTTTGGAAAATAAAGAAGTCAATATATTAGGAGTTGCAATTGGAATAATAAAACAGGAGATAAACTAGAAATTTATCTCCTATTTTATTATCAGTAAAATATATAATATACTTTTTTTAGTATATTTAAACATAAGGTAGTCAACTTAAAGTGGGTATATAGAGATTTCCTATAATGTAAAAATAATTAACATAATAATAAGTTATAGGTAATACATATTATATATAAGGTATGATATAGAGTTAATATTTAGTAAGAGATATAACTATTTTATACTATTGAGT
>NZ_JAGGJY010000011.1 GCF_017873245.1 Clostridium tertium | reverse complement strand
GCCCCTATGTTAAATAATCCTGTCTTAAATGCAAAGGCAACTGAAAGTCCTGTTAGCATTAATGGTGTTGCAGTAGCTATTGTATTACCTATTCTCTCTAGGTTCATCAATCCACCTTTAAATAAGAATTCATATCCTTCAAGAGGATTAAATCCCATAACTGCCATTAATATCGCACCTGCAATAAGACCTAAGATTACAGCCATTATAGATTTTAAGCCTTGATTTTTTTCCATTAGCTTTCACCTCTCTTTATTCCTGCCATCATTAATCCAACTTCATTTTCATCTGTTTCAGAGGCATTTACTATTCCTATAAGTTCCCCATTGTTAACAACAGCAATTCTATCTGAAACATTTAGTACTTCATCTAATTCTAATGATACTAAAAGTACAGCTTTTCCACTATCTCTTTGTTCAACAAGTCTTTTATGTATATACTCTATAGAACCTACGTCTAATCCTCTAGTTGGTTGAACCGCTATTAATAAATCATGACTTGATTGGATTTCACGTCCAATAACACCTTTTTGTTGGTTACCACCTGATAAAGATCTTGCCATAGATTTTCCACCTTCTCCAGATCTTACATCAAAAGTTTCAATAATATTATTTGCATATTCAGTTATCTTACTTCTATTTATAAGTCCATTTTTAGAAAATGGTTTATTTTTATAAACCTTCAGAACCATATTATCTTCCATAGTATAATCAAGAATAAGTCCTCTTTTATGTCTATCTTCTGGGATATGAGCTATACCCTCATCAATTCTATTTCTTATAGAAGATCTAGTAATATCTTTTTCATTAAATAATATTTTACCTGAATCTACGCCTCTCATACCTGTTATAGCTTCAACTAGCTCAGTTTGTCCATTTCCTTCAACCCCAGCTATACCAACTATCTCTCCTTTTCTTACACTTAGCGAAAAATCCTTTAGTCCTAAAACTTTTTTATTATTTTTAACAGATAAATTTTCTATTCTTAATACTTCTTCTCCTGGAGTAGATTCTTTCTTTTCTACTTTAAATGAAACTTGTCTTCCAACCATCATCTTAGCCATATCAGCTTCAGTAGTTTCTTTAACATCAACTGTTCCTATATATTTTCCTCTTCTTATAACTGTACATCTATCTGCGGCTGCTTTAATTTCCTTTAGCTTATGTGTAATTAGAATTATTGATTTTCCTTCATTTATAAGGTTTTGCATTATTTTAATTAAATCATCAATTTCTTGAGGAGTTAAAACGGCTGTTGGTTCGTCAAATATAAGGACCTCAGCATTTCTGTATAACATTTTTAAGATTTCAACCCGTTGTTGCATACCAACTGATATATCTTCTATTTTTGCGTATGGATCAACATTTAATCCATAAGTTTTTGATAATTCATCTATCTTCTTGGCAGCACTTTTTATATCTACTGTCAAGAATTTTTTAGGTTCACAACCTAAAATAATATTCTCCGTTACAGTAAAGTTTTCAACTAATTTAAAATGCTGATGAACCATTCCTATTCCTAAATCATTTGCTACATTAGGACTAGAAATTTTAACTTCTTTTCCTTTTACTTTTATTACTCCAGCTTCTGGTTGATACATTCCAAAAAGCATCCCCATCAATGTAGATTTCCCTGCACCATTTTCACCTAAAAGAGCATGAACTTCACCTTTTTTTAGTTGTAATGTTACATTATCATTTGCTACAATCCCTGGAAATTCCTTGCGAATATTAAGCATTTCCACTACATAACTCATGAATTATCCTCCCTAATACTTATATAAAAAAACTTTTACTATATCTATGCAGTCTTTGTATTCCTTTTTTTTGACTAATTGTTAAATTAATCTAATTAATCCTTTATACAAGAAAAAGACGGTACTTCCGTCTTTCCCCATATCATAAGTAATATATTAAAATCTATTAAATTACTTTATTAAATCGCCTTTTTCAGCTTGTACTTTTATTTCACCATTTTTAATCTTATTGTAAACTTCATCTACTTGCTTAGTAGTTTCTTCAGTTAAGTTAGGATTTTCATTTGGAAGACCAACTCCATCATTTTTAACATCAAATGTTAAAGTTTGACCCCCTGGGAATTTTCCATCTAATTCATCTTTAATTATATCAAAAGTTGCTACATCTATTTTCTTCATAGCTGAAGTTAAAATTATAGATTTATCATCTTTGTATATACCATCTGCATATTGGTCAACATCAACACCAATTATCCAAGCTTCTTTACCAGCTGTAGCTCTTGCTTTTGCCTCATTTATTGATCCAACACCAACTCCACCAGCTGCCACAAATATAGCTTTAACTCCATTATCGTACATAGTTGCTGCTAATTGTTGTCCTGCTGCTACGTTATCAAATGAACCTTGATAAACTACATTTTCTTCTTTAATGCTCATCTTTGTTCCAAGATTTTCATTAGCATATTTAACCCCTTGTTGGAATCCCCAGTTAAACTTTTGAACTGAAGGTATTTCCATGCCACCTATAAATCCTAAGTCACCTTCTTTTAGTTGAACTGATGCTGCAACTCCTACTAAAAATCCAGCTTCTTGCTCAGCAAAATAAACTGCAACTGAATTATCTCCAACTTTTTCTACTCTATCTGCTCCAGTTTTTCCATTGTTAGGAGATCCATCAATTATTACAAACTTAGCATCATTATATTTTTCTTGAGATTGGAAAATAGCCGTTTCAAATTTAAATCCAGGAGTAACTATAAATTTATATCCTGTATCATAAAGATTTCCTATTTCCTTCATATAATCTGCTTCTGTTGTTCCAGCTGGCTTTAAATAGTTACTTTCAACTTTTAATTCAGCTTCTGCTTTTTTAATTCCTTCCCAAGTACCTTGATTAAATGACTTGTCATCAATTGTACCTGCATCAGTAACCATACCTACTTTAACATCATTTGCTGATCCTTCTGATTTGTTTCCACATCCAACTAAACCAGTTACCATAAGTGCTGATAAAACTAAAGCTATTGCTTTTTTCTTCATTATTAAAATCCTCCCTAAGCCTTTGTAATTTAATATACTTTTGTACTTTAATTTTTTAAAATTTTCTCATTCGAACTTTCAAAAAAATTATACAACATATAATTCGTGATTACAATAATTTTATAACATTTTTTTTATTTTTGCGACATATAACTTTATAATCAAACCTTTTCAAATGCATTTTTCAAAATTTTTCTCATATATTACTGAAATCGCCAAAGAAATATACGAACATTATTAAAAAGATGAATTTCTTTTTTCATCTTTATTTCAATTTAAAATTCTCTATGACTTCTTATTTTATAAGCATTTATGCTAATTTTTAATAATATATGTAGAATTAATTATTACTTACATTAATTAATTCTGCATAATTATTGTACGCATTTTAATAAATAGTGTATACTAATCATTTTTTATACACATATTAATCTACTCTATAAATTAAAATTTAAAATTTTATAAAACTTAACAATATAGCAAATAACATAGCAGGCAATAAGTTTGATACCTTAATCTTAGAAATACCTAAAATATTGAGACCTAATCCTATAATTAATAAACTTCCTACAGCTGTGATATTAGTTATAGCTGCATCATTAAGCATATTTGATAACATACCAGCTGCTAGAGTAATACTACCTTGATATAACAAAACACTAACTGACGAAAGGATTACTCCTATACCTAACGTTGATGAAAATATTATAGAACTAATTCCATCTAAAATAGACTTTGCTAAAAGTGTGCTATAATTATTATTTAAACCACTTTCTAAAGCTCCTACAATCGCCATAGCACCTACACAAAATAGTAAGGTAGATGTAACAAACCCTTCTGCAATAGATACAGTACTTCCATTTTTATTAACCATTTTTTCTATTTTATTTCCTAAGTTCTCAAGTTTTGAATCTATATCTATTAACTCACCTATTAGTCCACCTAAAGCTATAGAAATAATCATCACAATTGTATTTTCTCCTTTCAATGCTCCTGATACTCCTATGTAAATAACACATAATGCTAACCCACTCATTATAGTATCACTAATCTTTCCATTTATTTTTCCTTTTACAAAAAGCCCTATTATTGATCCAATTATTATAGTTAAGCTATTTATTAATGTACCTATCATTTTTATCCTCCTACTTTCCTACTCTAACTTATTTATAATTTTATTACGTCCCCATAACTCTACAACCTCTTTTTAATAATATAAAAATAGGATATGACATAATCACATCCCATTATTTTTTAATTTATAAAATCACTAAATATACTCTTAAAAGATTCAATATCCATAGGCGATATTCTAACTCTTTTTAATGAATATAATCCATCAGAAAGACTTGAAATTCCTCCTTCTGTTGTAACAGCTCCTTTTATCCCTAATTCCTTTTCTATTTCTATCGTTTCTTCATCATATCTACCAACTGGATAACAAACATACTTACTGTCCACCCCAACTTTTTCTTTTAACTTTTCAATACCTTCTTTAATTATTGCAATCTTATCTTCCCTTGATATTTTTGTAAATTCTATATGTCTAGATGTATGATTTTCTATTCCCATACCACTTGTGCTCATTTCTTTTAGCATATCGGAATTCATATACCAACCATCAACATCAGTTTTATCTGTTATTATAAAAAATGTAGCCTTCGTATCATACTGTTTCAATATTCTATATGCATCTGTATAATTATCCGCATATCCATCATCGAATGTTATTGCTACTGGCTTTTCTGGAACTTTTCCTGTGTTAAAAGCCTCTATAACATCATCTAGTAACATTGGAGTAAATCCTGATTCCTTAAGCCACTTAATTTGTTCATCAAATTGAGATGTTGGAATAAGCAAGGTATTATTAGGATCACTATCAGATATAGAGTGGTACATTAATATAGGGATTTTAACCTCATTTACATCTAAAGTTAAATAATTAATTTCTTCCTCTTTCTTTTCTTCTTCTTTAATTTCTTCCTTTTGAGGTTCTTCTTCTTGATTTGATATATCTGCATCATTTTCTTTGTTTTGTATATCATTATTGGTAGATTGTGATTTACTATCTAATATAAATTTCCCTCCAAAGCCTATAATTAAAATTATAAATAATATAGTTATTACTTTTAGTATTTTTTTCATTACCATATATCCCCTTTTCTATGTATATTTCGAATATACATTCCTAGGAATATTTTGTCAACTTAATTTGTAATTGTTTCTATTTTTTTAATATTTCCTTATTTTCCTTTAAATTATTGTTAATGATACTTTATTTTTGTATAATTAATCTAAACTAATATTAAGGAGTGTTTTTATTGTTTGGATACGTAACTCCTCTAAAAGCAGAGCTTAAAGTTAAAGACTTTACAAAATTCAGAAGTTATTACTGTGGTTTATGTTTTCAACTAAAAAATAGTGCTGGGAATATACCAAGAATGGTTTTAAATTATGATATGACATTTTTAGCAATACTTTTAGATTCCTTATCAGTTAAAGAACCTAATATTGAAATCAAACGTTGTATTGCTCATCCAAAAGATAAAAAACCAGTAATTATTAATAATGATGCATTACATTATGCTGCTGCAATGAACTTAACACTTTATTATCATAAATTAAAAGACGATATTCAAGATGATAATAATCTTAAAAGCAAAGTATTTCAAAAAATACTTTATCCATACCAAAAGAAAATTAATAAATCTATAGATGACATTAACGATATTATAAGAGTTAACCTTAGAATATTAACTGAATTAGAAAAAAACAAGAATTTCTCATCTATAGATGAAATATGCCATCCATTTAGTGATATAGTTGGAAATATATTAAAGGCTTATCCTAACGAATTTATTAATGATAGCGAAAGCCTAAGAAATGAATTATATAAGCTTGGATATACTTTAGGAAAATGGATATATCTTATAGATGCCTTTGATGATTTAAAGGATGATATAGAAAAGAAAAAATTCAATCCAATAAATTATTTGTTTAATGAAGATAATAAACCATATGAAGAATTAATTTCTTTAATTCAAGGAAGGCTAGAATTTACAATTTTAAATTGTTCATATAATTGTAAAGATATAATTTCCAAATTGCCCTTAAAAAGAAATGAAGATATCCTTAAAAACATTTTAGAATTAGGTATGATGGATAAATATGTTGGGATATTAAATAATACCAGAGAAGATAAAAGGAGTGACAATTAAAATGAATCCATATGAAGTACTAGGTTTAAAACCTGGGGCAACTCAAGACGAAATAAAAAAAGCCTATAGAAATTTAATAAAACAATATCACCCTGATCAATATGGTGATAATCCATTAAAAGATCTTGCTGAAGAAAAAATGAGGGATATTAACGCTGCTTATGATGCACTTACTAAAAACGCTGGTAACACATATAGTAGTTCAAACAGTAGCAATTCATCATATAATAGTTCATCAAGTGATAATAGCTATATGTTTTCAGAAATAAGGAGACTTATTCAAAGTGGAAACTTTGCTGAAGCTGAAAATAGACTTAATAGTATATCTAATAATAGAAATGCTGAGTGGAATTTCTTATATGGAGTATTGCTAACAAATAAAGGTTGGTTTGATGCAGGTCTAAAGCATATTCAAACAGCTGTAAATATGGATCCTAATAATTTTGAATATAGACAAACTCTAAATTCTCTTCATCAAAGGACTCAAGCATATAGCAATAATTATTATAGAACAACTGGATCAAACAATGCTAATGCTTGTGATTGTTGTATAAATCTATGGTGTTTAGATTCAATCTGTGAATGTATGGGTGGTGACCTAATAGGTTGTTGTTAATCCCTAATTATTTAATTGGTGGTGTTTTAAGTTATGAAAGCTAAAGAAATAACTTTAAGTGCTATTTTAGTAGCACTTACTAACATAATTTTATATTTAAATTTTCTACTACCTATAAGTACAATTAGTATCCTTACCTTAGCATCATTATTAATTCCAATTGCACTAATTAAAGGATCTATCAAAAGTGCTTTTCTTGTATATATAGCTTCATCAATTATTGGTTTTTTTATATTACCTATTAATATAATTTTGCTATATATTTTATTCTTTGGAATATACGGAATAGTTAAATACTATATTGAAAAGTTAAATAAGCTATATTTAGAAATATTTTGTAAAATGATATTTTGTAATATTTCTTTATTTATATCTATCTTTGTATTTAAGTCCTTTATAGCAATAGAAATAACAAAGCTTCCACTTTCATTGTTATGGATTATAGCACAACCTGTATTCTTAATTTTTGATTATGCATTAACATTATTAATTTCATTTTATATGCAAAGAATACACAATAGAATTTAAATTAAATGGGCTAGATTTTATTATAAAATCTAGCCCATTATTAACATTTATAAAATTTCTAGTTTATTAATCTAATATGGAAAATAATATTTCGATAACTCCTTCAATCATATCTCCTGCCGAAGATTCAAAAAATCTTTTTATTTTACTATCCTTCTTTTTAACATTGTTTATGTTATTTAAATGTTTATTATTTCTTTCTTCTGGCGATGAGTTGTAAAAGTAAGCTTCCTCATACGATTTTATTTCTTTAAATAAAATTCTATTTTCATCACTCTTCAAAATCTTATTCCCCCAAAACTTTTTATAATATTTATCACTATATTTTCTTTAACCAAAATATAATATCTATAATTTATAGTATATCATATTAATATTTTCATTCCATATCTTTAACAAAAGTCTTTTTATAAAATATTATAAATACAGTAATTGTTGTTAGTGCCGCTATTATATCAGAAATAGGTTCAGCAAATAATACAGCCTTTAACTTATCTTCAAAGAACATTGGAAGTATGAATATAAGTGGAACAAGTAAAACTACTTTTCTAAGTAGCGCCATAATAAGTGATATTTTAGCTTGACCTAGTGCTAAAAAAGTTTGTTGACACGCTATTTGTGCCCCAAAAATAAAGATTCCTCCAAAAAATATTCTCATACTCCATGAAGTTATTTCTACAAGCTCCGGCTTATTATTAAATATCCCAACAAAAACTTCTGGAAATACCATTAAAGCAGCCCACATAATAAAAGTATATGTAAGACAACTTGTTAATAATAATTTAAAAGTCCTTTTTACTCTTTCTATATTTTTAGCACCAAAGTTATAACTTATTATAGGCTGTGCTCCTTGCGAAAGTCCCATTAATGGTAAAGTAACAATTTGCATTATACTACTCATTATAGTCATGGCACCAACTGCTAAATCTCCACCATAAAGTTGTAACTTATTATTCATACTTATTAATACTAGACTCTCAGTTGATTGCATTATAAATGGCGAAACTCCTAAAGCTACTATTGGTAGTAATACCTTGAATTTAGGCGCTAAATAATTTACTCTTATTTTTAGTATGCTCTTTTTCCCAAATAAGAAAGTTAATACCCATATTGCAGAAACAAATTGCGAAAGTATAGTTGCTAAGGCAGCTCCCTTAACACCCAAGTTTAACTTAAAAATAAATATAGGATCTAACACTATGTTTATTATAGCTCCTATCACAACCGTAACCATACCAATTTTAGCAAAACCTTGTGTGTTAATAAATGGATTCATCCCAAGAGCTATTTGCACAAATACTGTTCCTATTAAATATATAGTTAAATAATCAACTGCATATCCAATAGTTGCATCACTAGCTCCAAAAGCCCATAATAAATCTTCTTTAAATATCAAAAAAACAATTGTACATATTAATCCAATAATTATTAAAGTAGAAAAACTATTACTAATAATCTTTTCTGCACCTTCATTATCTTTTTCACCCATTTTTATTGCTGCAAGTGGAGCTCCACCCATACCTATAAGTGCAGAAAATGCTGATATTATCATTATAATAGGAAAAGCAACACCAACTCCAGCCATAGCCACTTCTCCACTTGCCATTCTTCCTATAAATATTCTATCAACTATGTTATATAGAACATTTACTAATTGTGCCACTATAGCAGGAAGAGCTAAGCTTAATAATAGTTTTCCTACTGAACCTTCGCCCAAATTAGTCTTACTTCTAGACATATACTTCTCTCCTTATCGTACCTATATTCATCTTCTATACAAATTATTTTGCAATAATTAAACTTATATAATGCTTAACTATATTATAATTAAGATCATTTTTAATCATAATTACTACTCATACAATATAATACTACTAAACAGAGAAATATTAAACGTAATCTTATATAATACATACAAAATTTACATTTTAAAATACTTATTTTTATATTACTTCTTTCCCAAATGGCATTAATGATAATTTAGCTAATTTTAATGATTGCTTTGCAAATGGTATTCCAATTATAGTAATACATAAAAAGAAAGCACTAATTAAATTTGCTATACACATTTCAAGTCCACCAAATATAACCCATAATATATTAAGCAATAAATTAAAACTACTATCATTCTTAGTAACAACCTCTTTACCAAATGGGGCAAATTGTAAACCAGCCATTTTAAAACATTGAAGGCCTATTGGAATCCCTACTATAGTAATACACCATAATAATCCAAACCCTAGCCATGCTAGTGCATTAAAAAGACCTCCAAATATAATCCAAATTAAATTTCCTAAACAAGACATCCTTGCATCCCCCTTTATTTTAACTCTATATATGATTTAACTGAATCAATGCACAGTTTTCTATAGCATTTATAGAATTTTCCTTGCAATATTTTAATATTTCATCACTTTCAGCACCTGGTTGTATTAATACGTTTTTTATTCCCAGCTCTTTTGCTTCTTTTAAAAACTCTATTCCATATTTTGCATTTATACATAAATCAATAGCTTCTATATTATATGGAACCTCTTTCAAATTAGTGTAAATTCCCTTACCACCTTTAGGATGAACTCCACTTACCATATATCCTTTTAACTTAAACTTATTTAAAATTTTATTTGCATATTTAGTCTCATTAGAAACATCACCTATAACAACCCAGTTTTTAAATTTCATTAACTCTCCTATATTCATCTTCTTTTACCTCCTTTTAAGTTTTATATGATTAATATATCCAATTGCTCCTTTTTCATCAACAAATTTCTTAATATATTTTAATTCATATAATTTCCTATTTTGTGGTTGTTGACTTATATTGTAATAAAATATATAATTGAGTATATTAAAATTATATATTTATTGCTTTGATTAGGAGTAGTATTATAAAGGTTATCCTCAAGAGAGCTGTTGGTTGCTGTAAAACAGTGTTTAACTTATAAGAACTTGCCTATGAGCTTACTTGTTAAAAGCAAGTACGGGAGAACCGTTATAAATTTGAGTGAGAAAAATATTATTTTTTCTAATAAGAGTGGTACCGCGAATATGTCCTTCGTCTCTTAATTGAGATGAAGGGCTTTTTTATATTATTTTTTACTTTTAAAGGAGGAATTATTGTGGCTAATTATGGAACTTCCATAGATAAAAAATGGCAAGATAAGTGGGAAGAAACAAATCTTTATAAGTTCGACCCAAATAAGGAAGGAGAAAAACTTTATGTTTTAGAAATGTTCTCTTATCCTTCAGGTAGCCAATTACACGCTGGTCACTGGTTTAACTATGGACCTGTAGATTCATGGGCTAGAATGAAAAGAATGCAAGGATATAATGTGTTTCAACCAATGGGATTTGATGCATTTGGACTTCCAGCTGAAAACTTTGCAATAAAGACAGGAATCCATCCAAAGGATTCAACTGATAAAAATATAGAAACTATGGAAAAACAATTAAAAGCTATGGGTGCTATGTTTAACTGGGATAACGAAGTTATAACTTGTAATCCAGACTATTACAAATGGACTCAATGGGTATTCTTAAAACTATATGAAAAAGGATTAGCTTATAGAAAAAAAGCCCCTGTAAACTGGTGTCCATCTTGTAATACAGTTTTAGCTAATGAGCAAGTTCATGAAGGTGCTTGTGAAAGATGTTCAACTGAAGTAACAAAAAAAGACTTAACTCAATGGTTCTTAAAAATAACTGATTATGCTGATGAACTATTAGAAAAACTAGATACTTTAGACTGGCCAGAAAAAACTGTTGCTATGCAAAAACACTGGATTGGTAAATCTACTGGTGCAGAAGTTACATTTAAAGTTAAAAATTCAGATATAAAATTTGATGTATTCACTACTAGAGTTGATACATTAAATGGTGTAACTTATGTTGTTTTAGCACCTGAAAATCCACTTGTTGATAAACTTACAACTGCAGAATATAAAGAATCTGTTGAAAATTATAAAGAAGAAGCTAAAAAACAATCTGATATAGAAAGACAATCTTTATCAAGAGAAAAAACTGGTGTATTTACAGGTTCTTATGCCATAAATCCTATAAACAATAAAGAAGTTCCAATTTGGATTGGAGATTATGTTTTATCAACTTATGGAACTGGAGCTGTTATGGCTGTTCCTGCACATGATGAAAGAGATTTTGCTTTTGCTACAAAGTTTAATTTACCAATAGAAAGAGTTATAACTAACAAAAAAGGTGATAACACTGAATTACCTTACTGTGAATATGGTGTATTAGTTAACTCTGGAGAATTTGATGGATTAACTACTGAAGAAGCTAAAGAAAAGATAGTTGAAAAATTATCATCTATGAAACTTGGCTCTGCAAAGGTTAATTATAGATTAAGAGACTGGTTAGTATCTAGACAAAGATATTGGGGAGCCCCAATTCCTATGATTCATTGTGAGCATTGTGGAACTGTACCTGTACCTGAAGATCAATTACCAGTAGAACTTCCATACAATGTTGAATTTGCTCCAGATGGAAAATCTCCACTTGCAAAATGCGATGAATTTATAAATACAACTTGTCCAAAATGCGGAAAGCCTGCTAAAAGAGAAGCAGATACTTTAGATACATTTGTTTGTTCATCTTGGTATCAATTAAGATATCCTGATAGCAAAAATAGTGAAAAAGCTTTTGATAAAGATATAGTAAATAAAATGCTTCCAGTAGATAAATATGTTGGCGGCCCTGAGCACGCTTGTATGCATTTATTATATGCTAGATTCATTACTAAAGCTTTAAGGGATATGGGATATTTAGATTTTGATGAACCATTTAAATCATTAACTCACCAAGGATTAATTCTTGGACCTGATGGATTAAAAATGAGTAAATCAAAAGGAAATACTATTTCTCCAAATGATTATATTTCAGAATATGGCTCAGACGTATTTAGAATGTACCTAATGTTTGGATTTGCTTATATTGAAGGTGGAGCTTGGAGTGATGATGGGCTTAAATCTGTTGCAAGATTTGTAGATAGAATCGAAAGATATCTTGATATAGCTAGAGAAGCTATTGAAGCTAACAATAACAATAAAACTACTTTAGATAAAGCTGAAAAGGAATTAAACTTCTGGTTACATAATGCAATTAAAGGTGTAACTGAAGATGCTGATAAATTCCAATTTAATACTGCAATTGCAAGAATGATGGAATTTGTTAATGCTTTCTCTAAATACTTACAAGAAGATGTAAAGAATTTAGATTTCCTAAAGAAAACTTGTGTAGACTTCTTAAAGATTCTAGCACCTTTTGCACCTCACTTTGCTGAAGAACAATGGAGCTTATTTGGATTAGAATTCTCAATTTTCAATGAAGCTTGGCCAACATTCGATCCAAAAGCTTTAGTTAAAGATGAAGTTGAAATTGCTATTCAAGTTAATGGTAAGATTAAAGCAAAAATAAATGTTTCTACTGATTTAGATGAGGAAGGAATTAAAGCAGCTTCATTAGCTAATGAAAATATAATTGCTGCAACTGAAGGCAAGAATATAGTTAAAGTTATCGTTATAAAAGGAAGACTTGTAAACATAGTTGTTAAATAACTTTAAATAAAATAAAACAATTATTTAAAAAGGGTAAAGTATATTTTAATACTTTACCCTTTAATCTTATTCTTTTTTATATTTCTTTAAAGTTATATATAATAAGAGTACTGCTACTAATGTTATTATCAGTCTAATAAAATTTTCTTCAATATTTATCAAATCATAACTTACTAATGCTTCAAGTGCTATAGATGGTATTTTCCCTAAAAAAGTAGCAATTATAAATATAAATCCATTTACATTGCTAATAGAAGCTGCTAGTGTCACAAATCCTGATGGTATAAAAGGTATTAATCTACCCTCAAATATAAGTATACCTGCCTTTTTCCCTTCGGAATCAACTAGTGCCTTTAGTAATTTATGTTTATTTTTAATATTTTCTGCTCCCTTTTTAAATCCTAGTCTATATATTATAAAACTTATATAGCCTCCAAATGCTTCTCCAATTAGTGAGATTATAAACCCTTCAAAGGCACCAAAAAATATAATATTTGCTCCTGTTACAAATATTGATGGTACTACTCCCAATATTGCAATTATAGTACTTATCAATATTGATATAGGAATAGAATACATGCTATATTCTTTAAATAATGTAACTATGTCATCTAAATTAAACATATTCTTAAACCTTAATTTCCAAATTTATATAAAAATATATATTTTCATCACCTATATTTTATCCTGAATTAATCTAATACTGCTTTAAACTCTGCTAATACACTACTTACTAATTCTTCATCTAGTTGCCTATAATATTCTAAAAGATTTGAATCTTGAAGAGCAATAAATATATTTTTACTAATTTCCATCCAAATTTCTGGTATATAAACCCATACTATTTCTTCATATTTGCAACTTAATAAAAAATGCTCCACTCCCCAAAATAAATATTCCTTTATATCGTGTAATTCATTAAATTTATTATAATCATCTACTACTTGCTTAGTAAGCTTATACTCATATATATCTACATAAAAAAAGTCAAATCTTTCTCCAGTAACTTTATAAGCATCTTCATTTATTACTTTTATTTTAGGATTATTTTCAAAATTTGTATAATATAAATCTACTATATCTTTTTCTATTTCATAAACTATAATTTCAGTTACATCATCTTTTTTAGCTAATTCTTGAACTACATATCCTAATCCTAAACCAACTACTCCAACTTTTCCTGTTGCATATTTTATAAACATATAAGAACTTTCTATTTCTAATGGAGAAATTTTCATCCATATATTATTGAGTCCATGTAATTCTAAAATACTTAAATCTATATTTTCTTTTTTATTATACATATATCCATTAATAAAATCTTTTTTTTCATTTATTTTTTTTATTTCAAAACTCCCACTCTTCCCTAAAGATATCAAGTTATTATATTCATTTATCTTGTCTACTAAATAAGTTCTGTCATATGGCTTCAAAATAATACTTCCCTTCTGAATGAATAATAATTAAATTACATATACTACTTTATGTAAAATTCTATTTTCTATAACAAATATTTTACTCTTAAATAAATTATTTAATTTTTTCATATAAATTAATAATATATTTAATAAAACATTAACGCATCATTATAACTTATTATAATTTTATTATTTATAATAATTATTATATTTACAATATATAGTAATGACAATAACTATTTATTAAAATTTACTATATATTGCATTAAAAAACTCTTGATATTTAATTATACTATGTTATACTAGTGATATAAATTATCATTTAATAATAGAAGGTGAATAATATGGATAAAATATTAATAAGTGAAGAAGCATACAAAGAATTTAAATCATTTTTAGACGAAAATGAAGTTGATAACTACAGTATAAGAATTAACTTAGCTGGATTTGGATGTAGTGGTCCTGCTTTCAATATATCTGTTGATGAAGCAAAAGAAGGAGACGTTACTCAAAAAGTTAACGATATTACTTTCGTAGTAGAAGAAAAACTAGTTGATGAATTCGGCGGATTCAAATTACTTTCAACTGACGAAAACGAAGGAAGAGGATTATCTCTTAAACCAGTTATCGAAGTTGAAGGCGGATGTGGATCTTGCGGTGGCGGATGTCACTAATTTAATTTTAAAAATTGTTATGCTTTAACATAAAGAAAGCTGTATCATTATTTGATACAGCTTTTTCTATTATATTATTACCAAGCTATTATTTCAGCCCCATCTTCTGTTACTAATACAGTATATTCCCATTGTGCAGAATATCCACCATCTTCTGTTAAAACTGTCCATTCATCATCTTCATCTACAAAAACTTCGTAAGTACCTTCATTTATCATAGGCTCTATTGTAAATATCATTCCTGGTACTAAAACCATTCCTTCTCCTCTTTTACCATAGTGTGCTACAAAAGGCTCTTCATGAAACTCAACACCTACTCCATGACCACCAAAAGCTCTTACTACTGAAAATCCGTTTGCTTCCGCATGCTCTTGTATCACTGCTCCTACATCGCCTAAGAATCCCCATGGCTTAACAGCCTCAAACCCCTTATCTAAACACTCCTTAGCAACCCTAACAAGCTTTGCATCTTCTTCAGTTACATTACCTATCATATACATCCTAGAGGCATCAGAATAGTATCCATTATAAATAGTTGATACATCTACATTAACTATATCACCATCTTGTAAAATAGTATCTTCACTTGGAATACCATGACATACAACATCATTAATAGACACACAAACGCTCTTTGGAAATCCTCCATAATTTAATGGTGCTGGTATTGCTCCACTATTAACAGTAAGTTCATGAACAATTTTATTTATTTCTTCTGTACTCATCCCAATCTTAATTTTTTCTTGTACTAAATCTAATACTGCATTATTGATTTTAGCACTTTCTTTAATTCCTTCTATTTGTTCTTTATTTTTTATTAAATCTCTAGTTGGAACTTCATAACCTTTTAATTTTAAACTTTCAAGTTTTTCATCAAATTCAATATGGCACTTCTTATATTTTTTACCACTCCCACACCAACATTGATCATTTCTATTTAAATTCATATTAAACCTCCTAAAAATCGTATAGTTATAATATATGTATTCCATCTTAAATAGTCATTTTATATTATATTTCTACTATAACTAAATGTGGCTTAAATATTAGGAACTTATATTAACTAATACTACTTATTATTTCTTATATTATAAATATATCACATATTTTATATTATAAACTTAAAATTTAGTTAAAATAAGAAATCTTATTAATTTTATTATATTTATTAATGACTTTACTAGAATAATCAGAAATATCATTTACATTTATTAAATATTTTATTAACTATTATATTCATTAATTTATTTATTAAAATAAAAAAATACTCTATTTTAGAGTATTTTAAATTTAATTCTTTATAGCAAATTCATAATTTAAATATTGATCCATTATAGAATTTATACCTTCTAAAACATCCATCCAGTAATCCTTTTTAATTGTAAGTAATTCCTTCTTTTCTTGATCAACATTTTTGAATTTATTCTCGTTAAATTCTTTATAAAATTCATCTAATTGAGTAGCCATATTACTCATAGCTTCAAAATTATCTAATGTTTCACCGTCTAAGATAATCTTCTCATTATGATTTTTCATTTCAAAACTTAAGTATTCAAATAGTAAACTTTCAATTCTAGAATAAACTTCATTAGGTATTTCTTTTGATATCTTTGATTTTTTCTTTATAGATATAATTTCTTCTTTTCCATAATCTCTATAGTTTGCCCATAAACTTGTAAACTCTTCAGATATTGAACTATAGCTTTTATATAATGTTAATAATTCTTCATTACTAATGCTTCTTGCTTTAATACATTGATTTAATGTATTTAATACGCCTTCATTTCTACTTCTTATCTCTTCAACACTTTTATAAGTTTCTTTTCCTATTAATACTTTGTAACGTGAATTCATTATCGATGTGTAAACGTTTATCAAAAGGCTTACAACCAATACAAATACTATCAAAAGAATACTATTATTTTTACTTATTTTATAAGATTTCATAATGCACCCCCACAAATTTGTATTATATCATAAATTATTGACTAATACCAGTACTAGGAGCTTTTTGCCAAGCAAAATAATGTAAAATGAAAATTGGAGTAAGTCTCTCTTCATTCTCCACAATTTTCATTTTACATTTCACTTCTTCATTTAAAAGTATCTTCCATGTTCTTGTTGATACTCCTTAATCATATCTAATCCAGCAGTACCACCTTCACCTTTTTCTACTATACCTTCTATTCTCTTTATTTGTCCATAAGGATTTGATAAAGATAATTCTTCATCTCCTATTAATACCCAAATTGTATTTGGATTTAAAGGCTTAATTTCTAACTCCTTTTCACCTACCCCATCGGTAAAATATATAAGTACATGATTTCGTAGTTTATTATCTCTTATATATTTAAATACTGGTGAAAATCTAGTTGATCCAATATTAGATACCCTTTTCTTAATATCATTCTTAGACCTCATTTCATATACACGTCTAATTTCATTATCACATTCTATTACAGTAATTTTATTAGTTCTAGTTTTAGTTATTTCTAATATTTCAATCATTACTTTATAAACTTCTTCTTCACTCATAGATGCACTTATATCAATTGCTACTATAACCTCTGGAATATTATTGGGAAGAGTTCCTCTTATATCCAACCTTTCTGGCTGCCTTCTATTTCTTCTTGTTATTGTCTTCTTTTCTCCAGCTCTAAGAGATGGTATCAATTTTTTTAATAATTGTTGCCATGATATTTCTGCTTTTTCTGTATATGATTTAATAATTGCTTCTATATCCTTTGGAGCTTTGCCCTTAAAAGAGCTTATTGCTACTTTTTTAGTCATATCCTTTATTGAATCATAATTTAAAGTACTTTCTTCCCAGACATCATGTGCCTTTGAAATATCTATTATATCTCCAATAACATCACTTTTATCAGCTTTTGTACTTTTAGATAACTTTGACTTTATTGCTTCTTCAATTTTTTCAGCATATACTTCAATTGCATTATCTTCTTTAAGACTTAAATTATATTCCCTATTAACTGTTTCAATCTTAAAACTATCTGTAGGTAAATTTTTTATAAATTGATTTATAGAAATATCTAATGCTAAATTAACAGCTGTAGTAGTATATTTATTTTTTAGCTCTCTTTCTCTTTGATGATGACCATACATTATATGATATATTTCATGTTTAAAAAGAGCCTGCATTTCTTTTTTATCACACAACAAAAATAGTACTGGATTAAAATACATTTTAAAGCCTTGCATTTTGGGAATAGTAGCTAATGGCCATGTAATATTAAATCTTATATTTCTTTCTATTTTTACTAAGAATTGACCAAAAAAGCTATCCTCACCTTCTAGCATTCCTATAACAACTGATTCTACCAAAGAAAAGAATTCTCTTTCAAAATTACTATCTATTCTAGCATTTTCCTTTATATCTAAAGCTTGCTTTAACAAACTGTTACGCTTATCTTCAAATAACATATATCATCATTCCTTATTCAAAAATATTAAAGAATGCATCTAAGAATGTATCTTCATTTAATAAATCATTATATAAAACTTTACTAGAATCACTTTTAACTTCCTTCATTATACCAAGTCTTAAATCCCTTGGATAACAAGTTAATAGATCTCCAAATAGTTTTCTATTATTTTCTGTATTATTTTCTTCTAAGTATCTTAAGGAATTCTTAGCTAAAATATATAACCTCGAATGGCTTTCTTTTCTTATTTCATCTTTTAATTCTATAGGTAAAATAATGTATGAGAATAAATCTTCTGGTTTAATTAATGGATTCTTTATATTCTTAATGTAATTAATAAAATCTGTAGCAATACTCACTCCTAAATTACCTTTTACAACATTATAAAATATATCTACAGAGTAATTATTACCGTTTTCCACATAAATATTATATGCCTTAGCAACCCTTTCCCAACTTCTTGGAGTTGCTTTTATAGTTTCTTTAGAATTTGGAGTACTTAAATATTCTGGGAATGTTGATAAAAACTCAATTATATGATCATTAATGTTCCCATCATCACTCATTGCCCATTTAATCCATTCCTTTATATCCGAGTCTAATTCTATCCATACAAATCTATCTTCTTGAGCTTTATCCATATCAACAACTTGATAATCACTGTCTTCAAAACCATCATATTTATTAGAAGGATTCATAGCAGCCACTATCTTAACATTGCCCGCTAACTTATATCCATTTATTTCTCTATTTAAAATTAAATTCATAAGTTCTTGTTGAACTGCATGCTCACATCTATTTAACTCATCTATAAATAATAACACTCCATCATAATTCTTATTTTCTATAGCTTCTTCCATTTCAATAAGCTTATAATGAGTTGCATATTTTGTTCTTCCATTTTCAACTACTGGTAATCCACCTATTTCACCTTCTTTTAAAAGGTTAGCATCTATATTAACTAAATAATAATTATCACTTTTACATATTCTTTTTACTAATGAAGTTTTACCTATTCCAGCTTCTCCTATTATTAATGGAACACTTCCTGATTCTAAAACTAATTCTATAGTACTTATAGCTTCTGAAAATTTCATATTATCACCTCTTTTTGCCTTATCTTGAAAGTTTATAATCTACTAATAAAATTTTAGCCTTTTTACTTCCATATTCTCTTATAAAATTAACTTTGTCCATTTCTAAAATTTCAAGTTCTAGAAAGTCTTTAATATAACTTTCATCTATAAGGTCTTCCTTTACTTTCTCTATTACAACATTAACTACAAAATCTACATCTATAGAATCATAAACGTATTTTACGATTTTTATATTATCTCCAATTAATATTCTTAATTCATCTAAATTAAAATCAATATAGTTAATAGCCTCTTCATTTCCTTTAATAGCTTCTCTTCTAGCTTCTAAAGTAGGATTATCTATAAATTTTATTGCTGCCCAATATTTTTTAATTGCTTCAATTTGAACCTTAGCAGAAGGGCTTTTTATATATTTTATTGCATCATAATCTTTAGATACAGCTTTTATTTGTACTTCTTCACTTGGATCAGCAATAAATTGAATAGCCCATCCTTTTGCATTAATTGCTTCAAATTTTACCTTTTCACTAGGATTCTTTATATATTTAAGTGAATTCCATAATAATCTAACTGCTAGTATTGCATTTTCTTCACTTAGTTCTTCTATATATTCAACTGCAAGTGGATTATTCTTAATTGCTGTTTCTTTCATTTCATTTGTTGGGTTTTCTATATATCTTATTGCTAACCCGTTCTTTTTAACAGCTTCCAGTATTAATTCTACACTTGGATTTTTTATATATCTTATATATAAAGGGTTATCATATATCTTTTTTAAATCATTATTTTCCATGCCTTTTCCTTCCTTATCTCTTAAGATCAATTTAATTAAAATCAATTTTTCCCAATTAATGTGTATTCCCTATATTACTTATATTATACTATATTTAACCGATAATTACTATTACTATTATTTAATAATTATTGTTAATTAAATGGTAATAAAAAAATTGCATCTTAATTTATAAATAAAAAAGGTAAAAGTATATTAAAATACCCTTACCTTTAAATCATTTTATTTATGTTCATGATCTCTTATATGATTTATGCAATAGCACTGCTTTCCTGAACATTTTGAACAATATCTGAATTCCATACTTGGATCATCTTTTTCAGTTATTCCACATACTACACATTTATGAAGAATTTCTCTTTGTTTTACTTGAGATTTAAATTTTTGATTTCTATGATAATTTACTGCTCCACTCTTTGTTCCTGCTACTATATCTCTTCCAAAGAATATTAAGTAATTAATAACTGGAATTAATACTAATATCATACCTCTTAATGATCCTGCTGTAATAAAATTAAAACCTATTATAATCCAGTTGAATATTGCTAGATATTTAACTTTTATTGGTATTATATAAAATAATAATATTTGAAAATCAGGATAAATTCTAGCAAATGCTAAGAATAAGGAAAGATTAATAAAGGCCCCTGTTGCTGGAAGTCCTGTTAATAATGATACTACTATAGTAGCAATCATCCCTACAAGATAATATACATTTAGTTTAAATCCGCCCCATTCATGTTCAAGACCCGTCCCTGCTAAATAGTAAAAATATAATGAAAACAGTAAAGAAATTATACTACCTACTTCTGGAACAAATATAAATGTTATAAGTCTCCACACTTCTCCTTGCATTACTCTTTGTGGATTTAATAAAATATTATTAATTAAAGTGAGATCCCATCCATTCATCATTGTAAGAGCAAATACAAAAGCATTTCCTACTACAATAATAAGCATTAAATTTCTAATATAAAATTTTCCAAACTTTCTTTCTAATTTATTTAATAAATTCATAGCCTCAAGCTTGCTCCTTTTATAATTTATTTGTAACTATATAAATTAAATCATCAATTGAAAATTCTTTATTTTTCATTGTTATTGTAATCATATTACTTATTAAGAATGAAGTTAATTTTCTAGTCTCTATATCGATAGTTATATCTTTATTTTCTTTATGTAGATCTATTATTTCATCTACAATTATATATAAAGGATCTAAAACATCATATCTCTTACATCCATGAGATTTTTTACTTTCTGTTTTCTTTTCACTTTTAGTTAGTTCAAAAAATACTTCTTTATGATATATTAAAAACTTTTCTATACCTAAATATATTAACTTTATTTTTTCTTCAAATGATATTTCTTTTTCTTTAACTTCTTTTAATTCATCTAGTATTTCTATCCATTTATTATTAAATATTTCACCAACTAATGCCATCTTATTTTCAAAATAATTATAAACTGTTCCTAAAGCTATTCCACTTCTATTGGCTAATTCTCTCATACTAAAGTTGCTATACCCTTGATCTTTTAAAAGTGTATAAGCTTCTTTTAATATTGTTTCTCTTGGATTTTGTAATATTTTTGGCATGAAACTCCCTCCCCTTATAGTATAGTTTATATTAATATTCTTATATTATCAACCAAGTAACTTCTACTTATTTTATTCCATTTATTTACAATTGTTATTATGTAAAGTATAATACTATTATATAAGTTGCTGTATAAATTTCATCTAAGAAAAACTTTTTATAGCTAATAGACAATTTATTAAAAGAAGCTCTAAAAATAAATTATTATACTTTAATAAGAGGTATGTATTATGGAAAATCAAAAATTCGATATCGCATACAAAAGAAAACTTCTCTATAAACGAAAGAGAAAAATAAAATTAATATTACGTATTTCTCTTGTATTAAGTGCCTTTTTTTCCCTATCATTCATTTTATTATTAAATAATAAATTTAACAACAGTAATAATTATGTCAACAAAAAAGTAACAACTACATCTTCTAATGAAGATGAATTTATAGTTTGTATAGACCCAGGTCATGGTGATTGGGATGTAGGAACAAAGGGAACTACTGGAGTTCTTGAAAAAGATATAGTATTAAATATATCTTTAAAGCTTGGTAAATTATTAGAATCTAATGGAGTAAAAATTATCTATACGCGAACTAACGATTCACTTCCATGGCTTGAAACAGCTAATGATAGTTTAAAAGAAAGAATTAAGATACCTGAAGTATTTGATGCAGATTTATTTATATCATTACATTGTAATAGTAATTATGATGATTTAGATGCTAAAGGATTGGAATCTTGGTATAAACCTTCCAGTGAAGCTAGCAAAGACTTAGCACTAGCTATACAAAATTCTTTATTAAAATTGAAATATACAGATGATAGAGGGCTAAAAACTTATAAAAATAAAGATGACGCTCTTGCTGTTTTAGAGCTTAACTCAAGTATTCCAGCATTAATAGAACTTGGTTTTTTAAGTAATTACGCCGATGAAAGATATCTTAAATCAAATAGAGGACAAGATGCTTGTGCAAAAGCTATAAATGAAGCAATTTTGAGTTATATGGAAAATAATAAAGAGGAGTTATTAAAAGTTCGAGAAGCTAAGAAAAATCAATAAATTTTAAAACAATTTATTAGAGAAAGAATGAAAAAATTAAGAAATGAAAGAATTGAGGTTGTTTTGCTACGCAAATTAAAATACATAAGTGTCAATCACTTTCTATTAAAAAATCCTTAAAGGATTTTTTTCCTCAACTCTTTCACTTTTTCACTATTCCCTTTTCACTTTTCTTACTATACTAAGGTCAAACTGTTAATCTCCTCTATTACCATAGCCCGTTTATCTATATTTACTAAAACTACTATATAGTCACCACTTATTAATTTTACAGATCCCCTTGGAATTATCTCCTTATCACCTCTTTTTATAGAAACAAGTAAACAATCCTTAGGCCAGTCGACTTCGCTTATAAATTTTCCTTCTACTATACTTTCCATTTCAACTACAAACTCTAATATAGCCTTCTTATTATCATTTACTTCTTTGCTTACTCCAACCCTCTTAAGTAACCTTTCTAATAAGACTTCATATATCGGCTCATTCCTTAATAATTCTGAAGTAATAAATGATATTATTACTACAACTGATAATGAAAGTAAATGACTAAATGAACCTGTCATTTCCATTATAAGAACAATTCCTGTTACCGGAGCTTTTACTACTGATACAAAGTATCCAGCCATACCTAATGCTATAAAATTAATTATAAATGAACTATTAACGTCTAATAATTCTATTGATAGAACTCCAAAAACATCCCCTATGATTGCTCCTAAAAGCAGCATAGGAAGAAATATACCTCCTGGTACTCCTGAGCCAAAGCAAACTAATAATAAAAGAAATTTTAAAATATATATTATAATTAAAAATAAAATTGACTGCCCTCCTTCTGTTAACTCTAATATAAGTTCATGTCCGCCACCCAATAACATAGGTGCTATTAAACCTACAATAGCTGTTATTACAAAAGGTATCATAACTTTAACTTCCTGAGGTACCTTTTTTAACTTAGAATATATATCTTGAAATAAATATATTCCTTTTGAAAATAAAACACCTAATATACCTGTAAATACTCCTAATATTATTAGTATCCAATAATATTTTAAAGGTATTGCATTCATTTCACTAAAATTTAATGCTGGCTCCATCCCTAAAAAGTTTTTTGATATAAAATCAGCACTTATAGCAGCTGCCATAGCTGGTAATAAAACTAGTGGTGAGAAATTTCTATGAATTTCTTCTAATGCAAATATAATTCCTGATAAAGGAGAGTTAAACGCAGCAGAAAGCCCAGCAGATGCTCCAGCTGTTATTAAAAACTCTTTTTTAACAGGCATTTTTTTGTACGTTTTCTCTGCAACTCCTTCTCCTATAGAAGCACCAATTTGTACTGATGGACCTTCTCTACCAAGAGATAAACCAGCTGATAGAGCTAATAATCCACCTAGAAACTTATAAATTAGTATTCTTAACCAGTTCATTTTAAGCTTATTTATAACTCTACCCTTTACCTGTGGAATACCACTACCTGAAATCATACCTTCTCTCTTAACCATAAGTCCTACTAGTAATCCTATGAGAGCTAAAGCTATTATTACTAAAATAGCATTTACTATTCCTTTATTTCCCCAAGCATAAAATTTAATAAAAACTGAATAGAGTTTATTTATGCCTAATCTATTCAATACAATTACTCCACCTGTAATTAATCCTATGATAATTCCTTGAATGATTAATCTAAATTTCATATTCTTTCTTTGAAGTAATATATCTTTTATTTTTTCTTCTTCCACCCTTACATCACCTTATCTTCAAATATATCTTTTACTTCATCTAATATTTTAAAGTTTGTAAAATCAAAATGTAGTGGTGTTAATGTTACATAGCCTTGTGATAAGAAATATAAATCAGAATCATCTTCTAAAATATCATTTCTAGTACCTTTAGTTACATAAACCTTATCTTCATTTTCCTCTACTAAAATATAATTTGTTTTGTATGTGGATTTTCCTAATCTGCAAACTTTTAATCCCTTAATATCTTCTTCATTTATATTAGGAACATTAACATTTAAAACTACATTTTCTTTCAAATAATCTTTTTCTGCTACATCTAATATTTTGCTTATCCATTTAGCAGCTTTAGAATAATCTTCATCTTCTTTGCTCCAATCTACATCCATAGAAATAGCAATTGAAGGCACACTATATATTGCTCCTTCTACTGCTGCTGATACTGTACCTGAATATAAAATATCTGTTCCACAATTCAAGCCTCTATTAATTCCTGAAATAACTATATCTATATCTCCTCCAAGCAAAGATAAACCCGCTTGAGTACAGTCAGCTGGTGTCCCTACTAAACTATATGCTTTAAAATTTTCATCTAATTTTTCTTCTCTTATTCTAATGGGATTATGAATTGATATAGAATGGCTAGAAGCACTTTTTTGCTCTCTAGGTGCAACTACTATAATTTCATGATTTTTTGATATTTCTTTTGCTAAAGCAATTATTCCTCTAGCATTTATTCCATCATCATTAGTAATTAATATTTTCATATAAGTCCTCCTCCAAATATTATTATTTTTACTCTAAATTTAATAGTACTTATTATTTATATTATTATTTTTTCCTTATATATTATATACTACCATAAAAATAAATAAGATAAAAAAAGAAGTAATGGGGTTTAAATAAATCAAACTACATTACTTCTTAAATTATTCTATTTTTATTTAAAAGCTTCTATTATTAACTTATACGAATTTATCTTAGAATTTAAATCTGTATTTAAATTTATAAGCATAAACTCATCTGTTTTATATATTTCACTCATATTTAATATTTGTTCTTTTATTTTATCTGGTGTTCCTATTAACATCCTTTTTCTGTTTCTTTTTACAATTTGCATTTCTGTATCAGAATATTTATAAGATAAAGCTGTATCTAAAGAAGGTATTCCTTGAGTTCTACCAGTTTCTACGAGAACTAAAGCTAAGTCCATAATAGACGCTTGCCTATTTACCTCCTCTTCAGTTTCAGCACAAATTGCAAAACTACATATTATTGTATTAGGTGCAGATGAAATTATTGAATTTTTAAAGTTATCTCTATACCAATTAACTGAACTAACTCCCATTCCACCTGTAATAAATTGAGCATATGCATATGAAGCTCCAATTTGAGCAGCCAATCCCGCACTACCTCCACTTGAACCTAAAATATGAATTTCAGGAACTGTATCTATAATAGGTGTAGCTTTTAAATCCTTAAATGCATGATTTTCTGGCATCATATCATAAATATATCCTACTAAATCTAATACCTTATCTGCATAATCATCAGAATAAATATTTTTCCCTTGCTGCATAGCCCTACTTACTAAAGGCATTCCTCCTGGTGCTCTACCTAAACCTAAATCTATTCTATTTGGATATAATGCTTCTAAAAGCTTAAAATTTTCTGCAACTTTATATGGACTATAATGTGGTAGCATAACACCACCTGAACCAACTCTAATTTTTTGTGTTTGAGCAGCAATACTAGATATAAGAATTTCTGGACTAGATCCAGCTAAACTCTTTGTATCATGATGTTCTGATACCCAAAATCTATGATATCCTAGCTTTTCTAATTCCTTAGCTAAGGTTATTGTATTTTTTAATGCTTCTTTTGCATTTGAATTTTCTCCAATAGGAGATTGATCTAATGCACTTAATTTTATTTTCACTTAATTTGCCTCCCATTATTTTTAAAATATATTTATTTTCGAACTATATTTTTATCTTTTCCTATAACTTTACTATAAATACTTTTTTAAAATTTACAAGTAGGCACTTTTAAGAAACTATTACTTAATAATAATTATTATATTCTTTGATTTATATTTTTCTTTGCTCCAATATACGTTGCAATAAAATATCCTCCATATATTACTAGCAATACACATAAAGATATTAATATATTATTCATTATGCTAACACTACCAAATACTGTTATTATCCTTTTAGAAAACTCTAATCCAACAATGGAATGTATTAGTGCTAATGATAAAGGCATCATAAAATATATTCCTATTTGACTTAATAAGGATCTATTAATAATCTCATCATCTACACCTATTTTTCTAAGTAATTTATATCTTTCAATATTATCTGTTGATTCAGATAATTGTTGAAGAGCTAATACTGCTGCTGATATTAGCAAGAATATTCCCCCAATATAAATTCCTAGATAAGCTATTATAGCTCCTGCACTTGATGTATCAGCTAATATTTCTTCCTTAGACATATAATACAAAGTTTTATATTTGCTTTCTATTATAGGGTCTACTTCAGAACTAATTAGATTTTGAATATCACTATTTCCATCTTTATAATTTAAGTTTAAAAATGAGTTTTTAGGTACTAATCCACTTATAAGACTATCGTCAACTACAATAGTACATATATTACTTTTCATCATATTATCATAAGCTACAATTTCTATAACCTTCTCTACACTTGGTTTAAGGATAGTCCCATTTATATTTATTTCCTTATTATCTCTTAAAACTTTATCTAATACTTTTACTGAATCATCTATATCTGTAAATATTGCATATTCATTATCTCTTAAACTTATCCTTTCTCTATTTGCCATATTCATAATTTCATTAAACTTTGATAACCCTATTATTTGAACTGGCTGATTAACTGAAACAGGATAGTAATCTTTAAGTTCTTCTCTTCCCTCTTCTGATAAAATATCATTATATTTAAGATTACCATTATAATTTATATAACTAACATACTCATCAGAATATTTACTTAAATCTACTTCATTTTCTTTTAAAACTTTTTCTATATCCATCCCTTCAAAATTCCAAAAGGTTAAATCATATTCTGTTAGATCCTTTATATCTTCATTCATTGCACTACTAATTCCAAGTCCACCTGAAAGCATACAAATTCCAACAAACAGCATTAAGCATATAAAAGACATTGATATAAATACTGTGTTTATTTTACTATTTATTTGCCTTAATACAAACATATTTAAATCTTTTAAATAGTATTTTTTATTAGCTTGAACAAGCTTTAATAAAAAACCCGATAATGAAAAGAAAAATAAGAATGTTCCTACAGAACCTAATAATATACTTAACCCATTAATACTCATTTCTAAAGTGGCTACTCCCCCATTAAGAACAGTATGATAAGCATATCCTAGCATAATACAGCTTATAATAAATATTATTACTGAAACCCAAACATTCCTTACTTTTATAGCTTCATTTTTTCTTGATGATGTTAATAAATCAATAAGGCTAATTTTTCTTATAGACATAGAGTTAAACATTAGAACCAGTAAATAAATAGCTCCAAAGCAGACTATAGTTTTTATCATTGAATTATATGAAAATATAAACTTAAATTTTATAAGATTAACTTGAAACATTTTAGCTGTTAATACTGACAGTCCTTGTGATAATAATATTCCTAAACCTAGTCCAATAGCTAAAGATATTATTCCTACTAATAAGGTTTCTATAAAAATTATTTTTGATAAATTTCCCTTTTCCATTCCTAAAGTCATATATATTCCAAACTCTTTTTTTCTTCTTTTTATTAAATAATTGTTTGCATATATTATTAAGAATGCTAATATGAAAGATACAAATATTGAAGCATACCCCATTATATTTTCTACTTGCTCAAAGGCAGATGCTTGCATATCATTTAATTCCATCATAATACTTTGAGATTGTATTGAATTAAAAGTATAAAATATACATACACCAAATACTAATGTTAGAAAATAAATAGTATAATCTTTAAAGCTTCTTTTTAAATTTCTAAAAGCTAACTTAGAATACATTATTTTGGTCACCTCCAAGAAGTGTTATAACTTCAATTATCTTTTCAAAGAACTCTTTTCTTGAATCATTTCCACGAACTAACTCATTAAATATCTTGCCATCTTTAATAAACAAAATTCTCCTTGCATAGCTTGCAGAAAAAGCATCATGTGTAACCATCATAATAGTTGCATTTAAATTTTCATTTAACTCTTCCATACTTTCTAATAACATTTTAGCTGATTTAGAATCTAATGCTCCTGTTGGTTCATCTGCTAATATTAATGAAGGGCTTGTTATTATTGCTCTAGCAGATGCAACTCTTTGTTTTTGTCCTCCTGACATTTCATATGGATATTTATTTAAAATTTCCTCTATATTTAATTTTCTTGCTATATCCTTAACTCTTTTATCTATTTCTTTATGATTTATCTTTAATATAGTCAAAGCTAATGCTATATTTTCATAAGCAGTTAAAGTATCTAGAAGATTAAAGTCTTGAAAAATAAATCCTAGTTCCTCCCTTCTAAATTTTGCTACCTTTTTTGAATTTAATTTTGTAATATCATTTCCCGATATATGAATATGTCCACTAGTCACTTTATCTATAGTTGATATACAATTTAATAGTGTAGTCTTACCGCTTCCAGATGCCCCCATTACACCAATAAATTCTCCTTCTTCTACTGAAAAACTAATGTTATTAATAGCTTTAGTTATATTCCCTTTTCTTCCATAATATTTTTCTATATTACTTACTCTTAACACTTCTTTTCCCATATTATTATTCCTCCTACTTGATACTATAGGATAATTCTAATGTTTAACAGCTATTTAATCCATTGAAAAACATAACAGGAAACTTACACTTTTGTAATATAATAATATTTTAAAATTAATTTTCAAAAATCATCATTCTATTTATAGGAAATGTTATTGATACTTTAGTTCCACCATTTTGCTCTGAAGTTAAGTTTATCCCAAGTCCAAGTTTCATTACTAGCTTTTTGCATAAATATAGCCCTATCCCAGTTGACTTTCCAAATTTCCGTCCATTTTCTCCTGTATATCCTTTTTCAAAAGCTTTACTTACATCACTTTCATTCATTCCAATTCCAGTATCTTCAATATGTAAAACAATATTCTCTCCTAATTTATTTGTATAAAACTTTATTTTACATTCATTACTTCCAATATATTTTATAGAATTAGATACAATTTGATTAATAATAAACTCAATCCATTTACTATCTGAATACACAGTTACATCTAAATCCTTAGTTTCAATTTTTATTTTTCTTTCTATTAAGATATTAGCATTTCTTTTTATGACCTTATTTACAGAATTTTTTAAATTTAATTCTTTTATTATATAGTCTTTTTCTAAAGCATTGCTCCTTGTATAAAAAAGCACTTGCTCAATATAGTTTTCAACTTTATCTATTTCCTCATCTATACTTTTAGTTAATTCAGATTTATTATTTTCTATAAGTAATTTACAACTTGAAATTGGAGTTTTTATTTCATGAACCCATAGCTCTATATATTCTCTGTACTCATTATTACTTATTTTTAAAGAAGCTATTTCATCATTCATTGATTTTGCAGCTTCCTTAATTGCATAATATAAAATTTTGCTATCTAAAAAACTTCCTTCTTCTAAAATTTCTGAAATTAAATATTTTTTATCTAGCGTATCTAAATTAGAAATTAATTCATTATAATACTTTTTTTTATTAAAATAATCATATATGTGAAATATTAATATTCCAATAGAATTAAGAATGAATATAAATACAATAGCATATAAATCTACACTCAAAGCACTAAGTAATATTGAACTAAAAGCTAATATTACTATACTTATTATAATAAATAGTATTCTTTCTTTAATGAAATCAATTAATCGCATATCAATATATATCCTTGTCCTCTCTTAGTCTTTAAATAATCTATTGCACCTATTTCTTCTAGTTTTTTTCTTAATCGATTTATATTCACTGTTAATGTATTATCATCAACAAACTCATCAGACTGCCATAATGATTCAATTATTTCATTTCTTGATACTATCTTTTCTTTATTCTTCATTAATACATACAATATTCTGCTTTCGTTTTTACTTAATTCTATTCTTTTATTATCGAACTCAGCTTCACTTGTAGATAAATTATGTATCAAGCCTCTATACTCTAGTACTTCTGAATCAGAATTATTATAAGCTCTTCTTATTATTGAAGAAATCCTAGCTAGAAGTATTTGAGTGTTATATGGCTTTGTTATAAAATCATCTGCACCTAAATTCATACTCATCAATTCATCTACTTCACTATCTCTACTAGTAACAACTATTATTGGTATAGAACTTCTTTTTCTAATTTCTCTACATATATAATAACCATCATAATATGGTAAATTAATATCTAATAACACTAAATGATATTTATCTTTCATGAATTCTTCTAATATATTTTCAAAATCTAAAGAATATCTAGTTTCATACCCATATTTATTTAAAAATGTACATAATTCATTTCTTATTTTTTCCTCATCTTCTATTATAAAAATTTTCTTTGTATCCATATTTCCTCCAAATTATAAATCCATTTTTTCTTATTTTCACTATATTCAATTATATATCAAATTTATATACTTAATAAAATTAATTATTTACATAATTTTCATTGATATTACTTTAAATAGTCAACAAAATGATTTAATTAAAATACGAAATTAAATTTATACAAATATCTTAGTTTTAATAAAAATTGATTGATTTATAAATACTATTGAATTTAAATAGTTCAAGAAAGCCATTCTAATATTCTAAATTATAAAATAATATTTTCTATTAATAAGGGAATTCTATTATTGATAATAATAATTTAGGAGGACTTAAAATGAAAAACAAAGATTCTAACGATGTTACTAACCCATCATCACCTAATTATGATAAGAGAATTAAAAATAAAGCTAATGAAAAAACTCCATATGGTGAAAATGAACCATCTACCCATACAACATATAAATAAATTTTAATAATCAAAGAAAATACCGTTTATAAAATAAACGGTATTTCTCATTAATCAACTATATACATATCTCTAACATTTATTATTTTTCTATCCTAATAATCTATTTACTATGTCACTTGCATCTTGTGCTATTGGTATTATATTTTTAACAAAGGAAATAGTAGTATTAATACTTGTAAGCAAACTTAAAACCTTTTTTATATTTTCTTTAAACCTTTGATTTTTAGATGCCTCTTCACAAATATTTTTATTAAGCATTATGCTTCCAAGTCCTTGTTCTATAGAGGTTTTTAATCCATCTATTCCGTATATTTTATACTCTTCTATTTTATAATATAAATCACTAAGTACATTATTCAAAAATAACTTTAGTTCCCCATTTACTTCTAATTCTTCTAACTCTTCTATTAATACCTGTATCTTTTCTTTAAATTTCATTAAATTCTCTTCTTCAATATTTCTATATTGATTGCATACATCTAAAGCTAATGCTATGCCATTTATAGATATCAATATTTCCTTTGTGATTATAACATCTAACTTGTGTATATCATCTTCTAATCCTATAGACATAATTTTCTTTTCAAAATTAGTAAGTGATTTTACTAATTCATCTTTTGAATTGCTTTCAATCTTATTAGTCAGTTTTTTTATATTTTCTATCATTTCAATAATTTGTATTATAGATTTAAATATTTTCTCTTCATCGTTTATATCTAAATCGAAAACCTGAGCAAGAACTGATTCTACCGTTCTAAATCTACTTTGTTTGTTCGCATTACTACTACAAAACTCTTTTGATTTACTTAAGATCTCGTATAGCCTAACTGCCGGATTAGTTGATAATACCATACTACCCCCTCCACAAAATTTGATACAGTTACTATTTCTATACTCTCCTACCGTTCTCCTCTTTTTTTCTTTAATCTTAATAGTTTTTTAAGTATTAAATATTATTAAATTATAATTAATATTTAAATATATCTTTACTATATATAATGCTTTAAATTTATATTATATGTATGTTTTTTAATTATTTATATCTATTTTTTCTATTTGTATTTTTCCATTTATAATATTCATAATAGCCATAGTTAAAGACAATGAAAACCTCTTTCTTCCACAACTTTCTGGATTAAGATATATAATATTCTCATTTATATCTAAGCTATATTTATGTGAATTCCCATATATTATAATATTAACTTCTTCTAAATTAATATTTATATTATTTTTCTCATGCACAATATAGTTTCTTTCCCTCTATTTCTAATAGTTCCTATTTACTCAATATATCTTCAAAAATCTTATTATCATTATTACCTTTCACAACAACTGTTTTGTCAATATTATTAAGTTTTAACAATACTTCCTTATTACAAATATCTCCTGCATGTATTATTAAGTCACAGCTATTTAAATATCCTATTACTTCTTCTCGTAATAAATTATGTGTATCTGAAATAATTCCTATTTTCATATATTTATCATCACCTTTTTGTATATTTAATGGTATTATATAATTAAATTATAACTATATATTTCATGGAGGATTTTATATTGCTAAAAAAATTTAATATTAAAGGAGTTGCTAATATGTGGGTTATTTATGCATTACTATCAGCTTTTTTTGCTGCACTTACATCTATTTTAGCTAAAATAGGAATAGAAAACATAAATTCAAACTTAGCTACTGCAATACGTACTGTTGTAGTCTTAGTGATGGCTTGGGGAATAGTTTTTATTAATGGTAGCTTAAATCAAATTAATAACATAAGTCAAAAAAGCTGGATTTTCTTAATTTTATCTGGTATAGCTACTGGCCTATCCTGGCTATTCTATTATAAGGCTCTTCAAATAGGAGAAGCTGCAAAAGTAGTTCCAATAGATAAATTTAGTGTTGTAATAACCATGATATTAGCTTTTGTAATTTTAAAAGAAGCTCTTACAGTTAAAACAGTTTTAGGTGGAGTATTTATTACAATTGGAACTTTTATAATGATCTTATAGAGATTATTATTCACTATTAACTAAAAAACTAACTGTAAAAACTTAAAATTAACAAGAAAACTCAGCTAAAGCTGAGTTTTTTCATTAATTGTACATTATCTATTTTAAATTATTAATTAAAATTTAATTCTACTTATAATTCTCAACTACATTTTTTATAATTTCTTTAATTTCACTTAAAGATAAATCCAGTGTTTCAAGACCTCCAATATCACACCTTGCTGTAGTTTTTATACTGTTAAATATCCTTGCGTATAATTGCTTTTTATTATCAAATCGCTCATTATCTTGTAATATATAACCATAAACTAACTTTGTTTCTTTTTCTATATAATCTCTATCGTTCATAGTAACATTTCTCCTATTTTAATTATAAATTTCATTTTTCACTATTTAATTCTATTATAAATGTAGTATCTTTACCTACGTTACTTTCTGCATATATTTTTCCATTATGACTTTCAACTATAGATTTAGCTATTGATAATCCTAATCCATACCCTCCAGTTTTTCTTGCTCTTGAAGTATCTACTCTATAAAATCTTTCAAATATTTTATTTAAATCTTCTTTTTTTATACCTTCACCTGTATTTCTAACTTTCAATCTTATTTTATTTTTATCTAAATTAAGCTCCACATATATTTTACCATCTTTATTAGTATACTTTATTGCATTGTCTAATAATATTATGAATACTTTTTTTATACTTTCTTTATCACCCTTTAAAAATACATTGTTTAAAATATTTGTCTCTAATTCAATTTTATTTTCAAATATAACAGCTTCAAATGTTAATAATATATTGTTTAATAGTTTACTTAAATCAAATGTTGAAAATTCTATAAGTTCTTTACCTGTATCAAGCTTAGCTAAAGATAGCATTTCATCTATTAATTTTGCCATTCTTTCAGTTTGATTATTTATATAATTTATCCATTTAATTTGATTACTTACAATATCTTCTTTATTAGATAAAATTACAGAAGTATTGGTTCTTATAATTGCTAGTGGTGTTTTAAGCTCATGTGAGGCATCTGCAATAAATTGCTTTTGCTTTTCAAAGCTATCTTTTATAGGTTTTATAGTTTTATTAGTTAAATAAATACTTATAAAAAGCAATCCTATCAAGCTTATACTCCCAATAGTTAAATATGATCTTAAGAGGCTTGATAAAGCATTTATTTGAGGTTCCCTACTCATAAGCACTATCTTCATACCTTTATTTATAGTTTCTTTCATATATCCATAACTATTTCCGTCTAATTTTACTTTATCAAATTGTTTATCGCTTTTTATTATTTTATATACAGTATCCTCTAAAATCTCCTTATCAATTTCCATAAAAGTTAATACATTAGCTATATTATTGTCAGTATCTAAATCAATAATTATACTTCCAGCCATCATTGGGGAATCCGGTCCTGCAGGCTTACGAGGATTAAACATTGCACCTCTTAATTGATGTTCTAAATCTCTATCCATACTAATAGCAGTAGAAATATATATTGTCCCAAAAATTAATATAAAAACTAAAGTTAATAATGACATATTTATTAATATAAATTTCTTCTTTAATTTATCAAACAATGCTATCCTCCATCCTGTATCCTACTCCCCTTATAGTTACAATACTTACATTAGATTTTAAATAAGTTAATTTTTTTCTTATAAATGAAATATATACTTCTATATTGTTATATTCAACCTCCGAATCAAATCCCCAAAGTTTTGTTATTAAATCATCTTTGCTAACAACACATTTAGGCCTTTCCATAAAATATTTAATTATCTCGAATTCTTTCAAAGTCAGTCTTATATTCTCATTATTTACATCTAAATCATAAGTATCTAAATTTAAACTTATATCTCCATATGTTAATATATTATCATTTACAACATTCCCTTTTCTTCTAGTTATAGATCTTAATCGCGCTAGTAACTCTTCTGTAGCAAAAGGCTTTGTTAAATAATCATCTGCCCCTAAGTCAAGACCTCGAACTCTATCTTCAATTTGACTTTTAGCTGTCAGCATAATAACAGGTGTAGAAATACCTGATTTTCTTAATTGCTTTAATAAGCTTAATCCATTTAATTTAGGTAGCATTATATCCAGAACTATAACATCGTATACTCCTGTTAAAGCATAATCAATTCCATCCTCTCCATCATAAACAGCATCAACTGAATACTTATTATTTGTTAATATTTGAAATAATGCTTCTGAAAGCTCTCTTTCATCTTCTACCAATAATAGTTTCATATTCATTCTCCCTTACTTTTGTAAAACTATAATTTATTTATATATAAAATTCACTTTTCTAGATTATATCCCACTTTTTATTCTTTATATAAGTTATTGTTAGTTTTAATAAGATTTTATCATATAAACCTTAAAATTAAATTAAATTCTAATTAACAACACTATTAATTGTTTTTTAGAACTAATTTAAGTATTACCAATTATCAAAGTTTCTTTCTAAATAAATATATTATTACCATAGTAATTTAATAGGAGCTTATTATAGTAATAACACCCGACATAAAATATTTAGAATATGTCTATAAAGATGGCGTTAAACTTTTTACTTTAGTTTCAGAAGTAGTTAACCTGGAGCTTATACCTGGACTTTTTGTACGAGCCTTATGATATAATATGGTGAGGATCCCCAAAATAAGAAAAGAAAAAATTATAAAGATTATCTAGTAGCTCTTCAAGAATGGGCAGTTGATGAATTACCTTGGGGAGATATAACTAAAGGTACTTATAACTTAACATTTAAAATGCCTCATTCTAATTTCTTTACTATGAATGGTAAATGTTATCCTTCAACTAATCCACTTGAAGTTTGCTATGGTGATACTGTAAAGGTAAGATTTTGTAATATTCAAATACACCATCATCCAATTCATCTTCATGGCCATCAATTTAAAGTTGTTGGTGCCGATGGATTCCCAATAAGAAAGGAAACTCAAATATATAAAAATATAATTTTAGTTACTTCGGAAGAAACATGGGCTATTGAATTTATAGCTAAAAATCCTGGTATTTGGCCAATGCATTGCCACATGCCTCATCATGTAACTAATAATGCTGCACCAGGAGTTGGTGGCATGTTTACTACAGTAAACTATATAGATAAATAATATAACAGAATTCTACTTAAATAATTATTGACATATTTATTACTTTGTTAAATCAAATAATTTATACAATCATTGTTTATAATAAAAACCTAATTAGTTATAAATATACTTAAGAAAGTATGTTCTATATACTAATTAGGCTTTTATTAATTCCATGGACATATTTTCTTTTCTAATAAATCTATAATTTTAAATATAATAAGAGACATAATGCTAAGAGCTAATACTCCAGCAAACATTCCTTTATAATCAACCATTGACCATGAATTCATTATATAATATCCTATTCCATATTTAGTTGCATAATTTTCACTAAAGAATAAAGCAGAAATTGCTATTCCTATACTTACTCTTAAAGCAGAAAATACTTTGGGTGCTATTGCAGGCATCACTACTTTTAATATAGTATCACTTTTACTAAATTTCATAACTCTAGCAGATATTAATACATCTTTGTCAATTTCTTTAACTGCATCTCTTGCAACTATTAAAATTTGAAAAACTATTATAGTTACCATAAGTATTATTTTAGATTTATCTCCTATTCCAAACATAACCATAAATATAGGTAAAAAAGCTATTTTAGGTATAGGATATAGTAGATATACTACTGGTGAAATTATTTTATCTACTAAACTACTAAGTCCAAGAGCAATTCCAACTGGAATCCCTATAATTAATGATATTAATATAGCTCCCAATATTCTATACATGCTATATAAAATATGATATATAAAATCATTTTGTAATAATCTTATTAGCTCATATATAGTAGTTTTAGGGGATGGTACCATATTAGTACCTATTAACATACTTAGTAAATACCATAAAGCAACTACAATTATTACTCCATAGAGTCCTTTTATTATTTTTAATAGTAGCTCTTTAATCATATAGTTTACCTCTTACTTCATTACATATTTCTATGTACTCTTGTTTCTTTCTTATATCTTTATCACCAAAATATCTATTATTAATTATGCTATGTATTTTACCATCCTTCATAACAACTATATACTCACCTAAAAAAACAGCTTCTTCAATACTATGTGTTACTAAAATCATCGTATTGCTTCTCTTATCTTTTATATCTAAAAGTAAATCCTGAATTTTTTCCTTGTTTATTGAATCTAGTGCAGAAGTTGCTTCATCCAATAGTAGCGTTTCTGGGTTGCTTATTATTGTTCTTGCTATAGCTACCCTTTGCTTTTGTCCTCCACTTAATTCCTTTGGATATTTATTCTTAAAACTTAGTAAATCTAATTCTTTTAGTACATCATTAACTAATTTTTCTTTTTGTTTTTTTGTAAATTTATACTTATTTAATCCAATCTCTATATTTTTATATACTGTAAACCAATTAAATAATCCTAAATTTTGTAGTATTAAAGAAGTTTCTCCTTCTATTTCTAATTTCCCTTCATAATTAGAAATAAGCCCTGCTATAGTATATAGCAGGGTTGTTTTTCCACATCCTGATTTACCTATAATTGCATAAGTCTTTCCTTTTTCTATAGATAAACTTAAGCTATCTATAGCTTTTTCATTCTTATACTTCACGGTTAAATCACTTATTTTTATCATACTACTTTACAAATTTTCCTTCTAATAAATCAGCTGGCTTTACTGATAAATCTTTATTTAAAGTTTTTTCAGTCCAGTCTATTACACTTTGTAAATACTCATCACTTGGAAGGGCTGCTTTTTTATATGTAGGTAATACCATAATATCTTTTACCGCAGGATTTGTATTTGGTATTTTTTCAATTAATATATCTTTTGCTATTTCAGGATTTTTGTTTATTTCTTCTACAGCTTTATTATATGCTTCATGAAAAGCCTTAATAGTATTTGGTTTTTCAGATATAGCTTTTCCAGTAAAAACTAAACAATCTGCTGAAAATTCATCATCCATTCCATAAACATTTTTCTTTAATCCTTGTAATTCTCCATTTGAAGCTACTGGTTCTGGGAATAAACTCATATCAACTTCACCACTTTTTAAAGCAGCAAGTCTTGCTGGTATTTCATTTATAAATACCTTTTCTACATTATATTTATCTCCAAGCCACTTATCGATTAAGTAATTAGAAACGCTTACTTCCATCATTCCAACTTTTATGTCCTTTTTATCAGTTGCCCCTTCAGTAGCTAATACAGGGAACATTCCATCTGTCATTGTTGTTGCTTTTATATCAAACCCACCATCTACATTAGTAGCAACAGCTATAAAGTCAGTCATTGCTCCATCTATAGCATTACTTTGAAGAGCACTTTGTCTATTTTGAGCATTATTATAAATTTCTATTTCTACCTCTATACCTGCATCTTTAAAGTACCCATTTTTTTCTGCAATAAGTATTGGTGCTGTATCAACAGCTGGCATTAAACCAATTTTTAATGTTGCATCTTCTATAGAAGCCTCTTCATTTTTTTCATTTGATCCACATCCAATTAAAATAACTGAGAACATTGATATCAAAATAAGTGATAACAATTTTTTAAAATTTCTCATTTGTTAATCCTCCTACAATCTTTAAATCCATTTTTATTATAGTTAAATAGACAAGCTATTTCAACATTTCCGGTAAACTTTTTCTATAAATTATAAAAAATCACTAATATCTAAGGGATATTAGTGATTTTTTTAATTACTTTTTAAATTTTAATACTACTTTAAATAAATCTCCATCTATTTCTATATCTAATGTACCGCCTTGTAATTCAACAAAACTTTTTGCTATTGCTAAGCCAAGCCCTGATCCTTCTGTATTTCTAGACTTATCTCCACGAGCAAATCTTTCTACTATTTCTTCTGCTGTAAAATCTATTTCATTTGCTGACATATTTTTTAATGTTACATAAACTTCTTCGTTTCCATCTATTATATCTATAAATACTCTTGAGTTTTGCATTGAATACTTAACTATATTAATTAATAAATTCTCAAATACTCTAAAAGTCTTTTGACTATCTAATGGAACTATCACTTTATTTCCCGGGAAATTCCACTTAAATTTTAGTGATGATTCTTCAATTTTATCACTTAATTCAAATTGAGTTTGCTTCATAAGTGAAACTATATCCACATTAACTATATTTAGTTGAATATTTTTACTTGTTGCCTTACTTACTTCAAATAAATCTTCTATCAAGTTCTTCAGCCTTTGGGATTTTCTATCTAATGTATCTAAATATAATTTTCTATTTTCTTCACTTATATTTTCATCCTTTAGTAAATCTATATAAGTAATTATTGATGTTAACGGTGTTTTTAAATCATGAGAAACATTAGAAATAAGCTCTGTTTTCATTCTTTGACTTTTTACTTCTTCATTAACTGCATTTTTAAATCCTTTTTGTATTTTTTGAAGTTCATCTTTTAATGGTTCGAAAACTCCAAGTTCTTCTTCTATAGTAACATCTAAATTACCTTCTGCAATTTTATTTGTAGCTTCTAATAATATTTGATACTTATTCCTTATATCATTAAAATACTTTCTTAAAACAAAATATAAAAATACTGTATATATTATGGCTGCACCTACGCCTAAAAACCATATGATACTCATAAAAGCAAGAGCTATAAAGTTAACTGCTAATATCTTTATTATTATTTTATTAGATTTATCATTTAAATCTATATTTGTAACTTCATCATATATTTTTATCCATATTCTTTTTATTAGCCTAAATATTTTATATATTATTGTATTTTCTTTTATATAGTTTTTTAACCCTTTATTAAATATATATTTAATTAACACTACTGATGTAAAAGCTGTTATTAATAGTACAAACCAATAAGCAATATTACCTATCATTAATATTGAATTTGTAAACTCAAATGGTATTCCAACTCTTACTAGTGATTCCTTAACCCATTCATTGTTTACGGTCCAATAGGATATATTAGGTGAAAACGCAACTAAAGTTGTTATTAACGTAATTAAAATTACACTTATTTCAAAAGGAATCTTAATAATTCTTTTAACTCCTATAATATCCTTTGATTTTCTAAATGGAATAATTAACGATATAAACATTATAGCTATATAAGCTATTAATATATAAACCAGTATTATATCCCCATATGCATAGCTCTCTGCTCTATCAACATAATTGCTTATTCTATCAACATATTTAATATCATTTGGTACACCATAAACAATAGTTATATTTTTAGGATTTGATAAAACAAAATCACTATCTCCATTAATTAAATTTCTCCACTGAAAATCTAAGAAAGTACTTATTACATTTTCATTTGCACCTTTTATTTTATTTATACTAATTTCTCCATACTCATTATAATCAATAACCATGTAATAGCCATAATAATTATCTAAATCATTTAAAACTTCTTTATTATCTTCATTTAAAATTAAATCACTTAATTTTTTTTCCGTATTTGAAGAAAAAGTATTAGTTTTTTTATCAACTATATAATAATCTAAATTCTTTAATTCTCTTTTTAATACTTTATTCCAATTACCTATTTCATAATTAATATTTCTCTTTATAAAGCTATAATCAGTCATATCATTTTCACTATAGCCTTTATATTCTTTAAAAAAGATTTCATCAGCAGGAATATCTTTATTTTGCTCCTTTTCTAGAAGATCCTTATACAATACAAAACTTCCTTTATATAGATCCATTTGAAAATTATAATCTTCAAAATATGAAGGCTTTTCTTTTTCATTTGCAAGTTTTGATATTCTAGGGTAAGATGCCACTAAACCTATTGATGTCATAATCACTAATATATATACTATTGCACTAAAAAAATAATTATATTTACTGCTTTTCAATTTTGTATCCAACTCCCCACACCACCTTTAAATATTTTGGATTTTTAGGATTAATTTCAATTTTTTCTCTTATATTTCTTACATGAACCATTATTGTATCAGTATTAATTGCTTGTTCATTCCATACTCTTTCATATATTTCTTCAGGAGAAAATACTCTTCCTGGATTTTGCATAAGCAAATGAAGTATTTTAAATTCAATTGGAGTAATTTTTACTGGGTTTCCATCAACAGTTAATTCAACTGTATCAACATTTAATTCAAGTCCTCCAATTACAAAACTATTAGATTTTTCTTTTTCTACCCCTACTAAACTTAGAAATTTTGAATATCTTCTTAGCTGGGAATTAACTCTAGCTAGTAATTCTAAAGGTGTAAAAGGCTTAGTTACATAATCATCCGCACCTATGTTTAAACCCATTATTTTATCAACTTCTTCTGATTTTGCTGAAAGCATAATAACTGGAAAATCATATTTTTCTCTCAGCTTCATAGTCATGGCTATTCCATCCATCCTTGGCATCATTATATCTACTATTGCTAAATGAATTTCTTCTTTACTTATAATTTCTAAACCTTCTATTCCATTGTATCCTTTAAAAACATTATATCCTTGATTTTTTAAATATATTTCTATAGCATCTGCTATTTCTTTTTCATCTTCTACAATTAAAACATTATATGACTTCATAATTTAACTCCCTCTTTTTCTGTAATAATATAAATATTATACAATAAAAACTTTAAATTAATCTTATTAACTAAAGTATATCTTCTAATACTAAAGATATACTTTAGTTAATTCTAAAGATTTTCTAAAGAGCTTCTTTAATTTTCTCACTATAATATTTAAAATTCTTAAGGTCTTCTAATGTAACCATTCCAAAGTCATTAATATTTATTTTTATAGTTGTAAATGGTAGTGGAATTATATATTTATCCCACCTACTTTTTAAACTTATCTTTCTTGAGTAATCTAATTTAACTCCAATAAATTTTTTATTAGCTTCTCTTGATAAAGAAAATCCTATTTTTTTAGGAATATGATATGGTCCTAATGGTCCATCTAATGCTATTGCAACTGATTCATTTTCTTTTTTACTAACTAACTTAAGATCCCTTAAGAAGGATTTCATTTTAATTCCATCTGGCATTCTCAAAGCTTTAACTTTATATTTTTTCAGGACATTTTCTATATAATTTCCTCTCGCATCAGCTGTAACAATTACATTTAAACTAAATTTCTCACTAATTAACTTCTTTATAACTAAATTCATTGAATAACTATCTCCATGCCAAAATCCAATGATACTATTATTAATATCAAATTTAAATTCAGTTAAAACTATATTACTTGTTTTAAAAACTAACTCTAGATACACTATAAATAATTTACTTATTATAGTTTCCTTAATTTGCCTTAAGTTCATATTTAAATCCTCTGTTATAATATTCTTTTATTGTATGTGCATAATTATATTCAGCTTTTTTCGCTATATTAGAATTTAGATATTTTAAAGCTTCATTATACGCCCCATATCTAAGTTCATTCATTTTCTCATAGTTATTTACAATATCCTTTACTTTTTCTGACCATTCATCTATATTTTCATCAGTCATATACCCATTTTTATCATTTACTACAACATCAACTACTCCACTTGCTTTAATTGCGACTACTGGAAGTTTTGCTGCCATAGCCTCAAGTAATACAATTCCTTGAGTTTCAGATTTCGATGCAAAAAGGAATAAATCACAAGCATTATAATAATTTCCTATTTCTTTATTATCAATTTTATTTAAGAATTCTATATTTTCCTCTAAATTCAGTTCTTTAACTCTTTTTATTAAATCTTCTTTTTCTGGTCCTTCTCCTATTATTAAAGTATTAAATGAGTTTCCAATTTTATCTTTCAATAATTTAATTCCATCTATAATAAATTCAATATTTTTTTCCTTACTTAATCTTGATACTGTACAAAAAAGATACTTTTTTTCACCTTTATATTTTTTTCTTATTTCTTTTACAGTTTTATTTTCTTCTTCAAAGTAACTTTCATTTAATCCAGTAGGCATAACTTCGATTCTTGTTTTAGTATTATTTTCTATTAAATACTCCTTCATCATATTTGTTGGTGCAAATACTAAATCACACTTATTTGTAAAATACTTAACAAGTCCAGGAACTAGTTTTTCTTTAGTAAAATCTAAAATTAAATCTTCAAACTCACCCAAATAGTTTTTCTCATTCTTTTTAGAATTTTCTTCTAATGCTCTATAAGGTTTTATATAATGTAAGTATTGCTCATATCTCGTATGATAAGTATAAGCCACTGGAATATTATATTTTTTTCCTAAATATAAGGCAGTTTGTCCCATAATCATTGGATGATGAACATGTATTATATCTATTTTTAATGATTTGAACTTTTCTTCTATTTCTTTATCAAACATATTGGGAACCACTATTCCACCTGAAAATTTATGATTAGTTGATTTATATCTTATAACATACTCTTCTTCTACTTGATTTTCATAAGTTGGAGCAAATATATAAACTTCATGTCCGAGTTCTCTAAGCCCATTAGATAATCTTTCTATAGATATAGGTACTCCACCAACAAATGGTTTATAATTATTAGTTAACATTGCTATTTTCATTTTTATCCCCCCTATAAAAAAGTTAATTTTTGAAATACTGCTTCTCCAAATACATATCCAGCGCCAATAAATACAAAGTTCCATATAAATATTCCAAGTGTTGAGCTTACTGTATATTTAACAAAATCTAACTTTAAAACTCCTGCTGGAATTGAAATTAATGTTCTTGCCATTGGTATAAGTTTGCTTATAAATACTCCCATAGAGCCCTTTTCTCTTAATATCTTAAAATTTTTATTGATAGCTACTTCATGCTTAGGAAATTTCTTCAAATACTTTTCTAGTATAAATTCTCCAAAAAATCTACCTAGAAAATATAAAGCCCAACTTCCTAAAAGACCTGCTAAAACAGAAAGTGATATTACTAAAATAATATTTACTCCACCTTTTGAAGCCCATACACCTGCAAGTGGCATTATTATCCCTGCAGGAAAACCAGGTAAATTTAAATATTCTAAAAATACAATTATAAAAACAACTATTATTCCATATTGCGAAAAATATTGATTTAAAACTCCTACATCCATTTGCTATCTCTCCCTTGTTCTTATTGATTTTAGTTTAAGCTTAAAATCTTAATATATTTTTGATATAAATCTAAAGACTTTCTAAATATAACTTAAAAAAATCTGTATTCATTAATTTGAATACAGATTTTTTATTTATAATATTTTATCTAATTCTTTAATTACTAACTTGATATTATAGATATTAATTAAATTAACAAATAAATAAATCATTTTTTTGTTGACTATTTGTCTATTTAATGTTATTCTAATTGAGCAGTTGGTACGTAAGTGCTAATTACTTGAGGAGCTTGGGTTGTCTTTCGCCGGATACCAAGCTCCTCTTCATTTTTATAGTTAAAATTATTAAACTTACCTAATAACATGTTATTAAGTAATATAAAATTAAAATTAATTACAAATTACAATAGGAGTTGTATTATTGAAGTATCCCCAAATATTAGACATAAATATCTAACATCTGAGATTCAAATCATCATAACAACTCCTATATTTATATTTATTTTATTAACTGAGTTAATTTTCCTTCTATTTTACTACTATTAATTACTATAATTGCAGATATTAATAGTACTCCTCCCCATCCCCATAAAGGTATTGATATACTTGCCGAACCTAATGCACATGCTATTAAAATTTCCCATGGTCTTGTAAGTATTAATATAATAAAATATCTTTTAAAACTCATACTGCTAAGCCCCACTAGAAAATTTATTATATCATCAGGGAAAAATGGAAGTAATAGCATTAAAAATATTATTATTTCTCCCTTTGGAGAATTTATTATTTCTTCGTATTTTTGTAAAACTTTCGGACTGAGAAACCTTTCTACAAATGTCTTTCCACATATTCTTGATAAGTAAAATATTATTGCAGATCCACTAATTATAGCTAAAGTAGTTATTATAAAAGACACCCACATTCCAAAGACCATTGCACCTGCCACAGCACTTAAATTACTAGGTATAGGCGCAATAATAATGGATGCCAATTGTAATAAGAAAAATATAATGTAAGCACTATTTCCGAACCCTTCAATATAGCCTTTAAAATCTTCTAATGATGACATATATCCTAAAATCCCACTTGATTTAAAATAAATAATTATAGCTATAAGTGATACTATTGCTATAATTAAATATATCCATTGTTTTGTCTGTATCTTATTTTTACTCATTAATTCTCTCCTTTTATAAATTAATCTATATAATTTAAATAAGCATCTATAAAAATACTAGTCTTAAATTACTCAGTACCTTTTATCTACTCCATATTTTTTATTAACTTCAGTATAAGTTTAAAATCTTAATATATTTTCATATAAAGCTTAAGATTTCCTAAATATAAAGTGAAAAAAATCTGTACATATAACTAAAATACAGATTTCTTGTTTAATAATATCTTCAATTAATGATATAACTAAATAATTCATTCATTTTAAATGAATTATAACTTTATATTGATTATTAATATATTAAATGTTATTATTAAGCCATTAATAGATACGTAATATAATTGTGGAGCTTGGATGTCTTTCACCGGATACCAAGCTCTAATTTACTTTATATGACCTCTAAAGAAAGGATTTAATTATGAATTTTAAAGATTTAAAAATAAATACAAAATTAGTTGATGAATTAAAGAAAAATGGTATTACAACACCTACCAAAGTTCAAGTTAATGTTATACCTGAAATAATTAATAAAAATGATGTAATAGGAAAATCAAAAACTGGCTCTGGAAAAACACTAGCCTTTTTATTACCTATACTTCAAAGAATAGATAGTAATTCTAAAAGTACTGAAGTGCTAATTTTATCTCCAACTAGAGAATTAGCTATCCAGATAACTGAGGAAGCAAATAAATTTAATATAAATGATATTGGAATTTTAGCTGCTTACGGTGGAAAAGATGTTGGTTCTCAATTAAAGAAACTTAATAAAGGCATTAATTTAATTATTGCAACTCCTGGAAGGTTACTTGATCATTTAGAAAGAAAAAGTATAAATTTAAGTAAGCTAAATACTGTTGTTATAGATGAAGCTGATCAAATGCTTTTAATGGGATTTAGAAATGAAATTGAAAAAATAATGTCTTATGCTCCTAAAAAGCTTCAAACTCTTTGCTTTTCTGCAACTATAGATTCTAAAGTAAAAAAACTAGCTTATAGATATATGAATACTCCAGCTATCATTGATATTACAGAAAATGAAGAATCTGAAATTCCTAATATTAAACAAGAAGTAGTTAAAACTACAGATAGATGGAAAGTTGATGCTTTAGTTAAGATTCTAGAAGAAGATAATCCTTTTATGTCTATTATCTTTTGTAGAACTAAAAGAAGAGCTGATGAACTAGAAGTAAAACTTGCTGCTAAAGGTATAAAGGCTGCTAAAATACATAGTGATGTTCCTCAAAATAAAAGAGAAAAAATAATGAAATCTTTTAGAGATTGTGAAATTCAATTTTTAATAGCAACTGACGTAGCTTCAAGAGGAATAGATGTTACTGGGGTTACTCATATATATAATTATGATGCACCAGAAAGTGTTGAAAGCTATATTCATAGAATAGGAAGAACAGCTCGTGCTGGAGATAGTGGCTATACATGCCTTATTACAGATCCTAAAAACTACACTATATTAGAGGAAATTGAAAATTACTTACAATATACAATTCCTGAGCGTGAAGTTAACTTTAAGTAAAAAAGTGCTTATATTAAATGTGCTTATTCCATATTTCTTAGCAAATTAACACCAAGTTACAGATATTAAATTAAAAAACTGATAGTTATAATTTAAAAATAATTTTAAAAATGCATATTTATATATTGTAGCAATTCATATATTATGGTTTAAAATTTATAGAAATTTCAGTATAAGCAAATGATATAACGAAACGTTATATCATTTGCTTATATAAAAATAGACAATAAATATAATATTTTAATAAATAAAAAGTTAATAGAAAAAATTCAAGGGAGTCGCGAAACGCGACTCCCTTGAATTTTAATTAGTAATAATTCTTTATATAATTAATCATAGAAAAAAACAATAGATAGATTTGTTTTACCAAAACCTATCTACTGTCTCTTTGTAGTTGTAATTTATAATGATCTTCTACTTTAATTTCCAGATTTCCTTATTGTATTGTTCAATAGTTCTATCTGATGAGAAGAATCCCGCTTTACTAATATTAAATAAAACTTTTCTATTCCAAGTTTCTCTATCTTCATAATCCTTAAATACTATTTCTTTAGTTTTAATATAATCTTCAAGATCTAGTAATGTCATGAACCAATCTTTATTAATTAATTCTTTATGAAGTCTTGTTAAGTTTTCTTCATCTCCAACTGCTATCATTTCATCACTAACTATAAAATCAACTAATTCCTTTATTGCAGGTTTTTCATAGTATTTCTTAGAAACATAGTCTGCTTTTTTATAGTGTTCAATAACAGTTTCACTTGATTCCCCAAAAATATAAATATTATCATCTCCAACTAATTCATGTATTTCAACATTAGCTCCATCTTCTGTACCTAAAGTTAATGCTCCATTTAACATAAACTTCATATTACCTGTTCCAGAAGCTTCTTTAGATGCTAAAGAGATTTGCTCTGAAACATCACAAGCTGGAATTAATTTAGATGCTTTTGTTACATTATAATTTTCTACCATAACAACTTTTAAATACTTGTTAACTTCAGGATCATTATTTATAATTTCTTGTAGACATAAGATAGTATGGATTATATCTTGAGCTATTATATAAGCTGGTGCTGCCTTAGCTCCAAATATCATTGTTATTGGAGTTTCTGGGATATTTCCATTTTTGATATCTAAATACTTATGAATTATATAAAGAACATTCATTTGTTGTCTCTTATATTCATGAAGTCTCTTAATTTGAATATCAAATATTGAGTTTTCATCTATTTCAACACCTTGAGTTTCTTTTAAATAATTCTTAAGAGCAATTTTATTATTCTTCTTAATTTCTCCTAATTTTTTTAAAACCTCTTTATTATCTATATATTTTAATAAGTTTTCTAATTTAGTAGCATCCTTTTTATAATCATCTCCAATTAGCTCACTTATATACTTTGCAAGTTCATTATTGCAATGAATTAACCATCTTCTAAATGTTATCCCATTTGTCTTATTATTAAACTTCTCTGGATAAATATTGTAAAATGGTTTTAACTCTTCTTCTTTTAATATCTCAGTATGAAGTGCGGCAACCCCATTTACACTAAATCCATAATGAATATCCATATGAGCCATATGAACTCTATTATCTTTATCTATAATATATACTTTTTCATCATCATACTTAGCTTTTACTTTATTATCTAATTCTCTTATAATTGGCATTAATTGTGGAACAACCTTATCTAAATATTCTATTGGCCACTTTTCTAATGCTTCTGCTAATATTGTATGATTTGTATATGCACAAGTCTTTGTAACTATTTCAATGGCCTCTTCCATTCCTATTCCTCTTTCTCCTAAAAGACGAATTAATTCAGGAATAACCATTGATGGATGTGTATCATTTATTTGAATAACTACATGATCATATAATTTATGCAAATTATATCCATTTTCTTCAGCTTCTAATAAAATTAATTGAGCTGCATTACTTACCATAAAGTATTGTTGATATATTCTTAATAAATGTCCTGCTTTGTCGCTATCATCTGGATATAAGAATAAAGTTAAGTTTTTCTTTATTTCTTCCTTATTAAAATTTATACCATCCTTTACTAGTGTTTCATCTATTGTGTCTATGTCAAATAAACGAAGCTTATTGCAAGCCTTATTATAACCTGTAACATCTATATCATAAAGGCTTGATATAACCTTAAATCCTCCAAATAAAACTTCAAATTTTATATCTGATTTATTTAACCAACTTTCACTAGTTATCCATGGATTTTTTACTGCCTTTTGTTTATTATTTTCAAATACTTGCTGGAATAATCCAAAATGATAGTTTAAACCTACCCCATCCCCATTTAATCCTAAAGTTGCAATTGAATCTAAGAAACATGCAGCTAATCTTCCAAGTCCACCATTACCTAATGATGGTTCTAACTCTATTTCTTCTATTTCAGTTAATTCCTTACCATTATCAGATAATACTTCTTTAACTTCTTCATAAAGTCCAAAATTAATTAGATTATTTGATAATAACTTTCCAATTAAAAATTCAGCTGAAATATAATAAAGTTTTTTATCCCCCTTATTAGTACCCTTTTTATTAATTGTTCCTTTTGTTAATTCTAATAAAGCTAAATAGATTTCTTCGTTGCTTGCTTCTTTTATTGTCTTGTCAAATCTCTTTTCTAGAATTTTTGTTAAGTTTTCTTGTACCATTGTTCTATCCCACCCTTAAATAATTAATTTACTTTTTAATAATATTATTTATATTCCTTTAAATTTCATAGGTTCATTAAACCCTTTACACTTACTATAATATCAACTTTATATATATGAATTTGTAAATTCATTCTTTTATTTGTATATTATTTATATGACTTTATAAGTTTTTTTATTTTCCTAGTTTTTTAACACTAACATAATAAGAAATTACACTTATTCAATTATTTAGTTTGAAGATTATATGACCTTTTATAATTTCCTAGTATAAATTAAAAGGAGATGCCTCAATACATCTCCTTTTAAAAAATCTAATTATCTCTTACCCAAGAAATAACATATACATATTTACTTTTAATAACTGGATTTTCAAATTTAAATTCTCCTTTTATTCCTTTTTCCTTCATATATAAGTCCAGATGACAAAGTGCTATACCTATATCTATTTGGCTCATAACAGTACTACCATTATTATATATATGAATATCGTCCTTTACCTTAAGCAATCTCCATGGTTGATTATTCATAGATGATGGTGCTAATCGTACCATCTCAAATACTTCGCCATATTCTTTTGCCTCTTCCTTTGAAATTGGACTATCAAAATTTCCATTAAAGAATAATTCATAATAATCTTTTCTTATATTTTTATGATTTTTCATAAAAGAAGCAAGAAATGATTTCCTCCCGCCTTCATATCCAACTGGCGATACTGCTGGTAATATTTCATTACTTTTTAAATTAATAGTCTTTCCAAAATCACCTTTACTAAATGTTCCTCCAAGCCAAACTGTACCTAACCCTAGTGAAGTACAATATAAAATCAATTTTTCAAATGTATATCCTAATGCTTCTAATGCAAAATCTTCATTTTCGCATGCAGCTACTAAATAATAATTTGCTCCTTTTATAACTCCATATGTACCAAGTCTAATTACATCCTTATAAGTTTCCTTTTTAATTAATTGTATTCTTACCTTTATATTAAAAGGATTATCTAATTTACCTATATAATTATCTATTTTGTTTATTAATTCCTGAGATAAAGGCCTTTCTTCATAATTTCTAACAGAATATCTAGCTCTTATTATCTCCGCTAAAGGTTTATTGAACGTTAACCCCATATGAAATATCTCCCCCTCTTTTATATCATATTAAATAAACATTATCTATCTCCTTTTAAATAAACTATATAAATTCCCCTTGTAAAGGACCAGTGGGAGAATATTTGCTTTTGTGTAAAAACAATATGTATATCTAATATCTAATAATATAATATTCTAGAATATTGATTCTTCTAATAAACTTAAATTATTAATTATTATTTTCTTTGTACCAACAGCTTTAATAATATTTTCATTTTCTAATAAAGTTAGTTTCCTACTTAATGTTTCTCTTGCTATGCCACAATAATTAGCCATTCCTTCTCTATTTAAAGGCAAATCTATTTCTATCTTTCCATTTACAACTTTGCCATATTTCTCTGAAAACTCTAAAAGCATACAACATATTCTTGCTTCTGGATTATTATTAGATAAATTCTTTGAAAGATTTTCTACTTCTATTAGTCTTTTATTTAATTCAGAAAGAAGTTTTAAACAAATAGACGGATTCGAATATAATATATCTTTTAAATCCTCTCTAGAAATAGTGCATAATTCAGTGTTCTTAACTGCTATTGCAGATACGTTACTTTCAAGAGTATCTCCTAATATATTGCTTTCTCCAAGAAAATCTCCAACAGTTAATATATTTATAATTTGCTCCTTACCAGTTGCAGTACTTTTACTTATTTTTATCATACCTTCACTTATTATAAATAGCTTAGAAACTTTATCGCCTTCTAAAAATAAGCTTTCTCCTTTTTTTAAAACCATATGCTTTCTTACTGATATTATTCTATCTAATTCCTCTTCAGAAAGTGATTCAAATATAGGTACTTCTTGTGCATATAATCTACTTGCACATTTTTCACAACAACAATCACAATTCAAAATAAAATACCTCCTAACCTAAATCATATAACTTAATTTAATTATACTATAAAATTCACATTTATAATTAAATTATATAATTTACAAGGAGGTATTAATTAATTTATATATTGATTTTAAAAATTCTATTTAATTTTAATTTACATTTAGTTTCTTAAATATAAGATTATTACTTACAATCTTCAGGTGTAAATGTACAATAACCTATATTATCACATTCTTTTTTCATATTAGCCCACTTAGTATCACCTTCTATACTTTCTAATGCTGTAGGATATAATATATAATTTTCCTTAAATATATGATCTTTTAATTCAAAGCAAATAGCATTTGAAAGTTTCTTTAATTCAATTTTATATTCATTAAAATCTAAATCTGCAACTGACTCACTTAACTTCTTTAATGCTCTTTTCTTTTTTCTTAAGTCTTCATGCTCAAGTCTCATTATTCTAGTTGGCCCTGTTATCCCTCTTGTTTCAAGCTCTGGAAATAAAACATCTTCTTCTCTTTTATGGTGAGGTTCAGCATCTAAAATACTAATAATAATTTCAGTTACTCTTGTAAATTCTTTTCTATTCTTATCATAGCTTTCCATTTCTAGTATTGCATTTGTTACTTCTTCTAATTCCTTTAAAAAACTTAAAAGTAATTCATGTTCTTTAATAAGTGTATATAAAACGTGTCCCTTAGATATATTACTTTGTAATTTTTCAAGTTCACCTTGTAAAATCATCATATGAATTTCACATAAATGTCTTAATTCCCTTGGGTCCATTCCTTCTTCTACTAAACTTTGTTCTGCCATAGAAAGCTCTAATGGACTTATTGACTTAACAATCTTTAGCCCTTTTTCCTTTAACTCTTCTGTTAATCCTTTTTCATTTAAATTTTTTAAAAGTGCTGTTAATTCCTTTATTTTTCCTTCATTAACTGCTCTATTTACACCATTATCTAAAATAAATCTTTTCTTTTCCAAATTAATCACCTCTATATTTTTTAATAAACTTTCTATTGATATCTCTTAAATAAAATATTGTTTTCTTTATGAATATGAACAAATAAGTCTTTCTCAAGATCATGCATCTTCATATATAATAATTTGAAGCTTGTACACGCCCATTCTGGAGCACTATAATCATCTGTAATATGAGCTAATTCTTTAAGTATATCTCCTGCCGCTTCATGTTCTCCTATAAAGCTTTCTATTTCTACTTTTAAAATATCCTTCTTTCCTTTATCATTAGTATTTTCAAATTCAATTATCTTTGGAAATAATATTTTTTCCTCTTTTATTAAATGTTCTTCTAACTCACATTTTAATGCTCCAAAAAGTTTATGAACCCTTGTTAAAACATCTGGTAAATGATTATAATGAACTTTAAACACCCTAACTAATAATGGATCTATATCTCTTAGTAATTCAAATGTCCTTGCATGATGAGTATTTACTATATGCTGAATTAATTCTTCTGAATTTCTTTCATTCCAATTTATATATGATGAATTATCAAATATAAATTCTTCAAGTTCTTCATTTATATCTTCAATAAATTTATCTACGTTAATATTTTTTTCTTTTAATGCAATTTCTAAATTTTTATTTCCACCACAACAATAGTCTAATCCAATATCATTAAATTTTTCAACAACAGCAGGATAAATAATAACACATTCACCTAAACTTAAATTTTTATTTATACTCTTTTCCATATCAATCACTCCAACCTTGTTTTTCTTATCTATGAGTAAATTATAAGAAAATTTTAAAAATAAAAATGTGATTCAAATCAAATTTTGAGAAATTATAATCTTAAATTAAAAATTGCATATATAACATCATATAATCATTTTAATCTTTAATCATTAAAATAATAAAAACTTTATATCATAACCTTTTCTAGAATTTCAAAGTATAATACGAATCAAAAAAATAAGAAGATATAGCATAACTATATCTCCTAAAATATTTATATTATACTAATTGTTGAAGACATGTCTTTAAATCTTCTTCTGGTGTACTAATAGGTTTAAGATCAAATGTATCTACTAGGTATTGTAAAACATTTGGTGATATGAATGCTGGTAATGATGGTCCTAAGAACATTCCTTTTATTCCAAGAGACAATAATGCTAATAAATCTGCAACTGCTTTTTGCTCATACCATGATAAAATTATAGATAATGGTAATGAATTTACATCTGTATCAAAAGCATCTGCTAAACTTGTTGAAATTTTCACAGCGGAGTAAACATCATTACATTGACCTACATCTAAAAGTCTAGGCAATCCATTTACTTCTCCAAATTCTAACTTGTTAAATCTATATTTTCCACAAGCAAGAGTTAAAATAATACAATCCATTGGGACTTGTTCAGCAAACTCTGTATAATAATTTCTTCCTGGTCTTGCTCCATCGCATCCTCCAATTACAAAGAAATGTCTTAGCTTACCTTCCTTAACTGATTCCACTATCTTATCTGCATGACTTAAAGTTGATTTATGAGCAAAACCTACTAATATTTCGTGTTCTTCTTGATCTTCTTCAAATCCACCTAACTCAAGGGCTTTATCAATTATTTCTGAAAAGTCCTTATATCCATTTTCATCTCTTCCTATATGCACTATTCCATCCCATCCAACTACTGAAGTACTATAAATTCTATCTTTATAGCTTTCTCTTGGCTTCATTAGACAATTAGTTGTCATAAGAATACAACCTGGTATATTATCAAATTCCTTTTGTTGATTTTGCCATGCAGATCCAAAGTTTCCTACTAAGTGCTTATATTTTTTTAGTCCATCATAACCATGGGATGGTAACATTTCTCCATGTGTATATATATTTATTCCTTTTCCTTCACTTTGCTCTAATAGCATTTCTAAATCTCTTAAGTCATGACCTGAAACAACTATAAATGGTCCTTTTTTAATATTTACATTTACTTTGTGAGGTGTTGGATTTTTATATCTAGTTGTATTAGCATCATCTAGAACTCTCATAACTTCTATAGCTATTTCTCCAGTTCTCATTACCCAACGTATTAATTCTTCAACTTCAACATTATCATTTGTCATAATTTCTAATGCTCTAAAATAAAATTGATCAACTTGATCGCTATAAAAATCAATAAATCTAGCTTGATGACCGTAAGCAGATATTCCTTTTAATCCATAAAGAATAGTTGATCTTAATGATCTTATATCTGCATCTAACTCTTGATCATACATTATTCCAGCTTTAACTGCATCCTTTAGCATTTCCTGTTTAGTAGCACTTAAGTTATATGTAGCTGGATTAGGGTAATCACCTTTTGGTGCTTTACTTCGTAATGATTCTTTTATTTTTTGTGAATCTTTAAGCATTTGTATATGTACTTCTACATCAAAGTTAACATTAGTTAGTGTTGTAAAAAGTCCATTTTCTACAAACTCAACTATTGTTTTATCTATAAGCTCACCTTTATCAATTAATGGTTTAGCATAACATGATATTCCCTTTAGTTGATAAATCAATAAATCCTGAAGATTTGCAACTTCTGGTGTTTTACCGCAAACCCCCATTTTAGTACACCCCTTGCCCCCCATAGTTTGCTCACATTGATAACAGAACATTGCATTATCCATATTTTTATCTCCTTTCTATATAAACCTATTCTTAGTTATATAACCTTATTATCAGTTATATAAACTATTTTTATTCATATATAATACTCTTTTAAAAAGCAAAAAATTCACGATTGCTTTGAACAATCATGAATTTTATATTCTTAATTTTTCTTTATTCCTATTATTTTTTTAAATCCTATGATTGAAATAATGCAATTAACTATAAATATAACTATGCAAATTACTAAGCTCAGTAAATATACTGAATTTAAATTTTCTTTCATAAAATCAGCTAATGCATTAATTGCAAAATAACTATGAATTGCACCAACTGCTAATGGAATGAAATAAAATAATGCAACTTCTCTTCCTATAGATTTACTTATATCTTTTTTTGAAGCTCCTATGCTTAAAAGAGTTCTATATTTTTGCTTATCTTCATTTGCATCACTATAAATTTTTATATAAATAATACTAGCTTCTGCTAATGCCATTACTAAAAATAAGAATCCTCCAATTGCATAAACAAATTTTACCCATTCTATTTTTTGCAATTCAAATTGTCCATAATATCCATGTGTAGTTTCTAAATTAAGATTTTTTCCTATTTCATCTATTACATTAATTATATTTTCTTCATTTTCCATTTTAATACCATAGAAGTTTATCTCAGTTGCTGTTTCTTTTAGTCTTTGATATTCATCATTATTTACAATTACAGTAGCATAATTTAATGCTTCACCAAAAACTCTAATTCTAGTACTTTCGCTTACATTAAACTTAACATCATTTAATGTAATATCATTGGTATTAGCTAAAAAGCTCATAAGAGTACCTGGTCTTTCAATGTATATAACATTATTACCTTCTACCATTTCCTCATTAAACTTATCTAAGTCTTTCTCATCACCATTTGCTTTCAATATATTAGATAAATTATCATAAGATACTACTATATATTCATCATTTTGATATTCCGGAACATCTTTTAATGTACTATTAACCTTTAGTACTTTAGTATTTAAGGAATATTTTTCTTCTCCAACTTCTTTTAATTTATCAGCTATTTCTTCTGAATTAAACTCATCTGTAGATGAAATTGCTAAAGAATATAAAGTAATATTTCTTTGGCTATTTTCATATGTTGTCTTCATTGAAAAGGCTGTTCCAAGAACTGTAGTAGTTGTTGCTGTTAGTATAGCTATAGTAGCATAAATAGTATAGTTTTTCTTAAATCTATAAGCTAAATTATTTATAGTTACAATATTTGATCCTTTATATAATATAGATTTTCTATTAATTAAGAAATTAAACACTATTGGGAAAACAGCTCCAAATAATCCATATGTTCCTATACAAACTAATACTAAAGTCTTAAGAGCATTCATTGCTTCTTCATTTACTAAGTAATATCCATATCCAATTAGAAATAAAGAAATTATTCCAATTATATATATAATAAAATTAACTTTAGGCATCTTTTCTTGTTTTTTATTTGCATTTAAAAGATCTACAATTTTGCTTCTGACTATACTTATAAATCCTTTTATACTCATAAATAAAAAGATACACATAAAAATTGCTACAGTATAAATTATTGAATTTAAGCTTACATTAAACTTCACATCTATATTAAAGTCTGCAATTTTAAAAACTACTATTTGAAAAAACTTTGATAAGACAACTCCTATAGTTGTTCCAATTATTGATGCACTTACTCCAATTAACATCATTTCAATAAAATATATCTTTCCTATTACTGATGAATCAAGACCCATAAATGCATAAATACCAATTTCCTTTTTTCTATTTCTTAAGAAGATATTTGATGCATACCAAATAAAGAAAAACATAAATATAACTAAAATGACAGTTATAACTTGCAAAATAAGCTTGCTATATTCTTCATTCATATCACCAAGGACTTTCATTGCCTCTCCATCCATCATAATTAAGAAATTACTTAAAATAACCACCGAAAAAATCATTGAGATAAAGAACATAGTATATACTTTTATATTATTTTTGAAATTATTATAAGCTATATTGAATACGCTCATTATTTAGCACCTCCTAAAGATGCTAACATATCAATTATCTTAACATAAAACTCTTTTCTATTATCTCCTTTATTTAATTGACACTTTATTTCTCCATCACTTAATATATAAACTTTATTAGAATAACTTGCAGTAAGAGCATCATGAGTAACCATAACAATAGTAGCATTTTCTTCCTTATTTGCTCTACTTAAAGATTCTAGCAGATCTGATGATGATCTTGAATCTAATGCTCCAGTAGGCTCATCTGCAAAAATTACTTTTGGATCAGTTATTAAGGCTCTAGCTGCTGCCCCTCTTTGCTTTTGTCCTCCAGATAATTCATATGGATACTTCTTTAAATGCTCCTTAAGACCGAATATCTCTGCAATATTAATTACTTTGTTTTCTATATCTTTAGTTTTCTTTTTTCCTAATGCTAATGGCAATGCTATGTTATCCATTAAATTCATATTATCTAACAAATTATAATCCTGAAATATAAAACCTATTTTATCTCTTCTTAAATTAGATAAATCCTTATTCTTAATCTTTGTTATATCTTTTCCATCAAGAATTATTTCACCTTTTGTTGGTTTATCTAAGCTTGAAATTAAATTAAGCAAAGTAGTTTTTCCTGCTCCTGATGGCCCCATTATAGAAATAAAATCACCTTCATTTACAGTAAAATTTATATTATTTAAAACCCTTGTTCTAAACCCTCTAACTCCATATTCCTTAGATACATCTTTTAACTTTAAAATTTCTTTCATAACTAATTCCTCCAAAATTAACTTTAACTTTAATTTTATTTTAATAGTTTTTTAATTTGGATTCCTTCACTTAACCTTACCTTTTTTATTCTAATGTTACATTTTAGTAACCTTTAAATAATCGGAGATTTTATAAAAGTATATATTAAATAAAGTATATTCACCCTTAATTGATTCCACAGAAATTTCATGTTCTAATTTGTTTAATACCTTCTTAGTAAAATAAAGTCCCATGCCAGTAGATTTATATACTTTATTTCTACCATTACTTCCTGTAAAACCTTTATTAAATATCCTTTCTATATCCTCTTTTTCTATGCCAATGCCATTATCCTTAATACATAGTTTTATATATTCTCTATTATCCTCTGCATAAAATTCTATCTTACCATTTTCTTTTGAATATTTAATAGCATTATTAATTAATTGATCTATAACATAAATAATCCATTTCCCATCACTATGAATATTATAGTTTAAATTACTTGTAACAATTTCCACCTTATTTTTTATTAAAAAAAATGAATTGTTTCTTATAGATTTTTTAACTATATCCCCCAAATTTTCTTCCTTAATAAAAATATCCTCTGAAGCTACAGTAGCTCTACTTCCATAAATAACCGAATTAACTAGAAAATTAATTTTTTCTGTTTCATTTTTTATGCTACTTGCTGCATCATAATCCTCTATATCTTCTGAAATTATATTTAATGCTGTTATTGGCAATTTTATTTCATGAACCCATTTAGAAATATATTCTTCCATATCTCTTAATTTTTCTTCATATTCTTTAGTTTTAAAATCATACTTTTTATCTTTATTGTCTATAAGCTTAAAAATAATCTCCTCTTCTAAAGAATTTTCTTTAACATCTTCTAGAGAAATATCATTTTCATTTAAAATAGATTTATATAAATCGTAATATTTCTTTTTCCAATTAAAATAAGCAATGTATATCCATATTAAATATATAGTAATTATAATGAAATCTAAATAAGTTAAATCACTAGTTCGACCATTGAATGAATTTATTGAAATTAAATATATGTTTATTACTAGTAACAAAGCTATTGAAAATATAATATTTATATTCTTTTCTTTTATAAATCTCATTAAGCCCATTAAATCATATACCCTATCCCTTTCTTAGTCTTTATAAAATCATTTAATCCTAATTCATCCTTAAGCCTTCCTCTTAGCCTAGTTACATTTACAGTTAATGTATTATCGCTTACAAACTCATCATCATTCCATAAACTCATCATAATTTTATCTCTTGAAACTACTTTACCTTTATTTTTAATAAGTATTGATAATATTTTCATTTCATTTTTTGTTAACTCAATAATATTATCTTCATATTTAAATGTACATTTTTCCATATCTAATATAGTATCTTTATAATAAATAACAGAATCTGAAAAAGTATAATCATAGCTTCGCCTTAGTAATGCATTAATCTTAGTTATTAAAACTTCTATAGAAAAAGGCTTTGTTATATAATCATCGCCACCATTATTTATTCCCATAATTAAATCCATATTTGAATCTCTTGAAGATAAAAATATTATAGGCACCTTAGATATTTCTCTAATTTTTTCGCACCAATAAAACCCATCATAGTATGGTAAATTAACATCCATTATTATTAAACTTGGTTTCTTTTCAGTAAATTCTTTTACTATATCACTAAAATTATCTATAATCTCTACACTAAATCCCCATTTCTCTAAAGATAAAGAAAGTTGTTTTGATAAATCTAAATCATCTTCTATTAATAATATTTCTCTCATAATAGCTACCTCTCAGTTATTTTTATGTAAATTATAACATTATGTAAATTTATATGAAACATTATAAAGTATAAAAAAGCTATAACTAATATTATATAGTTATAGCCTTAATTTTATTAAAAAGTACTTTGGTTACGCTAGCCAAAGCTATGACGCCCTCTATACTAATAATCTTATATTTAATTTCTAATTAACTTAACTTCTTTATTTATTAACCTTAATGATTGTTCTTTTATTCCTTCTAATGAATAATTGCAATTTTTTTCTTGTATCAATATTTTCGTTTTTATGCTGAATTCTCTAGTATACATATCAATTATCCTATTTTTGATATAATACTTAAAATTACTTCCACCTAAAACAACTACACTAGGGTTAATTATTGCTGATATTGTTTTAATAGTATTTATAATTACTTGAATGTACTCATCATCATCTAAATTGCTAATCATCATTGCATTTAGAAAAGTATTTCCAACAGGAATGAATCCAATTTCTCCAGCATATCCATTATCACCTTTTAAAACATTTCCATTTAGTACTATTCCAGCCCCTACCCCTAATGAAGTAAAGCTTACATATACAAGACTAATAGGATCACATTTATTTTTTTCTATATAATCATTATAAAATGCTAAAGAAGCAGAATTTATATCATTCTCTAATAGTATCGGAACATCAAATCTTTCTTTAAGATATTTTCTTATTTTTATTTCTTTCCAATCTTCCATTCTAATTCCAGATAAATATCCATCATCAGTCACAACTCCAGGAACGCTAATACCAATGCCTTCTATATTGTTATAAACTCTATATAAGGCTTCTATTGTATTTATTATAATTTCAATATCTTCTAAACTTCCTATTATTTTAGTATTTTCTTCTAAAACTTCTCCTAAAGTGTTTACAATTCTATAAATTATTTTCTCTTCTTCTATTGATATTGCTATTAAATATCTTTTATTAGGATTTATCTTATATCTTTCAGCTCGTCTTCCACCACTAGATTCATCTAATCCTACAGATATTATTTCATTTATTTCCATTAACTCATTTAAAATAACTCTTACTGTTGTATGACTTAACCCTGTATCCCTAGTAATTTCAGCTCTGGTTGCATTCCCTCTAGCCCTTATTGAGTTCATTATTAATGAAGTATTCACATTTTTAAGTTCTGTTGGTTTTCCTACAATTTTTTTCATTATAAGAAATTTAGCTCCTTTAAAATATCACTAGGATTTTTAAAGTTATAATCAGCATCTATTCCCTCTAAGTCATCAGCCCCCCACATAGCTATACCAAAATCCATCCCTGCAGCCTTAGTTGCTTTAAAATCAAATATTGTATCTCCAATATACATACAATCCTTTGGACTTATATTTAATATTTCACTTACTTTTAATAAAGGATCAGGATATGGTTTATGTCTTTTTGTATCATCTGCTAAAACTTCACACTGAATATATTTTTTTAATCCAGTAGGTCCAAAATCTATTTCATATTGGTCTTTCATTTTAGAACTTGCTATAGCACATATGATTCCTTTTGAATTTAGTGTTTTCATAACTTCATCAAAACCCTCATATAATACAGCACCTTCTTCAAAATCATTTACATACTGTACCCACTTCTTATAAGATTTATCTATATCCTTAAAACCAAGATCTTCTAAAGTTCTCTTTCCTGCATATGCTTTATATTTAAGCAAATCTTCATAAGAAATGACTTCACCTAGCTCTTCTTTTATTAACCTTTGAAGTGGAATTAAATTCATTCTCTCTGTATTTAAAATTGTTCCATCTAAATCAAAAATAATACATTTATACTCTCTCATATTTATAATCATACCTCTATACTATACTTTTGAAAGTTTCTTTCAAAAGTATAGTAACATATTTCTATAAATTAATCAATAAAATTAACTTATATAAAATAAACCAAGCCACAATAAAATGACTTGGTTTAAACTTGTATATAAATATATTATAATAATTCACCATATCTCTTTATAAATACCTTTTTTAATATAGTTGCTAATATCATATAAAGTATTATTATTACGATTAAACAAGGAAAATAAATTGCCGGCATAGCAAACATATCCAAAGCCTTTCCAAAAGCTGTATAAGGAATTATAGTTCCCACTGCTATTCCTAATGTTGTTAGAGTTGTAAGTTGCCATGATGCTCTACTTTGAATAAATGGAATGTCTGGTGTTCTAATCATATGAATTACAAGAGTTTGAGACCATAATGATTCAACAAACCATCCTGCATGGAATAATCCCATAAATCCTAATTGTTGCACTTCATTTAATGTATGATATTGTCCTTCAAATACTAATGGACAAATAAAGAAATACATTAAAATATAAGTTGCTATATCAAAAACTGAACTTGTTGGACCAATCCAAAACATAAATTTACTTATTGAGCTTGCATCCCATTTACGAGGTAATTTTAGATACTCTTCATCAACGTTATCCCAAGGAATAGTTATACAAGAAATATCATAAATTAAATTTAACATTAGTAATTGTATTGGTAACATAGGCAAGAATGGTAAAAATATACTTGCTACTAATACAGAAAACATATTCCCAAAGTTTGAACTTGCTGTCATCTTTATATATTTAATAATATTAGCATATATCTTTCTACCTTCTACTACTCCATCTTCTAATACCATTAAATCTTTTTCTAATAAAATTATATTCGCTGATTCTTTTGCTATATCAACTGCTGTATCAACTGAAATTCCAACATCAGATTCTGTCATAGCTGCTGCATCATTTATTCCATCTCCCATAAAGCCAACAGTATGTCCATTATTTCTTAAAGCAGAAACAACTCTTGTCTTTTGATTAGGAGAAAGTTTAGCAAATACATTTGTTTCTTCCACTACTTCACTTAATAATTCATCATCCATTTCTTCAATATCTGATCCAAGTAATAAATTATTTACCTTTATTCCAACTTGCTTACAAACAGAGGATGTTACTGCATCATTATCTCCAGTAAGAATTTTAACATTAACTCCAAAGTCTTCAAGAGCTCTTATTGCATTAGCCGTACTTTTTTTTGGTGGATCTAAAAATGCTAGATATCCTATTAATACCATATCTGATTCATCTTTTACTGAAAGCTCCCCTACGCTTGATGGATTGTTCTTTTGAGCAATTCCTAATATACGCATTCCTTGACTATTGTAACTAGAAACAGTATCTAAAATTTCTTTTTTAATTTCTTCTGTAATAGTTTCAATTTTCCCCTTATATTCTGCATGAGAGCAAACTGATAGCATTTCTTCAATAGCACCTTTAGTTATTAATTGAGTTTTTCCAGCTTTATCTTCAACTACTACACTCATACGACGACGGCTAAAATCAAATGGTATTTCATCTACTTTTTTATAATCATGCCATAATTCAATCATATCTTTTTCATTTGCATGATTTACTATAGCTATATCCATTAAATTCTTTAGTCCTGTTTGGTGATAGCTATTTAGAAAGGCATGACGTAACACTCTGTTATCTTCTTTTCCATGAATATCAAGAGAATACTCTAAAACTACCTCATCTTGAGTAAGTGTACCTGTTTTATCTGTACAAAGAACATCCATTGCCCCCAAATTTTGTATAGCATTTAAATCTTTTACTATTACTTTCTTTTTTGACATAGAAACTGCACCTTTTGCAAGGTTTGCTGAAACTATCATCGGTAACATTTCTGGGGTAAGACCTACAGCTACTGAAAGAGCAAATAAAAATGCCTCCATCCAATTGCCCTTAGTAAATCCATTCATAAATAGTACAAATGGAACCATTACTAACATAAATCTAATTAATACCCATGATACTGAATTTACACCTTTTTCAAAACTTGTAGTTACTTTTTTTCCTACTAATTGTTTTGCCATTGAACCAAATATTGTATCATCACCAACATTAATTACTATTGCTATTGCTGATCCACTAATGACATTACTTCCCATAAAAGCTAAGTTATTTAATTCTATAGGATTTTTACTATCACCAATAATAATTGTGTCTACTTTTTCAATTGGCTCACTTTCACCAGTCAAAGATGATTGACTAACAAATAAATCTTTTGCCTTTAGTATTCTAACATCTGCTGGAATCATATCTCCAGCTGCAAGATGAATTATATCTCCAACTACAATTTCATTAATAGGAATTTCTTTTGCTCCTACGCCTTTACGCTCCACACTTATAGTTGTTTTAACCATTTCGCTAAGCTTTTCAGCTGCCTTATTTGACTTTGTTTCTTGAACAAAACGAAGAATACCACTTACTAAGACCATTGAAGTCACTATAATAACTGATGTTGCATCTTTCTCACTTGGATCAACAATTACTATATCTGTAATGAATGATATAATCGCTAAAGCTAATAAAATTATAGTAAATGGATTAATAAATGCTTCTACTAGTCTTTTTAATAAAGAATCTCCTTTTTGATGAGTAATTTCATTTTTTCCATATTTTTCTCTCATCAATTCAACTTTACTTTCCTCATAACCACTATAACTTGTGTTATACTTCTTTAAAATACCCATTTCATCTTGTTTTGAAGAAAAAATTAGTCTATTAACTCCTGAATTTACCTTTACTTCATCTGTAATTACTTTTCTAAATATCTTCTTTTTCATCGTCCTATCCTCCTAAAAAATTTAAAATATTTTTAGAGGTAAGACATAGATCCAAAAAGAAATATTATCTTTCAATTATTCAATTTTAAATTGTAAGAGGAATGAATGATGTATAAGCCACTGCATCATAGCTCCTCAAATTAATTAAATTCATATTTTTCCCTAGTGGATCTATGCACTTACTACTCTCTTCATCCATTCCTCTCACCTCCTAAAATTCAAATTATCTATATAAACATAAAAATGGATTAAAGCAATAAAAAAACCCTTACCAAAATAACTTAATGGTAAGGGAAATAAACTTACAAGCTTAATACAATCATAATAAAAGACTGCACAAAAAAACATAAAACAGAAAACTGCTTCATCATCGTACAAGCTTCAGCTTCACAAGGCGATGAAATTGCATTAGTCTATGCCTTGGCTTCGACATAGACTGCTAACCTTCTCATAGTGTCTCCACTATTTTGCGGCAGCAACCCTTATCCTTGTGGTAACCTCACCTACCGAAATATTAAATTGTTAATTCTCTTATATCATATGTAATAATTAAAAAATTGTCAACACTTTTCATAAAATTCATATTTATTTTTCACCTTTATATACTCTTACATAATTTTAAATCCTATCTATTTATATACTATATTAATACTATTTCATCATATTATTAATATAAATTTAACCTTTTTTCTACTAATATTCGTTGTAAAATTATTGTTATATTTATTTAGAAATGTTAAAATAACGCTTAATAACTCTTTCATTAATAAATTAAGGAGATAGCTATGAATAAGAAAAAAACAGCATTAATTTCAACTAGTATATTAGGTGCTTTATCTATAGGCGCTTTAGGATTTGTAGGTAATTTCTTTTATAATTTAGCTCTTAATCCAACAGTATCCAAGGATGCTATATTTGGCACTCCAGAAGAAGCAAAGTCAACTAGTGGAGAAGTTGTTGACGATAATGTAGATTGGCTGATTAATAAATCCAACTTTTCTAATGAATACATAACCTCCTTCGATAATCTAAAACTTCATGGTTACAAAATACTAAACGAAATTCCTACTAACAAATGGGTTATATCTGTTCATGGATATACAAGTCAGGGATTAGACATGAGTGGTTATGCTAGAAATTTCTATGAAATGGGATATAATATTTTAATTCCCGATCTAAGAGCTCATGGTAAAAGTGAAGGCGATTATATTGGAATGGGTTGGGATGATAGATTAGATATTATTGAATGGATAAATTTAATTCTTAAGTTTGATGCAACTTCAGAAATAGTTCTTCATGGAGTATCAATGGGAGCAGCCACAGTTTCTATGACTTCTGGCGAAAAACTTCCAAACAACGTAAAAGCTATTATAGCAGACTGTGGATATACATCTGTTTGGGAACAATTTTCACATCAACTCGATGTTCTATATTCATTACCTAGTTTTCCAGTTATGAATGCTTCATCAGTAGTAACAAAAATCAAAGCTGGTTATACTTTAAAAGAAGCTTCTACACTAAAACAAGTAGCAAAATCTAAAACTCCAATATTATTCATTCACGGAGATGAAGATGATTTCGTTCCTTACTCAATGATGGATGAACTTTATAATGCTACAAGTTCAGAAAGGGAAAAATTAACCATAAAAGGTGCCGGACATGCTAAAGCATCTAAAGTAAATCCTGAACTTTACTGGTCCACAATTAATATATTTATAAATAAATATATTAATTAAAAAGTGAAAAATTAAAAAGTGAAAAAGTTAAGGATCTTTTCCTAAACTCTTTCACTTTTCCATTATTAATTTAACTTAGAAGTATAAATTGGCAAAGATACATAGACGGTTGAATAAGCATATAGCCAGCAATTAGAGATACTTGGTGAAGGAAAAACTACTAGGCCTTAATGTTGCTTAATTGTTTGAGCGTAGAGAGTTAACCAAAACTCTTTGCATAGTAGTTTTTTCGAATTTTAATAGGACATATACTTCAGACAAGCTTCAGCAGATGGGCTTTCATACTAAGTCAGCTAGCTTCACTAAGTATTCAATTCCTGAGTAGCTATTTAGCTTATGGACTATATCTAGTTATCATAGACTTTATATTTGCAATTTATTTATTATATCCATTAACTATTAAGTCTAACTTTCCTGTCTCAGGATCTATTGCAAGTCCATGAACAGATATACCTTCTGGCATTAATGGATGTTTCTTAATTAAAGTAACACTATCTTTTATAGATTCTTCAACCGAATCAAATCCATGCAACCATTTTTTAATATCTATTCCAGCATTACAAAGTGTATATAAAGATTCTTTTGAAATTCCTCTATCAATAGCCTTTTGCAATAACTTATCTGTGTCTAAATTACACATTCCACAGCCATGATGTCCAATCACAAAAATTTCATCTATATTAAATTCATAAATTCCAACAATTATACTTCTAATTACACTTCCAAAAGGATGCATAATTGCTGCTCCAGCATTTTTTACAATTTTAGCATCACCATTTTTTAAATTTAATGCTTTAGGCAATAAATCTGTAAGCCTTGTATCCATACAAGATAAGATAAGAATCTTCTTTTTAGGATCTTTTGAAGTTATGTATTGCTCATAATCTTTATGTTCTACAAAGTCTTTATTAAATTCTAATATTTCATCTAATTTACTCATATAGTCCCCCTTTTATGTTTTTAGCCTTTTACTTATTTTATAATAACAATACAATTTTTCATATAGTTTTTATGTATTATTGTTGTACATTTTTAATTCTATCCAGTAAATTTTTATATTCTAAATCCAATTCTTCTTTTTTAACTTTATTTGTTTCTAATGATAATAGTGAAATAACCTCTGTTAATCTATTTTTTAAAACTAGCAATTCCTCTTCACACTTCTTTTTATTAATATCAACACTATCAATATTTTTATGATCTAAATAGAAGCTATAACCTCCATCAAATTCATGTAGTTTATTTTCTTTAATTTCAATAATATAATTACATATATTTGAAACAAATCTTATGTCATGAGATACTAAAATAATAGTCTTATCAGTATTTACTAAAGCATTTTCTAATGCCTCTATAGATTTAATATCTAAATAATTGGTTGGTTCATCTAGTATTAATATATTATTATCTGATAAGATCACCTTACATAGCCCTACCTTTACCCTTTCTCCTCCACTTAAATCAGCGACTTTTTTATATACACTTTTATCTTTAAATCCAAATTCACTTAAATTAATTCTTATAAAAGTTTCATCGTAAGATGAATCTTCCTTTATATTTTCTAAAATACTTTTATTATCTTCTAAAATGTTTTGTCCTTGATCAAAGTACCCTATTTTCACATTACTCGAAATTTTAACTTTATCACTATTTTCATTAATTATATATTTTAATAAAGTTGTTTTACCACAACCATTTTCCCCTATCAAAGCAATTTTTCTTCCTTGTTTTATTTTTAAATTAACATCATCTATTAATAATTTATCTTTCACATAAATTTCTGAATCCTCTATCTCAATAGGAACTTTAGAATTCAACTTCATACTTGGTACAATGTTAATTATAATTTTTTTTGTATCTTTTGGTTTTTCTTTAACCTCTAACTGATCTATTCTGCTCTTAATTGATTTTATATTATTATCTATATTCTTCTTTCCTCTTTGATCACCCATTTTTATAGTTTTAGCTTCTGATGGTCCCATTCCTTTGGGAGCTTTTTTAATTCTATCTCTTAATACTTCCTTTTCTGATATGGCTTTTTCTAATCTAGATTTTTCATGAATATATTTATTATATTCTCTTTCATTAACTTTTCTATTTTCTTCTTTTTGATTAAGATAATCGCTATAATTTCCACTATATATAGTCAGCTTTCCATATTCAATTTCAACAATCTTATTACATAAATCATCCAAAAAATTTCTATCATGAGAAACAATAAGCAATGCTCCCTTATACTTCTTAAACATTTTATTTAAAAGCTTAACGCTTTCAACATCTAAATTAGAAGTAGGTTCATCTGCTATTATAAGACTACTATTTTCTTCAAAAGCCTTGACTATCCTCATTTTAACCTTTTCCCCTCCAGATAAGTAATCATCATATTCATCTGGAACATGAAGCATACCTTTTAATTTCCCCTCCCAGTCAATTTTGCACCACTCTTCTCTTTGACTAATATAAGAATAACTATCTGTAATATAAATATTTCCTTCATCAGCTTTTGTTTCACCTATTAATATTTTTATTAAAGTGGATTTTCCTACTCCATTTTCCCCTACTATTCCAATTCTATCTCCTTCAATTATTTCAAATTTATCTATATCAAGTAATAATCTATCACCATAATACTTCTTTAAATTATTAATACTTCCAAGTTTCATATTAAAGCCTCCATCAATAAAAATATAAAAGAAGGATGTTGCAAAAATTATACTTTACAACTATCCCTCTTAAATTAATCTTTTATAATATTATTTGATTTATCAATTAAATGTATTCTACTATAATTATTTAATTTTATTCTTTAAATAAAATTATTTAATAATATTACTAGCTTTTGGACAAGATATATATTATTATTATAAAAAATACTAATTTGAGGTGGTAACTATGACAGTTTATGCAATAACATTTTATTTAAGTGAAGATTCTCATTCATGTGGTTGTGATTCTCACGATCACAATCATGATCACGAACATCATCACCATCATCGTGATGACTATGATATAATTGCAACAATAAAATCACTTGGAGCTTGGGCTAATTTTATGCCTGATAGCTATTTACTTAAAACTGATGTTTCAGCTAATGAAATTTCAGAAAAGATTAAAGCATTCTTACAACCTAATGATTTGCTTTTTGTAACTAAGGTTGACAAGGATGATGTTGCATCACTAACTCCTGGTGTTGTAGATTGGATAAAAGCTTAATAATATAAATTCAAATGGCTAGATTTATTTTAAATCTAGCCATTTTTACCTTTTAATATATTCCTATTAAGAGTATCAGTCCATTAATCATAACTCTTTAATATTTTATAAAATACGCTACCCAAATTTTTAAAAAATGAATCTTAAATTAGATAACTTTAATTAAAATATAACTTTACAATTAATATATCGGATCTGTAATAACACCAAATGATGTTGCTTTTATTAAAGGATTATTTATAAGTTCAATCAATTCTTCCTTTGTCCCATGAACTACTACTCCTAAAATTTTTGCATCTTCAAATGAAGTTTTTCTTCTTTCCATTATTTCATTATATAAAGTTTTATGCCCTATCCTAGGCCTTTATAAAGCTATCATGAACTATGTCTTCTGCATCATTAATTTTACATCCACTTTTTACTAAATATAGACATATAACATTAAATTGCTTTTTATATAAATTTATAATAAAATCTTTGTCCATATTTCCTCCTTTAGTATTCTAACCCTTTCTTAAATAAGACAATTAAAATAGTAAAATGTGTACATATAAATTAAATTTTTAATTAAGCTTCAAAAACATTTTTAACTTACTATCTAAATAATTTATTATGACTTCAATTCCTAATATAATTAATTCTAAAATAAACTGTTATCTCCTTTATTCTCTTTAAAACTTTCTTATGTTATATATAACTAACATTTTCTTACATGAAATAAATATATTGTTGATTTATAATATAGGAAATTTAAATTTCAATGAAAAGGAGGTATTAAATTGCTAAATGCATTAACCATATTTATTTTACAACTTGTCTATGTTCCACTTTTAACATTAAGAACTACATTTGTTGTTAAAGGTAAGAAAGCTCAAGCTTCAATGTTTGCTTTCCTTGAAGCTATAATTTATATAGTAAGCTTAGGTATTGTTTTTTCTGACTTAAGTAATATCCTTAATATAGGTGCTTATATACTCGGATATGGTATTGGAATATATCTAGGAGGTTTAATAGAAGAAAAACTTGCTATTGGATATAGAACTATTCATGTAAATTTAACTAGTTACAATCAAGAATTAATTGATAAATTAAGAAGTTTAAATTTTGGAGTAACTACTTATAATGGAGAAGGAATTAATAAAGAAAAAAGATATAGACTTGAAATTGTATCTCATAGAAGTAGAGAAAGTGAAGTTATTTCTATAATTCAGTCTATGGAAAAAAATGCTTTTATAGTTTCTTATGAGCCTACTCAATTTAAAGGTGGATATATTACTAGGCATATGAAAAGATAGTATTTGTATATTCTGATTTTTACAGTTGATATTTTGATAATTTGTTATAATTTATAATAATTATATATAAATTCATTTCCACTTAATATATAATATTTATAAATTTATAAAAATGGGCTGCGCTATATGAAATATAAAATACTAAAAGTAAACATAATAAACTATAAATTTTACTATGATGGAAAAGAAATTGATTCCTACATTGACTTAATTAATATGCATTAAAAAGATGGATATTCTTTATCTCAAATTCTATCATTACCTAGTGAAGATGCTTCTACTCAATTAACATTAGATATTATTTTGCAAAAGATAATAATGCTTCTTCATATAATCAAGGATTCTCATATTAATTATAAAAGGAAAGCTATGAAACAAATAGCTTTCCTTTTATTTTCTAAAATTATTAACTTTTTAATCACGCTATTTAATAATTATGCGTTAAAAACTTCTTTATATTATCTATAACTATCCTATTTTGTTCTTCAGTTTCCATTGAAATTCTAACGAACCCGTTCATGCCGATTAGTTTTCCGTCTTTTACTATTATTCTATTTCTTTGTAGGAAATCTACTAACTCACTTGCTTTCTCTCCTAATTTGAACATAATAAAAGATACATATGATTTAATATATTCTATGTTAAGTTCTTTAAAGGTAGTTTCGTACATATGAAGTGCTTCTTTATTTTTAATCCTTACTTGTTCTACATACTCTTTTTCCTTTATAACTCTAACTGCTAAATTTTGAGCATATGAATTTAAGTCAAAATGTCCAATAACAAACTTAAATTCATCAATTATGCTTGATCTAGCTATTCCATATCCTACTCTCACTCCAGCTAACCCGTATGCTTTTGAGAAAGTTCTTAATATTATTACATTAGAAAACTATTTATAAATCTTTAAAGAATCTAATGGATCCTTTTCTAAAAATTCTATATATGCTTCGTCTAAAACTACTTTAACATATGAAGGAACTTTTTCTAAAAATGATACTATATCTTCATCATTTAAAAATGTTCCATTTGGATTATGAGGATTAGATAGCCAAATTAATCTTGTATTTTCATTTATTATGTCTTCATATTCAGATATTCAAAAAAATTTAGTATCTCTTAATGGATATATATCTCAATATAATTTAGATAGAATATTAATTGCTGATAAATCTGGAAACGGCTTAAATAGCGGTGGACAAACTGTTAATATTTCTGATAGAGACTATTTTAAAACGGCTATGTCTGGTACTTCAACAGTTAGTAGCCCATTGACTGATAAAACTACTAAAAAACTCTAATGGCTTATTCTGCTCCAATAAAAAATAATGATCAAATAGTAGAGGTATTATCTTTTGCTAGAGATGCTAAAGAAGTATTCGATAAAATAAGCACAATAACATTTAGAAAAACAGGAAAAACCTGCTTAATAGATGGTAATGGTACAACGATAGGTCATTATGATTATAAAAGAGTCCAAGAGGGAGAAAATGTAATTGAAATAGCTAAAACAAATACTGAATTATCAGAACTAGATAAAAACTTTTAAAAAATGAAAGCTGGTGAAAATGGATATGGTGAATATAAATTTAATGGTGATAAAAGAGTAATTTCTTACTATAGTATTCCTGAACTTAATTTGTCAATAGGCCTTATGGTTGATAGTAATGATCTATTTATGGTAGTAAATACAATCCTAAAAATAGTTATTACTATTGGAATTATATCACTAGTTATCGCAATGATACTAGCTTACAGATTCTCTAATAAACTTAGTAAAAGATTAAAATTAACTTCTAGTATAATTTCAAATTTTGCAAAAGGTGACTTCTCATAAGTATTACCTAATAAAGAATTAAATAAAACATATGAAATAGGAGAAAGACTTTCTTCAATAGATAAATCACAAGATTCACTAAAAGATATGATTTCTTCAATCAAAGATTCATCAAATACTTTAGAAGAAGAAACATTAAGCCTAACCAATATATCTGAGAATTATTTAACTTCATGTAAAAATATTATTGCTGCTACAAAGGAAAGTTCACAAGGAACATATAGCCAAGATAATCAGCTTTCTAATATTACAGCTGATATAGATACATTTGATGCTAATTTAACTTCCACAATTGCATCTATTTCTAACATTAATACTATGGTAACTAATATTAATAATAAATCTACTTCATCTAATGAAGATATAGGTGAACTAGTATTAACTATGAAATCCCTAGAGAAGAATTTCAAAATATTTAGTGATACTATTTCAAGCATGAAGGAAAATATAAATACCATTACATCAATAACTGACGTAGTGAACTCTCTTTCTGAACAAACTAATCTTCTTGCTTTAAATGCTGCTATTGAAGCTTCCAGAGCTGGGGAGGCTGAAAAAGGATTTGCAGTTGTTGCTGATGAAATAAGAAAACTAGCTGAAGAAAGTAAAACTTCATCAAGAGAAATTACTTCAATAGTAAAAAATGTACTTAACCAAACTTCAGTTATTGTAAAAGAAAATGATACAATAAGTTCCTTATTCCAAAATCAAATAACTAAAACAACAAAAGCTATGCTTAGTTTTGATGAAATTATTTCTAAACGAAAACAGAATATAATAGAAAATATAACTAATTCTTCTGCTATTTCTGAAGAATTAAGTGCTGCTACAGAAGAAATACATGCTTCATCAAGTGAATTATCTACCTCAAGTGAGAGAGTTGCTGATTCATCTGAAAATTTAAGTATATTAACTAAGTCAATATTATATAAACTTAATAAGTTTAAAATATATTAATAAAAATTTCTACTTAAGTTTATATATAAATTTAAAATTTATATATAAATGATAAGAACCGTAGATATGATTTGTACCTTAGATGTTAAATATTTATATCTAAGGTGCACTTCAATATTACGGCTCTTTTTTATATTACAATTCTAAATTATCTCTACTTATAGCAGTTGCAATAAAAATTAATAAACTAGATAAAAATGATTTCCAAGCTCTAATTACAGCTCTTTTATCATTAGTTTCTCTACTCGCTCTCCTTGCATCCTCTAAACCCTTATAATTAATATTTAAAAATACTCCTGTAGAATAAAGAAACATTGCATTTGTTATTCTAGGAAAATTCTTTGTATCAATAAAATTTTCAGATTCATTTGTGTCAAATAATTGATCTGAAACTCCTGCCCTTAAACTATATAAATAATAAAGGTTTAAAAGTGTAGCCATTATTATAATGTATAATGTATCTATAGATAAATTCAATGTACCTAATTGAGATAATAACTCATCTCTATTAGGTACATTTGCATTATTTTGAGAATCATTACTTTCTTCTTCATTATTATTCTTTACTTCTGCTTCTGTATCATTTTTAATATCTTCTGCTATTCTATCCTTATCTTTAAACCTTATTTTTTTATTACCTGATCTCTCTTTAATAGTATGCCTATCATGAATGCCTTGTTTATTTTTATTTATTCTACTTCTTTTATTTTCTACTTCATAACTCTTTTTTAATTCTGAAGAATAATCTCTCTCAAAACCACTTCCTTCTCTTGAAGCAGAACACTGATTTTTATCCTTTTTACTATTGTAGGTCTTTTTAGATTTCAATATCCTACTCCTAAAGACATAATTATTTATAATATAAATTATGCACTTATTTATTATAGGATACTAATAATTTGTAGTTATTAATTTGATGCTTCTTTATCAGCGAATTGGCTGTTATATAATTTTTCATAGAAGCCACCTTTTTTCATTAATTCTTCATGTGTTCCTTGTTCAATTATATTACCATCATTTATAACTAATATTAAATCAGCACTTCTTATTGTTGATAGTCTATGAGCTATTACAAAGCTAGTTCTTCCCTTCATTATATTTCTCATAGCTTTTTGAAGTAATAATTCTAACCTTGTATCTACAGAACTTGTTGCTTCATCTAAGATCAATATAGCTGGATCTTTAAGTATTGCTCTAGCTATTGTTAAAAGTTGTTTTTCACCTTGTGAAATATTAGATGCCTCTTCATTTAAGAACATGTTATATCCATCAGGAAGAGTTTTTATAAAATGATGAACATTAGCTATTTTAGCTGCTTCTACTATTTCTGCTTTTGTTGCTCCAAATCTTCCATACTCTATGTTATCATATATAGTTCCGTTAAATAACCAAGTATCTTGAAGCACCATTCCAAATATTGAACGTAAATCCTCTCGTTTCATATCCCTTATATCTACTCCATCTATTTTTATTGATCCACCTTTAATTTCATAAAATCTCATTAAAAGATTAATTAATGTAGTTTTTCCAGCCCCTGTTGGTCCAACTATTGCAACCATTTGGCCACTTTTAACTTCTGCACTTAAATCTTCTATTAAAATCTTATCGTCATTATATCCAAACCTTACATGTTCAAAAGTTACATTTCCTTTTGGACTATCAAGTTTTACAGCTTTTTCTATATCCTTTATTTCTTCTTCTTCATCTAAGAATTCGAATACTCTATGAGCTGCTGCAACTGCTGATTGTATTGCTGATGATAACTGTGTTACTTGTGATAAAGGTTGATTTATTTGCCATATATAACGTATAAATGCTTGAAGGTTACCTACCGTTATTCCTCCTGCTATTGCTGTTATAGCTCCTGTTACTCCAACTGCTGCAATTCCCAAATAGCTAACAAGTCCAACCAATGGTGACATTATACTTGATATAAATTGTGCCTTAAATCCTGTGGCTCTAAGTTCTTCATTTACATCCATAAACTCTTTTATTGCATCTTCTTGCTTTCCATATAATTTAATTTCATTAAAACCAGTATACATTTCTTGTACTTTACCATTAAGTTTTCCTAAAGCTTTTTGTTGTTTATTAAATAAGTTCTGTGATTTATTTACTATAATCTTTGTAATTAAAATACTTAATGGAATTATAATAGTTGCTAAAAGTGCAAGTTTTACATTTATCGAATACATCATTATAAGTGCTAAGCTTAATGATAAAAATGCATTAACTACTTGAACAAAACTTTGTTGCAAAGCATTGGAAATAGTATCTACATCATTTGTAATACGACTTAATACATCCCCATAACTGTTACCATCAAAATACTTTATAGGTAGCTTACTTATTTTCTTTTGTACTGTATTTCTTATATCCTTCATTGTATTTTGGATTGCATTGGTTAATAAGAAACTAGCTATAAATGTAGATCCTGCACTACCTATATAAACAAGGAATAACAAAATTAAAATTTTTATAATATAGTTAAAATTAACTGAAGCTCCTTGAACTCCTTTTATAATGGCTTCAAAATCCTTAGTCAATTGTGTAATAATTAAACCTTCTGTTCTTGGAGCTAATGCTGTGAATATTGCTGCTGATACTATAAATAGTATTGCTCCACAGAATGACCATTTATATTTATTTACAAAAGGAGTAATTTTCTTCACTACTGCTTTAAATCTATTCATTATGCAAGTTCCTCCTCTGTAAGTTGTGATGATGCTATTTCATGATAAATTTCACAAGTCTTAAGTAATTCTTTATGAGTTCCAATACCTACTACTTCTCCTTCATTTAATACTACTATTTTATCAGCATCCATTATTGAACCAATTCTTTGTGCTACTATTAGCACTACTGAATCCTTAGTTTCTGATTTAAGTCTCTTTCTTAAAATAGCGTCTGTTTTAAAATCTAAAGCTGAAAAACTATCATCAAATATATATATTTCTGGTTTTCTAACTATTGCTCTAGCTATTGAAAGTCTTTGCTTTTGTCCTCCTGATACGTTTGATCCACCTTCACTTATTACTTCATCAAATTTTTTAGGTTTACGTGAAATGAAATCATAAGCTTGTGCAACCTTTGCAGAATATTCAACTTCTCCAGTATCTGCATTTTTCTTACCAAACTTAATATTACTTGCTATACTACCAGTAAATAAAAGCGTCTTTTGAGGTATAAACCCAATTTTTTTACGTAATGCCTTTAACTCATAATCTCTTACATCCACTCCATCTATTTTAATACTACCTTTCGTAACATCATAAAATCTTGGAATAAGATTTATTAATGTACTTTTTCCACTCCCTGTACTTCCTATAAAAGCAATTGTTTCACCCTTTTTAGCAGTAAAAGAAATATCTTTAAGTACTGCTTCTTCTCCATTTGGATATACAAACGATACATTATCAAATTCTACTAATCCTTTAATTTCTGTATCTTTAACTCCATTTTCTGGACTCTTTATTATAGGATCTTCATCTAATATTTCCTTAATTCTATTAGCTGAAACTTGTGCTTTAGGATACATTATAAATACCATTGAAAATAACATAATTGAAAACATGGCATGAAATAAATACTCAATAAATGCTACTAATTGTCCTACTTGAAGAGTTCCTACATTTATCATTTTACTTGATACCCAAAATATTGCTATAATTGCTAAATTTAATAAGAAGAAGAACATTGGCTGAGATATAGCCATGAGCTTATGAAGCTTTTTAGAAACTTGTGCATATAATTCATTAGTTTCATCAAATCTTTTTCCTTCATAATTATCATTTCCAAAAGCCCTTATAACTCTTATTCCTGTTAAGTTTTCTCTTGATATTCTGTTTAGCTTATCTAGTCTCTTTTGTTGAGTTTCTGATAATGGCTCAGATATCTTTGCTATAACTATAACTCCAAGTATTATAAATGGAATAGTTATGGCTAGAACTACAGATAATGAAGGACTTGTTTTAAGAATCATTATTAAACTTACTATAAACATTACTGGAGTTAATAATGCTGTTCTTAAAAGAGTATTAGTGAATTGTAGAAGTACAAATGCATCATTTGTAGTTCTCGTTATCATTGATGATACTCCAAACTTATCATACTCCGTATGTGAAAATTCTTGTGACTTTTTAAAAATATCATTTCTAATATCTCTTGTTATACCTGTAGAAATTCTTGATGAACAAAATCCTAAAAGTATTGTTCCAAGAACTCCAATAACCGAAATAATTGAAATAATTATCCCCATTCTTTTTACATAATTAATGTCACTATTTACTATCCCTTTGTCTATAACTTTTGCCATTATAGTTGGTATTCCTAATTCAACTAATGCAAAGCCAAAGACAGATATAATATTTAGTATAAGAAGCGCCTTATAATTTTTTAAATACTTTAATAATAATTTCATTGCTGCGTGTTCACTCCTTTTCTTTTAATTCTTTTCAATATAAATAAAAATGAAATAATTAGAATATTACTATTATTTCATTCATTTAATACCCATATGCAATTTTTCAGTACATTATAACATAGCTTAAATAAAAATTCCACATTTTTCCCAATACTCCTTACTTTCTTCTACATTATATTAATCTTAAATCCAAAAATAATTTTAAATCCAAAAAGCATAACTAATATTTTAAATAGTTATGCTTTTTTAACTTTTAATATTATAAAATTAAAGTTCTAACTACATTCTCAACAGTTTTTTCAAGATTAATTTCTCCATTTTTAAGAGCTTCCTCCAAAGAACATACACCTCTTATAATACCAAATATTGAGTTTATTCCTATATCATAAAGATTTTCTGCTCCTTCACCAATCTTTCCTGCAAAAGCAATTGTTTTTACTCCACTTTTTTTAGCCACAGATGCTACTCCCATAGGAGTTTTTCCAAAGATAGTTTGGCTATCTATTGAACCTTCTCCAGTAAATACAAAATCAGCTTCTTTAATCTTATTTTCTAAATCAGTATGCTTTATTATTAACTCTATCCCACTTTTAAGTCTTCCATTAAAAAAAGCAAGTAATGCTGCCCCAACTCCACCTGCAGCACCAGCCCCTTCAACATTTGCTACATCAATTCCAAGTTCTCTTTTAATTACTTCTGCGTAGTTAGCTAACGCTTCATCTAATTGTATAATCATATCTTCTGTTGCTCCCTTTTGAGGACCAAATATTCTTGAAGCACCATTTTCTCCTATAAGCGGATTGTTTACATCGCAAGCAACCTCAAATATAACATCATTTAGTCGCTTATCAAAATTAGTTAAATCTATAGTATTTAATTTAATTAACTCACTACCACCAAAATTTAGTTCCTTACCCTCTTTATCTAATAAATGAGCTCCTAAAGCTTGAATCATTCCAGCACCACCATCATTAGTAGCACTTCCCCCAATTCCAATTATTATATGCTTTATTCCCCTATTTATAGCATCTAATATTAACTCACCTGTACCATATGTAGTTGTAATTAAAGGATTCCTATTCTTTCCTTCAACAAGATGAATACCACTTGCACTTGCCATTTCAATAATTGCTTTTTCACCATTTCCTAATATTCCATAAGTAGCATTTATCTTTCTATGTCCAAGAGGATCAGTAACTACTGCACTTACAAATCTTCCTTCAGTTGCCTCAACTAAAGCTTCAACAGTTCCTTCTCCTCCATCCGCCATAGGAACCTTTATGCATATGGCATCTTTAATTACTTTTTTAATTCCTCTTTCCATAGCATTACAAGCATCTTTTGACGTCATACTTTCTTTAAACGAATCCGGGGCCAATATAAACTTCATATAATTCATCTCTCCATTCAACTATCCTCATAGTATTATATCAAATATTATCGGAGAAACTGAAGTTATTATTAATCAAATTATTGATTAATACTGTATATTTCATGCGCCATTAATAATATTGCTATAAGTAAATAAACTATTATTAATTTAAATCATCTAAAATCAATTTATTAATAGCCTTTGCAACTCCACTGTTATTATTATCCTCTGTAATATAATCTGCCATAGCTTTTACCTCATCCATTCCATTTTTCATTACTACAGCTATCCCCGCTCTCCTTAACATTTCTATATCATTTCCACCATCACCAATACAAATAACCTCTTTAATATCTATACCCAATTCCTTTACCAATTCCTCCACAGCTTTTCCTTTAGAAATACCCTTACTATTTATTTCGCAATAATGATGCTCTGCACTAGATATTTCAAACTCTTCCGTCTCCTCCAGAATTGTCCTCACTCTTTTTACTTCATCTAAATTATTCTTATTTATACAAATTGCCTTAACTATTTTATATTTATTATCTAGAGCTAAATTTTCAAATGGATAGTTTTCAATTATATTTACTTTATGCTTATTATCTAAATACTTATTTATTTTTTTATAACTATATTCATTTGGAATGTTATTTTCAGAAATTATTTCATTTTCAGTATTTAAATATATATCTACATCATAGTCTTTTACTAATTCCTTCAATTTTAATATTTCCTCGTAACTTAATGTTCTAAATTCTAAATTTCCATCCTCTGTTAAAATTATGCCTCCATTTGAAGCTATTACTTTAGTACTAACCCCTAATAAATCTTTTATATGATCTACAAACTTATAAATTCTACCTGTAGCTATACATATATTTACTCCACTATCAATAGCTTTCTTTATTGCTTCTATATTTTCATTTGTAATTTTCTTGTCATCTGTTAATAGAGTTCCATCTAAATCTATACATATCAATTTATAATTTAATCTTTTCATTACTATCTCCTTCATTTTCTTATAAATAAAATGATCTGTATGATTTAAAAGTTTCATACAGATCATTTATTATTATTTTACCATTCAGCTATTGTTCCATCATAGTTTTTCCAACTAGGATTTGTCCAGTATAATCCTTCTGCAGAAACTTTTTCTACAAGTTCTTCATCTATTTCTATACCTAGACCTGGCTTTGTTGGCAATTCTAAATATCCATCTTTATATTGGAATATTTCTTTATTTTTTACAAAATCAAGTAAGTCAAATCCTTTATTGTAGTGAATTCCTAAACTTTGCTCTTGTATAAATACATTTGGTGTACAAACATCCAATTGTAATGTTGCTGCTAAAGCTATTGGCCCATAAGGTGCATGAGGTGCAACAGCAACATCAAATGCTTCTGCCATAGCTGCAATTTTTCTAGTTTCTAATATTCCGCCGCAAAGAGCTATATCTGGTTGAATTATATCAATAACTCCTTCTTTTAATATGTTTTTAAAGTCCCATCTACTATATAGTCTTTCACCTGTTGCAAGTGGTGTAGCAGTATGATTAGCAACTTCTCTAAATGCTTCTTCATTTTCTGGAAGTACAACTTCTTCTAAGAACATTAATTTATAAGGCTCTAATTCCTTTGCTAAAACCTTAGCCATTCCCTTATGAACACGTCCATGGAAGTCAACTCCTATACTTAAATCAAATCCAACAGCATCTCTTATAGATTTAACCCTATCAACTACTGCTTGGACCTTTTCAAATGAATCTATATAATGAAGTTCTTCTGTAGCATTCATTTTTATTGCTTTAAAACCTCTATCTCTTCTATCAATAGCTTCTTTTGCAACATCTTGTGGTCTATCTCCACCTATCCATGAATATACCATTATTCTATCTCTTGCTGCTCCACCTAATAATTCATATATTGGAACATTTAATGCTTTACCTTTAATATCCCATAAAGCCATTTCTATTCCTGAAATTATTGTTCCATTAATTGGACCACCTCTAAAGAATGATCTGTGAAGTTCTTGCCATATTCTTTCTATTTCAAATGGATTTCTTCCTATTATTCTTTTTCCTAATTCATAAGCACCTGCTACTACTGTATCTGTTTTAGTTCCAGATATCATTTCACCCCAACCTTCAATTCCTTCATCAGTTGAAATCTTTATGAATATCCATCTTGGCTTTACAGTATAAACTTTAATTTCTGTTATTTTCATTACAAAGTCTCCTTCTACTACTATATTTTAATTAAGCACTTTGCCCTACTTCATTATTTTCTAGATTTTTCTTTGCATCTTTCTTAGGTTTAATAACATCCATGTAGTACCAAATCACTGCAAATCCTATTATTAATAATGGAATATTTATTATTGGATTACCTACAGTAAAGGCCATGAATATTATAAAACTTTGAGTTAAGCTTGTTGCTGCAAATGATGATATTAATGCACCAGCTGCTAAGCTTAAATCAATCCCAACACTTGAAGCTAAATCTGTTAAAACTGGAGCTGTAACTGTACCAGCTAATAATATAGCTGCAGTAGTACATAGACCAATTACCACGTTTTTAAATAGATTTCCTCTAGTTAACGCAACTACAAGTGCAACTCTAAATGGAACAACTGCTAAGTCTGCAAAAGGTAACATTCTATTTCCAGGAAGTACTACCGCTAATAATATTGTTAATGGTATTACTATTAATGAAGTTGTTATAACATCTGGATTACCTGATACTACTGCTGCATCTAATCCTATAAATAGATCTCTTCCTTTAAATTTCTTCTTTGCAAATTTCTTTGCACCTTCTGATATAGGCATTAAACCTTCCATAAATAGTGATGTCATCTTAGGTATAAGAACTAGAACTGCCGCCATATTTACTGCAACATTTGCTATGTTAGTAAAGTCATATCCAGCTAATGCACCAATAACTCCACCTAAAATTAATCCCATTATCATTGGTTCTCCAAAAAAACCTAAATATTTTTTAGCATCTTTTAGTGAGAAATTTATTTTATTTACTCCTGGTACCTTATCCAATAACCAGTTAAGTGGTACTGCAACTATTAATGAAGATAATGCTGAAACTGTTGGCAATGACACTCCTGGTAAACCAAAGTAATCTTCTACCATACCTGCTGACCAGTCTGATAGCTTAAATGTTACTATTGCCATTGCTATACTTGCTCCAACTCCAAAGAATATGTTTCCAGTTACGAAATAAGTCATAACCCCAACTATAGCCATATGGTGATAGTTCCATATATCAACATCTAAAGTATTCGTTTTCTTAAGAATTAACATTATAATATTTATAGCTAAAATTGCGAATATTAAAATAGGTATAATAGGTGATGCCCAAGTTACAGCTGCTATTGTTCCCCAGCCTACATCTAGTACATCTAAGCTAAAGCCCCATCTTTCAACCATTGCTTTAGCTGCTGGTCCAAGGCTTCCAGATAAAAGGTTAATTACAAGCTTAATACCTGCAAATCCAATACCAACTGTTAACCCTGATCTAAATGCCTTAGCTGGTTTAACCCCAAAAACAAGGCCTACACCTAATATTATTAATGGTAAAAGTACAGTTGGGCCTGCATTTAATAATGTCTGGAATACATTATAAATAAGTTCCATAGTTAATCCTCCTCAATTATTTAATACTATTCTTAACTATTTATTTCTTAGCATAGTTTAATATTTCTTCTAAAGTTTCATCTTCTCCGATTCCTGTTAATAAAGACATTGCTGATACTACTGGTATTTTTGCGCTATCTCCACCATATTTTCCTGTTGTAACTAATATATCAAAATCATCTACCTTGCTATCAATCTCTAATAATTTGCATTGAGTTACTGATACTGCAACTCCATTTTCTTCACATATTTCCCTAATCTTTGTTGCCACTACTGTTGATGTTGCAATTCCATTTCCACAAGCTACTAATATTCTTTTCATTTTTTTACTCCTCCAATTTTTTTAATATTTACTATGATTTATTTCTATAAATTTTTCTAGGTATTTAATCCAAATAGCTCTTAACTACTTCTAAGATAGCTTCATCAGATTTTGCTTCTATAATTTTCTTTAAATCTTCTGAATTTTGAATTAAACTAATTATTTTTTGTAGCATTTCAATATGACCATGAGGTTCATTTAATGCTAGCATAATTACTATTTGAACATCCAATGTTATACTTGGATCATCCATAGCTTGAAAATCTACGGGATTATTAAGTATTCCCATTGCTATGGCAGATTCATTTACTAAAGTATGATCACAATGTGGTATTGCTATTTTTATTGCAGCAGGTAATCCAGTTGGATATTCTACTTCACGCTTTAATATAGCCTCTTTATACCCATCCTTAGCAAATCCTTCATCTTTTAATTTATCTGCTAAAAAACTTAAAATTTCACTACTAGTACTACACTCTAAATTTCTGTAAATTAAAGTACTGTGACTCATATTCTTTCCCCCTACTGTATCACTCTTTCTAATTCCTTTAATGCCTTTACTAATGCTTCAATATTTTTTGAGTTCACATCATCTTTATTAAAAAGACTTGAGCCTATACCTAAATAGTCAGCTCCATTTTCTAAGAATTCTTTAGCATTATCTGCAGATACTCCGCCAACAGCCATTACTTTTATATTTCCTAAAGGAGCCTTGATATCTTTTATATAGCTACTTCCACATGCTTTGGCTGGAAATACTTTTACTATATCTGCTCCATTTTCATAACACCACCAAATTTCTGTTGGGGTCATTGCTCCTATTATTGATTTAACATTATTTTTCTTACACTCATCAATAACTTCTTTCTCAACTACTATTGGTGTTAATATAAATTCTGCACCTGCTTTTATTGCATTTTTTGCATCTTCTATATTTTTTACTGTACCTGCACCTATGCTAACTCTATCTCCATATTCTTTTGATATCTTTTCAATAGTTTCAAGTGCACCATCTGTGTTTAATGTTATTTCTACTGCTCTAATATTTGATTGAACTAAAGCCTCCATAACGGTTTTTGTTTGTTCATAGCTGTAACCTCTTAAGATAACAGTCACTTTAGAAAAATCCTTCACCTTTTTCCCCCCTTTAGTTTTCTTGCAATATATTAAAGCAATAGTCATGCCAAATTATTATGGCTAGTTTTGTATTTTGAGTTTTATAATAAAATTTCTAGTATTTCTTCTTTACTAGTGCTTGATTTTATCTTATTTAGAACACTTTCTTCCATGATTATCTTATATAATTGTTCAAAATATTTTTTTGAATCATCCTTTAAAGCTATAAGAAAAATTAAGTCTACTTCATAATTTTCACTCCATACTATCTTTTTGGCTAATTTAGTAATTAATATGGTTGGTTTTGTAACAAATTCTGAAGCACCATGCGGAATTGCTATTCCACCTTTTAAATACGTATCTCCAAGCATTTCTCTTTTAAATACACTTAATAAGAATTCTTCTTTTACATATCCACCATCAATAAGCTTTCTAACCATATCATCTAATGCTTCATCTTTATATTTATAATTTTCATTAACAAACACAACATTTTTATCTATAATTTCAGATAGCTTATTTTCTTCTTTATTGGATATTATATTATTTAACTTTTTAACTCCTGATCCTTTCATTAATTCCTCTAATGATATAAAAGGTATATTTCTAAATTCTGGGTTTATCGTTCCTACTATAGCTTCTATATTTTTATTTTTAGATATCCTAGATAAAGATGAATTTATATCTTCATCCATAAATCCTATAGGTATAATTTCAATATCTTTTCCTTTTAAATCAATTTTGTTTTCTACATACTCTTTTATTTTTAAAGCTGAGCCTTTTCCTGTAATACATAATGTAACTATAACTTTTGATAAGTTACTATTTTCAATGTTATATTGACTTGATCCAAAACCTTTAGAATCACTTTCAAGATCATGCATTATTTCTTCTAATGATTGATCTGTTAATGCTGACTTTCTTACAGCTTCTAATACCATTAAAGTATCAACTCTTCCAATTACTCTAGTCTCAATTCCAGTTTTAGCAGTTATTATATCTCCAAATGTAACAAGTGAACCCATGTCAACTAAAATAATACAGCCTTTGCCTTGGTCATTTTCCTTCACTAATCTTATAGCTTTTTCAAGCATTATATCGGGAGAATCTCTAAAATCCATATCAAGTCCTACTGCATGATCAACGCCTAAAAACTTATTAGCTACTTCTGCCATTGCTGATGCTACTCTTCCATGAGTCATTACAATGACAGCTACTTTTCCTTCTTCAGTTTTTAAGTATCTTGTATAATTTTTAAGATACATTGTAATGAATCCTATTTCATCTTCAGGAACATCTATATTCAATCTTTCTCTTACAATTTCACACATTTTCTTAGCAACATTATATTCCTTTTCATACCTTGTCTTTATAATACTTAATTTTGGATTAATTATTTCCTTCCCATTACGTATTCTTTCATATGTTGAATTTAAATGAACAGCCAAAGGGTAAATGATATCTGACTGTAATCCTGTAAGTTCTTTTTTTGCAAGCTTTATCATCATTTTTACTGTTTCAAGGCTTTTAACACCAACTAGGTTCATAAGCTCATCTGTATTTACAACATTATAATTAATAGCCTTAGCCCCTCTAATCAATTCAAGCTCAACTTGTTGACTTAATATTTTTGATATTTCTTCATCGCTATACCCAACAAATTTAAGTTCTGACTGTCTTTTTTCTATAAATTTATATATATTTGTATTTTTCTTATTATATCTTGTATCTTCTTCTATTCTTTTCTCACCCTTATGGGATATATAAATATCTTCTATAATAAACTTTTCTATATCAGAATCATCAATATTAATCCTTCTACTTTGTTCCTTTATATAATCAGGTAGATACCTTTCATCTATATATAATCTTTTATCTTCTTTGAGCTTATGTTCCAAGAAACTTATGGCACATGCTACTTGAATATCACTTTTAAGTTGTCCTATATTTCCTTGACACTCATATTTCATAAGCTCACTTATGACATTTTTGGATATTAACATATCCTTTTTTATTCTATGACTTTCTTCAAAAAAGGCTTTATTTATTAATTCAAACCTTTCCTCAAAAGGTCTATCCTTAATTGCAGGTATTTCTATAACCATTGGTATTCTTCTTCTAAAAGTTAATAAAAGAGAACTCTCAACGTTTTCAGTCGTCGCTGCAATTATCATTACATTACTTTTTCTTACTGTTTCACTTTCTCCAAGCCTTCTAAATATACCTTTATCTAATATACTAAATAGTATTTCTTGTCCCTCTGACGGTAACCTATGAATCTCATCTAAAAATAAAATACCTCCATCACAAGCCTCAACAATTCCCATCTTATTTTCAGTAGCTCCTGTGTAGGCACCTTTAACACTACCAAATAATTGTGATAATAAAAGCTGTGGATTATCTGCATAATCTGCGCAGTTAAATATTATATATTTTGCATCTTCTGAAAAATTACTTGTACTCTTTGCAAATTCATACATTGCATCAGCTAAATAACTTTTACCAACCCCTGATGGTCCTAGAATTAATACATGCAATCCATGAGGTGGATAGCTAACTGCTGCTTTTGCTTGTTCCACTTGAACTCTTAAACTACCATTGTATCCAACTACTTCTTTGAAAAAGTCTTTTTGTTCATGAAAATCCTTAATATCCTCTGTCTTTTTATCTTTTATTTCATTTATATAATCATCTTCTTGCATATTAGAAATCAATTCTTTCTTTATATTAGAAGCTGCATATCTTTCAACTTTATATCCCTTTTCCTTTAAAGCTTCAGCTAGAGCTCTATCCGATATTTTTTTATCTTTCTTTAAAATTTCTAAGGCATCCGTTTTTACATATTCTAACCGTCTATTTCTTGAATTAGCTATATTATTTTTCTTTCTATATTCGGTTACTATTTCTCTTAGTATATTTAATTTCTTTGCTATTTCTTCATCAGTTAAAGGATTTTTCTTATTTTCTTCCCTTAAAACCTCTGCTATCATTTTTTCTGTATTCATACTAATCTACCCCCGGGTTTGTATTTTAAAGTTACTATTATAATACACTACTTATATATAATTTTGAATTTATTAATTATTTATTCAACTTTGTTAGATTTAATATATTTACAAAATATTATAAATCCAATAATTCTCATATGCTATACTGCTAAACTCTATATAGACAAATATAAATGAGAAGACTCTTATATGATAAATAATAGCCTTCTCATTTTAAACATATTTTTAAAATTCTTTCTCAAAAGCAATTCTTTTACTTCCATCTAATAAATAAATAACACCACAGTATTTAAAGCTATTTTTTTCTAACAACTTTTGCATAATTAAATTATCTTCATGTGTATCAATCTTTATATTTTTTATTCCTTTTGATAAGCAAATTTCCTCAGACTTCTTAATTATTTCTGTCCCAATTCCTTTTCTATTAATATTATTAGAAACGGCTATTCTATGAATAACAGCATATTTCCCATTTGATATCCATTTTCCTTCATATATATTATTATAAGTCTCCTCTACATCAAATGATAAAGAAGTAGTTCCTATAATTTCACCAGTATCTTCTAAAACATAGCTAATATTATTTCTTATATCCTTTAAAATAACTCCCTCATTAGGATAGCCATTTTGCCACTGATCAACTTTATTATCTTTTAAAAAAGCCTTTGCCTCATTAATAATTTTCATTATGTTTTTTAAATCTTTTTCTGTTGATTTTCTAAATATCATTTTTTATTCTCCTAAAACATAAATTTATTAATTAGTATTATACAACATATACTTATAATTTCTAGAATAATATCTATAATTAATTTAGAAACTAGTATTTTATTAATTGTTCTTAGCAAAATATTACAATAATTTTCTATAAATTAATTACTTTTTTAAGTAGAATAATTAGCCTTTTATGAACAGTATTACAATTTAACTAAATATCTTTTTATATATTAAGTTCTAATTATTATTAAAATAAAAATCCATAGTACGTGTTTACTATGGATTTTACTCTTCTTATCATATTAAACTTCTAATTATATTTTAATGGACTTCTCATTATCTCGCTATTTTACCTACTCCATAGCTTACTAGACTTTCCACTTCTTCATTTGTTACTAGATTTGCATCTCCATAAATTGTATGTTTTAAAACAGATGCTGCAACAGCAAATTCACAAACATACTTAGGAGACTTATTATTTATAATGCTATATAAAACTCCTGCAGTTAAGGCATCTCCCCCACCTACTCTGTCCACTATATCATCTATTGTATGAACCATTGATGAAAATAATGTACCATCAGTATAATAATTACATTGTAACGTATTTACTGTTGATGACTTTATATCCCTAAAAGATGAGAAAATATTCTTTATATTAGGATAATTCTTTGAAATTTCATCATAATAATATTTTAATTTTTCATATTTGTCCTCTAAATCACATCTCATATTCAGTATATTTTCAGCATCTAAAATACCGCCTGAAAAAATATTAACATACGGTAAAATTTCTTTCGTAACTTCACTTGCCTCTTCTAAACTCCACATCTTTGCCCTGTAGTTTGAATCATAACTGACTAAAATATTATTTTCCTTACAGTATTTTAATATTTTAAAAGTTAACTCTCTTGTTTTTTCTGAAATAGCTAAAGTTATACCTGAAACATGGAATATATCTATTCCATTTAATGCTTCTTTTATATTTATCTCTTCCTCTAAAATTGATCCAAAAGCTGAATCTAATCTATCATAAATTACTTTTGATCCCCTATTTCCACTTCCTACCTCTAAAAAATATATTGGAGTCCTCTTATTTCCTCTAACTATAAAATTAGTATCTACAGATTTTGATTTTAAATAGCTAAGAATTCCATCACCTAGACTATCACTAGAAATCTTAGTAATCATTCTAGTACTTATTCCAAAGTTTGATAATGAAATTAATACGTTAGCTTCTCCCCCTCCATAATTCACATTAAACTCATTTGAATTTGATAATAATGCTCCTTTTTTAGCTGATAATCTTAGTAATATTTCTCCTAATCCAGCAACCCTCATATTAAATACCTCTTGCATTATTAAACTTTTCTATATACTTCTTACAAGTAGATTCTATTTCATCAAATTTTCCTGCTTCTCCAAGCTTATTTAGTTCTCCCCCTATTCCAACTAAATCCACTCCTGCTTTTGCCCAAGTATCTATATTTTCTAAATTCACTCCACCTGTTACCATAATATTTGCATGTGGTAATGGTGCTTTTACTGAACTTACATATCCTTGTCCAAAAGCATTCCCTGGGAATAGCTTAACTACATCTACTCCACTTTCATAAGCAGTTACTATTTCATTTATAGTCATTACCCCTGGTATATATGGTACATTATATCTGTTACAAAGAATTGCTGTATCTTTATTAAAAGATGGTGAAACTATATATTGTGCTCCTTCTAATATTGCCATTCTTGCTGTTTCTGAGTCTAACACTGTTCCAGCTCCAATTACAACCTCATCATTTCCATGATACTTTTCTGAAAGTTCTTTTATTATTTCATTTGCAAACTTATTTGTATATGTTACTTCTATAGCTTTAACATTTCCCCTAATACAACTTTCTGATATTTTAACTCCAATTTCTTTTGTAGTTCCACGAACTACAGCAACTACTCCACATTCCTTTAAAGCATTTAAAACTTTTATCCTAAACATAGTAAAATCTCCTATAAATCTCATATAATATTTTTACAAATAATTTTTCCGTGTCTCCAAATACTTTTAAATGAAAAATTAATACTTAAGAATTACGAATTATAATAATCTTTTTATACTAATCCTATCTCCTATAAGTTTTGCAAAGCAAAACCTCCTTAATTCTTCATTATTCATTATCAATTATTCCTTACTCCATATACCCACCCTTCATAGGTGAAACTGCTTTTTCTGAGAATATCTTTAATATTCCAGACTCATATTTATTGGCTCTAGGCTTCCAAGATTCTTTACGCTTAGCAAGTATTTTATCTATCTTATCTAAAGCTACTCTTTCTCCATTAATACCTACTAATTGTAATATTCTTTTTTCTATATCTATTTCAATTAAATCATTTTCTTCAACTAACGCTATTGGTCCTCCAACTGCTGCTTCTGGTGAAACATGTCCTATAGCTGGTCCTCTTGATGCTCCTGAAAATCTTCCATCTGTAATAAGAGCAATACTTGCAGATAATTCTTTATCTGATGAAATTGCTTCTGTTGTATAGAACATCTCTGGCATTCCACTTCCCTTTGGTCCTTCATACCTAATAAATACTGCATCACCTGGTTTAATTTTTCTAGATAATACTGCTTCAATTGCTTCTTCTTCACTATCAAATGGTCTTGCCCTTAAAATTGCTTTATGCATTTCCTTTGGTACAGCTGAATGTTTAACAACAGCCCCTTCTGGTGCTATATTACCATTTAATATAGCAATAGCTCCATTTGTACCAATAGGATTATTATATGGTTTAATAATATCTTCTTTCTTTAAACCAGTTTCTTTTAAATATTCATTACACTTTTCATAAAATCCATTTTTCTTTAAATCTTCTAAATTTTCACCTAAAGTTTTTCCTGTAACTGTCATTACATCTAAATGTAATAAATCTTTAACTTCTTCCATAATTGCTGGAACTCCACCTGCATAATAGAAGTATTCTGCTGGCCATTTACCTGTTGGACGAATATTTAATAAATATGGCGCATATCTGTGTATTCTATCAAAGCTTTCTGCATCTATATCTACTCCAAACTCATGAGCTATTGCTGGAATATGAAGTAGCGAATTAGTTGATCCTGAAATAGCTGCATGAATTATAATTGCATTTTCAAATGATTTTGCTGTAACTATATCTCTTGCCTTTAAATTCTTCTTAGCTAATTCAACTATTTGCTTTCCTGCTTCTATTGCTACATTTTCTAAATCCTCACATGTCGCTGGCATAACTGCACTTCCAGGTAACATTAGCCCTAATGCTTCGGCCATAATTTGCATAGTTGCAGCAGTTCCCATAAATGAACATGAACCAGCTGATGGACATGCGTTATTTTTATAATAAGTTAACTCATCTTCAGTAATTTCTCCACGCTTTTCCATAGCACTATAAGTTCCTATTTGTTCTAATGTTAAAAGATTTGGGCCTGCTTTCATTACCCCACCAGTAACAACAATTGCTGGTATATTTATTCTTCCTATAGCCATTAAATGTGCTGGCACACCTTTATCGCAGCTTGTTATAAATACTCCTCCATCAAAAGGTGTAGCATTAGCATGAATTTCTATAAGTGATGCTATTGTGTCTCTAGATGCTAAGGAATAGTTTATGCCATCATGACCTTGTGCCATTCCATCACATATATCTGTTGCAAAGAATCTAGATGCCCTTCCCCCTTTTTCTCCTACTCCAATAGCTACATTATTTGCAAATTTAAGTAAGTGAATACTTCCTGGATGACTATCTCCAAAAGTACTTTCTACTATTATTTGTGGTTTAGATAAGTCCTCTGAAGTATATCCCATTCCTCTACGAAGTGGATCCATTTCTGGAGCAATTTTTCTAATATCTTGACTAATCATTATTATTCTCCTTAATCAATAATCTATTATTTAAACATAGCTCGGATAATGGATAATCCATTGTCCGAGCCTGTATCTGTTCTTTTATACTTTATTATTTAAGTTCTGGCCAGTAGCCCTTGTTAGCTTCAATTAAATCATCTAAGATTTCTTTTGCCACTTTTGCACTAGGTACTGTTTTAGATAAAGTAAGAGCTTGCCATACCTTTTGATAACTTCCCTCTATCCAACCTTCAACAACTAATTTTTCTACTGCTACTTGTTGTTCCATAAGACCTTTTTCAAATCTTGGAATAGTTCCTTGAACTAAAGCTTCTGGTCCATTGCTTCCTACGATACATGGAACTTCAACCATTGCTGTTGGATCAAAGTTTTCAATAGCTCCCTTATTTTCTACAATACATAACATTCTTTCATGTGTGTTGTATGCAATTGCTCTTGCTAAGTCAACTATGAATGATGCATGGGCATCTATATGGAATTCTCCACCTTTTGCTGTTCCAGCCTTAACTATTTCTCTTGCTGCACTAAATACATTCTTTTCTCTTCCATTCATTACTTCATTTGCTCTTGTAAATTCTGCATTAGAATGTTCTACAACATAATCTGGATATAGATAATATTTTAAGTAAGTGTTTGGTAAAAAGTTTGGATCTAATGCTATTAGGTCTTTTGCTTTCTTATGAGTTTCTTGCCAGCTTGGTTCTGTATGTTGAGTATCTACTTCAACTTGATTTAAATAACCATTTTCAGAAACATATTCTCTTAGCTTTGGCATTAAATCGTTTCCTTGTTTATCTCTAACACTTGTCCACCAACCAAAGTGATTTAATCCAAAGTAATTAACTTCTAAATCTGCTGGAGTTAATCCAACTATTTGAGACATACGACGTAATGTTCCTACTGGCATATCGCAAATATTTAATACCTTTGAATTTGGTTTTAACACACGGCATGCTTCTGCAACTATTGCTGCTGGGTTAGAGTAATTTAGCATCCAACAATTTGGAGAATACTTTTCCATAAGGTCGATTAATTCCATCATTCCTCCTATTGAACGCATTCCATATGCTATTCCACCTGGTCCACAAGTTTCTTGTCCAACCACTCCATATTTTAGAGGAATCTTTTCATCCTTTTCACGCATTTCATACTTTCCAACTCTTATATGGGCCATACAGAAATCTACATCAGTAAATGCTTCTTCAGGATCTGTTGTATATGAAAATTCTATTTCAGGTGCACTTTCCTTTAATAATATTTCAAGTGCTTCACCAATTACTTCTTGACGTTCTTTATCATTATCATATAATTTTAATTTACGTAAAGGAAAACGATCTACATTGTCTAAAAGCATCATTACGATACCTGGTGTAAATGTGCTTCCTCCTCCTGCTATTACTATAGAAAACTTTTTGCTTGTATCCATAAAATTAGCCACCTTTCCTATTACAACTTATTAAATCTAATCATTTTATTTTAAAATTAGTCATTTTTCTTACTTACAAGCTCATTATAGACCAGTAAAATGTAATGGTAAACAGTTTCGGTGGCCAAAGAAACATGTTACCCTAGGTTGTAACATGTTCTCAAAAAATCTCTATTTATTAACTTTTTATTGTACAATTCATAAGATTAAATTAGTTCAAAAAAATTATAATAATATATATTATTGTATTTATTATATAATTAACATCATTATATTATTTAAATATATTAGTTATAAAAAAGGAGTCATATCATTGGAAACACTTTTAATTCTATTCTTAATCGGATTAGTCATTTATAATATTGTTTACTCTATTCTCTTTTATTACTACTCTACATTAACATGCTTATTTAAAGCTTCTTTATTTGAAAAATTATCTCTCTTACTTATTAAAAGACATATCCAATCTAAAACTATATGAACAGCTTGATCAAATAAAGAACTTAATAATTGTATTGATTCTCCTTCACCGTCACCCTTAACCTTTCCAGGTACCACCAAAACAATATCTGCTATTTCACCTAAAGAAGAATTTCTCTTACTTGTAACTGCAACAACTTTTAACCCTAAATCTTTTGCTGCTCTTGCATTACTTAAAGTATTCTTTGTAGTGCCAGAACCAGATATAGCTATATAAATATCATTCTTTTTTAATGCAGGGGTAATAGTTTCCCCCATAACATATGATTTATATCCTATGTGCATTAGCCTCATAGCAAAACCTTTTGCCTGAAAGCCACTTCTTCCTTCGCCATCAACAAAAATCGAATTGCTTTTATCAATAATATTTACAACTTCATATACTTCTTTTTCATTAACATTTGATACTACATCATTTACTTCTTTTAATATTTGATCTATTAACTTCATAAAAGTTCCTCCTTAATTTTATTTAAAACTTCCATAGGATCTTTTGCTGCTGTTATTGATGAACCTATAACTACTATGTTTATATCTTCATTTTTAAGCTTTTTAATAGCCTCTAAATTTATCCCTCCAGCTATGGCAATATTTTTTATCAACGGAAACTTTAATTTAAACTCTCTTAATTCATATATAATATTATTTGAATTACTTTTATCTACAGATGTATGTAAACAATAAATAGCTTCATCAAACCTTGATATTTCTTTTATTTTTTCATATGAACATTCAAGTAAATCAATCATCATTTTCTTATTATATTCTTTTGAAACATCATAACACTTTTGTAGTGTTTCTAAAGAAGAACTTCCCATTACAGTTAAAATATCAAATCCTTGATTATATCCCATAGTAAACTCATAAGTGCCTTCATCATTAGTCTTTATATCTCCTAATATTAATGAATTAGTTGCTTTTAAATGCAAATTTTTTAAATTTAATAGACCATAGTCTTTTATTAAAGATGTTCCAATTTCAATTATATCGGCTACTCCATTAAATTTTTCAACTAACGCTATTGCTTTATCTAGTTCTACTCTATCAATAGCAACTTGTACTTTCATTTCTATCTCCTATCTATATGTTTCAATCAATTAACTTTAATAATTAATACTAATATTATATTAAACAATCCATAGGTTTATTTTAGTAAAGTAAAAAATTGAAACTAATATATTGGTTTGTTTCTAATATAAAATAAATTTAAAACTTTATCAGAAATAGGAGTGGCTAAAATTAGTCACTCCTACACTTAAATATAGTTTAATTTGCTTCTATTCCAAGATATTCATCTACACTTTTTCTTACTCCAGTAACTCTTAAACCATAAATTACTTGAACATTTTCACCTTTTATCACAACTCCATTAGCAGCTGTTTCATTTTTTAATAACGCTTCATTAACTAGTGATGAATCTTTTACTATTAATCTTAATCTTGTAAAACAGTTATCAACCTTTACTATATTATCTGCTCCACCAAGACCTTCTACTATTATAGGTGCTAATCCTGCATTGTCAGCATCCTTGCTTCCAATAGCAGTTGCTGAATTATCCTTAGTTGAATTTTTTTCTTTATAATCACTCTTTGTATAAAGCTTTGTATCTCCATCTTCTTCTCTACCTGGAGTTTTTAGCTTAAATTTAGCTATTACAAATCTGAATACTACATAATAAACTACAAATTGTCCTAAACCAACTAATATATACATTGGCCAGCCAGTTTTTTCTATTCCAAGTGGAATATTATATAATAAGAAGTCTATTAATCCATTTGGTCCTATTGCTGTAACTCCTAAAACGTTTAATACAACCATTCCTAATCCGCTTAATACTGCATGAATTACGAATAATACTGGTGCTACAAACATGAATGAAAATTCTATTGGTTCTGTAACTCCTGCTAAAATTGATGTAACAGCTGCTGGAATTAATATTGCCTTTATCTTAGTTTTGTTCTTTGGTAATGCTGTGTGGTACATAGCTAAACATGCACCTATTAGACCAAACATCTTTGAAAGTCCTCTAGCATCCCAAATTACTGATGCTGAAAGCTTAGCTATAGTTGGATCAGCCATTTCTGCAAAGTATATGTTTCTAGCTCCTTCAAATACTTGTCCACCGATTTCAGCAACTCCACCTAATGAGCTATATAAAAATGGAGTATAAACTAAGTGATGTAGCCCTGTTGGAATTAATAATCTTTCTAAAGTTCCATATGTGAATATACCAAAGTTTCCTGAACCTTGTATAAACTCACCAAGGTTATTAATAACATTTTGCACTGGTGGCCATATATAGCTGAATACTATTGCTAAACCAACTGTTACTGGTATTAATATAATAAATACTAATCTTGATCCACCATATATTTGGAATGCTCCATCAAATTCTTTTTCACAGAATTTATTATGGATATATGCAACAACTATTCCTAATATAATTCCTAGAAAAACTCCCATATCCAGTATTTGAACACCTAATACAGTTGTTTGTCCACTTCCTCTTAATGCATCTGCTGGTGCTAATTTTTCAGTTAATGTTAAAAATATATTCATTGCATTTATAAATACTAAAAACACTAATAATGATGTAAAACCCGCTTCTGCTTTTTTCTTTTTCGCAAGTCCTACTGCTAAACCTACACAAAATATAATACCTAAATTAGTTAATATTGAAACTAAAGAACCTGATAACATTTTTCCAAGCCCGTACACAACATCATTCTTTAAAAATGGTAAGTACTCTGCTAACTTTGCATTTGTTAAAATATTACCTATTGCTATTATTATACCTGCTATGGGTAATATTAAAACTGGTACGAACATTCCTTTAGAAAAGTCCTGTAGTTTATTCATTATCTTTTCTTTCATTTTTTTACCTCCATTTATTACTTTTTCAGAAATCATTTACATTTTTCATTATAATGAGTGTCTTATTATCTGTATATAGATTTTCCCCTCAAAAAAACGTGTTACCCAATTAGATAACACGTTACTTAGAATTACTATTTTTTCGTTTATAATATTCATATATTAACAATTCAACTAAAACTAATACCTTTGGAAAGAAAGTATTCGGCATTAGATTTCTGTCATCCAGCTTATTTGCGTCATCAATTTTAAAACTTACATCTGCAAGTTTACTTATACTATTTTCTCTTTCATTTGTAAATGCTATAACATTAATTCCATGTTCCTTTGCTGTTTTTACCTTATTTAAAACCATTGGAGTTTCTCCTGATTTTGAAATAACTATAATGGAACTTATATAATCTAAGTTATTTTCAAATACTCCTATCGAATCTGTACCATTGGATAATATGCATCTTTTTCCCATAACTAAAAGTTTCTTATTAATATATTCTGCCACAATTCCTGAAAATCCATTCGCATATATAAAAATAAATTTACTATCATCATTAAATAAAATATCTACAAACTTATTAATAGCATCACTAGAATTTTCTTTTAAAAGACTATCCATATCTAAGCTATCAACAAAATCTCTTTCATTTAAATTTTCTCCTATCTCATTCCCCTTTAATGATGCTAAGTTATATTGCATTTCTAAAAAACCAGAGTAACCAAGTTTCTTAGAAAGTCTCATTATTGTTGATGTTGAGGTATAATTATTTTTTGCAATTCCCCTAACGCCTAGCTTATTTACTTCGTCTATATTATCAACTATATAGTTTAAAACTTTTATTTCAATTTCAGTAAGCCCTTTATTTTCAATAAACTTAGATAAATCCATTATAAATCCCTCCATTAATTACAATTTATTATACAGTATTTCGATAGATTTTCCACCATATATAATTTTCTTATACTGTATTACACTTTAAGGGATTATATTTTTATTTTGTTTGCTAATTTCTCTAGTGCCTCTTCCATTCTTTTCACTTTTGTTTCTTCCTTTTTAGCTGAAATTATCCATTGAAAATACTTTCTTTGTTGTGAATAAGGTAAGCTTTCGTAAAATTTATATGCATCATTATTTACTATAAGCTTTTCCTTAAACTCTTCTGGTAACTCTATAGTTCTTTCTTCTTCGTCTTTTTGTAATTCTACATTTACAATATCTCCATAATTTTTACCTATCTTATTTCTTATTTCTTTTGTTATTCCTATCATATAACAAGGTAAACCCATTTTCACTATTGATCCTCTATAATCCACACCATCAAATTTCACTTTAACCTTTACTCTCTTGGCTCCAAATTCTTTTTCAACATCTAGAGGAACTTCTATATAAGTTGCATCTTTTCCTTCATGCTTTTTTATCTCTACTTCAAATTTATAATTTTTCATATTTGTCTCCTACTTTTTGTATTAAATTGCTTATTTAAAATTAAAATAAAATTATAATGCTTATTAATTTTATAATTAATATACAATAGAGCATTGCATAATTAAGAATTCAAATTTAAATAGCATTTTTATACATTCCTCTATTATGTATTATTATAACCTTAAACACTTTTTATATTATATCTGATATAATGTATAAACAACAATATATAGTAGGAGATTTTATGAATAAGTTACAAGAAAATATTTCACTCACTAAGCTTGGAGGACTAAATAATTCAAATTATTTAATAACATTACAGAACTCAAAATATGTTTTACGAATTCCAAGTAAAGATAACACGAATAATTTTTATAATGAAAATGAAATTTTAGATATAATTAAGCCTTTTAATATTTCTCCTAATATACTTTATCATAATAAAGATACTGGAGTCTTATTAAGTGAATTTAAAGAATCTACTAAAATTAATCTAGAATTTTATAACTCACCACTTTTCATTAATGGCTTAATTTCCACATTAAAAAAACTACATAGTTTAAAATGTACTAATTACTTTAATCCTTTTGAGGTTATTAATAAAAATATTAATTTTTTAATTGAGTCAAGCTTTGATTTTAATCATGATATAAATCTATTAGTAGAAAATTTAACCTCATTAGAAGATAAATTAACTAAAGAATTTCATTATGGATTATGTCATAATGATTTAAATATCTCTAACATTTTATATAATAAGGACTCTATCTATCTTATTGATTTTGAATTTACTGCAATGGGAGATATCTTTTTTGACCTAGCTACTTTATCTTGGTTTTTAAATGACGATATGAAAAATGAATTGATTAAAAGTTATTTTGGTTACTCTTCAAAAGATTTAAAAAAAAAATTAGAAGGTTATCTCTTTGTAGTTAAACTTTGGAATGCAACTTGGAGTTTTATGAAATCAATAAATAGTACTTCTAACTATGATTATAGACTTGGCGGTAACATGATATTAGACGATTTAATAACTTCTTTATAAATCGTCTAATATCTTCAATTATTATTTAATTTAACTTTCATACCTCGAATGATATTCTTCTCTTCTTTAGAAACCTTTAGAGATTCACAGATTTTTTGTAATGATTTATTATATGTAAAATAGTCTAAGTTATTTTCTTTTAGATAACTCAAAGTTGTTTCACTAAACTTTACATAGCAAATAGAAATTGCCCAAGCAACGGCCATTTTAACATAATATCCATCATGCTTTATTTTATCTAAATTACTTAAAACAAGCTCAACATAGTCTTCTTCAACATAAAAATTTAATAACATTACTACTGCAAACCTTACTTCAAATTCATAACTTGATGAAAGATACTCTTCTATAAACTTCCACATTTTTTCTTTATTTTTCTTAGTAGTTTTTAGTCCATTACAAAAGCTATCACAAACTGACCAATTATTGATCTTTGGTACATATTTTCTAATAAGATTTATAATTTCATCTATATCAGCATTATTAATATATCCAATTACCATACCTTGTAGCATTACTTCTTCAAAGTAATAATCACTTGCATTATTCAAGTAATTTCCCCAATTTTCCTTAGCAATACTTTTTGCAATTTTTCTTAATGCTGGTAATCTAACTCCAAGTATATTATTAATTCCTGGTAAAAGCTTCGAAGAAAACTCCCTGTAATCTTCTTCTGACAAATTTATAAGTTCTTCCCTTATTTTTAAGGCTATATTTTCATCAACATTAAAGGCCAAAATTCTCCCCCCTTATCTATTAACTATTAATTTATTGCTAAGCTAATGCAAAGAACTTTGGTTCTCTATTTCTAGTAGCCTTTCTTTCATTTCTAGACCTCCAGCATATCCAACTAAACTTTTATTTTTACCTACAACTCTATGACATGGTATCATCATTAATATTGGATTTTTATTATTTGCCATTCCAATAGCACGAGCAGCTTTAGAGTTTCCTATTTTTTCTGCTATTTCCTTATATGTTCTTGTTTCTCCATAAGGTATCTTAATTAACTCATTCCATACTTTATGCTGAAATTCTGTTCCTTCTGGATCTAATGAAATACTAAAATTTATTCGCTCTCCTGAAAAATATTCATTAAGTTGATTTGCTGCTTCTTTAATTAATTTAGTTTCTCTTATTTCTATATCTTTTTCAATCTTTAATTTATTCTTTATATAAATATTGGTAATACCCTTTCCATTATCAGCTATTCCAATTTCTCCAATTATTGTATCATAATAAAAAATACTTTTCATATAACTCCTTCACATCTATTTTATAAGCAGATTCTTAATTATTTTATACGATAACTCATAGGACTCATCCCTTCAACTTTCTTAAAATTATCATAAAAAGTTGATAAACTTTTATATCCACAATCATAAGAAATTTCAGTAATTGATTTGTCACTAGCTTTCAAAAGTTCCTTAGCTTTATTAATTCTAATTTTAGAAATATATGCTTTAGGTGTTAGGCTAAAAGTTTTATTGAATACTCTTATTAAATGACTTTTAGCTATATGAAGATTGCTTATTTTAATTTTGATAAGCTCTTCATCAAAATAATATTTATCATAAATCTCCTTCATACTATTAGCAATATTAGTAATGGGATTATACTCTATTAAATCAGGTCGACATCTTTTACAAGGCCTAAATCCACTTTTAAGTGCACTTTCAGTAGTAGAAAAAAATTTCACATTTTCTTTAACTGGATTTTTAGATTTACAGGATGGACGACAAAATATTTTTGTTGTTTTAACTCCATAAAAAAATTCCCCATCATATCTTGAATCATTTTCTATGATAGCTTTCCATTTTTCCTCCTTATTCATATATCTACCTCCATTAATAATTTATCATAAGACTTAAAATATTTCTTACGGATTTTTACCTTCTAATTTTAATATAAATCATAATATTTATTTTGTATAAATTATACAAAATAAAAAAGTACTGATTAACAAGAATCAATACTTTTTTAGCAGAATTAATAACTATATATTATTTTTTTAAGACTATCTAGTTTATTATAAAATTAGAGAAAGCAATCTCTTAAATAATTTTAGGCAGCAGATTTAATGAAAGATTTCATACTGATATGATATTCAATTTCTCTTTCAAGTTCTTTAGCTTGCTTAAACCCTACACCTTTAAATAGATTTTGTGATCTCTTATTAATTTTTTTAATTTTAGCTACAACATAATCAGCTCTCATTTCAAAAAAAGCTACTTTTAAAGCTTCTAGTACAGCATTATGTCCTATTCCCTTTCCCCATAAATCCTTTTCACCTACTGCAATAACTATCTCTACAAACTCACCTTTTGGAACTAAACGTAAGAATCCTATTGCACCATATACATTTTTTATAATAAAAAATCTACAATTATTATTAAAAAGATGAGTTAATATAGGCATATTTACTCTATTTATAACGTTAATTAAATTTCTTTTCACATTATTATCCTCATTTAAATAACTTGTTATTTCATCATCACTAAGCCAGTTACATATCTTCTCTGCATCTGATATATACACCTCTCGACTCAGATTAACACTATTTACTTCCACAAAGTACAACTCCTTAGTTATATTTGATATAGCTTGCAAACTTCATGAATTAATTATTACTAGTAATACTCATATTTTACTCTCTTTATTAATTTAAGTAAAAAGTGTAGTTCTTTATTGCTTAAGTTTAACTCACCTTTCTTATTCTTTTCTTATTTTTCTAGCATTTTTCCATAATGTTTATATTTTCCATTAATAGTATTTAATTTCCATTTTAAGTTATTAAAAGTATTTTTTTGGTACTTTAATATATTTAATAACACCTACTTATAAATTCTTTAAATATATTAAATTGTTCTGGATAATCTTTATATAAATGTTCAGGATGCCATTGTATCCCTAATACAAATCTCCTATCCTTCATATAAATGCTTTCTATGACTCCATCTTCACTTATTGCAGCATCACTCACCTTAGGGGAAACCTTCTTTATAGCCTGATGATGCATACTATTTACCATTATTTCTTCTTTTTTCATAATATCAAATAATAGAGAATGTTTTTTAATAATCACCTTATGAGTTGGTTTATTATAAGGCTTTTCTTGCCTATGAACACTATCTTTATTATTATTTCTATCTATTTTTATATCTTGATATAAAGAGCCACCTAAATACGAATTTAACAGTTGAAATCCCCTGCATATTGCAAGTATAGGTTTATCTACACTTAATATTTCATTTAGCAAAGCTTTTTCCATTGTATCTCTAGCAATATTTACATCTCCACAATGAGTAGATTTATTTTCATTATATATTTCAGGATTTATATCTTGCCCACCAGCTAGTAAAAATCCATCAAATTTATTCACCAAAATTTTTATATCTTCTTCATTATCTATAATCGGCAATATAACAGGTATTCCTCCTGCATCTGTAATTGCATCTAAATATGACGGTAACATCCAAATGCTATTTTTTTCATCATCAAAAAGTGCCGTAACTCCAATAATAGGCTTCTTCATATTATCCTCTCCTTCCTATGAACAATTTTATTTATTAACTATAGTAACACTTTTCTTATACTTATATGTTATAAAAATAAAAAACTATACAAATTTGTACAGTTTTTTATTTTTCAAACTTATTCCTATTTTTATACAACATTTCTCTCCTTTACATTTATTGCACTAAACAACTTTTTCTTATATAATATAAAATGTTCTTGAAAGTTAACATATTATGATAAATTACAATAATAAAAAATATATATGCTTACTAGACTTTGTAATGGATTTTATAAGAGGTAAATGGAAATATCTTATTTTATGTCATCTTTATGATGAACCCAAGAGATTTTTGGAACTTCAAAGATTTATACAGGAAATAAGTCATAAAGTATTAACTGAAAATTTGAAAGAGCTTGAGGTAGATGAATTAGTTATCAAGATAACATATGATGAAATGCCTCCTAAAGTTGAATATTATTTAACTGAAAAAGGAAAATAAATTACTAAAATTATAAAAGAGCTTGAAATTTGGTCTAAAAAATATTATCCAAATATAAATAAAACTTTTTAAATATTATACTACAAAATTACAGATACTAATCATATATATTTTACTAATTATATAGTCAAAAGGTTTAATTACAATTTTAAAGTATCATTTTTTATAATAACTTTTAAATTTTAATAATTTAAATTTTAAAATTAATATATTTATAAATTAATTAATGAATCCTATATTTTAATACAAAGGAGATTACATATGCTAAGCGAAAATCTTTTAAATAACCTTAATGAACAAGTTAACTTTGAGCTTTATTCATCTTATACGTATTTAGCTATGGCAGCTTATGCAGAATCAATAGATCTAAGTGGTTTTGCAAATTTCTTTAGAGTTCAAGCTCAAGAAGAGTTAGCTCATGCCATGAAATTATATGATTATATATTTCAAAAAAATGGTGTTGTAAAGCTACAAGAAATTCCTCAACCTTCTTCAAATTATAATAATATAATTGACTTATTCGAAAAAGGATATGAACATGAACAATTAGTTACTAATAAAATTTATAAACTAGCTGATATTGCTCTTGAGGAAAAAGAGCATGCTACCATTAGCTTATTAAAATGGTTTATAGATGAACAAGTTGAAGAAGAAAATAATTTCAACTCATTTTTAAAGAAAGTAAGAAGATCAGATGGAAACCCTGCTGCTTTATATATGCTTGATGAAGAACTTGCTAAACGAGTATATGTTCCTATAACGACTACAATTTAAAAAACAAAGAGGATTACTGAATTAGAGTAATCCTCTTTGTTTTTTATTTAATTTATCTAATTCAAAATTTCTATTTTTCATTTCATATTCAAATGTTTTTTTAACTAACCACATATTATCTAAATGCATATAGTTCTATTATATATAATAAATCTGACTCAAATCCTTATATAATATCATATAATAATTAGAACTCTTACTGGAGGTATTTATTTTATATGAGTAATGACGATTCATTTGATGATATTGAAGAATTTATAAGAAATTTGGATATAAACCTTGCCGAGCTCGAACGAACAGGTGCAACATTTATTTCAATAGGATATGCTTTTTTTGCTTATGCTGCAAATGTTGATATACATGATTTATTAAACAATAATAATACTGATGTAGCTTCTGCTGGAATTACACTACAGGGACAACAACTTGTATTATTAGGCTATATTTTCTTATGGGTAGTAGCTACCAAAAGAGTTTATTCTAGAAATTTAAGAAACACTCATATGGAAGAAACTATTAACGTATCTCCTTATGTAAAGCTAGCTAATTCATATCTATTAAGTACTTTTGTAAATGCATTAAGACTTGAGGCTTTTACAGAAATAGCTAACTCTGAAGAGAGTGGTGAAGGAAATGGCGAAGGAAATGAGGAAGTTATTGAATAACTAAATCAATTATTATATTTAATTTATTTATTATTACATACTTCCTATTTTTATAATATAGAATGGGCATATATAAATATAGTTATTACCTACTTTACTTTTAACTAACTAAAAAAATATATATGTCCATCTTAAAAAACAAAGAAAAGAAATTCTAAAGATTATTTGTTTTCTCTTTTAGCTCATTCCATTTAATATTCATTTGATTTCTTAAATTTTCTATATCATCACTTATAATATAATCTTGTACAAAAGAATAATCTAATTCCGATAACCTTCTCAAAGTATCATATTGTTCATGAATCTCCAAATCTTCTATAGTCTGATTTCTTATAGTTTCTCCATGTATATCTATTGGAATATTATATGATTCCAACACTTTTATTAAATCCTCATTCTTTGAATTTGCTTTCAAAGGAGATGATATATTTACTGCATTTGCATAATGATCTTCTTCAAATAAAAATTTTAAAAATACTTTTGATATTTCTGGATATTTTGTATTTTTAGAAACCCCAATTTTATAATCTCCGTAAACTTTTATGTATTTACTATCTGGTAATGGAAACATTCCTATATCTTCTATATTCATTCCTATATCTTCTAGTTGATATTTAAAATCTGAATTCCAAAATATCATAGCTACTTTTCCATTTTTAATATCCATTTTACTTTGTTCCCACTCATAACCCAATAAATTATCTTCAGAATAATTATTTTGATATACATTTCTTACAAAGTTTAAAGCTTTAAAAACTCCACTATCATCGCTTAAAATGTTTTTATTATTAATAATTATATTTCTTTCAAGGTTATCGTCCAATAAATAAGGGGCTATATCAAGCCATGTATTCATAGTCCAGGCTTGTTTATAATTTAGTATAATTGGAGTTACTCCTTTTTCTTTTAGTATTTTACATAAATTAAAGAATTCCTCTTGAGTCTTAGGAATTTTATTTATATTTGCTTCTTCAAATACTTTTTTATTATATATAATTCCATTCCAAGAAATCGATGTGTTTAAGTTGTACAGTCTTCCATCAAGCCCAATACCTGTACTATAATTATATATATTATCTTCTGTAAACCCTAAGTCATCTAAAGCTAAAAAATATTGTTCATATTCACTTGCCTTTATTGCACTAGGTATTAAAGTTACATCAGGAAGTTCTTGAACTATAGCCCTTCTTTGAAGAATTTCTTCTGCATCTCCTATTAATTCCAAGTTTACTATAACCTTTGGATATTTTTCTTCAAACTCTGATATTAAAGTTTTAAGTTCTTCTTTTTTGTCAGTTCTATTACTAACAAAAGTTATTTCTCCTTCTAATTCTTTATCACTATTATTTATAATGCTTTCTTTAATTTTATTTTCTTTAATAATTTTAACGCCAACAAATGTAACCATAATAGCTATAAATACTGTGATAGAAATCTTTATTTTTTTATTTCTCATTAACCCAACCTCTTTCATAAAATAATGAATTCTAATTATTTCTAAAACTATTTGGAGTATATCCTGTTACTTTTTTAAAAGCTCGTCCAAAAGTTATTGGATCATTATATCCTACTTTTGTTGCTATTTCATAAACCTTTAAATTTGTTGTAATTAATAGTTCCTTTGCTACTTTTATTCTATACTCTGTTAAAAAGTCATAAAATCCTTCTCCAACTTCTTTTTTAAATAGTTCGGACAAGTAATTTTGACTTAAGAACACCTCATCAGCTACTTCTTTAAGGGATATGTTCTTATTAAAATTATTTATTATATATTGCTTAGCAAGTTTTATAACCGTTAAATTTGTATTAATATTACTTTTTTCTTCCATAACCTTCTTTTCATCTGATACTTTTAAGAAGTATTTTTTCGCCTTAGTTTCATCATATATTGTACTTTTAATTTTTCTAAATTTTAATGATTGTTCTTTTAATTTATACAATTCATTTGTCTGCTCCATTATGTAGACATTAATATTATTTTCTATAAACATGCTTGACTTATCTTCCATATAGTTACTTATTTCCTTATCACAAGTTGTATTACTCATATCAAAATAAAATACTATATACGAATTTACTTCAAAGTTAAAATATATATATTCCACATTGCGATATCTACTAATAATATTTCTTATATATTCTTTTATTAATTCTTTTTCATTTTTTCCCTTTTCAACTAAAATAAGCTTGTACATATAATTTTCATTAAGTTGTATATCTTCTAGAAACGATTTATCGGTTTTATAATTTGATTCAGCGTTAGAAAACAATATATGTCTAAAAAAATCTTTTTTTAATATCTCAATTGACTTACTAAGGATATTATCTTGCTTTTTATCTTCCTTAATTTTAATCTCTGCTTCACAAATTACTTTTTTTAGTTCATCTTGCTTAATAGGCTTTAACAAATAATTAAATGCTCCAGATTTCATAGTATCTCTTACATAAGTAAATTCATCATATCCACTTAGCACAATAAATATAGGTGAATCTTCCATTTCTTTTACTGATTTCTCTATTAGTTCACTACCAGTCATTATAGGCATTTTTATATCTGTTATAACTAAATCTACTTTATTGTTTTTTAAATACTCAAATGCTACTAATCCATTTTGAAATTCTGCTATAACTTCATACTGAGGAAAAAGCCTATTAATAATTTTTTTTAGTCCCAATCTTATAATCTTATCATCGTCTACTATTAATATTTTCATACTTTACACCTACTGTTGAATATTTTTTAAGTTCATTATATATTTATTATATATTAAATGTTTACATTTTAGAAGAATTATACTTTAATAAAATAAAATATATACTTATTTAGGGGATTGAGTGAAAATTATGTTTTCTTATAAAAATTTATCTATAAAAAAATTAACTTTAATTATTTTTACAGGTCTTTATTTAATTTTCTTACTTTTTACTACATTTAATTTATATTCTTATTCAAAATATGAATCTAATAAAACAGAAAAATTAATAAAGAACTTTAGTATTAGCTTTAGTAATCAAATAGAAGAAAAAATTAATAATATATCTGATGTTTCTAAATATCCTTTATTGATACCAGAAATAAATACATTACATCAGATACTGAGAGATAATGAGACTTTTAAAATAACAAATTATAACTATTTAAAATATATTTGTGAAATGATGCTAATTCAAAATAACTCTATAAGTGGAGCTTATATTTACGATTTGAAAGGTAGAGGTTCCTTTGCAAGCAGGAATAGTTCGCATTATAAACTTATAAATCCACTTAATGAAAGTTGGTTTCAAGAAAGTTTAATTTCTTCTTCTGCTACATCAATTTTTGCCAATATTAATTCAAGTAATATTTTTGATATAGACTCCTCAGAGGGTGAAAATCTTATACTACTTACAAGAAAGGTAATAGATATTAATACAAACCAAATTACAGGAATGCTTTTAGTTACTTTATCAGCAGAAGAATTTAATAATATTTTAAAATATGATTTACCATTTAATAATGAAACTATATCAATTTATAACTCCACAGGAGATTTAATTTTATCTACAAATGAAGGAGAAATAAAATCTAATTATTTTGACAAAGTGAATTTTAATAGTTCTGAGCCTTCAATAGATTATATATATGAGGATGTACCTTATGTCATTTGCTCTAACCCCATTAATACTCCAAATTGGGTCGTAATTAATAAAATACCGAAGAAGGATGCCTTTAAATTAGATGATTTATATATTATTTTTTTCATTACTAATATTCTATTTTTTTTAATTTCATCAATTATATTGTATCTATTCTTTACTAAAAGAATCTTTAATCCAATACAATACCTTATTAATAATATGTCATCTAACTCTATAGAAAAAAATCTAAAGAAAAATTTTCAATATGATAAAGATGATGAGATTGGGAAACTCGTTAATTCATATAATAATATGAAAGGTCGTATTAATAGTTTAATAAATATTAATTATAAAAATCAAATAGAACAGAAAGAACTCGAACTTCGCCAGCTTCAAAATCAAATTAATCCTCATTTTATATATAATACTTTAGAATCAATTCATATGATGGCTGAAATTAATGATGATTTAGAAACATCAACAATGGCAGAATACTTCGGTTCAATTATAAGATATAGTATGAATAGAAAAATTAATACAGTAAAATTAAAACAAGAAATGAAAATAATAGATAATTATATTTACTTACAAAAAATAAGATTTGATCAACTTTTTACAATAGAAAATATTATTCCAGAGGAACTATTAAATTGTGAAATAATAAAGATGATAATTCAACCGCTAATTGAAAACGCGATTTACCATGGGCTAAACGAATGTGATAGTAATGGAAAAATAATAATTCAAGGACATCATATAGATGATAATTTACTTATAACAATATCTGATAATGGTGTAGGTATTGATGATGAAAAGTTAAAAGATTTAAATGATTATATTAATGATAAAAATAATAAATTCAACAGTATTGCATTAAGAAATATAAATCGCCGATTAAAACTTAATTATGGGGAAACCTTTGGTCTCGAAATATTTAGTGTATATGGCAAAGGAACCTCAACCGTACTAACAATACCTTATATAATTAGATAAATAAAAATTCCACAGTATAAAATATTATTTAATACTGTGGAATTTAATTTATTCTAGTTAATTTTTGTATTTTAATTTTTTATACTAAAATCTATCGACTATATATCTAAAGACCTAAGCTTATGAATTATCTCTATCTGATTGCTATACATGTCTTCTCTTTCATTTATATATATTCTTTTAAGCTCTTCATCTTTTTCATTATTTATTTTATCATCCATATCCTTTATTAGTTCGCCAAGCTTATATAAGTGTAATGCAAGCTCTAATGCATTAGTTTCACTTCTCATAATTTCACCCCTTACAGTAATTTAATTATCTAAGTTTAGGTAAATTTTCTAAGTTAATAACATATGGATTATTATAGAATTTCTTTAATTCTTCATCTGAATTCCATTGAATCTCTTTAACAAAATTATTCCAAGTCATAAACCATAACCATGGAGTATTAGATTCAATAATTTTATCTGGATCTGGTATTGGTCCGTTTTCTCCTAATGCAAGTAGCTTTTCCCCATTAGTGATTTTATTAGCTTCAATGTATTTTTCCGATAATGAATCATGATTTCCAATATCAACATAACAATCTATAGAATTTATATCTACAACATCATCACCTGGATACCAACCTTCTCTTGGCGCATTATATACCCAAATTAAATTGTTAAGCTTATGATAATTTACATATCTATGATACATTAATCTGTATAATTTCTTATATGCTTTACTTCCCTTAGCTCCCCACCAAAACCAACCTCCATCTGCTTCATGTAGAGGCCTCCAAAGCACAGGTATATTTTCATTTTTAAACTTTTTAAGTTCTTCTGCAATAAGATCTAAATCTTCCATTAAAGCTTTATTTTCTTCTGTTCCTTCTATTAACGCTAATTCACAATCAAAATCTGTATTTTCTGTATAAAAACTCTTCCCTCTCCCATGCATTGGTGAAAACCAGTGCCAGCAAAATGTAATTATTGCATTACTATTTTTAGCATAGTATAGTGCTGCTTCTACTGTTCCCTTATTATTAGCAAGCTCATCAATACATTCAAAATCGCTCTCTTTAGTTTCTATGCCTTTTGAATAACTTAATAAATCAAAGCCTAATATTGCAGGTATCTTTCCACTCACTCTTCTTATATGTTCAATATCTGGCATAGTAGATTTATTGCAATGCTGTCCACTTAATATTCCTTTTCCATGAATCTCATAGAAATAGTCCATAAGTCTTATTGCTTCCCTAGATGCATTTTTATTAGATAAATTAAAGTTAGGTGTTTTTATCTTATTTTCATCTTTAATACCATTTAAATTAATATCTATTTTCAACCACCTCTTTCTTTATTGAATTATTAGTACTTTTTCTCGTTAAATATTTAATAGGAAAACTTCCTAATATAATAACAATTAAACTTATTACTATAACCATCGTATATAAAACCTTTGCTGATGGATTATTTAAAGTAAAAATTAAACCTATTATAGATATTCCAAACATTCCATAAAATATAGATTGTATAAGCTTAATAAAAGTAATTATGGAAGTAAGTTCTATATTACTTTGCTTTCTAACCTTTTTCTTTCTACTTCTTTCACATGATGACATGCTACATACCCTCCTTTATATTCAAGTAATTGTGGTTCTTCCTTCTCACATATTTCTGTATAATAAGGACATCTTGTATGGAATCTACATCCTAATGGAGGATTTGTTATACTTGGCATATCTAATGTTCTTAAAGGCAACTGTTTAGATGAACCATCTTCCCTTTTTCCCGCTTTCTCAGGAACTGCTGCAAGCAAAGCATGGAAATAAGGATGTTTAGGATTATCTATTGCATCATATATATTGTTAAGTTCTATTATTTTACCTAAATACATTACAACTAATCTACCATTTTTCGCCACATACCTTGCTGTAGCTAAATCATGTGTAATATATACAAAAGATATATTGTATTTCTTATTCATCTTAGTCATCAGATCTATAAGTGCAATTCTTAATGATACATCAACCATTGAAACTGGTTCATCTGCAACTATAAGCTTTGGCTTAACAGATAATGCTCTAGCAAGTAATATTCTTTGTCTTTGTCCACCACTTAACTGATGAGGATATTTATATAAGAATTGCTCTTGTGGAACTAATCCAACTTCTGCAAAATATTCTTTTAAAATTTCTTCTGCTTCTTGTTTATTCTTTGCAATCTTATGCTGTAATAATGGAAGCGATAAGGATTGAAATATAGTTCTATTAGGATTTAAAGCTGCAAATGAATCTTGATGAACCATTTGAACTCCAAGTCTATAATCTTTTAAGTCTGCTCTTTTAAGCTTTCCAATATTTTTTTCCTTATAGTATATTTCACCTTTACTTGGTTTATGGATTCCTACAATAAGCTTTCCTAAAGTTGTTTTCCCACATCCACTTTCGCCAACTACTGCAACTATTTCTCCTTCATTTACTTCTAAATTTATATTAGATAATACAGTTACCTTTTGATTTTTATTCGTCTTATTATCAAATTCAATGCTAATATTATCTACCTTTAATAAACTCATCTTCCATCTCCTCCTTCTTTTCACTATTTAAGTTTTCTATAAATGTATAGCATCTTGTGCATTTTGCTTTATTAACAAAATACATTTTCTTAGTTTTTTCCCTATCGGCCTCACATTTACCTTCTAAGAAAACACTGCATCGTGGTGAAAACTTACATTCTCTAAAATCTTGAGTAAGATTTGGAGGATTTCCTGGTATAGCTTTTCTTTTAGTTACATCATCACTTAAAGTTGGAATTGCATTTAATAATCCCTTTGTATATGGATGTGATGGCTCTTCAAACACATCATCAACTTCTCCGTATTCAACTAATTCTCCAGCATACATTACTGCTATTCTATCTATAACACCTGATATTACTGATATATCATGAGTTAAGAATATTAATGTAACGCCCAAACGCTTATGAATATCTTGTAAAATATCTAAAATATACCATTGGGTTATTACATCCAAAGCAGTTGTTGGCTCATCTAATAATATAACTTTAGGTTCTAATATAAGACTTAATGCTATTAAAACTCTTTGTTTCATACCTCCACTCAATTGATGAGGATAATATTCTAATACACTTACATCCAATCTTACATGTTTTAATACTTCTTCTGCCTTATTTATAATTTCCTCTTCTTTTGCATTAGAATCATGAGCTAAAACTGTTTCAATAAAATGCTCTTTAACCTTTAAAACTGGATTTAAAGCATTTTGTGCTGCTTGAAATACTGTAGCTATTTCTTTCCATCTATATTCATTAAATTCATTAACACTTAAGTCTAATAAATTTATTTTCGTATTAGTATCATCATAATAATAAACCTCACCAGATGTTATCTTCCCTGGAGCTTGTACAAGATTTAATATTCCTGATGCAAGTGTTGATTTTCCACTTCCACTTTCTCCTATAATACCAACAACTTCATTTTTATAAATTGTAAAAGTTATATTATCACAGGCCTTTAAATTTCCATTTTTCAAAAAGAATTCTATTGTTAAATTTTTTACTTCTATTAATGGCTTCATAACTTCTCCCCCTATTGTTTACGTAATCTTGGATTCATTGCTTCGTCTAATCCATTTGCAAAGAAATAACATCCTAATTGGAATAATACAATTCCCATAATTGGAGTTAAAAAGTAAACTATAGGTCCAATACCACCATAAAGTACAGCTGATTGAGACATTGCCATTTGTATCATCATTCCCCAATGACTTCCTCGAAATGGAACTAATCCTAAAACCATTAATGAAACTGAAGTCATTATAGCTCCTTTCATTATTGAAATAAAATTAATTGCTATAAACGATATTATATTAGGAACTACATCCTTTATTATTATATTAATAGTACTTATTCCCATTACCTTACTAGCTTCTATAAAATCTTTATTTCTAATTACAAGTACTTGAGACCTTATTGCTTTTGCAAGTCCTGCCCAAGACCAAAGACTAAGTACTAATCCAAATAATATATTATTACTTACATTTATAACCATTGATAGAACCATCGTTACTGGTAAAGTTGGCATAGTTAATACTGTATCTGTAATTAACATTAATATATTATCTGTTTTTCCACCTAACAATCCTGCTGATATACCTATTCCACAAGCAAATATAATTGAAAATACAGCTGCATAAAATGCAACTAATAGAACTGATCTTGAACCAAAGATAAATAGAGATAATATATCTCTTCCTGCATAATCTGTACCAAGCCAATGCTTTGCAGATGGTGCTTTTAATCTCGCTAAATAGTCTGATTTTGGCTCTGAAACAAACATTGGTCCAAAAATAGCCATTAACAAAAATATTACTAAAATAATAAATCCTATTCTAGCCATTTTATTATCCCAAATAACCTCAAAAAACTCCTTTAGATAATTTAAAAATGAGCCTTCTTTATTTATTGTCTTATTTTTTTGTTTTACTGCCACTGTATTACTCATATCTTTACTTCTCCCTTAACCTTGGATTTAACTTAGTATTTAGGAATTCTGCAAATATTCCTGATAATAACACCATAACTATTATCATTAAGAACATCCCTTGCATAAGTGGGTAGTCTCTTCTAGAAATAGCTGTAGTTAAATAATATCCAACCCCTGGATATACAAAAAGATTTTCAATTAATGGTGATCCACCAAACATCATACCAAATGATATTGCAACACTTGTAACCATTGGCAACATTGCATTCCTACCTAAATAACTAAATACTATTCTTCTATCTGATATTCCTCTGGCCTTTGCATAATTAATATAATCTTCTCCTAATACAGACATACAATTTGCCTTCATTCCCATTACCCATCCTGCTAGTGTAGTTAAAAAATATGCTAATATAGGGAGCGTAGCATGTTTTAAAACATTTGCTATAAACCCTATGTTAAATCCTGGAGTTACTGATGAATTATAAGCCCCTTTCGATGGTAAAAGTCCAAGTGTTAATGAAAATAATAAAACAAGTAAATATGCTACTATATAATCTGGAATAGAACCTAATATTGCTTGATATCCTGTTAAAACTCCATCTAAAATCTTACTTCTCTTCCAAGCTATATATATTCCAAGTATTACGCCTACAGTAAATGATAAAAATAGGGATATTGAACATACAAGAAGTGTCCATGGTAGTGCTCCTAAAACTATTGTTGTTACCGATTCTTTAAATGACATTGATTGACCTAGATTTCCTGATAATATTCCTTTTACATATGAAACAAATCTTTCAACTACAGGGATATCTGGATCATAATTTAGTGCTAATTTTGCTTTATTATATGCTTGATCATATGGCAATTGGCTTGTTCTTATATATTCTTGAGCAAGCGTATCCACTGGATCTCCAGGCATAGCCTGTATAACAAAAAATATTAATAGTAGTGAAACTAACATTGTTATTAAGCTAGTTACTAACTTCTTCATTCTAAAATCCCCCTTCAATTTTAAATGTAGGGCCGTTTCATTTAACAACCCTACAAATTCTTTTTATCTACTTATTTAACATAGTATAAATCACCTGATCTAAGTGCTTTTCCTAATATAGCACTTGTTGTACCAGACCAATAGAAATCACTTAATTGCTCTCCTGTTTTTGCTTCTGGCATTGAAAGCTTTGGATTATGAAGTCTAAATACATAATATTTTTCTGTAACAGGGATGTACCATGCATTATCATTAAAGAATTGAGCAAATTCTTCTGTTACCTTTGTTATATCTTCTGGCGTAGATGCATTAAATAATTCTAATTGCTTTTCTGAATATTTAAAGTCTTCTCCAGTTTCATCATTCTTAAATACTAATCCACCCTTTTCTGGGAATTTAAGATTCATACCTCTCTTACCATACCACCATATTCCATCATATGCTTCATATGGATGTTGAGTATTAGTTGCACTTCCAAATCCATCTATAACCATATGACCTTGTCCAGAAGTAGCATAATCATTGTATGCAGCTGCTTCTTTTGGAGTAAATACAGCATTTAATCCAAAGTCTTTCATCATATTTGCTGCTGCTTCACCAATTACAACATATGCTGGATATTCTCCAACCCCTGCAACTATAATTTCTGGACTATTTCCATCTTTATCAACCCATTGATTTCCTTGTTTTTTCCATCCAGCTTCTTCTAGATATTCTTCTGCTTTTTCTAAATTAATATCATAATTTTCTAATGAATTTAAGAAATCTTTACTTAAATATTTATCTCTTACTGATGGTGGTAATGCTACTGCATATTCATCACCTTTTACCATTCCAGGCTCTGATACTGGTGCAATTTGAGCTTTATCAATTATATAAGCAATTGCCTTTCTTACATTAACATCACTAGTTGGATATTTTTGAGTATTCATACAGAATCCTAATGAACTAAATTCTGGAACTACCATTTGTCTTATTGTTTCTTTATTATTTTCAGCAACTTTTTGTGCCATATCTGGTGATAATCCCATTCCTTCTGCATCATAATCTCCATTTGAAATTGCAAGTGCAGTTGATTCTGTACTAGTAGGTCTTATTCCTCTAATTTTTTCTATGTTTAAAGGAACTCTATAATAAGGATTTTGTTCAAAAATTATTTCAGCTGATGTCATAGTCTTTGGAACATAAGCACCAGAAACTTTTATACTCATTAAATCTGGCAAATAATTATTTAAAGCTGTAGTTGTTTCTGCAACCTTAATATCACCTTCAGCATTAAATTTAAAATTCTTATTGTCATCTAATTCTCTATTTTTTTCAAATTGTTCTTGATATGCCTTTGCAAATTCTCCATAATTTGATACTGGATACTTTAAAGATGTTTTTAGTATATAATCTAATAATAAAGTTGCATCCCTGTTATATTTAACTTCTACTGTTAAATCATCAATTTTCTTTACTGATTCAGCATAATAAGCTATTTTATTTACTGTCATATCTATAAATAAATTGCTGATTAAGTCATCTGCTGTGATATCTGATCCATCACTCCATTTTAGATCTTTCTTTAATTTTAAAGTTAATATTTTATCCTTAAAATCATAACTTTCTAACAATGAAGGCTTAAATGTTTTTTCTGGTTGAGAACTATAATCACATAAATAATCATATATAATTGGTTCCATTGACCAATCAGGTCCTCCATTCACTGAAGGATTACCATGTCCTGCTGGAGCTGGTGTGAAGGAAACCATTGTACTTAATTCAGTTCCTTTAGAATCTGCTTTTTCTCCTTCAACTTTTGCATTTGTCATTGTTGTTTCGACACTTATTACTGAGTCCATAATAGATTCATCATTTGTGCTTTCTGAATTATTACTTTTACATCCCATAAATACAGATGCACTTAAGGTTAATGCCATAGTAAATGCTATAAGTTTTTTTAACTTATTTTTTTTCATAATCTTCCCCCTACTTTCATAGTAAAATTTGTTACTGTTCACATTTAAAGTATATTAAGCGATACACTCTCAGTAAACGTTTTAAAAGGAAAAACCTAAGTAAGGTTTATAAATAATAAAATTTGTATATATACTAATTCATAAAAAAAGGAATTCAGCAATAGCCGAATTCCTTTTAAATATTATGCAAGTTTTAAATGAATTAATTTGCCTTTAAAATCACCATGTAAATTAGTTAAATTAATTCCAGCAGTCATTAATGCTCCACCAGATATAATTTCTCCGGTTTCTTCATTTTTATAAAATTTCTCTTCTATTAATCCCTTTAACTTTATTCTTCTGCTATGGTAATTTGCTCTTTCAAATACTTGTACACAAGTTACTAAGACTTCACTCTTATCTTTAGATACTACTGACCAAGCATCAAATGAGTTATTTTCGGAAAAGTTTTGTATTCTATAGTAATCGCCACTTCTTACTAAGTCATTATACTTATGATACATTTCTATTTGTTCTGGTATCATATCTCTATCTTCCTCGGGAATTCTTGTTACATCAAGCTCATATCCAAAGGTTCCGGCAAGAGCTACATAACCTCTAGTTTCAAAAGGCGTAGTTCTTCCAACTGTATGATTTGGACAATCACTAACATGAGCACCTATAGCTGAAAGTGGATAAACCATAGATGTTCCTTCTTGTATTTTTAATCTTTCAATTGCATCTGTATCATCAGAGCACCATATTTGAGGACTATAATAAAGCATTCCAGGATCAAATCTCGCTCCTCCACCAGAACAATTTTCTAATAAAATATGTGGAAAATCTTTAGTTAATCTATCCATCATATCATATACTGCTAAAACATATCTGTGGAATAATTCTCCTTGATTTTCTGATTTCAAGCCAATACTTCCCAAATCTGTTAGTTGTCTATTCATATCCCATTTTACATAAGTTATATTTGCACTTGATAAAACTTTTTTTATACTATCATATATATAATCTAATATTTCTTTTCTTGATAAATCTAAAACATATTGTTCTCTACATAATGCAGGTTCACGACCTGGTATTTTAATACACCAATCCGGATGTTTTCTAAATAGTTCTGAGTCTCCTGATATCATTTCTGGTTCAACCCATATTCCAAATTCCATACCAAGTTTATTTACTTCATCAACTAAATTCTTAAGTCCACCATTTATCTTATCTTCATTTACAAACCAATCACCCAATGATGAATTATCAGCATTACGCTTTCCAAACCAACCATCATCCATAACAAGCATTTCAATTCCTAATTTTGATGCTTCTTTTGCTATAGATAATAGTTTTTCTGTATTAAAATCAAAATAAGTTGCTTCCCAATTATTTATTAATATTGGGCGCTTTTTGTCTTTATATTCTCCTCTTATTAAATTATTTCTATATAAATCGTGGAAGGTTCTTGTCATCTTTCCTATGCCTTCATTTGAATAAACCATAACAACTTCTGGAGCTATAAATTCTTCATCTTTATTTAATAACCAATTAAAATCTTCTGGATTTATCCCCATTACAACTCTAGTTGTATTAAATTGACATCCTTCAATTTGTGCAAAGAAATTTCCTGAGTAAACAAAATTAAACCCATATACATTACCATAGTCATCTGTTGCTTTGCTATCTAATAATGCTATAAATGGATTATCTTGATGACTTGATTCTCCCCTAATTGTTGATACTACTTGTTTTCCATAACCAATTTTCTTTCTTTGCACATGTCTTTCTCTAGCCCAAGACCCATGAAGTGATATCATATCATAATCTATATCATCAAAGTCGATACATGTAGATAAAACCTTCGTTAAATTAATTTTATCTTCACTTAAGTTTTTAACCTTTACACTTCTTGTAATAACATCTAAATTCTCAAAAGTGGTATAAACAAGTACAACTTGTAAATTTAAATACGTATCTTCACAAGTTATTTCAAGGCTTGTACATTCATTTTCATCTCCAAAGGTAGCAGGCAATCCATTAAGCTCTTTTTTACCTTTATAAATTTGATGTGACTTATATTCAAGTTTCACTTCTGAATGCCCATTTTTATCTATAACTCTTATTGACGATTCCCTAAAATCTCCAATTCCATGAGTTGAATATTCAAAAGGAAAACTATCATAAAAAGATACTCTATCTCTATTATTTTTTGATGGAACATATGGTGGTTCATTAATTCTCATTAAATAATTTATATCTTCATCAATTACTTTCTTACCAAAATAAACATGTCCTAAAAATTTTTCTTCATCTACAATAGAAATAATGTATGATGTATCTTTTGAATCAAGTTTAAATACATTATACTTTTCTATAAATCTAATACCCATCTTTTATACCTCCATTACATAATACAATATTTAACCCAAATTTAATTATAACGTTTACTTTAAAATAACATAATTATTTATATTATTCAATACTGTTATAAATTACAATAATATTTGCAACAGTATCTTATATTTTGTTTATATTTATAAAAAGGTACAGTATTAATATTTTATTATAAAAATTAATACTGTACCTTCAAATTATCTTTTTATTAAATTTTATATATCTTTTACTTCATCTTTAATATACCTTTGTATATATATCTTATTTGCAAAAGCTATTACCATCGATCTTACTATCTCAGATTCAATAGTAAATTTCTTTGCTGAACTCGGCTCTGAAAAATCTCTTGTAGTAAATACTGATTTTATTGCCTTTTCAAGTTCTATACAAAAAAAATCATATGCCTCCTCTATAGGGCAAGTATCTATTTGCTTTCTTATTAAATAGCATATTTCTTGTAAGGTAAATACTTGCTTTAATGTACAAACTACAATTAAGTAAGCTAAATGTTTTTCATTATATCTTTTATCTTTTGGAGGATAAACTACCTTTTGTTTCACATAATTATTAAGCATTGTAGGTGTTAATAATTTTTCTTCATTATTAATATTTATTTCTTTTAATACATCTTCTATATATACAATGACTTGGTCCTTATATAACGAAACTTTTGGCAGTTCATTAAATCTTGGGCAATGGAATTCTAAAATATTTCTATGAATTCCACCTTTATTCCCTCTATCCATACTGCCTCTCCTATTTTTATGATTATTTTAATGAATCATGCTTTTTTATTACTTGTATCGCAACACATCCAGGTCCACCTTGAGTAGTAAAGGCTGGACTTAACAAATTAATTTCTATATCTGCATCCTTAATATCTTCTAATATAATTTCTTTTGCCTCATTTGCTAAATCTTCTTTGCAAGCATGCGAAATATAAATTTTATAATTAGAATCTATATTTTTCTCTATAAATGTTTCACATATTTTTTTTACTGCTTTTTTATATGTACGTTTTGTAGTAAACTTTTCAAGAGATTTACTGTCCTCTGAAAGAGTCATAACTGGTACTAATTTAATTGCACTGCCAATCTTACCAACTATAGATGATACTCTTCCCCCTCTTACCAAAAAGTCAAAATCATAAGGAATTAAGAATGAAATTGATGTTTCAATAAACTTCATTATTTCATTTACTATTTGATTTCTCGTATAGCCAACTTCTACAAGCTTAACAGCTAAATCAACTAAATACCTGTGTGGCCCACATAAAGTTTTTGAGTTAATTACATCTATACGCTCCGGATTGTTATCCATACTTTTTGCCATACATGCTGAATTATATGTACCTGATAAACCATCTGCCATTGAAATATTTATTATTTCATCTTCTGGATATTTACTATATAAATCCAATACATGTCCAATAGATGGCTGTGAAGATTTTGGAACATGTCCTTCATTAATAATATCAATAAATTCTTCTGTATTGATATCCTCATATTCCCTATAGGTCTTGTTATCAATGCTAACTGTAAGAGGTGCAATATCAATATTATTAGCTTGTCCCTCTTTTATAGAATAAAGTGTAGATGAGTCTGATACTATTTTTATCATCTTTTTTTCTCCAATTTCGTATTTTAATCTAATATACATAGTTTTAAAAACTATTTGTTTCAGATTATCATACTAAGTAATCGATGTCAATAATAATTATGTAACCATTTAAACGTAATTTTTTCCAACAAAATTTTGTGTTCCATTTATAGTAACTTTTAAAATCATATAAAATAATAAGAACCACCTTTTTAGATAGCCCTTATTAAATTTAAAAGTTAAAATCTACAGTTATTTATATAGTTTATTCTAAATCATTAAGAATAATTTAATTAAGAAAATTTCAATTGCAGTTTATTTGATACTTTTCTAGATTATACATTACAAGATCATATCTTTTATATTTTAAATTTTAGCTAATATAAACCTTAGTACTTTCAGGAATATTATAATATATCCACTTTGCATTTTCTTTAGCTAATCTCACACATCCATCTGATAAAGTCATTCCAAGTCTTCCATCTCTTACACTACCATCCAAATTATAAATTATTGAGTGAAATAAATAATTTCCTTTAAACTGTGTATAATACCAGCATTTATAACCTCTCTCTACTCCAAAATACAATCCTTTAATTCCTATACTGAATGTTCCCTTTGGTGTTGGAGTAGCTTTCTTTCCAATAGTACATAGATAACTATGAATAAGATTCCATTTATTTTTTGAACCACGAAATATGTTGACTTTAAATTTTTTGGTATCTACCCATATAAAATATTCAGTTGGGCTAGAAAAATCACTAGAATTAACAAATGCTATAGCAGTATTATTATAATCCTCTCCCCTTTTAAAGGAAAAAATTTTATTAATTATTTTCAAAATACTCTCTCCAAAATAAATACTTTCTAATTATACTATTCACATCAAATCAAATGTTGAAAATAAATACTTATTTCATTATATATAATATCAATTTATTTTAAGATTCTATAATTATTTTATAAAATATTCCTCATCTTTTAGTAGAAATATTATCATGATAAGTTTCCCATTTTAATAATAAATCTAGCTTTTTATCAATTTGTCATAATATTCTATATTTTTCTTTAATGCTTCCATATTAAATTAATGTTTTATTAGCAAATCCTTACTTTCTTCATTTTGCTTTTATTTTGCTTATTGAGTACACTCATTGTAATAACTTAAAGGAGGATGATGCATATGTGGGGCTTTGAAATTAAGCTCTAGGTGTGGTTATTTAAATATCTAATATTATAAATATATTCGCCTCAACTTTATAGAGCTTAATAAATAATTATATGAGTTGTAATATTATATATAAAGTTATGAAAGAGGTATTTATTATGTCAAATTTAGCATTTAAAGTCTATGAAAGAAATGTAAAAGCAAATCAAAGTAAACTTAGAAAAACTGGACAAATCCCTGGGATAATATATGGGGAGTTCCTTGATCATACTATCCCAATAAAAATGTGTAATGCCGAGCTTAGAAGAATGCTTAGAAAAAATAATAGTGGATCTATTATAGAAGTTGAATTAGATGATAAAAAATTTAATTGCGTAGTTAAAGATGTTCAGAAAAATAATCTACATGAAATAGTACATGTAGATTTTCAATATATTAAACCAAATGAAGTAATAAAAATGAGAATTCCTATTAAAATCATTGGACAAGAAAATCTAGAATCTAGACGATTAACATTAGAAACTCATAATTTATTTATAGATTTACAAGGTAATGTTGAAAAAATTCCAGAATCCATTGAAATAAATGTTTCTGATATGAACGTTGATGATAAAGTATTAATCGAAGATATTGTTATTCCAGAGGATATAACAATTTTAACTGACCCTAAAACTCTATTGGCTGTTGTAAGTAGTCAATATATTTAATTCTAATTTTATAATTAAATATTTATAAAAAGAAAAAGCTATACACTGCACTGTATAGCTTTTCCCATGGCAAAATATACTTTAATTTTAAGAAGTTCTGAACCTTATACTTTTAGCTAGATGATTATCTAGAGTAGAACTCAACTATTAAATTTTCATTAATTTGTATTGGAATTTCTTCTCTTAATGGATATCTAGTATATACAGCCTTAAATTCATCTAAGTTAGAATCTATGTAAGGTAAAGTATTTACATGCCCATTTATGTTTGAAATATAATTTGGAGATTTTCTTGCCTTTTCTGTTAAGGAAATTTCTGTTCCTGGTTCTACCTTATATGATGGAATATCAATTTTCTTTCCATCAACTAAAATATGTCCATGATTAACCATTTGCCTTGCAGCTCTTATAGAATTAGCAAATCCCATTCTATATACAAGGTTGTCTAATCTCGATTCCAGTCTTAATAATAAAGCTTCTCCAGTTGTACCTTCTTTAGTTTTAAAGGCATCTTCAACATATTTTTTAAACTGCTTTTCTAAAACTCCATAATATGCTCTTAATCTTTGCTTTTCTAATAGTCTTACACCATATTCTGATAACTTTTTATCTGCTCTACTTGTTCCCTTTACAGCTCTATTCATAGCTTTTGGATGTCCATAAACATTCAATCCAAGTCTTCTACTCTGTTTAAATCTTGGGCCTCTTTCTCTAGCCATGGTTTTCCTCCTTTTTAAAATTAAATTATGTAATTATAATATCATATCTTCTCAATAATTGAAAATCATTATCATTTAGTTTTTGCCTATTATCTTAATTTATTTTTAAATTCCTTAATATTTCTCACTAATTGATAATATTTATCATTTGAGTTATACCATATCTATATCTTCAATTTTATCTTAACCATCACTATAAATATTATTCTACTCTCTTAACCCCCCTTTTATTTGCCTACTTTATATCTCTATAACTAATTCACGTACTTTATTTTATAGAATCTTATTTTTTCATTGCAATTTTTATAATATTTATATATAATTAATTTTAAATATTGTCATAGTTTATTTTTAGGAGATTTTAAAATGATAAAAAATATAAATTTATCTGAAACGCTAAAACTTAATATATTTTTCTTTAGCCTTTTTAGTTAGGTTTGTATTTATCGGTTTATATATTGACCATAGATACAAACACTTAATCGTTTGTATCTATGGAGGCTAAAGTTAATTTATTAAAGCCACATAGGTATCCACTATGTAGCTTTTAATCCTAGGCCTAAAGCCACATAGTAAATTCTATGTGGCTTTTTTATTTATAAAATATGGAAAGAGGTACTACTATGAAAAAAAATAAAAATAAGGACGTATTAATTATTGCTTTTGCAGTCTTCTCTATGTTTTTTGGAGCAGGTAATCTGATTTTTCCTCCATTTATAGGATTGACATCTGGTCATAAATGGATTGTAAGCTTTTTGGGCTTTATATTATCTGATGTAGGACTTATTCTTTTATCAATAGGAGCAATAGCACGTGCAGGCTCTTTTAAATCAATTTTAAAAAAATCAGGTAATAAATTTGGTCTTACTCTAGAAATTGTAATTATGCTTTGTTTAGGTCCAATATTAATTGTACCAAGAACAGCTGCTACAACTTTTGAAATGAGTGTACAACCATTGTTTGAATCAGTTAACCCAGTTTTATTTTCAATTTTATTCTTTTCTATAGTTTTAATATTAACTATAAAACCAACTAAAGTTATGGATATACTTGGTAAATTTTTAACTCCAATTTTACTATTTTCCCTATTGGTTTTAATAATAAAAGGAATCATTTCTCCTATTGGATCTTTGAATCTCGATATACAATCTAATAACTTATTTATGACAGGATTAACACAGGGTTATCAAACAATGGATCCATTGGGAAGTGGAGGTATTACTGCTCTAATAATTACATCATTTTTAAATAGGGGATATACTAAAAAAGAAACTATAGGACTTACTATAAAATCAGCTATAATATCTGCAATAGCTCTTACTTTAGTATATGGTGGATTAACTTATTTAGGAGCAACTGCCTCTAATATTTATAATCCAACTATTTCTCAAACTACACTATTAATTAGTATAACAAATGATTTGTTAGGAAATTCTGGAACAATAATATTAAGTATAGTTGTTGCTTTTGCGTGCCTTACTACAGCAATAGGCTTAACTTCTGTCACAAGCAAATATTTTGAGGATATTACTAATAATAAAATTAAATATAATTACATAGTTATTTTTATTTGTACTTTTAGCGCTATTATTTCTAACTTTGGAGTTGATAAAATAATATCAATTTCTGCTCCAATATTAACAATAATCTATCCGGTTTCAATTGCATTAATCCTAATGAATTATTTTAAAAATATATTTACTAAAATTGAAATTTTTAAAGGTGTTGCATATTCTACTCTTTTAGTGAGCTTGCTTACTGTAATTGATAGTTTAGGAGTAAATATAAACTTTATTCATAAGCTACCTTTCTCAAGCTTTGGTTTTAACTGGATTATCCCAGCTATAATAGGAGGATTTATAGGCTTCATTTTTAGTCATATCACTTCAAAAAAATTAATGTTTTTTAATTTTTGTAATAAAAGCAAATAAAAAAAGTAGCTGTGGCACTAAATAATTAGTGCACAGCTACTTTTTTGTAAAAAATAAATCTCAAACTCTATGAGTTTAAGATTTATGGTAAAATATCTTTATTCGAAAAAAACATTTTACAAAAAGATTATATTTCTTAATATCATTCTTTAGCTATTTTCATTATTTCCTTAGCATGATTAGTTAATGTATCAAAATCTCCTGAGTTTACCATATCCTTATTAGTTATATAATTACTAATTCCTGCACCTATAAATCCTAAATTTAAGAAATCTCCTAAGTTTTCTGGAGTAACTCCTGCAGCTGCAATAAACTTAACATTATTTATTGGACCTAATATATCTCTTACATACTTTAATCCTAATGTACCTGCTGGGAATAGTTTTACAAAATCTGCACCAGCTTTATGTGCTGATAAAATTTCAGTTGAAGTCATAGCACCTGGTATTGTTACTAAATCTAATTCATTTGCTAGCTTTATTATTTCAACATCTGAATTTGGAGCTAAAATATATTCTGCTCCTGAGTTTTTTGCAGCATAAACTTGCTCTGTAGTAATAACAGTACCTGCTCCAAACTTAACTTTGCCATTAAATTTAGAAGTTAGCTCTTTAAGTGCTTCTGAAGTTTTTTCAATACAGTTTTCATCACCTTGATCAAATGTTACTTCAACTAACTTAACTCCACCATTATACAAAGCTTCTACTAATTGAAGTAACTTTTCTCCATAAATTCCTCTACAAATTGCAATTATTTTATTTTCTTCAATAAAATTGATTATTTCTTTTTTCATTTTGTACACCTTCTAAATATATTTTTCTATTGTTTATTTTATTATTATATCATATTACTTTTTTCATTAATTTAATTTCAATAATTTTTAGAAATTTTGTATATATTACTATTCTTTTATTTTTTTAAACAATCCTCTGGATTTAATTTTATATATTCCCATTTTCCATTACTATTTTGAACATATTGAGCTACTTCTATATCATAATCATTAGTTAAAGTATAGAATTGTATTTTATAGTTCTTATTGTCGTTTCCTAGGAAATATATATTCTTAACATAGCCATCCACCTCTGTTTTTCCCATCTTTTTAATAAGCTTGCACCAGTTTCCATATTCTATTTCAACCTTTGAGGCCCCATCATATACCCATCCATGATATGGTGCACAAAGATAATTTTCAGGTGTAATACTAATATCTAATATTTTAAATCTATCTCCTGATTTACCTAACTCTATAAATCCATAGTAATAAGTAAAACTTGCAATGTTATTTTCTAAAGCTTGTATAACTTCTATTTCATAAAAATACTTTAAATTTTCATTATCACTTGGAACTTCTTTATACTTTATTAAACTTATATGAAACATATTAGAAAATGAATCTTTATAAGTATTGAAACTTACCTTTTTCTTATATTCATCATCAAAAAAATTATATGCTATTGGATAAGGCCTATTCCCATCCCCCAATGAACCACAACCTATGTATTTACTATCTGAAGGATTAGCTGCTTCCCTTAAAAGTGAAAAATAATTCAAGATCGTATCTTCTGGACTCTTTATAAACTTTATTGGAATAGATATATCATTTACTTCTTTATCATAATAATTATTAATAAGTTCATTAACTTCCTCTTTATTATTTAATACTGGCAGCTTTGATGGTCTAAAATACTTTTCGTTGTTTATTATAGTAACTACTTCTTTTTCATGTTGTTCTTCTAGCTCTTGATTTATGACAAATGCTCCTGCAATAAAATCCTTTTTATTATTTATTATTACGTATTTATAAAATATAAATACAAAACAAAATAACGCTAATAAACATAATAATAAATAACCTATTCTTTTTTTAATATAAATTACCATTTAATACTCTCCATTATAATATACTTAATAAATATCTATTATAATGTTTATTCCAAAAAAATTTGAAAATTACTTAATCTATTGCGAAAGTAAAAAAGCGCAATCTCAGTAATTTATTTAATGTACAATTTAATTTATTCAATTTCAAGTAAGCTTTATTGCCTAGAAAAAGTTAATTTTTTTATTTTTATAAAGGAGGTCGCGTTTAGCGACCCCCTTTTATACTTCTATATTAATTTTTTCTAAAAGGTATCACGAAACGTTATATCCTTTAAGTTATTTATTTACTTAAACTAATTTTTAAATATAATTTTTTATCTATTATTTACATATGCATAAAATTAAATATTTTTAATACTATTCGTAAAAAAGGAGCTCTAATTTAAGCTCCTTTTTTATCAACTTTATTAAAATTTATTTTTATAGATTTCTTTAATTTTCATAATGTAATTTGTAAACTTTTATTAAGTTAAAGATTTTTCCTCTTCACTAACTTTATTTAAAGCTCGTAAAAATAATTCTATAGGTTGAGCTCCTGATACTGTAAATTTTTCATTGAATATAAAGAATGGTACCGCATTTATTCCATAACGCCCTGCCAGTTCTTCATCGGCTCTTACTAAATCACTATATTTATTACTATTTAATACATTTATTGCTTCTTCTTTATTTAATCCAACATTCTCTGCTATTTCAACCAAGGTATTAAAATCACTTACGTTTTTAGAATCTGTAAAATATGCTTTAAATAAAGTTTCTGTCATTTCCTCCATCTTACCATACTCTTTTGCAAAATGAATCATTCGATGAGCATCAAAAGAATTTGTTGGGACTAAAGTATCAAAGTTATATTCTAATCCTAATTCCTTTGCTTGATTTACTATATTATCATTATTTAACTTAGCCTCTTCATAAGTAATTCCATACTTATTAGCAATAAGTTCATGTATGTTCTTATCATTATGATTTTCTGCACTAGGATTTAATTCAAAACTACGATATATAACTTCTATATCTGCCTTTTTATCAAATTTTTCTAAAGCTACTTCAAATTTACGTTTTCCTATATAACAAAATGGACAAAATATATCTGACCAAATTTCCACCTTCATTGCTATTCCTCCTTAATGTATAAGATATTTTAATTGATTATTTGTATATTTTTAATTATCTCCAAATTATTTCTGCTTCTTTCCTTGGTGTTGTTCTTGAATATTTTATATTTGGATATCCAATAATCATACAAGTTACAATTTGTTTACTTTCATCTAACTCTAAAAATTCCATTATCTTTTTATTTCCTTGTGCAGCTCTTATAAAGAAACCACTAAAGAACGTTCCAAGCCCTAATGCATTAGTCATAAGTTCCATATTTGAAGATGCAAGTGCTCCATTTACTTGTGAATTAGATAACACAAGTATTACCGCTGGCGCATTAAAGAATAATCTGTCACCTTTCTTAGGATCGACTTTATAATCTTCATACATATTAACCCACATCTCTGCATAAGTTTTAAACTTCATAGTTTCTTCTGTTAAATTATTAAGTATTCCTTGTCCCATTTGACTTAAGCTTTCTAAAGTCATTTCTCTTAATTCATCAATTCCATCTTTTATAACAATATAAGATACATCTTGACTATTGCTTCCTGTTTGAGTAAATCTACCAGCTTCTATAATTTTTAGAAGTTTTTCAGATTCTACATCTTTATTTTTAAAGTTTCTTATACTTCTTCTAAACTTAATAAAATTAAGTAAATTATCTTCATTTATTTCAAAATCTTCTTTATTGTAGTCTTTAACATCTTCCATATTATATTCATCTGTTGAAACTGCATTTTTAGGACAAACCGCTATACAATGACCACATTTAATACAAGTTATATTATTTATATTAGCTTTACCATCAACTAAATTTATATCACTCACTATACAATCATTAACACATAAACTACATCCAATACATTTTTCTTTATCTACTATCATCATAATATATCCCCCAGTTTCTTTTGACATAACTATAAATAAATTTTATAATTATTTTAATTAATAAATTTGATTCCAAAATTCATATTGTGATTATATCATTACAAAACAATATATGTCTAATTGATAATTTTCATAAACTCATAACTAATAGTTATATTTTATTATTAATATAACTTTAAAACACGTATGTTGTGTCAAACTATATTATAACAATTATTAACTAATATACTGTTAAACTACATTTAATCTTAAATCAGCTTAACTGATTATATAAATTTATTCATATATAATATTCTAAGGAGATTAAAATGAACCTACAACAATTAGAGTACTTTAAAACAATAGCTGAAACTGAAAATTTTACATCTGCATCTAATTTACTTTCAGTAACTCAGCCAGCTTTAAGTAAGGCAATTTCAAAACTTGAGGAAGAATTAGAAGTTCCTCTATTTGAAAAAAGTGGTCGCAACATTAAATTAACAAGGTTTGGAAAAATGTTTTTAATTCATACAAATTCTGCATTACTTGAGATAAACAAAGGTATAAAAGAATTAAAAGAAATAACAAACCCTAATACAGGTAGTATTTCTATATCTTCTACATCTAGTATAGGAACATATTTTATGCCTTTTATAATAAGTGATTTCCTAAATAAAAATCCAAATACTAAATTTCAATTTAGCCATGAATCAGTAAAAAATATAATATGTGATTTAAAATCTGGAAAAATAGATTTAGGATTTTATGAATGTATAGAACATATTAATATACCTTCTGAAATTGAATCAATTCCTATAAGAAAAGAAGAATATGTATTAATAGTTCCTAAAAATCATTATCTTTCAAATAAATCTGAAGTATCTTTAAAAGAATTAGAAAATGAATCCTTTATTGCTTTTTGTATAGATAATAAAGATAAGATGATTTCATACTCTGAATTCTTAGGTTATATTCCTAAAATATCAATAAGACCTAGTGAAGCAAGTATGCTAGAAGGTTTAGTTGCAGCAGGTGCTGGAATATCTATAGTTCCAAATACACCAATTATCAACACAAATTCTGTATCAATCTTAAAGATAAAAGAAAAAATTAAAGATAAAACTATTTATATGGGATGGCTTAAAGATGCATATATGTCCCCTATAGCAAAAATATTTAAAGACTTTGTTATTTCAACTATTTAAAAGTTATAAAAGAATCTATAGTGTTATTAAAACAGTTAATATAGATTCTTTTAACTTTTTAACTATATAACCTTAATTGTATTATAAAAAATTACTTTTACTAATATAATTTTCTATTCTTCTTATAAATTTATCACAATCCTCTTTATTACTAAATGCTCTTTTAGGAATTATCGCTATTAATCTACTTTCTTTTGTCACAAAAAAATAATTATTATATTCCTTTAAAACTAGGTCCTTACTCCAGTTTAATCCTACGCAAATATCCTTATTATAGGTATAAATCCCATTTTTATTTATAAATACAACCTGATAATTAGATTCTGATTCCTCATTATCTTTATTAATAAATAATTTTCTCATTCATGTCTTCTTTATTAGCAAAGGAATACCAATCAGATTAAAAGTTGCTACAGCTAAAACTATTAATAGAAATATCATTTTTCTATTGTCAAAATAAGAAAGCATCAAGTAAATAACAAATAAAGCTAAGCATTGCATTATTATAACTGGTAATATAACTTTAATTATTATATTTATAATTCTTTTTTGAGAAAATAAATACTTTATGGATATTTTTATATCTTCAATATCTAAATTAAATTTATTAGTATAAATATTTTTATCCCCTAACTTTAGATCAGAATTATTATCATCATTTTTGTTAATTTCTTCTATAAATTTATCGTATGATTTAATACGCTTAAAGGAATGTATATATTAT